>CAWHTU010000032.1:0-138661 GCA_963832305.1 uncultured Alphaproteobacteria bacterium | reverse complement strand
ACCGTTTGATATCATGGAATATTAATTAATTTAGAGCTGGCCGATTTCCGACCGTAATCACGCGACTACACATCGCGTGTTCCGTGTTTCTAAGAGCCGAAGTCAGGTGCCGAGTGAAAAAATTCGAGCGGAGGCGTGGGACGGCTTCCCGATGCGTGGACTTCGAAAATCGTTGCTCGTGTTGCTCGTTCCGCTTCTCTAGAAGAGAGAAAGCGGGAACGGAGCAACGCTAACGAGTTGCGTTGTTCGGGGCGTTCCAATGGAACGCTCGTGATATCAAATAGTTGCGGTGTTGCCGTTGCCGTTCCCGTTCCATGTGGAACGCGTTCCACGGGCTGATTTTTGCGTTCCACCAATTTCCCAATGATTTCAATGGGGGCGTTGCTCATGTTTTTGCGCCAGGTTTGAGCGCCTTTTCGCCCTTCGCCGTGATGAACCATCGGCCTAGGACCACGTCGGCGAGCTTTTCGGACTTGAGACTTTGCAGGCGCCTGTTCACGCCGCTCTTGTTCTTGATGCCGATCGCAGTCGCCCAGTCTGCCTGTGAGCCGCTCGGATTGTCCTTCATGGCGCGCAAAAGCGCGGCGTCGAGATTGACTTCCGCCGCTTGCCGCTGTTCGTCTTCTGCTTCGGCGCACGGTCGGATGACCGGCAATTGAACCTGACGGCCCTTGCTGTCGAGAATGTCCGGGCTGCCGACGATTTCGAACCGGAACGGCCGCGGCGCGAACTCGAGCCCGCGCAACTTCCCCTGCCAATGAAGATGAACACTCCCGGTATCGGGCTTTCGCCATAGGGTGAGATTGCCGTCGACCTCGTTCAAGATCGCTCCGCCACCGTAGGGGACGAGCTGGTCTTCGCCTGCTCCCTTGGTTGGATGCGCCGCGACTAGGACGCTGGGGTTGCCGGGCAACGCCGTGAGCGGGCGAACCCGTCGGATAAAGTCGCCCGCCTGCACATTGTCGTTGATGTCCTTCCCGTCGAACCACGCCGCCAACGTATCCGCCATAACGAGAGAGAAGAGACCGCCCTGGGATGCTGAGGCGAGCTTTGCGAGCACGTCCTCCGGCTTCATTCTGACGTCGAGAACGACGAGGCGGTCGGCCAAGACGCTCAAATCGATGTTGAGCAAATGGGCGGCGATCATGAGCCGCATTCTCACGTCGTCAGGATTTTCAAACGCAAGATAGGCGACGCGGCCCCTTTCCACCTCGGAGCCAAGGATGTCACTTCGGCCGGTTGGGACTGCCAGTCCCGCAGCGACCATGAGAGCGGTCTTTCCCGCTCCGGTCTTGGCCGTAAGTGTGTAGAGCGAGCGAGATCGGATGATCGGCTCGACCGCGTAGCTGAGCGGAACGTATTCGGCGCAAAATTGGGCGGCTGTCTTTAGAGTGGCGGGCGTCGAGGGCTTGCGGTCAGCATAGGCCCCTTCAGCGTACGCGCGGTTCTGCCTGTCGCGCGGCCACGACACATAGTCCCCCGGATATCCTACGCTCACGCGGCCGCCCTCGATGTTCGGGGCGCGGTCTGGGAGTTTCTGCGCACTGTTCGCCAAAACCTCCTGGAGGCGTCAGTGGCCTTGATAGGCTCCAGCGAGAGAAGATTGTGGATCTCGACTGCTAGTGAAAGCTGTCGCGGAGCTGAACCCGAGGCGCAGCCTGATCTCGTCCCTGTCACCGCGACTGGCGGCCTCTCGGCCGCTTACGGCATAAGTTCTGATCCGCTCGAATGCTTCCCAGAGTTCGTCGAGGACATACTCGTCCGCCGCTGCGATAGCCTCTGGAGAAGGCCGTGTTGCCGGGGCGCGCGTGGCTCTCGCTCATCGTCCGCCCTCCCGCATGAGGCCGGCTATGGCGATCAGCGCCGCCTCCGCGCGTCCATCGTCTTTGACGCGGGCGAAGAGCGCGGCCTTGTCGGGCCAGCGACGTATCGCCTCGGATCGCGCAGCGTCCTTCGCTCCGGCCTTGCCAGGAGGAATCCCGACGAGTTGCTTCCATGTTGAAGCAAGAAATGTGACTGGAATCCCTAATGTCGCGAGGACGCCCTCGCAACCCCCCGGGAGCGTCCGAAAGCAAAAGCTCCAACTGCTCCTTCCCCAGGTCGAGCGTTGACATACTCGACAAAAGCTCGGGTCGCATGAAAACGAGCGACGATCTCGGCGAGCAACGCTGCATTGACAGTTCTCCGACTGGCGGGTCCATCGGCGAGGACTGGCATGTCGGTTGCCGCAAGTAGCGCGCTGCTCGACACAGCGCTCAGAGCGCCATTTACGCCGAGGTCTATCCCGAGAACGATGTTGCTTTCACCTTGTCAAAGAGGCCGAGGGTTTGGCTATCGTGCTGATCGAGCCGGCCGGGAAGCTGCTCCATCCGAGGGTCGCTACCCGCTCTTGTGGGCGCGGCCCTCGCGCTTTTTGGGGTATCCATCGATCACGCCGAGACCTGAGACTGGGCCTGTTGTTTGGCTTTACGCGTCGAGGGCTTGCGCGCCGCCGGCCTCTCCGCGATCCATGCGTCGACTTCCCTTCGTCCCACGCCCGAGCGTTTGGCGTGATCAAGACGCCCCGGGGGAAATTTTGAGTATCGATCAGCCGCTTCAGCGTCATGCGCGAATTGACGATGCCCTTCGCGACAAGATCGGGGTATCGGATCAGTTTCATTTGGTTACCTCATGCTTTCGCCCGAATAGGCGGCGTGTCGCAGGGGTAGATAGTCCCGATGGTTGGTGCTGTAAGTCTCCCAACTACAGAATAGCTAGTGGGGGGGAGCGCTAGGTCGTCGTTACACCAGTTTTCGACGCTCTTCGAAGTAATGGGCAAGCCATTAGCAACGCTTGCCGTGGTCGCCACGGTTCCACACATAAAGGACCCGAATATCTCTCGTGTTACCGTGGCAACATGCCGCACCTGTGCTCGAACATCGTCATGGCCTCGGCTGGCTCGTTCGACTAGGTAGGGACTGTTCATATTCGCGTTGCTAATGATCTTAATCCATTCTTGGAAATAGGCAGCCGACGCGGACAGTGCCGCAGCAAGATCTGGATCGTTAATCGCTCGATGCCCGAAACAAAAAGCTCTCGCGACAGAGAGCCACAGCATCTTGATAGCGCGTCAGTTCTTTCCGCACGTCGCTCTCCTTGATCGCATGATTGCCAACGCCGAATATGATAGACGCGGCGAGAAAAAACGAGGCGCATGCCTGATCTGCCAGCGACACCTTATCCGTCGCCGCGCCCCAGGTTTTCATTCGATAAATGCCAAGCAACGAGTTCGAGACGCTCTTCAAGGTCTTTCGGATTGCGAGACTCGCGCGAGCGTCCTTCGTTCTCTAGCGTTTTCCAGACCTGTCGCATGCGCGGATCAGTGGACAGCAGCACGCCAATATGGTGCGTGCCTTCAAAAAAGCGCGCGTGGACGTCGCGCACAGCATTAGGCATCCCATCAGACTCAACAGTCATCCCTGAGCCCACGCCGATGCGAGCAGCACAACGTTCCCGCCGGTTTTCCCGTCAACAACTGCCTCCAAGTGTTGCGCCCAGCGATCAAGCGCTGCCCGCTTCTCAGCGTCATATCGATGGCGGTCATATCGTTTGGTCACGCCGCCTTCGGCGTGATTCAAGACCTTGCTGATGACAAGGCGGTCGACGCCGAGCCGTCCCATGTGCGTCCCGCATGTCCGGCGAAGATCGTGCAGTCGCCACTCTTCGATTTCTTCGGGTTCTTTCTTGCCGTCGGCGAGCGCCAATGCTTTCGCGTGTTTGAGCATCAACTCGTCCAGGCGTTCCTTTGCCTTTCCCCAGCCTGCTAGGGCGACGGGTCTGCGGCCCTGGCCGTCGTGCACGACGCCGGATCGGCGCGACGCAAAAACGAAATCCCCTGCCCTTGGACAGTCGCCAATGATCGATAGCGCGAGGTCGGAGAGCGGGACGTCGTGCAAACGCTTCGCCTTCGTCCGGGCCTTCCCCAGCGTCCACAACGCTTCATCACTCTGATCAATCTCGCTCCACGTCGCGGAGCCGACTTCCGATCGGCGCTGTCCGGTTGCAAGCATGAACCGGAACGCTCGACCGAATGCACCCATTTCACCAGTCGCCCGCCAGAACGCGCGGATCTCCCAATCGGCCAAGACGCGCTCGCGCTCGCGCTCTTTCTCGCTGGTCGGCCGCTTGATCGATGCGGCGGGCAAGTCATCAATCAGTTCGTTCTCTAGCGCCCATGCGAAGAATTTCTTCAGGTAGGCAAGGACACGGTTGGCGCCGATCGGCGAGTCCTTCTTCAGCTTGCTGATCAGCGCGAGGATTTCCGAGCGCCTGATCTCTCGCATCGGCCGGCTTTCCAGCGAGGGAAAGACATGATTTTTGACCGCGGCTTCAACCGCAGCGCCGGTCCGCAGCGTCTTGAGGTGGTCCTCAGCGAAGTTGGCAAAGGCCGCGCCAAAAGTGTTCGCCCTGCGCCGCTGCTGCTCGCGGGCCGCCTCTGCGGCTTTCTCCTTGGGATCGATCCCTCGTCGTATATCGTCGCGCCATTCGCGGGCGATCTCACGCGCCTTGGCGAGTGACATGACTGGGTAATCGCCGATGCGTCTCGGAACCGGATTGTCGCTCCCAGGGAACCGCGCGACGAGCACGAACGAGCCCTTGTCTTCGTCGTGGCAGCGCTCGGTCACGCGAATGCCGAATCCCGGAATCTGGGCGTCGAAAAGGATCGCTCGTTTCCCCGCAGCAGTCGGCTTGATGGACTTCAAAAACCGATCGGTGAAGTCCCGTTTGGTTGCCATCTTCGCCCTCCGACTAATCATCGCATGACTTATCGGGACAACGGTGGGACAACGTTTTTGACTGCTAATGGCCGATATCACGCGATACCACACGATACACCCATTTCGCCCAATGTCAAGAAAATGTAGGCGTTAGCGAGGACTATTTGATAGCCGCCGTTACCTGACGGGACAACTTATAATGCGACTGAAAATCGCAGTGTCGGTGGTTCAATTCCGCCCCTGGGCACCATCCCCCGCGAGAAGCGTTGAATTCTCGCTAATCCTCGGAATATAAGGCTTTCGGCGACCCCGCGGTGGTACAAGCCGGGGGTCCAAATGGTCCTTTGTATGAGCCGTCCATCGAAGCATCCGAAGACCGGCGTCTAATACTCTCGCAAGGTCGTTTTTGACGCTCTTTGGGAGCTTATTAGCAAGGTCGAGGTGCGCATGTCCCTCGGGACCAAAACGCTCCGCGAGGCCGCCTTACGTCACGCCGAGGATCGCCTCGCAACGATCAATCCGCGAACCGGGAGAATACGCCGCACGGCCGTAGCGCTGGCGCTGCTCGCATCGGCTGGCGCCGACGCTGGCGAGCCGACCACCCTTGGCTCGGCCGCGGCGGGGAGCGGGCGCTATTTCGGCGCGGCGGTCGATCCTGGCGCTCTCGACGAGCCGCCATATCGCGCGCTGGCGGCGACGCAACTGACCTCCGTCACGCCGGAGAACGCGATGAAATGGGGTTCGGTCGAGCCCCTACGCGGAGAATATGACTGGCGCGAAGCGGACACGCTCGTCGCCTTCGCCAAGGCGCATGGGCAAAAGGTTCGGGGCCATACGCTCGTGTGGCATTCCCAGTTGCCGCTGTGGCTGATCAATGGCGGGTTTTTGCCCGACGAGATCAAGAATCTGATGCTCGCCCATATCGCCACCGAGGCCGGCCGCTACCGTGGCGCGATCTACGCCTGGGACGTCGTCAACGAACCATTCGCCGATGACGGCCTATGGCGGAGGTCAATCTTCTACGACGCCATGGGTCCCGGCTATGTCGCGATCGCGCTCAGGGCGGCGCGCGCCGCCGACCCCAACGCCAAGCTCTACATCAACGACTACAACATCGAGACGGATGGGCCGAAGATGCGGGCGCTCTACGATCTTGTCGCCTCGCTCAGCCGCGACGGCGTCCCGATCGACGGCGTCGGCCTACAGTCGCATTTCGTCGCTGGGGAGGCGCCGGCCGACTTTCGCGCGATTCTGCAAAAGTTCGCCGCGCTTGGCGTCGAGGTCGCGGTCACCGAGCTCGACCTCCGCCTCCGATTGCCCGCGGATCGCGACGCGCTCAAGGCGCAAGCCGCCGACTACGCGTCGATCGTCGCCGCCTGCCGCTCAACGACACGCTGCGTCGGCGTCACCACTTGGGGAATCACCGACGACCGCTCCTGGATCCCGTCGTTCTTTTCCGGCTATGGCGCGGCGCTGCCGTTCGACGAGAATTACCGACCGAAACCGGCGGTCCAAGCGATCATCGAAGGCTTCGCCGCGACAGCGCACTGACGTCCGACTGGCGGGGCGTCAGGCCTTGACCGCGCCGGCAGTAAGGCCGGCGACGATATAGCGCTGCGCCATGAGGAACATGATGATCGCCGGTAGGATGGTGAGTGTGATGAAAGCAAGCACAAGCTGCCACGAGGTCATGTACTGGCCCTGGTAGGCCATGAGGCCAAGCGTCCAAGGATAGCGCGACTCGCTGTTGAGGACGATCAGCGGGAGGAGATAGCCGTTCCAACTCCCGACGAACGAAATGACCGCGACCGTTGACAGGATCGGACCGGAGAGCGGCAGGGTAACGAAGAAAAAATAGCGGAAGTAGCCGCAGCCATCCATCATCGCGGCGTCGAGCAATTCGCTCGGCAGTTGCTTGAACGCGTTGCGAATGAGCAGCACGCTCATCGCCAGCGAGAATGCGACCTGCGGCAGGATGATGCCCCAGTAGGAATCGAGCAGGCCGAGATCGCGGATCTTGATGAAGAGCGGCACGATCGCCGTCGCCAGCGGGAACAGCAATCCGAGCTGGACGTAAGCCAGAAGGAATCTATCGCCGAAGAACCGCAGATGGGCGAAGGTGAAGGCGGCCATCGAGGAAACGATAAGCGTCAGCGCGACGGTGAAGAGCGCGATCAAGAGCGAATTCCCGAGCACCTGCCAGTAGCGGTAGCCGGTCAGGATGCTCCAGTAGTTGCTCCACATCCAGACATGCGGCAGGCCGAACGGATTTGTGCGTAGCTCGCTCAGATTCTTGAAGCCGTTCAATGCGGTCGCGAGAACCGGGAAGAGCACGAGACCAGCCAGCACGACCAGCGCCCCGAACGTGACGATCGCGGCGAGGCCGCCCGGGCGGCGCCCCGAAGGACGGATGGCGTCGGCGATGTCAGTCATCGCGCATCACGATCCGTTGGTAGCCGAAGGCGAAGGTCACGCAAATGATGAAGAGCACGACCCCGACCGCAGAGCTGAAACCGATCCGCATCCTTGTCAGGCCGAAGAAATAGAGGAACGAGACCATCGTGTTCGTGGTCTCGAACGGGCCGCCGCCAGTCAGGGGCACGATGATGTCGAAGAGCTGAAGCGCGCCGATGACGGAGAAGAAGATCGACAGCCGGATCATCGGTCCGAGCAGCGGCAGGGTGATGTGCCAGAAGCGCTGGAAAGGAGTTCGCACCGTCCATCTCCGCCGCCTCGAGCAGCGCGCTGTCGATCCCCTGCAGGCCGGCGATATAGAGCATCATGTGGAAGCCGAAATATTTCCACAGGACGACGATCAGCACCGCGGAGAAGGCCCAGGTCTTGTCGGCGAGCAGGAAATAGGGCGGCGCCCCGAGCGCAGTCGTGACAGCGCCGGCAAGGCCATAGTCGCCGTCGAACATGAAGTGCCAGATGACGCCCGCGGCGACGTCCGCCAGCACGTAAGGGAGGAAGAAAATCATCCGGAACCAGACCGCGCCGACGACCTGGCCGGCGATCATGACCGCGACCGCGAGCGCCAGCGGCAGCTGGACCAGGAGCGAGAAGACGATGATGATCGCGTTGTTGATCAGCGATCGGGTGAAGGTGGGGTTGGCGAACAGATAGCCGTAGTTCTTGAGGCCGATGAATTTTTCCGGCCGCCCGTAGCCGTTCCAGTTGAAGAAGCCGTACCAGCCGGCCTCCGCGATGGGCAGGAAGACGAACACCGTAAACAGAAGAAGCGCCGGCGGCAGAAAGACGACGACGATGGCCCACCCGTTCAGGCTCATCCGGCGCGCCGGCTCGGCATGGGCCGGCGCGGTCGGCTGGGCTTCGGCGAAGGTCACGGCGGCCAAGAAAACGAGCCTCCAGTAGCGTCGCACTTCGGCCTCGCCCTGAAATCAGGCGAGGCCGCGAGCTTACACGCTTTCGGACGGATGCTACTGCTGGTCGGCCGCTTCCTGGATCGCGGCGGCGGCCGCTTCCGGTGTCTGCTGGCCTGCAGCGACCGCGACCGATGCATCGTTGATCACGCGCCCGACCGATGGCCCTAGATCCTGATCGAAATAGTTCTGATGATATGTCGTCTTGGCGAGGTCGTCAGCCAGGCGCTTGAACAGGGGATCGGTGAATCCGCTTTCCGAGCCCTTGTTGACCGGGATGTAGGCGGCCTGCGCCGCCACCTCCTTCGCGTATTTCTCCTGGCTGAAGAATTTGAGGAAATCGACAGCCTCGGGCGGCGCCGACTTGCTCACGAGCCAGCCATTGATGCCGCCGAGCGTGTCGGTCGCCTGGCCCTTGCCGCCCGGAACGACCGGGAAGGACAGGATGCCGATGTCCCCGGGGGCCAGTCCCTTGCCATCGGTCGCGTTCGGCCCCTGCATTGCGAGCAGCCAATCGCCCATGAGATCCATCGCCGCCTTGCCGTCGCCGAAGATGCCGGCGGACTGGGCGTGCGAAGTCGACAGATAGCCCGGCTGGAACGGCTCGAGCGCGGCGAGCTCCTGCAGCCGCTTGCCGGCTTCGACAAACGTGGCGTTCTTGAAGCCGCCGTCCTTGCCCGCCTTGGCGTCGGCGAGCGCGTGTTCGCCGCCGATGCGCATCACGAGATACGAATAGTAGAAGTGCATCGGCCATTTTTCGCCAGCCCCGACGACGAGCGGAGTAATGCCGGCCGCCTTGAGCTTCTTCACCGCGCCGAGAAAATCGTCCCAGGATTTGATGTCCTCGGCCTTCACGCCCGCCTTTTCGAACAGCTTTTTGTTATAATAGAAGACGACTTCGCCGACTTGGAACGGCACGCCGACCACCTTGCCGTCGACCTTGAATGCGTCAACCGCGGTCGGGGAGAGTTCCGACTCCCACGAGGCGACGTCCTTACTGACATCCTTCAGGAATCCGGCCTTGTCCTGCGCCTGCATGACGCCGCCGCCCCAGCTATAGAACAGGTCCGGCCGCAATTCGTCGGCCTGCAGCATGGTCGGCAGCTTCGCCTTGAACGCTTCGTTCTCGAGCGATTTCAAGTCGACCTTTACGCCCGGGTGCGCGGCCTCATAGTCCTTGGCGATCTTTTCCCAGATGGCGACCTGCCCCGGGTTGTTGGAGACATAGAGGACGTTGACGGTTTTGTCGGCGAAAGCCGGGGCAGTCAGCGCGGCGAGAATTCCCGCGGCAAACGCGAATTGGCGTAGATTCATGGGTTTCCTCCGGAAGGAAGTGGGCTCGGCGGCATTGTTTTTATCCGCGATGCGGATTAAATCTGTCCTGAGTTCCGGCGGCTGTCAAGATAACTGAGCAGAACAGCCGAAAAATCGGAGCCGGAGCGGTTGACAGTTCGTCGCGGAATCGAAAATAATTCCGCCCCCCGTAGAAAAGATACGCCTCAAGCGGAAACGTCCGAGCGATGAAGACCGCCGATCCCGAACTGATGCGCGCGATCAATCGCTTTCACGTGATGGACGCGATCCGTCGAATTCGGCCCAGTGTCGCGGGTAGAGATCTCGCAACTGACCGATCTGAGTGCGACGACGGTGTCCGCAATCACGGCAGCCCTCCTCGATGACCGCCTCATTGTCCCGCTTCAGGTCGGTGCGGTGCGGGACGCGGGTCGCGGCCGACCCAGGGTCATGCTCAAGCTCAATCCGGGCGCGGCGTATGTGGTGGGCGTCAAACTCGCGCCCGACCAGATCACGGTCGCGGTCACCAATTTTTGCGCCGACGTCGTGCGCTCGCTCTCCCTGCCGGTCCGGATCGATCGCCAGACGGCCTCCGTCATTGCCGATCTGGTCGAGGATGGCGTGCGCCGCTGCGTCAGCGACGCGGGTCTTGAAATCGCCGACATCTCGGGCGTCTGCGTCGGCCTCCCGGGCGTGGTCGAGCGGGCGGCGGGCGTTTGCCGCCAGAGCCCGATCCTCCAGGAGCGCGATGTCCCCTTCGGCGCCGATCTCACCCGCCGCCTCGGCGTGCCCGCCTCGATCGACAGCGACGTCAATCTGGTGACCCTGGCCGAGCACTGGTTTGGCCAGGCGCGCGACCTGAACGATTTCCTCGTCGTCAATGTCGAGCGCAGCCTGGGCCTCGGCATCCTTCACAACGGCGAATTGTTTCGTGGCGCGAACGGCCTCAGTCCCGACCTCGGCGATCTCATGGTTCGCCCGCCCGGCAGCGGCGGCGGTCGCCTCGCCGACGTTGCGTCGGAGACCTCGGTGCTGATCGAAGCCGAAGCGCTCATGCGCGACCGCGAACCGGACGGCGCGCCGCACGCGGGACGGGCGATGGCGCTTTTTCTGCAGCGGGCGGCCGCCGGAGACAAGCGCTGCGTGCGGGTGCTTGCCGCCGCGGGCGAAGCACTCGGCTTCGCGGTCGCCAACCTGATTACTCTGTTCGCGCCGCCGAAGGTCATCATCTCCGGGCGCGCTATGGCGACCAGCGACCATTTCATCGAGCCTTTGCGCAAGACTGTCGCTCATCTCCTGCCGGCGAGCCTCGCCGACGTCTCCGACATCATCGTTCGCGAATGGAGCGACGGAAACTGGCTGCAGGGCGCCGCCGCGATGACGCTGCGCGATCTCTACGGCGCGCCGTGGGGCACCACCGGCCCGGCGCCGATTCGCGAATTCCTTCAGCCTCAGATCGGAGAATTGTGATGAAGCCGGTTGGCGTCGGAGTCATCGGCTGCGGCAACATCAGCGCCGCCTATCTGACGGCGGCGAGAAAGTTCCCGATCCTCAACCTCGTGGCGCTTGCCGACGCCAATCCCGCCGCCGCCGAAGCGCGCGGAGCCGAGTTCGGGCTTCCCGCGCGTCCGGTCGATGCGCTGTTCGCCGATCCCAAGGTCGAGATCGTCCTCAATCTCACGGTTCCCAAGGCCCATGTCGAGGTCGGCCTCAAGGCGATCGCCGCGGGCAAGCACGTCCACTCGGAAAAGCCTCTCGGCGTGGCCGTCGCCGAGGCGCGCGCGCTGATCGAAGCCGCGGCCGTGAAGGGACTGAGAGTCGGCTGCGCGCCAGATACATTTCTCGGCGGCGCCCACCAGACCGCGCGCCGCGCCGTCGACGAAGGGCTAATCGGCCGGCCGATCGGCGGAACAGCCTTCTTCATGTGCCCGGGCCATGAGCGCTGGCATCCGAACCCTGGCTTCTATTACCTCGCCGGCGGCGGTCCAATCCTGGATATGGGCCCCTATTACATAACCGATCTCGTCAACCTTCTTGGGCCGGTGGAAAGCGTGAGCGGCGTTGCGACCCGCATCAGGTCCGAGCGCCTCGTCACCAGCAAGCCGCTGGCGGGGACGCGCGTTCCCGTCGAGGTCGCCACGCACGTCACGGGGACGCTGACCTTCGCGAGCGGAGCGGCGGTCTCGATGACCATGAGCTTCGACGTCTCACGGCATAAGCATGTTCCGATCGAGCTCTACGGCGAGGCCGGCTCGCTCATAGTCCCCGACCCGAACCATTTCGGCGGCAAGGTCGAGTTCGCGACTGCGTCCGAGGACTGGCGTGAGATCCCGACGGAAGGTCCCTATGCCGACGGAAACTACCGCATCGTCGGGCTTGCCGACATGGCGCAGGCGATCCGCGCCAGCCGGCCGCACCGCGCGAGCGGCGAGCTCGCGTTTCATGTGCTCGAAGTGATGGAGGCGTTCCAAAGGTCGTCTGACGCCGGCAAGTCGGTGTCGATCTTGAGCCGGCCGCCGCGGCCGGCGCCTTTGCCGCCCACGCTCCGCGTCGGCGAATTCGACTGAAGACAGGTTTTGAACGGAGGAACGGATGCGCGAAGCGCTCATCGTGTGGGGAGGATGGAGCGGTCATGAGCCGGAGCAGGGCGCGCATATCGTCGCCAAGATGCTCGAGAGCCATGACTTCAAGGTCTATATCGAAAACACCACCGAAGCGTTCGCCGATCCGGCGATCGCGGACATGAGTCTCATCGTGCCGATCGTCACGATGTCGAAGATCGAAAAGGAAGAAGTCGAGAACCTGACCGCCGCCGTGCGAGGCGGCGTTGGCCTCGCCGGATATCATGGCTGCATGTGCGATGCCTTCCGCGACAGCGTCGACTACCAGTTCATGTGCGGCGGTCAGTGGGTCGCTCACCCCGGCAACGTCATCGACTATCGCGTCGATATCGCCAAGCCCGACGATCCGATCATGCGCGGAATCTCGAGCTTTCCCTACCGGTCCGAGCAATATTACATGCACGTCGATCCCTCGAACGAGGTGCTGGCGACGACCACCTTCTCAGGCGAGCACGCCCCCTGGACCAAGGGCGTCGTGATGCCGGTTGTCTGGAAGCGCCGCCACGGCGAAGGACGCGTATTCTACTCATCCCTCGGCCATGTGACCGCCGAGTTCGACGTGCCGCAGATGAAGAGCATACTCGAGCGCGGCATGCTCTGGGCGGCGCGCTGAAACGCGCCCCTTGAGCATGATCCGCAACCCGATCCTGCCGGGATTCAATCCAGATCCGTCGATCTGCCGGGTCGGCGAGGGCTATTACATCGCCACCTCAACCTTCGAGTGGTTTCCGGGAGTCCAGATCCACCACTCGCGCGATCTCGTCAATTGGCGCCTCGTGCGGCGGCCGCTCGAGCGCGGTTCAGCGCCTTTGTCGGGATGATCGCTTTCGGCGCCGCGGGCGGCGCGATATCCGCCGACTTCAGGTATTTCGACTATGAGACGCAGGCCTGAAGTCGACGGAACGTCGATCGATCACGCCGCGATGGGCTCTTCGTAGGTCGTGACCTCGAAGCGTTTGAGGACTGGCTGACCGAACGCGGTCGAGATGGCGACATCGGCGGCGTCGCGGCCGCGAGCCATCACGATGCGCCCGATGCGCGGCGCGTTGTGCCGCGCGTCGAACGTGTACCAGCGGTCGTTAAGGAAGACCTCGAACCAGGCGGAAAAATCCATCGGCGCCGGATCGGGGGGAACGCCGATGTCGCCAAGATAGCCGGTGCAATAGCGCGCCGGCACATTCATCGCACGGCACAGCGCCGCGGCCAGATGGGCGAAATCCCGGCAGACGCCGACCCCCTCCCGAAACCCGTCCGACGCCGTGCGGCGGGGGTTGGCCAAGCCGTAGTCGAAACGGATCCGCGCATGGACATAGTCGCAGATCGCCTGCACCAGTCGCGCCCCGCCGCCGATCCCGCCGAACTGCGACCAGGCGAAGTCGCTCAGATTGTCGCTGTCGCAATAGCGGCTCGCCAGCAGGTACACCAGCACCTCGCTCGGCAGCCTCGCGATTGGGGTGAGCGGCGCATCGAGGGGCGTCTCGTCGGGCGAGCCGCTGTCGCGGATGGTGAAATCATTGTGGAACGTCACCACGCCGGGTTGCGCCTCGACCCGGGTGACCCGATTGCCGAACAGATCGAGATAGGCGTCGGTCGGATAGAGCGGCTCCGTTCGCATGACGTCCGGCGAGACGAGATCGCCCGCGCGCGAGGGATGGATATTGAGGTGCAATATCATCGGCGTCACGGCGACGCACTCGAAGGCGATTACGTATCCTGCGCGGATGATCATATCAAAATCCCCCGGATTTGTGGGCCTAAGCGCCGGCGAGGCTGACGCGCTCAACGTGCTTCGGCTGCGTCACCTCGACGGAAACCTCCATGCCCAGTTCATCGCCTGCGTCGCCGAAATAGGCGCCGGTCAGCGGCGCCGCCTGCGCCGGATCCCGCGCGACTGCGACGCGGATGAGATCCCTGCCGCCGACCAGGCCATTCGTCGGATCGAATTCGATCCAGCCGGCGCCGGGCAGGTAGATCTGGCACCACGCATGGGTTGCCCCTCCGCCCAACCGGACCGGCTCGTCGTCGTCGCGCGGAACGTACACATAGCCGGAGACGAAACGCGCCGCGATGCCGAGCGCGCGCGCCGCCTCCATCATTAGAACCGCAAAGTCGCGACAAGAGCCGCGGCGTCGCTCCAGGGTGTGGCGAGGCGCCTGCACTCCCGCCGCCTCGCGCCGTTCGTAGGAGAAGCCTTCCTTGATCGCATAGGTCATCGTCATCAGCAGGTGGCTGGTCGGCGTCGTCGCGCCCGGCGCTGCGAATTGGCGCACCCAGCGGTCAAGATCGCCCGCGGGGTCGCTGTAGAGGCGCTCAATCGCCCGCGCGACATCGGGCAATTCGTCCGGCGCGTAGGAAAAGGGAAAAAACTGCGCCCGCGCGTCGATCTCGCCGCCGGGCTGCTCGTCGACGACGCGCTCGACCGTGAACCGGTTTTCGATCGTAAGCGACGTCCAGGCGCCGGAGAACGAGGCGATGGCCACGCAATTGTCGAATGTATCGTAGAGCCAACGCAGCCGCCTCGGCTCAGGGTCGATGTTCAGTTCCGACGAGACGAGCCGTTGGTCGTGCCCGTCGCGCGGGCGCATCATCATCCGGTGGTCGCCGAACTCGACCGGCCGCGAGTAGCGGTAGACGGTCAAGTGGCGGACATTCAAAATGGCCCTGCCGGACTGCAATTCTACGCTCTCGATGTGCCGCTGGGGCCCAGTCGCAATTTTCCTTCGCTTTGCTGCGGTGCGTCAAGGGCTTCGAATCGCGGGCTTGAAAGCGCTTCGGCGTCGCGCGCTTGACTTTGCGCGCTCGCGGAGCCTCGATAGCGCGGCGCGGTCGCAACGGCGACGTGCGGAGGGCGTCCTTCACGAGCGACGCGCGGGCGAAACCAACGGCGCCTCGCGATTTCGCGCTATCGACGTTCGGACCGGCGTCCCGGCCGATCAAGAATTATCGTTCACGGGAGGAACTGATATGCGCAAATACGCAAGCTTGGCCATGGCGGCCGGACTCGCCTTGGGGTTGGCGCACGGCGCCGAAGCCGAAAAGCTCAAGATCGGCTTTTTGCCCGGAGTCGTCGATCCCTTCTACCAAGTCATGCAGCTCGGGGTGGAGAAGGCGGCAAAGGACCTCGGCATTGACGTTGTCACCCAGATTCCGCCGACCTGGGGCGTTGCGGCCCAGAACTCCGCTCCTCGATTCGATGGTCGCGCGAGGGGACCTCAACTATCTGATCATCGCCCCGACCGACAAAGACCAGATGGTGGGGCCGCTGCAGGCGGCCGTCGATCACGGCATCAAGGTCATCACTGTCGACACGTTCCTGGGCGACGGCGACTATGTGAAAGGCCCGGTGAAATTCCCTTTGAGCTACATTGGTTCCGACAACGTCGAAGGCGGGCGGATTGCCGCACGCGGGCTCGCCAAGGCGATCGGCGGCAAAGGGACCGTCTACATCAACTCGACGAATCCGAACGTGAGCTCGGTCGAGGGCCGGGCGCAAGGCTTCAAGGAGGTGATGGCGAAGGAGTTTCCCGACGTCAAGGTTCTGGGACCCGACTTCAATCTGGACGACGAGAACAAGGCGGTGCAGCAGACGGCGGCGGTTTTGGCGCGCGAACCTAATCTTGCGGGCGTCTTCGGCACAAACGTATTCAGCGCCGGGGGCGCCGGCACGGCAATCGTCAACGCCGGGCTCGGCGGTCATGTCCAGGTCGTCGCCTACGATGCGACCAAACAAGCGATTGAACTCATGAACAAGGGCGTCGTCAGCCTTGTGCTGGCGCAGAAGCCATTCGATATGGGGTATCTCGCCGTGATGTTCGCTCAGGCCGACTCCGCCGGCGTCACCAGCCTGCCGCACCGCGTCGAAACAGGCTTCGCCATCATCGACAAGGGGAACGTAAAGGATCCGGCGATCGCCCGCTTCATCTATCAAGTGCCGGGCAAATGATCGTCGCTTGACTTTTATGGAGCGTCAGAACTCTCACCCGGCACTCCCGGGCAAAGACCCCGCCAAAAGACGGGCGTCGCTCGACGCCCGTCTTGCGGGAAGACGGGCGCGTCCTACCGAACAGGACCAGGACCACGGGATGAGGCGCCGGTGACCGAACGCGCCTCGAGGGTGACCATTGCTCGCGCATCCGCCGCGTCCCCTGGGATACGTACGCCCGCGCAGCGCGTCCTACTATTCCTGAGCCGCATCTGGGCGTGGCTCTTCCTTGCTCTCCTCGTTCTGTTCTTCGTCATCGCCGTGCCGCTGACCACCGGCGGCTCAGTCAACTTCTTCACCGTGCGCAACTCGCAGAACATTCTCGTCGCCATCATTCCGGTGCTGCTACTCGGCCTCGGTCAGACTTTCGTTATCATCGGCGCAGGCATCGATCTCTCGGTCGGCTGGGTGATGAGCCTCGCCTCGGTCCTCTCCGCGCTGGCCCTGCGCGCCTCCTTCAATAGCGGAGTCCCGCTGTTCCCCGCAGTCCTCGCCGGGCTCATCGCTGGGGTCGCCGGGGCGGCGGCGGTCGGCCTCGTCAACGGCGTGATCATCGCGAAACTGAAGGTGCCGGCGTTCATCGTCACGCTCGGCACCTCGTTCATTGTCCGCGGCGGCGCCTATCTGATGAGCGAGAACACAACGGTCATCGGCTTGCCGGACGGCGTTCGCGCATATGGAAACGACGCCCTAGTCTACTACATCTCCGGCGAGGGCGGCGGGCTCTATTTCCTGCATCGGCCGGAGGTCAGCGGCGAGCTTCTGCGCCGGATGGACATCATCCTGCCCTATCCGGTCGTAGTCACGGCCTTCGTCGTCGCCTGGGCGATCTTCCTGCTCCACAAGACCCAGTTCGGACGCCACACCTATGCCATCGGGGGCTCGATGGACGCGGCGCTTCGCAGCGGCATTCCGGTCGATCGTCAGGTCATTCTGCTCTACGTCCTGTCGGCTGCGACCTCGGGCGTTGCTGGCTTTCTCTCGACGCTGCGTTTCACCGCCGGCTCGGCGGTCATCGGCGATCCATTGCTCTTGAGCTCGATCGCCGCGGTCATCATCGGTGGGGTCAGCATGTTCGGGGGCGCCGGAACCGTGATCGGCACAGTGATCGGCGCCCTTATCATCGCGGTGTTGACGACCGGACTCGTGATGCTCAACGTCGACGCCTTCTGGCAGTTCATCGTCGTCGGGACGGTCGTCATCATAGCAGTCCTCATCGACCAGTCGCGTGACCTCATCATGGGGCGCGCGCGGGATGGCGCTGGGCGATGAGCACGCCGCTTCTCTCGATCCGCGGGGTGACGAAAATCTTCGGCGGCCTCATCGCCGTCGACAATGTGAGCTTCGACGTGCGCCGCGGCGAGGTCGTCGGGCTGCTGGGCGACAACGGAGCGGGCAAATCAACGCTGATCAAATGCATCTCCGGCGTCCATCCACCAGATGAGGGCGAGATCGTGTTCGATGGCGCGCCGGTCGCGTTCGCAAGCCCGATGGACGCGCGCCGAGCCGGGATCGAGACCATCTACCAGGACCTCGCGCTCGCCAATAATCTCGACGTCGGCGCCAACATCTTCCTCGGCCGCGAAGTCAAGACGCGCCGCCTTGGCGGCCTCATCCAGACGCTCGACGACCGGCACATGCGCGAGGAATTGCAGCAGACGCTCGATTCGCTGCAAATCCGTTTTCCCACGCTGACTGAACCGATCGAGAAATTGTCCGGCGGCCAGCGCCAGGCGGTGGCGATCGCGCGTGCGGTCTACTGGGAGGCAAGGCTTATGATCATGGACGAGCCGACCAACAACCTCGGCGTGCCCGAGCAGCAGAAAGTTCTCGAGCTCATCCGCGCCCTCAAGGGCCGCGGCGTGCCGGTCATCCTTATCACCCACATCCTGCCCGACGCCTTCGCCGTCACGGACCGCGTCGTCGTCATGCATCGCGGCCGCAAGGTCGCCGAGAAAACTACCGAGCGGACCAACACCGAGGAGCTGGTGCAGTATATGGTGGGCGCCCGGGACGATGCGGCGGCGTGACCGGCTCGCGCAGACCGCCCTGGTTCTCTCTGGAAACTGAGGGGCCTCGCTCGCCGCCTCCGCGCGAAGTAACCGTTTTCGAAGACTGTCATGGCGCATTCGTGTGACGCGATCATCGTCGGCGCCGGCCCGGCCGGGCTCGCCGCAGCGGCGGCGCTGAAGGCGCGGCGGCGCGACGCGATCATTTTCGAAAAGTCCGCCGTGGTTGGTTCGGTCTGGCGGCGCCATTACGACCGCCTCCATCTGCACACGGACCGCGCCCGTTCCGGCTTGCCCGGCCTGGCAATGCCGATTGCCTACGGCCGCTATCCATCACGCCTGCAGGTCGTCGAATATCTTGAGGCCTATGCGACGAAGTTCGCCTTGAAACCCGTGTTCAACACTTCGGTCGACGCAATTCGCCGGGATAGGGGCCGGTGGCGCGCCGAGGTGGGCGCTGAGATCTTCGTCGCGCCGATCGTCGTCGTTGCGACCGGCTTGGCGGATTTCCCGCACACGCCGAGCTGGCCCGGCATAAAGGATTTTGTCGGCACAATCCTCCACTCGAGTCTCTACCGCAATCCAGCGCCATTCGCAGGCAAGCGCGTCCTCGTCGTCGGCTACGGCAATTCGGGCGCCGAGATCGCACTCGACCTCAGCGAAGCGGCCGTCGACGTCACGCTCGCCGTCCGCAGCCCTGTCAATGTCATTCCGCGCGAGTTGTTCGGCCGCCCGATCCTCGCCTGGGGCCTCGCTGGGCGGCTGCTTCCTGCCCGCATGGCCGACAAGATCAATGCGCCCATGCTCCGCCTCGCGATCGGCTCGATCGAAAAGCTCGGCTTGAAGCGCTCCGCCAAAGGGCCGTTGCAGTCGATTGAAGAGGACGGGCGCGTGCCGCTCATCGACATCGGCACGCTTAAGGCTATTCGCGAGGGACGGATCAAGCTTCGCGGCAATGTCGTGAGCTTCACCCGCGAGAGCGTCGTCTTTGCGCAGTCGCCCGCCGAGCGATTCGATGCCGTCATCCTCGCGACCGGCTTCCGCCCGGACCTCCGGCCCCTCCTGCCCGACGCCAAGGACGTTCTGAGCGCGACCGGTGCGCCGCTCGTCAGCGGCGCGCCGACGGCCGAGCCTGGACTTTTCTTCTGCGGCGCCGTTCCTTCGGCGCTCGGACAGTTGCGGCAGATCGGGATCGACGCAACCCGGATCGCCCTGGCCGCGCAGTCGCCGCGCGTGGCCTAGATGCGGTTCATCACGGCCCGACGACCTCCTCGACCCAGGCCGGCACCGTCTCGCTTGCGCGCCCATAGCGCTGCTCGTCGAACAATTCCGCGTTGTCGCCGGCCCCGAGGTTGATCTCGCACGTCCGCAATCCGTAGGCGCGCGCCTCGGCGACGAAGCCGGCCGCCGGGTAGACGGCGCCCGACGTGCCGACGGCGACGAAGAGATCGGCCTTGCGCAGCGCCCGGTCGATCAAGTCCATGCCGAGGGGCATCTCTCCGAACCACACCACATGCGGCCTGAGCCCACCGGCGCGGCCACAGTCGCGGCAGACGTCCGAGGGCGCGAGATCCTCGGGCCAAAAGCGCACCGCGCCGCAGTGCTGGCAGCGCGCCTTCAAAAGTTCGCCATGCATGTGGATGACGCGCCGCGATCCCGCGCGCTCGTGCAGATCGTCGATGTTCTGCGTCACCAAAGTGAGTTGGCCGCCGCGCGCCGCGAGCGCCTGCTCGAGCCGCGCCAGCGCCCGATGGGCCGCGTTGGGTCTGGCGTTGAGAAGGTTGCGGCGGCGCAGATCGTAGAACGCGAGCACCGAATCGGGATCGCGCGCGAAGGCTTCGGGCGTCGCGAGCTTCATCGGGTCGAACCGCGCCCAGATCCCCTGCCCGTCGTTGCCGCGAAACGTGCCGAGCCCGCTCTCGGCAGAAATCCCCGCGCCGGTCAGAACGAAGATGTTTTGCTTTGCTGCGATCGTTGTCTACCTCCCCTTCAGCGCCAACCCGATCTGGACGATCGCCGCGATCAATTCGAGCACGATCAGGACCACGATCGCTGCTTCGAGGCGGGTTGCGCGGTCGGCATCGATGATGTCGGTGAGCGCCTGCGCGGTGTCGCCGATCACGTCGAGCTTGCGCTTGAGCACGTCGCCGCGTTCCTCGAGCTCGTATTCGTCGGCGAGGCGGGCGTACAGACGTTCAAGCTCGGGGTGGTCCCAAAGCACGTCGGGCTTTTCTTCCACCGCGACCCGGCCCGACACGCGATGCTGCGCGAGCAGCGCCTGGCCGATCAGCTTGAGCATCTCGCGGCGGCGGAACGGCGGCCGGCCGCTCGCCGCGAGTTTGGCCGCGAAGGGCTCGACCACGTCGAACACCGCGTTGACCTCGCGCTCGTCGCGCGCCAGCGCTACCGTCTTGGCAAGCGCGTCGGCGATGACGAGAAAGCGCGGCGGCGACAGGTTCTTGATCTGGATCGGCCCGCCCGAAGATTTCTGCTCGTCGCTGTCGGGCGCGATCTCGAGCACCGCCGTCTCGTCGTCGCCACGCGCCCTTTCGCCGGTGACCCGCGACCTGAGCTTCATCAGCGTGTCTTCTTCCTCGAGCGGCGTCAGTCCCACCATGACCGCGACGCCGAACCTGAACAGCGCCACCATGCCCTGATGGCCGACCCGGAAGGCGAGCGGCAGCAGCGAGATCGTGTCAGGGCGCTCGAGCCCGGCGGTGTCGATGCGTTCGCCGACGATCAGCGCTCGCGCGGTCAAGCGCGTCGGAGCCGTCACGGGCGCAATCTCGGTCATGCCCTCTTTTTACGGCGCCGCGTGCGCCATCGCCAGCCGGCCAACGGCGCCGCGGACCCCGAAGGCTGTTCGGCCGGGGCCTTTGACGATAGACTGGAGGGAACCTGGAGATCGGCCATGGACGATCGCAATCAAGCTCGATGGCGTCTCGACGGCGTCCGGGTGGTCCGTTCGAACGAACTCGACATCAACACGCCCCAGACCGAGGGCATGAGTCGAGCAGCGGCCATCACCCACGCGCGCGCCGGCGCAGAGAAGCTGTGGGCCGGAACCGTCGTGATCCATCCAATGGCTAAAACCGGCGCGCACCACCACGGACCGGTGGAGAGCGTCATTTATGTGGTCAGCGGCCGCGCCCGCATGAGATGGGGCGACCGGCTCGAATTCGTGGCTGACGCGGGCCCCGGCGATTTCATCTACGTGCCGCCTTACGTCCCCCACCAGGAGATCAATGCGAACGAAGACGAGCCGCTGTCGTGCGTCATCGTCCGCAGCGGCCAAGAGGCAGTGGTCGTCAATCTCGATTTGCCGAATGTCGAGTCGAACCCAGAGACCGTGGAATGGGTCGACGACCTTCATCCGCCGCGGCGCGGATGACTTACCGCCTCAAGACCGGATGCGTCTCACGGGCCTGCCAGCCGGCGCGCTCGAGCTCCGGGATCAGATGCTCCTCCCGCGGAAAACCCACACAGAGATAGGCGATGAACGTCCAGGCCCGCGGAACGTCGAGCGCGTCGGCGATTGCTGCCGGATCCAGAATCGAGACCCAGCCGACGCCGAGGCCTCGGGCTCGCGCGGCAAGCCAGAAGGTGTGCAGCGAGCACACGGTCGAATAGCGGCGCGCCTCCGGCATCGTGCGGGCGCCGAGGCCATGCCCCTGCTCCGTCGCCTCGTCACAGAACACCGCGAGTTGGACCGGCGCATCGCGCAGGCCCGCAAGCTTGAGCCTGGCGTAAAGCTCGGCCCGTTCGCCGCCATAGGCCGCTAGCGCTTCCCGGTTGGCGGCCTCGAAATTGGCGCGGATCGCCGCCCGGCGCGCCTCGTCGTCGACGCGCACGAGCCGGGTCGGCTGGCAATTGCCGACCGAGGGAGCGAGCGCGGCGAGGTCGAAGAGTTCGGCCAGCGTCCGTTCGTCCGGCGCTTCGCCGGGACGGAAATGGCGCACGTCGCGCCGCCAGGCCAGCAGCTCAGCGAACGTCGCCCGGAAAGCGGCATCGAACTCAGGCGCTTCGCTCAAGGCTTGGGCCGATTTCGCCATCGCCGCTCCTTTGCCCCGGGCGCGCTACCGCCCCTCTGCCTGAAGGCATAACGCTTCACTGGCATTGTCGGCAAAAAGAATATGGCGCTCGAACGCTCTCATTTTGCGGCGGCTGGCTCACCCGGCGGGGCGTCCGGTCAGGCGCCCAGCGGAATATGCATTGGTCCCGCCGTCGTGCGATAGTTTTGAAAAGTCTCGTTTCGGCGCCTGAACCTCATTGACATCGCGCGGCCCTCGGGGCGTCATTTCGCGCGTCGGCCGGCAGGAGGTCGGGGGTCCGGATTGCGCCTTCTTCGATATGCCGCCCCTGCCGCGCGCCAGCCGCGGCGCTGGAAAAGAACGCGCCGCTCTGCCGCGATCGGAATTGCGGCGGCGCTGGCGACCGGCTGGCTCGCCCGTGAAGCTTACGCTGACTCGAACCCGCCGGCGGCCTCCGGGCCGAGCGCGCCCTCTTCAGGCGAATCGACGGAAACTCAGCCCGCTCAGTCAGCCCCGGCAGGGGGAGCCGCCGCGACGTCCCCCAGCGCCGGCCCGTTCGGGTTCCTCAGCCCGTCGTGGCAAAATCAGAACCTCTTCGGCGACATGGGAGGACTCCGGCCAGCGCTCAGCAAATACGGGATCACGCTCGGCATACTCGAGAATGTCGAGACATTCGGCAATTTGACCGGCGGCTCGCGACAAGGCTTCGAGGCGAACGGGCTTACGACCTTGACGCTGCAAGTAGACACCCAGAAAGCGTTCGGGTTGAGCGGCGGCTTGTTCAACGTCAGCGGCCTCCAGATTTGGGGCGGCAATCTTAGCGCGGACAATCTGCTCGTCCTGCAAACCGTCAGCGACATCGAGGCGCCCGTCGGCGTTCGGCTTTGGGAACTTTGGTATCAGCAGAAGCTCGGCGACAAGTTTGACCTGAAGGTCGGCGAGCAGAGCCTCGACGAGGAATTCTTCATCAGTCCGAGCGCGTACTTCTTCATCAGTTCGGCGTCCGGATGGCCGGAGCTTCCCTCGGCGGATTTGCCCGGCGGCGGTCCAGCGTATCCGCTCGCCGGCCTGGGCATTCGCGGACGGGCGCAGGTGACGGACGCCCTCACTGTGCTAGCGGGGGTGTTTAACGGAAGTCCGATCCCGAGGGGTTCGCCAAACACGCCGGCGAGCAATCCCCATGGCGTGAGCTTCCCGCTCGACGACGGTATTTTCGCGATCGCCGAACTGCAATATGCGTTTGGTTCGGACGCGTCAGGAAAGCCGAACGCCAATGGTCCGCTGCCCGGCACCTATAAGATCGGCGCCTGGTACGACAGCGCGAGCTTTGCCGATTTGCAATACGACGCCATCGGCGGGTCTCTCGCCAATCTCTTGAGCAACAAAATCCCAGTCGCGCATCACGGCGATTTTTCTATCTATGCCATCGCGGACCAGGCCATCTGGCGCTCGAAGGACGACGCCAGTCGCACCCTCAACGTGTTCATCCGGCCGATATTCGCTCCATTCCAGGATCGAAATCTGGTCAGCGCCAGTCTTAACGCCGGCTTCGCTTTGCATGCGCCGCTTCCCGGGCGCGACAGCGACATATTCGGCGTCGAAATGGGGACCGCATGGGCGAGCAGCGGCGCGTTCGGCTACGACCGGCGGCTGCAATTCTACCAGCCCTCGGTCTACGCGCCGATTCGCAGCAGCGAGACTTTCCTCGAAGCAAGCTACCAGGCTCAGGTCCTGCCCGCGTGGCAGATTCAGCCTGACATCCAATATGTCTTCAACCCCGGCATGGGAATCGCCAACCCGAACGACCCAACCCAAAGGGTCAAGAACGAACTGGTGATCGGCCTGCGCACGAACATCACGTTCTGAAGGGGCCGAGCCGCGCGGGAGGGGGCGCGGCGCGCGAGCATAACCCGGATTGACGGCAGTCGCGGCGACATGGACACACGGGCGAACCGCCCCGCGGCTTCAGCTCACCCCGAGCTTGCGCTGCAGGCTGGTCGACGAGGTCGTGTACTGGAAGGTCAGCTTCTTGTCCGGGTAGACGTAATGATGTGCACGCTGGGCCGCGAGCGTCGCCTCGTGGAACCCCGACAGGATCAGCTTGAGCTTGCCCGGATAGGTGTTGATGTCGCCGATGGCAAAAATGCCGGGAACGCTGGTCTCGAACCTCGCCGTGTCGACCGGGATCAGATTCTCGTGCAGGTTGATCCCCCAGCCCGCGATCGGCCCAAGCTTCATCGTGAGACCGAAGAACGGCATCATGTCGTCGCAGGGATGATCGTAGTGCTCGCCGTTTTCGCGACGGATTGTCAGCGCCGAAAGCTGACCAGCCTCGCCCTTGACCGCAGTCACCTGCCCGAGGACGAACTCCATATCGCCCGTGTTGACAAGCTCGCGCATGGCGTTGACCGAGTGGGGCGCCGCCCGGAACGCGTCGCGGCGATGAACGAGGGTGATGCGCTCGGCGACGGGATGCAGGTTAAGCGCCCAGTCGAGCGCGGAATCGCCCCCGCCGACGATGACCACCCGTCTTCCCTTGAAATGGTCCATCTTGCGCACCGAATAGAAGACGCTTTTGTTCTCGTAGGCGTCGAGCCCCGGAATCGGCGGCTTCTTCGGCTGGAACGATCCCCCTCCGGCGGCGATGAATACCGACTTGGCCTCGATCGTCTTGTCGTTGTCGGTTCCGATCCGGAACTGCGGCCGCTCCGCCGTCCCGACGACCTCCATCCGTTCCACCATCTCGCCAAGGTGAAACTTGGGCCCGAACGGATGGATCTGTTTCATCAGATTATCTACGAGCTCCTGGCCCGAGATCACCGGGAAGCCTGGAATGTCGTAGATCGGTTTCTCCGGATAGAGTTCCGCGCATTGGCCGCCCGCCTTCGGCAGGATGTCGATCAGATGACACCTGATATCGAGGAGGCCGAGCTCGAACACGGCGAATAGTCCGATCGGCCCGGCGCCGATGATGGCGACGTCGGTAGACAACACTTCGTTCATGCGGTTCCTTCGCTTCCTATCCTTGTTTGGCGGGCGTGGTGACGACGAGGCCGTCCAGCGCCTCGCTGACTTTGATCTGGCAGGAGAGCCTCGAATTGGGGCGCACCTCGAAGGCAAAATCGAGCATGTCCTCCTCCATCTGCGACGCCTTCCCGGTAGCCTCCGCCCACTCCGGCGCGACATACACGTGGCAGGTCGCGCAGGCGCAGGCCCCGCCGCATTCGGCTTCGATGCCGGGGATGGAATTGCGAAGCGCCGTCTCCATCACCGTCGAGCCGATCTGCGCCTCCACCGTGCGCGACTGTCCCGACGCGTCGATGTATGTCACTTTCGTCATCTAGCCGGATTTTCCTTGAGGAGCCGCGTCCTGCGCCCGTGACGCGGAAATTGGCTTGAGCCTTTGTCGCGCGCCCTCATATAGCAAGCGCGGCGGCGCCGGAAGAGCGTTTGGATGGGCGTTTTCGTCTCGGTCGGCGGCTGGCTGGGCGAGCCCGGTGAGACTTATCCCCAGACGCTTATGCGGGCGGAGGCGCTTCGGGCGGCCTAGCCCAAAATGCGATTGATTTCGACCACGGCCTCGGTCACCGCGAATAGAAGGGCGGTGATTCCATCGGCTTCGTCCAATCGTGGGCCGTGATCCTGCGACCGGGCGCCGGCGGCGACGGCCAATTCCTCGATGCGCCACGCCGCCCGGGCGACCCGCCCGGCGCCGACCGAAAGCGCCGAGCCGCGTAGTTTATGCGCGAGTTTTGCCTTTGATTCCAATGACAAAAGCGACTGATCGGCGAGTTGCGCGGTCAGCGCCGGCGCCTGCAGCCGGAACAGCCCCAATAGTTCGGCCTCAAGCTCGTGATCGCCGAGGCACTGGCGCGCAAGATGGACAAGGTCGAGGGGTGGATCGAACTCGCCCGCCGTCAATTCGTCCCGATTTGAACCGGTCTGCGCCAGCTTCGAGGCTCCCGGACTCTCAAGCATGGCCCCTCGCCAGTCTGCGACCCGCCGGAAACGACGCGCCGGCAGGCGGCCGCGGCCGATAATCGGCTGAAGACTATGGAAAAACATGGTAACCGAACCGTTAACGACGTTTGCAAGATGAGCGGCGGGCGCGGTTTTCATCCTTGAGGCGCGGCGGTAGACTGCAACGTGGTTAATTCACAGCGTTTGGTTCGGGCAAGGGAAGCCGTAGAACGCTGGCGTGCGGCCCGGTCGTTCAGTCGGCCGGCGCCGATGGAGTGAGGCGCACACGATGGCAAAACAAAATCCGGCGACGGATCCTGTTTCCGCGGCGATGTCGGCGATCGAAAGCGCGCTGAACCTCACCGAAGAGGACGAAGCCGTCACAGTCGAGAGCGCAGCCGTCCCTCAACTCATCCCTACCAAGGCGACGACCGCAACCCCGGTTCTCAAGCCAAGCCCGCTCGCCGCCGAGCCCTCGACCTTGCTCCGCCCCGGGCCCTCGCCAACCGCCAGCGCTCCCGAGAGCGAAGCAAAGCCAGCGATTCCCACCGCCGCGCCGGCAAACGACGACCGCGAGACCGTCGGGGCGATCCTGCAGGCGATGAATGCGGGTCCGGCGAGCCGGACGCCATTCATCCTCGCCCTGATCGGCTCGCTCCTGTGGGCGGCGGTCTGCGGGCTATACGCCTATGCCGCCCTGTGGCCCTCGGCCCCGGCGCGCCCCGTCGAGCTGCTGTTGCGGCCCGAGACCCCGCTCTTCCTGCTGGCCACGCTGGCGCCGATCTTTTGCATGTTCGCCTTTGCCGCTCTCTCGCGGCGCCTGCGCGAGCTCAGGCAGTCGGCGCGCGCGATCTCCCAGGTCGCCGTCCGCCTGGCCGAGCCCGAGGCGACGGCGGGCGAGCACATGGCGAACCTCTCCCAAGCCATTCGTCGCGAGCTCACGTCGATGGGCGATGGGGTCGAACGCGCGCTTGCACGCGCGGCCGAGCTTGAGACTCGGGTGCAGTCTGAGGTTTCGACCCTCGAGCGCTCGTATTCCGACAATGAGCGAAGGATCCGGTTGCTGATCGCCGAAATGGCCGATCAGCGCGAGGCGATCGTGACCAGCGGGACGCGGGTCCGCGACGCGATCGCGACCGCTCACGACAGCATCGCGGCAGACCTCAACTCGGCCGGCGCCAGTCTGAGCGAGCGCCTGACCGAAACCGGCCAACGGTTGACTGCGTCGCTCGGGACTGCGTCGGACGACGTCGCCCGAGGCCTCGAGGGCGCCGGGTCGACAACGCTCGAGCGCATCGTCGCCGAAGGCGCGCGGATGAACGTGTCGATCGCCGGGCTCGGCGAAAGCCTCGCCGAGCGCCTCGCCGACACGAGCCAGAAGGCCGCGGGCGAAATCCTGGCCCGGGTCGGCGACGTCGACAACCGCCTCAAGGCGGTCGGCGACAATTTGCTGTCGCGCCTGGGCGAGCGCGGCGACAATCTCATCGAACGCATTCAGACCTCGCAGGATTCAGTCGTCGAGGCGATCGACGCGCATGGCGATCGGGTGGCGACCCGGCTCGCGGACGCGGCGGAGTTCGCGCGGAGCGCGGTCGGCGCTCACGCCGATGAGGTTGTCGGCCGCATCAGCAGCAGCAGCGCCCGCGCCGTCGAGGCGATCAAGGGACACGGAGACGCAGTCTCCGATCAACTCGGCGCGGCGTCGCTCGCGCTTTCGGGCGCATTCGGGGCTCATAGCGACGACATCGTCGGCCGCATCAACGCGAGCAGCGCCGAGGTCCTCGATGCGATTCGCGCCCACGGCAACTCGGTGGCCAATCGCCTCTCCGACGCCGCCGCTCAAGCAAGCAATGCCGTCGGCGACCATGCGGACGCCGTCGTGGGCCGCGTTTCCTCGAGCAGCGCGGAGGCCGCGCGAACCCTCACGGCCCATGCCGATCTCCTTGCATCGCGCCTGTCGGAGGCCGCGGACACCGTCAACGCGCACGGCAATTCGGTCGCCGCCCAGCTTGCCGGTGCGTCAGCCGTGATGAGCGGCGCCGTCGCCGCCTATGCCGACGAGGTCGTGAACCGCGTCGGCGCAAGCGGAACGCAAACCGTCGAAGCGATCCGCGCCCAAGGCGATTCTGTCGCCGCCCAACTCGCCCAGGCGTCGGCGGCGACGCGCGGCGCCGTCGCCGAATATGCGGACGAAATCGTTGGCCGCGTCAGCGCCAGCGGGGCGCAAACCGTCGACGCTATCCGCCTGCATGGCAACTCCGTCGCCGACCAGCTCGCCCAGGCCTCGGCCGCGAGCCGCGGCGCCGTGGCGGCATACGCCGATGAGGTGGTCGGCCGCGTCAGCGCCAGCGGAGAGCAAACCGTCGAAGCGATTCGCTTCCACGGCAACTCCGTCGCCGACCAGCTCGCCCAGGCCTCGGCCGCGAGCCGCGGCGCCGTGGCGGCATACGCCGACGAGATAGTCGGCCGCGTCAGCGCCAGTGGGGCCGAAACCGTCGAGGCGATTCGCTTCCACGGCAACTCCGTCGCCGATCGACTGCTGGAGACCTCGACGGCGACGCGAAATGCGGTCGCCGCGCACGCGGATGACATCGTCGGCCGCGTCAGCACGAGCGCCCTGCACGCGGTCGAAGCGATCCGCGTCCAGGGCAATTCGGTCGCAGTCCAACTCGCCGAAGCCTCAGCGGCCACACGCAACGCCGTCGACGCCTTTGCAAACGATGTGGTCGGGCGCGTCAGCTCGAGCGGCGCCGAGGCGGTCGAGGCGATCCGCGCCCAGGGCGACCTGGTCGCCGATAGGCTCGGCCAGACGACCGATGCAGTCGTGGGCGACTTCAGCATCCGATCGAATGCGCTCATCGAGCGGCTCGAGGCCGGCAGCGCCGGGCTTTCGGACACCATCGTGGTGCACGGCGACAGCCTCGTCACGCGCCTGAACGACGCCGCCGACCGCCTTCACGACACCGTTGTCGTGCGCGGCCAGGTCCTGGAAGACAGGCTGACCGGATCGAGCGAACGATTGTCCTCCCTCATCCGGGACCGCGCCGAGGACGCCGCTGCGATCCTTGACGCCGCAACCGGGCGGTGGGGCGAGCAGTTTAACACCCGCGAGACCCAGTTGCGCGGAGCGGTCGAGGCGCAGAATGGCGCGCTCGAGACCTTGTTCGACGAATCGACGCGCCGCCTCGTTGGCGCGATCTCGGCCGAGGGCGCCATCGCGCAAGCGCAGATCGAGGCGTCGACAACGCAATCGCTGGCGAGGATGAACGCCGAGACAGCGCAGATCAACGAACGCTTCACTGCGCTCGCAAGCGACGTCGCGGCTGCCGCGGCCAGCGGAGCGAGCAATGTGCACGACACGCTAAGCGAGCAGATCGCGGCCTTCGACGGCATCGTCAACCACCGGGGCGCACGCCTCGTGGACGCCGTGTCGCAACAGACCGATCACATGCGCCAATATCTGGAGGCGCTCGACGGCCTCGTGGGCGAAAGCGGGCACAATGTCATCGATCGCTTGGGCGTCCATTCCGACGAGCTGAACGCGCGCATCGCCGGGCATCTCGACGCCATTGACGCGATGATGAACGCCCGCCGCGACGACTTCGATAAGCGCTTCGGCGACTATTCGGATCAACTGGCGGTAAATTCGGCTGCGCGAGCGGAGCAGTTCGAGGCCGCTATCGCCGCTCATCGCGATGCGGTCGATCTCGCCCTTGGCTCCCATTCGCGCAGGATGGAGACCTCGCTCGGAGACGCCCTGGCCCGGTTCGAGGGCGCAATCGACGGGCGCGGCCGCGACCTTGTCGTGCAGATTGGCGATCGATCCGCCCTGCTCACTGCCGATCTTGGCGCCAAGCTCGCCCAGATCGAGGACACTCTCGTCAACCGCGGCGGGGCGATCGACGAGAAGCTCGGCCAGCGCAACGACGAGGCGGCCGCATTGTTCGACGCCCATCTGCAAGCCGTCGAGGAGCGCGCCGGAGCGAAACTGCGGGACGTCTCGTCGACGCTCGAAAGCCTGCTCATGCGCATCGAGGACGCGCTCGCCCAGCGCGGCCGCGCACTTACGGAAACGCTCGCCCGCCATACCCTCGAGACCGCCAAGACGCTCGGCGACGGCGGTCGCGAGCTCACGCAAGGCATGGACGCCAAATCAACCGAGATCGGCGAAACCCTGCAGCGGCGAGCCGAAGAGCTGACCCAGACGCTTTCGGCGGTCGCCCGCGACATCAATTCGACCCTGACCGGCCGCGTCGAAGAGGTCTCCCGGTCGCTCGGCGTCAGCGTCGATCAGTTCAAGGACCAGGTCGTCGCGCCGATGCAGGATCTGAGCCGGCACTTCGATTCGAGCAGGGCGGAGCTGGAGGACAAGGTCAGCGATCACACTGAGCGCGTCTCCGGCCTGCTCGATCAACACAAAGCCTCGATTGGCGCCGCATTCGAACTCGCACCGGGTCGTCGTGGTCGACGCCACCAGGCAGAGCGCGCAGATCTTCGACGCGCGCCTTGCGGCTCTCTCCGAGGCCGCGGATCAAAGCACGAGGATCATCAATTCGCGCCTGTCTGACCTGGTCGAGGCGGCCAACCGCAACGCCGAGAGCATCGACGAGCGCCTGGCCGCGCGCATCCATGCGATGAGCGAGGCGCTGGCGAGAACGGCGTCGGACGCCGATTCGGCTTGGGCGGCGCGCGGAGCCAGCGTCACCGGCGCGATCAGGGCGCGGGTGGAAGAGCTGCGCGAAATCATCGAAGGAAGGGGCGCGGAGCTCGTGTCGACGCTCGGCGAGCGTGGCGAGGATGTGTCGGCGAGGATCGCCGGCGTCGGCGAGCGGGCAATCCAGACGCTCGACCAGCAGATGGTAAGCCTCGCGTCGCTTTTGACCCGGCGGACCGACGAACTCATCGCCGCCGTCAACGGCAGCGCGGCCGATCCCGTCCGCGCCTTGAGCGCGCTCACCGGACAATTGCGCTCCGAAGTGGCCGATTCCAGCCAGTCGCTGCGCGACGTCGCCGCCGAGACGACCCAACGCTCGGCCGAGGCGATCGACGGGCTGCTTCAGCGTTTGACCGAGCAGGTCGCGGCGTCCGGCGCCGCGCTGGGCGAGGCCGTCGCCCGCAGCGCGGAAAACTCGGTCGGGGCGCTCTCGGGCACCGGCGACCGGCTGCGCAATGAACTCACGCTGGTGATCGACAACCTCGGCCATACGAGCGAGGTCATCGACCGGGAAATTGGATCCGCCGGCGATCGGCTTTCCGCCGTCCAGAGCGGGCTCGCCGCGCGAGTCGACGAATTCCAGCAGGCGCTTGGCGCCATCGCCTCGCAGGTGACGGCGCTCGGCCGGATCTCCTCCGCCACCCAATCCGACGCCGGCGCGCTCGCCGGGCAGCTCGCCCAGCACGCCGAAACCCTGGCCGCGGTCGGACGAGATCTCACCGAGCAGCAGCGCTCGCTCGATCTCGCGCTCGACCACCGCCAAAGCAGCCTGCAGGCGCTCATCGGCGACCTTGCTGGCCGCAGCGAGGCATTCGAGGCGACGCTCGGACGGTTTGCCGCGAACGTCGAGGACAGTTTCGCCAGGGCGCAGGCTCGCGCCCAGGAGATCAGCGCCACCCTCGCCTCGGCCACGAGGGGCGCCTCGATCGCCGTCGCCGGCCAGTTCGAAACCATTCGCGACACCGCAGCCAAGGAGCGCGAGCGGACCGCGCAGACGCTCCAGGCGACCCTCGAACAGACCAACGTCCAGCTCGCCGGCGCTCTCGAGCAGGCCGCGGACCAATTCCGCCAATCGGTGGATGAAGTGAAGGAGATGGCGAGCCAGGTTCAGCGCGAGCTCGACGAGACGCGCCGGGAGCTGCGCCGCGGAGTCCTCGATCTGCCACAAGAGACAAGCGAAACCGCCGAAGCAATGCGGCGGGTCGTTTCCGACCAGATCCGGGCGCTGAAGGAGCTCGCAGCTCTGGTCGCCAACTCGGGCGGCGCCTTCGACGTCGCCGAGCCGGCGCCGCCGGTCGCCGCGACGGCTGTCGGCGCCGGCGCCCGCTTCGACCAACCGCAGCCGCCGCGCGGCGCCGAGACGAACCTGCGTAGCCTCGAGGCGCCCTCGCCGCGGGAGACCGCGCTGGCGCGGATCGGCGAAGCGATCGCTCCCCCGGCAATCGAGAGCCCGCCGCCCGGGCTCATCGGATCCGTTTCGGATGCGAGCCCGCCGCTCGGCCGCACACCGGCCCAGCCCTGGCCGGCGGCGACGCCCGCCGGGCTGCATCCCGCCGCAGCGCCCGCATCAGCCTCCGACCGCGGCCAGGCGGGATGGCTCTCGAGCCTGCTCGCCGCCGCCTCGCGCGACGAGCCCGCGCCCCCCTCCCCCAAGACGGCGGAGACGCTCGACGCGCTGGCGCTGGAAATCTCCGGCCTCATCGACAATGCGGCGGCGGTCGAGATGTGGGACCGATGGCGGCGCGGCGACACCGCCGCCGTCTCGCGTCGCCTCTATACCGAGGCCGGCCAGCAGGCGTTCGACGAGATCCGGCGCCGCTATCGCTCCGACCCGGCATTCCGCGACACGACGACGCGATACATGCAGGAGTTCGAGCGCCTGTTGGCGAAGGTGAGCCAGAGTGACCGCGACGGCGCGCAATGGCGGGCCTATCTCCTGTCAAACACCGGGAAGGTCTACACGATCCTTGCCCACGCCTCGGGACGGCTCGGGTAGGCGGGAAAAGCCGCGCTCGGCCCCGGCCGCGCTCAGACGACCTCGTCGGGGGCGAGCGCGCAGGCGCAGGCAGGGTCGATCTCGATTTGCGCCGTCGAATGGCCGATGCGGAACTCGCCGGCCAATTCCGCCGCCAGCCGATTCAGGAAATCGTCGCCAGGGTGGCCTCCCGGCATGACCAGATGGCACGTGAGGGCGACTTCCGTCGTGCTCATCGCCCAGATGTGCAGGTCATGAACGCTGGCCACGCCCGGCCGGCCGGCGAGGAACGCCCGCACCGCCGCAGGGTCGATGCGCGAGGGCGCAGCGGCCATCGCCATGCCGATTGAATCACGCAACAGGCCCCAGGTCGCCCAGACGATCACGGCGTTGATGACGAGGCTCACGACCGGATCGAGCCACAGCCAGCCGGTCATCAAGATCACAAAACCGGCGACGACGACCCCCACCGACACCAGGGCGTCCGAAGCCATGTGGACGAACGCGCCGCGCACGTTGATGTCGCCCTTGCCGCCTGCGAACATCCAGGCGGTCACGGCGTTGACGACGATGCCGATCGCGGCGACGATCATCACCGTCTTGCCCGCGACCGGCTCCGGCGCTCCGAGCCGCCTGATCGCTTCCCACGAGACCGCCCCGACAATCACCAGCAGGAACACCGCGTTGAACAGCGCCGCGAGAATGGACGAGCCGCGCAGGCCGTAGGTGAACCGCGCCGTCGGCGTCCGCTTCACCAGTTCGCTCGCGAGCCACGCGACCGCCAACGCCAGGACGTCGCCGACATTGTGGCCTGCGTCGGCAAGCAGGGCGACGGAATTGCTCAGGATTCCGAAGACCGCCTCGACGATCACGAACCCAAGGTTGAGAGCCACGCCGATCGCGAAGGCCCTGCCGAAACTCGCCGGCGCGTGATCGTGTCGGTGAGCCTCTCCGTGATCGTGAGCGTGAGCGCTCCCATGCCCATGCCCGTGACGATGACTCTCGTCCTCACTCATTTCGTCGGCCTTTCGCGCGGCGAGAAACTGGCGCTCAAGCGCGGTAGATGTCCTTGTACGCTTCGCGCAGGGCCGCTTTCTGCACCTTCCCCATCGCGTTTCGCGGCAGCGATTCGACGATGACGATGCGCTTGGGCGCCTTGAACTTGGCCAACCGGCCGCCGAGCGCGGCCAGTATCGCCCGCTCGGTCAGCGCCGCTCCCGGACGTGGCACGACGGCCGCGGTCACGCCCTCGCCGAAATCGGCGTGGGCGACGCCGAACACGGCGCTCTCGAGCACGCCCTCGATCGCATCGATCTCGCTCTCGACCTCCTTGGGATAGACGTTGAAGCCTCCGGAGATCACCAGATCCTTCGCGCGTCCGACGATGTGGATATAGCCCTGCCCGTCGACACGGGCGAGGTCGCCGGTGATGAAAAAGCCGTCCGCGCGAAATTCCTGCGCCGTCTTCTCCGGCATCCGCCAATAGCCGGCGAATACGTTCGGCCCCTTGACCTCGATGACGCCGACTTCGCCTGCTTGAACCGGCGCTCCGTCGTCCGGGTTCGCGATCCTGACGCTCACCCCCGGCAGCGCGAAACCGACCGTCCCCGGCCGGCGTTCGCCGTCATAAGGGTTGGACGTGATCATGTTGGTCTCGGTCATGCCGTAGCGCTCGAGGATCGCAAAGCCCGTCCGCTCCCGCCAGGCGTGGTGCGTCTCCGCGAGCAGCGGCGCCGAGCCCGAGACGAAGAGACGCATGTTGGCGCAAGCCTTGCGATCAAGGCCGGGATGGTCGATGAGGCGGGTGTAGAAGGTCGGCACCCCCATCATCGACGTCGCCCTCGGCATCGCCGCGATCACCGCGTCGGGATCGAACTTGTTCATGTAGATCATCGTCGCTCCCGCGATCAGCGCGACATTGACCGCGACGAACAGCCCGTGGGTATGAAAAACCGGCAGCGCGTGAATGAGCCTGTCCGCGGGAGCGAAGCGCCAGCACTCGACAAGGGTCAGCGCGTTCGACGTCAGGTTTTCATGCGTCAGCATCGCGCCTTTCGAGCGGCCGGTCGTGCCCGAGGTGTAGAGGATCGCGGCCAGATCGCCGCTTGCGCGCGGGACCGTCTCGAACGCGGCCGGCGCGGCGGCGATTCTCCCGGCGAAGGTTCCATCGCGCTTCACGCCGAGGCTTTCGACCCGCGGCAGCCCAAGCTTCAGCGCGAGCGCCCGAACCGGCTCCAGCCAATCGGGCCGGCAGAGGATCAGCGCAGGCTCGGCGTCGCCGAGGAAATATTCGAGCTCGGCGAGCGTATAGGCGGTATTCAACGGCAGGAGGACCGCGCCGGCGCGAAAGCAGGCGAGCGCGACCACGATCACGTCGGTCGATTTTTCGATCTGCGCCGCGACGCGGTCGCCGGGCTTGACGCCGAGCGCGACGAGCGCACGCGCCGCCTGGGCCGAGCGGGCGAAAAGCTCGCCATAAGTCAGAGACGTGGCGTCGGCGGTCTCGAGGGCGAGCTTCTCCGAATTCGGCGCCCGCGCGGCGACGAGATCGAAGAGATTGGCGGAATGAGATCGCGACACCTGGCCTCCTCCCGAACAAGCCGCCGGACCACGTCACTATACGGCAAAGCGGCGCTCGGATCAGAATGCTCTATTGCAGGTCGATTGAACCGGACATCACCGGCTTGCAGTCGCCGCCAATGAAAGTTCGAATAACGACGCCGTTCTCTTTTTCGGCGACCGCCCGCATCCGGCTCGGTCGTCCGAGATCGACGCCCTGTCCGATGGCGGCTTCGAGACGCAACGACAATTCGGGCCGCAAATGGGCAAGGAGCCCGATAAGCGCGACATTCGCGCTGCCGGTCGCAGGGTCTTCGAACACGCCATGGAGCGGCGCAAACATTCGCGATTGAAAGTCCGCGCCCTCTTTTGCGCCTTCGACATAGAGATGAATTCCCGTCGCTTCGTCGCGGGGCAAATGGGCGAGGAAGACATCCATGCGCGGCTGTGCTCGCCGCAGCGCGGCTCGATCACGCACTTCGGCGACAACGAATGGCGCGCCGCAACTCGCGAGGCACGGTGAATGCCGGCGCGTCTCAATATCCGCCGCATCAAGCGAGCACGCCTTGGCGATCGTCGTGGCGTCGAAATCGCGAATGATCCGGAGTTGTTGAGGCGCGGCCAACGCCGCTCCCGTGACGAGACCTTCATCCGTGTCGATCGTCATTCGGACGAGTCCGGCTATTTCCTCGAAGACCATGTTCCGGCGATCGAGGCCCCTGCCGAAACCCATGTCCTGGCGCGCCAAAACAAACGCTGTGCCGACGTTTGGATGGCCGGCAAACGGCATTTCGGCGCGCGGCGTGAAAATGCGCACGCGGGCAGTGTTCGAGGGATCGTCCGGTGGCAAGACAAACGTTGTCTCGGCCAGGTTGAACTCATTGGCGATCGCCTGCATTTGAGCGTCCGAAAGGCCGCGCGCATCGGGAATCACGGCCAAAGGGTTGCCGCCGAACTGCCGGTCGGTGAAGACATCGACCGTCTGGAATTGCACTTTCATGAACGATGCGTCCTTGGACTGGCCTTGGGTCATTTCATGCGGCAACCCCTTAGGCCGCCTAGCCGGCTCCTTTCAGGCTCGTAGCGGTAACGGCTCGCGCGCTCAAGACGACCGCGCCGACGAGCGCGGCGAGCAGGCAAAACGCGACCGGCAGCCCCGCGGCTTTGGCGACGAAGCCGATCAGCGCCGGTCCGACAAGATTGCCCGCGTATCCGGCGGTTGTGATGGCTGCGATCGCAAGACCCGCCGGCATCACGCGCTGCGCGCCAGCGCCGCGGAACAGCACCGGCACGATGTTCGAAGCTCCCAGGCCGATCAGCAGAAACCCGCTCATGGCGAGGAACGCAATCGGCGCCGACAGAACGATAGCGAAGCCTCCGATTGTCGCCAGGCCGCCCCAAAACAAAATCGCGCGATCGCCGGTCCGCGCCGAGACGAAATCGCCGCCAAATCGTCCCGCAGTCATGGCGATAGCGAAGATCGAGTAGCCGAGCCCTCCATGCGCCTCACTGACGAGCCCCTTGCCGGTGACGAGCAAGGCGCTCCAGTCGAGAATCGCTGCTTCGACGAGGAACATCACGGCTGCCAGAGCGGCGAGCAGGAGAACGATCCCGTGCGGGGCGGCGATCAGCGGCGTCTTCTCCGTGTGCGAGGCGCGCAGCAAACGGGGAGCTGCGAGCAGCATCGCGATCGCCATCAGCGCGGACGCAAACAACGTGCTGACAATTGGGACAATATTCAACGACAGAAGGAAGGTGATGAGTGTCGCGCCGATGAAGCCGCCGACGCTGAACAGCGCATGGAAGCCCGACATCAGCGGCTTTGCGGCGGCGCGCTCCACCTCGATCGCATGAATGTTCATCGCGACATCGAGGGAACCCAGCGCCGCGCCAAACGCGAGGAGCGTCAGCCCCAGCGACACTGGCGATCCGGCCGTGACGAGCAACGGCAGCAGGACAGCAAGACCGAACCCGCCCACGAGGATGATGGGTCTGCTGCCATACCGCGCGCTGATGGCGCCCGCGAGCAGCATCGGCGCGACGGAACCCAGGCCGAGGCAGAGCAGCAGCAGTCCCAACTCGCCGTCGTCGACTTGAAGCCTCTCCTTGGCGAACGGAACGAGCGGCGCCCAGCAGGCGACCGCAAAGCCCGCCACCAGAAAGGCGAGCCGCGTGGCGGACCGTGTCTCCGGCCTGTCCGCTGTCAGCAGACCTGAAACTCCTGGTAGTCGCGTTTCTGTGCTGAAACTCATGTGGGTTGGTCGGCGATCAGGACCTCGCATCCGGCGGCGGCCAGCCTGTCGAGTTCGTCCCTGGCGGCGTCGTGCTCGACGACGAAGGTGTCGATGTCCTTCAGTTCGGCGACGCGATGCGGCGCCCGCTCGGCGAATTTATCGCTGGTGGCGAGGACGACACGGGTCCTGCTCGCCGCCAACAGCGCGCGCTTGAAAGTGGCGTCGGAGAGGTCATGGGCGCTAACGCCGGTCGCGGAGGAAACCGCGCAGGCCCCAAGCACCCCGAGATCGATGTTCATCTGCATGAGGCTCAACGTCGCTGGCGCATCAACGCAGCCCCCGACGCCGAGATTGACCGCGCCGCCGACCATGATGAGGCGCAGGTCAGACCGCCGCAGGGCGGCGGCGGCGATGTCGATTGAATTCGTCGCAATCGTCAGTTCGAAGTCCTCGGGCAGGCAGGAGACGAGCGCCAGATTGGTGCTGCCGCTGTCGAGGAACACGAACTGTCCCGGCTTTACGAGCGAAGCCGCTTTGCGAGCGAGAGCGTGCTTGCGATCGCGAGCTTCTCCCATGCGCGCGGCCATCGGCGCGGTCGCCTTCGACAGCGGCAGCGCGCCGCCATAAACCCGCCGGCATCGACCCTCGGCCGCGAGAGCGCGCAGATCTCGGCGGATGGCGTCCTCGGATACCCCGAACTCCAGCGCGAGCGCCGCGGCCACAACGGATTGGTTCTGCGCCAGACGGCCGAGGATGACGTCGCGCCGGGCGAGTGGGGATTCGAGGGTCATACGGTTATCGTGCATGAACAAGAGCAATCGTGCACATAAATGTGCACGATTGCGAAGTCAAATCCCAAAATCCGGGCGAGCTCGTTCCCGCCGCTGTGATCGCGAACACTTGTTACGCCGGCCGAAAGGTCGGCTGGGAGTAAGTTCGACTGATCAAAGATTGTCGCCGTAAACTTCACGCGACTGCCGGGCCGCTTGATTTCCCAGCCGATCCGCCGTCAAAAGCCGTTTCACACGTAGAGCGCGACTCAGCGAAAGCGGCGGGTATGGCGGCGAACGAGAAGGCTCTGCGCGCATCGATCATCGCCCATGGCGCGCGCCTCGTAGCCGCCGGGCTCGGCGGCGCGCCTGACGGCGGCATCTCGGCGCGCCTCGACGATTCGCTTCTCATCACGCCGAGCGGCGCGAGCTACGCTGCGCTCAGGCCGGCGATGATCGCGCGCATGCCGCTCGTCGGCGAATACGGCGCCTGGAAGGGGCCGCTGAAGCCATCGACCGAATGGCGCATCCACCTCGAGATCGCCCGCGCCCGCCCCGACATCGGCGCGATCATGCACTTCCGGTCGCCCTATGCGACGGCGCTCGCGATGGCGCGAAAGGATATTCCCGCCGCCCATTCGATGATCGCGCTATTCGGCGGTCCGATCGTACGCTGCGCCAGATACGCTCCCGCCGGAACGACCGAGCTCGCGGGCCTCACGCTCGAGGCGCTCGGCCAAGGCCACGCGGTGCTGCTCAGCAATTATTGCGCGCTCGTGACCGGCGCGACGCTCGAGGCCGCGCTCGTCCGCGCGCGGGAACTCGAAACGCTCGCCAAACTATATGCCATCGCCCTTTCGGTCGGCCGGCCGGCGATTCTCTCCGATGAGGAAGTCGGCCGCATCGCCGAGCGCCTGAAGTCCAACGGCTCCGACGTCGAGGCGCGAATCGCCCCGCCGGCCAAAGCAAGAGCGAAAACGAAGGCCAAGGCTCCGGCGAAGAGGAAGCGCGTCGCGCGCAAACGCGGATCGAAGTGAAGGCTCTCGCTCCGCGGGGGCAGAGAGAGCAAGCCGCACTCGATTCGGGGCGAACACAAAGCCCGCATCCGAAATTCGTCCTTGCTATCAAATGGCTATCCGCGAGCGAGTGGCGCCCCGGCGAAATTGTGCTTTCGGCTTTTCCATATTCATGCTATGTTGGCTCACTGCCCGAAGCCCAGACGGCGTCGCGATTCAGGACGACTTATGTGATTGGAGCCCCATCAAGAGACGCAGCCGCGTCCCACAAGACCCCGACGGAAAAGAAGGGAGACCGAAAAGTTTTCTACCCACGGGGGGTTGGCGTAACCAATTGAAAGGGCTCGATTTCGCCAAGGATATCAAAGGGAATCCAAGCCTTTTCTTTTGATGGACATAACCTCCGCGATGGCTGGGCTTTGCTGGATTTGGCTAAATTTCGAGCTTCGCGTGGCATATATAACATCACAGATATGTTTTCTGTTTCACGTGAAACACCCTCGTAACCCGCATTCAGTCTGGGCTTCCGGCGGCCGCCCTCTTTCGGATGGGGCCGCCAGGCGCCGCCCCTGCGCCCGTCCCCGCCTCCTGGCTGACGAGGAGAAGCTGCGCGGCGGTCGAGGCGGCGATCACCGCGGGATCCTTGGACTTGAGCGCCGGCGCCCCGATCGGGCAGACGAGCCGGGCGAGCGCGGCCTCGGCTAAGCCGGCCGCCCGCATCTGGCTCAGGAACCGCGCCCGCTTGGTCGAGGAACCGATCAACCCGACGAAGCCGAAGCGCCCGGCGCTGAGCGCCGCGGCGACGACCTCGAGATCGAGCGCGTGGGAATGGGTCATCACGACGATCAGCGCCCCATCAGGCGCGCCGGCGATCTCGGCGGCCGGCTCCGGCGCGAAGACCAGCGCCACATTCGCGGGCGCCACGGCCGGAAACGCGTCGCGGCGAGAATCGATCCAGCGCACCGCGAAAGGCAGCGGCGCGAGCGCCAGCGCGAGCGCCCGTCCGACATGGCCCGCGCCGAACAGGAAGACCGCCCGCGCGCTCGTCCCGATCGGCTCGAGCCATCCGCCGCCGCTAGGCTCCCGCGTCGATCGGCGCTCCACGTCCTCGCCCGCCTTCAAAGCCCGTTCGACCCTCCCGTCCGGCCCCAGGCGCGCCATGAGCGTCGCCGAGCCTCCGCCATCGGCGATCGCCAAAGTCGAAAGATCGTCGAGATCGCGTGCGTCAAATGTCTCGACCCGCCACTCGACCCGCCCGCCGCAGCATTGCCCCAGCTCGGGCCCGAGCGCGAGCGAGCGGCGGAAGGCCGGTCCGCGGCCCGCTCTAAGCGCGGCCTGCGCCGCGTCGAGCGCGGCGAATTCCAGCGCCCCGCCGCCGATCGTGCCATGAAAGCCGCCGGACGGCCTAACCACCATGCGTACGCCCGCCTCGCGCGGGCTCGAACCCTCGACCCGCGCGAGCGTCACCAGCGCCGCCAAACCTTCGGCTTCAATCGCGTCGATGAGCCGGCGGAACGCCCGCATGGCGCGTCTCTCAAGGCCCCCTGTTCAGCGAAGCAATCGCATTCAAGATCGATTCCGGCGTACAGGGCGGGTCGAGCTTCGGCTGCCCTTTGGGATTGCACGCGTGCACCGCGTCGAGGATCGCCGAATAGACGGAAATGCCGTGCATCAACGGCGGCTCGCCGACGGCCTTCGAGCGGTAGATGCTGGGCGTTGGATTGGGCCGCGTGTAGAGGCGGGTATTGAAGATCGGCGGCGTGTCGGAGGCGACCGGGATCTTGTAAGTCGCCGGCGCATGGGTCGTAAGCCGGCCGTCGGCGTCGTAAACGAGCTCCTCGGTCGTCAGCCATCCCATGCCCTGAATGAATGCGCCTTCAACTTGGCCCATGTCGATGCCGGGATTGATCGAGGCGCCCACGTCATGCAGGAGATCGGCGCGCAAGACCCGCATCTCGCCGGTCAACGTGTCTATCGCGACTTCCGAGCAGGCCGCGCCGTAAGCGAAGTATAGGAATGGCCTCCCCTTCGCCCTGAGGCGATCCCAATGAATCTCCGGCGTCTTGTAGTAGCCGGCGTGCGACAGCTGCACGCGCGCGAGACGGCAGGCTTTCGCGAGCTCGCCGAAGCTCATTGAAATGTTGCCGGCGAAGACGCGCCCGTCGCGGAACTCGATCGCCTCTGGCGCGACGCTCCACGAACTCGCCGCAAAAGCAACCATCCTCTCCCTGATCGCGCCCGCGGCGATCTTCGCCGCCATGCCATTGAGGTCGGTCCCCGAGGAAGCAGCGGTCGGCGAGGCGTTAGGCACCTTGGCGGTGTTGGTGGCGGTTATGCGTACGAAATGGAGCGGCACGCCGAACTCTTCGGCGACGATCTGGGCGACCTTGGTGAATAGCCCCTGCCCCATCTCCGTGCCGCCGTGATTGAGATGGATCGAGCCGTCGGAATAGACATGCACCAGCGCGCCGGCCTGGTTGAGCGGGATCAGCGTGAACGAGATGCCGAACATCACCGGCGTCAGCGCGATGCCCCGTTTGATGATCGGGCTCGCCGCGTTGAGGGCGGTGATTCGCTTGCGACGGGAACGGTAGTCGCTCGACGCCTCGAGCTCCTCGATGATGGCGCGTTGGGTTTCGTGGTCCTCGACCGCCTGTTCATAAGGCGTGCGCTCCGCGCCCGCCCGCAGCAGATTGGCCTTGCGCACGTCGAGCGGATCGAGACCCCGCTCGCGCGCAATCGCATCCATCACGCGCTCGATGGCGATCATGCCTTGTGGGCCGCCGAAGCCGCGAAAGGCGGTGTTGGAGACCGTGTTGGTCTTGAGGCGGCGCGTGGCGATCGAGACATCGGGCAGCCAATAGCCGTTGCCGGCGTGAAACATCGCCCGGTCGCACACGCCGGGCGACAGATCCGCGGAGCAGCCGCAGCGGGCGTTGAGAATCACGTCGTAGCCGGACACGGCGCCCCGATCGTCATATCCGACTCGCCAGTCGGCGCGGAAATCGTGGCGCTTGCCGGTCAGCATAAAGTCGTCGTCGCGGTCGAGGCGGATCTTGCACGGACGGCGGGTCACGCGCGCGGCGAGCGCGGCGATCGCCGCCCAGGCGCAGGCTTGGCTTTCCTTGCCGCCGAAACCGCCGCCCATCCGACGCGTCTCGACGGTGACGAACGCATCCGGAATTCCGAGTACGCGCGCGACGATGTGCTGAACTTCAGTCGGATCCTGCGTCGACGCATGCACGGTCATCTCGTCGCCCTCGCCGGGAAAGGCGAACGATGCTTGGCCCTCGAGATAAAAGTGCTCCTGCCCGCCGATCGCGAGCTGACCCTCCAACCGGTGCAACGCCTTGCCGATCGCGGCCGCCGAGTTGCCGCGGCCAAAGGCGTAGTCATCCTGCACGCGCGCGCCGGTGACGAGCGCGTCGGCGATCGTGACCGCTGGGGGCTTCGCCTCGATTTCGATCTTGGCGAGCCGCGCCGCCCGGCGGGCCTCGTCGCGAGTGCGGGCGACGACGGCGAACACCGCCTGCCCGTGGAACATAACTTCCTGATCTGCGAACAGAGGCTCGTCAGCGAACACCGGCGCGATATCGTTCTTGCCCGGAATGTCCATTGCCGTCATCACTGCGACAACGCCGGGCGCGGCGCGCACGCGCTCCAGGTTCAGCGTCTTCAATCTGCCAGAAGCCTTGTCGGCCATGCCGATCGCGATATGCAGCGTGCCCGCGGGCTCGCCCATATCATCGACATAGTTCGCGGCGCCCTGGACATGCAGAACGGCCGAGTCATGCGGCAGCGGCCTATAAACCACCGAGGTCGCAAGGGCGGGGTCAACTGCTTCATTCGGCGGCATGGAGCATCCCAATCCGCGTCGGCGCGCCCGCGCCGGAGATCTCCAGCAGCGCCTTATCGAGAAGGTTGGCGGCGACTGTCCTGCGATAAGCCGCGCTCGCACGCTGGTCGGTCAGCGGGGTGAAATCCACAGACAGCGCAGCGCAGGCCGCATGCCAGCTCGCGCGTTTGTCGAGGTTGGCGCGGATGAGCGCCCGCTCTGCGTTCGCGGCCCGCTTCGGCGTCGCAGCCATGCCGCCGCAGGCGATGCGCGCAGCGACAATGCGCCGCCCATCGACGTCGACGCGAACCGCAAGCATGACCGCGGAAATGTCCTCGTCCAGGCGTTTGGAGACCTTGAAGGCGCGGTAATGCTGATGGGGCTCTAGCCGCGGCGCCTCGATCGCCGCCACGAACTCGCCGGGCTCCCGGTCTTGCTTACCGTACGCAATGAAGAAGTCTTCCAAAGGCAGCACGCGGGTCTTTGCGCCCTTGCGCAGAACAGCCCTGCCCCCGAGCGCGATCAGCGCCGGGGCGAGGTCGCCGATCGGCGAGCCGTTGGCGATATTGCCGCCAACAGTTCCGCTCGCACGCACCTGCTTCGAGCCGAAGCGACGCAACAACTCCCGCATGTCGGGATGGATCGCGCCGAGCACGGGTTCGGCATCCGCCAGAGTCAGCGTCGCGCCGAGCGAGATCGCATTGTCGGCGCTCGGCCGGACTTGGTCCAACCCGGCGACCCGGCCAAGCCAGATGACGCGCTTCAGGTCGCGCAACTGCTTGGTGATCCAAAGCCCAACGTCGGTCGCCCCGGCAAGCAGGGTGGCGTCGGGGAAGTGGGAATAAAGCGCTGCAAGGGAGTCGACGCTCGCTGGCGCAGCGAAGAAAGCTGACTCATCGCCGACGAACACATCTTCATTGTCGAGGAGGGCGGCGAGCGCCGCCGCTCGTGTCCCCGCTGTCGCAGCGAAGCGGTCGGCAGGGGCGCCGCTGCAGGTCTCGAGCGCAGCTGCGATGATCGGGCGGTAGCCGGTGCAACGGCAGAGATTGCCCGCAAGCTGATCGCAAAGCCCGTTATATGTCTGAGGCGCTCCCGAGTGATAGGCGGCGAAAAGACTCATGACGATGCCGGGAGTGCAGAAACCGCACTGCGAGGCGTGGTGATCGACCATGGCCCGCTGCAGCGGATGGAGTTCGCCAGCCGCCGCAAGGTCCTCGATCGTGATGAGTTCCGCTCCGTCGAGTTGGCCCAAGAGCAGTATGCAGGCGTTCACCGGTTCGTGGGCAATCGCCCCCGCCTTGAGTCGCGCCAGAATGACGGTGCAAGCGCCGCAATCCCCCTCGGCGCAACCCTCCTTCGTCCCCTTCGCTCCGATCTCATCGCGTAGCCAGTCGAGAACGGTCGCGCGCGGGGAGAAGCGATCGAGGACAACTTCCGCGCCGCGGAAAAGGAAGCGGACGGCACTACGAACGTGGGTCGGTCTTGTCTCAAGCGACATCATCGCTCCTCGAACTCTACGCCATGATGTCGCGTTTGTCGGCGAAACGGAAGATCATCCCCGAAGGTCCGGCGGCGCGGCTTCGGTCACAAGCGCTTCGAGCGCTTCCTCGACGCTCATTGTCGTCTGCGCGTTAGAGCCGAGCCGGCGCAAGGTGACCGTGTTTTCGCCCGCCTCCTTGCGGCCGAGAGCGATGAGGACAGGAATCTTCGCCATTGAGTGTTCGCGCACCTTGTAGTTGATCTTCTCGTTGCGCAGGTCGGTCTCGACCCTCAGGCCTCGCTTCTTCGCTGCGGCAGCGAATCCAAGCGCAGCGTCATCAGCGTCGCTGGTGATTGTACACACGACGATCTGGGAAGGCGCGAGCCACAGCGGCAGGTGGCCGGCGTAATGTTCGAGCAAGATGCCGATGAAGCGCTCCATCGAGCCGCAGATGGCGCGATGAATCATCACCGGCGTCGTCTTTTCACTGTTGCCGGCGATGTAGAAGGCGCCGAAACGCTCGGGCAAATTGAAGTCGACCTGCGTTGTGCCGCACTGCCAGTCGCGGCCGATAGCGTCGCGTAACACATATTCGAATTTCGGCCCGTAGAAAGCGCCCTCCCCCGGGCTGAGCGCGGTCGTGACGACGTTGCCATGGCGAAGTCGGATCTCGTCCAGCACGCGGGTCATCACGGCCTCCGCGTGGTCCCACATGGCGTCGGTTCCCACGCGCTTCTCGGGCCGGGTCGAGAGCTTCACCTCGATCTTGTCGAAACCGAAATGACCATACACCGATAAAATCAGTTCGTTGATCTTGTGACACTCTTCGGCAAGCTGCTCCTCGGTGCAAAAGATATGCGCGTCGTCCTGGGTGAAGGAGCGCACGCGCATGAGCCCATGAAGCGCTCCCGACGGCTCGTAACGATTGACGGCGCCGAACTCGGCGAGACGCAGCGGCAGCTCCCGATACGAGCGAAGACCGTGCTTGAAAATCTGCACATGGCCGGGGCAGTTCATAGGTTTCAGCGCATAAACTCGGTGATCCTCGGTTTCTGCCTCGTCGCCGGCCGGACGGCACATGAACATGCTTTCGCGATACCAACCCCAGTGACCGGAGAGCTCCCACAGGTGCTTATCAAGAACCTGTGGCGCATTGACCTCCTGATAGTCGGCGGCAAGGCGCCGGCGCATGTAGGCGACCAAAATCTGAAACAGAGTCCAGCCTTTCGGATGCCAGAAGACCGACCCCGGCCCTTCCTCCTGCGTATGAAACAAGTCCATCTCGCGCGCGAGCTTGCGATGATCGCGCCGCTCTGCCTCCTCGATCTGCTTCAGATAGGCGTCGAGTTCCTGCTTGTTGGCGAACGCGGTCCCGTAGATGCGGGACAGCATCGGCTTGGTCGAATCGCCCCGCCAATAGGCGCCCGCGACTTTCATCAGCCTGAAGGCGTCGCCGACCTTTCCGGTCGAGGTCATGTGGGGCCCGCGACAGAGGTCCGTCCACTCGCCCTGGCTGTACAGCTTCAAGTCCTGATCAACGGGAATGGCGTCGATGAGCTCAATCTTGAACGCTTCGCCCTTCCTCTCGAAAAAGGCTTTGGCTTCCTCGCGCGAGACGACGGTCCTCTTGAACGGTTTGTCCCGCGCGATGATTTCGCGCATGCGCTTCTCGATCGCGGGAAAATCCTCCGGGGTGAACGGCTCGGCGCGATAGAAGTCGTAGTAGAACCCGTTCTCGATTACCGGACCAATTGTCACTTGGACGCTTGGCCACAGCGACTGCACGGCCTCGGCGAGAACATGCGCGGCGTCATGGCGGATCAATCCGAGGGCGCGTGGGTCGTCGCGGGCAATGAACTCCAGACCGGCGTCTCTATCGATGGGGTCGGCAAGATCGACAAGCTCGCCGTCGCGAACCGCGGCCACCGAGCGCTTGGCGAGAGAGGGCGAGATCGATCTGGCGATGTCGAGAGCCGAAACGCCACGCTCGTAGGCGCGCTGCGCGCCGTCAGGAAAGGTGACGTTGATCATCGACACTCCTCAAGCTCACTCGCCGATACCAATCGGCGTAAGCGATCGAGCGATGGGATATAGACACCGGGTTGGCCGGGGGCAATAGGGAGCCCCCGTCGCGCTACAAAGCGAATTCCTCGATCACGGGCGCGCCGGCGTAGTTCGCATAGCGCATCCATCGCGGCTTTACGACGATATAGGCGATATCCGGCCAATTCTCGCGCGCGCGCCCGTCCGGCCACTCGCGGAAATATGCGGCCTTGGCATAAGCGAGATCGTCGCCCTGCGGCCGGCGGGCATCGCCCTCGATCTGGATGGAGATGTCATTCTCCCACCCGATCACCAGCGCGACCGCGGGCCGGCGGACGATGTTGACGGCCTTGCGGCTCGACCCCAAAGTGTCGAACACAACCTCGTCGCGTTCCGTCAGCGCGAAGCCGACCAGCGCGGCCTCGGGCGCCCCGGAATCGTGGACCGTCGAGACCACCGCGAGCCGTTTTCGTCTGACGATGTCGAACACCTCTTCGAGCTTCATGAGCGCCTCCGTTTTGTCGCATGCCAGACCTGTCGGCGGCAGTTACGCGCCTCGACAATGACCGGGCAAAAGACATCTATCCTCGTCCGGCGCCTCGTGGTCGAAGGCGCCGTGCAGAGGGTCGGGTATCGTGAGTTCACCCGCCGCGCGGCGCTGAGACTGAACGTCTCCGGTTGGGTGCGCAACCGATCCGACGGAGCGGTCGAGGCTCTGGTTCGAGGCCCGCCGGCGCGCGTCGAAGCACTGATCGCCGAAATGAGGCGGGGCCCGCGGTTCGCGGTTGTCGAGAGACTGAGCGTGACCGAGCATGAGGGCGTTCCGGACGACGACGGCGGGACGTTCGTCGTCCGCTCGTTGCTATGACCGATCAGCCGGATCGCCCGGGCTTGCGCTTGGCGGCGCGCTTCGCCTGCGGCCGACGCGGTCCGCCGAGGGACGTCGGCGTCGTGTTGGCGGGCGGATCGCTCGCCGGAAACGACTCTTCGATCTCCTCGTCGAGCTTGTCCTCGGCCGCCGAACGGGCGGGAGAAGGCTTCTTGGCCGGGTCTTTCATGTGATTGCTCCCTGCTCCAAATTTATCCAAGTCCAGCAAAGCCTAGCCAAACCCCGGCCAAGGGCATCAAAGGAAAAGGCTTGCATTCTCTTTGATCGCCTTGTCCGAATTCAGCCTTTTCCAGGGGTTGCAGCGACCCCCCAAGGCAAAAACATCTTGTCCGCTCCTTCCCCTCCCGCCTTCCGCCGTCGGCCTGCCGCAGGAAAGGCTATCCGCGGCGACGGGATCAAGGTAACACGGTTTCTGATTTTCGCAAAGCGAATTCGTTCAAGCCGCGTCGGCGCTGTCGAGGCGGCGCCTGGCGAGGGACTTCCCTTTACGCTCGGCGCTCGCCCTTGCGCGTTGCGGCGCCTTTGGCCGCGGCGCCTTTCAACTCGCCGCGCTCGCGCCTGGTCGCAACGCCTTTGGCGGCGGCCTCTTTGCGATGGGGTTGCGGATGGACCCCAAGTTCGCGCCACGACGACTCCGACAGCTCGACGTCATAGTGCTTCGCCGCCTTCCGGATGTTGGCGAACGCCAGTTCTCGATCAGCGTCGGAAACGCCGGTGACCTGATCGAACCGGGCGACGGCGTTGCGAACATGCTTCGCGTCGGTCAGCGGCTCCTTGCGCTGCTTGGGAAAGGCGTAAACGCTGTCCGGCAGATCGCTTTGCGCCGTAAGCTGTCCGTGCTTCTCGTGGGGCTTCCAGGTGGGTTGCATGGGAAACTCCTTGCTCGATGATTTCATCGTCATAACGAGCGTCGTGGGGATTTGATCCATCTTGCGGCGTCGCCTCCAAGGCCGTTCCCGAAATATGGGGGAACTCATCGCCCCTGCCCCGTCTCCCCCATCTCGCCAAAGGAGGGCTGGATGCCCGCTTTCGCCGGCATGACAGAAAGAGAGCAGCTTGAAAGCCCGATGCGAGAGATGGGAATGACGCGGCCAAGCCTATTTGGGCGGCGTCCAGGCTTTCGTCAGCAACTTGCTGACCATCGGTTCAAAAGTTGAAAGCGGCTCGCTTTTGTAGTCGGGGTCGAAGGAAACCTCGTCGTATTTTGCGCAAAACTCGACCGTCTGCTCGTAGGCCGGATCGGACATGAACTTGTCGCGCGCATTCGGGTCGAGCCCGAGGTGCTTCGCGTAGAAGTAGGTCTGAAACAGGCCGTGCTGAGTCAGCATGAACAGATTGTCGCGGCTGACGAACGGCTTGAGGATCGAGCCGATGACTTCGCCGTGATTGAACGGTCCAAGCCGCTCGCAAGCGTCGTGCAGGAGGGCGACCGCAACATATTCGTCGTCCTTCCCGTCCCGCAAAGCGCGCGTCGCAGTCTGCAGGCAATGATCGTAGCGGGTGATGTTGTAGGCGGTGTCGTTCCTCAAGTCCGCGAGCAGCGCTAATAGTCGGCCGGGCAGTTCGCGTAGGTTCTGCTCATGGACGTGCTGGAGGACCTTGAAATCCTCGTCCGATCCCTCGTCCATTCGAGTGAAATGCATTTTTTCCATGGTCTTAGCGCCTATCAATCCTATATCGCTTTGTCATGCCCGCGAAAGCGGGCGTCCAGCAACCTTTTGATGAGACGCTGGATTCCCGCTTTCGCGGGAATGACAAGGGCCGGCCACCGACGCGACCCCCGCTTCCCCGCTATCCTGGCGATCTCGCGCATCACCACCGGCGTTCCCGCAAGCCGGTCCTCGAGCCTGTCGAAATCGTCCGCGACGACGATGCGCATGTCGGGTGAGACACTGCTCGCGCCAGAGGACGAAAACTGTAAGCCACGCCGGCGCTTCGTCAATTGGTTTGACGCCACACTCTGTCAGCAAAGAGAGTCGGTGGCCGACGAACCCGTCGAGAGCGTAGTCAGAAAAGCGAGCCATCCGATGGTTTCGTTCGAGCCTGAGAAATTCAGGGATTGGCGGCGCCGAGTCGAAGAGCAAGCAACCCCCTTACCTCTTCCCCGCAATCTTCGCGATCTCGCGCATGATGACGAGCGTCCCCTCAAGGCGGTCCTCGAGCTTCTCGAACTCGTCGGTGACGACGATGCGCATGTCGGGGCGGACGCGGGCGCGGTCGCCCTGCGCGGCGACCCATCTGACCAGCGCGGTCGGGTTGGCGAAGGACTTGCCGCGGAAGGCGAGCGTCAGGCCCTTCGGGCCGGCCTCCAGCTTTTCGACATTGGCGCGGCGGCAGAGGGCCTTGATCTGCACCAGGTTCAAGAGAAGGCCGACCTCCGGCGGCGGCGACCCGAAGCGGTCGATGATCTCGGCCCCCATCGCGTCGATCTCGGCGTCGTCCTCGAGCGCGGAGAGGCGGCGGTAAAGCGCGAGCCGAGTCGGGAGGTCGGGGATATAGGCTTCGGGGATCGTCACCGGCGCGCCAAGCTGAATGGTCGGCGACCACATGTCTTCGGCCGGCGCTTCCTCGCCTGATTTGATACGCTCGACCGCCTCGCGCACCATCTGCTGATAGAGCTCGTAGCCGACCTCCTTGATGTGGCCGGACTGCTCCTCGCCGAGCAGATTGCCGGCGCCGCGCAGGTCGAGGTCGTGGCTCGCAAGCTGGAAGCCGGCGCCGAGCGTGTCGAGCGATTGCAGGACGGCGAGACGCTTCTCGGCCTGCGGGGTGATCTTCGCCTTGGCCGGGGTGGTGAAGTAGCCGTAGGCGCGAACTTTCGAGCGGCCGACGCGGCCGCGCAGCTGATAGAGCTGCGCCAGGCCAAACATGTCGGCGCGATGCACGATCATCGTGTTGGCGCGCGGGATGTCCAGGCCGGATTCGACGATCGCGGTCGACAAGAGGATGTCGTATTTGCCATCGTAAAAGGCGCCGATCTTGTCCTCGAGCTCGCGCGCCGCCATTTGCCCGTGGGCGGTGACGAATTTGCACTCCGGCGCGTTCTGGCGAAGGAACGCCGCCGCCTCTTCGAGGTCCTCGATGCGAGGGCAGACATAGAACGATTGGCCGCCGCGATAGCGCTCGCGCAACAGCGCCTCACGGACGATCAGCGCGTCGAACGGCGAGACGAAGGTGCGCACCGCGAGCCGATCGATCGGCGGGGTGGCGATGATCGACATCTCGCGCACGCCGGTCATCGCGAGCTGCAGCGTGCGCGGGATCGGCGTCGCCGACAACGTCAGCACATGCACTTCCGAGCGCAGTTCCTTCAGCCGCTCCTTGTGGCCGACGCCGAAATGCTGCTCCTCGTCGACCACGACCAGGCCGAGGTCCTTGAAGGTCACGGTTTTGCTCAAGACCGCATGCGTGCCGATCACGATGTCGATTGCGCCCTCGGCCACGCCTTTCTTCACCTCGCGGGTCTCTGCGGCGCCGACCATGCGCGAGAGCTGGCCAATCCCGACCGGCAGGCCGGCAAAGCGCTCGCGGAAGTTCTTCGCATGCTGGCGCGCAAGCAGCGTCGTCGGGGCGACGATCACGGTCTGCTTGCCGTTGATCGCGGCGGCGAACGCGGCGCGAAGCGCGACCTCGGTCTTGCCAAAGCCGACGTCGCCGCAGATGAGCCGGTCCATCGGACGCCCGGCGGCGAGGTCATCGAGGGTCGCCTGGATTGCGCTTTCCTGGTCCGGCGTCTCCTCATAGGGAAAACGGGCGCAGAACTCGTCATAGAGGCCTTCTGGGACGGTGAGCCGCGGCGCGGCGTGCATCATCCGCTGGGCAGCGACGCGGATCAGCTCCCCGGCCATCTCGCGCACGCGCTTCTTCAAGCGCGCCTTGCGCGACTGCCAGCCCGCTCCGCCAAGCCTGTCGAGTTCGCCGGTCTCCGAGCCGTAGCGCGACAGGAGCTCGAGATTTTCGACCGGGAGGAAAAGCCGGTCGCCGCCGGCGTAATGGATCTCAAGGCAGTCGTGCGGCGCGCCGGCGGCCTCGATCGTCTGGAGGCCGACGAAACGTCCGACGCCGTGATCGATATGGACGACGAGATCGCCGGCGGTGAGCGCGCTCGCCTCCGCCAGAACGTCCTGAGCGCGGCGGCGGCGGCGCGATTGGCGGATGAGCCGGTCGCCGAGAATGTCCTGCTCGCCGATGATGGCGAAACCGGGCGCCTCGAACCCCTGCTCGAGGGCGATGACAGCGAGCGGCAGCGCGCCGGCGCGCGTTGTCTTCGCCTGGCGATAGGACGAGACGAAATCGAGCGACTTCAAGCCATGCTCGGCGAGTACGTGGCTCAGGCGCTCGCGTGAGCCGTCGCTCCAGCCGGCGACGATGACATCAAGCCCCCGCCCGCGCAGCGCCTTCACGTGCGCGACTGCTGCGTCGAAGACGTTGGCCCCTTCGCTTTGCCGCTCGGGGGCGAAATTTCGTCCGGTCCGTCCGCCGCAATCGATCGCGTCAGTGGCGTCGGGCGGCGGTTCGAACGGAGTGAGCCGCGCGAGAGGTTGCGTCGCGAGCCGCTCCTTCCACTCGTCTTCGCTCAGATAGAGGCGGGTGAAGGGCAGCGGCTTGTAATCCGCCTTGACGGGATCCTCGGAATAGGCGGCGCGGCGGGCGGCATAGTTGTCGGCGATGAGGGCGATGCGCTCGTGCGCCGCATCCTCGGCGCGCGCGTCGAGCACGAAGGGCGCGTTTCCGACGTAGTCGAACAGAGTGTCGAGGCTTTCGTAGAGCAGTGGCAGCCAGTGCTCGAGGCCGATCGCGCGGCGCCCCTCGCTGACTGCGGCATAGAGGTCGTCCTCGCGGGTCGGCGCGCCGAACTCCTGGGCATAGGCCTGGCGGAAGCGGCGGATCGACTCCGTGGTCAGCCTCGCTTCGCTCACCGGCACCAGATCGAGCGACCTCAGTTGCGCGGTCGAGCGCTGGGTCTCGGGATCGAAGGTTCGGATCGATTCGAGCGTGTCGCCGAAGAAGTCGAGCCGGATCGGCGCCGGGCTGCCTGGCGGGTAAAGGTCAAGAATGCCGCCGCGCGAGGCATAGTCGCCGACGTCGCGCACAGTGCTCGCCCGGGCGTAGCCGTTCGAACTCGAGCCAGCGGGTAAGATCCTCCATCCGCACGCTGTTGCCCGGCGCAGCGGAAAATGCGGCCGAGGCGACGAACGCGAGCGGCGGCGCTCGCTGGGTCACGGCATTGACCGCGGCGACCAGAATGCGCGGCCGCTCGACCGCCCCCTTGGTGCGCGCGAGACGCGCCAGCACCGTCATCCGTTCGGCCGAAATCGCCGCATTGGGAGAAACCCGGTCGTAGGGCTGGCAATCCCATGACGGAAAGTGCAGCGCCTCGATTTCGGGCGCCGCGAAGCCGAGCGCATCGATGAACGCTTGCGCGCGGAGGCCGTCGCGGGCGACGAAGACGAGCGTCACGGCGCGGCTCTCGCCGTGCTTTGCGAGGGCCCGCGTCAGCTCGGCGACGACGAAAGCGTCATAGCCCTCGGGCGCGCGCGCCAGCGTGACGGCGCCGCCCTCCTCGAGGCGGCGGATGGCGGAAGCGATGGGGGTCACAGCGTCTCGTCGGCGCCCCTAGGAGCCTCGCGCAACCCGCACAGGCGCGCGAACAGCGGGGTTTGAAATTCGGGCGGCGGGGGCTCGCCGCCGATGATCCAGGCGACGACTTGCGGATCGGGGACATCGAGCAGACGCTCGAACTCGGCCAGCTCCGCCTCCGCTCATGGTCGGCAAGTGCGCATCTGCGAACCGGCCCATGACGAGATCCATCTCGCGCACGCCGCGGCGCCAGGCGCGAAACAGAATCCGCCGCCGCCGCTCATCGAGTGTCGAACTGCTCAGCGTTAGGCTGGACATGTAACCTTCGCAACGAAATTCGGCCCCGCGTCGTCATGGTTGGACTTGGCCTGGCTATGACGTGAGGAGCCGCCGTTGCAGGGCGCGGTCGCTGACCGCGCCGGCGGGGTCAACGACCCCGCCCTACAAAGGCGCAACTCGTGGATCACCGGGACAAGCCCGGCCATGACGGCTCTGGGCTATCGGACTGGAGGCATATGTCAGCGACGCCGCCGTCACGTCAACTCGCTGCCCGCCGGAGCGGCTTGGTCGGCAGGACGACTTCGGCGAGACCGAGCCACTTCGCGAGCGCGGCGAGTTCCTCTGTGATTGCATCCATGGCGTCTGAGGGGGCGTGCGGCTCGAAGTGCACCGCATGGACGAGCAACCTCCCCTCCTGCCGATCGGCCTTCAAGTCGAGCCTTGCCACGAGACTGTCGCCGAGCAGAAAGGGAAGAACGTAATAGCCGTGCTGGCGCTTTTCGGCCGGAGTGTAAATCTCGATCCGGTAGTGGAAGTCGAAGAGCCGCAACGTGCGGGAACGCTCCCAGACGAGCGGATCGAACGGGGCGAGAAGGGCCTGCGCCGAGACGCGGCGCGGACTGCGGGCGTCGCGATGAAGGTAGGCGTCGTGAGCCCAGCCGGGGACGTCGACCGGCTCGAGAACGCCTGCCTCAAGCAGCGACCCGATCGCCTCTCGGGCGTCGTTCGGGCCAAGTCGGAAATAATCGCGCAGTTCCTGCGCCGTCGCGACGCCCAGCGCGCTGGCCGCACGCTCGACGAGCGCGCGTTGCGCGTCCTTCTCGTTCGGGGTCGGCAGGGCGAGGATCTCGGCCGGAATCACGCGCTCGGTCAGGTCGTAGACCCGCTCGAACCCGCCGCGCCGTGTCGCCGTCGTGACATGGCCGGCCCAGAAGAGCCATTCGAGCGCCTGTTTGACGTCTCCCCATTGCCACCAGCCCGATCGGCCGCGCTTTTCCTCGAGGTCGGAGGCTGCACTGGGACCTTCCGCGCGAATGCGGTTCAGGATCGCCTCCGCTTCGGCGCGGCGCTCGCCGGCAAAGAGCCTGAGGCCCTTCCAGCCGGCCCCTCCGCGATTCGCGCGGGCCATCCGCCAGCGCAGCAGGGGATGCAACGGCAGCGGCAGAAGCGAGGCTTCATGAGCCCAGTATTCGAACAGCCGCCGCTTCTTCCGGCTTCCCCAGGCCGCAGTGTCGATCAGCGAACGATCATAGGGGCCAAGGCGAGAGAAGGCGGGAAGGTAATGGGCGCGGACCAGGACGTTGACGCTATCAATCTGGTGGAGGGAGAGCCGATCGATGGTTCTCAGCCATCGCGCGGCCGTGACCCCTTCCGGGCGCCGGCCGCCAAAACCCTGGGCTGCAAGGGCGATCCGCCGGGCTTCGGCAAGGGAGAGTTTTTCCACTTTTGTCACGTGGCTCCACTCGCGGCGTTTCGTCCGAACAGCGGCCCGATCTCGACTGCGACTGCGCCGACGAGAATCAGCGCGCAGCCGAGCGCGCCCACGGCAGTCAGACGTTCGCCGAGCAGGAGCGCGCCGGCAAGCGCGGCGAAGATGCCCTCAAGCGCCAGGATGAGCGCCGCCTCGGCGGGCGGCGTGTGAGCCTGGGCAAAGATCTGGATCGTATAAGCGATCGCGCCGGAGACGACGCCCGCGAACAGGATCGTCGGCGCAGCGGCGACGAGAGCGCCCGGGGCCAATGATTCGAACATTGCCGAGCACAGCGCCGCAAGCCCGGCGCAGACCGAATATTGCACGAAGGCAAGCAGCAGCGGCCGGCCGGAGCGGGCGAGGAAGATCGGCGTCAGCGCGATCCCCGTCGCCCATGCGAAATCGGCGATGAGCACGAGCGCGTCGCCGAGGTTCGGGCGCCCGAGCGCGCCACTCGAAGCAAGCAGCCAAGCGCCGACGAGCGATATTAGGCCCGCTCCGAGTACGATCGCTCGTGGACGCGCGCCGGTCAACGCCCAGACGACGAAGGGGGTGAGTACGACATAGCAGGCGGTGAGGAAGCCGGCGTTGGTCGCGCTCGTCGTCTCGATACCCGCCTGCTGCAAGCTCGTGCCAAGGAACAGCGTGACGCCTATCGCGAGCGCGAGTCGCCATTCGTCACGGGCCGGCGCATGCGGCTTCCGACGGAATTCCCAGAGCGCAAACGGCGCAAGCGCCGCGGCTGAAACAACGAAACGCGCGGCGACGAAAGCGAGCGCCGGCATGGTCGCCGCCGCGTATTTTTGCGCGACGAAAGTCACGCCCCACAGGAAGGCGGTGGTGAGGAGCATGCCGTCCGCGCCGAGGCGGCTCGTGCCGTCTCCGGCGACGGAATCCCGCATCCGTCAAACCTCCTCGATCTCGACTAGCGTGCCGGCCAAGTCCTTCGGGTGCAGAAACAGGACCGGCTTGCCGTGGGCGCCGATTTTCGGGTTCCCGTCGCCGAGCACGCGCACGCCCCTGGCCTGGAGCTGGTCGCGGGCGGCGATGATGTCCTCGACCTCAAAGCAGAGATGATGCATGCCGCCTTCGGGATTGCGCTCGAGGAATTTGGCGATCGGCGAGTTCGCGCCCAAAGGATGAAGCAATTCGATCTTCGCGTTGGGCAGTTCGACGAATACCACCGTCACGCCGTGGTCGGGCTCGGGCTTGGCGGCCGAGACGTGTGCGCCCAGCGCTTCACGGTAGACGCCCGCGGCCTTTTCGAGATCGGGCACGGCAATGGCGACGTGGTTCAGCTTTCCGATCATATGGTCCCCGGTTGAGGCGGGCGGCGGGCGGACAAAGCCGGCCGAGTGTCCGAAGGCAACCGGTCAGCGACGCGGTTCACGCCCGCGAATCCGGTCGAAGCCCTCCTTTATCGCGACAAAACGGCCTTCGACCAGCGGCTCGAACTCGAGGTCGGTGAAAATGTATGGCCAGTCGTTTTCGATGCCCTCGCGCACAAGCTCCCCGACATAAGACGGGTCGACCCCATGCGAGACGCGGTCCTGAATGAATTTGAATATCTCGGAAGATCGCATTGCGGCCAATCTGTCCTCTGACGGGCGACTGAACCGTGTCGGCAGGTTGCGCAACGAGCCCAGGATCTGGGTCCGGACGAACCCGGGACAGAGGACGGACACGCCGATCCCTCGCGGAGCGAGCTCGGCGCGCAGCCCTTCCGACAGAGCGACGACTCCGTATTTGGATACGGTGTACTGGATATCGAGGCCGCGTGAGATCAGGCCCGCGATAGAGGCGGTGGAGACGATGTGTCCACCATCGCCATGACTTTCGATCAACGGGCCAAATATCTCGATTCCCCAGATGACGGCCATGAGATTGATGCCCAGCATCCAATCCCATCCACCTTCGCTCCAAGTCCCGTAAGGCCCGCCGCCGCCCACGCCCGCATTGTTGGCGAGAATGTGCACCTTGCCATAACGGGCGATCGTGGCGTCCGCCGCCGCTTTGAGTTCCGACTTGAGCGACACGTCGGCCCTGACCCCATCGACATCGGCATTGGTGCGCTTCAGCGCCTCGACGGCTTGCGCAAGCGCCGTTTCCTCGATGTCGCAGAGCATGACTTTCACGCCGGCCTGCGCCAAGGCGCCGGCGATCCCGAGCCCGATGCCAGACGCGGCGCCAGTGACGAACGCTGTCTTTCCCGCAAGCTCTTTCATCGGAATTCCTGGATCAAATGCAATCCATGCAATGGCTCGCAAGACCTATCGCGGCCACCCGTGAATGACAACCGCACGCCCCTCGTCGGCTCGATGAGGTTGGAGTTCGGCGGAGCACTGGCTACACTTCGACCACCAGCACATGCACCTGCGGTTTCTTGCTCCAGACCGCGTTAACCGAGTTGCGCACTGCGCGCTCGATGGCGCTAGAGACGACATCGGAATCGCGTCGCTTGCCCGAAGGCAGGCCCTCGAAGGCTTCGAAGATCGCGTCATCGATCAGCGCGTCGATCGCCGCCCCTTCGCGCGTGCGCTCGGGCAGGCCGGCGATCATCACGTCCGGGTCGCCGGCCATTTCGCCCTTCGCGGTCAGCGCGAGCGCGATCGAGACGACGCCGGCAAAGCCTAGCCGGCGGCGCTGGCCGACGCTTTCCTGGTCCGCCGGAAGGAGAATCGCGCCGTCCTTCAACCGCCGCCCGCTCGCGACCCTGCCCATGACCGAAACGTCGCCGGGCGCCAAGCGCACGAGATCGCCGTCGAAGGCGCGCAAGACTTGCGGCGCCCCCTGCGCAATCGCGAACGCGGCATGCTCGCTCAGGTGCAGCGGTTCGCCATGCGCCGGCACCGCAATCCTGGGGCGAACCCAGGCATACATCTTGGCCATCTCCGCCCGCCGCGGATGGCCGGAGACATGAACGAGCGCCGTGCGGTCAGTAACGACCTCGACGCCCGCGGTCACGAACGCGTTGATGATCTTGCCGACCGCCTTTTCATTGCCCGGTATTGTCCGGGAGGAAAAGATGACGGTGTCGCCGGCGCTCAATTCCGCGGTCGGATGTTCGTCCTCCGCAATCCGGGCGAGCGCGGCGCGCGGCTCGCCCTGGCTGCCGGTGGCGAGCGCCAAGATCTTGTTCCGGGGTAGTCGCTCGAATGCGTCCATGCCCAAGAACTGCGGCACGCCATCGAGCATCCCGCACTCGCGGGCAACTGCGACGACGCGCTCGATCGCACGCCCGAGAATACAGACCTGCCGTCCGGCTGCGAATCCAGCCTCGGCGGCCGAGCGAAGGCGGGCGACGTTGGACGCGAAGGTGGTGACGACCACCCTGCCCTTCGCCTCGCCGATAAGCCAGGCCAGCGTCTTGGCCACATCGCGCTCCGACGGACTCTCGCCTTCGCGCAAGACGTTGGTCGAATCGCAGATCAGCGCCAGCACACCCTCGTCGCCGAGCGCTTTGAGGCGCGCCTCGTCGGTCGGCGGGCCGATGATCGGCGACGGGTCGATCTTCCAGTCGGCGGTGTGGACGACGAGCCCCGCGGGGGTGCGGATCGCGAGGGCGGAGCTTTCCGGTATAGAATGGGCGACGGCGACGAACTCGACGACAAACGGGCCGATAGCGACTTTCTCGCCCTGGGCGACGATGTTGAGCGGAATTTTGGGCGCGCCTGGCTCGCCGAGCCGGCGAGCCTCCGCGAGCCCCGCCGCGAAGCGCGTCATGTAGACTGGCGCGCCGAGGTCCGGCCAAAGCTCGGCGAGCGCGCCGATGTGATCCTCGTGCGCATGGGTGATGACGATTCCGGCCAAATTCCTCTTCGCCTTCTCGATAAAACTGAGGTCCGGCATGATGAGGTCGACGCCGGGCAATTCCTCGCCCGCAAAGGCCACGCCGAGATCGACCATCAGCCATTGGCGCGCATTTGCGGGTCCATAGCCGTAAAGGGCGCAATTCATGCCGATCTCGCCCAGCCCGCCCATCGGGGCGAAAACGAGTTCGCTGTCGTCCGGCATTAGGCTCGCCCCTCCGGAGGGTGGGAAGGCGACCAGGCGTTCGGCCGCTCGCCGTCCGACGGAGGTGCAAGATTGAGGTCGGCCGCCTCGATGCTCTCGCGCCCGCGCTCGGAGCGCATGATGAGGCGACCGCCGGCGTCGATCCCCTCGAATAGGCCTTCACGCCTGCCGGCGCTGGTCTCGATCGCGACGCGTCGCCCAACGCCCAGGGCGCGGTCGAGCCAGGCTGCGCGAATGCGGTCGAATGCCCGTCCCTCGCTCCAGGCCCCGAGCGCCTCCTCAAACCGCTCGGCCAGGCGTTCGAACATCTTGCCCGCGCCGACCGCCTGCCCGCTCGCGCCGACGAGGCGAGAGCTCGCGTAACCAAGCCCTTCCGGCGCGTGCGCGCAGTTGACGCCCACCCCGACCGCATACGCGACGCGCCGGCCGGAGAGGCCGATCCCTTCGACCAGGACGCCGGCGCATTTCGCGCCGTTCAGCAAAAGATCGTTCGGCCATTTGAGGCCAACGTCGGCCGCGCCGGCGTCGCTTGCCGCACGCGCCAGCGCGACGCCCGCGACGAAGCCGAGCTGCGGCGCGAGCGCGGGGGGGCACGGATCGATCAAGAGTGCAGTGGCGTGAAGGTTGCCCCTCGGTGAGATCCAGGCGCGGCCACGGCGGCCTCGCCCGGCCGTCTGCTCACCGGCGACGATCCACAAGCGGTCCGATTCGCCTGCAAGCGCGCGCCGGCGCGCCTCCTCGTTGGTCGAATTGATCGCGCTGAATCGAACCACGCGCCAAGGTGAATGCGTTTCGTCCAGCCCCAGGATCGCGGTCAAAAGAGCGACTGCGCGGCCGCCATCGCGGCGTTGGTGATCGGCGAGGGCAGGAAAACGAAAAGGATGATAACAAGTCCGGAAAGCGCGAGCACGATGCGCGCGACTGGACTCGGGCGGTCGAACGCCGGCGCCGGCTCGTCGAAATACATCAGCCTGACGATCCTGAGGTAATAGTACGCGCCGACTGCGCTCGCCAGGACACCGATGACGGAGAGGCCGTAGAGACCGGCCTTGATGGCGGCGGCGAAGACATAAAACTTGGCGAAGAAGCCCGCGAGCGGCGGAACGCCGGCAAGCGAGAACATCATTGCCGCAAGGAAGAAGGCCATAACCGGATCGGTCCGCGCCAGGCCGGCGAGATCGGCCATCGTCTCGACCGCGCGGCCGCTGCGGCGCATCGACAGAATGGCGGCGAAGGTTCCAAGCGTCATCACCACATAGATCGCCATATAGACGACGACGCTTTGCGCGCCCTCGACGGTGCCCGCCGCGAGGCCGACCAGCGCGTATCCCATGTGGCCGATGGACGAGTAGGCCATCAGGCGCTTGAAGTTCCGCTGGCCAATGGCGGCGAAGGCGCCAAGCACCATCGAGGCGATGGAGACGAAGGTGATGATTTGGCGCCAGTCGTTTCCGATCCCAGGAAAGGCGGTGATCATCACTCGAACCAGGACCGCCATCGCCGCGATCTTGGGCGCGGACGCAAAGAAGGTCGTCACCGGCGTCGGCGCGCCCTCGTAAACGTCTGGCGTCCACATATGGAACGGCACGGCCGAGATCTTGAACGCCAACCCCGCCAGGACGAACACCAGGCCAAACAGCACGCCGATGCTCGCATGATCATGCACGGCTTCCGCGACCGCACTGAATGAAACCGACCCCGAATAGCCGTAGATGAGCGAGATCCCGTAGAGCATCATGCCCGACGACAAGGCTCCAAGAACGAAATACTTGAGGCCGGCTTCGGTTGCACGCACGTCATGGCGGCGATAAGCGGCGATCACATAGAGCGCCAAGCTCATCAACTCGAAACCGAGGTAGAGGGCTATGAAGTCATTGGCCGCGATCAGCATCAGCATGCCGAGGGTGGAAATCAGGATCAGGACCGGGAATTCGAAGCCGCCAATCCGCTCCTGACGCATAAACTCGACCGACAGCAGAAGCGTCACCAGCGAGCCGACCAGCGTGATCGCGCTCATGAAGCGGGTGAAGGCGTCGTCGACGAAGGAGCCGTAGAAAGTGACGCCCATCGGGCGATTCTTGGCCACCATCAGAATCAATACGAGGCCGAGCAGGCCGACGGCGATCTCGTTGACGAGGTTGGACCCCCGTTCGCCGCGCAGGGCGCCGTAAAGCACGAGCGCCAAGGCCCCCGCGGCCAGAACCGCCTCCGGCAGGACGACGGGAAGAGAAATGGCGGTCTCGTGCATGAGTATCGCTCGTTCAAAAGACAAATGATGGGCGGCGCAAGTTCCGGGGCGCCGTCATAGGCCCGCGGTCTTGGTCGCTGTGATCGCGTGTTGGAAGCCCTGAATGATCTGCTCGATCGATGCCGCGCTGGCGTCGATGATCGGTTGCGGATGCACGCCGTAGAAGAGCATCAGCAGGCCGAGCGGCAGCAGGGTTGCGATCTCGCGGCCCGTGAGGTCGGTCATGCCCATCAGGCTCGGCTTCTCAAGCACGCCGAAGATGATGCGCCGGTAGAGATAGAGCGCATAGCAGGCGGACAGGATAATGCCGAACGTGGCCAGGAACGCGACCCAATTGTTGATCTGGAACGTGCCGATCAGGGTCAGGAATTCGCCTATGAACCCCGTGGTGCCAGGCAGCCCGACATTGCCGAGCGTGAACACCATGAAGGCCACCGCATAGAGCGGCATGCGCTGCACGAGACCTCCATAGGCGGCGATGTCGTAGGTGTGCATCCGGTCGTAAACCACGCCTACGCAAAGGAAGAGAGCGCCGGAGATGAGGCCGTGGCTAACCATTTGGTAGACCGCCCCCTGAAGGCCCTGGGTGTTCGCGGCGAAGATTCCCATCGTCACGAAGCCCATGTGGGCGACCGACGAATAGGCGATCAGCTTCTTCATGCTCTCCTGCGCCAGCGCGACCAGGGAGGTGTAGATGATTGCGATCACCGACAGGGCGAAGATGAGCGGGGTGAAGTAGACCGAAGCGTCCGGAAACATCGGCAGCGAAAACCGTATGAAACCGTAGCCGCCCATTTTCAGAAGAACGGCGGCCAGCATCACCGATCCCGCGGTCGGCGCCTCGACATGTGCGTCTGGGAGCCAAGTGTGGACCGGCCACATCGGCATCTTGACCGCGAACGAAGCGAAGAACCCAAGCCATAGCCAGGTCTGCATGTTTGCCGGGAAGTGCGTCTTGAGCAGGACGGTGATGTCGGTCGTGCCCGCGGTCCAGTACATCGCCATGATGGCGAGCAGCATCAGAACCGAGCCGGTGAAGGTGTAGAGGAAGAACTTGAATGCCGCGTACACCCGGTTGCCGTGCCCCCAGATGCCGATGATGATGAACATCGGGATGAGGCCGCCCTCAAAGAACAGGTAGAACAGCACCAGGTCGAGCGCGACGAAGACGCCGATCATCAGCGTCTCCATCACCAGGAAGGTGATCATGTACTCTTTCACGCGGGTCTGAATCGGAGCCCAGGAGGCGACAATGCAGATCGGCATCAGGAACGTGGTGAGCAGCATGAACGGCATTGAAATGCCGTCGACGCCGAGCTTGTAGAGGATCGCGTGCGAGAACCAGTCGCGCTCCTCGACCAGCTGAAAGCCAGGTTGGGCGGGGTCGAAGCGCGACCAGGCGACAAGGCTCAAGGCGAACGTGATCAGCGTCGCGAACAGCGCAATCCAGCGCGCGTTTCGCTTGGTCGCCTCGCTGTCGCCCGGCAGCAACAGGATGAACAGCGCGCCGACAAGCGGCAACGCGAGAATACCGGAAAGGATCCAGGAGCCGTTCATCGCATGACTCCGTTGAACAGATACCACGTCGTCAGCGCGGCGGCGCCAAGGAGGATCGCGAAAGCGTAGTGGTACACATAGCCGGTCTGAAGCCGCACAGCGCTGCGAGCAACGTCGAGAACGCGCGCCGAGACGCCGTCGGGGCCGAATCCGTCGATGATCGCGCCGTCGCCGCCCTTCCAGAACAGGCGGCCGATGGCGAAGGCTGGACGGACGAACAGGAAGTCGTACAGCTCGTCGAAATACCACTTGTTGAGCAGGAAGCGGTAGACGGTTGGGTAGGCGTTCGCCAGCCGCGCCGGCGCCGTGCGGTCGACAAGGTACATGTAATAGGCGATCGCGAGCCCCCCTAGCATGAACAGGCTTGGCGAAAGCGAAATTAGCGCCGGCACTCGCTCCACGTCCTCGAGAAGGTGGTTCTCCTGTCCGAGGAACAGTGAGTTGCGCCAGAACCCTTCGTAGCCGCCGCCAATGAACAGGTAGCGGAAGGCGGTGCCCGCGACGGTCGCACCGAGCGCTAGCACCGCGAGCGGCGCCAGCATCACCAGCGGAAATTCATGCGCGGCGTGCGCGCCGTGCACATGATCGTCGTCGCCATGATCGCCGTGCGCTTTCGCCGGCAGGGTCGACGACCAGTCTCCGCGCTGGCCGAAGAAAGTCATGAATACGAGGCGCCAGGAATAGAAGGCTGTCAGGCCGGCGGCGACGTCAGTGCACAAGAATCCGTAGACCGCACCGTAGCGATGCGAGGCGAACGCAGCCTCGATGATCGCGTCCTTGGAGACGAAACCGGCGAACCCAATTGACGTGAACGGGATTCCGACGCCGGTCAGGGAAAGCGTCCCGACTATCATCATCCAGAATGTGAACGGAATCTCCTTGCGCAGACCCCCCATCGCCCGCATGTCCTGCTCGTGGTGCATCGCGGTGATGACCGACCCCGCGCCGAGGAACAACAGCGCCTTGAAGAAGGCGTGGGTAAAGAGGTGGAAAATGCCAATGCTGTAACCGCCGACGCCGAGACCGACGAACATGTAGCCGAGCTGCGAGCAGGTCGAATAGGCGACCACCTTCTTGATGTCGTTCTGCACCAAGCCGACCGTCGCCGCGAAGAAGGCCGTTGTCCCGCCAACGATGGTTACGACGCTGAGCGCGGCCGAAGAGAGCTCGAACAGCGGCGACAGCCTCGCGACCATGAACACGCCGGCGGTGACCATGGTCGCCGCATGAATGAGGGCCGAGACCGGCGTCGGGCCCTCCATGGCGTCGGGAAGCCAGACGTGCAGCAGGAATTGGGCCGATTTGCCCATTGCTCCCATGAACAGGAGCAGGCAGGCGAGCGTCACCGCGTCCCAATCGAAGCCGATGAAATGCACCGTCTTGCCGACAAGACCTGGCGCGGCCGCGAACACCTGATCGAAAGCGATCGAACCGGTGAGATAATAGGTGAGGAATATGCCGAGCGAAAAACCGAAGTCGCCAACCCGATTGACCACGAACGCCTTGATTGCCGCGGCGTTGGCCGTGGGCCGCTCGTACCAGAAGCCGACCAAGAGGTAGGACATTAGACCGACGCCCTCCCAGCCGAAGAAGAGCTGCACCAGATTGTCCGAAGTCACCAGCATCAGCATCGCGAAGGTGAAAAGCGAAAGGTAAGCGAAAAACCGCGGTCGGGACGGGTCATCCGACATGTAGCCAATGGAGTAGACGTGGACGAGGAAAGACACCGTCGTTACGACGATGAGCATGACGGCGGTCAGCGTGTCGATGCGCAAGGCCCAGGATGCGACAAGCTTGCCGGAGGTGAACCAATTGCCAAGCAGAATGTGAGCGTCCGCTCCGCCCGCGACCATGACGAACGCGATCCACGAGAGAACGAACGAAACCCCGAGCAGGCACGTCGTGACATATTCCGCGCCCCGCGCGCCGATCCACGGCCCGAAAATACCGGCGATCAGGAACCCGAGAAGCGGCAGGAAGACGATCAGTTCGTACATGAAACCGTTCTCAGCCTTTCAGCGAGTTGATGTCTTCGACCGCAATGGAGCCTCGATTACGGTAGTAGGCCACCAGGATCGCGAGCCCGATCGCCAACTCGGCCGCAGCGACGGTGAGAATGAACAGCGAAAAAGCCTGCCCGGTCAGGTCGCCCGAATAGGTTGAAAAGGCGATCAGGTTGATGTTCACGGAGAGAAGAATGAGCTCAACCGACATCAGGATGATGATGATGTTCTTGTGATTGAGAATGATCCCGGCAATGCCGATCGTGAACACGATCGCGGCGAGTGTGAGATAGTCAGAAAGGGGGATTCCCATGCCCGTGATCCTTCAGATGCCGGCGCGTGAGGAGACCTTTCGCACCTCGATCGCGGTCTCGGGGTTACGCGCGACCTGCGCGCCGACATCCTGCCGCTTTACGCCAGGCTTGTGGTGGAGGGTGAGGACGATCGCGCCTATCATGGCGGTGAGCAGAATCATGCCCGACGCCTGAAAGAAGTAGAAATAGCGGGTGTAGAGCACTTCGCCGAGTGCGGCGGTGTTGCTGAGCGTGCCGACCGGCGTCGCCGCGGTTGCGGCCCTCGACGAAGGGCCAAGACCGGAGACGACGTAGATGAGCTCGATCGCAACCACCAATGCGATCAGCAACCCTTGCGGCAGATACTCGACGAAACCCTGCCTCAGGCGGGCAAAATCCACGTCCAAGAGCATGACGACGAACAGGAACAGCACCGCCACCGCGCCGACATAGACGATAATCAGGATCATCGCCAGGAACTCGGCGCCCATCAGCAGGAACAGGCCGGCCGCGCAAACAAAGGATAGGATGAGAAACAAGACCGAATGGACCGGGTTCCGGGCGACGATGACGGCGAAGGCCGACACGACCAGGACCGGCGCAAAAATCCAAAAGAACAGAGCATCGGCTTGCATCGCCCGCCTCTCGTCAAAAGCCCCTCGCCCCAACGCCTCCCTCCTTGCAAACGAAGGGTTGACGCGGCAGTCCCGCGTTCGTTTGGCGCGCCCTTTGCGGCGCCGATTCCTCGTCCGGCCGGCCAAAAGGCGCTCGCTGACGACTCCCGTCTTTCGACGGGCTGGGGTCAGCTCCTTCCCCGCGAAGGAAGGTTGTTATCGATACGGCGCGTCGAGCGCGATGTTGCGCGCCAACTCCCGCTCCCAGCGATCGCCGTTCGCCAGCAATCGTTGCTTGTCATAGTAAAGCTCTTCGCGCGTCTCGGTCGCGAATTCGAAATTCGGCCCTTCGACGATCGCGTCGACCGGGCAGGCTTCCTGGCACATGCCGCAGTAGATGCATTTGACCATGTCGATGTCGTAGCGAGTCGTGCGCCGGGTACCGTCGTTGCGCCGTGGTCCAGCCTCGATCGTGATCGCCTGGGCGGGACAGATTGCCTCGCACAGCTTGCAGGCGATGCAACGCTCCTCTCCGTTGGGATAGCGTCGCAGCGCATGCTCGCCGCGAAAACGGGGGCTCAGCGGGGTCTTCTCATGCGGATAGTTCAGCGTCGCCTTCGGCTTGAACATGTATTGGACCGACAGCACGAGCGCCGCCAGGAATTCGCCAAGGAACAGCGAGCGGGCCGATTGAGCGAGCCTCAGAGCCATCGACTTTCTCTCCTCCGTCAGCCAAGAGGCATCGAGGGGGTCGCGCCCCAACCGGTGAATTCGAGCACGCAGGCCACGAGCACCACCATCACCAGCGAGATCGGCAGGAACACTTTCCAGCCAAGGCGCATCAATTGATCGTAACGATAGCGTGGCACGAACGCCTTCACCATCGAGAACATGAACACCACCGACCACATCTTGATGAGGAACCAGATCACTCCCGGAACCCAGGTGAAAGGCGCAAACGGCAACGGCGGCAGCCAGCCGCCCAGGAACAGCACAGTCGTCATCGCGCACATCGTCAGCACCGCGACGAGTTCGGTCAGGTATTGGAGCAGAAACATCGTAGCGGAATATTCGACCGAATAGCCGGCGACGAGCTCCGATTCCGCCTCGGTCAGATCGAACGGCGGCCGGTTCGTCTCGGCGAGCGCCGATACGAAGAAAATGACGAACATCGGCAGCAGCGGCAACCAGTACCATCCGAGGATGCCTAATCGCGTATCTTGCGCGCGCACGATCTCCGAGAGGTTGGTCGAACCGGCGCACAGCACCACCGTCACAATGACGAAGCCGATCGAAACTTCATAGGACACCATCTGCGCCGCCGCGCGCAGAGCCGACATCAGCGGATACTTCGAATTCGACGCCCAGCCGGCCATGATGATGCCGTAGACGCCAAGCGAGGAAACGGCGAAGAGGTAGAGGAGGCCGACATTGATGTCGCTGATCACCCAGCCGTCATTGAGCGGGATGACCGCCCAGGCTGAAAACGCCAGCACCACGGAAACCAGCGGCGCCATGACGAAGACGCCCTTGTTGGCGCCCGCCGGAATGACCGGCTCCTTGAAGATGAACTTCAAAAAGTCCGACATCGGCTGCAGGACACCCCAGGGTCCGACCACGTTCGGTCCCCGCCGCAGCTGCACCGCGCCCCAGATCTTGCGCTCGAGGTAGATCAGAACATACGTTGACAGGAGAAGACAGATGAGCAGCAGTAGGCTCTCGAGCACGTGCCTGAGCAGCGAGCCAGCGTCGCTCTCGTGCATCCATTCGCCGGCCTCGGACATTGCGCCGCTTCTGATCAGAAGCCACAGCGCGGCGACGATCACAATGATAACGACGGCGCCGGCGCCGAGAATCGGTCCCCAGGGCGGAGAAGCTGGGCGGGTGGGTGTGGCGCTGCTCATCGTGAAATCGCCCTATTCCGCCGCCTCGCGCTGAACGGCCCGGCCCAAGGCCGAACATTCGGCCATGACGCGAGACGCACGCGCGATCGGATTGGTGAGGTAGAAGTCAGCGACGGACGGCGCGAACGGGGCTTTGTCGATCGCACCGCCGACTGCGCCGAGGTGGCGCAAGACAGCCGCGTCCGCACGCGCGATCGCGTCAAATCGCACCAGAAAGGGATAGGCCGAGGCGAGCGCCGAACGCAACTGGGTGAGCGAGTTCGAACGGCAGTCGCGCGCCGATCGGGTCCGACAACGCGCGCAGGATCGACCAGTCCTCGCGCGCATCCCCGGGTGGAAACACCGCGCGCTCGGCGAATTGCGGCCGTCCCTCGGTGTTGACATAGATGCCGGTCTTTTCGGTGTAGGCCGCTCCCGGCAGGATGACGTCGGCTCGATGCGCTCCACGGTCGCCATGAGTGCCGATGTAGACGACGAAGGCGCCCGGCTCAATGTCGATCTCGTCGGCGCCAAGACTGACGAGTACGTCGACCGCATTCGCCTTCGCCATTGCCGGCGCGTCGAGCCCTTGTTCGCCCGGGACCAGGCCGAGATCGAGGCCGCCTACGCGTGATGCGGCGCTGTGCAACACGTTGAAGCCGTTCCACGCGTCCGTCACGACCCCAAGCGAAAGAGCAACCTTGGCGGCGAGCGAGAGAACTGCTTCGCCGTCCGGTCGCGCGAAAGCGCCAGCCCCGAGGATGAACATCGGCTTGGTCTTATTGGCCGGAGGATGGTCGGCGAACACGGCGAGAGATCCGGGCCCGGCGCCGAGGTAATTGCATTGGTAGGTCAGGTCGGCCTTTTCGCCGAGGAGCCCGGTCAGCACGCCTCCGCCGAGCCAGCGCTTGCGGATGCGTGCATTAAGCACCGCCGCCTCGCGACGCGGATTGGAGCCGATGACGAGGATCGCGTCCGCCTGGTCGATGCCAGCGATCGTCGAATTGAAGAGGTAGGATGCGCGGCCAAATCTCGGATGGAGCTTCGAACCGTCCTGGCGACAGTCGATGTTCGGTGAGCCGAGCTTGGCGAACAGCGCCTTGAGCGCGAACATTTCCTCGACCGTCGCAAGATCGCCGACGATCGCGCCGATCCGGGACGCCGACGTCGCCGTTATCTTGCCAGCGACCGCCCGAAAAGCCTCTGCCCAGCTCGCAGGCCTGAGCGAGCCGGCGACGCGCACGTAAGGCCGGTCGAGCCGCTGCGTCTTAAGCCCATCGACGATGTGTCGCGTCTTGTCGGAGATCCATTCCTCGTTGATAGCGTCGTTGACGCGCGGGAGGATGCGCACGATCTCGCGACCGCGAGAATCGACCCGGATCGCTGACCCCAGCGCATCCATGACGTCGACCGACTCGGTCTTGACGTACTCCCATGGACGGGCGTGGAACGCCGTCGGTTTGGAGGTGAGGGCTCCGACCGGGCACAAGTCGACGGCGTTGCCCTGCAGCTCGGACGTCAGCGCCCGCTCGAGGTAGGAGGTGATCTCCATGTCCTCGCCGCGGCCGATCGCGCCGAGTTCCGGAACGCCGGCGACTTCAGTCACAAAGCGGACGCAGCGCGTGCACTGGATGCAGCGATTCATCGACGTCTTGATCAAGGGCCCGATGAACTTGTCTTCAACGGCGCGCTTATTCTCGGAAAAGCGCGACGAGTCGGCGCCATACGCCATCGCCTGATCCTGCAGATCGCATTCGCCGCCCTGGTCGCAGATCGGACAGTCGAGCGGATGGTTGATGAGGAGGAACTCCATCACCCCCTTGCGCCCCTTGCGCGCCATCGGCGAATTGGTGAACACGACCGGCGGCTCTCCATTCGGGCCGGGTCGCAGGTCTTTGACCGCCATGGCGCAGGAGGCCGTCGGCTTCGGCGGGCCGCCCTTCACCTCCACCAAGCACATCCGGCAGTTGCCGGCGATCGAAAGCCGCTCATGGAAGCAGAACCGCGGCACCTCCGCCCCGGCCGCTTCGCAAGCCTGCAGGAGCGTGTACTCGGCAGGAACATCGATTTCCTTGCCATCAATGACGATCTTGCTCATGCGCTTCTCGCGGCGTGGCCGGCCCGCCAATAATCGAGAAGCTCGGTGACCGAGAGGCCATCGATGGTCATCCCCTCCAGATTCGCGGACGTGATCGACGCTCCGGAGAGATTGGCCTTTTCAATCTGAAGGCCGGCGAGATTGGCGTCATGCACTCGCCAACCCGACATGTTCAGATCGTCGAGGACGCAGCTGGCCATATTGACATTACGATATTCGCCGCCTGAAAGATTCACGTCATCGAAACGCGACCCAGAGAGATTCACCTTGCGGAACGAAGAGCCCTGGAGGTCGGCCATGAGCGCTTCCAATCGCCGCGTTTCGCCCTCGATCCTCATTGCGTCGGTCCCATGCGCCCGTTCATCCGCATTTCCGGCTCAGCCACAGCTTGATGTGCGCCAGGTGGCTCCAGCCGAACGCGAAGTCGGTATCGCCGTGAGCCCTGAGATACTCGAGCCGGCCCATTGCCTCGACTAGGTCGGGAATGTGTCCGGCGGCGACTGGCCACATCACGAAGTGCGGTGCTCCGAGCTTTTCGAACCAGTCGCCCTTGCGGTTATAGACCTGCTTGTGGACTGTCGCCCAGACAAAACGCTCGAGCGCTTCGACGCTTTCCCATACCGAAAGGTTGACCGCCATCGTCGAGTCGCTCTCCGGGCGGATCGCTGTCGCGTTGTTGCTCTCATCCTTGAGCCGCCACACGAACCCCTCGCTGCGCTCGGCAAGAGCATTGATGCGATCGAGGTTCGTCATGAACCCCGCCATCCGTGGATCGTCCGTCGGATAGCGGAATCGGCCTATGTTGAGCTGGGCGATATGGCTTGCCATGCGCTACTCCGCCGCCGCGCGAAGCGGCTCGCTGTGCGGGTTGGCCGAATATTGGTCGATGCGCCGCTCGATCTCGGGGCGGAAATGCGCGATGAGCCCCTGAATCGGCCACGCCGCCGCATCGCCGAGGGCGCAGATGGTGTGACCTTCGACCTGCTTGGTCACGTCGAGCAGCATGTCGATCTCGCGTTTCTGCGCCCGGCCCTGAACCATGCGCTCCATGACGCGCCACATCCAACCTGCCCCTTCGCGGCATGGCGTGCACTGTCCGCAACTCTCGTGCTTATAGAAGTAGGACAAGCGGGCGATGGCGCGGATGATGTCGGTCGACTTGTCCATCACGATCGCCGCCGCGGTTCCAAGACCCGACTTGAGTTTGGCGAGCGAGTCGAAATCCATCGGACAGTCGATGATCTGGGCTGCGGGAACCAGCCGTACGGAGGCTCCGCCGGGAATGACCGCAAGCAGGTTGTCCCAGCCACCGCGCACGCCGCCACAATGCTTGTCAATCAGTTCGTGGAACGGAATCGACATGGCCTCCTCGACGTTGCACGGCCTATTGACGTGGCCGGAGACGCAAAAGACCTTGGTGCCGAAATTGTTGGGGGCGCCGAAACTCGTAAACCACGACGCGCCACGCCGGAGGATCGTGGGGGCGACGGCGATTGATTCGACGTTGTTGACCGTCGTCGGCGAGCCGTAGAGCCCCATTCCGGCAGGGAAGGGCGGCTTCATGCGCGGCATGCCCTTCTTGCCCTCGAGCGACTCGAGCATCGCCGTCTCCTCGCCGCAAATGTAGGCCCCCGCGCCGTGATGCACGTAGAGGTCGAACGACCAGCCGTGGATGTTGTCTTTGCCGATGAGCCGCGCCTCGTAAGCCTCGTGGACCGCTGCTTCGAGGCGCTCGCGCTCCTGGATGTATTCGCCGCGCACGTAGATATAGCAAGCGTGAGCGCCCATGGCGAACGAAGCGATCAGCGCGCCTTCGACCAGCGTGTGCGGGTCATTGCGCATGATCTCCCGGTCCTTGCAGGTGCCCGGCTCGGATTCGTCGGCGTTGATGACGAGGTAATGCGGACGCTTCGGATCGACGGTCTTCGGCATGAATGACCATTTGAGGCCGGTCGGGAAGCCCGCGCCGCCTCGCCCGCGGAGGCCCGAGGCCTTCATTTCGGCGATAATCCAGTCGCGCCCTTTGTCGATGATCGCCTTGGTCCCGTCCCAATTGCCGCGCGCCTCGCGCGCCCTTCAGACTGCGGTCGCCGAGCCCGTAGAGGTTGGTGAAGATGCGATCCTTGTCTTCCAGCATCGCTCAATCCCCGATCTTGCCGGTCGGCAGATGGGCGTGGGTTTGCTCGTCCTTGAGTCCGCTTTCGCCGGCGGCAAGCTTGGCGGCCTGGACCACCCATCGCTCTCGATCGATGCGGCCCGGAAACGACAGATAGGTTGCGACCCACCGAATCTCGCTCCTGCCCCAGGCGGCGATCTGATCGAAGTGAAAGACGCCGAGTCCGTGGAGATGATTTTCATTGACCGGACCCACGCCCTTGATCCGTTGCAGGTCGTCAGGACCACCCGCGCGCGGGGCTTCGAGCGCCAGGGGTCGAACGCCGACCGCGTCCGCCTTTTGCTCGGATGTCGCGTGAACCGGCAGGCTGGCGAGCGCAGCTTGGATGTGCGCCGCCTCCGCCGCCGCGTGCGCATGCGCAGCAGCCGTTTCGGCCGCAGTTGGCCCCTGATCGTTCGCAGGCGCTGGCACAACAGATGCGCCACGGCCGTCGGCGCCGTAGAGGCTCGTGAGTGAGGTCAGGCCGCCGACAGGCTCTGAGGAGACGCGTCCGATCTGCGAACCGGTCCTGATCGGCCGCCCCGCCGCGAGATCGTCGAGCAACTCACCGAAGTTCTCCGGCGTCAGGTCCTCGTAGTAGTCGTCGTTGATCTGCACCATTGGCGCATTGCAGCAAGCCCCCAGGCACTCGACTTCGGTCCACGAGAACAGGCCATCGGATGTCACGTGACCCGGCTCGCCGATGCGCTTGCGGCAGACCGCCTTGAGGTCTTCGGCGCCGGAAAGCATGCAAGGGGTCGTGCCGCAGAGTTGAACGTAGTGGCGGCCCACCGGAGCCAGATTGAACATTGTGTAGAATGTTGCGACCTCGAGCACGCGGATATTCGGCATATCGAGCATCGCCGCGACCGTCTCAATGGCCGGCCTGGGAAGCCAGTAGCCGCTTTGCTTCTGTGCGCGCCACAACAGCGCCAGAACCGCCGACGCCTGCCGGCCAGGAGGATATTTCGCGAGCTCCTTTTCAACCCACGCCTTGTTCTCAGGCGTGAACTCGAAGCTTGTCGGCTGTTCCTCGGCAAGGCGGCGGACGGACATCGGTCAGACGGTCCTCGAATATGCCAAGGGGTCGGCTTCGGTCATCGGTCGACCTCCCCGAACACGATGTCAAGCGACCCAAGGATGGCGCTGACATCGGCGAGCATATGCTTGCGGCAAAGGAAATCCATCGCCTGCAGATGCGCAAAACCTGGCGCACGGAGCTTGACGCGATAAGGCTTGTTGGAGCCGTCGGAGACCAAATAGACGCCAAACTCACCCTTGGGCGCCTCGACCGCGGCGTAGACTTCACCGGACGGCACCTTGTAGCCCTCGGTGTAGAGTTTGAAATGATGGATGAGCGCCTCCATCGACCTCTTCATCTCGGCGCGCCGTGGCGGCGCGACCTTCCCGTCGTCGGTCCGCACCGGTCCTTCGCCGCCAACCGAATTGAGCTTCTCGCAGCTCTGCCTAATGATCTTCACCGATTGGCGCATCTCCTCCATGCGGATCAGATAGCGGTCGTAACAATCGCCGTTCTTGCCGATGGGAATGTCGAAGTCCATTTCCTCATAGCACTCGTATGGCTGCGCCTTGCGCAAGTCCCACGCCGCCCCGGAGCCGCGCACCATCACGCCCGAGAAGCCCCACGCCCAGGCGTCGGCGAGCTTGATGACGCCGATGTCGACATTGCGCTGCTTGAAGATGCGATTTCCGGTGAGCAGGGTCTCCATGTCGTCGCAGACGCCGAGGAAAGGATCGCAGAAAGCCTCGATGTCGTCGATGAGCTTGCGCGGCAGATCCTCGTGGACGCCGCCGGGACGGAAGTAGGCCGCGTGCATGCGCGAGCCGCTCGCGCGCTCGTAGAACACCATCAACTTCTCGCGCTCCTCGAACCCCCAGAGTATTGGGGTCATCGCTCCGACATCGTTCGCTTGCGTCGTGATCTGGAGCAGATGCGAAAGCAGGCGGCCGATTTCGGAATAGAGCACCCGGATCAGCTGCGCGCGGCGCGGAATGGAAATGCCTAACAGCCGCTCGACCGCCAGCGCATAAGCATGTTCCTGATTCATCGGCGCGACATAGTCGAGCCGGTCGAGATACGGTACGTTCTGCAGATAGGTTCGCGCCTCCATCAATTTCTCGGTGCCGCGATGCAGGAGGCCGATGTGTGGGTCGACGCGCTCAACCACCTCGCCGTCGAGTTCGAGGACAAGTCGCAATACGCCGTGCGCCGCCGGATGTTGCGGCCCGAAGTTTATCGAGAAGTTGCGGAGGTTCTGGTCGGTCACTGCCTCTTCCCTACTGACCCTTCGTCTTCTCATCTCCGGGCAGCGGCGCGCCTTCCCATGGGCTCAGGAAATCGAACTGCCGGAATTCCTGATTGAGCCGCACCGGCTCGTAGCGCACTCGCTTTTCTTCGTCGTCGTAGCGGACCTCAACGAATCCGGTCATCGGAAAATCCTTGCGCAACGGGTGACCTTCGAAGCCATAATCGGTCAGGATGCGCCGCAAATCCGGATGGCCGTCGAACAGGACGCCGAACAAGTCGTAAATCTCGCGCTCGTACCACTCCGCCCCCGGATAGACTGCCGTTGCGCTTGCGATCGGCGTATGGTCGTCGGTCGCGACCTTGATCCTGACCCGCCGGTTCAGCTTCGGCGCCAGCAAATGGTAGACTACGTCGAAGCGCTTCTCGCGCTCGGGATAATCGGCGCCCGAGATGTCGATGATCGAAATAAACCCCACGGCAGGATCGTCGCGCAGGAACTGCAGGGTTTCAACGATTCGCGCCGGATCGACGGACAGCGTCAGCTCGCCGAATGCGAAAACAGAATCCAGCACCGCGCCAGGCGCCGCGGCGTCGAGTTTCCCTGCGATGGTCTCAAGTTGGTCGTCCATTCGTCCCAACGCTCCGGCCTCTTCAGCGCTCTCGCGGTTCCTCAGCGTTCAATCGTGCCCGTGCGCCGGATCTTCTTCTGCAGCATCAGCACCCCGTAGAGCAGCGCTTCAGCAGTGGGAGGGCAGCCCGGCACGTAGATATCCACCGGCACAATGCGGTCGCACCCTCGCACCACCGAATAGGAATAATGGTAGTAGCCGCCGCCATTGGCGCACGAGCCCATTGAGATGACGTAACGCGGCTCCGGCATTTGGTCGTAAACCTTCCGGAGCGCAGGAGCCATCTTGTTGGTCAGCGTCCCCGCCACGATCATCACATCCGACTGGCGTGGGCTGCCGCGCGGCGCGAAGCCGAACCGCTCGACGTCGTAGCGGGGCATCGATAGCTGCATCATCTCGACCGCGCAGCAGGCAAGGCCAAAGGTCATCCACATTAGCGAGCCGGTGCGCGCCCATTGGATGAGGTCGTCGGTCGTCGTGACGAGAAACCCCTTGTCGGCGAGCTCGTCGCTGATCGAGCCGAAGTACCGGTCTTCCGGTCGGAGGGGCTTGCCGGTCAGGGGATTAAGAAGATCCGTCCGCCCAAGCGCGGTGGTGGAGCTGGCGCTCAATCCCATTCCAGCGCTCCTTTCTTCCATTCGTACACAAAGCCGATGGTAAGCACGCCCAGGAACAACATCATCGACCAGAATCCAAGTGCGCCAAGACCGTGGAAAACGATCGCCCAGGGAAAGAGGAACGCGACCTCGAGATCAAAGATGATGAAGAGAAGCGAGACTAAGTAAAAGCGGGCGTCGAAACGCATGCGCGCATCGTCAAACGGTGGAAAACCGCATTCGTAAGGTGAAAGTTTCTCGGCGTCGGGAGCCCGATAAGCCACCAGGAACGGCGCGATCATCAGCGCGCCGCCGATCAGCGCGGCAAGCACAATGAATACGACCAGCGGCATGTAATCGGAAATGAGGCTCGGCATGGCCTTGCTCTTAAGGTTGCAACCCGGCGGGACGCGAGGAATCGTGGTCCAAACTGCGGACGCTCCTCGCATCTCGCTGAAGGCGTATCGCAGCGCAGCGAAGCATGCAAGACGAAAGGACTTAGTCCGCTGGCGTGGGAGGCAACGCCGGCCGGCTTGGCGCGAGCGAATGGACCCAAACTTCCTGCATCAAATCCCGATGCAAGCGCGACGATCTCGGGGGAAAATGGCGAGAGAGACGGGACTTGAACCCGCGACCTCCGGCGTGACAGGCCGGCGCTCTAACCAACTGAGCTACTCCCCCGCGGGAGACGGAGCGCGATAAGCCACGCACGCGCCCAAGTCAAGGATCGGATGCGGGCAAAAGCCGGGCGTTGCTCAATGATGCAGAGGTCGGTCTCATCTCCCAGGTTAGGCGTCTCGGTGGCTTCCGGAATCTAAAATTGGCTTGTGGCCAGCGACCAGCGACGCATTTCTTCGCGCGAGAGCACATGGACGGTGTCGGGCGGCAGAGATTCGGCCGTGCGCACGAGCGCGGGGTCGATCCCCATCCGGCGTGCATAACGTCCAAGCACGGCGACCATCGGCGGATCCGCAAAACTGCGCGTTACTTGCGGCGGCCGCAAGAAGCCACCCCCCTGGCTCTCAACGATCGACATCCGATGAAGTCCGATTTCGCTACCGGGAGGCGCAACGCGGCGCACGGCGCCCATGAGCGCGTAGACGCAAGCAGACAGGCATTCGCCAACGAACGGACCGGGATCACCCCCCGCCTCGAACCGTCCGACCACGCCCGCGATGCGCAGGCCCCGCAAAATATGGCCGAAGACCATCGAGGCAACGACGTTGCCGCCTCGGGAGTTGAAAAATACGATGCGCCGCAACTTGGTGTCGGCGCTACCCGATTTGAGGAAATCGACAAAGGCTTGAGGCGTCTCAGCCTCGATTACGCCATCGGCGACGATTACATCGGGACAACGTCTGCCGCATTCGCGGGATTGGAGTGGCGCGACATGAAAACTCATCGCCCCGCCACGCTCCTGCGCAGCAGCTGGCGGAAGCACAATTCCCTCGAGCATGAACGCGACGACCAGCGCCGAAAGCGCCCAAAAGCGCCCGTGGCTGGTGGGCGGTGACGGGCTCGAACCGCCGACCCTCTCGGTGTAAACGAGATGCTCTGCCAACTGAGCTAACCGCCCTCGCCGCCGCACTCGCAGTTGCGGAAAGCCCCGACACTACAGACTCGCGGCGGGCTCGCCAAGCATATGCGGACACCGCTCGTCAAGAGCGCGACCTGACCACTGGCGGCCGCGGAGGTGCCCCGCGCCTTCACCCAGACCCGTCGCAGAACGCGCGTACTCTACTATTTCTTGGCTGATTTCTTGTTGAGGCTGGCCTTCAGCGCTGCGCCGGGCTTGAAACGCGCGTTCCTCGACGCGGCGATTTTTATTTCCTTGCCGGTCGCCGGATTGCGCCCTTTTCCGGCTGCGCGCTCGCGCACGGAAAAGGTGCCGAACCCGACCAGACGTACTTCCTCCCCCTTCTTCAAGGTTTTCTCGATCCCCTCCAGCACGGCGTCGAGCGCCGCGGCAGCGTTGACCTTCGTCAACTCCGTTGCCGTGGCGATGTGATCGACGAGCTCAAGCTTATTCATTATTGCCTCTCCGTTCGAATGCGGCGCTCGGTTTCAGCGCCGGTTCTGCAGTCTGGCGCCTTCAGCGCCTCTAAGACGCCGCGGGTTGCACCGCCGCGCGCTCATGCTCGTCCCTCCCCTTGAAGGCGCTAGTCGCTGCCCCCGGCGAATTGACAGCAGAGTTCGATCCATAGCTCGCCGTTTCGTCCGAGGAACGCAAGCGTTCGCGGGGATTACAGGCGAAAAAAGAGTGCTTTTGCCGCTTAAAAATGCCCCCCCGGCAAAAAAATGCCGCGAATTCCGAAGAATTCGCGGCATCTGTCGTTTAGGTCGTGGCTCTTGGCGCGGGCGCACGCAGTTCAGGAGCGCCGCCGCCACAGGGTCGTCAGTGCGCCACGAGCCCTGGACCGTCCTCTTCGGGCGGGCTGGGAGGCTGCGACGCCGCGGCGACGTCCTCTTCCCAGGCGATCGGCGTCGGCTGGCGGACCAGGGCGTGGGCGAGCACCTCGTCCATGCGCGAAACTGGCACAATCTCAAGTCCGTTTTTTACCGAGCTCGGTATCTCCGCCAAGTCCTTGACGTTATCTTCCGGAATGAGGACCTTCTTGATTCCGCCTCTCAGCGCCGCAAGCAGCTTTTCCTTGAGACCGCCGATCGGAAGGACGCGCCCGCGAAGCGTGATCTCGCCCGTCATGGCGATGTCGCGTCGCACGGGAACGCCCGTCAGCATTGAGACAATGACGGTCGCCATGCCCACGCCAGCGGACGGCCCATCCTTCGGCGTTGCGCCTTCCGGCACGTGCACATGGATGTCGCGCTTGTCGAACAGAGGCGGCTCGATGCCAAAGTCGACGGCTCGAGAGCGCACGTAGGACGCTGCCGCTGAAATCGACTCCTTCATCACATCCTTGAGATTGCCGGTCACCGTCATGCGGCCCTTGCCGGGCATCATGACGCCCTCGATCGTCAGAAGTTCGCCGCCGACCTCAGTCCAGGCGAGCCCGGTCACCAGCCCGACCTGATCATCCGCTTCGATTTCGCCGTAGCGGAACTTCGGCGGGCCGAGGAACTCGGCGACGTTCGTGCCGGTGACGACGATCGTCTTGCTCTTGTTGGTTAGGATTTCCTTCACCGCCTTGCGCGCGAGATTGGAAATTTCGCGCTCGAGGTTGCGGACGCCGGCCTCTCGGGTAAAGCGTCGGATAAGCTCCATGATAGCGCTGTCCTCGACAACCCATTCCTTGGCTTCGAGACCATGCTTGATCATCGAATGGGGCAAGAGATGCCGCTTTGCTATCTCCAGCTTCTCATCCTCCGTGTAGCCGGCAATTCGAATGATCTCCATCCGGTCCATGAGCGCCGGCGGAATGTTGAGGGTGTTGGCCGTGGTCACAAACATCACGCCCGAAAGATCATAGTCGACCTCCAGATAGTGATCATTGAAGGTCGAGTTCTGTTCCGGATCGAGCACCTCGAGCAGCGCTGACGATGGGTCACCGCGAAAATCCATGCCCATCTTATCAATCTCGTCGAGCAGGAAAAGCGGATTGGAAGTCTTTGCCTTGCGCATGGACTGGATAACCTTGCCCGGCATCGAGCCGATGTATGTCCGGCGATGGCCGCGGATCTCCGCCTCGTCGCGGACGCCGCCGAGGGACATCCGGACAAATTCACGACCCGTCGCCCTGGCGATCGACTTGCCGAGCGAGGTCTTGCCAACGCCCGGAGGCCCCACCAGACACAAGATAGGGCCGGTCAGCTTGTTGGCGCGCTGCTGGACAGCGAGGTACTCGACAATGCGCTCCTTGACTTTGTCGAGACCGAAATGATCGGCGTCCAGGATCGTCTGCGCCGTCGCCAGATCCTTCTTGATCTTGGAGCGCTTCTGCCATGGGATCGAAAGAAGCCAATCAAGATAATTGCGCACGACTGTCGCTTCCGCCGACATCGGCGACATCTGCCTCAGCTTCTTGACCTCACCGAGCGCCTTCTCGCGCGCTTCCTTGGTGAGCCTGGTCGACTTGATGCGCTCCTCGAGCTCGGACATTTCGTCCTTGCCCTCCTCGTCGCCGAGTTCCTTCTGGATCGCCTTCATCTGCTCGTTGAGGTAATACTCGCGCTGGGTCTTCTCCATCTGCCGCTTGACGCGGGTGCGGATGCGCTTCTCGACCTGAAGCACCGAGATTTCGCTTTCCATCAGCGCTAGGCACTTCTCGAACCGCTTGGCGATCGAACGCATCTCGAGAATCGACTGCTTGTCGGACAGTTTGACGGCAAGATGCGAGGCGACGGTGTCGGCAAGCTTGCCGTAGTCGTCGATCTGGTTGACTGCGCTCACGACCTCGGGTGAGATCTTCTTGTTGAGCTTGACGTAACTTTCGAACTCCGAGACGACCGAGCGCGACAGGGCTTCGCCTTCGATCTTTTCGATTGGCTCGTCGCCGACCGCCCGAGCTTCAGCCTGAAAAAAGTCATCGCCTGGAATGAACCGGGTAACCTGGGCGCGAGTTGATCCCTCGACGAGCACCTTGACCGTTCCGTCAGGCAGTTTGAGCAATTGGAGGACACTCGCCAACGTGCCGGCCGAGAATATGGCGTCCGGCGCCGGATCGTCGTCGGCCGCGTTCTTCTGGGTCGCTAGCAGGATCGCCTTGTCAGACTTCATCACCTCTTCGAGCGCGCGAATGGACTTCTCGCGGCCAACGAACAGTGGGACGATCATGTGCGGGAAGACGACAATATCGCGCAGCGGCAGGACGGGATAGACGTCGAGAGTTCCGGGAACGATGGATTTGCGCTGATTGGTCATGACTGTCCTGAGTTCCGGGAGCCGGCGTTCCTGCCTGCTCCGCTTCTGCTACGCTTACAGACCTTCAACGACGAACGCCCAAATCCGCTCGCGCGGCCCCGCCCGAAACGCGCCGAAACTCTACGACGCAAATTCCGTGCCCCAGCTCTCGCGAGAATCAAAGGTCTCGGGCCGAAAGATGGGCGTCCGACGCACGACTTTCAAGCAGCGCGGGATCTTGGAGGCAAGATCAACTCGCGCGTTCGGCGCGCTCGGCGTAGATATAAAGTGGGCGAGCCTTGCCTTCGACGACCTCAGGACCGATCACCACCTGCTCGACACCGTCGAGTCCAGGCAGTTCAAACATCGTGTCGAGCAAAATGCTCTCCATGATCGAGCGCAAGCCGCGGGCCCCTGTGCGCCGCTCGATCGCCTTCTTGGCAACGACGCTTAGCGCCTCCTCCTGGATGGTGAGGTCAGTGTTCTCCATCTCGAACAGGCGCTGATATTGCTTGACGAGCGCGTTCTTAGGTTCGGTCAGGATCTTCTTCAGCGCGTCCTCGTCGAGGTCCTCGAGCGTGGCGATCACAGGCAGGCGGCCGACGAATTCGGGAATGAGACCGAACTTCAGCAGGTCCTCCGGCTCGACCTCGCGAAACACTTCGCCTGTGCGCCGGTCGTCGGGCGACTGAACCTTGGCGGAAAAGCCGATTGAAGTTCCCTTGCCGCGTGCCGAGATGATTCGCTCGAGGCCCGAAAACGCGCCGCCGCAAATGAACAGAATGTTCGTCGTGTCGACCTGGAGAAACTCCTGTTGGGGATGCTTGCGCCCGCCTTGCGGCGGAACGCTCGCGATCGTGCCTTCCATGATCTTGAGCAACGCCTGCTGCACGCCTTCGCCCGAAACGTCCCGGGTGATTGACGGATTGTCGGACTTGCGGCTGATCTTGTCGATTTCATCGATGTAGACGATGCCGCGCTGCGCCCGTTCGACGTTATAGTCGGAAGCCTGCAGCAGCTTCAAAATGATGTTCTCGACGTCCTCGCCGACATATCCGGCCTCGGTTAATGTCGTGGCGTCCGCCATAGTGAAAGGCACGTCGAGGATACGCGCGAGTGTCTGCGCGAGCAGCGTCTTGCCTGAACCGGTCGGGCCAATCAGAAGGATATTGGATTTCGCAAGCTCGACGTCGCCATGCTTGGTGGCGTGATTGAGGCGCTTGTAATGATTGTGGACGGCAACCGACAGAACACGCTTTGCCTGAGGCTGACCAATCACGTAGTCGTCGAGAACCTTGCAGATTTCGCGCGGGGTCGGGATGCCGTCCTTGCTTTTGACCAGCGCGGTCTTGCTCTCCTCGCGGATGATGTCCATGCACAGCTCGACGCATTCATCACAAATGAACACCGTCGGGCCAGCGATAAGCTTGCGGACCTCGTGCTGGCTCTTGCCGCAGAATGAGCAGTACAGCGTATTTTTGGCGTCGCCTTCGGCCTTGGCCATCGCTTTTCTCCATCTAGGCCGCTTTCGCCGAAGCGATTCGTCAAACGCCTGACCGCGCAGCCTAACCAAACCACCCTAACGAAACGTAGCCTTTGACCCTGCCTCGCCGTTCCCGCCTCAGCCCGCCTTCCGCCTGACGCAGGAGCGTCAGGCGGGGTTTGGCAAGCAACCACCAAATTGCACGCAAAATCAAGCCCGCCGCAAAATTCAGGACGCCACCCGTCAAAAACCCAACTGAGCTAGTAAGCTCAGTCAGCCGCGGGCTAAACTTTGACCTCCTCAAGTTCGACGGCGCGCTTGGTCGTCACTTCGTCGACGATTCCGAACGCCTTCGCCTCCTCGGCCGACATGAAATGATCGCGATCCAGCGTTCTTTCAATGGCTTCGTAGGATTGGCCAGTGTGATGGACATAAATCTCATTGAGCCGCCGCTTGACCTTTAGAATATCCTCAGCGTGCCGCTGGATATCGGACGCCTGACCCTGGAACCCCCCCGAAGGCTGATGGACCATGATCCGCGAATTGGGCAGAGCAAATCGCGATCCTTTCTCGCCCGCGGCCAACAGCAGCGAGCCCATCGATGCGGCCTGCCCGATGCACATGGTGGTAACCTTCGGACGAATAAACTGCATCGTATCGTAGATCGATAGCCCTGCAGTGACAATGCCGCCCGGGGAATTGACGTAAAGCGCGATTTCCTTCTTTGGATTGTCCGCCTCGAGAAAAAGGAGCTGGGCAACTACCAACGAGGCCGACAGGTCATCCACCGGCCCAATCATGAAAATGATGCGTTCGCGTAACAGTCGCGAAAAAATATCGAACGAACGCTCCCCGCGCGCCGACTGCTCGATCACGATCGGCACGAGGTTATTGGTGTAATAATCGACAGGATCGCGCATAGGACCTTTCTTTCGCCAAATCTGGCCGGCGGCCGGCGGTGGCTTCAAAGCCAACATAAGCGCCCAAGCCCATCCCGAAAAGGGCCCGTCCAGCCAAGGACCGGCGTGAAGTCGAAGTTACGGTTCGAACGCCTCGTTGCAATCACGCCGCGGGCGACTGGTTCTCGATTGTCGGCTGGCTTGGAAGCTCGTCGTCGATCGGCTTAAGGAGCTCCTCGCGGTTCACTCTGCGGTCTTCGACCTTGGCGAGCCCGAGGATATGGTCAACGACCTTCTCCTCATAGATCGGGGCGCGCAACTCGGCGAGAGCCTGGGCGTTGTTGCGATAGAAGTCCCAGACCTGCTTTTCCTGGCCGGGGAAGGACCGCGCTCGGGCGATCAGAGCCTGAGTCATCTCGTCGTCCGAGACTTTCACCTCAGCTCTCGTTCCGACTTCCGCGAGCAGAAGCCCAAGCCGCACCCGGCGTTCGGCGATCTTGCGGTAATCGGCGCGCGCAGCCTCCTCCGTGGTGTTCTCGTCTGCGAAGCCGCGGCCGGCGGCTTTCTGCTCGCGTGTCACCTGCTCCCAGATTGAGTCGAACTCCTGGCTGACGAGCCCCTCGGGCAACTCGAACGAATAGAGCTTGTCGAGCTCGTCGAGCAGCTTGCGTTTGAGCTTGTCGCGCGAGGCGCGGGCATATTCAGAGACTAGCCCGTTGCGGACCATCTCCTTGAGTTTCTCGAGGCTTTCGAAGCCGACGCTCTTGGCGAATTCGTCGTCAATAGCGAGCGGATCGCGCGCGGCGATAGCCTTCACGGTCACTGCAAAATCACCGGTTTTTCCGGCGAGCGCGCGCACGGCGTATAACTCCGGAAAGGTCCCCCGGATCGTGCGCTTCTCTCCGACAGCAACGCCGACCAGTTGTTCCTCAAATCCTGGAATGAAGGTGTTTGAACCAAGGGCGACCTGGATGTCCCTGCCCTCGCCGCCTTCGAACGGAACGCCATTGATCGTTCCATCGAAGTCGATGGTGACGCGATCGTGGTTCTCCGCCGTCGTCCCCGCAGGCTTCTCAGTATAGGTGCTCCGCTCCTGCGCCAACCGATCGAGCGCAGTTTCGACATCGGCTGGCTCGACGTCCGCTATCGGACGTTCGAGCGAAATTTGCGAAAAATCGCCAATCTCGAAAACCGGCAGCACCTCGAGCGCGACCTTGAAGTTAAGGTCGCCTCGGGCCTCCAGGGCGGCGTCGATCGCTGCTTGATCGCCCGGCAGCTCGACCTTCGGCTCGCGAGCCAAGCGAAGATGGTTGTCGTCCACGATCTTCTTGTTGGCGCTGGCGATGGCTTCCTGTACCACGTCGGCCATCACCGACTTCCCATACACCCTGCGTAAATGCTCGACCGGCACCTTTCCGGGCCGGAAGCCATTGATCCGGACCTTGGCCTTCAGTTCGGCCAATTGCCCGTTGAGCTTAGCCGCGAGGTCGCTCGCGGGGAGCGAAATGTCATACTCTCGCTTGAGGCCTTGGCTCAGCGTCTCGGTCACCTGCATCTTACGTTCCGCCTTGTCGTCGTCGTGGCCAGTGGCCGCGACTGGCCGATAACTCTCTGTCGTCCGATCGTCACTTGGTCCCGCTCGCGGTTGCGGAGGAAATGGTGCGGGCGGAGGGACTCGAACCCCCACGACTTACGTCACCGGAACCTAAATCCGGCGCGTCTACCAATTCCGCCACGCCCGCCGCAAGCGCCGGCTTGACGAGGCCGCATTGCTTCGGGCGCGGTCTATACCAGCTTGCCCGGCGCGCGCCATACAAAAAAGCAAGCTCACGCGCTTTGCCGGCTCATTTGCGGACCACGGCGGCGATGGCGAGGGTGAAGAGGCCAGCTTCCGAGCAGAAGGCCTGTTGCGCAGATTCGGGCGCTGGGGTAAAAACAGCGCCGCGAACATCAGCTGCGCGGCGCTGCAAACGGCGGCAAAGCCTAAGGATACCATAAGCTTGCGCACGGTTACATGCTCCTTGTCGATCGAACCGCAAATCTTGGGCCACCTGGCGCGTCCCAAAATGGCGCAGCGAACATCAGGCCAGACCCGGCGTACGGTCCTGGGCGGCGGACTGGCCGCGGCGGCGTGGGGCCTCAACGCGAGCGCGGGCGCGGATGCGCCTGCCCCTGGAGCCAACGATTTCGTCAGCCTCGAAGCCGCGCCCACGCGGCTTCCGCTGGCGCCGCCCCCGGCCGAAACGTCGCTGGCATATGCCTATAGAGGCGCAATTCCGGGCCCGCTCCTCAGGGTGAGGCAAGGCGCGGAGCTAAGACTGCAGATTCGCCAACAAGCTTGCCGAGCCGACGACGCTGAGCTTTCCGGGCTTGCGGGCGTCGAACGCGGGCGCGGGCGTCGGCGGCCTGACGCAGGAGCGCCTCAGGCCTGGCGCCAGCACCGAGATCAGGTTCGTTGCTCCCGACGCCGGCTTCAATCTTTACCTGCCGCACGCGGGCCTGTCAGACGCTTCGCAGCAGGGGCGCGGGCTGTTCGGGCCGATCATTGTCGAGGAGACTGTTAAGCTGGACGTCGATCTGGATGCCGCAATCGTGCTTTCGGATTGGAACGTCGATCCCAACGGGCAGATCAGGGACGACTTTTCCGATGTCGCCGTCGGCCGGGGAAATGGGCGTCGAGGCAGCCTTCTGTTCGCCAACGGGGCCGCGGCGCCCCTGAACCTCAGCGCCCCGCCGGGAGCGCGGGTGCGGCTCCGTCTTGGCAGCGCCGCGACCGCCCGACTGGCGGTCGTGGCCATCGAGGGGGCGAAGACCGTCATCGTCGCCGTCGACGGCCAGCCGAGCGAGCCGTTCGAGCCGCTGAACAACCAGTTCCCGATGGGACCCGGCGCCCGTTTCGAGCTGATGTTCGACATGCCGCGCGGCCCTGGGGCTGGCGTCCGCCTCATTTTGCGCGCCAATACCGGCGAGGCCGACCGCCCCTTCGTCGCGGTCGCAACGGACGGCGAACCGGTCGCGCCGCGCACCACGCCGCAGCGCCTCGCCCCCAATCCCCTCCTGCCGGCGGAGATCGCGCTCGAATCGGCGCGACGCTGCGATTTTGTCATCAGCGGCGGCGGATCGGCGCCGTTCGCGGTCAATGGGGCGACTTTCGTCGACTGGTCGGCCAAGCCGGCCTATGCGCTGCCGCGTGGCTCGCCGACGGTGTTCGCGCTTGCCAACAAAACGGCGTTCGTCCAGGCGTTGCGCCTATGGGGGCATGTTGCGCGCCTCTTGCATTCGATGGACGACGGTTGGGAGCCCTATTGGCGGGACACTGTCCTCATCCAGCCTGGCCGGACCGCGCACATCGCCTTCGTCGCCGACAACCCGGGCAAATGGCCGCTTGAGTCGGCAATTCCCGAACATCGCGCCGCGGGCGTCGGCGCGTGGTTCCAGGTCGGATAAAGGCCCGGCCTCAGAGCCACTTTTTCCATCGGAAGAACAGGTAGGGCCCGATCGCCGCGACAATCATGAGGCAGAGCGCCAGCGGATAGCCCCAGCGCCATTCGAGCTCCGGCATCTCCTTGAAATTCATGCCGTAGATCGAGGCGATTACGGTCGGCGGCATGAATATGACCGCGAGCACCGAGAAGAGCTTGATGATGTCGTTCTGCGCCAGGTTGATGAGGCCGAGCGTCGCGTCGAGCAGGAACTGGACCTTCTGCGCCTTGAAGCTGGCGTCCTGCTCCAGCGACTGCAAGTCGCGCAGCGCGGATTTCGTCGCTTCGCGGACCGGCTTCGGCGCGTCAGCGGAGCGGCCTTCCGATGACAGGAACAACAACAGCCGCTCGATCGACACCAGGCTTTCGCGCAGGTTCGAGATCTTCTCGTCCTCGCGCCCGAGCGCGTCGAGGGTCGCTGAATAGATCTTGCTTCGCGCGCTCTGGTCACCTTTGGCCCGAAAGACCGTGCTTGCGATCGAATCAAGCTCCGCGCCGACCTTATCGAGCGCGCGGGCCGAACGATTGACTATGGTGTTGACGAGGCCGACCGCCACCGCGTCGGGGTGAAGGACCCGTGCGCCCGACTTGCAAAGCTTCTGGCCGAAGATCTCGAAGGCGTCGCCGGGATCGTAGCGCACGGTGACCAGCGTGGCCGGGGTAAGAACGAAGGTGACGTCGGTGACGTCGGGCGTGCCCTCCGGTTCACTGACGAAGCTGCCGCGCAGGTAGCGCACTCCGTTCTCGGCGTAATAGGATTCGGGCGGTTCGGCGAAATCGGGATCGGCGCGCGACGGGACCTTGCAGCCGAGATAGAGCTCGACTTTCTTGTCCTCGCCGACGGTCGGCTCGATCATGTCGAGCCATACGGCGCCGGGCGGAACAGGTTCGGCGGCTTCGAGCACCTTGCGCGACACCGGCGTGATCCCCGCAGTCTCCGCGACGGTTTTCGCGACGTAGTGCACGATGATCACGCGAGCCCCGCGAAAGCTTCCCGATAAGCGTTCGGAAGGAATTACACCAATTCTTGTCACTTTGCCGACGGCCGGCGGCGCTCGGCGTCACGCGCTCGGAATGTCCCTGGGCGCTGAGAAACGTTGTGAAACAGCCGGGAACAAGAGCGGCCAGGCATCGATTCCGATTTTAGGGATCTGTTGGCCGGAAGCGCAGTCCATGCCAGCTTTTCCGAAAGTGCGGTCTTAGCGGCATGGCATTGAAATTGCTCGGTTAAATCGCGCAAGTTGACCGCTTGAGAACAAAACACGAACAAAAGCTTGCGCTTTGACGCCGGTGGGGGCATAGTGAGGCAAGTTCGAGACGTGCGACTTCGCACGGACGGCTCTCTTTTCCCCACCGCCGAATTCTTCCCCCCGCCCAACCCGAGGCGGCGCTGGGCCGTTGCGCCATCTTCGTCAACCCATCCGATGCAGGCGCAAATGACCGACGCGAACCCGCCGCTCCAATCGATACGTTCCGCTCCGACTCGTCCCCGGCGGGCGCGACCGTTGCAAAGGCTGAAAGACGTCGTCGCCCGCCTCCAACGGACAAGCCGGCCGAATGAGCGGTAGAGCGAAGACGCCCGCTGGCGCCCGGCGTGCCCGCCGGCGCCCAGGCCTGGTTCCAGGCGCCGGCATTCAGCGGGTCGGCGACTTTCTCAAGCTTGAGCCCGGTGACCGGGCCCAGCTCCTCGAGTTCGATGACGGCGCTCGAGTGCGCGCAATTGTTTCATGACTGGGAGTTCTGGGCGCGCTCCGATCAGGCGCCTCCGCCTGGCGACTGGATCATCTGGCTCATCCTTGCCGGCCGCGGCGCAGGCAAGACCCGCGCCGGCGCCGAAGCCGTGCGTCACTGGGTCAAGACCTACCCGATCGTGAACCTCATCGGCGCGACGGTCGCCGACGTGCGCGACACCATGATCACCGGCGAATCCGGAGTTCTCGCCTGCTGCCGGCGCGACGAGCAGCCGCGCTTCTTCGCCGCCGACCTGCGCCTCGAATGGCCGAACGGCGCGGTGAGCTGGCTTTTCTCCGCCGAAGAGCCCGACCGGCTCAGAGGCAAACAGCACATGAAGCTGTGGTGCGACGAGCTTGCCGCCTGGCGGGACCCCGAGGCGTTTGATCAGGCGCTGCTCGGCTTGAGGCTTGGAGACAAGCCGCAGGCGGTCGTGACCACCACGCCCAGGCCGACCAAGATCATCAAGTCGCTCGCCGTCGACAAGGACACCATCGTCACCCGCGGCTCGACCTTCGACAATCGCGCGCACCTCGCGCGGGCGTTCTTCGAACGGATCACTGCCCGCTACCAGGGACGACCGATCGGGCGCCAGGAGCTCCTGGCCGAGATCGTCGACGAGACGCCCGGAGCTTTGTGGACACGCGCGCTCATCGAGCGTCAGCGCGTCCGTCCCGAGGCGGCGCCCCAGGAATTCGCCGAAATCGTGGTCGCGATCGATCCGCCGGCGCGCTCGTCGGCGAAGTCCGACGAATGCGGGCTCATCGTCGCCGCAAGAGCGCAAAGCGGGCTCTTCTACGTGCTTGCCGACCTCACCAGCCAGGGCGACACGCCGGGCGGGTGGGCGGCGCGGGTCGGCGCCGCCTATCGCGGCTTCAAGGCCAACCGCGTCGTCGCCGAAATCAACAACGGCGGCGACATGGTGACGGAGGTCCTGCGCCAGAGCGAGCCCAATCTGCCGGTGCGCGCGGTCCACGCGACGCGCGGCAAGTTCCTGCGCGCCGAGCCGATCGCAGCCGCCTACGAACGCGGGCTCGTCTATCACGTCGGCGCGTTCGCCAAGCTCGAGGACCAGCTGTGCGCGCTGACCCCCGACTTCGACCGCCGAGGCGCGGGCTATTCGCCCGACCGCGCAGACGCGCTGGTCTGGGCGCTGGCCGACCTACTCGGACTCGACCGGCGGGGCGCGGGCGGGATGATCGAGTACTGGTCGGCGAAGGCGGGCGAGTAAAGCGGACGCCCTGAAAATCGATGGCGCGCGCTGGCGCGTCCTTCGAGGCCCCGTTCCGGAAGAAACGCCTCGTAGTGCGAGCTTGCCGCGACGCCTCGAGCCGCTCGTCGAGCACAGCGAGAGACATCCCAGCGCGCCTTTGACCCCTGCCCCTCTCCGCTCTGGAGAAGAGGCAAACGCGGCTCGTCGACGCGGCCGCAGAATTCCGTTTGTCCCCAAAGGAGAACATCATGTCAGAAACCGCAATCGCGGCGGCGCCGATCGTTTCGGCCCTGTCGCCCTTCGTCAACGCTGCCGCGTCGGGCCTTGTGGTCGGGATCGGCGGCCTGCTTTTCGCTGGCCTCGCCCGCTGGACCGGGATCGCGTTCACGCCGGACGTTCAGGCGCAGCTTGAGAAAGCGGCCGACGCCGAAGTCCATGCGCTGATCGCCGGAGCCGAGAACAACCTGGCGACCGGCAAGTTCAGCGTCGGAAATCCGCTCGTCGCGACAGCGACGACCGCGCTCGTCGCCAATGCGCCGGAGGCCGTCGCCAAGCTCGGCCTGAACGAGGCCGAGGTCCGGGACGCGGTCATTAAGGCGATCGGCCGGGCGCAGAAGGCAATGACCGCTTCGCCCGCAAGCCCGCCTGGAAAGGCGATCGGCTGACAAATCGAGCGCGAGGCCGTCCGCTCGCTGTGCTCCTGACGGCCGCAATCCACGAGGAAAATCACATGTCTGGTCTTAGTTCCTTCTTCAACAGCCTGAGTTCCGCGCTTTCCGCCAACAATGTCTCCGCCGCCGCGACTGCCGCATCGGCGCTCCAGTCGGCGCTCGGCACCTCCCAAGCGGTCAATGGGCAGGCGCAGAGCTTCCTGAATAACTTCACGTTGGCTCAGGCGACCGGCAACACGGTCGGCATGACCATGGCCATCCAGGGTCTCATGAGCATGCAATCTCAGCTTCCGGCGTCGGTTGCGCCGCAGATTGCGCTGCTCAGCAATCCCGCCGTGCAGGCGGACAAGGCCCAGAGCGCGGTGGCCGTCGCCAACATCCAGACCGTGCTGGCGCACAGCAGCTTTCTGTGACCACCGCCGGTCAGCTCGGCGCAGCGATCAAGGCGCTCGGCGACATCAATACGAGCGCCCTGTCGGCGGCGTGGCGGAGCAAGTTCTCCGACCTCGACGCCGACGCGGTTGTGGCCGAGGACGCGCTTGGTGTGATCGCCGTTTTTTTTCCGCAAGCGGCGGCGATCGCGGCGCTGATCGCGCTGCTGGTTGAGGTGAGGCCGCTCCTGGATCTTCACTCGCCGACGGGGGACGCCGATCCGGAGCGCGACGCCAACGCCTATAGCGGCCGTGGGGGTCGGGGAAACTGATCCTTACCGCCGCGGGGGGAACTCGCCGGCAAGCACGGCGTGCAATGTCGCGCCGAGCTTGCGGTTGAACGCCTCGGCCTGGAACTGGGCGTTGACGGCCTCGGTCTTGTCCTCGCGCGGCTGCGGGCATTGCGCGTCGACGCGCGCGCTGGTCCGCTCGACCATCGCCTTGAACGCGCTTTCGAGCTCAACCCGGTCGCGTTCGGCGGCGAAAACGTCGGTGATCCAGACTTCGGCGCCGCCTTTCGACGCGGCGACGCAAAACGTCCAGCGCGGCGCCGCTTGAGCAAGCGCCGGCACGCCAATAGCGATCGCGACCAGCGCTATCGATTGGCGCATGACCCCTTCCACTCTCGCCCGAGCCCTGCGGGCGCAATCTAGGCGCCAATCCCTAACGGAAGGCAAAGGCGCGCTGCCGCCAGCCTCACCAAGCCCTTTTCGCCAAGGAACCGAATCCGATGTCGGACGACGCTCTCAGACGGCCCCTGCCCCCAAGCGTATTCGCCCGCCTGGCCGACGCGACGCGCTATGTGATCACCGGCGTGTCGCCGGACACCTGGTTCGGGCCGCTGCAGCCGCTCGCGCCGATGGCGCCCCCGGAGGTCAAGGGCCGGCAGTTCGACTATCCGTTTGGCGCCAACCTCAACTATATCCCGCGCGCCGAGGACGGCGTCTCGTTCGCGGAGCTGCGCGGTCTCGCGGACGCCCTGCCGCTCCTGCGCGCGGTGATCGAGACCCGCAAGGACCAGATCGCCGCGCAGAGCTATGCGGTGAGGGCGCGGGCGCGAGCGGATTCGCCTGACATGTCGAAGAGCATCGACGCGGTCAGCCGCTTTCTCGCCCGTCCCGACCGGCGCCATTCGTTCGCCGACTGGCTAAGAATGCTGGTCGAGGAGATGCTGGTCATCGACGCGGCGACCATCTATCCGCGCCACGCCAGGGGCGGCTCTCTCTATTCGCTCGACATCATCGACGGGGCGACAATCAAGTCGCTGATCGGCGAGGACGGCCGAGCGCCCGAGCCGCCCGACCCGGCCTATCAGCAGATCCTCAAGGGCGTGCCGGCGGCCGACTTCTCGGCCGAGGAATTGCTCTATCTGCCGCGCAACCTGCGCTCCCATAAGCTCTACGGAATGAGCCCTGTCGAGCAGATCGCGCTCACCATCAATATCGCGCTCCGACGCGACGCAGCGACCCTCGACTACTACCGCACCGGCTCGCAGCCCGACGCGTTCGCCACCCTGCCGAAGGAGTGGACAGCCGACCAGATCCGCTCGTTCCAGGACTATTTCGACGCGCTGATGAGCGGCAACCTCGCGCGGCGGCGGATGACCAAGTTCATGCCGGCCGACTTCAAGCTGATCGAAACCCGCCAGCCGCCGCTGAAGGACCAGTACGACGAGTGGCTGGCGCGCATCATCTGCTACGCCTTCTCGGTCCCCGTCTCGCCGTTCGTGAGCCAGGTCAACCGCGCGACCGGCGAGACCTTGCGCATGCAGGCGACGCAGGAAGGGCTGGTGCCGCTCAAGAACTGGATCAAGAATGCCCTCGACCACGTAATCTGCGTCTGCATGAACGAGCCCGGACTCGAGTTCGTCTGGGTCGGCGACGACGCCGTCGATCCGCTGCAGCAGGCGCAGACGCTACAGATTCTGGTGACCGCCGGCATCAAGACGCGCGAGGAGGCGCGCGCCGACCTCGGGCTTGGGGCGGGGCCGGAGGCGGGTCCGCTGCACTGGGGTCGTTAAACGAAACGACGAGTCGCCGAGTTTGCTCACTTTCGCAACCCCAGCAATTCCGGGCCTGAGAACAAAATACGAACATTTTCTTGACCGCTTACTCCACTCGTGGCATAGTCAGTTACAGTGGGAGAAATGGCGCCGGCGGCGATAAGGCCGCTGCGAGCCGCTCCGGCTTTCCAGATATCCAGTCTTCTTTGACGCGCCCGTGGCCCGACCGGGCGCGTTTGCGCGCATGTCATCCGGAGCCCGCATGTCCGCACTTGATCTCTTCCTGCCGCTCGCCAAGGTCGACCTCGACCGCCGCCTCGTCACCGGCGTCGCGACCGCGGAGACGCCCGACCGCGCCGGCGAGATTTTCGACTACGCATCGAGCAAGCCCTATTTCGAGCAGTGGTCGGCGGACGCGCTCGCCGCGAGCGGCGGCAAATCGTTTGGCGCCGTCCGCGCCATGCATGCGCCCATCGCCGCCGGCAAGTTGACCGACATTGCATTCGACGACGACGCCAAGCGGATTACGGTTGCGGCGAAAATCGTCGACGATGACGAATGGCGAAAGGTCCAGGAGGGCGTCTACACCGGCTTCAGCCAGGGCGGGCGCTATGTGAAGCGCTGGCCCGACCCGGACACTGGCCTCGTCCGCTACACCGCCGATCCGCATGAAATCTCGCTCGTCGATCTGCCTTGTGTCCCCGACGCGACGTTCGACGTCGTCAAGGACGGCGTCGCCGAGAAACGCGCCTTCGCCCGGCGCCCCGTGGATGATCCGGCCCAACTCGGATGACCCGAACGACACGGACCTCGACGCCGAGAACGAGAAGCGCGAGTTTTCCGCCGCGGAGCGCGAGAAGGACAGCGAAGCGGGAGTCGCCATGCCCGACGGCTCCTACCCGATCAGAACTGCTGTGGACGTCGAGAACGCGATCCAGGACTTCAACCGGAGCGGCAAAAAACCCGACGTGAAGGCGCACATCATTCTGCGCGCGAAGGCGATCGGCGCCGAGAATACGCTGCCCGACGACTGGAAGGATACGGCGGGCAAGGCGGCAGCCTCGCTCCGCCGCCCCGAACGCCGCGCCCGAGGCGCTGGCCAAGGCCGCCGCCGCGCTGACCCACGCAACGCTCAAACTCGAACGCGCGGCCGAGGAGAACGCTGGACTGCGCAAGGCGCTCGACGATCTCTCGCCCGCGCTCGCCGATCTCAGGAAGCGCATAGTGGCGCTCGAGGCCCAGCCGCTGCCCGCAAAGGCGGCGCTGCGCGCAATCGCCAAGACGCAGGACGGCGCCGACGACGCCTTGGTCAGCGCCGACGACGCCGTCAAGCGCCTCGCCTCACTGCCGGATCACGAGCGCGCGCTTGCGCTGACGAAGCTCAGCCTCGCTCATCCAATAACGCGCCGCCGGAGTTTTTGGCTTTCTTTCGCCGCTCATGGGTCCGTTTGCAGCCGGCCCCGCCGCGCCGCGCAGGCCACGGTCGCCGGCATCGCAGGCGCCGTCGCCTCCGCCGATATCGGCATGTGGAAGGCGCCGCAGGACATGCTGACGCTCATCCATCACGATCGAGCTCGTCCGTCCGCAGCAGAAGCCGGCGCTTCTCGCTCGCTTCTCGCGGCGTCGGCGAGCGGCGCCGCCGCCCGGGTGCGTCGGGACGCCCGTTCGTCCTACCACGAATATCCACCTCTCGGCGCTCGACGGCGCATCGGTTTCGTCCTGGATGCGCAGCAACGGTCCGGGTATGGCGAGGGCGCTCGACGAAGCGGTTCGGCACGGCGCGGCGCTCGGACTCGAGCGCTTGCGCGGCTAATGATCTCCGTCAACCTCATCGGCGTCCATCTCCTGCCGTCCCCTGGCGAATTTACCTACGACGTCTATCCCGCGGTCGGCGCGCAGCGGAATCTCGCAGACCGGATTTCTCGCCAACCTCACGGTCCAAAACTACTTCTCGAATCCGGACCTGACCGGGAACGTCACCGACTACACCAACTCGATCGATCAGCTTCAGGCGCAGCATCCAGAATGCACGACGGTTTCGGTCGTCATTGCATGGTTCTTCGATTCGGAAGACGCCTCGACGTGCCAGGTCTACCCGTCGACAAATTTCATCTTGGGGGAGTTTCAGCAGAATATGGGCGCCGGCTTCGAGCCCGTTCATTGGATGGTTTCGAGCCTGACGGAGCAAACCACAGGGCTGATCGCGATCCCCGAAATTCCGAATGCCCTCGGCGTTCCCGGCTTTGTCTACGGTGGGACGCCGACAGACCCCAGCGTCGTCCGATGCGTCCGCGACCTCAGGACGAGGGGCTTTAAAGTCGTCTTCTATCCGTTCCTGCTGGGGACAAGTTCGGGCTTCCCGTGGCGCGGGCGGATCACGTCGCCCAACGATCTCTCGCAGCTCGCCACGAACGATGTGAATACGTTCATGGGCGGCGCCACGACCTGCGATTTTGTTCGCGATGCGACCAACCTGACCGTCGCCTACGCCGGCCCGCTGCTCGACTGCACCTGTCGGCGGATGGTCCTGCACTACGCCAATCTTTGCATTCTCGCCGGCGGCGTCAACCTGTTCGTGATCGGCTCTGAGCTCCGCGGGCTCGAAGTTCTCCGCGGGCCGAACTGGACGCAGGCCGGCCGGACTGACGGCTCTGGAAATGCAATCTGGGACTATCCGATGGTTGCCGCGCTCAACACCCTGGCGAACGACGTGCGGTCGACCTTCGATTCCGCGGGCTACGCCAAAAGCCTCTCGACTCTCGAAAACCTAATCACCTATTCGGCCGATTGGTCGAGCTGGATGGGCTGGCAGCATCCGGGAGAGAACGGACAATGGCCGCACTTGGACCAATTGCGGGCGAATCCGAATATCGACTTCGTGTCCTTTGACAATTATCTGCCGCTGACGGATTGGACCACGGCGGCCAACGGCGGTCTCGACGGCGACGAATGGCTGACGGCGGTCTATGCGGGGATATGGCCGCCTCCGTCGAATGAGCTCAGCGGCTTGGGGCTCAGCGGTCCGCCCACGATCTACTCGACGCCTTACCTCAAGGAGAACATCGAGGGCGGTCAATATTTCAACTGGTTCTACAACGATGGCGCCGCGGGCGGTCATGCGGCCTACGGCCTCGATCCAAACGGATCCGACCTTCAAGTGACGCTGCCCGCGGGCGACCGGCTGGCGCAGGCGCGGAATCCCTATCACGTCAATCAAGAGATTTCTCGCGCCAAAGCAATTGCGCTGGTGGTGGAACAACCTTCACCATGCAGTCTACGCGACGCCATCGAGCGGCGGCGCTTGGGTTCCAAGTGGCCCCCAAACGCAATGGGTTCCGCATTCGAAGTCGATCATCACTCTCGAGTATGGTTTCGCGGCCTGCGACAAGGCGACGAACCAACCGAATGTCTTCTACGACGCAAAGTCGACCGAGAGCGCGACCGCCTTCTGGTCGATCTGGGACCCGGCGAACAATCTGGGCTATCTCCCGCGCCGCGACGACACCATCCAGGCGATGGCGCTTGAAGCGGTCTACGAATATTGGAACGTCGACGGTAACAATGAGAGGCTGGGCGGCCTGCCGATGCTCAACTGGACGTTCTGCTGCGTCTGGAACTGGGACGCGCGGCCCTTTCCGACGTTTCCTGACAACAACATGGCCTGGGGCGATACCGGGAATTGGGAGCAGGGTTTCTGGACGAACGGCGTCCGCGACACGCTGCCGCCGCCAGCGCCGAGCCCACCGCCGACAGCGCCGACCTTTGAAACCTTCCCGACCATCGCAAACCTGTCTTGGTCGGTCGATATTCGGCCCAGATTTTCAACGCTGATCGCGCCGCATGTCTCGGGGCGGGAAACGCGGGCACAGCAATTCGCTAGCCCCCATTTCGATATTGAGTTGACGTACGAGGTTTTGCGCTCGGCTGCGGCAAACGAGGAACTGCAGGCGATCGTGGGCTTCTTCGCGGAAATGAGCGGCGAGGACGCGCCCTTCTGGATCGCGCCGCCAGGTCTGGACACTGCCTTGGGCCAGGTGATCGGGACCGGGGACGGGGTGACGGCCACCTTCCCGCTTGTGGCCTGGATCGGCAACTATGCAGGCCCTGTCTATGGCACGTCGGCGGTTTCGGCGGTCTACCTCAGCGACGTCAGCCAACTGACCGGTTGGACCGTTTCGACCGGATATCTGCCGGCGGTGACCTTCGCGACGGCGCCGACGTCGGGCGCGGTTATCACGGCCGACTTTGGCCTCCTCTGGCTCTGCCGCTTCGCCGACGACGTGCAAGATCTTAACGAGTTCATGGCGATGCTGTTCGAGTTGCGGACGCTCCGGCTGGTAACGGTGAGGCCATGACAACGCCCCCATCCTTCCCAACGCTCGCGGGGCTAGGGTTCAGCGTCCACAAGAAGCCCCGGTTCTCGACGCTTGTCGCGAGCCACGTCTCAGGCCGCGAGGTTCGAGATCCGCTCTTTCAAAATCCGATCTGGGAATTCGAACTGACCTTTGAGGGCCTCACATCGGAGGCGACGCCGTCCGCCGCCTATGCGAATCTCGGGGCGAGCTCTCTTCAAAGTCTTATGGGCTTCTTTCTGCAAAACCAGGGCCAGTACGGGACATTTCTCTACGCCGATCCGACCGACAACACCGCGACGAACACGCAGCTTGCGATTGGCGATGGCTCGACCGATAGTTTCACCTTCGCGCGCTTCATGGGCGCGTTCCTCGAACCCGTCGGCTGGGTGACGGCGGTCTCGAACGTCTACCTTAACGGCGCAAGTCAAGGCTCTGGCTGGTCGCTCTCAACTCCCAATTTGCTGGTTTTCAATTCGGCGCCGGGCGCCGGCGTCACGATCGCTGCGACCTTCACTTACGCCTTTCAGTGCCGGTTCGATTCCGACGACATGGATTTTGAGCAATTCATGTCGGCCTTATGGAAGGTGGACAGCCTCAAGTTTAGATCGGTGAGGACTTCATGACGACCCCAACCGAAGATTGGCGTCCTCTCAGCGATCCGCCGGAGCTGGGCTGTCCGGTGACCTCCTGGAAACGGCTTGGCGCGCTGGAGGGGGCTATCTGATGGACGCGCTGCTAGGAATATGGTTTGCGGCGTTTCGCGCTCCGTTTGAGCTTGTCGGTAATTTCCTCGACGCGCTAGAGAGCGACAGGCGCCAGTTCAAACGATCTGAGCGCCGAGCGGCCAACATCGATCGCGAAGAGGAGATCGAGCGGCTTGAGATGCGGCTTGCGGAGCTTCGGCGCCCGTGAAGACGACCACGACTGCTGTCCAAGCGCTCCTTGCTGCGGCAATGGCCGCGCCGGACTTCGCGGATCGCCTTTGCCGAGTGTTTCACGTTCACTACCGCGACGGGCGTGCAATACACTTGGACGAATGTCGACTATGACATCGTTTACAACGGTTTCACCTTTTCGTCCTCCGGGCCGCTCGTCTCAGGGTTGAGATACAGGGGGAGCGTAGGACTCGAGGTCGACAAGCAGCAGATCATGATCGCTGCGCGGCCGACCGACACCCTCAACGGCGCGCCCTTTCTCATTGCCTTGCGAGACGGAGCGTTCGACGGAGCTCCTGTCTATCGTGATCGTGTCTTTCTTACCGGGCCGATGGGGAGCGTGGTTGGCGGCGTGCGGATGTTCCAAGGCCGCGTCTCGACCGTCGATTCTGTGGGGCGAACGCAAGCCACTCTGACCGTCGCCAGCGATCTCGTGATCCTCGATTACGATATGCCGAGGAATCTATTTTCGCCCATCTGCCTGCACACGCTTTACGACGCCGGGTGCGGGGTGATCCGGGGAACCTACAGCGTCAACGGCACAGCCGGGGCCGGATCGACCTCGAACACAATCAAAACGTCGGTTGCCGCCGCGGGGCATGTGCAAGGCTCACTCATCTGGGCATCGGGCGCCAACGCCAACTTGCGTTCGACTGTCAAGAGCATCAACGCCGGTTCCGCGCTGAATTCTCATGTACCCACTGCCGTTCGCGCCGGCGACCGGAGACGCATTTACCGTTGCTTTCGGCTGCAACCACACTCAGGCGACGTGTCAGGGTACGTTCAACAACCTGGCCAACTTCCGCGGCTTCCCCTACGTGCCGCCGCCGCAACTTGCCTACTGAGGATAGAGCCGATGTCGAAGTCTTGCGCCACAATGGGCAGAACGACCATTCGGGCGTTGGGTGATCGAGACGGCCAAGGCTTCACGATGACCATTCGGGGCGCGGCGGGTCACCGCACCGAAAAGAGAGACATCGAAGTCGATGTCCAAGTCTCTCAAGGCGCTGTCGCCGCCGCGATCCGCCGGCGCGGCCGCGCCGCGTGATCGAAACGCAACGCGCGGCAATCGTCGCTGAGGCGCGCTCCTGGCTTGGCACTCGTTACCATCACGCAGCTGACGTGAAAGGCCGCCAAGGCGGCGTCGACTGCGCCATGCTGCTGGTGCGCGTCTATTGCGACCTCGGCTTGGTCGAGCGGTTCGACCCGCGCCCCTACACGCGCGATTGGTTCCTGCATCGCAACGAGGAACGCTATCTCGGGTTTCTCCTCGAGCGCTCCCATGAGGTTCGTGAGCCAAGGCTCGGCGATATCGTTCTGTTCAGGATGGGCCGGTGCTTCGCCCATGCTGGCATTGTCTCGCGCACCGATCCGCTGACGATCGTCCATGCGTTCGCTCCTGCCCGCTATGTCGTTGAGGACGTGATTGCGCGCCGCGCCGAACTGTTGGCTCGGCTCAAAACAGCGAAATTCGCGAGCTATTGGGGATAGAGATTGGCCTTCCTGCGACGCAACGACAACGCGAAACCGGAATACACCTCGCTCCAACTCCAAACCTCGACCTCGATCCTCCCGATCCCGATCGTTTGGGGTCGGAACAAGATTTCGGTTAACGTCCTTTGGTACGCCAACTTCCAAGCGGTCCCCGGAGGGAGCGGCAAGGGCATCGGCGGCAAGGGCGGCCTGGTCGGAGGCGGAAGCTCGGCGGGCGCCAACTACACCTACACCGCCGACATCATATTGGGGCTGTGCGAGGGACCGATCAATGGAATCGGCCTCATCTGGAAAGACTTATCGATCTACGCGCCCTTGGAATTGGGCCTCGGGACTGAGTTCGGGACCACGCCGCAGGCTGTCTGGTCATACCTGGCGGAGATCTACCCCGACAACGCACTCGCTTATCAGGGCACCGCCTACTTTTGGGGGGAGGGCTATAACCTCGGCGACTCGGCCTCAATCGGTAATCACAACGTCGAGATTCTTGGCGTCCTTTCCGGCTCTGGCGTCAACGGGATCGACGCCGATCCGGCGTTCGTCATCCAAGATTTCCTGACCAACGCCCAATATGGCTGCGGCTTCAGCCCAGCCAGCATCAATTCTGGGTCGTTGCTGACCAACAACAATTCGCTCAGGGCCTATTGTTGGGCAATGGGCTACGCCTTCTCGCCGGCTCTAGTCAGCCAGGAACAGGCGTCGAGCATCCTCGCCCGCTGGTTGCGGCTTTTCAATTGCGCTGCGGTTTGGAGCGGCGGCCTTCTCAAATTCATTCCATACGGCGACACCGCGATTTCGCAGGGAACTGCGACTACCTATCAGACGCAGCTTTCGATCCCCACGCCAGTCCGGGCTTCGTCAGGCGTGACGCTGCCGGCCTATGTCGAAGTCACGTCCTCGACGGCATTCGTTTCGGATGGCGGAGTGACCTACGCCTCCTCCAACGTCGCCTTCGACTTCATCGGGGCGGCGATCCCGAGCGTTCCCGGCGAATATGGCATGGTCACGCCGGGCGCTTATATCTTCGGGCCAGCCGACCAGGGGAAGCCGGTTGTTATTACCTACACCGCGCAGGCGGCCGGGAGCTACACGCCGAACCTGACCCCCGTTTACGAACTCACCGACGACAATTTCGTCGACGAGAAGGGCAATAAGGACCCGGTTCAGGCCGAACGGGTTGACGTATTTTCGCTGCCGACCATCCAGCGCATCGAGGTCTGCTCGCGCAACAACCAATATTCTGCCACGCCAGTTGAGGCGCGTGACCAGTCGCAAATTGAGATTTTCGGCCCGCGCGTCGGCTCGACGATCCAAGCGCATGAAATTTGCGACGAGAACACAATGGGGCCGCTGATCGCACAGACGATCCTACAGCGCGAGCTCTATGTCAGAACCAAGTTCACCTTCAGGCTCTCATGGGAATATTCCCTCCTCGATCCGATGGACATCGTGACTATCACCGACGAAAAACTTGGCTTCGACAATTATTCCGTCCGGGTCATCCAGATCGAGGAAGACGACAAGGGGCTGCTCGCTCTCACCTGCGAGGAGCTTGTCGCAGGCGTCTCAAACCCAGCTTTCTACGCGAGCGCGGCCGCAGGCGGCTATCAACCGAACCAAGGCGTGCCCGCGGTGGCGATCAACACGCCGCTCATCGTCCAGCCGCCGCTCGCTCTGACGGGTGGAGCGGCGCAGGTATGGGTCGGGGCTTCCGGGATCAACGACGGCGGCGGAACGCAATGGGGCGGCGCCAACGTCTATGTCTCAATCGACAACGTGACCTATTCCCAGGTCGCGGTCCTCATCGGACCGACGCGCCAGGGCTTCCTCACCGATAGCATTCCCGCCGCGGGGGGGTGGGACTTGGTCGACACCTTATCGGTCGACCTGTCGGAAAGCGGCGGAACTCTTACCGGGACAAGCCAAGCGGCGGCGCAGCAGGGCGCGACGCTGTCACTCGTCGATCAGGAATTTCTCGCCTACGAGACGGCGACGCTTGTTTCCGGCAATGCCTACAATCTGACCGGCCTTGCGCGCGGCCAAGGCGGTTCCGATCCGGCGCCTCATTCAACCGGGGCGCCGTTCGCGCGGATTGATGGGGCGGTCGTTCGCTACACGCTGCCGGCCAACTTCGGCGGTCTCCAGCTCTATTTCAAATTTCAGAGCTTCAATGTGTTCGGTGGTGGCGCGGAAGACCTGTCAACGTGCGCGGTCTACACCTTCACGCCGCCGGCCGCCTCGTCAACCGATCCCATCTTCGCCCAACTGCAAACCGGATTTCCTCTCGACCTGGGGCAAGTAACGGCATCGGCGACAATAGCAGATGATTGGGGGTCGGTCGCAACTTTGGCGACCGCTTCGCTCGATCTTGGGTCCGTCACGGTTTTGGTTACAAATCCAATCGCGGTTCAACTCTTGAGCAGCATTCCGCTTGACCTCGGCCAGACGACGGCGGCGGTCACACTTTCAGACGACTTCGGGTCGACCACCAACGATGCGGTGGCCGATGTCATTGATTTGGGGACAGTTCCTTGAGCGAACAGCTTCAACTTCGGCGCGGTACATCGACTCAGATTGCGGCCTTCACCGGCGCGCAAGGCGAGACGGTGATGGACACGACCAACAACCGGCTGGTCATCAGCGATGGCGCGACTGCCGGCGGATGGCCGGCCGCGAAGTTCTCCGAGGTGATTACCAACGGGCGCACGACGGTTTCGGACGTGGCCTATACTGCGCTCGTGACTGATCGCATGGTCTCTTACACCACGCTCACCGCCGCGCGCGTGGTCACACTACCCGCTGCGTCAACCTACCCTACCGGAACGCGCTTGCTCATCGTCGACGAGACAGGAAACTGCTCGACGACGAAAACGCTCACCATGACGCCGAACGGGACGGACACGATAAACGGCGCGGCGTCGGCGGTCGTCAACAAGGCTTATGGCTTCATCGGCATCGAAAGCAATGGTGTTGGGGCGTGGACCGTAGTCGATGCGGGCTTCATGCCCGCGCAGGCCAATGTCGCCGCCGCAGCGCATGGCGCAAACATTCAAGTCGGTTTGCTCGAAACCCTCGTCGCGCTCTCCGGCGGGTCAACAAACGCTAGCGTGCAAATCCCGGCTAATTGCATCGTACTCGCCGTCGGCGCGCGAGTTGTGACCGTCATAACCGGCGCGACCTCGTATGAGGTAGGGGTATCCGGCAACCTATCACAATTCGGCTCCGGTTTGAGCATTGCGACAGGCTCGACCAATTACGGCCTCATCGGCCCGACCGCGTTTTACTCGGCGACGACGCTGACCATCACCGCGACCGGCGGCAGTTTCAGCGGCGGCCAGGTCAGACTGTCGATTGCATACATGCTGGCCAATCCATCGGCGGCGTAACGCTGATCCTCCCTCACCGAGGCTTCTCTCATGAATTCGCATAATTCTCGCCGCGCTGCTGGCGACCGGCGTCACGGCGTCCGTGCAAGCGCAAACCTATCAGGACTCCGGCGGCACCGTCGTCCCGGGAGTTGTGCCGATCCAGCCGGGTGTTGGGCCGCTGTTCACGTCGGCCAATCCCGGCAAGATTTCAGGATCGTTTTCCGCTTCACTGACCGGTTTCCAGCCCACGCCGGCCTATACCTCGCTTTCCGTCGGCGCCACCTCCAGCCGCGTTGCGTTGCCAAGCGGAACGGTCGTCGTCGTCTACAATACTGGAACGAACGCAGCTTATGTGACGATCGGCGGTTCCAGCGTGGTTGCTACGGCCGGCAATGACGTGGTCCCGGCTGGGGGCTGGATGGCGTTCACGGTCGGGTCGGCAGCTTACCTGGCCGGCATCGAGACTGCTGGCGCCACCACGCTGAACCTGTCGGGCGGCTCCGGCTTGCCGACAGGCGCTGGTTCCGGCGGTGGCAGCGGCGGTAGCGGCTCGAATGCCTCGGTCGGCTCGACAGGCTCAGCAGTCCCGGCCTCCGCGACCCTCAGCGGCATGAGCGTCGGCGGAACGATGACCGCGATCCCGGGCACATCAAACGGCCTCAAAATCGATGGTTCCGCGGTTACGCAGCCAATCTCTGCTGCCGGGCTGCCCCTGCCGACCGGCGCGGCGACGGCAGCAGGACAACCGACTGTCGCAGGGGCCGGCTCGACAACATCCGGCCAAACCGGCAATCTGGACATGGCGGCGGTCACAAGCTCTCCACCGACTTACACGAATGGCCAGACCAATTCGCTATCCCTGACAACCGCGGGCGCCTTGAGGGTCGACGGATCGGCGGTGGCCCAACCGGTCAGCGCCGCCTCGCTTCCACTACCCTCCGGCGCTGCAACGGCGGCCAACCAGACGTCGTGGCAGGGCGCAACCGGGACCGCCGCGCCAGGCAATGCTTCGTATTCGGGCGCACGGGCGGAGAACGCCGAGCCGTCACCGGCCTCGAACGGCAATCTGACCGGGCTCGCCGTTGGCCTCGAAGGCAAGCTCATTACGCTGCCCTTCGCCAACAAGGAGAACATGGTCCGCGGCACCGCCAGCCAGACAGGAACGAGCGCAACGACGCTGATCGCCGCCCAAGGGGCCGGAGTCAAAACTCTACATCACCGGCGTCCAGTGCAAAAACACGGGCTCGGCTACGACGATCGTCACCCTGAACGACAATGAAACGACCGGATCAGGGACCGTGCTCATCGTTCCTACCTCGGGCGGAGACAATGAGGTCTACCAGACTCCGCTCGCCGTCGCCGCCAATACGGCGCTCACCTTCACGCCATCCACGGCGTCGTCGACCATCTTTTGCAATGCCCAAGGATACGTGGGATCGTGACAGTGAAGCGCGTTCTAACCTTCCTTTCCGGCCTCGCCGTCGCCCTTCTTGGGCCGTTCGGGCGCATGCCCGCATGGGCGCAGCTGCTCATGCTCGGCGTCGGTGGCGCGATCGGCGCGGCCATTCTCACCCCGCCGACGCTGACTCCGCAACTGTCGGCGCAGTTTGATTCCAACATCTCCAACGGCACTTCCAACAATGGCTTCAAGGTGAACGGTGGTGGGGCCATTGGGTCGATGGAGCTGCCCTCGACCATTAGCCATTCGTGGTTCCAGACGGTCGAGGGAACAACCGACGCCTATTTCAGCGGTTCGGTCGCGAATCAGGAATATGCGTTGGCGAACGTCATGGCGTTCGTTCCCGTCAACAACATGATGATTGTTCTCTCCCAGTTCAACTATCCAGGACAGGCATGGAACTGGTGGCGGGGGCTGCCGAGCACGACGCCCGCAACCGGGCTGGCTGGGTCTGGGTACAACTCCTTAATTTATCCGTGGACAGCGACTGGCGGAGGTTGCGCGCGAGAGCCCTCCGGCGTCTGGTGGGGCAACAGCACTTTTGTCGCCATCAGCGACTATGGCGCAAACTGCAATACCGCGCCGAGCATCGCGGCGGCGGCGATCCCAGGCGTCGGGGCCAAACAGGCGCTTTCAACCGGCGCGACGACTTGCGTCTCCAACTCGCCGATCGCCGGCGAGATGACCGTCACCACCACAGTTGCGATCGCGCATGGCGTCTATCCCGGCCAGACCTTTCCGCTCTCAGGCTTCAGCGGGGCAGGCAACACCGGATATAACGCGACTTACACCGCGCTCGCCGGCACGAGCGGGACGACGCTGGTCGGCGAGACGACGACCGGCGCTGGAACCTGCCCGGCGAACAGCCCTGACACGTCAGGCGGTTTCGCACTTGCCGGGACCGGGGCCGCAATCAGCCTCCCGCAATTCACCAATACATCTCCTTTTGCATCGAACGGAGGACAAGGCATCCTCTTCAAAAACAACGATCACTTCTGCGCCATCATCGGCCAATATGGGGACGATTCGCCGACGCCGGGGGTCCAGTTCTTCCACGTCGTCGACCAGAACGGAACCGCCTACAACGGCGCCCCTTCGGTCCCGGCGATTCTCAACCAGGGCGCGGTCAGCTTCAACGGCTATGTCACGTCGACCGCGCAGGACACGAGCTTCAACATCACCGCCTCGTTCGGGAATAGCGGCGCATCATCGACAACGATGACCGTCACGGTTGCGAGCGGCAATCCGCTGCTTGTTGGCCAGACCATTCTTGGCTCGTCGGTCGCGCCAAACACGACGATCGTCTCGCAGTCGAGCGGCACGACGGGCGGCCCGGGAACTTACGTCGTTTCGACCTCGAACGTCATGCCGTCGGCGACTTATACCGCCCACACCTATGCGCCGGCGCTGACCGTGACCTCGATGAACTCGGTCTCGATCAGCGGAGCCACCTGGTCGAGCGCGAACAACGGCACGGTGACCTTCACCGCGGCGGCGAACTGGATCCAGCCCGGCTCGGTATTCACCGTCTCCGGCGCTACGCCCAGCGGCTATAACGGGACCTATATCGCCGGCGTCGGGACCAACGGGACCGGCACGACCATCGCTGCGGTTTCGTGGCCGGTCGCGACCCTCGCCAATCCGGGCGCTTACGTCTCGGGCGGATCCTTCGTCGGCACGATCGAGCCCGGCATGTATATGCCCGGCGTCAACGGCCAGGTGGTCATCAGCCCTTACGGAACCTTTGGCGGGTCGGGGACCGGCGGCGCCGGGACTTACGGTTTTACCGAGACGAGCAACAGCGGCTTCAACATCACCGCCTCGATCTCCGGGACAACGCTCACCGTCACGGCGTCTCCCTATTCAACCTTTTTCTACCTCACTCCAGGCCAAACCTTCACCAGCGCGGGCGGTGTTGCGGCCGGAACGAAAATCGTCGCGCAGACGAGCGGGACTGGCGGAAACACCGGCAATTACACTGTCGACACCAGCCAGACCGTCGGCTCTCAGACGCTCACCCTCAGCGGCGCCATCTATTCGTCCGGGACGCCCGGCATCCTCTATGCGTCCGGATCGTTCTACCAGTGGCCATCGCCGAGTTACACCAACGCCTGGCTCGGGCAAAACCTCGCGCATACCCAAGCCGGGCACAGCGATATTTCGAGCGTCATCGGCTCAAAATTCGGGCTCATCGGCACCGGGAACTCGGAACCCTGGGGCGGCGCGCTCGGCAATATCGGGATGCACTGGGGCGTCTTCCCGCAGGATTCGAGCGGCAATCCTTCGACCTCCTCGCTCGCCTCGCTCTGCCAGAAGACGACCGACTATCAGGCGTTCGACACCGCGAACTCGATCACCACCAATTCGCTCTACCGCATGAACGATCCCGGCGAATGGGGGGATTCGAGCTATGCGACCATCACCGGCTATCTTTCCGGCGCGAGCGGGACCAGCGGCGGCTCGGCGACGCTCAACGTCGTCAGCACGGTCTTCGGCACGCTTGCGCTGCCCTCCGGCACGCACACGGCGTTCCTCGCTGGCCCCGGCCTGCCGCCGAGTCCGACGCCAGCCTCGGTAAATCCAGCCTCGATGCTGCTCACCACGTCATCGAGTTCGACCTACACCGTCACCTTCCCGACCGGCGTCACCTCGATCAATCTCGGCTCGAGCGGCGCCCCGGTCCAGTTCTCGGTCGGGCAGTGGAAGCCGCTCGCGCCGCTGGGGACCGGCTTCGTCAACGGTTACATCACCACATCGGGCGGCAGCGGGGCTTGCGCCTCGAGTCCGTGCCTCAACGTCACCAGCATCCCGACCGGGGCAAACCAACTCGGGTCGACCTTCACCGGAACCTACAACCCGGCGCTCGCGACCAATAACTTCACGGTTTCCGGCGTCACCGGAACGCTGACGACGTCGTATCTAATCACCGATGGCGGCGTGAACATCAGCAATCAGCAGCCCTTGGTCATGTCGACCGCGAACTGCTCGTCGACCTGCACCGTCACCGGCGGCTATTATCAATCGACCATCGGCCCGGAGACGATGACGGCGACCCTATCGGCCGTCAATCTCAACCAGATGGTTTACGGCGCCGGAGTCAACACGCCGGTCCAGATCGTCGGCTACGGCAGCGGCACAACGATTCCACAAGCCGGCTCGACCTATGTCCTGTCGAACTCGGCCAACGGCAATGTCGGCTCGTCCGGTTCTCCTGTCCTCTTCACGCTGTCGAGCATCAGCGGCGGCGGCGCCATCGCGCCCGGCCCGGCGCTGACTGTCTCGGACCCTGGCGCGGGCACGATGTATGCGGTCACCAATTATCCCTCGTCGAGCCCAACCGGCGCGATTACGCTCAAGGGGACATACAACACGACGAGCCTCGGCGGGACGCCATCGTCGATCCAGGCGCAGCTTTCGCTCACCCCAGGCGGGACGGCGGTCGCAGGCTTTTCGTGGGCGAATCTCTCTTCCCAGACGATCAGCGGCGGGAATTGGTCGGGTTCGCTCCCCAATGTGCCGCCCGGCGTTTACTGGGTCTCGATCCGCGCCGCGAACGGGACGGCCTATGCGACGCTGCGCAATTTCGTCACCGTAGGCGCGCCGGCCGAGATGCAGGGCGAGGGCAATCCCGGGGCTTATGTCGCCTCGACGGCGGGCAACAATAATGTCCAATCAATCACCGGCGTCAATGCGGTGGTCGGAGCGGGCGGTCAAGGTCCCGCCGTCTATGGGCCGGCGCTTGGTTCAAACCCAAGCGGCAACAAACTTCGACTTGCCTTCTCTCAGGGAATGCCGGCCAATCGCTTCAGCGGCGGACTGACCCTGCCGGAAGGGCCGACGCAGTGGAACCAGGCGTTCTGGAATGCGACCGGAACGGGGTTCGGCCAGAACAACTCGACCATCTCCGCCGGCATCGGCAGCATCATCACGCAGATCGGCAACCAGCCGCAAATCACGACCATCGGCATCGGCAACGGCTCGACCACGGCCTATTGCTCGTCTTCGATCTACTGCAACGTCGCCGCGATGGGACTCGGCAGCACCGGCAGCGGGATCCTCTCCTATAGCGCGGCCGGGCTGACCGGGGCGACAGTCACCGGCTCCGTTGCGACTGCGGGTGGCGTTTCGACGCTTACCGTCACGGCGATCGGCGCCGGCGCGATCGAGCCGGGGCTCGAGCTGACTGGGACCAACGTCATCGGCTCGCCGACGATCACCACCTGCGTCACCAATTGCGTTTATGCCGGCGCGGGCGGCGGGACTTCGACCTGGTTGCTCAGCACCAACCAGGGAACGATCGGCTCCCAGGCGTTCAATCTGACGGTCTCGGGCGGGACTCCGTGGCCGAATGTGAACCTCTACTACAACGGCGGCCAATTCGCGAAGAATGGAACCAACAGCGGTCAGGTCATCAAGTACGGCACCTTCTCGCTCACCGTGAACGGGACGCAGGTCTGCTCCGACGCGTCGACGTTCTCCTATTCTGCCCAAGGGGGCACATGCGCGGGCGCGGGGATCGCCAGCTCCTTCATCAACTACGCGACCGGCGATTACGAGATCGTGTTCTCGTCGCCGCCAGCCAACAATGCGATCATCTTGGCGTCATGGACCAACATCGTCTCGCACAACGCCACCGGAGCCGACGAGTTGGTCGATGTCGTCGGCGACGGCAGCGCGACCACCGGCGGCTGGTCGTCGACCTATGAGAAATTGCCCGGCGGCGGCTCGGCGCACATTTACGCCGGCTGCGTCCAGGACTACGGCCAATTTTTGTTTCAAGGTTACGCGCTCGGGGCCATCGGCCTATCGCAGCAGATTTCCTGGTTCTATGGCCCGAAGCTGCGCGGCGTCATCCCGAATCAGCAAAATGTTCCGCTGCTGATGTTCGGCATGTGGCGCTACCAGGGCAACATGAATACCGGGACCATCTATAGCGGCTATCTGTTCTGCGATCAGTGGTTCCACGATATGGCGACGCCCTCGACCTTCACCGGAACGGTCACCGGCGGCGGCACGAGCAGCCCGATCCTGACCTTGAACAGCGCCGTCACCGGATCGCTCTGGGAGGGTGAGGCCCTCGGCTGCAATCCGTACTCAACCGCCTGCTCCGGCATGGGCGGCGCCACGACGCAGATCACGCTCGGCACCCAGATCACCGGGCTTCTCAGCGGGACCTGGGGCGCGAATGGTTCGACCTATTCGCTGACTGCGCCCGGAGGGCCGACCGCCGTCGTCAACGTCTCGTCGCAGCCGATGACCAACGCGGTCTATTACACCGGCGGAGGCCCGGCGTACTATGTCGACGGCGCCAAGGACGCCGCCGTTCAGCAGACGGCAGCGGCCGGCGCCGGCGGAGTGGACGGCCACCCGTGGTCGGGGATCACTGGGGGACGTCGCATAGGCGCAAGGGCGGGCATTCTTGCCGCCGCGGCGCTCAGCAACAATCCGTCGCTGGCTTCTGAGCCGACATTGTCGAGAACGAAGATCGCGGCCTGCGACGCAGCCGCACTTGCCGCGCCCTGCTTCGACATCGGCTCGACCTATGCGGCCTCGGCGACTGCGACCTGGAGCGGCGCGACCGCCACGATCACCGGGGGCCTCGCCGCCAACGCGCGGCCGTTCGTCCCCGGCATGGCGCTTTCCTGTTCGGGGTGCAACTCCGGTCTGTACATCGTCTCGGTCTCGGCGCCGCCAACGCAATCGACAGTGAGCGGCGCGGGCCAGATCAGCAACACCTTCACGGTCAAGGCAAGCGGGACGATCGGCGGCTCGGGCTCGGGCACGATCACCGGCGGCTGCTCGGGCACATCGGGGACCGGCTCGAACTGCATCGACTTCAGCTTTGCGCTCAACACAACGGGGGCGACATCGCTCGCGACTTGCGGCGTCAACAATCTGTTTGGGACAGCGGCGCTCTACACGCCGCCCAACGGCTTCTGCAAAGACCCCGGCGTTGGCGAGCTGGTCAATTCGTTCCGCATCGGAACCCAGCAGGTGACGGTGAGCGCCTGGTCACCCCTATTTCGATGGCATGGACTGCGATCACCGGCGCGACGTCGCAAAGCGCGGCGTTTACCTGCAACCTCGTCGGCGCAACGGTCGTGCAATGCGTCAAGGGCGCGGCCTATAGCGGCGGTCTGCCGTCCGGGATCGGCCAATGGTCGAGCGGCGCGACCTTCGCTTCTTATGGCGACTCGACGATGAGCAACGCCCGGGTAAGCGGCTTGATCGGCCCGGCCGGCGGGCAATCGCTCGCGGTCACGGGAGGTTCCGGATACACCAACGGGACCTACACTTTAACTGGAGGCTCATGCGGAGCCGGGGCGGCCGGCTTAATTAGCCCCCGAAGCTCGACGTCACGGTGTCGGGCGGCGCGGTCGTCAATGCCTACCTGTCCTCGATCGCGGGCGCCTACACTGTCGGCTACAACATCAACAACAGCAGCGCGACCAGCAATGGAACTTCGACCTGCGTCTGGCCGATCAACTTCACGCTCGCCGCATCTCTGGGCGGGACGGAGCGACGACGCTGACTGTCACCGGCTCGCCGGGCGGCGTGCTGGGCGTCGGCTCGGTGATCAGCGATGGCGGCGTCCATCTGGCGACGCCGGTCACCATCACGGCGCTCGGCACCGGGACCGGCGGCGCGGGCACCTACACGGTGACCAACGCCAATGGCGCGGTATCATCAGAAACCATGACCGCGGGGGCACCAGGCGGGTCCGGAGGCTCCATTTCAAGCATTCCCTTCGGGCCGAACGCAGGCGTCGCGGGCATCGCCACTATGGGCTCGGACGACAGCACGATGGGCGAGTTCCTTTATGACAATTCCGGCGAGTTCGGAAAGCCTCTCTACTCGGTGTTCGGCAATCCGGCGGCGGGTGTGGGAGCAATCTTCGAACCCGGCTTGCCAGTGACGCAGTTCGGGCAATCGCTCGGGATGAGGATCAGCGGGTAGCATTGCCGAAGGCGACGGCAAAGCCCATCGGGTCGTCAATCTCGGGCTAAGGCTTCTGCTATGCGATCCATCCCGATCGGAGACCATTTGCACGTGCTGAAAGTGTCTTTACACGAACTGGACGCAGCGCCATGAGCAATGTCCGTCTCACTTTTCTGTCGCATTTCGTCATATGTCTCGCGTGCATGGGCTTGGCGTTCTTCGCCTGCGCCAACGGCGTGCCACAGACAATCTGGGCGAACGACACGAGTATGATGACGAGCGTCATCGGCGCCCTGTTCCTGGGGACGATGGGATGGCTCGGGTGGCAGGGGTGGAAAGTCGGCGATCAGAGATTGGAGACTTCGTCAGCGCTGCGACAATCCGGTCGTTGACCTCCGATCGCCGCCGACAGCCGACTTCGGTCATCTGAGCGAGCGCCTCTGCGTCATCGCCGGCTTTGTCGGCACCGCGATCGGGCTCTCGCTGCAGGCTAAGTCGCTCGCCGGAGGCGCAACCAGTTTTACCGCGCTCGCGACGTCGCTCTTCACCACGGCGAGCGGCGGCACAGCGGCCGCCCTTATCGCCATAATGACATTCAACCTCGAGGCAGGGATCCGAAGGGCGCAGTCGTAAACGACGAGGTCCGCGCACCCCTGCCCCTCTCAAAGCGACGTCTGAAGAACCCCGTCTCAATGCAGATTATGGGAGAGGCGATGACGCGTGACCGCAGCCCAATCTGGATCGGCCTCGCCGATCTCCTGCTCTGCATCGTCTCGGTCGTCATTGTTGCGGTCGCGCCGATCCACGCCAAGACGGAAGGCGTCAAGCCGAAGGCGGAATATCTGATCAGCGGCGATTGGGATGTCATGCTCGACTCGGACGTTGATCTTTGGATTGTTAACCCGTCGCGCAAGCCAATTTTCTACGGCTCTCGGCAAATTGGTTGCGCGGATCTCGATCATGACAGCCTCGGATTCCAGACCTCGCTGATCACGCTGACTGACGGCTCGACTGTCCGCGCGGTCTCAAACAAGGAAGTGGCGTCGCTTCGCTGCTTCGAGCCGGGTCATTGGGACATTGGGGTGAACCTCTATTCTGATCGCGAACTCGCCAAAGGCAGGAAGAGCATCAAGGTTCACGTCGAGATCGTGGGGCTCAACCCGGGAGTTAGGATCACGTTCGCGAGGGACGTGGTTCTCGATCGGGTCGGAGAAACAATCAACGTCGTTTCTTTTGACATGGACCGCGAGGGCAAGATCACGCTTGTCGACCCGCCGCTTGAGCCGATCACAAGCGATTACAGGGGGCCGACGCGGTGACCTTTTTCAACGCCTTCGCGCTTTCCTTTGGACTCCTGCTCACTGGTCTGGCGCTCATTGCGGCCTGGACGTTCCGCACTGCCGCGGCGCCCTTGGCGGCCAAGCTCGCCCTGCCCACCCTTTTGGTCGCTCTCGGCTGTCTCACGCCATATGAAGTCAACTCGATGCTCGGTCTGCCAAGAATGGCCGCACTCACCGCCCTGCCTGACCGGGCTGAACTCATCGCCTTCGTCGCCCATGACGAGGATAAACGCGCTGACCTATGGCTCCGCGTCAAGGATGCCCCGCCGCGCGCCTATGAGATTGCCATCGACGAAGCGATGAAGAAAGTGCTGCGGGACGCACGCGATCGCAAGGAGCATGGCGGTCGAGTGATGCTCGTCAAGCGCACCGAACATACTGAAATAGCAACAAGACATAGAGGTGTGACCGAGCAACGATCCGCCGATCCTACCTACACCATCGACGACAACGCCTTCGACTTGCCTAACAAGGGCGGCGAATGAGCGGCCAGTTAACCCAAAGCCTCGAGGATTCCCCCATGCTGTACGCGCGCGCCATTGCTCTCCTCGCCACTCTTGCCCTTGGAGGGACCGCGCAGGCCGCGGAAGAGCAGGTCGCACACGCCCGTTGCAAGGCCTTGGCGAAACTCGAAGCTGAGTTCGATGCGAAGACGCATGTCGTCCAGCTCACCCCCGGGCAATTTCATTTCGTCGAAGGCGTCTATGTCGGTAGTCCGAACACTCCAGACGGCCTGCCGCCAGGCGACGGCGCGCTCCTGGTAAGCCATGAGGGCAACAGGGACGGCATCATCGTCTGGACGCGCGGCGCACTCGCCTGTGGCCCGATCTCGATCAACGATCGGCTGATCAAGCTCATAGCCGGTATCAAGACCGGCGATCTGGACGGCGAGGGTGATGAACTATGACATAGGACGGATGCACGACTGCATCGAGCGCCGACGACTTAAGAAAGGACTTCTACCTGAGGACGGGATTATGCGTGGCTTCGAAGGGGCGAACCCTGCGAAGAGACACAATCGGTCACATTTCTGCGCCGTCTTCGCGGGGTCTCGCGGGGCCGCTTTTCCTGGGACGCCGGGCGATCTGCCCTTTTTTTGGGGTCGCTTCGGGGACAAACGAAGCTTGGCAATAAAACGGTTGCTGACTGTCAGAATCGCGATGCTGACTTCAGGCTGGAGGCTCCATGGAAACGCTCTACGTCGTCGCGTGTGTGGCCAATCCGTTGCGCTGGAGAACTCGACTTGCGTTGGCGCGCGCGGCGGTTGGGGAATGGCTGAAGGAGTCGAAGTCTCCACGTAACGCTCGCCGAATGCGCCTACGGCAGCCGCGGATACGATCTCGCCGACCTTGCGGGCACACGGGTCACACACTTGCCTTTGCGGGCGGCGACGATGGCCTGGGCGAAGGAGAACCTGCTCAACATTGCAATTGCACATCTGCCCCCGGCCGCCGAAAAGATCGCCGTCCTTGATGCCGACATCATCTTCCGTCGGCCCGGGTGGGCCGTCGCCGCGCTTGCGGCTCTTGATCTCTATCCCATAATTCAGCCCTGGTCCGTTGCCTATGACCTCGGCCCAAACGACGAGCATATCGGAGTGCATCGCAGCTTCGCGTCGGTCTGGCATTCAGGCCAGCGCATTGTCGCGGGCGGATCGAATTTCTGGACGTCTGACGGCGGCCCGTACCACTATCCGCATCCAGGCTTCGCCTGGGGCTTTCAGCGCCGGACATTGGACCGGATCGGCGGACTCTTCGAGCTCGGCGGCATGGGGGCGGGAGATCACCACATGGCGCTTGGGATGGTCGGCGCCTATGAAGCGTCCCTGCCGCCCGGCGTCACGACAGGTTATCGCAATTCGGTTGCATCGTGGTCCCAGCGCGCCGCGGCGGAGATCAACGGCAAGCTCGGCTTTATCCACGGCACGATCGAGCACCCTTTCCATGGGCGAAAGAACGACCGCCGCTACCAGTCGCGTTGGGCGATGTTCGTGGACAACGGTTTTGATCCAGTTACCGACCTCAAGCGCAACACCCACGGCGTGCTCGAATTCTCGGGCACGAAACCCGGCCTTGAACGCGCCTTCGACCGCTACCTTCGTTCGCGCGAGGAAGACGTCAATACCCTGACGTGAGAGCCACGCCAAGGATCGCTCCTTAAGAACAGGCCAGACCCCGAATGAACCGCCCGATCAATTGGAGCACGCACACGCGCTCCACATGCCAGGTGGCGCGGGTCTCTCCGGCCGAAGGGCGGAACACCACCTTTCAAAATAGGTCGATCATGCCGGACTCTCTTCCCACCCTACTCTGGAAGCCTTCACCGAATTACTCGAGCCGTCGCGGCACGCGCGTTGATCTCATAGTGTTGCATGATTGCGAGGGCGGGTACGAAGGCGCCGTCGAATGGTTCGCGACGAGCCGATCAAATGTCTCGGCTCATTTGGTCGTTCGCGAGGACGGCAACGAAGCCACACAGATGGTGGACCTCGCAGACAATGCCTGGCACGCTTGCGCTTTCAATCAGCGCTCCGTCGGCGTTGAAATGAGTGGATTTGCAAACCGCGGCTTCGACGAACCTTTCCTCGCGACGGCGGCGCGCATTTGCGCCTATTTCTGCCATCACCTGCAGATCCCTGTTCGGCACGCGCGTGCTGGAGTTGGACCGGGCGTCGCCTCGCATCACGATCTTGGCGCAATGGGAGGCGGCCATCACGACCCCTCGGACAACCCGGCTTTCATGCAGGCATTCGTTCAAATGGTCGGGGATCAGTTTCGCAAAAATCATTTCCCTTATGTGTGGTCGCCCAAGCAGCAGCAGAAAGCCCGCATACTTTCGCCCGATAGTTCGAAGTTTGCCCGCGCCACTTCAGCAGCGCGAGTTGCGCCGGACGTTCACACCATCGGCGGCCTTCAGCAGGCGCTCAAAATCCTTGGCTATCACCTCACCGTCGACGGCGATTACGGGCCTGAAACGCGCCAAGTCGTCACAAGCTTTCAGATGCATGCCGGAATCGTAGCGGACGGAATAGCTGGCGTACAGACCGAAGCGCAGCTGACCAAGGAAATCAACGACCTTCGCTTAGTCCAAGCCTGAACACTATTCGGCAAGCGCACTCAGAGAGGGCGCGCCAGCGCAGTCGCGACAGTTCCTGGCAGTTTCACGGGTCCTCTCCGGTCTCCATTTAGTTCGCAGCAAGGGCCTCAAGGAGGATGGTATGAATCCACCGGAAAGCCCGCCCTGGGGCTTTCTTCAATGGGCAGTCGCAGGATTGGCTTCAATCGGGGCGAGCGCCGCCGCATTTGTCTGGAGATTGATGTCTCGGCTTCACGCGCTCGAGATCGCTGTCCGACAACACCAACACGATCTCGAGGTGTCGCAGTCTGCCAATGACTTTGCCCTCTTGCGCCTCGCGGAAAGATTGGCGTTGCTCCACGACGATCACTACCGGCTACGCGAAACAATCGGCGCTCTCCCCACTCGCGCGGACATTCACGATCTGGAGCTTCGACTGGGAGAGCGTATGGAGTCCCCTCGCCAATCGCTTCGACAGAGCTTTCGACCCTCGTGTTTCATGATCAAGCGCTTTGGTGCAGCCCGAATAAATGTCTTGCTTTGCCCCTGCACGAGGTTTCGCGCGCGGACTCTCTTTTTGGATTCCGTGACAATCGCCTGCGCCGGATAAGAACGCCTGAGTTTGGCCTATCGACCGGGAAAAGCAGGAGACGAAATTTTCCCCAGCAGCGAAAATTGGAGCAGAATGAGATATCGATGAGCTGACTCTTGGAGAGTTGTCGACAGACCGATGCGAATTGTCTTCATGGGCACACCGGAATTCGCGGTTCCGACCTTGTTGGGACTCGTGAAGGCAGGACACCTGCTGGTCGCCGTCTACACGCGCGCGCCTGCGCGCGGCGGCCGCAGAGGCCTCGAGATGAGGAAGACGCCGGTCCATCTTGCGGCGGATTCTTTTGGTATCCCGGTTTTTACGCCGACGACTTTGCGCGATCTCGAGGCGCAAAAGACCTTTAACAGTCTCGCGGCGGAAGTCGCCGTTGTGGCCGCCTATGGTTTGCTGCTCCCAAACTCCGTTCTTGAGACGCCCAGGCTGGGCTGTATCAACGTGCACGCTTCATTGCTGCCGCGCTGGCGAGGAGCTGCACCCATCCAGCGCGCGATCATGGCCGGGGATACCCAAACGGGCGTGGACGTCATGCGTATGGATGCCGGACTTGACACCGGACCGATAGCGATGCGGGAAGTCGTCCCTCTCCTTCCCGACGAGACGGCGGGAGACCTAACTGCCCGTCTTGCCACAATCGCGGCTAAGCTATCGGTGAGCGCCCTAAGATTATTGGAGGCTGGTCGACTTGATTTTCGGGAGCAACCGGCTGTGGGCGTCTGCTACGCTCGCAAGATCGAAAAAAGCGAGGCAGAGATTGATTGGACGCAGGACGCGGAAAAAGTTCGCAATCAGATTCACGGGTTGTCGCCTGCGCCAGGCGCCTATTCCAAACTCCTCGTTGGAACTCGCGAGGAAAGCATCAAATTCTTGCGTGTCGAAATAATCGCAGGGAGCGGACAGCCTGGAACACTCCTTTCCGAAGACATGAGAATCGCGTGCGGGACAGGCGCGATACGAGTTCTTCAGGGGCAACGATCAGGAAAGATTGTCATGAGCGGCTGCGAATTGATGCGGGGCGCGAAGCTCGCACCGGGCACAGTCTTCAGGCGGGCCCGCGCAGCTTCATCCGTTCCCGAAGCATGAATTTGAGCTCCTCCTTGCTGCCTTCGGCAGCCCGCAAGATCTGGCTTGCCCGAAAGAAATCCAGAACGGCGAAATGCTCCACCTTGGGCTGCACGAGAACATCAGGCGCTCGAAGTTTGAGTTTTTGAGCTGTTTTCGCTCCTGCATGATTTGCGCCGCGCCGAACATGGACGCAAATGGCGACGGAGTTCGTCGCTTTGGCGGTCTGCCCCCAACGTGACATCGATCGCGACGACAATGTCGGCCAGACTGAAAAGCAGATCGTAGGGCAGCGGGTTCACAGCTCCCCCGTCGATCAGTACTCCGTCTTCGAACAAGACCGGACGAAACAGTCCCGGAATTGCCATCGAGCCCGCCACTGCAGGCCTTAGCGGCCCCGCATGATACGCAACCTCGCTGCGACTAAGATAATTTGTTGCGATATGACGGTCTCAATTTCGAGATCCTCAAAACGGCTTGGTACCCCGGAGGGCCAAAACAGATCAAGGCAAATCTCGGGGTCCAGCAACGCGGGGTTGCCACGACCGCGCAGCACGAAATCAGTGAAACGTCCGACGCGCGCCCGCAGGAGCTTGCCCATGACATCTGAGCGATTCCGCAAAACTCGCAGTATGTGGGTGCGAATGGACCGCCCTTCGATTCCCGCCCCATAGGCGGCGCCAACGACGGCGACCATTGATGTGCCGGCGACGGCGACGGGGCGAATCCCCATTTCGTCCAAGGCTTCTAGCGCCAACACGTGGGCAATTCCTCGTGCGCCGCCGCCCCTAGCGCGATCGCCACCCTGGGCCCACGAACATTTGGCATGTGGTCGCGGCTTCGGCCCACCGGGTTTGCTATTGGTTTTCGTGAGCTATCCCCCGCCAACCAATGTCGCGGCGGCAGAACCCCTCCGGCCATTCAATGCGATCGACGGCTTCGTACGCTCGTCTTTGCGCTTCAGCTATATTCCCGCCGAGCGCGGTAATCACTAGTACGCGGCCGCCGTCGGCGAATATCGCGCCGTCAACCTCACGCGTGGCGCCGTGAAAGACCACCACTCCGGGGGCTGCTTCCGCGTCTTCAATGCCGGTGATTCTGGATCCGCGAACCGCTTCGCCGGGATAGCCCCTGGCCGCCATTACCACAGCCAGCGCCGCATCCGCGTAAAACCTCGGGGGAGCGCTGCACAGCGTCCCATTCGCGCAAGCGACAAGAAGCGGCAGCAAGTCGTCCTTGAGGCGGGGTAAGATGACCTCCGCCTCCGGATCTCCAAACCGGACGTTGAACTCGATGACTTTTGGACCATCTGCGTCGATCATCAAGCCTGCAAACAGCACGCCCCGAAAGGGCGATCCTCTTTCGTTCATCCCACGCAAAGTCGGCGCAATCACTTCCCGCATGATGCGTTCTGTCAATCCCGGAGTCATTATCGGCGGAGGAGAATAGGCGCCCATTCCGCCAGTGTTCGGTCCAGTGTCCCCATCGCCCACACGCTTGTGATCCTGCGCGCTAGCAAAAGGCATAGCGTTAACGCCGTCGCACAGAGCGAAAAATGACACTTCTTCGCCCTCGAGGAACTCCTCGACGACGATCGACGCTCCCGCAGAAACAAGGACCGCGGACAGAAACGTGTCAACCGCGAGCTCGGCCTCCTCGAGCGTCTTTGCCACGATGACCCCTTTACCCGCGGCAAGTCCATCTGCTTTGACCACGATGGGCGCGCCAAGGTTTCGGACGTGCGCCTTTGCCTCATCTGGATCGCGGAAACGACGATAAGCTGCGGTTGGAATACCAAATTCGAGGCAGAAGTCCTTTGCGTATCCCTTCGATCCTTCTAGTCTCGCCGCCTCTTTGGTAGGCCCCAAACACGACACCCCCGCCGCTTCGAGATCGTCCGCCACTCCGGACACCAACGGACCTTCGGGCCCAACCAACACAATACTAATCGCTTGCGCTCGACAAAATGCGACCACCTTCGCGTTGTCGCGCAAGCTCAATGGCACAGTCCGCGCGACAGTCGCACAACCGGGATTGCCAGGTGCGACGAATAGGTTATCGATCAGAGGCGACTTGGCGCACGCTCTGGCCAACGCGTGCTCCCGAGCGCCGGATCCCAGGATCAGTACATTCATTCGTTCGGTCCCGTGTCGAGTCTCGCCCAGCGTGGTGGTACACGATTTAGATCAGCGCTACAGCGCAACGCCGCCTGCTCGGAAGGGGCCGCGGTATTGACTCCCGGCCCCCAATATGGCGCAGCAACAGCGCGCCTTGCCGCGGACTGCCAATCGATTTCGTCGAATGGTGCGAACCGCCCGGGACGATACTCAAATTCAACGCTCGCCCATGATCAATCTTGTGCCTGAGTCGCCGAGCCACAAGTGGACAGCACTCGAGAGCCATCGCAGATGGCTTTTAGGCGAGGCGGAAGCGCTATTCTCCTTTTTCGAGCGGAACATAATCAACCCTCTCGGGGGATTCTACGATCTTGATGACAAAGGGCGACCGACCGCACCGGGTTACGGCGCGGCCGTTAAGCCGGCCCGGTATCTCTTTGCGACGTCGAGAGTTACTCACGCCTATGCGATCGCCCACCTCATGGGTCGCCCGGGCGCAGACGTTATCATCGACCATGGAATGAATTTCTTGTGGAACAACCATCGCGACCCTGAGCACGGAGGTTATTATTGGGGTATCGGATACGATGGGCCTTCAGACAGCACGAAACAGGCGTATGGCCACGCGTTCGTGCTCTTGGCCGCATCGAGCGCCAAGGTCGCGGGCCATCCAGGAGCCGACCGGCTCCTCGATGACGTTTCGACTGTCATCAGGGAGCGATTTTGGGAGGAGCAATTCGGGGCGGTTGCGGAGGAGTTCACCCGCGATTGGAGGTCCTACGATAATTATCGGGGCCAAAACTCGAACATGCATTTAACAGAGTCGCTAATGGCCGCGTTTGAGGCAACCCACGATTCCACATACCTTAGGATGGCGGAGCGAATTGCGGACCTCATTGTCCGTCGCCACGCTGCTGCGGAGGGTTGGAGGCTTCCGGAACATTTCACCGATCAGTGGACAACAAATCGGGCTTACTCAGGCAATCCGACGTTTCGTCCCTATGGAACCACTCCCGGTCATTGGCTCGAATGGTCGCGCCTGCTGCTCCAATTATGGGAGCTTGGCGGCCGTACACTAGATTGGCTTCCGCAATGTTCCAAGGCGCTGTTCGGCCAAGCGGTCAGGGATGGCTGGGATGAAGACAAGGGAGGATTTTACTATACTCTGGATTGGAACGGGAGTCCGCTAGTTCGAGACCGATATTGGTGGCCGTGCTGCGAAGGTATCGGGGCGAGCGCTTTTCTTAACGCCATTGATGGCGATCCTATTTACGAGCACTGGTACCGTCGAATTTGGAGCTTCATCGCCACCCGATTCATCGACCGGGAGAAGGGGGGTTGGCGAGCGCAGATCGACGATATGATGCGGCCAAGCTCGGGACCGTTCTTTGGCAAAGTGGATATTTACCACTCTTTGCAAGCGTGCCTAATTCCAACTTTGCCGACGACCGGCAGCGTGACGAGGGGCTTGCTCGAAATTGGCTCCGGAAGCGGACCTTAATCGTCTCAACGCGGGCTGTTCCAAAGCGGCGGCCCAACTCTCTCAAGATCTCTCTCTTAGCGCACGTCAACCCAGCTCGCGCAAACTAGCCGGGATGCTCAGCGAACGAAATCCGCACATTTTTGGGTTCCAAGATCGCCGGTCCCCCAAGGCTGAATTGGTACAGTTGAGGTCGAATTCTTTGGTGAACCCTCGATTAGTTTATCGCTATAAGTCATGTAAACCAGAATATTGCGTTTTGTATCGCATCCTCGCACGATTTGCATCTTTTTAAATATCAGTGACCGGCGCTCACTGAAAATCACATCGCCCTGGCTAAAGGTTCCTTTGAACTTGATTGGACCATATTGTCGACACGACAAAGAAACGTCCGATGTCTGTTCGGCCAGACCTAGAGCGCCCGAGAGTCCGCCCTTTTCGGGGGTCGTGTAGTGACATGCAACGCCATCAACCAGAGGATCGTCGATACCGTAAACAGCCAATTTATCATTAGGTGTCAGTAGCTTAAACGTGGTGGACTTACGGAAGATCAGATCCGGATCGGAAGGATCGGCGCTCGCTGTGCAAGACGTTGTGATCATGATGAAGGATGCCGTCGCGATTTGCCGGATAAAGTTCATTTTGTGCCTCACGATGCGGAGGCGCAAAAAGCGCCAAACCGGTCCTTCCATGTGGAGCCTGCGCGCGCAAAACCAAGATGAAGGGCACGGCATTCGCAACCCGACCGTTCAGGGATTTTTCGTCCGCCGCTGGCGTGGGGCCCCGACAGCGGGCATATTGAGCTCGGCCGTTATTGGGGACGAGGTGGCGGCTTGAATCGTGAACCACGGAACGATGGGGCTCGCTTGCCAGGACGATTCTCTTCGGCGGTAGCCGGGAAAGCCTCCGGGTCAGAACGGTTTGAAGCTTGGACCGGAAATTACTCGCCACTCCCGGGTATTCCTGACGAATTCATCGACGCTAATGGCGTGAGCCGTCCGCATTGGCGAAAGATGCTCTCCGCGCTCGCGGAGTATGAACCGAACGAAATTCAACAGAGCTTTGCGACAGCCGATCGGCGCATCCGAAATCGAGGGCTGTCCTATCGCGTCGCGGGCGAAGAGGATGAGCGCGTCTGGCCGATCAGTCGAATGCCGTTGCTGCTGACCGAAGAGGAGTGGCGCGGAATTGCAGCGGGCGTCGCGCAGCGAGCCGAGCTGATGGAGCGAGTGCTCGCCGATGTTTATGGGGAAGGTCGCCTAATAGCCGAAGGCGCACTCCCCCTCCCCGCACTGACCGGTTCGAAGGACTACATTGCGGCGATACGTGGCGTCAGACCGCCAGGAGGACGGTGGCTTCGTCTTTACGCAGTGGACATCGGCCGCGGACCAGACGGCTCTTGGTGGGCATTGAGCGACCGGGCGCAAGCGCCGTCCGGTTGCGGCTACGCACTGGAAAACCGGCTTGTCGTTTCTCAGGCGTTTCCGGATCTTTACGCTCAGCTCAACGTGGAAAGACTGGCGCCATTTTTTCGGTCTTTGAGCGCAGGCTTGAAGTCGGCCGGGCAGAGAGCCGAGCCACGCATCAGCATATTGACCCCCGGTCCTCTGAGTTTAACCTATTTCGAACAGGCCTATCTGGCGCGTTATCTCGGCTTTCTTCTGGTGGAAGGCGAAGATCTCGTCATGCGCGACGGGCGCATCTTTGTCCGTACGATCGCCGGCCTCAAGCAGTGCGATGTCATCTGGCGTCATATTGACGCAGACTGGTGCGATCCGCTCGAGCTGAACGCATCTTCCCGGATCGGCGTGCCGGGCCTCCTTGAAGCGATACGGAATGGTGGAGTCGCTGTCGAGAACATGCCAGGCGCAGGGCTCGTCGAGGCGCGCGCTCTTCTGGCATTCTTGCCCGTGCTCGCGCGGCGCTTGCTCGACCAGGACTTACTCATACCCAACATCGCCACCTGGTGGTGCGGACAACCACGAGAACGAGAGAGGGTGCTCGACGAGTTCGACAAAATCTCGATCGCCGCGGCTTTCGGCGACGAACTGCCAGGACTGATCAGTCAATCGAGTGTAATCGCGGCTGAATTGCCGCCTAACGAGCGCGAGCGGATGCGCGATTCGATCGCCCTTCGCGGAATCGACTATGTTGGACAAGATATTGTTCGCTTGTCCACGACGCCGCGCTGGACACAAGGCAAACTCGAACCTCGGCCGTTTGTGTTGCGCGTATACTGCGCCGCGACGATGGACGGCTGGCGGGTCATGCCGGGTGGATTTTGCCGAATTTCTGATCGTGCGGACGCGCGCGCGGTCGCAATGGGCGATGGCGTCGAATCTGCTGATGTCTGGGTGCTCGCTAATAGTCCGGTCGAGATCTCAAGCCTCCTCCCCTCTCCCGAAAGCCCCCGTATTACTCGTCTTTTGGGAAACCTTCCGAGTCGCGCCGCGGATAGCCTTTTCTGGTTCGGCCGCTACCTAGAAAGAGCTGAAGCGACGCTGCGCGTCGTACGTTGTCTTAGTGCGAGGTCAGTTGATCCGGACGCCCCCATGCAACTCGGCCGCCAGTCGCTTGATCGACTTATGGGCGTTCTGGTCGGTTGGGGCGCGGCCGATCCGAGTACGCCGGCCAAAGGGGCGGCCGCGGCCAGCGAACAGGGCCTACGGAGCTCGGCCAATTACGGCTCTGCACTATCGCTCGCCCGTTCGGCTCGCAATGCGGCCTCGGCTATACGAGAGAGGCTAACGCATCAGACCTGGGCCTTGATCGGTCGTCTGGAAGTTGCGCTCAAGCCGACGCGAGATCGGCGTCCGTCCGCCGGTGAAATTGTTGATGCCGCCGACGAGGCGTTGACCACCATCGCGGCGCTTTCGGGTTTGTTCGACGAAAATTTCAACCGTGGGGCGGGTTGGGTCTTCTATGAAATGGGACGCTGCGTCGAACGAGGTGCGAACACGTGTCGGCTTTTACGGCAATTCGCCGCCAATGACGCAACCGAGCACTCGCTTGGGGTGATGCTCGATCTCATCGATTCTCAGATCACTTATCGCTCGAGGTACCTCGTGGGCATTGCGCTGGCCCCGGTCCGCGACATGGCTTTGCTGGATCCATTTAATCCACGATCGGTTGCATTTCAGGCCAACCGCATTGACGAAGGAATACGCACCCTTCCCATTCTGCGCCGAGACGGGATGCTCGAAGAGCCAAGACGCTTGACGACCCTTCTGCAAGCTGAACTGACCGCCGAACGAGCCGAATCGGTCGATGACGCACGTATTCTCGCGGTCGAGCAAGAACTGCTTACATTGGCAAACGCGATTGCCGCACGGTATTTCCTGCAAGGAGCCGGTCAGGGTCGCGCTGAGAAAATCACGGGACTCGAGTGATCTACGCGATCACGCACCTCACGCGCTACAGCTACGGCGCAATCGTCGAGTTTACAACCGGAGTATTGCGACTTACCCCTCGTGCGGGCGACGGCCAAGAGGTCCAACGATTTAGTATTTTGACTGATCCTGTTTCGCAGCCTCTAACGGAACGGCTCGACTCGTTTGGGAACCGCGTCACGAGCCTTCGGATCGAGAAACCCCACCGGCAGCTCACAATCACAGCGTCGTCACGCGTACGCGTCAATCGAACGCCCGCCCCGATGCGAAGCCCTGCTTGGGAGAGCGTCGCCGCGGAGGCGATCGCGATGACGTCTCTCGATCCAGACTGCCCGGCAATCGCGCTCTACCCATCCCGCCGCGTTGCGCTGTTTGACGAAGCGACAGCCTATGCCAAACAGAGTTTCGCGCCGCGCCGTCCCGTTTTTGACGCGGCGAACGAGTTGGCCCGGCGCATTCAGTCCGACTTCACCTATGACCCAGAGGCGACTGAGGTCAGTACGCCCACGGCCGAAGCCTTTGGTCGCCGACGTGGCGTCTGCCAGGATTTCGCTCATATCATGATCGCCGCAGTGCGCGGCATTGCCGTGCCGGCGCTTTATGTAAGCGGATACATTCGAACCATCCCACCGCCCGGCAAAGAACGTCTCGCGGGCGCAGACGCAACTCATGCGTGGGTTTCGGTGTGGTGCGGCGCGTCGCTCGGTTGGAGAGACTTCGACCCCACGAACGCAACGTCGATTCAGAACGACCACATTGTCATCGCCAGGGGACGAGACTACTCCGACGTCTCCCCGATAGAGAGCATGGTGCTGTCGTCGGGGCGCCATCGGCTCGAGGTCGAAGTCGACGTTATTCCCGTCTAGCCGCGGCTCACGAGCCGCTTCCGCCCCAAAGGTCCGACGGTGTTTCAATTCCTTCGATGCCAGTTTCTATTTGTCCAATACATTCTAATATTCGAATATATCCGATCTGCCGACATCTGTTTCCCAGGCGCTCGAGCTCCACGGCAATTGCGCCCGGCCGGCCTGAGAGCACTGATCCGGTTCGCTCGGCGCTGGCGCGGTTGTTTCGAACATGCTTTAAGGTCAGCGCTGCCAAGGAGTACCCGCGATGGCGGACCGCTTCATTCCGCACTTTCACAACGATCTCGGTATCCCATCGATCACGGTCGGGATAAGGGAATTCATGTGCACTGGCGCAAAGCCGCCGTTTGATCATCCTCATATCTTCATCGACATGGGTTCGGACGTCGAGGCGATCTGTTCCTATTGTTCAACGCGGTTCGTGTACGCCGACAGCCTCGATGGACCTTGCTCGCCCGCCGAATGCGAGTTGAGCGACGTCGCGTGACGCTTGCCGCCGCGCGCGATCATCGCTGGCGCAGGAATCGGCGGACTTGCCGCTGGAATAGCGTTGTCGCAGGCGGGCTTCAGAATCTCAATTTACGAGCGAACTGACAAGCTCGAGGAATTCGGAGCCGGACTGCAAATCACTCCCAACGCCACTCGCGTTTTGGCTCGATTCGGCGTCCTTGCGCGAGTGCGCGAGCGCTCCTCGAAGCCCACCGGCCTACTCGTGCTGCGCGGTTCGGATAACGCCAGACTGATGCGCCTGCCCCTTGACGACGCCGTGCGTCATTGGGGCGCCGAATATCTGATCATTCACCGTGCCGACCTGCAGACCGCGCTGATCGAAGCCATCAGCGGTCAACCGGGCATCGAACTGTCGCTCGGAACGACGGTCATCGGAGTTGGGACCGACCGCGATACTATTTCAGTTGATCTTCAGCGTGGCGGTAGGGCTGCGCACGACAAGGCCGATCTCCTGATCGGCGCAGACGGCCTGCGCTCTCAGGTGCGCAACGGATTGGGATTCGGCCGGCCCGATCAAGCCGACTTCACCGGACGCGTCGCGTATCGCGCTCTCATCAACGCCCAGGAAACTGATTCGCGCTGGGCGCGAAGCGAGATTGTTCTGCGTTTGGGGCCTGAGGCGCATCTTGTCCACTATCCTTTGCGGCACGGATCGACCATCAATCTGGTGGCGACTATCTGCTCCCAGTTGCGGGCAGGCGGCGCCGATGAGCAATTTAACGGCGCGGCCGACCTGCCTACACTCGAACGCGCCTTCGCAGGATGGTCGAAGGAAGCACGAGCGCTGACAAGCGCGCCGGTCGAATGGCGGGCTTGGCCGCTCTACTGCCGGCCGCCGATTCCTTCTTTCTCGCTCGGGCGTGCGGCGCTGGTGGGGGACGCAGCTCATCCGATGGTCCCTTTCCTTGCACAGGGCGCGGCCCAGGCGATCGAGGATGCCGGGGTGTTGGGGCGCGCGGTCGCTCAAACGCACGACATCCCAGCCGCGCTCGCGGCTTATTCGCGCGATCGAGTTGAAAGAGCGGCCCGAGTTCAACGCGAAGCGCTCAGACAGGGCCGCATCTATCATCTAGGGGGCGCCTTGGCGTTCGCTCGCGACATGGCCATGAGAATGCTTGGCCCGCGTCGTCTTGGCGAACACTACGATTGGCTTTACGGCGCCTGAGGCTGGCTCGCATAAGCGTCCGCCGGCCCGCCCCGCGGGTTTGTCGTCGCGACCGCCGCCAAGTCACGGCGGCACAAAGCAACCTCAATGCAGGATCTGGCTAAGGAAAAGCTTCGTACGTTCATGTTGCGGACGGTCGAAGAACGGCGCCGGGGCGTTTACTTCGACAATCTCGCCCCTGTCCATGAGCACGACGCGATCGGCGACTTGCCGCGCGAACCCCATCTCGTGCGTCACGACGATCATCGTCATCCCCTCCTGCGCGAGTTCGGTCATCGTGTCGAGCACCTCCTTCACCATTTCGGGATCGAGAGAAGATGTCGGCTCATCAAACAGCATGATCTTCGGGGTCATGCACAATGCTCGGGCGATCGCCGCGCGTTGTTGCTGCCCGCCCGAGAGCTGGCCCGGATATTTTTGAGCCTGGTCCTGGATTTTCACCCGCGAGAGCAACTTCAGCGCCATTTGATCCGCGTCGCGTTTGGGCATTCTACGGACCCAGATCGGCGCCAAGGCGCAATTCTCAAGAATGGTCAAGTGCGGGAAGAGGTTGAAGCTTTGGAACACCATTCCGACTTCCCGCCGCACCTCATCAATCCGTCTAATGTCGTCGGTCAACTCCACTCCATCTACGACAATGGATCCACGCTGATGTTCCTCAAGGCGGTTGACGCATCTAATCAGCGTTGACTTTCCGGAGCCAGACGGACCACAGACCACAATGCGCTCTCCTCGGCCGACGGTCAGGTTGATGTTCCGTAACACGTGAAAGCTTCCATACCATTTGTGGACTCCGGCAAAACGGATCGCGGCGTTGCCGGTTAGATCGGCCACGGGCGATGGGGCGAGGCTCGACATCACTTTCGCCCCTTGGCGAGGAGTCGCTCGACATGACCCGAGTAGCGAGCCATCCCAAAGCAGAAAGTGAAATAGAAGATGCCGGCGAAGACGTAACCCGTAACCATGATCGTCGGACCAGCCCAGACCGGATCCTTGATCGCGTTGTTCACCGCTTCGAGGAAGTCGGTCATGCCGACGACCGAAATGAGCGTCGTATCCATGAACAAGCCAATGAAATTATTGACGATGCCAGGTATCACCAAGGTCAGCGCCTGGGGCAGGATGACAAGACCCATCATGCGCGGATAGTTCAGTCCGAGCGCCAGCGCGGCCTCGTATTGTCCCTTGCCCAGCGACTGAAGACCGCCCCGCACTTCTTCCGCCATATAGGCGGCCGAAAACATCACGATGCCGGCCAATGGGCGCAGGAAGCGATCGGGCGTCCATGTTTCGGGCAGGAACAGCGGCAGCAGATTGTTGGCCATGAACAGCACCGTGATGAACGGCACGCCGCGCACGAACTCGATGAAGACGATGCTCGCAGTTCTGACGACAGGGAGCGGCGATCGGCGGCCGAGCGCAAGCATAACGCCGAGCGGCAAGGAGAAGACGATCCCAACCACAGCGGTAATCAGCGAAACGAAAATGCCTCCCCATAGCAGCGTATCGACGACCGGCAGGCCAAGCAGGGATGAGCCGTGCAAAAGAACGAGCGCCAGGACCGGATAGACCACGAAAAACAGGAAGGCGCCCCAGGCCCGCCGCGGCGCCTTCGTCCATAGCAGCCACACAATCAGAACAGCGCCGATAGCCTCGACGGCGTCGACCCTCCAACGCTCGGCGACCGGATATGATCCGAAGCGCAGGTAGTCCCACTTGGCGATGACGAACGCCCAGCACGCGCCGTCCTGATGCTGGCGGCAGGCGGCCCCATCGGTAGCGCTAAAGACCGCGTGCGTCGTCGCCCACGCAATCAGTTGCGGCAGGAAATAAACGATAAGCCCGAGAAACCCGATGGTGGTGAGACTGGAGCCGGGCGACGAGAAGAGATTGGCCCGCATCCAGGCGAGCGCGCCGCCGGTCAGGGTCGGCGGCGGGTCTTCCGGTTCTCGGGCCTCGCGGACATAGGCGACCGACTCCAAGCTTAACGCTCCTTCAGCGCGTGGCGCGCATTGAAAAGGTTGAGCGCGAGCGCGACGGCGAGCGAAATGAACAGATAGACCGCCATGGTGATCGCCATCACCTGAATCGCCGCCTGGGTCTGGTTGAGAACCGTGCCTGCGAAGATCTGCACAAGGTCCGGATAGCCGATGAAGACGGCGAGCGAGGAATTCTTGACGATGTTCAGGTATTGAGAGGTCAGCGGCGGCGTGATCAATCGCATCGCCTGCGGGATGACCACCAGTTTCATTGTCAGGCCGCGGTGCAAGCCGAGAGCTGCGGCCGCCTCGGCCTGCCCGACCGGAACCGCGAGCAGGCCCGCACGAACGACCTCAGCGATGAACGCCGCCGTGAAAGTGACGAGACCGAAAACGAGCGCAGCCATTTCGGGAATGATCGGCAGGCCGCCCTTCATGTTGAAACCGGAGAGTTTCGCGATATCGAATCCGAACGGCGCGCCGGCCGCTGCCCACACGATCGCCGGCAATCCGATGATCAATGCGACGGCGACAGCGGCCACCGGCGCTTGCGCACCGGTGCGTTCCTGGCGGCGGCGCGCCCATTCGCGAAATCCGGCCGCCAGGACCAGCGCGGCGACGATCGCACCCATGAACCAGACGGCCTGGTTCCGCGGGACAGGCATCGGCAGATAGAGGCCTCGGTTGTTGAGGAATACGACGTCGCCTAGCGTGATCGACTGCCGAGGGCCTGGCAGGGATTTGAGAACCGCGTTGTACCAGAACAGAAGCAGGAGCAGCAGCGGGATGTTGCGCAGGATGCTGGTGTAGACGAGCGCAAGCCGCGACAGCAGCCAGTTCGGTGAAAGCCGGGCGACGCCGATCGCAAAACCCAAGAGCGTCGCGAGCGGAATGCAGATGACGGCGATGAGAAGGGTATTGAGCAGCCCGACCCAGAACGCTCGGCCGTATGTGGAGAGGTTGCTATAGTTGATCAGGTGGAGATTGATGTCGAAGCCGGCGACCTGGTTCCAGAATCCGAAACCCATCGGCATGCCGCGGGCGCGCATGTTGGTCAGCGCGTTATGGATTGCGCCGTATGCCAACGCTGCCACGCACGCGAGCAGCAAGATTTGGTAGATCAGCCCGCGCACCCGCTGGTCGTTGAGCCAAGTCGATAGCTTGGCGCCCCTCGCCGGGTCCATTCCTCAGGTCCTCGGGTCCTCGATGCCTCTACTGAGGATGACCCATAGGCCGATGATGGATGCCGCAGCCGGGTGACGCAAGTCCGCGCCCGCCGCTCACCACATGTCGAGCGCGACGCGCGCCTCGTCGGACATTCGGCTCTGATCCCATGGCGGATCGAACACCATGTTCACCTTCGCGCCGGCGACGCCGGGAACAGCGCTGACCGCATTCTCGACCCAGGTCGGCATTTCACCCGCGACAGGACATGCAGGCGCGGTCAACGTCATCTCGATGGTGACGAACCGGCTATCGTCGATGTCTACATTATAGATAAGCCCGAGTTCGTAGATATCCGCCGGAATCTCGGGATCAAAGACCGTTTTCAGAGCCGCAACGATCGCGTCGGTCAATTGGCCCAGCTCCTCGGGCGCCATCTCGGACGGCGGGTTGATGACCGCATTCCGACTGACGGGAGCCGCGGCAGTTTCGGCGTCAGTTGCGTGGCTTTGAACCTCGTCCATGCCCATCTCCCTACTGGAAGAGCTTTCGGGCGCGGATCAATGCTTCCGCGAGCGCCTCGACCTCTGCGAAGGTATTGTAAAGCGCAAACGAAGCTCGGCAGGTCGAGGTCACCCCGAACCGTTGCAGCAGCGGCATCGCGCAATGGGTTCCCGCCCTGACCGCGACCCCGGATCGATCGATCAGCGTCGCGATATCATGAGCGTGGGCGCCTTCCATCGTAAACGAAACGATAGGACCCTTTCCTTCGGCCGCGCCGATGATGCGCAGCGAATTGATCGATGACAAGAGCTGGTGCGCATAGGCGCAAAGCGCCTCTTCGTGGGCCCGAATCCGCGCGCGCCCAATCCCCTCCATATAGTCGAGCGCCGCTCCGAGCCCGATCGCTTGCACGATCGGCGGAGTGCCGGCTTCGAAGCGATGCGGCGGATTGTTGTAGGTGACGGTCTCCCGCGTCACTTCCTCAATCATCTCGCCGCCGCCCTGGTAGGGCGGCAAGGTTTCGAGAAATTCACGCTTGCCGTAGAGCACGCCGATTCCTGTCGGCCCGTAGACCTTGTGCCCGGTGAAAACGTAAAAGTCGGCGTCGAGTTCGCGCACGTCGACGTCGAGATGGACCGCGCCTTGCGAACCGTCGACGAGCACCGGAATGCCGCGCTGATGAGCAAGCCTGATCACATCCTTGATCGGCGGCGCGGTCCCGAGGACATTGGACATCTGCGTAATGGCGACGATCTTCGTGCGATCGCTCAGCGCGCGCTCGAACGCCTCGAGCGAGAATGAGCCGTCGTCGGCGACGTCCACCCAACGCAGGACCGCCCCCTTGCGCTCGCGGTGGAAATGCCAGGGCACGATGTTGGAGTGATGCTCCATCACGGTCAGCACGATCTCGTCACCTGCCCCGATGCGCCCGAGACCAAAGCTGGAGGCGACGAGATTGATCGCCTCCGTGGCCGAGCGAGTGAAGACGATCTCGTCGTGAGAAGCGGCGTTGAGGAACCGCCGCACCGTTTCCCGGGCCGCCTCATAGGCCTCTGTCGCCGCGTTGGCTAGATGGTGCAACCCGCGATGCACATTGGCGTATTCGTGCTCATAAGCGTACGTGAGTCGGTCAATGACCTTCTTCGGCTTCTGGGCCGATGCCGCATTATCCAGATAGACGAGCGGCTTGCCGTAGGGGCGCTCAGCAAGGATCGGAAATTCCGCGCGAATCGCCTCCACGTCGTAGGCATCGAACGCGGTTTGGACGAGATTGTTCACGCCTTCGCCTCCGCAGTGCGCCGCCGCCCGCGCGCGACCGGGCAAGTCCACTCGCTTATCAGCGTGACCCGCATCGTCCGCATCAGAGCCTCACGTTCGCGACCCGAGCCACGCGCGCAACCGAGCGCGCAGGGCGTCGATCAAGACTTCGTTCCCGATGCGGTCGATGGACTCTCCCCCGAACGCCTCGAGCAGCATCGCCTTGGCGTCGCGCTCCGGAATGCCGCGCGATCGCAAATAGAACACCTGTTCGGGATCAAGCGAAGCGACGGTTGCGCCGTGTCCGCAGACAACATCGTCGGCGAAGATCTCGAGCTCCGGCTTTTCGTTCATCTGCGCCCGAGGCGACAGCAAAATGGCCTGCGACTTCATTGCTCCGTCGGTCTTCTGCGCCGCTCGCTCGACGATAATCTTGCCCTGAAAGACGCCGATCGCGTCATCGTCGACGATCGCGCGATAGAATTCGCGACTCATCCCGCGCGGCGCGGCGTGAACCACCTGCAGCGTCGTGTCTGCGCGGCGGTCGCCGTCGATGAGGGCCAGTCCGCCGAGCAACGCCTTGGCCTCGACCCCGTTCATCCTGACAAAAATTTGCCGGCGCGTGAGCTCGCCGCCGGAGACAAGGCCGAAGGCGGCAAGCTCGGCATTGTCCGCCAAGTCGCAGATCTGGGTTTCGATATGGAGCCCCGGCTCATCTCCGACCACAGCGACGTGCATCGCCTTGGCGCCCTTGGCGAGGGTCATGATCGTCGCGGCGTGTCGCTGGACCCCGGCTTGAGCGCCATCGAAGATCTCGACGAACGAGGCGCGCGCGCCCGCCTCGAGAGTGAGGGCGGAGCGTGAATAGACCGAATGGACTGACGTCCCACTCGTCAGATGGAGCAGCGTTATCGGCTCGGCAACGTCGGCCCCGCGCGCAACGGAAATCGCGCATCCTGAGGGGCTCAGCGCCTCGTTGAGGGCCGCCAGCGGATCGTCAACCGGATCGGCGGCGACGGCTCCCTCCGATACCGTTACCCCCGACGGCAGGCGATCCGAAAGCTCGCCTATATAGCGTCCACCAATCAGGACAAGCTGCGCCCCGGGCGTGAAACGCTCGCGGCCCGTGAGCCAGATGCGCGCCGACTCGATCTCCGCCTTCGTGGGCGCCGCCATAAGCGGCGCCGCATCCACCATCGCGGCGCGCAGGTCTGTGTAGTGCCAGGCCTCAATGCGGCGGGTCGGCAGGCCAGCCTCGGCGAAGCGCGCAAAAGCCGCGGCCCGCGCTGGCGACGGCTCGCGCCGCTGCTGCTCTGCAAATTGCCTGAAGAGGGCCTTCTCAGCGGCCGAATGATTGACGATATGCGCGGTCATCCGGGGCTCAGGCGGCCTCCTCCGCATAATCGCGATAGCCGTTGCGTTCGAGCTCGAGCGCAAGCTCGGGACCGCCGGTCGCGACGATCCGGCCCTTCGACATCACATGTACGACATCGGGTTTGATGTAGTCGAGCAGCCGCTGGTAGTGCGTAATCAGGACGAAGGCCCGGCCTGGATCACGAAGCGCATTGACGCCCTCGGCGACGATCCTCAGCGCGTCAATGTCGAGGCCCGAATCGGTTTCGTCGAGGACGCCGATTCGCGGCGCGAGCAGCGCCATCTGCAGCACCTCGAAGCGCTTCTTCTCTCCACCGGAAAAACCGACATTAAGCGGACGCCGAAGCATCTCCTGATCGATCTTGAGCCGCTGCGCCGCCTCGCGCACGCGGCGCATGAAATCGGGCGTGGTGAGATCGGTTTCGCCGCGAGCCCGCCGCTGCGCATTCAGCGCCGCCTTCAGAAATGTCATCGCGCCGACGCCGGGAATTTCGGTCGGGTACTGGAACGCCAGAAATACCCCGCCGAGCGCACGCTCGTCGGGCTCGAGGTCGAGGAGATTGCGGCTGTCGAGAAATATCTCGCCCGACGCGACCTCGTAGCCCGGCTTGCCGGCGATGACGTAGGCCAGCGTCGACTTGCCGGAGCCGTTCGGGCCCATGATCGCCGCAACCTCGCCCGCGTTGACGCTGAGGCTGAGGCCGTCGAGGATCAGCTTGTCCTGGATCGAGACGCTGAGATTTCTGATTTCGAGCATTGCGCGTCGATCCCCGCTTTGCGCGCCAGACATCACCCCACGCTCCCTTCGAGGCTGATGGTGATGAGCTTTTGCGCTTCGACCGCAAATTCCATCGGCAGTTGCTGCAGCACGTCGCGGACAAAGCCATTGACGATCAGCGCGGTCGCCTCTTCCGCCGAGAGTCCACGCTGAAGGCAGTAAAACATCTGCTCTTCCGAGACCTTCGAGGTGGTCGCCTCGTGCTCGATCACCGCGGAGGAATTCTTCGCTTCGATATAGGGGACGGTGTGGGCCCCGCATTCCTGACCGATCAGCAGCGAATCGCAGTTGGTGAAATTTCGCGCTCCGGTCGCCAGCCGGTGCGCCGATACCTGCCCGCGATAGGTGTTCTGCGAGTTGCCGGCGGCCACCCCTTTCGAGATGATGCGGCTCGTGGTGTTGCGGCCGAGATGGATCATCTTGGTTCCGCTGTCGACCTGCTGATGGCCGTTCGAAATCGCGATCGAATAGAATTCCCCGCGCGAGGCTTCGCCGCGCAATATGCAGGACGGATATTTCCAGGTGATCGCCGAGCCGGTTTCGACCTGCGTCCAGGAGATCTTGGACCGCGCGCCACGGCAATCGCCACGCTTGGTGACGAAATTGTAGATGCCGCCGCGACCCTGGGCGTCGCCCGGATACCAGTTCTGCACTGTCGAATATTTGATCTCCGCATCATCGAGCGTGATCAGCTCCACGACCGCGGCGTGAAGCTGGTTCTCGTCCCGCTTGGGCGCCGTGCAGCCTTCGAGATAACTGACGTAGGACCCCTTGTCGGCGATGATGAGCGTGCGCTCGAACTGCCCAGTGTTCTTCTCGTTGATGCGGAAATAGGTCGAGAGCTCCATCGGGCAGCGTACGCCCGGCGGCACGTAAACGAACGAGCCGTCGGAGAACACCGCCGAATTGAGCGTCGCATAAAAGTTGTCGGTGGGCGGCACGACCGAGCCGAGGTAGCGGCGCACCAGGTCGGGATGCTTTTGAACCGCCTCGGAGAACGAGCAGAAGATGACGCCCGCCTTGGCGAGCTCCGCCTTGAAGGTCGTGGCGATGGAGACCGAATTGAAAACCGCGTCGACCGCGACCCTGGGTCGCTCGACCCCGGCCAAGATCTCCTGCTCCACCAGCGGGATGCCGAGCTTGGCGTAGGTGCGCAAGCAGCTCCGGATCGACTTCGTCAAGCGACCTCGGCGCCGGCGAGGATTTGGGCGCGGCGAAATAGTAGATGTCCTGATAGTCGATCGGCGGATAGCTGACGCGCGCCCATTTCGGCTCGTCCATCGTCAGCCAACGGCGAAAGGCCTCGAGCCGCCATTCCAGCAGCCACTCCGGCTCTTCCTTCTTCAGCGAAATGAACCGGACCGTGTCTTCGCTCAGGCCCTTCGGGGCCATGTCCGACTCGATCGGGCTGATAAAGCCGTATTTATAGGCCTCGACGTCAATCGAGCGAACGCGATCGACGGTCTCCTGGTCGGCCGCCATGACTTCTCCTCGCCTTGACGGTTTCAAGGACCGCCGGTGGGGGTCGTAATCGTCCCTGCTCGAAGAAGCCTTGCTTCCATGAGCGGGGACGCCCTGCATATATGGCGTTCATGCGCGGCGATTGCAAATGACCAATTGGCGCCATGCCGCGAGGAAAATCGCTAGCGCCCCATATAATTACAGTTTACATGCGTTCTTAAGGTGCAGAACCCGCGGATCGTAGCCCCTTCCCAGCTACGCCGCCTCGCCGCGCAGCTGCGCCGCCAGTCGCCTCAAGTCGATCGGCTCAGCATCGCGTTCGCCGGGACTGGCGACGCGACTATCGTCCGGGCGCGCGGATATGTCAGCGAACTTCATCCGCATGGGCGTGGCGATGGCCTCGCCGAATGCGATCGCCTCGCGATCGGCGATCGACGACAGGAAGGCGACCGTACTGCTCGCCGAAGCGCCCGCCGCGGCGCGAATGATCCCCTTGTCGAGCTCGTTGGCGAGCCTCATGGCGAACAGGGTGGAACATTGCGACAAGACAGTGGAATCGAGCTCCGAGGGACGTTGCGACACGACCCCGAGCGAGGCGCCGTACTTGCGCCCTTCCTTGGCGATCCGGCCAATCGCCTGCCTGGCCGGGCCGAAGGTTTGCCTGCTTTCGGCTGGGATATAGCGGTGGGCCTCTTCGCACAGCACGTTGATTTCGTAACTCCCCGAGCACCAAAACGCGATCTCGAACGCCAGCCGCGCGAGCACCGAGACGACCGAGTTGATGACCTCGTTGGGCAAGCCCGCAAGCCGGACGATGGTGACCGGGAGGCCTCGGGTCGGAATGCGAAAAAGGCGCGAGATCACCTTGGCGATATCGTCCTCGACCACCAGCCTGCCGAACATGAACCGAAACCGCGGATCGCGATTGAGCCCCTCGAGCCGGTAACGCAGCGCCCTGAGGTCGGAGCGGGGAAAGCGCTGGTCGAGCATCCCGAGCCAGTCTTCGATGATGGCGACGACATCGATGATGCGAAAGGGCGTCGGCGTATCGGCGGTGACCGAAACGCCTTCCGACATCGGCTGGCGACGCACCGCGCTGGTCGCGGCCGGCGACCCCAGTTCGACAAGGTACTTTGCCTTGGCGGCGCGGATCACTTCGTAAAGCGCATCCCGTTCGTCTGCGTGAGGCTGGCGGCCGCTGAACACGACATCGGCCAGTTCGTCGAATCGAAACATCCAGAACGGCAGCTCGAGACTGTCCGAATCGATGATCTGCGCCAGTCCGGGAAAATGCGCCGCGTACTCATTGTGCGGATCGAAGATGATGACCCTGAGTTTCGGCCTCATCGCGACCGATTTCCGCAACAGCAGGCTGACCGAAGTCGTCTTGCCCACGCCGGTCGATCCCAGCACGGCGAAATGACGCCTGATCAGTTCGCCGACGTCGATCTCCGCAGGGATTGCCTGGTTCTGGCTCAACCGGCCGATTTCGACGCCCTCGCGCCCGCGAAACGCATAGATGGCCCGAAGATCGTCGGCGCGGATGCGGTGAGCGGCCGCGCCCAGGGACGGGAATGAGCTCACGCCGCGATGGAAGTACGGCGCGCCGGACGAATCGTCGACAATCTCGCCGGCCAGCTCGATCCTCACCCGGGCGGTGTTGACCTCCGTCGCCGACCACCGGCGGTCGTCGGTCTCGACGTCGCAGACCGCCCCGACAATGCGCGCCGTCTTGTGGACGATCGTGATCAGATGGCCGACCGACCAGTCCTCTTCGCTCGTGTCGAGCGGACAGCTGAGGACGCCCTCCGTTCCATTCAACGCCACCAGTCGCCCGATCACGCGCGGCGGCTCGGTTTCCCGCCGGTCAGACACGAATTCTTCTCCGGCGCGAACGGGCGCGGCTTCGGAAGCGTCCGCGGCGACGGGCGCGGACGAAGCTTCGCGCAGACGTTCGAGAGCGTCGCGAAAAAGACGGCTGTCGCTGCGTAACGAGTGCATGTTTGTCCGATCGTGACAGCTTGGGAATGCCCAGCTTGCCGGCGAGCGGGTAAAGAATCCGTTCGGCGGATCGCGAATCGTTTAGCGACTCTTCGCCGGCGAACGCGATCGTGTCGCCGACGCGCTGCTTGTCGCTACGTCAGTGATCGACGGAATCGGTTCCAATCAAAACCAACCGCGCGCTGCCGCTTCAATCGGGCGTCCGGATCTCCGGATCGCCGCCGATGAGGCGGGCGAACTGTCGCATGCGCGATTGCAGCCGATCGCTGCTCAGCGGCGCAAGGTCAGGCGGCAGGGTCAGGATCACTTTCCCCTTTTGGCAGAGCATCGGCGCGCGCGGCAGGACTCCAGGCATCGCCGCCGAGATGTTGTAGCCGACCCGCATCGCCGCGCCGAGGATTCGCGCCCGATCCAGTTGGCGCGCCGTCACCAACGCGCGCGACTGGGGCGAGACGAGGTCCTCACTCGACATGTGGCGGTAGGACGCCGCGAGCGCGAGAAACGCGCGCGAGGGATGGTCAACGCCGATGAAGGCCGCGTTGGCGACAAGATCGTAGGCCTGGGCGCCGCGATAGTCGGGGTGGGCGCGCCAGGCGATATCGGACAGAAGGCACGCGGCGTGCCGGAGACGCCGATCCTGCTCGTCTTCCTCAAGATGGGTCGAGGCGATCAATCGGCCGGTCCAGTCAAAGAGCTCTTCGCCGTGCTTCGGCGCCCGCGAACGCAGCTCATTGAATTCGCGCGCCGAGACGATGAGCGGATCTTCCGCCTGCTCCTCCGGCGACAGCCGCGAGTAGATGAGCCCTTCGCGCACCCCGAGCGCGGAAATGACGATCTCCCTCGGATTGGCCTGGCGGATGATCTCCTCCAGCACCGCGGCGCCGTAAGCCAGCAGCGGCCTGCGAGCCGACGAAACCGACTCGATCGACAGGAGCGCGTCGGCTTCGATCCGTTCGACCAGACGCGCGAATTCGAGCGCGTCGCGGGTGGGGATAACGTAATTGTGCATCACGTTCATCGGATACTGCCGCTGGCGCATATGGAGCCGGGCCAGAGCCCGCCAGGTGCCGCCGACCGCATAGAACGTTCGCCCCGCGAGCCCCTGCAGCGCCTTGACCGGCCCGAGCGTGTCGCGAACGATCTTGGCCGCCTTCTTCGGCGAACGCTCCGAAAGGTCCATCAGCGACAGGCCGCCTAACGGCAGCGTGACCCCCTGCCCGCACCGGCCATCCTTGACGTCGGTCAGTTCGAGCGAACCGCCGCCCAGATCGCCGACCACCCCGTCGGCGTTGAAGATCGAACTCACGACGCCAAGCGCCGACAGCCGTGCTTCCCGCTGGCCGCTCAGGAGCTCGATCTTGCGACCGATCGCGCGCTCGGCGCGACTGAGAAATTCCGGCCCGTTCGCCGCGTCGCGCACGGCGGCCGTCGCCACGCCCCAGACGTCGCGAACATGCATGGTGTCGCAGAGAACGCGAAAGCGCTCGAGCGCGGCCAGCGCCTTGGCGATCGCGTCCTCCGGCAGGAGTCCGCTCATCGCCACGCCGCGCCCCAGACCGCACAAGGCCTTTTCATTGAACGTCGGCGTCGGCGCGCGCGACTGCGACTCGTAGGAAACCAGGCGAACCGAGTTCGAGCCGATGTCGACAATCGCCACAGGCTCGCCCGGCAATCGCCCGCGGGCGGATTTGTCCAACATAACTGATCCTGTCGGGAAGCTCGTTTCGTCGCGCACGGCGTCTATCAGGAGCGCCTGCGCAACGCCATCGGAAAGGAATCCATGAGCGCCTTGCCGCGACCCGACAGACTCGGATTGGTCATGAAATATTTATGGGCGTTGAACGGCTCTTCCCCTTCCGCGGGCGTAATTCTCTCGCTCGAGCCGTCCGGCAAGATGCGGAAGCTCTGTTGGTTGTCCATCAGGTTTGCCTGCATGATCTGGTCGAGCACGTGTTCATGGACGGTCGGATTGAGCAGCGGAACGAGCGCCTCGACGCGCCGGTCCAGATTGCGCTGCATGAGGTCGGCG
>CAWHTU010000031.1:0-48605 GCA_963832305.1 uncultured Alphaproteobacteria bacterium | reverse complement strand
GATCCGAAGATGCGGAGAAGCTGAGAGGCGCGGCCCGCGCTGCCCACGGCGCTCGCTTGTTCGATCGCGCGAATAAAATCTTGACGCCCGTCATGGAACGGCGCGCCATCTCGCGTCACAGTTCTGTCCTATCACAGCCAGGCTTGAGCGCTGATGGTCGCTGAACTACCGCCCGACAAGATGCCGCCGCCGCACCCAACGGCGATCACGCGGTTTGAGCGCCTGTTTCGTGTCGCTGCGGAACTCGAACTGGGTAAGGCCGACCTCAAGCGCTACGAGGAGTTCCTCGATAAGCGGATTTACTCCCTTCTGGTGCGTGGCGAAGCCAACGCGAAGTGGAGCGGGGATCGGATCATAGAACCCTGGAACGTGCCGATCACCGCTGGTCTGCAGGAATGCATCAAGGTTTTCAAGAAAATGGACGAGACGATCGAACTGCAGCCGATCCTCGATCGGCTCGAGAAGCAGCCGCCGCTCGGACTCGTCTACAGCGACGACACCGAAGGGATGCTCGGGGAAATCGGCGGCGGCTTGAGCGTCGCGCTTGCACGCGCGTTCAAGATCATCGATCCGGGGCTCAAGCATCCGCATTCCGAGCATTGGGATCACGCCAATCGGATTTTCAACCTGTTGCTGTAGCCCAGACCTCTCGACGCGCCCGGAACAAAGCGGGCTCGTTCGATTATTGATGGTCGTCACGGCAGCGGCATCAATGCGGCGGCGTCTTCCAGCTCAACCGAGGCTCTTTCGAGATGGCGCGCTTCTTGATCCAAGTCGGCCTTGCGATCGCGCTGATAGGCTTCTTATGGCCCTATCTCAGTCGCCTTGGCCTCGGCCGGTTGCCAGGGGACATCATCATCCGGCGGGACGATGTGACGTTCTACTTCCCGATCGTCAGCTGTCTGTTGATGAGTGTCGCGTTCAGCGTCCTGCTCTGGGTCCTTAATCGCTAGATGTGAGCGCGGAATCGGAAGGGAGACTAGATCATGGAAGGCTTTGCGCCGCTGCACGACCGGGTGATGCTAAGACGCATCGAAGCCGAGGAGAAAACCCCAGGCGGGATCATCATTCCCGATACCGCCAAGGAAAAGCCAGTCGAAGCCGAAGTCATGGCCGTTGGTCCGGGCGCTCGGAACGAGATGGGCAAGATCGTCCCCCTCGGTGTCACGGTCGGCGATCGAGTGTTGTTCGCGAAGTGGACTGGAACGGACGTCATCATCGACGGCGAAGAGCGGCTGATCGTAAAGGAATCCGAGATTCTCGGCGTGATCAAAACCAAGACACGCGCAGCGAACAAGGCCGGTTAGGCGGCGCGCGAAATCAACGAATCCGACTGGAGCGCCTGCAGCCGGTCCCGGCTGACGGCGTGAGCGTGACTGAGCACAAGCCTTGGACATTCGATCTCGGTCGCTATAAGCCTATGATACAAGCCTGATCGCTCTCATCACGCTCTTCCGTGCCGCTCCTCGAAATTCGCAATCTTTCCGTCTCGTTCGCGACGCGGCACGGCGCGTTCACGGCGGTGGATGGATTCGACCTGACGCTCGAGCGCAATGAAGTCCTGGCGATCGTCGGCGAATCCGGCTCCGGCAAATCGGTGGCGATGCTGGCGGCGATGGGACTGCTGCCTCCGACCACGACCGTCTCCGCCGACCGCATGGCGTTCGACGGCGCGGATCTCCTGTCCATGAGCGCGAGTGACCGGCGGCGCGTCGCCGGCAAGGACATGGCGATGATCTTCCAGGAGCCGATGTCGTCGCTCAATCCATGTTTCACCGTCGGCTTTCAGATCGGCGAAACGCTAAAGACGCATCTCAACCTCAAACGAGCCGAGCGCGAGAGGCGCACCGTCGAGCTTCTCGCCGAGGTTGGCATTCCCGATCCCGAACGCCGGCGCCATGCCTATCCCCACCAGCTTTCGGGCGGCATGAGCCAGCGGGTCATGATCGCAATGGCGCTCGCCTGCCGTCCCAAGCTCCTGATCGCCGACGAGCCGACCACGGCGCTCGACGTCACCATCCAGGCGCAAATTCTCGATCTTCTGATGCGGCTCAAGCGCGACAATGGCATGGGACTCGTGCTCATCACCCATGACATGGGGGTCGTCGCCGAAACCGCCGACCGCGTCGTCGTCCTTTACGCCGGCCATGAGATGGAGATGAACGCCACTCGCGATCTGTTCGCTGACCCGCATCATCCCTATACGGCGGCGCTCCTTGCGGCGTTGCCCGAGCGGGCGACGGAACGGCGCCTGCCGGCGATCCCGGGCGTCGTGCCCGGGCAGTTCGACCGGCCCCGCGGCTGCGCCTTTTCGCCGCGTTGCGCCTTCGTGTTCGACGCCTGCCGGCACGTCGCGCCGCCGCGGGCGGAGGCCGCACTCGGCCGCGCGCGGTGCCTGACGCCGCTCGTAGCGGGCGCGCCGGCGGCGATCGCGCTCCGCGGAGCCGCCCCGTGACCGCCATCCTCGAGGCGCGGGGCCTGACGCGCGACTACGCCGTCTCGCGCGGCGTCTTCCGCTCCCGGGCGACGATCAAGGCTTTGGCGGACGTGTCATTCTCGCTGCAGGCGGGGCGAACCCTGGCGGTCGTGGGCGAGTCCGGGTCCGGCAAGTCGACGCTGGCCCGGCTCCTGACCCTGATCGAAGATCCGACCGCCGGCGCGCTTCTGATCGACGGCGAAGACGTCGCGAACGCGAGCGCAGCGAAAAGGAAGCGCCTCAGGCGGGAAATCCAGATCGTGTTCCAGAACCCGTATGGCTCCCTCAATCCGCGCCAGACGATCGGCAAGGCGCTCGAAGAGCCGCTGCTCGTCAACACCCGCCTCAGCGCCGCCGAGCGCAAGGCGGAGGCCGTGTCGATCATGGACAAGGTGGGCTTGAGGCCGGAATACTATTACCGCTATCCGCACATGTTTTCCGGCGGCCAGCGACAGCGGATCGCGGTTGCCCGGGCGCTGATGCTCAAGCCGAAGATCCTGGTCCTGGACGAGCCGGTGTCGGCGCTGGACGTGTCGATCCGAGCCCAGGTTCTCAATCTGCTCGCGAGTTTGCAGGAGGAACTCGCCCTCGCTTATGTGTTCGTCTCGCATGATCTTTCGGTCGTGCGCCACATCGCCGACGAGGTGTTGGTCATCTATCTCGGCCATGCTGTGGAGCTTGGCGGGCGCGAGGCGATCTTCGGGAGCCCGCAACACCCCTATACGCGAGCGCTCTTGTCTGCGACGCCGGTCGCCGATCCGGCCGCCAGGCGCGAGCGGATCGTTCTTTCCGGCGAGCCGCCGTCACCGTTCGCGCCGCCGCCGGGATGCCCGTTCAATCCGCGCTGCCCGCAGGCCTTCGACCGCTGCCGGGCCGAAATGCCGCCGCTGGAGCGCAAACATGGACGGGACGTCGCCTGCTGGGCGGTGGGGCCATGAGCGCGGAAACCTACGACTTCATCGTCGTCGGCGCCGGCTCGGCCGGCTGCGTGCTCGCCAATCGGCTGAGCCGCGATCCCGCCAATCGCGTCCTCCTCGTCGAGGCCGGCGGGAGCGACAACTGGATCTGGTTTCATATTCCTGTCGGGTACCTGTACGCGATCGGCAATCCGCGCGCCGACTGGATGTTCAAAACCGCCCCGGAGCCGGGCCTCGGCGGCCGCTCGATCGCCTATCCGCGCGGCCGTGTCGTAGGCGGCTCGTCGGCGATCAACGCCATGATCTATATGCGCGGCCAAGCGGCCGACTACGACGGCTGGCGCCAGCTCGGCCTTGCGGGCTGGGGCTGGGACGACGTGCTGCCTTGCTTCATCCGCCAGGAGGACCATCACGGTGGAGCGAGCACGCTGCATGGGATGGGCGGTGAATGGCGGGTCGAGCGCCCGCGTATTTCCTGGCCGATCCTGGACGCGGTCCGTGAGGCCGGGGTGGAGATCGGCATCCCGAAAATCGATGACTTCAATCGCGGCGACAACGAAGGCTCGGCCTATTTCGAAGTCAACCAGCGCCGAGGGCGGCGCTGGAGCGCCGCGAGGGGGTTTCTGAAGCCGATCCTCAACCGGCCGAACCTGCGTCTGGCGACGGGCGCGCATGTCGAGCGGATTCTCTTCGAGGGGCGCCGCGCGACAGGCCTGCGATACAGCCAGGACGGCCAGAGCCGCGAGGCGCACGCCGGGGCTGAGGTGATTCTGGCGGCCGGCGCGATCGGTTCGCCGCAACTCCTGGAGCTTTCAGGCGTCGGCAGGCCGGAGCTTCTCAAGGCGATCGGCGCGCCGGTCGTCCACGCACTGCCGGGGGTCGGCGAAAACCTGCAGGACCACCTGCAGCTCAGGGCCATTTTTGCCGTCAAAGGCGCCCGCACGCTCAATGTCGATACTCAGTCGCCGTTCAAGCGGGCGATGATGGGACTCGACTATGCCCTGCGACGGCGCGGGCCGATGACCATGGCGCCCTCGCAGCTCGGCCTGTTCACAAGGTCATCGGCGGACTACGCTACCGCCAATATCGAGTTCCATGTCCAGCCGCTCTCGCTCGACCGGTTCGGCGAGCCGCTGCACCCCTATCCGGCGATAACGATCAGCGTCTGCAATCTCAGGCCCGAGAGCCGCGGCTCGAGCCACGCCGCCAGCGCCGATCCGCGCGCCGCGCCCATCATCCAGCCCAACTATCTGTCGACGCTCGGCGACCGGCGGGTCGCTGTGGATTCGATCCGCCTTGCGCGCCGGCTCGCCTCAGCGCCGGCGCTCTCGCGATACGCGCCGAGCGAGCTCTTGCCCGGCGCCAAGTTTGAGGACGACGAGGAACTCATGCGGGCGGCGAGCGAGATCGGCACGACGATCTTCCACCCCGTCGGGACCGCGAAAATGGGGACTGCCCAGGATCCGGGGGCTGTGGTCGACGAGCGGCTCAGGGTTTACGGACTTGGCGGCTTGCGCGTCGCCGACGCTTCCGTCATGCCGCGCATCACCTCGGGCAACACCGGCTCGCCAACCATGATGATCGCCGAGAAGGCGGCCGAAATGATCCTCGCCGACGCGAGGGCTTCGTGATGCGGGAAGAAAGACAAGGCCTGCCGGCCGACGGGCGCCAATCGGAGACCGCGCTCGTGATCGCGCGCGGCGTGCGGCGGCTCCTGCGGGCGCGCGGGTTCTCGAGCGTGACGGAGTTGCCGCTCACCGACGGGCGCCGCGCCGACATCGCGGCGGTCAATCGCGACGGCGAGGTGCTGATCGTCGAGGTCAAGTCGTCGCTCGCCGACTTTCGCGCCGACCGCAAGTGGCGCGACTATGCCGCCTGCTGCGACCGGCTCTATTTCGCCATCTCGGACCGCACCCCGGCCGGCTTGATGCCCCTCGAGGCCGGCCTCATTCTCGCCGATCCGTACGGCGCCGAGATCGTGCGCGAAGCCGAGCTTCAGCGCATGGCGCCGGCGAGCCGCAGGGCGCTCCTGCTGCGCTTCGCCCAGGCCGCCGCCGACCGGTTGCATCGCCTGGCCGATCCAGCGGGAATGCCGGATTTCTAGGCTAGCGCAGCCCGAAGCGAAGGATGCACTGTTGTGTCCCGCCCAGGTCAGCCTGCTCCGCAACGGCGCGCGGCCGGTCCAACAGCGGCCGGTCCGCCTCGGCCATACGCTTCACCTCGCTAAGCTGCTGGAGCGCCCACGGAGCCGTCTCGATAACCTGGGTCAAGTGCTGCGCAGCCTCCTCGAAGGCGCCGCGAAACGCGAGCAGGCGCGCGAAGATCAGGCGGGTCGATGAGTCCGGCAAGCCAGCAGCGAGGAGCGGCCGAAGCTCCTTCTCGGCTTCCTCCACCGGACCTGATCGTTTGACCTCGTTGCACCGCACAACTATACCCGCAATGAGATCGGGCGGCAGCAAACCGATTATCCGATGTTGTTTAGTGCGCTAGCCATTTCTGCTGGGGGTGGACATGGTTCTACTGTCGAATACCGGGCTTGCGTTGGTTACAAGAGTTGGGATTTACGAAGCATGGCAGTTGCCGTTGACTTTACTGGCCCTATTGATTGCTGCCTTAATCACGAAATACCCGATCGGACTATTTGCGAAATTCGAATACTTTGTCAGCATCATTGCCGGACGGCCGTACCTCAGCGCGGCATTGATTGCCGGTCTCGCGGCCTGCGCTCGTCTGGCGCTTTCGCCCTTTCTCGGAACCCCACAGCCGATCATCGCCGACGAGATGAGCCTGATGTTACAGGCCCAGACATATTTCGACGGACGTCTCGCCAATCACGTCAGTTTGTCACCTGACTTTGAATCCGTTTTCGTCCTTCTGTCACCCACCTACGCTTCGATGTATCCGGTCCTTCGGTCGTTCCCGCTGCTCGCAGGCTACAGTCTCGGCATAGGAGCATGGGGAGGCGTTCTTCTCTCCATGGTTGCGCTGACCGTAGCTGTGTATTGGATGGTGAGGGAATGGATCAACGCCAGATACGCTTTCGTCGCCGCTTTGATCGTCATCATACGATACGGGCTGTTCAGTTTCTGGGTGAATTCTTACTGGGGCGGTGCGTTTACGGCTCTCGGCGGGGTCTTGTTGTTGGGGGGATTTAAGGCGGTCAAATCGCGCCCGTCTCTGTTGAACGGCGCTGTGGTCGGCCTGGGCGTCGTCATCATGATGACGACGCGGCCATATGAGGGAATGGTTTATTCGGTTCCCTTTGGAGTGGCTCTGGTCGTTCACTTCATTCGATCGAGGAGTTTGGAGCGAAGGGCGCTGGTCCCCGCTGGTCTGGCGGCGGCCTTCCTGGTCGCGGCCGGAATTGGGCTTACCCTGGCTCAGAACCAGGCCGTGACTGGAGACTGGAAGGTTTTCCCCTATTTGCTCTACCGTCAGACGAACGGACAAGTTCCAGCCTTCCTGGTGGAAAGCCGGGATCCGCCGGGTGAGACGGAGCACGCCCGCTACGTCGGGCTGCGAAAGGCGCTTGAGCACGACGTCATCCTCTACAATCGTCGGGAAGCTTGGCGCGGGATTTTCTCCGCCGAGACATTGCGTCTTCGTAACTATTGGAACTTCTACGTCGGTTTCGCACTCCTCATTCCGTTTTTGATTGGGACCTTCGCGCTCAGGGGCGAGCCGACGGTCCTACTTGCGGCCGCTTCGCTCGCCCTGGGTCTTTCGCTCGAGACTTTCGATTTCGCCCACTACGCATCGCCGGTTTTCGGTTTTGTCATGCTGGCGACCATGACTGGGTTTAGAAGCCTGCGGGAGTGGCGGCCGCGGGGCTACCCCTACGGGCTGTCGCTCAGCCGGGTTCTGCCGTTAGCGCTGGTCCTCGGGTCGGTCATTCCGCTGAGTTCGGCTCTGACTGGCTGGCCCATTTTTACAATGCACGTCGATACCGATGTTTCCGCCCCTTGCTGTTGGCTTCGACCGCGTTCTCTGCATATGACTGTGGCGAATGAAATTGACCGTTACCAAGGCAAAAGCCTGGTCCTCGTCGACACTGGGCCGAAGGCGCCGGCGGACAGGGTCGTTGTCTGGAACGACGCCGACCTCGATGGGGAGAGAACGCTCTGGATCAATGACGATCCCGAATTCAACCGGCTCACGATCGACCGCTACCCAGGCAGGCGGATCTGGCGGCTTGGCTGGTTGGACGATGCCGCCGCGGTGTGCCTCCAGCCGCTTCAGAGCATGTCAGATCCTGCCGCCGCCTTCCCCGACATTGGGCGCCTCTCGGGGGGTGAGAATCAGGGTTGGATTGCGGGTTCGCCGGAACGGTGCCCCGGAGGAATTGTTCACGCTGCGGTTAGAGCTGACCAGATGTGATCGGATTTTCCCGTGGCGCGATAGCCTGCCGCCGGCGCTTGCGGTCGCTACAACCATTGGACGGACCGATTCCGCCCTTTGGATTGATGGATCACGACATCCGCCCCGGGTCCAATGCCTCTGCGTAACAGGTCTTCTGTGCTCGAGCGTGTGGATGCCGAGTTCTCGGGCGATCGTCGCGGTGTTGTCGTGGCTATGGTCGTCCGTCAAAATCACGTCATCAACGATCTCGTGCGGAATCTCCGCCTAGGTCTGACGTAGGGTCCGGGCGGCATTATAGGCTGGCAGCACCACGGCAATCCGGTGTCCGAGCAGCAAATCGACCCCCGTCGAGCTCGTTTCGCAGATTCGAAACCGTCAGATCACGACGATCTGCGCGCCCAACTTCAAAAGAAAAGGGCCGCCTCTGGGGCGGCCCTCGTTCGCCAGTTCTTCGGCAGCGATCAGATCGTCGCGACAACTCGGCCCTTTGCCGTGCGGCGGAAGGCCGCGTAGCCCAGGGCGGCGAAACCCAAAAGCATCATCGCCCAAGTCGAAGGCTCCGGCACCGTCGATCCGGCCATGTCGAACTCGAACGCGGGCGAGCCGGACCCTAGCGTGACCGTCTTGAACGGAGTTGTATCGGTTATGGTCACCCACCTGCTGTTCGCGTTGTTCCCGTTGGCGGCGACAGAAAACGTGGATGCGAACAACGTGCCCGTGAAGGCGTCGCCATTGCCCAAATCGACCGTGTTATAAGTATCAGGCGAGCCCCAATAGATCGTCAGGCTGGTGACATCGCTGGGAAGAGTGAGGGTAACGGTTCCGTCGGCCTGGGCGAAAATGTAGTTCGTCGTATCGCCCAATGGGTCAAGATATTCGCTGCTCACCGACGTGTTCTGAACCTGGCTCTCGTTTAGCGGACCTTGATTGCCGGGCGTCGTCGTAAACGAAACTGACCCCAGGTAGGTTGCGGTCGTGCCAGACGTGTTGGTAACCGCAACGTCGTTGAACGCGTTGAAGTTTGCCGCGCCGGCTCCGGTGCCCGCACTGAGCGTAACAAGACCTGCATTCGCGGCCGTCGCCAATCCAAACGCCGCCAACGCAACCGCACCCAAAAGGATTTTTCGCATTGCAAGTCCCCCTTGCGTTAAGCTTCCGTGCGTCAGGGCTATCGCAGTGCGGCGCCAGAGTCAACCCTGCGGCAAAGAAAAAACAAAAACGAACAGGAAGGGACTGGCAATTGGGCTGCAACCGAACAGTTGCGATCAATATATTACGCAGCCGGGCCACAATATAACGCAGGAATGCGACGTGATAACGGAGGATTGAGCCCTGGTCACGGTCGGCGATGTTTGCAGGGGCAAGGACAATACTCGTATGTTAAAAGCGGTTTGGCGCAAACTGAGGCGATCTCTTTTCTCCTGAAATCACCGTATCCTAGCTAACGCAACCGCAGCCGCCCAACCGCGCGAAGTGGGCGCCCGGCCGATTAGCCCAAGGCCGATCGCCCGATGCAGGCCGCCGAGACCCCCTCGGCGGCCTCCATCGCAACAAATAAAGAGGCCCCGGAAATCCGGAGCCTCCGATAATCTCATGCGTGGCGGTCGCGCCGACCGTTCCTGAGGTCTGGAGAAGTTAGAGTCCCGCGATCGCGTGTCGCGCCTTGCCGGTCCGGCGGAAGGCCGCATACCCGAGCCCAACGAAGCCCAAAAGCATCATCGCCCAGGTCGACGGTTCCGGAACGATAGTGGCCGAGACGTGTATGGTCGACAGGTCGCTTCCAACCGCCGTTTTTATTGGGCCGCCCGGGATAATCTTAAAGACTTCGGTCACTGTGTAAGGAGTGCCGAAAAACAACGTCTTTGTCGTGTCCAACGTCCCAATCGCTGTGAAAGCCGAACTCGCCAGAAGGGTACCAGCGGTCGTGAACGGCGTATTGCCTTCCGTCGCATATGCCCACTCGTCAACCTCCCAACCCGCCGGCAAGAGGTTCTCGGTAAGGCCGGTGATAAACTTTGTCGTGCCACCCGCAGCAAGACCGGTTTCTGACACGTAGAGATAGATTGGACTCGTCCCTGCGGTTGCCGCGTCAATCGTGGTCGCGCCCAGGTCAACAGGATTGAAGTCACTCCCTGTAAGCGTAACTCCGGTAAAACCGCCGAGGGCGGTCGCAGACGTTGTCGTACCCGGGACCGGGGACGCCACGCTCCCTAACAGCGTGACCGCGGGCCCACCCGTGGTATTCCAGCCGAGATAGATCGTGCCCGCCTGCGCACCCGCCGACGCGCCAACGATCAGCGCCGCAGCCGCGACGCCGACAAGTATGTTACGTTTCATCGAAATCCCCCAGATTGCTAGAGCCGCACAATCACACAACTATCTAGGTAGACCTTAAACGTCAAGTCGTTTTTGGCAAATTTAAGAAAAAAATTACCAAACGTTAATTCGATTTAGGAGCGCCCGAAGCTGAACCGGCCGTACCCTTCGAGGGGGCCTAAATCACGCGCCGACATGAAGTCCTCCTTGGTCGCCGGCTGGACCATTCCATCCCGACCGCGAGACTCGGCACGACCGTCAGCACGACAGGGTTATTAGTATAATATCACCCAGAAATGGTCGCGAATTTTCGAGCTTCCTTTCGGAAGCTTGTTCACCCCGACCATTTTATGGGACCGACGAAAGAGTCCCTGGTTTCCAACGACCCCGACATCGACGATGAAAAGACGATTTGGGCCAATGACGATCCCGAGTTCAACCAGCTTGCGATCGACCGCTACCGGGACCGACGGGCCTGGCGTCTCGGCTGGCTGGACGATGGCGCCGCATGCCTTCAGTTGTTTCAGGCCGGTTCAAGTCTCGCCGACGCCCGCCCCGATAGTGAGCACAAGCAAGGTTGGGTTCCGGGCTCGCCAGACCGATGCCCAGGAGGGCTCATTCATGGCAGTTTGTCCAGCTGAAGTAACGCGGTAGCGCGCAGCCCCAAGGGCCCGGCCCCGCCTTCGACAGATCGGCGCGGTTGCGCCCGTCAATGCGACATCAATACCGGCAGCGACTGCTGATGCATCAGATCCATGGTCACCCCGCCGAACACCCCTTCGTAAAGCTTCGAATGGCCGAAGGCGCCGGCGACGATGAGATCGGCGTCCTGGGTGTCGAGGCTCGCGAACAGCGCCTCGACCGCGGTCAAGTCCCCGGTATTGGTCCAGTCCGAGATATGCTCGGTCTTGACGCCATGCGCCGCCAAATGGTCGGCGAGCATCTGGGCTGACGTGCGCAATCCGCTCGGCCGCGACGAGAACGCGAACAGGGTGACCTTCTTCGCCCGCTCGAGCAGCGGCATCGCGTCGTGGACCGCGCGCATGGCCTCGCGCCCGGCATTCCAGGCGATGACGATATTGTCGCCGACCGGGCCTGGCTTCCAGTCCGGGGGCAAGATCAGCATCGGAACGCCGGATTCAAGCAACGCCCGATCGAGCGCGCCTTCGCGAATGTTGTCGTGGGCCAGGCTCTCGGGGCCGGGCGCAATCATCAAGTCGACGCAATGGAAGAAGAGTTCGCCTTCGCCCGGCTTGTCCGCCGGCACGAAGACTGCGGCCGGCGCTGCCTGCGCGGCCGCCTCGCCAAACATCCGGGCGACCGCAGCCTCGCTCTCCGCCCCCTTGCCCGCCGGCGCCGCACTGACGTCGACCCCGATCAATCGCGCCCCGTGCGCCTTCGCAAGCGACACGGCGAAGCGCGCCCGCTCCGCGGCCTCAGCGGTCGGGTCGAGAAAGACGAGGATATCCCTGTAGGCCACGTTCGCCCTCCCTGTCGGCGCCCGCAAAATCGGCCGGGCTGTCCACGCCCCGGCAAAGAGGCCGGGGTATTTTCAACCGGCGCAAGCCGGCGTTCCAACTCTAGCACGCGACGCGCCTGTGTCGACGGGGCGTTCCGGTTGTCGGGTCGATTTCGGCGCGCCGCAGCGCCCCGTCGCCGGACCCTCGCGTCTACCCGGCGATCGAAACAGCGCCAAAGCGGCTGGCGCCTCAATTGTCGAGGAAGCTCCGGAGCTTCCGGCTCCTGCTCGGGTGCTTGAGCTTGCGCAAAGCCTTGGCTTCGATCTGGCGGATGCGCTCGCGGGTCACCGAGAATTGCTGGCCGACCTCTTCGAGCGTGTGGTCGGTGTTCATGCCGATGCCGAAGCGCATGCGCAACACCCGCTCCTCGCGCGGCGTGAGCGAGGCGAGGACCCGCGTCGTCGTCTCGCGCAGGTTTGACTGGATCGCGGCGTCGATCGGCAAGACCGCGTTCTTGTCCTCGATGAAGTCGCCGAGATGGCTGTCCTCCTCGTCGCCGATCGGCGTCTCGAGACTGATCGGCTCCTTGGCGATCTTGAGCACCTTGCGCACCTTCTCGAGCGGCATGGCGAGCTTTTCCGAGAGCTCCTCGGGGGTCGGCTCACGGCCGATCTCATGCAGCATCTGGCGCGAGGTGCGCACGATCTTGTTGATCGTCTCGATCATGTGGACGGGAATGCGGATGGTTCTTGCCTGATCGGCGATCGAGCGGGTGATCGCCTGTCTGATCCACCAGGTGGCGTAGGTCGAAAACTTGTAGCCGCGGCGATACTCGAACTTGTCGACCGCTTTCATCAGCCCGATGTTGCCTTCCTGGATCAGGTCGAGAAACTGCAGGCCACGGTTGGTGTATTTCTTGGCGATCGAGATCACGAGGCGCAAATTGGCCTCGACCATCTCTTTCTTCGCCTGTCGCGCCTCCCGCTCGCCCTTCTGGACCATTTGCACGAGCCGGCGGAATTCCTGGATCTCAAGTCCGGTTTCGGTCGCAAGCGACTGGATTTCGGCGCGGATTTCCTTGATCGGGTTCTTGTCGGCGGCGATGAAGTCTTTCCAGCCGCGCGACGACAGCTTCGAGACCCGGAGCAACCACTTCGGGTCGAGTTCCGAGTTCTGGTAGTTCTTGAGAAAGTCCTCGCGGCCCACGCGATGCGCCTCGGCCATCCGCATGAGGCGAATGTCGAGGCCGATCAGGCGCTTGTTGATGTCGTAGAGCTGCTCGACCAGGGCGTCGATGCGGTTCTGGTTGAGCGACAGCGATTTGACGTCGCCGACGATATCCTTCTTCAGCGCCTTGTATTTGCGCTCCTGGGCGGGCGAGAGCGATTCGCTTCTGAGCTTGTTCTCGACGTTCTGGTCCTGGAGGCGGCGCAGTTTCTTGTAGGCGTCCGCAATCCGGTCGAAGGTCTCGAGCACGCGCGGCTTGAGGTCGGCCTCCATCGCCGAAAGGGAAACCGAATTCTCGAGATCGTCCTCGTCGTCGAAGTTCTCGGGCGGAGGGACCTGATCGCCCTCGAATCCCTCCGGGGGCGCCTGAGGCGCGGTCGCCGGCGCGATGCGGTCGCGGGCCGGATTGGGCGGCGGCGGCGCGCCGGGGGCGGAATAGTCGGTCTTCGGCGCCTTCTTGCCGTCCGGCCCGGCGTAAGTCGCTTCGAGATCGATGATGTCGCGCAGGAGGATCTTGCCGTCGTTGAGCTCGTCGCGCCAGATGATGATCGCCTGGAACGTCAGGGGGCTTTCGCACAAGCCGGCGATCATCGCCTCGCGCCCGGCCTCGATCCGCTTGGCGATGGCGATTTCGCCCTCGCGGGACAGGAGCTCGACCGAGCCCATTTCCCGCAGATACATCCGCACCGGATCGTCGGTGCGCTCGGCAGGTTCGGACGAGCGCGTGGCGACCGCGGTCGTCCGCGCCGCCTCGACGATTTCGCCGCCTTCGGCCTCTTCCTCATCGGCGGGCTCGGCGCTTTCCTTCTCCGCCTCTTCCGCGTCCTCGCTTTCGACAACGTTGATGCCCATCTCGCTGAGCATCGAGTTCATGTCCTCGATCTGATCGGACGAAATCTCTTCAGACGGAAGGACAGCGTTCAATTCCTCCTGCGTCACCCAGCCGCGCTTCTTGGCGATTTTGAGCATCCGCTTGACGGCGGCGTCGCTGAGGTCAAGCAGGGGGCTGTCGGGCGTTTCCACAACCGCCGATTCGGCCTCGCCCTTCGCCTCGTCTTTTTTTGCCATCGCGGCGTCTCCGTTATCCCGCGGCCAGGGGCGCCGGGTATCCAGTATCGTCCTTCAACCGGCCCGCAAGGACGAGCGGTCCCAACAAGAATGTTCAGGCCAGGCCTGAGGCCGCCCCGACCGAAAGCCCAAGAGGAATCGCCGCCGTCCCCATCGCTTGCCCGCGCCGTCGCCCATCTTGCGTGGGGCTTTTCCGGTCAGACCGCGGACGAGGCGCGTCCAGACCCATCGCCAAAACCGTCGATCGCTGCTTCGGCATCCGCAAGGTCGGCCAAATTCGCTTTGATATCAAGCAGTCGGGCAAGATTAAGCTCGTTCGGCTCCGCTGCGAGCGATCGCTCCGCGAACTTCAGGTCCCTATGTAACGCGCCCGCCCGCCGATGCAAGGCCAAGCTTTGCCTCAGCACGAGATCGGCGTCCGCGGCTGCAGCTTCCGGCCGCATGCACCACCAGTTCGGCATCTTTTCGGCGGAGGTCAAGATGCGTTCCCGTTCCGCCCCCTTCCCCGCGCTGTTCAGCCAATCCGCGAGCGCGCCGGACGAAGCGAGCGCCTCGGCCGGGACGGCGAGCAGGGAGTCGCGGAAGGCGCCGAGGCTGGCGCCGGCGAATTCGATTGCAGCCAGTTCTTCCGAACGGCGCTCGAGCAAGGAGGGGTGCCCGAGCGCAATCGCCAGGATCATGATTTCGCGCGGCGGAAAGCGCGCCGCGCGGGCGAGCCCGCTCCGAGGAGGCAAGGGCGCCTCCGCGAGTCCGACGCGGGGCCCGCGCGGAGGGAAAGGTCCGCCGCGCCGGTAGCCGAAGGCGCGCCCCCGGCCGCCCTCGCTGCGGCCGGGGCGCTCGCGGTCATCGCCAAAGAACGCGACCAGGCGACGCCTCATGTCCGCCTGATAGTGCCGGCGCAGAGGCTCGTCGGCGATCTTTGCGACCGCCTCGCCGAGGCGGCGCTCGAGCGCCGCGCGCTGTTCGGGCGTGTCAAAACGTTCCCCGTCAGACTCGCGGATGAACAGCACATCGGCAAGCGGCAGCGCGCTCTTGAGGCGCTCGGCCATCGCTGCCGGCCCGCTCGAACGGATGAGATCATCCGGGTCCTGACCCTCGGGCAAAAGCGCGAACCGCAGGCTCTTGCCGGCTCCAATCAGCGGCAGCGCCGTCTCGATGGCGCGAAAGGCCGCCCGCCGACCGGCGCTGTCGCCATCGAAGCACAGGATCGGCTCGCTCGCGATTCGCCACAGAAGCGCGCACTGATCGCCGGTGAGCGCGGTGCCGAGCGGGGCGACCACATTGGGGAACCCGGCCTCGCTCACCGCGATCGCGTCAATGTAGCCCTCGACGACGATGATCTCGCCGCTGTCGTGGGCGGCCTTGCGGGCGCGATGATGATTGAACAGCAGGGAACCTTTGTGGAAAAGCGAAGTCTCGGGCGAGTTGAGGTATTTCGCCTTGGCCCCAGCCTCCATCGCGCGGCCCCCGAAAGCGATGACGCGGCCGGAGCGGTCGTGGATCGGAAACATCACCCGGTCGCGGAAACGATCGTAGGGGACGGGGATGTCCTCGCCGTGGACAAGGAGGCCGGCCTCGATCATCTGCTCGGCGCCGACGCCCTTGGCCGCGAGCTCGTCGCGAAGATGAAAGCGCTCCGGGGACGCATAGCCGAGCGAAAAGCGCTGCTGCACCGTTGGCCCAAGGCCGCGGTCGGAGAGATAGCCCCGCGCCTTGGCGCCGATCGGCTGGTGCAAGTTGGCCTCGAACAAGCGCGCCGCGATCGCCACGACCTCGATCAGGCTCGCCCGCTTCCTGTCGTCGGCGGCCGCCGCATCGCTCTGGCGGGGCATCGGAACGCCCGCCATCGCGGCCAACCGCTCGACCGCCTCCGGAAAGCCCAAGCCCTCGGTTTCCATCAAGAAGGCGAAGATGTCGCCATGCTTTCCCGACGAGAAGTCATGAAAGAAGCCCTTCTGGTCGTTGACGAAGAACGATGGCGTTTTCTCCGAGCTGAACGGCGAGAGCGCCGCCCATTCCCGCCCAGCTTTACGCAATTTGACCCGCTTGGCCACCACTTCGGAGACCGGCAACCGGGCGCGGATCTCTTCGAGAAATTCGGGCTGGAACTTCATGGGAAGGCCAGATTGGTCGGCCTTATGGCTTTGGCAAGGCGGCGCAAACGTTGTCCCCGGGTTTCATGCAGCCGGCTCGTTACACGTCCAAATTCGCCACGCTCAGCGCATTCTCCTGGATGAACTCGCGCCTCGGCTCGACGATGTCGCCCATCAGCTTGACGAAAATGTCGTCGGCCTCGTCGACTTCCCGGATCTTCACCTGCAGCAGGGTGCGGGCGTCCCGGTCGAGCGTCGTCTCCCAGAGCTGGTCCTTGTTCATTTCGCCGAGGCCCTTGTAACGCTGGAAAGCCACGCCCTTGCGGCCGGCGGCGTTGACAGCCTCCAGAAGCTCCGAGGGGCCGGAGACGGTCGTCGTCTCGCCGCGGCGGGCGAAGCTCGCCGATTCGGCGAACGCTTCGCGCAAAGGTCCCGCGTGCTCGTCGAGGCGCCGCGCGTCGGCGGAAGCAAGCAAACCCGCGTCGAGAATCGCCGCCTGTCGCACGCCTCGCACCTCGCGCGTGAGCACGTAACCGCCCGCCTCGAGACGGCAGATCCAGCCGCGCTCGGTTTCCTCGGCGATGGCGTTCATGCGGGCGGCGATCGCGGCTGCGCGCGGCTCCGCCTCCGGATCGACAGGGTCGGCGAGGGGCTTCAACGCGCCGGCGAGGGCCGCCTGCTCGACGACGCTTCGGTTGTAGCGGGAATGCAGGCCGTCAAGCTGACGGCGCAACGCGCGGGCCTCCTCGACCAGCGCCCGAAGGTCTGCGCCGGCCCGCACTTCGCCGCCGCCAAGCGTCAGCGTCGCCCCGTCGAGACCCGCCTCGACCAGATAATCCTCAAGCGCGCGCTCGTCCTTAAGATACTGCTCCGATTGTCCGCGCTTGACCTTGAACAGCGGCGGCTGGGCGATGAAAAGATGCCCGGCCTCGATGATCGGTCGCATCTGGCGGAAAAAGAAGGTCAAGAGCAGCGTGCGGATGTGCGAGCCATCGACGTCGGCGTCGGTCATGATGATGATCTTGTGGTAACGCAGCTTCTCCATGTTGAAGTCGTCACGCCCGATGCCGGCCCCAAGCGCGGTGATGAGCGTGCCGATCTGCTCGCTGCCGAGCATCTTGTCGAAGCGCGCTCGCTCGACGTTGAGGATTTTGCCGCGGAGCGGCAGAACGGCCTGGAACTCGCGATTGCGGCCCTGCTTGGCCGTGCCGCCGGCCGAATCGCCTTCGACGATGAAAATCTCGGACTTGGCCGGATCGCGCTCCTGGCAGTCGGCGAGCTTGCCGGGCAGACTTGCAATGTCGAGCGCGCCCTTGCGCCGGGTGAGCTCGCGCGCCTTGCGCGCCGCTTCGCGCGCCTGCGCCGCCTCGACCACCTTGCCGACGATGACCCGCGCCTCCTGCGGATGCTCCTCGAACCATTGCGACATAAGCTCGTTGACCAGCCCCTCGACGACCGGCCTCACCTCGGAGGAGACCAACTTATCCTTGGTTTGCGATGAGAATTTCGGATCCGGGCATTTGATGCTCAGGACACAGGTCAGGCCCTCACGCGTGTCCTCGCCTGAGAGGTCGACCCGTTCCTTCTTCAAAAGCCCTGAACTTTCGGCGTAGCCAACCACCTGCCGGGTGAGCGCGCTGCGCAAGCCTATGAGATGGGTGCCGCCGTCGCGCTGAGGGATGTTATTCGTGAACGGCAGCACGTTCTCGTGATAGCTGTCGTTCCACCACAGCGCGACCTCGACGCCGATGCCGTCGCGCTCGCCTTTGATGAGGATCGGATTGTCGATCAGCGCGGTTTTAGCGCGATCGAGGTAGCGCACGAACGCCTCGAGGCCGCCCTCATAGCATAGCTCCTCGCGCTTGGGCTCAGCGTGGCGCAAATCGGTCAGTACGATGTGCACGCCCGAATTGAGGAAAGCGAGTTCGCGCAGGCGATGCTCGATTGTCGCATAGTCGAACTCGACCATGGTGAAGGTCTCGGGCGAGGGGGTGAAGGTGACCTCGGTGCCGCGCTTCGGCCGGCCGTCGACTATCGGCGCGGGCCCCACGACCTTGAGCGGCGCGACGACGTCGCCATGAGCGAACTCGACGAAATGCTCGAGCCCGTCCCGCCAAATGCGCAAAAGAAGCCGCGTCGACAGGGCATTGACGACCGAAACGCCGACACCATGCAGGCCGCCGGACACCTTGTAGGAATTCTGGTCGAATTTCCCGCCGGCATGCAACTGGGTCATGATGACCTCGGCGGCCGAGACGCCCTCCTCGTCGTGGATGCCGGTGGGAACGCCGCGTCCGTCGTCGGTAACCGTAACCGAGCCGTCGGCGTTGAGGGTAACGGCGACGAGCTTTGCGTGGCCCGCCAGCGCCTCATCGATGGCGTTGTCGACGACCTCGTAGATCATATGGTGCAGGCCTGAACCATCATCGGTGTCGCCGATGTACATGCCGGGCCGTTTCCGGACGGCGTCCAGGCCGCGCAGCACCTTGATCGAATCGGCGCCGTAGCTTTCGCTTGCGGCCTCGGCCTCGTCGGCCAGGTCCTTGCCTTCGTCTTCCAAAATCAAAGCCTTACAAGTGGTTGGGCTTAGGCGGCGACGGAGCCCCGATTCGCGCTTTTACCAACCTTACCCTTCCGGGCCGGCCGATGCACGCTGGCGCCGCCTCCGGAACCTCTTCGCCCACGTTACATATGGGCGGCGAATTACGCTTTTTCCAGCGCCGGGGGCGACTTTCGGGCGCGTACCGCCCGCGCGGCGGCGAGCTCGGCCTGCGCCGCCGCCCGCATGAGCGCATGATCGCTGGCGATCGTGCACAGCCGGTACCCGAGCGCCAGCATCGCGCGCGCATCAGCGCCGTCGAAGCAGAACATCGCCGCGTATTTTCCGTGCGCCTTGGCGCGGCTTACAACCCGCCGCGCTTCGCTCATCAGCGCCGCGCCGCGCGGCTCGACGCTCACGCCGCCGCTCAATGCGATCGAGAGGTCGGAGGGACCAACGAACACGCCGTCGACGCCTTCAACGGCGAGAATATCGTCAAGCGCGTCGAGCGCGGCGCGGGTCTCGATCATCGCGATCGCCTGGGCCGTCGCGTTGGCCGCCTGGAGATATGCGGCCGCGTCGAGACCGCTCCACGGCAGCGCGGTCCGCGGCCCCCAGGAGCGTTGACCAAGCGGCGGAAATTTGACGAATTCGACCAGCCGCCGCGCGTCATCGCCACTGTTGATCATCGGCGCCAGGATGCCGCTGGCGCCGGCGTCGAGAAGCTGGCTGGCGAGGGCAAATCCGCCAACCGGCACACGGGCGATGGTTGGTTTGCCGGCCAGAGCGACGCTCTGGATCGCGCGCATGGCGCCGTCGAGGTCGATCGCTCCGTGCTGCATGTCAAGCGCCACCGCGTCGAAGGCTTCGCGCGCCAGCCACTCCGCGACGGCCGGCTCGTTCACGGTGACCCAGGCGCACAGCGCCTCTCCATTCGCCGCGAGCGCGCCCGCGAGCTTTCCCAGCACCGATTGATTCATGTCCTCTCCCGGGGGCGACGGGCGTCGCGCCATTGGCCGTTTACCCTGTGTTTACCGGAATGTCTTGTGTCTTCGCTCTCCGGCTTCATTACGCCGAGTTAATTTGCATTTCATCTTGCAGGCGATCAGCTTCGCGATCGTGGAATCAGGACAGGGGAACGTCATGAAACACACAGCCCTCGGGCTCGTGGCTGCGGTTGCGGTATCAGTCTCCGCGTTTGCGCTGACCGCGGCAGCAGAGGGCGACCAGCCGCCTACTCACGCCGAGCGCATGCAGCATTGGGCCGCCGACCGCGAGACGATGCTCGACGCCAAGCTTGCCGGCATGAAGGCCGGTCTTGGACTGACTGCTGACCAAGAGAAGCTGTGGAGCCCGTTTGAATCCGCGGTCAAGGACGCTGCGAAAGCGCGGATGGACGCGATGCAGCAGATGATGGAGACGCATGCTCAGGGCGAGCACATGTCGCCGGTTGACCGTCTCGAGGCAATGGCCGGCCGTCTTTCGCAGGGCGCGGCCGACATCAAGAAGATCGCCGACGCCGCCAAGCCGCTCTACGCGAGCCTCGATGATTCCCAGAAGCACAAGTTCGGCATGCTTGGACGCATGTTGATGCCGGAGCGGACGCGGTTCGTCATGGATATGATTCATCATCATATGGACGAACGCAACGACAACGGCGCCGAGTAGTCCCGGGGCGCGTAATCAGCCTCGGTGAAGCGAAGACGCGGCCGGTCCCCCTCGGCCGCGTCTTCCATTTTGGCGGGCGCCGCGGCAGGCGAAGCGTCGCCGGTCAGGGGAGGCCGACCGACCAAACGGCGACCGCATCGCCCCACCGCCAGGCGGCGCCGAGGCCAGGTGCACCACAGCTTCTGGGTGAGGATGAGCTTGATCGCCAGCAGGGCATGGGCTCAGCCCTTTGCCTGTTTACGCGAGGCGAAAAGGAACGGCCGACAGCGGGGCGCGTGAACGCTCTGCCTTGAACCAGCTTTTTTCAAGATCGGCGGACCGCAATTCGACATGGCGCCTATGAGCCGCTGAACCTTGCGCGGCCGGCGTCCGGGGCGCAAAATCACTCACATCGGCAAGGGGGAAGCTTGAACGCCAACGTCATCATCTCCTGCGCCGTGACCGGCGCCGGCGACACGGTCGGCAAGCATCCGGCGATCCCAGTCACGCCGCGCCAGATCGCCGATTCGGCGCTCGAAGCGCACGCGGCCGGCGCGGCGATCGTGCATTTGCATGTGCGCGATCCCGGAACCGGCAAGGCGTCGCGCGATCCCAAGCTCTATCGCGAGACCGTCGCTCTCCTCCGCTCATCGGGCGCCGACGTCGTCATCAATCTCACTGCCGGGATGGGCGGCGATTTTTTCTTCGATCCCGCTCATCCGGCCTCCGGCGGGCCGGGCACCGACATGGCGGGCGCGGCCGAACGCGTCGCCCATGTCGAGGAGCTAAGACCCGAGATTTGCACCCTCGATTGCGGCTCTCTCAACTTTGGCGACGGAGCGTTTCTCGCCACCGCCGACCTGTTGCGCGAGATGGCGCGCCGCATCCAGGCGGCGGGGGTCAAGCCGGAGATCGAGTGCTTCGAACTCGGCCATATGTGGCTCGCCAAGCAGCTGATCGCCGAAGGCCTGATAGACCCGCCGCCGCTCTTCCAGCTCTGCCTCGGCATTCCCTGGGGCGCGGAGGCGACGCCCGAAGCGATGCTGGCGATGCGCAGCCATCTGCCGGAGGGCGCCAATTGGGCCGGCTTCGCGATCGGCCGGATGCAGATGCCGTTCGTCGCCCAAGCCGTCCTGCTCGGCGGCCATGTGCGAGTCGGGCTCGAGGACAATATCTGGCTCGACCGCGGCGTGCCGGCCAGCAACGGCGCGCTCGTCAAGCGGGCGCGGGACATTGTCGAGCGAATGGGCGCATCCGTCGCCACTCCCGCCGAGGCGCGCGCGAAGCTCGGCCTCAAGAAACAGAAGTGAACGGTGCAAGGGCAAACTTCAGGCGAAGCACTGCGAGCCGGGCCAACCCTGACGGATCCTACATGACCGTCGCTGAGGCCCAAGCAGCGCCGGGGCGCGGATTCCTGGCTGGCGCGCTATATATTCTCGCCGCGGGACTTTCCTGGAGCTTTACCGGGATCTTCCTGCGGCTCGCGCCCGATCTCGATTCCTGGCAGTTCCTGGTGTGGCGCAACGTTGGCGTCGCCTGCGCATTCGCAATCATCCTGCGAGCCCAGCGGGGCGGTCCGCTCTTGAGGCGCTTTGCATCGACGGGACTGGTCGGGGTGATTGTGGCGCTGGCGCTGTGCCTGGCGTCGATTGCGTTCATCATCGCCATGAAGACGACAACCGTCGCGAACGCGCTCTTTCTTTCCTCCTGTGCGCCACTGCTCGCCGCCCTCCTCGGCTACGTCTTTCTCGGCGAGCGGTTGAGCCTGCGTCAGGCCGCATCGATTGCGCTCGGCCTGGCCGGGCTCGCCGTCATCGTCGGCGGAGCGTTCGAAGCCGGGCGTCTCGCGGGCAACATCAGCGCCGTTCTCACCGCGCTCGGATTTGCCGGCGCCAGCGTCGCGATGCGGCACGGACCCCCTCGCGACTATTCGCCGGCGGTCTTCGCCTATGGGCTGATCGCCTGCGCTCTGTCGACGGGCGTCTGCCTTGCGAAGGGAGTCACCCTGCTCCCGTCGCCGTCCGGCGTCCTGGCGGCGTTCGCGGCGGGCTTTCTGGTGATGGGACTGGGATTCACGCTTTTCCTGCGCGGCGCGCCGCACGTGCCGGCCGCAGCGCAGACTGTGCTGGCGCAGACCGAGACGATCTTTGGCCCGGTCTGGGTATGGCTGGCGTTCGGCGAAACGCCCGCCTCGGCGACGCTGGTCGGCGGAGCGATCATTCTCGCTGCGGTTGTCTCGATGGCCGCGGCCGGCGCCGGTCCGCGGACGGACAGGCAACGAATTAGGCCGCATTGAGCCAAATCGGGCGGGACAACGAAGCTAGGCAGGTCATGGTCGCTAAAAACCAAAGGGTCGCCGTTGTCGGCGCGGGCGTCATCGGGTCGGGCTGGGCGGCGCGGTTCCTGGGCGCAGGACTCGACGTCGCCGCCTGGGATCCGGCGCCCGACGCGCGCGGCAAGGCGTTCGCGGCGATCGATGCGGCGTGGCCGGCGATGGCCCGAAACGGAACAGTCGCAGAGGACGCCAGCCCCTCGCGCTTGACCTTTCACCCACAGCTCGAGGATTGCGTCGCGGGCGCCGATTTCGTCCAGGAAAATGCTCCGGAGCGCGAAGAACTCAAGCAGGACCTGCTCGCCCGCATCGACGCCGCCAATCCTGACGCAATCGTCGCCTCCTCGACCTCCGGCCTGTTGCCCACGCTGCTGGCGGCGAAGATGGCGCGGCCTGAGCGGATGCTGGTCGGCCATCCGTTCAACCCCGTTTACCTGCTGCCGCTGGTCGAGCTGGTCGGCGGGGAAAAGACCGCGCCCGCAACCATCGACCGCGCCGCCGATTTTTACCGCTCGCTCGGAATGCGGCCGCTCACGGTGCGCAAGGAGATCGTCGGCTTCATCGCCGACCGGCTGATGGAGGCCTTGTGGCGCGAGGCGCTGTGGCTCGTCAATGACGACGTCGCGACCACCGAGGAGGTCGACGCGGCGGTGGTCTACGGCTGTGGGCTGCGCTGGTCGCTGATGGGCACCTTCCTCACCTTCCATCTCGCGGGCGGTGAGGGGGGCATGCGCCACATGCTGCATCAGTTCGGGCCGGCGCTCAAACTGCCGTGGACGAAGCTCGTCGCGCCAGAGCTTACCGACGAACTGATCGACAAGGTCGCCGACGGCTGCGCCGATCAGGCGGCCGGCCGTTCGATCCGCGAGCTCGAGGCGCGGCGCGACGATTTCCTTGTCGAACTCCTCGCTCTGGTGCAGAAATACTGGCCCGAGGCGGAAGGCCGTCCGGGCCGGCTGTGAAGCTCATTTCGGGGGAACGCCATGCGGCGCGGCTTAGCGCTTCCGGTGCTCGAAGCGACCGTGGTCAGCGAATGGGTCGACTATAACGGCCACATGAACGATGCGGCTTATGCGATCGTGTTCAGCCGCTCGGTCGACGCGCTCATGGACCGCGTCGGCCTCGACGCCGCGGCGCGCAAGCGCACCGGCCAGTCGCTGTTCACGCTCCAGATGATGCTGCACTATTACAAGGAGGCGAGGGAAGGCGACGCGATCGCGGTCAGTTGCCACATCCTCGAGCACGACGACAAGCGGATGCGCGTCTGGCTCGACATGACCGCGCCGGGCGGGGAGCGCCTCGCCGCCTCCGAGCAGCTGCTGATCTCGGTTGCGCTGGGCGAAGCGGGATCGCGCGCCGCGCCCTTTGCCCACGAGACCAGGGCGGCCCTCGACGCTCTCGCCAAGGCCCAGAGCGGCCTGCCGCACCCGCCCGCCGCGGGCGCCGGCGTGGCGCTCAAGCGGAAGGGCTAGCCGGCGAGGCCCGGCGCAACGAAAACCAAGCCGGCCGCAACAAAAGCAAAGCCCAGCGCAACAAAAGCAAAATCAGGCGCAACAAAATCAAAGCGGGACGCAACGAAAACCAAATCGCCTTTTCTTAGGAATATTTATACATTTCAATTCGTTACTAACTACGGCGAGGGCTGCGGCAGGCTTAACGCCGCCGCCTCGTCCGTGTTTGCATTCCCCGCTCTCAGGACGTCAGCACCATAGCACGGACTTCGGATTATCACAAGAAATTGTCGCGCCGCGTCCCGGACGGATTCAGGCGCGTACAGCGTCGCGGCGTGCGTGCCAATGGCCGGCGAAGCCGAGACCGGCGAAGCCCATCAGCATCATCGCCCAGGTCGCCGGCTCCGGGACGGGAGAACCAGTAATGTCCAGCGTAATGGTGTCATTTGGAAGACTGAACGTATAGGTTCCGGGAATCAGGGTCATGTCGGCGATGGTCTCGCCCCCGATCTCCGTAAACGCGGAAATCGGACCGGATGTGTAGCCCGCCGGCACTCCGACCAGTGGCGTCCCCCCTAGGTTGCCCCAAATGACGAACGGGTCTCCCGTCGAGGTCAGGACCGATGTGTAGAAAGTGCCGCTCGCGCCAAACGGCACGGTTGCGCCCGTCAGTTCGTAGAGATCGTTGGCCGCGTTCGCGCCGGCCGCCACCAACCAATTGTCACCCCCCGGAATAATCCCCGCGGTAAGCCCCGATTCGGAGGAGTAACGCGTTGCGCCTTCAAGGTTAAGCTCGCCCGACACAGTCACATCGACGTTCGCGCCCGACTGAGTGATGTCGATTACGACGGCCGAGTTCGCCGGTCCTGCGGCGATCCCGATAAGGGCGATGGCCGCGACGGCGGCCGCGGACAAGCGTTTCGAAACCATGAGACCCCCTTTGATGCGGAAAACCGGCGCCGCGCTTTCGCCAACATAGACTCCAAATCGTTCGGGGGCGGCTAGGCAGATATGGGGGATTCGCGGGAGTTGTTTTCGGGATGGGCGCCGCTTCCCATTCGGCAGCCTTTTCTCAGCGACTTCAGCACATTGTCGATGCAACTCGCCGCGTGCAGGAAATTACTACAAAGAATAAATCGAGAGGCTCAGGAAGGCCAAGCCGCGTGGTCGACCTGCTCGAACGTGGTGATCACGCCGGAGTCGATCTCGCCACTGAGCCTGTCGAGGAAATCGTACATCTCCGTTTCAAACGCCGACAGGCTCTCGGCCAGGCTACGAATCTGCGCGAGGGTCAAGAGCTGCGGCTTGCCGTCCTCCTCGTCGAGCCACGAAAACAAGGCGCCGCCGTCCGTGGCATCAGCGGCCAGGCTTAGGGTTTTTTGATTGGCTGGATTGCTCACAGTCGGCGGATCGCTCTTCACGAGCGCAGCGTGGACGGTGATGTTCGACCCGCCTTCAGCGGGAAGCGAGTAGGCGCGGACCTGTCGAATGCGATGGTGCATCTCATCGAGCGCATAGGTGCGCAGCTCGTCGTTCATTGCCCAACCTCAAGACAAACCAGCGCCGCAGCTTTATCACAACGCGGGGCGCCATGGACGCCTGACGTGGGATGGCGCCGCTCGACATTCGGTCGCCTTTTCTCAGTTTGACCGCGCCAGGAACTTGTGTGGAAATATCAGCGGCCGCGCGCCTTAAGACGGCCTAACCGAAAAGGGGCCGCAACATGGCTTTGGCTTTGGTCACCGGGACGAGCAGCGGCATTGGACTCGCGACCGCCGTCGCGCTCGCCCGCTCGGGACATACTGTCGCGGCGACGATGCGAAATCTCGATGGCGGCGCCGAAATCCGCAAAATCGCCGCGGCGGAACAGCTTCCAATCCATCTGGTGGCGCTCGATGTCGACGACGACGACTCCGTCCGCGACGGCTTCGCCAAGGTCGTCGCCGAGCACGGGCCGATCGACGTGCTCATCAACAACGCCGGCATCCCCGGCGGCGGCGTCGTCGAGGAGACGACGATCGACAGGTTCCGCCAGGTGATGGAGACGAACTTCTTCGGCGCGCTTCGTTGCATCAAAGCCGTCATCCCGAACATGCGGGAACGCCGTCGCGGGACGATCGTCAACGTCAGCTCGGTCGCGGGCCGCGTCGCCCTGGCGAGCCACGGGAGCTACGCCGCATCGAAATGGGCGCTCGAAGCGGTCAGCGAGTCGCTCGCCCAGGAATTGCGGCTATTCAACGTGCGGGTCGTCATTGTCGAGCCCGGCGTGATCGCGACCCCGATCTCAACACGGGCGCCGGCGCCCGCGGCGGAAAGTCTTTATCCGTTCCGCAAACAACTCATGGCGACGTTCGCCGCTTCGCGCGCCAAGCCAATCCCGCCCTCGGTGGTCGCCGACGCAATCCGCGACATCGTTGCAAGCGACAGCCTGCAGCTGCGCTATCTCGTCGGGCCGGACGCCGACCTTTGGATCAAGGCGCGCGCCAACAAGACGGACGAGCAGGTGGTTCTGCAGGGAAACGAGAGCGACGCCGAATTCGCCCAACGGATGAAACGCGAACTCGGGATCGACGTTCAGCTCTAGGCGGAAGCCTGGGGCAAAGGCCGCCCCAGACCTCACTCCCTGGGAAGGCGAGGCGCGGTCGCCTGGTCAGCCACCGCGCCCAACACCGAGTCGAAGTCACGCAGCCTTCTTTTTCTTCTTCTTCGATTTCTCCTTGCTCGGCGCGGCGGCGACATCCTCGTGGTGGACCATCGCGGCCGGTCCCGCCATCGCGACGCGGGGCGCGCCGCCGAGATTGTCGGCCATTTGCTTGGCCATATCGAGAATCACGCTCCATTTGAGATTGCCGGGATCCCAATGCTCATCGGGGCTCGGACAATCGCCGTGACCGTACCACCCCGCTATCCGTCCGAACTTGCCAGACGACCGATGCGGGTTGTTCCCGGCTTTGCCGAAATCGCCGTCCGGCCAGGGATGGCTGAGCGGAACGCCGTACTCGGCGGCGCACGTCGCCATCAAGGACGCCAGGGCCGAGGCGGTTTCGTCATCTGGAAGCCATGGCGTTTCTTTCGAGAAGCCGACCATTTCAATCTGCACGATCGCCTGGTTGTTATGGGTCACCAAGGCCGCGCCGATGGTCCCAATCTGGACAAGTTGGGCAATTCGGACTTTCTGCGCATCCGCGTCGAAGCCGAGCATGAAATGAGGAGCAAAGTGTCGCTTGAATATTGCAAGACTGCCGGCCCACCCGCCCTCGGTTGTATGGAGAACCCCTGTTCTGGGCGCGTCGAGGCGCACCCCTTGATTGAAATGCGGTATGCCGCCAATGTGAGCTATTGGGAAATTACCGGCTTGATCCAGCCATGGTTTGACAATAGTTGACATTATACTTCCTCCAATCGTTGGCGATATAATATAAGCTTGCTGCACTTCATACGCCTGCAGCGTGTGAAGCATCGCATACATGAAATCTGAAGCATATGAGTAGATTTGCCCATTAGACGAGTTGCTTGGGCGTCATTCTATCGCGCGCCCACCGGGTAGCCGCTTCCACGCGAGCAGCGGGCGTGAGGCGGAAAGAGTCGGGCATAACTCGCAATTCGCCCGTTATTGGTTGCCAAACACCCGCTCGAAAATCGCATCAACCTGCTTCAGGTGGTAGCCGAGGTCGAACAGAGCCTCGAGCTCCTTCGCGCTCAATGCCCTGGCGACGTCCTTGTCGGTCTTGAGCAGCTTGAGGAACTCGTCCTCGCCGCGCCAGGCGCGCATCGCGTTGCGCTGGACCATGGCGTAGGCGTCCTCGCGCGAGACGCCCGCTTGCGTCAGCGCGAGCAGCACCCGCTGCGAATGGATGAGGCCGCCGAGCTTGTCGAGGTTCCGGCGCATGTTTTCCGGATAGACGATCAGTTTGTCGATCAGCCCGGTCAGCCGCGCGAGCGCGAAATCGAGCGTGATCGTCGCGTCTGGGGCGATCATCCGCTCGACCGAGGAATGGGAGATGTCGCGCTCGTGCCACAGCGCCACGTCTTCCAGCGCCGGGATGACGGCCGAGCGCACCATGCGGGCAAGGCCGGTCAGGTTCTCGGCCAGGACCGGGTTGCGCTTGTGGGGCATGGCGGAGGAGCCCTTCTGGCCCTCGGAGAAAAACTCCTCGGCCTCCATCACTTCGGTGCGCTGCAAGTGGCGGATCTCGGTCGCGAGCCGCTCGACCGACGAGGCGACGACGGCGAGCGCGGCGAAATAGGCCGCGTGGCGGTCGCGCGGGATCACCTGGGTCGAGATCGGCTCGACATTTAGGCCGAGCTTCGCCGCGACATGGGCCTCGACTCGCGGGTCGATATTGGCGAACGTGCCGACCGCGCCGGAAAGCGCCGCGGTCGAAATCTCCTCGCGCGCCGCGATCAGCCGGGCGCGAGCGCGCTCAAACTCGGCATGGGCGTAAGCGAGCTTGAGGCCGAAGGTGGTCGGCTCGGCATGAACGCCGTGCGAGCGGCCGATGGTCGGGGTCAGTTTGTGCTCGAAGGCGCGGCGCCTGAGAGCGACCAGCAGCGCGTCGACGTCGGCGATGAGGATGTCGCTCGCGCGCCTGAGCTGCACCGCGAGGCAAGTGTCGAGGACGTCGGAACTCGTCAGCCCCAAATGGACGAAGCGCGCGTCCGGCCCAATGAATTCGGCGAGGTGGGTGAGGAAGGCGATCACGTCGTGCTTGGTCGTCTTTTCAATCTCGTCGATCCGGGCGACGTCGAACTTGGCCTTGTCGCCCTTCTCGCGGATCGACCTGGCGGCCTTTTTCGGGATGAGGCCGATGCCGGCCATCGCCTCGGCGGCCAGAGCCTCGATCTCGAACCAGATGCGAAACCGCGTCTCGGCCGACCATATCGCGGTCATCTCGGGGCGGGAGTAGCGCGGGATCATCGGGCTCAGGCGCTTTCTGTTTGTTCCGTCCGGCCGGGGTCTATAGGAACGCAGGTCGAGAATCGAGCCGCCTGATCGGGCCGCGCTCCAATTAGGTGAGACCGACCCCATGTCCGCTGAGACCGCCGACGCGATCGTGCTTGGCGCCGGATTTGTCGGCGTGTCGGCGGCGCTGCATCTCCAGGCGCGCGGCCGGCGGGTCGCGCTGGTCGACCGCCATCCACGCGCGGCCGGCGAGACGAGCTTCGGCAACGCCGGGATCGTCCAGACCGAAGCCGTGATGCCCTACGTGTTTCCGCGCGCGCCGCAGGAGATCGCGCGCGGGGCGCTCAATCTCGATCCGCGCGCCCATATCCGCTATGGCGCGCTGCCTCATATCGCGCCGGCGATCTGGCGCTACTACGCCGCTTCGACGGCGGCGGGAAAAAACGCGACCGCGCGCGCGATGGCCCCGCTTCTCGCCCGCGCCAGCGCCGAGCACCTCGAATTCGCGCGTGAGGCCGGCGCCGAGGCGCTGCTCCGCCGCGGCGGCTGGATCAAGGCGTTTCGCAGCGCCCGCGGGCAGGATCTTGCGAACAAGGAGGCCGAGGAGCTCAAGCCTTACGGAATCGCGCCCAAATTTCTCGACCGGGCCGCTCTGATCGCGCTCGAGCCCCACTTAAGCGAAAAGGCGGTCGGCGGCGTGCATTACGCCGATCCGCTGTCGACGCCCGATCCCGAAGCGCTGGCGCAGAGCTACGCCGCGCTGTTCTTGAAACGCGGCGGGCGGATGGAGACGGGCGACGCGCGCACGCTCGAGCCCGCGAGCGGCGGATGGCTGGTCAAGATCGCGTCCGGACGGCTCGCGGCGCCCGACGTCGTGATCGCGCTCGGCCCGTGGTCCAACGAGCTTGCCCGATCGTTCGGCCTCCACCTGCCGTTCTTCGTCAAGCGCGGCTATCACATGCATTACGAGGCGAAGGGCAACGCGGGCCTCACGCGCCCGGTGCTCGATCTCGAGCGGGGCTATCTCGTGACGCCGATGACAAGGGGGCTGAGGCTCACGACGGGCGCCGAATTCGCAAGGCGCGACGATCCGGCGTCGCCGATCCAGCTCGACAAGGTCGAGCCGTTCGCGCGCGAGCTCTTTCCGATCGGCGCGCGAAAGGACGCCGCGCCGTGGCTCGGCCGGCGCCCCTGCCTGCCCGACATGCGCCCGGTCATCGGGCCGTTCCCCGGCAAGCGGGGCCTCTGGCTCGACGCCGGCCATCATCACCTCGGACTGACGCTTGGCCCGGTCAGCGGGCGGCTGCTCGCGGAACTGATGAGCGGCCAAGCGCCGCTGGTCGATCCCGCCCCGTTTCGGGCCGAGAGGTTTGGGTGAGCATCCCTTCTCCCTTTGGGAGAAGGCGGCGCCAGAGGGCGTCGAAGGACGCCCGTCTTTCGACGGGCTATAGCGCCGGATGAGGGGGCTACCCGGCCCGCTCCCAGTCGGTGACCGTCACTTCGTCGTCGAGCCACATGGTATGGCCGGGCGTGAGGCCGGCGGCGGCGAGCGCCGCCTCCGGCTCGCCGCCGCCGGGGGTCTCGCGAATGAAGACCGGCAGGCCGTCGGGAATCCACACCTTCGTCGCCCGGCTGAGGTGAAAGTTGTCGTATCCCCGCTTCAGAAACTGCGTGTAGACGAGCGGGCCGCCGATGATGGCGACCGTGCCCGACTTCACGCCGAGCGCGGCCAGGGCGTCCTCGAACGAGGCGCCGGCGGGATTCCAAAGCAGCGCTTTGGCGTTGTGCGGGTCGGGCGCAAGCGCCGGGACGCCGTGGGTGAGGATCAACCGTCGCCGCCCGGCCGACTTCGGATGGCCTTCGTGCGAATGGCGGCCATGGACCACGGCGTCAACATGGTCGAGGCCGTTCTCGAAGAAGCGCACGTCGGCGTCGAGCTTGAGCGAAGCCGGCATATGTCCGCTTGCGTCCGCAATCCGACCGTCGGCGGAAGCGATGACATAGCCCACGATCCGAAAGGAGCCGATCACTCGGTGGTGTCGGCGTTGACGAGCGACAGGAATTCTTGCCGGGTCGCCGGCTGGTCACGAAACACGCCGAGCATGCGGCTGGTGACGAGGTCGGCGCCGCGCTTGCGGACGCCGCGGTCGATCATGCAATGATGCGCGGCCTTCACCACGACGGCGACGCCGCAAGGTTTCAAGATATCGTTGACGGTGTTGGCGATCTGGGCCGTGAGCCGTTCCTGGATCTGCAGCCGCTTGGAAAAGATCTCGACCACCCGGGCGAGCTTCGAGATGCCCACCACCCGCTTGTCGGGAATGTAGCCGACCCACACCCGGCCAATGATCGGGGCGATATGATGTTCGCAATGGCTCTCGAAGGTCACGCCGCGCAGGACAATCATCTCGTCATAGCCGTCGACCTCGGTGAACGTCTTGCGCAGGACCTCCTCCGGATCCTCCTCGTAGCCGGCGAAATACTCGCGATAGGCGCGCCTCAGGCGGTCGGGCGTCTCGATGAGCCCGTCGCGATCGGGATCCTCGCCGATCCATTTGATGATGGTGCGGAACGCGTCCTGGACATTGGCGTCCGAAATCGCCTTGCCGCCGCCGGACCCGTGTCCGCCGTGAGTGTCTTGCCTCAGCGCCATGCCGACTTTCCTGTTTGCGCCTCATGGCGCCCCGCCGCCATTTAGTCGCTCAAGGCGGAATGTCAAAGGCGCGCCCGGCTCCAGATAGCCGGGCAGGGCCTAGCCACGACGCCCGCGCAGGGGTCAGTCAGGCCGCTTTTCCAAGGCGCCCGCCGATCCACAACTTGACGAGCGCCGGATGAGCGGCGCCAAGGCGCCGGGGCTCGCGGCGGCGAACTGCGACCACCCATGACCCAAAATTTGCTGACACAGCGCCGACACAGGATGTGTCAGGCAACCCCACCCCTTGCTTTCTGCACCTGATTTTCTTGTTTTCGATGGTGGGCGCACAAGGGCTCGAACCTTGGACCCGCTGATTAAGAGTCAGCTGCTCTACCAACTGAGCTATGCGCCCATCGCCTCCGCCGGGCGGCTCCGCTCGGCAAGGGGCGGCGTTTAGCAAAGGCGCGTTTCGCTGTCCAGCGGAAACGCCGCCCGAGAGCCGCCGCCAATCGAGCCTCGCCGATTTCCCCTAGTTCTTCGCCTTGTCGACGAGCTTGTTCTTGCCGATCCACGGCATCATGGCGCGCAGCTTCTCCCCGACCTCCTCGATCGGATGGGCGTTGGCGCGGGCGCGCATCGCCTTGAACGAGGTCTGGTTGACCCGGTTCTCGAGCATCCAGTCGCGGGTGAATTTGCCGGACTGGATATCGTCGAGGATGCGCTTCATCTCGGCCTTGGTCTCAGCCTTGATGATGCGGGGCCCGGAGACATACTCGCCATATTCGGCGGTGTTGGAGATCGAGTAGTTCATGTTGGCGATGCCGCCCTCGTAGATGAGGTCGACGATCAGCTTCACCTCGTGCAGGCATTCGAAATAGGCCATTTCCGGCGCATAGCCGGCCTCGACCAGGGTCTCGTAGCCGCCGCGAATGAGCTCGACCAGGCCGCCGCACAACACCACCTGCTCGCCGAAGAGATCGGTCTCGCACTCCTCGCGGAACGACGTCTCGATGACGCCTGCGCGCCCGCCGCCGATTGCGGAGGCGTAGGAAAGGCCGAGATCGTGGGCGTTGCCGCTGGCGTTCTGATGGATCGCGATGAGACAGGGCACGCCGCCGCCGCGCTTGTACTCGGAGCGCACCGTGTGGCCGGGGCCCTTCGGCGCGACCATGAGCACGTCGAGATCGGCGCGCGGCTCGATCAGGTTGAAGTGGACGTTGAGCCCATGGGCGAACATCAGGGCCGCGCCCTTCTTCATGTTCGGCTGAAGCTCGTTGCGATAGATCTCGGCCTGCAATTCGTCGGGGGTCAGCATCATCACGATGTCGGCCCACTTGGCCGCTTGCGCGACCGCCATCACCTTGATCCCCTCGGCTTCAGCCTTTTTGGCGGAGGCCGAGTCCGGGCGCAGCGCCACCGCAATGTCCTTGACGCCGCTGTCGCGCATGTTGAGCAGGTGCGCATGGCCCTGACTGCCATAGCCGACGACCGCGACCTTCTTGCCCTTGATCAGATTGAGGTCGGAATCCCGGTCGTAATAAACGCGCATGTCTTATCCTGGGGTCTCGCGCGCCGAAAGCGGCTTCGCGCTCATGAGTAGAGGACCGTGCGTCGGGTTTGCCCACGCCGGCAGGCGGGGGTTCTATTGAATGTGCCCGATGCGATCAAGCGCGGCATCGCATGCGGCATCGCGTCGGTTGGCCTTGTGGCGGCAGGCGCGTTATGAATGGCGCGGGCCCGCGCCACATCCGGGTCGTGGATGGGAGGGGGTTGTTCCATGCGCTTGCTTCAACGGTTGCGGTCGCTCGCCGTTCTGGCGCTGATCGCCGTTTCGGTTTCGGCCTGCGGCTACAATGTCATCCCGACCAAGCAGGAGGCCGCCAACGCGGCCTGGGCGGAGGTCCAGAACCAGTATCAGCGCCGGGCTGATCTCGTTCCTAACCTGGTCGCCACAGTTCAGGGCTACGCCAAGCAGGAGAAGGACGTCTTCGTCCAGGTGACCGAGGCGCGCGCGAAGGCGACGTCGATCCACCTCGACGCCAACGACCTGACCGACCCGGCGAAGGTCAAGGAGCTGCAGGACGCGCAAAACGCCCTCTCCGGCGCCCTCGGGCGGCTCTTGGCGGTCAGCGAAAACTATCCAGACCTCAAATCGAACCAGAACTTCCTGGCGCTGCAATCCCAGCTCGAGGGGACCGAGAACCGGATCGCCGTCGCCCGCAGGGACTACATCGCCGCCGTGCAGGATTTCAACACCACGCTCAGGACCTTCCCGAGCGTGCTCTGGGCCCAGACGGTGTTTCGCTCGATCAAGCCGCTCGTTCCGTTCACCGCCGACTCCGGCGCCCAGGCGGCGCCGAAGGTGAAGTTCTAATCCTCGAACCCGGAGCGTCCGGATGCCTCGCCTCTGGCCGTGGGCCCTGATCGGCGCCCTCATCGCGGCTCTGTGGGTCGGCGCGGCGCTTGCGGCGGCGAGCTTCCCCCCGCTCACCGGACGGGTGGTCGACCAGGCGAAGATCCTGTCGCCCGTCACGGCCGCCGACCTCGAGCGCAAGCTCGCCGACCTCGAGCAGAAGTCCGGGATTCAGCTGGTCGTTGCGACGGTGCCCTCGCTCGGCGGTGAGGAGATCGAGCCCTACGCCAACGCGCTCTTCCGCGCCTGGAAACTCGGCGAGGCGAAAAAGAACAACGGCGCGCTCCTCCTGATCGCCCCGCACGAACGAAGGGTGCGCATCGAGGTCGGCTACGGCCTCGAGGGCACGCTGACCGACGCCGTCTCCAGCATCATCATTTCCAACGCGATCGCACCGAGATTCAAGGCCGGCGATTTCAATGGCGGCGTCACCCGCGGCGTCGACGACATTATCACCGCGCTCACAACCGATTCGGCCGAATGGAAGCCAAAACCGACCGAGATGCGCCCCGAGCATGACGCTTCACTGCTCGACGCGCTGGCGCCGTTTCTCATCTTCCTGTTCATCATGTTCGTGATTTCGCGCATCTCCCGGCGGAGCGGCGGCGGCAACGTGATTTTCATCCCGATGGGCGGCGGTGGCTTTGGCCGCGGCGGGTTTGGCGGCGGATTCGGCGGCGGCGGGGGATTCGGCGGCGGCTTTTCCGGCGGCGGCGGCTCGTCGGGCGGCGGCGGCGCCTCGGGAGGCTGGTGATGATCCTCGACCCGGCCGAGACGGCCCGCGTCGAGGCGGCGTTCGACGCGGCGCAGCTCAAGACCCGCGCGCCGCTTGTTTGCGTGCTCGCCGGCGCTTCCGCTTCCTATGACGCCGAGTTTCTGCTCGGCGCCTGCATCCTTGCGCTGGCGACGCCGCTGCCGCTCTTGCTGTTCACCGAGCTTTCCGCCCACCGCATCTACGTCGCTCAGCTGCTGGTCGCCATTCTGGCCGCGGTCGTGGGCTCGCTGCCGCCGGTCCGCCGCTGGCTCGTTCCAAAGCGGTGGGCGCGCTCGGCCGCGCACCGGGCGGCGCTGGCTCAATTCGTGCTGCGGGGGATCGACCGCTCGAAGTGCGGCGCGCTCGTCTATGTGTCGCTCGCCGAGCACTACATCCGCATCGTTCCCGCCGAGGACGCGGCCCGGGCCATTGCTCATGATCAATGGCAGGCGGCGGTCGACGAAGCGCTCGGGCCGTTAGCCGCCGGGGCGACGGAGACCGCGCTCGTCGGGCTCGCCAGGCGTTGCGGCGACCTGCTCGGCGGACCATTCCCGCCGGGCGAGCCGGTAGACTTGGCGCGACAGCGGTTCCACATCGTCTGAACGCCACCACTGACGAGCGCGGGGACGCGATTCCATCCTGCGTCAAGACGGCCCTAAACCATGCCTGCGGCTTGAGATTTCAGCCATTCTCGTCTAGGAACAGGGTCGGCTTCGGGAAGCTCGCGGGGAACGGAATGACGCCACTCGGCATGGGCGGAATCGGACGGCGGGCGATCATCGCCATCGCCGCCATGCTCGCAATCGGCGCGGTCTCCGCCCGGGCGACGCCCTATCTGGTCGCCGACGCCGACAGCGGCCAGGTGCTGTTGCAAAACCAGGCGACCGACCAATGGTACCCGGCGTCGCTCACCAAGCTGATGACGGTCTATGTGGCGCTGGACGCTGTGCGCGCCGGCAAGCTCACGCTCGACACCCCGCTCGTGATGTCGGCGCGCGCCGCGCGAATGCCGCCGTCGAAAATGGGTTTCCGGCCCGGCACCGAGGTGACTCTCGACAACGCGCTCAAGATGCTGATGGTCAAGTCGCCCAATGACGTGGCGGTGATGGTCGCCGAGGGCGTTTCGGGCTCGGTCGAAGCCTTCGCCGGCGACATGAATGCGGCGGGGCAGCGCCTGGGCCTGCAGGAATTGCATTTCGTCAACCCGAACGGCTTGCATGATCCCGCCCACGTCTCCTCCGCCCGCGACATGGCGATGATCGCCCGCGCGCTATTGCGCGAGTTTCCCGACCATGCCGATCTCTTCAGCATCGGGGCGCTTCAACTCGGCAATCAGTACATCGCCAACCATAACGGCCTGCTCGGCCGCTACCCCGGCGCCGACGGGATGAAGACCGGCTTCACCTGCCCGGCGGGCTTCAACGTGGTGGCGAGCGCCAACCACTCGGGGCGACGCCTGATCGTCGTCGTCCTCGGGGCGCCGACGGCGAGATCGCGCAACCAGGAAGCGGCCGACCTTTTCGACCGCGGCTTCGCCATGGGGGGCGGGAGCGGCTCGCTGGAATCGCTGGCCTCGTCGGGCTCAGGCGCCCCGAATATGCGCGCCGACGTCTGCCTCCGCCGCAACGCGGCTGCGATTGCCGCCGCCGAAGATGAGGGCCTCGCTGAGCCGGTTCAGGCCGCCGCGTCAGCGGGCCGCGGGATGCCGTTTCTCAACAACCCGTTCTCGGCGCTCATCGTTCCCGCGCGCACCGTGCTCTCGGACGAGAGGATCCGTTTCGATCCGGTTCGCGTCTTTATCGGTCCCACCCCCGGCTGGAAAGGCCCGGCGCTGGGCGCCCGCCCCACCGGAACAGCGGCAGCCTCCGACAACGCTCAAAGCGCAGACGCCGACCAGCCCGCGCCCCCCCGAGGCGCGAAGGAGAAGTCCCGGCGAAAGCCGATCCGGCGCGCCGGCTCGGGGACCCAGGTTCAGAAGGTCGTGGCCGCGAAGACCGTCAAACCCAAGACAGTCGCGGGCGAGAGCGATAAATAAGGCCTCGGGAAAAGTTCGCGCCTGTTAAGATCGAACTGCGGCTGCAGAATTATAGTAACCGAAAGTGGAAGAATATTTTTTAGATCATGCCTTAGTTTGGCCGGTTTGTGGTCAAGCGCGCGCCGCAACGCTGGATCATATTTCGAGAGTGCCGCGTGGGATCGGTTCGCGGTTAGCTCGGTTTTCTTGCCCCCCAGCCCCCGAGCGCCAAGACGGGCCGAAGACATTCCACGAAGGCTAGCGGATCGGCGGGCCCCCTCCTAGCCGATCCGCTCTTTTTTTGTCCGGACGCCGCCGCCGGCTGATCAGCGAAAACTGACCCCTTCGTAAGCCCACCGCTTCACCAGGTGATGGGCAATGGCCATCGGAATCGGGGCGGTGAGTCCGTCAGGATGGCGTCTCTCGAGCAGCGCGACCGCCTGTTCACGGCTGAACCATCGGGCGTCCTCGAGCTCGACGTGATCGACTTTCATGCTCCGGCCGCAGGCCTCCGCGAAGCAGCCGATCATCAGCGATGCCGGGAAAGGCCAGGGCTGCGAAGCAAAATACTGGACCGCGCCGCAGGCGACCCCGGCTTCTTCCCAGATCTCGCGTCTGACCGCGGCCTCGATCGTCTCTCCAGGCTCGGCGAATCCGGCCAGCGCCGAATACATGCCCTGCGGAAACCGCGGCTGGCGGCCGAGTACGCAGGCGTCCCCGTCGACCGCGAGCATGATGACGACCGGATCGGTGCGCGGGAAATGCGTCGCCTTGCAAACCTTGCAGTCCCGGCGCCAGCCTGCCACTGCGACGTCGGTGCGCGCGCCGCAGTTGGCGCAGAAGCGGTGATGTGCGTGCCAGTGCAACAGCGCCTTGGCGGCGGCCAGCATCGCCGCCTGATCGTGCGGCACGAGGCCGCTGACCGCGATCGAGCGAAGGTCGACGAGCTTCAGGTCCTCGCGGCCCGGGACGACCAGAATCCGCCGGTCGAGAAAGCCGTCGCTTGAGTCCGAGCGCTGCTCTACCGCTTCATCGGCCAGCAGGGCGGCGAAAATCGGCGCCCCGCTCGGGGCGAGCCCCAGCAGCGCCTCGACCTCGGCCCCTCCGAGCGCCTCGATCTCGCGGACTGGAAAGAGCGAATCGAGTCCGCTCTCGCCGTTGTGCAACACCGGCATATCGCGGGCGACAAGGAGCGCCCGCGCATCGGCAAGCGCGCGCAGGCGCGCGACCTCGACCGGGTCCTCGCGCCGATAGGACCCGCGGTCGAACCAATCGACGGCAAAGCCGAGGCCTTCGAGATGAGCCAATGGTTGACCTCCTTCAAGCCGCGCTTCTTGCCGGCGGATTGGCATGGATGGCGGGCGGTCTCGAGCGCGGCGCGGCGGGACGCCGCGGCTCACGGATAGCGCGCCTTGAGGCTCGAGACGCGCTCAGCGTTATAGTCGATGATGCAGCGCAAGCGCGGGTCGCCGCCCTTGGCGTCCTGGACCGCCTCGAACGGGGCGACGTCCTGGCATTCCGAATCTCGCCAGGCGAGCCATTGCGCCTGGGCGTCGGTCAGCGAGCGGCGCCAACGGGTTTTTTGCGACGACATCAAACCCTGGCGGGCGTCAATCGATTTGACCGCCGCCTCGACCGCAGCCGCGAGCTGCCTGTCGGATTTGTCGGCGTTGGTCCTGAGGCACTCGGCAAGCTCGCGGGCGCCGATCTTGGCGGCGTCGCATGCGTTTTGCGACGGGCGCGCGTCTTCGGCTCGCGCCGACGGGCAAAAGGCGAGCACGGCGGCGGCAAGCACGAGGGGTCGCATGATCAAGTTCGTCACCCTAAAGAGGACAGGAAAGAGCGCGTCACGAGCTCGCCGCCGCGCGCGCCGGATGGCTCAGAAAGTCTCCCATCCGCTCGAGGGCGCGATCGATGTTTTCCAGCGAGTTGGCGTAGGACAGCCGCAAATATCCTTCGCCGTGGACGCCGAAATCCGGGCCGCCGATCACGGCCACCCCCGCCTCTTGCAGCAGGGCCGAGGCGAGGGGCTTCGCCTTCCAGCCGGTGCGCGAAACATTCGGAAAGGCGTAGAACGCGCCCTTCGGCGTCGCTGCATGAACGCCGGGCAGCCGGTTGAGGCCTTGGGTCACCGCTTTGCGGCGCCGGTCGAACTCGGCCCGCATGACGCCGACCGAATCTTGCGGGCCCCTCAGCGCCGCGATCCCTGCGAATTGCGCCGATGCGTTGACGCAGGAATAGGAATTGACCGCCAGCTTCCTCGCAGTCTCGCGCCAGGGTTTGGGCCATACCGAATAGCCGAGCCGCCACCCGGTCATGGCGTAGGTCTTCGACCAGCCGTCGAGCAGGATCAGCCGGTCACGGATCTCCGGATAGGCGAGGAGCGTGCGGTGAGCGAGGCCGTCGTAGGTCAATTGACCGTAGATCTCGTCCGACAGGATCGCCGCCTTGGGCCATTGCGCGAGGCCGGCGACCAGCTTGTCGATTTCCTCGGCCGGGGTCACCCCGCCGGTCGGATTTGCCGGCGAATTGAGGATGACGAGGCGCGTCTCGGGGGTCATCAGCTTCAGCGCTTCGTCGGCCGAGAAGGCGAAGCCGTTTTCCTCCCGCATCGGCAAGGGAACCGCTCGCGCGCCGGCGAATTCGATCATCGAGCGGTAGATCGGGAAGCCGGGATCGGGATAGACGATGTCGGCGCCCTTTTCGCCGAACATCATGATCGCCATGAACATCGTCACCTTGCCTCCCGGCACGATGAGGACCAGGTCCGGCGAAACTTCCACCCCGAGGCGCCGCTGCAGGTCCTCCGCCACCGCCTCGCGCAACGGCTGAATTCCGGTCGCGTCGGTATAGCCGTGCTCACCGTCGCGCAGCGCCTTGACAGCGGCCTCGACGATATGCGGCGGCGTTTTGAAATCAGGCTGTCCGATGCCGAGATTGATGATGTCGCGCCCCTGGCGCTGAAGCTCGGCCGCCCGCGCCAGGACGGCGAAGGCGTTCTCTTCGCCCATGCGTTCAAAGGCGGAAGTGATCGCGGTCAAGACATCGGCTCCGGTAAGGCTGCCCCTTTTGGCAAAGCCGGAGCCGGGGAGCAAGGGGAGGGAGGGCCGGGTCAGCGACCCAGCCCTGCAGGCCGTCTGCTACCCCAGCGCCTTTTCCATCACGCGCCTGCAGCCGCGCGGCGAAGGCCGGCGGGTCCTCGACGCTCGCACCCTCCATGAGCCGGGCCTCGTCGAGCACGAGCCACGCCGAATCCTCGATCAGCGGCTTGTCCTTGCCCTCCTTGAACCGCCCGGCGAGGGCGACCGTCAGCGGATGGGTCGGGTTGACTTCAAGGATGGGCTTCATCCGCTCGGCGATCCGCCCGTGCGCGGCGAGCATCTTTTCGAGCTGGCGGTCGGGGCCGAATTCGGGCGCGATGAGGCAGGCGACGCTGTCTGTCAGGCGGTCGGAAGCGCGCACTTCGGCGACCGCATCCCCCAGCGTCTGCTTGAAGAAGGCGAACAGCGTCGCGACCTCGCCGGTCGCCTCGGTCGGGGCGTTCGCGCCCTCGACCAGCGCGATCGACTTGATGTCGGCGGCGCCCTGGCTCACCGACTTGAACGGCTTGCCCTCGAAGCCCGCCGCGGTCGACACCCAGAAGGCGTCGACCGGATCGGCGAGCAGCAAGACCTCGACCCCCCTCGCGCGGAACCCCTCGAGCTGCGGGCTTGCCGCGAGGCGCTTGGCGTCGTCGCCGGTGAGATAAAAGATCGCCGTCTGGTTCTCCCGCAACGACGCGACATATTGCGCCAGCGTCCGGTCCCCCGCCGGATGGCTGGTCGAGGTGAAGCGGGCGATCTTGAACAGGCCGTCGCGCCGCTCGGGGTCCTCGTACAAGCCTTCCTTGATGACGGAGCCGAAATGCTCCCAGACCTTGGCGAACTTCTCGGGCTCGCCTTCCGCGAGCTTGCCGAGCTCCTGCACCACCCGGTTCGTCACGCCCTTGCGGATCGCCGCGAACACCTCGCTCTTCTGGATCAATTCGCGCGAGACGTTGAGCGGGAGATCGGCGCTGTCGACCACGAGGCGCACGAACCTGAGCCAGCCGGGCAGGAGGTCGGCGTCCTCGGTGATAAGGACACGGCGCACGTAAAGCTTGTTGCGCCCCTTCCGCGCCGGATCGAACAGGTCGAACGGCCGCGAGCCGGGAATGAACGCGAGGACGGTATATTCGTGTCGTCCCTCGGCGCGCCAATGCAGGGTTAGCGCCGGCTCGTCGAACTGGCCCGAGAGGCCGCGGTAGAACTCGGTATATTCCTCCGCCGTCACGTCGGCCTTCGGCTTGGCCCAGATCGCGGCGCCGTCGCCGATCCGGCGCTTCTCGGCCCCGAGCTTCTCGATGAGGTCGATCGGCACCGCGACCGCGCCGGAATGATCGCGCACGATGCGCTCGAGCTTCCTCGGCTCGGCGAATTCATGCGACGAGTCGTTGAGGTGAAGGGTGACCCGCGTGCCTCGCTTCGGGGCGTTTTCGAGCGCAACGGGAGCGATGGTGAACGAGCCCTTGCCGTCCGACGACCACCGCCAGGCTTCGTTGCTTCCCGCGCGGCGCGTGTCGACGACAACCTCGTCTGCGACCATGAACGCCGAGTAGAAGCCGATGCCGAACTGGCCGATAAGCGCCGCGGCTTCCTTGCTCGCATCTTCAGCCGCGAGCTTGTCGAGAAAGGCCTTCGTGCCGGAGCGGGCGATGGTGCCGAGGCCCTGGGTCAGGTCTTCGCGGGTCATGCCGACGCCGTTGTCCGAGAAGGTCAGCGTCTTGGCGTCGGGATTGATCGCGATCTCGATCGCGAACGGAGCGCCGTCCTCGATCAGTTCAGGCCTGGCGAGCGCCTCGTAGCGCAATTTCTCGCAGGCGTCCGCAGCGTTGGAGACGAGTTCGCGGACGAAAATCTCCCGGTCGGAATAGACCGAATGGACCATCAGATGCAGCAGGCGCGAAACGTCGGCCTCGAAGCTCTGGGTCGCTGCTTCGCTGGTCGGGGTCTGGGCGTCGGCGGTCAATGGGGCCTCTCTAGAAGGAGTTGCGGACCGCGCAGAGCTGGCGGCCGGATGCGATATCGTCGCCTTGCCGCCCGGATTCAAGATTTGCGCCGGGCCAGCTTCAGAGCGACTGACCTCGCCACGAGTCTCCGGGTCTACGAAAGCCACTCCGCCGGCACATTCAAGGCCAGCGCGAGCTTTGCGATCGTGTCAGAAGTTCCCCTGCGGCGCCCGTTTTCGAGATCAGACAGATAGCCCTGAGCGATGCCTGTTTTGAAAGTCAGGTGCAGTTGCGTTTCGCCCCGCCAGTTGCGAATTGCTTTCAGCCTGCTGTCGCCTCGAAGAATGGCGGCGCTCACCTCCGGCGGCAGGATTCCGCCGCCGGCAGCCAATTCGGCCTTCCGAGCGTCGTAGATGGCGACGTCCTCCGCGTCCTCGGCCTCGTGATCGGCGCGCTCGACGAGCGCCTCATAGTCAGCCCGGGGCAGCACCACCAGTTCTTCGCCATCGGGCGTCCGAATGATCTGCGGCGATCTCAAAGCTCAGTTCCTTTTGTAGGTCGTGGTAACCCGGCGGCCTATGTAGATCGCCAGGATCGTGCTCGCATCCTCGTCGAAGATCACCCGGTAGCCGCCGATGCGGAGCCGCCAACCACCCGCCCAGAAAGTGGCTTCACGTCGCCTTGGCCGGTCATTGCGTAGCGGTGAAGCCCGACCTCCACTTGTTCACGAGCGTCCTGGGGAAGCGCGTCGAGGTCCTTTGCGGCAGCAAGCGTCAGGATAATCGTTTTCACAGCGATAATATCGCTCAATCTGGCGTCAGTCAAGAGATAATATCGCTCGCGCGCCAACCGGCCCTTCAGCTCTCCGACGTCGTGAGCGCAAGCGCGTGCAATTCCCCGCCCATCTTCCCCTTGAGCGCGGCGTAGACCATCTGGTGCTGCTTCACCTTGCTCACGCCCCTGAAGGCCGAGGAGACGACGGTCGCCGCATAGTGGTTGCCGTCGCCCGCAAGGTCCTTCACTTCGACCCGGGCGTCGGGGAACGCCTCGCGGATCAATTCCTCAATCTCGGTTTGGGACATGGCCATGGCGATTGCGCTCCTTGATTGCCTCGGCCGCCTGGTCCTCGTCCTCGGCCTCGGCCTCGAGCCGGGCGACGACGTCCTCCGCCGGCTCGGTGGCGGCGATGGTGACGCCGTCGGTCATGAGGATCATGCAGTCAGCCGAATCGGACGAGTTGATGGCGAGGACACGCTCGGGCCGTAGATAGGCGAAACCCGCTTTGGTCTTCACGACGACGAACGGAATCATGCGTTTCCCCTTAAGAGCGATCCATAAAGCCCGGAAGCCAACTCTCGTATGCTTGCCTCATCGCGGCAAGGGCGACCGGCGCCGCGCTGCCGAGCCTCAAGGCTTCCCCGCCAGTGACGCCGATGCGCGAGCACGGGACCTTGAGCCTCATCGCCTGCTCCGCGATTGCGGCCGTGGCGGCCGGAGCTGAGGTCAAGACGTAGCGGCCCTGATCCTCGCCGAAGAAGAAGGCGTGCTCCGGGCCCTCGGCTGTCACCGTCGCGCCAAGTCCTCCCGCCAACGCCATTTCGGCCAGCGCCACCGCCAGGCCGCCGTCGGAGAGGTCGTGGACGGCGCCGACCCGGTTCGCCCGGATGAGCGAGGCGACGAACTCGCCGTTGCGGCGCTCGGCAGCGAGATCGACCGGCGGCGGCGCGCCCTCCTCACGGCCCGCGACTGTCATCAGCCAAGCCGAGCGGCCGAGCCAGCCCGGCGCCCCGCCGACGAGCAGGATATCGTCGCCCGCCGCCTTGAAAGCGAGCGTCGCGGACCCTGCGACATCGTCGATAAGGCCGACGCCACCGATCGCCGGCGTCGGCGGAATCCCGGCTCCCATGGTTTCGTTATAGAGCGACACGTTGCCCGAAACGACCGGAAAGTCGAGCGCCCGCGCCGCTTCGCCAACGCCCTCGAGGCAGCCGACCAGTTCGCCCATCGCCTCGGGGCGTTCCGGATTGCCGAAATTGAGATTGTCGGTCAGCGCCAGCGGGCGCGCGCCGACGGCGATCAGGTTTCGCCACGCCTCGGCCACCGCCTGCTTTCCGCCTTCGTGCGGGTCGGCGGAGCAATAGCGCTCGGTGCAGTCGGTGGTCAGCGCCAGGCCCTTTGGCCCCTCGCCCAGCCTGACCACCGCGGCGTCCCCTCCGGGCCCCTGGATCGTGTTGCCGAGAATGAGAGTGTCGTATTGCTCGGTGATCCAGCGCTTGGAGCTGAGATCGGGCGAGCCAAGAAGCTTGATCAGAGCCGCGTCCGTCGGCGCCGGCGGCGCGATCTTGGCGGGGTCGAGGATCGGGGAGGGCGGGGTCCGCGTCCACGGGCGGTCGTAGAGCGGCGCCTGATCGCCGAGCTCCTTGATCGGCAGGTCCGCCTTGACCTCGCCGGCCTGCCTGACCACGAATCGCCTCGTGTCCGTCGTCTGGCCGATCACCGCGAAATCGAGCCCCCATTTTCGGAAGATGGCCTCGGCCTCTTTCTCCTTCTCGGGCCTCAGCACCATCAGCATCCGTTCCTGGCTCTCGGACAGCATGATCTCGTAGGCGCTCATTTCCGTCTCGCGGCACGGCACGCGGTCGAGGTCGAGCTCGACCCCGAGATCGCCTTTCGAGCCCATCTCGGCCGCCGACGAGGTGAGGCCCGCCGCGCCCATGTCCTGGATGGCGATGACCGCGCCTGAGGCCATGAGCTCGAGGCAGGCTTCGAGCAAGAGCTTCTCGGAGAATGGATCGCCGACCTGGACCGTCGGTCGCCGCTCTTCGGCGTCCGCCTCGAAGGCCGCGGACGCCATGCTCGCGCCATGGATGCCGTCGCGTCCGGTCTTCGAGCCGAGATAGACGATCGGATTGCCGACGCCCGCCGCCTTCGAGGTGAAGATCGCGTCGCGCCTCGCGACGCCGACCGCCATCGCGTTGACGAGGATGTTGCCGTCATAGCGCCTATGGAAGCCGATCGAGCCGCCGACGGTCGGCACGCCGAACGAATTGCCGTAGCCGCCGATCCCCGCCGTCACCCCGGCGACGAGGCGCCGGGTCTTGGGGTGATCGGGCGCGCCGAAGCGCAGGAAATCGAGGCACGCGATCGGGCGAGCGCCCATGGTGAAGACGTCGCGCAGGATGCCGCCGACTCCGGTTGCCGCGCCCTGATAGGGCTCGATGAACGAGGGATGATTGTGCTACTCCATCTTGAACACGCAGACGTCGCCATCGCCGATGTCGATGACCCCCGCGTTCTCGCCCGGCCCAAAGATGACATGAGGACCTGTGGTCGGCAGCTTGCGCAGGTGAAGGCGTGAGGACTTATACGAGCAATGCTCGTTCCACATCGCCGAAACGATGCCGAGCTCGGTGAAGGTCGGGGTCCGGCCGATGAGCTTGACCAGCCGCGCGTATTCGTCGGGCTTCAGCCCATGCGCGACGGCGAGCGCTTCGTCGACCTTGGGTTCGGCAGCGCTCAACGGCTCAAGCTCTCAATCGCGGATGGCCCGGGCGCCCAATAGCCTCGACGCGAAGCGTGCGCAATGACGCTAAGCGGCTTCAGGTCGCGCGAGAACACAAGCGATCCAGCATCGCGGCCTCAGATTGCGGCCGGCGCGCTATTGCGGCGGCAGCCGCTCGAAGGCCGGTAAGCCGTCGGGGATGTGATGAAAGGCCTGCTTGTCCATGGTATAGATCGCCATCTTGGGGCCGCGGAAAACGCCCGGATCGTCAAGCGTGCCGACTTTGAGAATGACGGCCGCCAATCCCGGCCGCCTCGTTGTGAGATGGGCGCCGCATTCGGCGCAGAATTCCCTGGTCACGGGATGTTCGAGGTCGCTGCGGGCAAACTGCTTCGGGGCTCCCTGGGTGTAAACGAATCCCCTCTGCGGCATGAGCATGAACATGTTTGGCGCCCCGCCGGATATGTATTGACATTCGCGGCAGTGGCATTGCGCTTTCAGCAGCGGTTCGCCCTCGGCGACGTAACGCACCGCCCCACAATAACACCCGCCTTCCAGCTTCATGGTTTGCCCCAGTCGCCCAATCGTCCGCTCGAGGTCTCGATTTCGCAGTCCGCGCTTGAAGCTTTTAATCGGTCAAGGCAGCCTCGGCCAGCGCGTTTCTATCAGCCGCGGCCCGGAGGCGTGGTGAAGAACCACGGATGCCCTTCGAGATCGCGCGCCGTATAGCTGCGCCCGTAAGGCAGGTCCTCGGGCGGCTTCGAGATCTCGGCCCCCGCGGCGCGCGCCCGGGCGTAATGACTATCGACGTCGGCGAGAGTAATGAACACGCCCTGGGTCGCCGTCCCGGCGTCGCGGACGCTCGCCATTCCTTTTTCTTTCGCGCCCTGGCCCATCATGATCGGCGCCCCGTCGAAGGTCATTTCGCCATGCACTCCGCCGGAGGGCAGAGTCTCCCGCATCGTCTCGACGAAGCCGAACGCTTTGGCGAGCCATTCGAGCGCCGCCGGAACGTCGCGGTAGAAAATATAGGGGACGATTACGGTCGTAATGTCGGTCTTCAGCGCGGCCATTCTTCCCTCCCGGACAAGGCGGCGCATACAGTCTGGCATTCGCCCGGCAGGCGGTCTTGAACATTTGTTACCTGGCGCCGCGGACCGCCCGCCTCAGTCGACGAATCCGCCTTCGTCAGGCAGTTTGCGGCGGAGAAACGCCGCCGCCGGGGCGCCGGCGAACTCGGAAAAGTCGCGCGTGAGATGCGCCTGGTCGGCATACCCACAGGCGCAGGCAAGATCAGCCAGGCTCGCCATGCGTTTGCTGCGCAACAACTGGACGGCGTGATCGAATCGCGTCACACGCGCAAAAAGCTTGGGAGTAACGCCAAATTCCCGCCGGAAGCGAACCGTCAGATGCTTTCGGCTGCAGCCGAGCTCCTTCGCCAGCGCACTCACTCCGATGCTTCCCAACGTCGCCTCCAGCCGACGAAACGCCCAGACGAGATCGCGGGAGGGCTCGGCGCGCGAAAGCGCGAGCCGCCGCGTCATCTCCTCTTCCAGGATCGCCAGCCGGCCTGCCGGCGAATGGGTTTCCTGCAGCCGCGTGGCCAGGTCGCGGGCCGCGGCGCCGAAAAGATCGCCAGGATCGATCAGCCGGTCGCCGGCCTCGTCGAGCGGAAAGCCGATGAGGCGGCGCGCCCCAAGCGTCGTCAGCATGACCTGTGCGCCTTCCTGGGCGTGGTCGGTTTCGGTCACGGCGTAAGTCGAGCTCATTCCGCTGTAGAACGCGGCCCCGGCCCGATAGGTCGTGCAGGTCCCCAAAGGATGCTCGACCCGGAGATCGGAGCCGAGATTGAACACCAGCGTCGCAAGCGGGGAGGGAAGCTCCCGCCGGCGGAGGAATCCTGTGTCGCGCTCGGCATAGGCGTTGAAGCGCCGGACGAAGGGCGCGAGCGGCGCTGCGGGCGCGAGAAACTCCATCCGCCACGAGCCTAACGGGGATGCGTGCTCGGCGACGGCGGTGCGCGCCGCCCGTTCGTTCACTGGCCGGTCCAGGCTCATGTGCGCCCTCGCCGCCTAGCGCCGCCCGAACAGCCGCTCGATGTCGGCGAGCTTGGGTTCGACATAGGTCGGGCGGCCGTGGTTGCATTGGCCGGCGTCTCAGATCTCCTTCATCACCTGGGCGTAGGACAGGACCGCGAACAGCGCTGTCCCGCCGAGCACGTTACCGAAGAGAACGGGGATGATGAAGCCAAACAGGGTCTGCGCGAGATCCTGCTGGCCCGCGAGAAGGAGCATGAAGGCTTCCATGCTGCCAGCGACAATGTGCTGGGAGCCGCCGATCGCGATCAGATAGGTGAGCACGACGGTCATCTGAAACTCCGCGCCTTCCGCGCTCGGCATCAGCCAGACCAGGACCGCGATCAGAAAGCCTGCGGAAATCCCCCTGACCAGCATCTCGAGTCCGCCATGGCCGAGCGTGTGCATGCTGACGTCAAGCATCGCCTGACGCAGGCTCCCCTCGAGAACCGGCGTGAACGTGCAGAACAGCGCCGCGACAAGCGTTCCAGCGAGATTGGCGGCGAGAACAAGGCCCCACATGCGCCCCAGCAGCACGAGGTTGCGGCGGGAGAAATCGGCGAGCAAAGGCAGAACCACGGTGATCGTCGTTTCGGTGAACAATTGCTGCCGGGCCAGGATCACCATCAGAAACCCGACCGAATAGCCGAAGCTGGCGACGAGCGGCGTCCACGGCGCCTGAGGCAAGCCGCGCGCGAGCGCCGCCTGGCCGAGGAGGGAAAAGCTGATCGAGAGGCCGCCGGCGAAGCCGGACCACCAAAGCGAGACGGCGGGCCGCTCCATTTGCTCCTGCCCTCCTGCCGGACGATCTGGTAGACCGTCCTGACCGGCAGGCGGGCGTGCTCGGCGATCGCGCGTTCCTCGCGCTCGACGGTTTCTTCCTCGGATACGCTCAAGATCCCGCCTCGTCTTTAACCGATGCTCGCAGGCGGAAACGCGCGAGGGCCGGCTCGGTTGCGAAAAGAGCGGGCCTTCCGGTCGTTGCGGCGAAATCCGCATCGCTTCCGGACGCAGGGAGAAAAGCGATGACAGAAACCGCCCTCGCCGACCTCTACCGGGGCTATATCTCCTGCCTCAACCGGCAGGACTGGCCAAATCTGCATCGATTCGTTGCCGACGATGCGCGCCACAACGGCCGGCCGTTCGGCCTCGCCGGTTATCGCGCCATGCTCGAGCGCGATTTTGATGAGATCCCGGACCTTCACTTCAACATCGAACTCTTGGTCTGCGAACCGCCTTTCGTCGCCAGCCGGTTGAGCTTCGATTGCACGCCGAAGGGTCTGTTTCTCGGCCTGCCGGTTAACGGCAAGCGGGTCGTCTTCGCCGAGAACGTCTTCTACAAATTCCGGAGCGAGAAGATCGAGCAGGTCTGGTCTGTCATCGACAAGCTGGCGATCG
>CAWHTU010000030.1:0-57444 GCA_963832305.1 uncultured Alphaproteobacteria bacterium | reverse complement strand
ACTCAAGTCCGAAGGGACGGTGTTCGGCGCCCTCACCCTCTACGCTGACCGGGCCCACGCTTTCGACGAGCAGACGCGTTCCCATTTCACCGAACTCGCGAATGATCTTGCGTATGGGGTAGTGGCGATCCGGACCCGGGCCGAGCGCGCGCGGGTCGAAGCGGAATTGCGCCGCATCGAAGCGTATCTTGAGGAAGGACAAAGGCTCACCCACACAGGAAGCTGGGCCTGGAGCGTCGCGAGCCGTGAGAACGTCTACTGGTCTCTGGAGCAATACCGAATTTTTGGCCTGGATCCGATTGAGGACTCTCACGCCTTCGAAAAGGCCCTTCAGCAGATTCTCCCGGAAGATCGCGCCAAATTCATCGATATTCTTGACGCCGCCATCCGGGAAAAGAAGGACTTCGACGTCGAATGGCGATTTCCGTTGCCGGACGGGAGCGTGCGCTATCATCATAGCGTCGGACATCCCATCGTCGACAAGGACGGCGAGGTCGTCGAGTACGTGGGTACGCTCGTCGACGTGACCGAACAGTATCTCGCCAAGATGGCGCTCGAACGCGAAAACGCGGAGCGCCGGCGCGCGGAGGAGGAGCTCCGCCGCAGCGAGTCTTTTCTGGCGGAAGGCCAACGAATTAGCCGAACCGGAAGCTGGGCGTGGAACGTGACCACCGGCGATGTTTCGTGGTCCGCCGAGCATTTTCGCATTTTCGGATTGGACCCGCATGCAGTGACGCCCTCCTATGCCGCGTTTGTGGACAGGATTCATCCAGAGGATCGTCCCGGTTTCGATGACATGTTGGAGAAGGCCGTTCGCGAGGGCAGCAACTTCGAGTGGGACTTCCGTATCGTCACGCCCGATGGCGCCACAAAGTATTTGCACAGCCTGGGGCATTTGACTGCTTACGGCGCCGAGAACACCGAATTTATCGGCACGATCATGGACGTGACCGAGCGCCGGGTCGCTGAAGAGGCCCTGCGGGGCGCATTGGGTGATCTCGAACGCGCCTCGCGCTTGAACACAATGGGTCAACTCACCGCATCCATTGCGCACGAGATCAACCAGCCGCTGGCCGCAATCATCACCAATGCGGAGGCCTGCCTGCTCTGGCTCGAAGCAGACCGGCCGGATCTCGAGGAAGCGCGGCAGGCCGCGACTCGCATTGTGAGAAACGGCCACCGCGCCGGCGATATCATCAAGAGCGTCCGAGCTCTCACGCGTAAGTCGACGCGCGAGATGGTCCGGCTCGATATCAACGACGTGGTCCGGGAAGTGATCGTCCTTCTCGGCGGCGAGTTTCGCCGACGTGGCGTACGGGTCGAAGCCTCGCTGTCTTCCGATCTTGGTTCTGTCGTTGGTGATCCAGTCCAGCTTCAGCAGGTCGTGCTGAATTTGATCATGAACGGCATCGAGGCGATGGCGGAGTGCCCGCACGGGCAGCGGTGGATGCAGATCAGATCCGGGAATGACGAATCCGGCGAGGTGCTTGTCACGGTCCGAGATTCGGGCCCTGGGCTCGACTTCGCGCGGGCGCAGCGCCTCTTCGAGGCGTTCTTCACCACCAAGCCGGAGGGCATGGGGATGGGACTGTCGATCTGCCGTTCGATTATTGACACCCATGGCGGCCGACTTTGGGCGTCGCCAAACCTGCCAAACGGCGCCGTCTTTCAATTCACCTTGCCGGCGGCCGCGGGCGACGCAAGCAAGGCGTGACGACGGCGTAGCGCAGTGCCGCGACACGAAGCGCCTATAGTTCAACCCCCGGCTACTCGGGCTCCTGGCGCGTCCGCGCCGGTCAAGTCAGTCGAGACGAACGCCGGGCCTTTTGGCGAGCGCGCTCCAGCTTTGATCGCCGCTGCGTCATGGAAATTGGACAGCGTTTTCGTCGCCTTTTCCAGATGGCGTTCATCCATTGGCGCCGCCACTTCCGTGATCCTCCCGTGGCGCTTTTCAGCGTGAAAGCCGCAGCGATCAAACTCCGATCATACGAAGGTTTGCTTTCTCAAAACGAAGAATAAGCCTCCGTCTACCAATGTAGGATGGAATAATTGCGCGACGAACGTAAATTTACGGTCGAAATAACGGCATAAATCCCGACGCGTTCATTCGGGATTAAAATTTCGCAATGGAGTCCCTCATGAAAATACTCTCGCTCGCACGCTTCTTTCGCCAACGCCGCACCTATCGGACCGTGCTGCAGGAGCTCTCCGGCTACTCGGATCATGAGCTGCACGACATTGGCATCGATCGCGCCGACATTCATGCGATCGCGCGCCGAATGTCAGAAGACCAGCGCTAAGCGCCGACGGCGACCCCGCAGGTCGTCGTCGTGGTCTCACATCCGCTGATGGGGGCGCCCGCGTCTCCCAAATTGCACCAGGGCTAGTTAGGAGGCACTGATGACGGATCGATCTATCTCCCCTCTCGGTAGCTCCGGCGCGTCCGAATCCGCGCCCTCGCACGAGGGCGTACCAACACTGGGAAAAATCGGCTTCATTGGTCTCGGTCACATGGGGACGGCGATGGCCGCGAACCTCGCCAACACGGCGCATCGCGTCACCGCTTATGTCCGTCGACCAGATGAAACGGGCGCGCTCATTGGGCTCGGTCTCAGACCCACATTGGAATTCGCCAACCTCTTCGACTGCGAGGTCGTCATCAGCATGCTCCCGGATGACGCCGCGGTCCGCGATGTTGTCCTCGGGCGAGAAGACACCGGTGTAAAGGGTCTCGGGTCGGGATTGAAGCGCGGCGCAATTCATCTTTCCATGAGCACAATCAGCACATCCGCTTCGGCTTTCCTCGCGGCGGAGCACACCCGTCGCGGGCAGGGGTACGTCGCGGCTCCTGTCTTTGGCAATCCGGATGCCGCCAAGGCGCGCCAACTGTTCATTGTCGCCGCCGGAGCGCCATCCGATGTTGAGCGCTGCCAGCCGCTCTTTCAAAGTCTGGGACAGAAGACGTTTGTCGTGGGCGCCGAGCCTTCGCAGGCAAACCTCGTCAAGTTGCTCGGCAATATGATGACCGCGACCACATTAGAGATGCTCGCAGAGGTGGTCGCCGTGGCTCTTAAGCGGGGCCTCGATCCCAAAGCTTTCATTGATATCATGACGAACACGATGTTCAGCGGACGCGCGCATAAAATCTATGGCGAGAAGATCGTCACTCAGTCCTACGCGCCCGGATTCGTCTTGCCCCTCGTGCTCAAGGATGTGCGTCTCGCGCTCGCCGAGGCAGAAAGCGCAGCCGCGCCGATGCCATCGGTCGATGTGGTGCGAGACCGGCTTATCACGGGGATCGCGCGCGGCTACGCCGATCTCGACTGGAGCGCACTTGGGTTGATCGCTGCGCAGGAAGCAGGACTCAACGTCCCCCATCCAGTCGCTGCGCCCTAGATCTTTTTTGCACCTTCTGGGATCGGGCTACGGAGAACATTCGAACTCGCCGACTGTATACACCTCGCTCCCTAACGAACTGTTCTATGCGTTCGCGCTTCGCCCGTAGCGGCAAAGCCTGAGAAACATTGATACGCGCGGACGTGACGGTGCGCTTCAAACGGTTGGCGCGCCTTCGATGAGAAGGAGGAGCCGATCATCGCGATACCGGGTGAAAACGTCGGGTTTTGGCCGCCCCATCACTCGCCGTTCTTGCGGCGATTGTTACTATGACCGGCCCTCGGGGCTCACCGCTACGATCGAAAAGGACGTGACGCATCCCAAGCAATATCAGGGCGGCATTGCCGCCATTGGGCGGCGCTCCGTGGGCCCGGTGGTGGCATATGTTTGAGCGGTCGGACATGCCGGAAAGCCATGAGGCCCCCTGATCGCCCGCCTACGCGTTGGTCTTCAAATAACGGCGCTGGCAGGGCTCAGCCGCGCATTACGGACGTCAGATTACGTCGTGCTCGCGATTCTCGGGAGGAGAAAAGGGGATGATCATGAGGCAGTTCACGGCCCTAGCCGTCTTGGTGCTTACACTGTCCGGTTGTGTGTCTTCGCACATCGGCGCCGCTGCAGGTGGCGCGACCGCACATGACCCCCACTGGTGCAGAGAACATCGCTTCTATCGCGACGACTTTGCATGGCATCTTCACCACTGTGGGGGCTGGTGTACGGCGTCCGGTTGCGGTCACTGACAAACTCTCGACTTGGTCCAGCAGATGGTTTTTCGACTGCGGCTTGTAGAGGACAATTCTATTGAAGGCGCTCCGCTCATCCTTGCCCACCGCGATCAGCTCCGATTCGATCGCTCGAGCAGGCATGCCTCGGCGTGCGGCTGCTGTAACAGGATCGCGCCGGAGCCCAGCGTCAAGAATACGCTCGGTAGCCAATGCTCGAGCACACCGCCCTTCTATCCGCGCCATGTCCTAGTCGAGGACAAGCAGCCGCGGGCTTCCCGTCATTCGATCGAGGGCGAAGAACGTCACCACCGTCCTGCCGTTGCCGGTTCCCATTGTAACAGCCGTGTGGTGGATCACCGCGAAGAGCGCGGCGCAGCGGCAGGCGCCAGTCGCCGCCTTCCCAGGGCACTGTGCCCCCAACGATCTGGCGATCTATCACAGGACGCAGTTCCCGGAGGGCTCTCGCTGCGGCGCCTTCATCGCATTCCCCGGGTCGTGGAATCGAGCGCCCGACGCACGGCGCGGCTATTGCGTCGTCTTCCAGCCTCTGGCTAAGAAGGCACGAATATATTCGCCCATCGACAGGCTCGCATGTTTTTCCTTTTACAGAAATAGGATTCGTGCTAAAGTGCGTTCTTGGAGAATTTAGAACATGCGCGCGATCGCCGACGACGAAAGAACCTCGCCCTACCGATTCTCAAATTTTTTCGCTTGGTTCTCGATATTCATCGGGACCAACATGGCATTATGGCTTCGGACAGGCGGCCAGCCGGCGCCATTGACGGAAAGTTATCCTTCAGGGCGGAAAGTGATTTGCTTGGGGGATTCCTCCCTGGGAGAGAAGCGTGAGTTATGTCCTCTTGGCCGTCCTGTCGGTGGCGCTTGTTCGCCTGGGATTGATCTGCGTCTACCCGAGACGGACGCTTGCGGGAGACGATCCGGACGCCAACAGCGTCGAGTAGCCGCCGTCCCCGGCGCGCTCGTCGCCGGAGACCTGCGACATCCACCCCTGGTTATGCGCCGTCGCGGGTCGCGGGCCAGACGCCGGAGAAGGTCTTGCCGGCCGTATCCTGGCCTTCCGCGTGGAATTCCTTCGCGCCGTTGGGCTTGAAGGTGAAGCGGAAGTTCGGGTCCTCCGAGATCGATATGCCGCCCTTCATCGAGAAAATGAGGTCCGTTCCCTGGTAGATCGCGAGCTGGTCGATGTAGCGCGCCGGGGTATAGAGCCGGGTGACTTGATCCATCTGTAGGCCCGAATTGTTGGGATGGCGGATCATGAGGAGCGCCTCGTTCGGCGCCTCGGGGGTCGGCGGCAGAACGCGGAACTTCATCTGGCCAAGCGTCGCGAGCGCGTCGTCCATGCTCTTGACCATCGGCGCCGAGCAGCCGCCCGCGGCCTTGACGAACCGGGTCGCCATGTGGAGCGAGCCGTCGCCGAGCTCAGCCACGAGGTGGACGTCGGTGTAGGAATTGACCCGCACCCGGGTCGAGATGCGCGTGTCGCCCGCCTTCTCGCCGAGAACGAAAACGGCCGCCAGCGGAACCGGGTTCTGGTCGATGACGAGCGTCAGCTTGTGGACGCGGCGCGAATCTCCTTCCGGCAATTTCGCGGAAAACGACATCGGAACCAGCGCCGCGTCTTCGGCGCGCTCGGGCGCTTCGAACGAAACCAGACCCGCGTCCTCGACCGTCGGCTGGCCGTCGAAGAACAGGCGGGCGAGCTCGGGCCAGAGAGCAGGATCCTCGGCATCCTCAGCGAATGCGCGGCCGCTTGTAACGCAAGCGAGGGCGGCGCCGGCCAGGGCCTGCCGCCTGGTGATTGTTCGCGCCATTGCAGCGCCTCCATCCCGGAAGGTTGGTGAGCCTACTGGTCCCATTCGAATTCCGAATAGGCCGCCGTCACGTTGCGCGCATTATAGTCGTCGAACAGGCGCCAGTCATCCCGCTGCGATTGTCCCGCCCACTTGACCGCCCCCTCGACAGGTTCGCCGCGGGCAATCGACGTCTTCACGTCCTTTGCGAGGCCCGAGAGATAAGCCCGCTCGCTGTCGACCGCCTGAGGCCAGGGGAGCCCGACCGGGCCATGGCCGGGAACGACGCGTTCGGCAGGAACGGCCGCGAGCCCGTCGAGGTCGGCGAGCCAGCCCTTCAAGGAGCCGTCGATGATCGGCAGATGGCCGACGAAAACGAGATCGCCGGCGAAAAGCGTGCGCGTGGCCCGATCGAAGACGGTCAGATCGCAATCCGTATGCGCCGCCGGCCAGGCCTGCAATTCCAGAGTCCGGCCGCCGAGATCGAGCGTCAGACGGTCGGCGACGGTCAAGGTCGGCGGAATGATCTTGACCTGATCGACGAGCTTGTCGCCGATGATCCTGCGAAACGCCTTGAGGTAGAATTCGCCCCGCATCGCGAGCGCTCGCGGGAGATTGTGGTGGCCGACGTAGGTCGCTCCGAGTCCCTCGAAGGCCGCGTTGCCGAAGACGTGATCGGGATGCTCGTGGGTGTTGATGACATAGAGGATCGGCTTGTCGGTGCGGGAGCGGATCGCCGCGAGCAGCCGCTGGCCGATCGGCAAGCTGCCGCCCGTATCGATGACGGCGACGCCTTTGTCGCCAATCACGAAACCGATGTTGGCGATGTCGCCCAGGTTCTCTTCGCTCATCAGGGCGATCTCGCCGGCATGCACAAACACGCCCGGCGCAACCTCCTGTACCGGAAGGGGAGAGAGGGCCGCGCCGCAGAACCCGTTTGGCGAGCAAAAGGCAAGCGCAGCGAGGAGCAGGGCGCCGAGCAGGCAACGCATGGGTCCACCGATGATGCTGGGCTGACCATAGCATCGGGCGCCGGCGCCAGCGAGGGCAGGGGGCGGCGCGCGCCTATCGAAGCGCCTGGTTTGCTTATCGTTGGCGCTTCGTCTCCGATTTGCTTCACACCGATGTCGAGGGCTATGGCAAAGCTTGCGAAAGTCCGGGTGCGGAGGCCGCGGGAAGTGGTCGTGACGATGAGCCGATCGATGCAGCTCACGGCCTTGGCGGCCCTCGGCTTCGCCTGGATCGCATCCTGCGCGGCGATGGGCGGGACCGCGCCGCCAGAACCGGATTCGTATCGGCAGAACGACTATCGCGCGCCGACCCCGGCAAGCCTGAAAGGCGCGCACGTTCTGACGACGGAGGAGGCGGCGGCGATGTGGCGCGCGGGCCAGGCCGCCTTCATCGACGTATTGCCGGAGGCGCCGCGCCCCAAGAACCTGCCTGCGGATGTGGTCTGGCGGGAGAAGCCGCGGTTCGACATTCCCGGCAGCCTGTGGCTGCCCGATACGGGCTATGGCGAACTCGCCCCAGTCATGCTCGACTACTTTCGACGCGGGCTCGACAAGGCGTTGAGCACCGGCCCGCGGCCGCTCGTGTTCTACTGCTTGAAGGATTGCTGGATGTCGTGGAACGCAGCCAGGCGCGCGCTGGCGCTCGGCTACTCCAATGTCGCTTGGTACCCCGAAGGCTCCGACGGTTGGGCCGCGGCCGGCTTGCCGTTGGAAAAGCGCTCGCCTGAACAGCGGCCCTGAGAAACCCGTCCGGGATGAGACTCGGCATTCTTTTGCGTTAGGATGCGCGCGCCTTTCCGCCGGAGCGCGCTACCCATGGCCGATCTCGAGCCCATTCCCTATTCCGACGCCGAAATCCGCTCGATCCTCGAGCGGGTGAAGACGATCGCGATGGTCGGCGCCTCGCCCAACTGGAACCGCCCGAGCTACTTCGTGATGAAGTACCTGCAGGGCAAAGGCTATCGCGTGATTCCGGTCAATCCGGCGATCGCCGGCAAGACCCTGCTTGGAGAAACGGTCTACCGCTCGCTGCGCGACATCCCCGACAAGATCGACATGGTCGACATATTTCGGACGTCGCGGGAGGCGCCCGGCATCGTCGCGGACGCGATCGCGATCGGGGCCGGGGTAGTATGGATGCAGCTCGGCGTCCGCAACGACGATGCGGCGAAGACCGCGCAGGCCGCGGGGATCGAAGTCATCATGAACCGGTGCCCGAAAATCGAATTCGGGCGGCTCGGCGGCGAATTGTCCTGGAGCGGCGTCAACAGCGGCATCATTCGCAACCGCGCCCCGGCGCCGCCGCTGCCGCGCCGGACGAAGAGCCGCCCGGCGCCGCCGGTGAATCTCGACTACGGCTTCGAGACCCGGGCGATCCATGCCGGAGCGGCGCCGGATCCTACGACCGGGGCGCGCTCGACCCCGATCTATCAAACCACAGCCTATGTGTTCGACGACGTCGATCACGCCGCCTCGCTCTTCAACCTCCACAATTTCGGCTACATCTATTCGCGGCTGACGAACCCGACCGTCGCCGTACTTGAGGAACGGATCGCGACGCTCGAGGGCGGTCGCGCGGCGGTCGCCGCGGCTTCGGGGCACGCGGCCCAATTCTTGACCTTCTTCACTCTGATGGAGCCCGGCGACGAATTCGTTGCTTCCCGCAATCTTTACGGCGGCTCCCTCACTCAGTTCGGACTCTCGTTCAAGAAGCTCGGCTGGAAGTGCCATTTCGTCGATCCCGCCGAGCCGGAGAATTTCCGCAAAGCCCTCACCCCGAAATGCAAGGCGATCTTCATCGAGAATCTCGCCAACCCAGGCGGCGTCGTCGTCGACATCGAGCGCGTCGCGGCAATCGCCCATGCGGCGGGCGTTCCGCTGATCGTCGACAACACCTTGGCTACGCCCTATCTCTGCCGGCCGATTGAGCACGGCGCCGACATCGTCGTCCATTCGACGACCAAGTTCCTGTCGGGGCACGGCAACGCGCTCGGCGGCGTCGTGGTCGAGTCGGGCAAGTTCGACTGGTCGCAGGGGAACCGCTTTCCCTCGCTGACCGACCCGGAGCCGGCTTACCACGGGCTCAAATTCTTCGAGAACTTCGGCGACTTTGCTTTCACGATGAAGGCGCGGGCGGTGGGCTTACGCGATTTCGGCCCCGCGCTCGCGCCGATGAACGCGTTCCTCACGATCACCGGCGTCGAGACTTTGCATGTCCGGATGGAGCGGCACGTCGAGAACGCGCGCAAGGTCGCTGAATTCTTGCGCGGGCATGTAGAGGTCGCGTGGGTGTCTTATGCCGGGCTCAAGGACAGCGCCTATTACAAGCTCGCGCAAAAATACCTGCCGAAAGGCGCGGGCGCCGTGTTCACCTTCGGCGTCAAGGGCGGCTTCGAGGCGGGCGTCAGGCTGGTCGAAAACGTGCGCCTGTTCTCGCATCTCGCCAATATCGGCGACACGCGCAGCCTCATCCTCCACCCGGCCTCGACCACCCACCGCCAGCTCACCGACGCCCAGCGCGTCGCCGCGGGCGCAGGCGACGACGTCATCCGCCTGTCGATCGGGCTCGAGACCGCCGACGATCTGATCCGCGACCTCGAGGAGGCGTTGAAGACGTGAGTCGAGAACGACAGTCCGGTTGCCCGACGAGCTCGTGCGGCGCGCCAAGCGGAAGGCTCTCGCCGAAGGGCGCTCGCTGACGGCTTTGATCGAGGATGGCTTGCGGCGGGTTCTCGATGAGCGCCGGCCCCCCCGCCGCGTCGAGCGCGTCCTTCCGCCGGTCAGCTCGGCGACGGGAGGGCTGATGCCGGAATCAATCTCGACGATTCAGCAGCGTTGCAGGAGATGGAGGATTTGGAGGCGGCTGGGCGGCTTTGGTGATCCTGCAGTCGATTTGAGAATCCGGGGATTGGACCGACGATCCGCGACTTGGGGCGGTTTCCGCTCAAAAATGAAACGCCTGTTGCGCCGCTTCCTCGCGCGACCCAACGCGAACGCCCTCCAGTTCAAGCATCCGCATCTTCGTCCTCGAGCCGCCGGGCGCCGAGAAGCCGCCGATCCTGCCGCCGGCCGCCAGGACCCGGTGGCAGGGAATGATCAGCGGCGCCGGGTTCTTCGCCATCGCCTCGCCGACGTCGCGCGCCGCCTCGCGGCCGGCCCCGACCTCCTTCGCCAGCGCGCCATAAGTGGTCGTGCGGCCCCAACCGACCCGGCGCAGCGCGGCGTAAATCCGGGCGAAGAATGCGTCCTCGCCCGAGAGGTCGAGCCGGATGTGCGAGAAGTCCGTTTCCTCGCCGGCAAAGTAGCGCTTCGCCGCCGCGACGACTGCGGCGACGTCCACTGGCGGCGTTCCCGGCTCTGCGTCAGGGACACGGCGCCGCATCAATCGCTGCGCGGCCTCGGCGGTCTTCGCCGGCAACTGAAAGCGCATGACCCCTGAATCGCTCCAAGCGATGGCGCAGAAGCCCATGGCCGTCTCGAAGACGTGATAGTTCGGCTGAGCCTGGCTCATCGTCTCGGTTTCCCGTTTCAATCTCAATCAAGGATGCGCCGTCGCGGCGCAAGTTCCAATCCGTTTCCTGCTCGCGCATTTGTTGGGTCAATGCAAAGCCGGCCTCGCGAAAACGGACGACGCGGAATTCGGCCTCCCCGAAGTCCGGATTCGGCCCTGCGTTCGGCTGGGTAAGATCCACCCTTCCCCCGCCCATCGACTCGCCCCATATTCTCGTCCATGCCCGCCCCCAAAAAACCCGCCCGCGCCGTGAAGTCGAAAGCGTCGCGGCCCGAAGTCCATCCGCTTGGCGAGCATCTCGCCGAGCTGCTCAATCCCGCCCTCGTCGAGCAAAAGCCGCAAGAGTTCGGCCAAGGGTTTGGCGAGCGGCCGCAGGCGAAATTCGAAAGCGCCGCGCCTGAAAGCCATCCGCACGGCCTCATCGGCGCCCCGGCCAGCGCGGAATCGCTGAAAGCCCTGCTCGACGAGGGCGATCCCAACATCCGCGACCGGCCGCCGTGGACGCCCCATCGGCCGCCGCGGCCGGACAAGTCCGAGGGCGGGCGGCGGTTCCGCATCGTCTCCGAATTCGAGCCGGAGGGCGACCAGCCGCAGGCGATCGACGAACTGGTCAAGGGCGTGCGCGCAAACGAGCGCGACCAGGTGCTGCTCGGCGTCACCGGCTCGGGCAAGACCTTCACCATGGCCAAGGTGATCGAGGCGACCCAGCGCCCCGCCCTCATCCTCGCGCCCAACAAGACGCTTGCGGCGCAGCTCTACGGCGAGTTCAGGAGCTTCTTTCCCGATAACGCGGTCGAGTATTTCGTCTCCTACTACGACTATTACCAGCCGGAGGCCTACGTCCCGCGCACCGACACCTATATCGAGAAGGAATCCGACATCAACGAGCAGATCGACCGGATGCGCCATGCCGCGACCCGCGCCGTGCTCGAGCGCGACGACGTGATCATCGTCGCTTCCGTCTCCTGCATCTACGGCATCGGCTCGGTCGAGACCTATACGGCGATGACCTTCTCGCTCAAGCTCGGCGACAAGGTCGACCAGCGCCAGCTCATCAAGGACCTGGTCGCGTTGCAGTACAAGCGCGTGCAGGCGGGCGACTTCTCGCGCGGCCTGTTCCGCGTGCGGGGCGACACGATCGAGATCTTTCCCGCCCACTACGAGGACCGCGCCTGGCGGATCGGCTTCTTCGGCGATGAGATCGAGAGCATCGCGGAATTCGACCCGCTGACGGGCGCGAAGACCCAGGACCTCGAATTCGTCAAGATCTACGCCAATTCGCACTATGTGACGCCGCGCCCGACGCTCTTGCAATCGGTCGAGGCGATCAAGCAGGAGCTCAAGGAGCGCCTCGACCGGCTCAATCGCCAGGGCCGGCTTCTGGAAGCGCAACGGCTCGAGCAACGCACGATCTTCGATCTCGAGATGCTCGAGGCGACCGGCTCCTGCGCCGGGATCGAGAACTATTCGCGCTATCTGACCGGGCGGCGCCCCGGCGAGCCGCCGCCGACCCTGTTCGAATATCTGCCCGACAATGCGCTCGTGTTCACCGACGAAAGCCATGTCACGATCCCGCAGATCGGCGGCATGTATCGCGGCGACTACCGGCGCAAGGCGACGCTCGCCGAATATGGCTTCCGCCTGCCGTCGTGCATGGACAATAGGCCGCTCCGGTTCGAGGAATGGGACGCGATGCGGCCCCAGACCGTCCATGTCTCGGCGACGCCGGGACATTGGGAGTTGGAGCAGACGGAAGGCGCATTCGTCGAGCAGGTGATCCGGCCGACCGGCCTTATCGACCCGCCGGTCGAGATCCGCCCGGCGCGCAGCCAGGTCGACGACCTGCTCGGCGAGGTCAAGGAGGTCGCGCGGCGCGGCTACCGCACGCTTGTCACCGTCTTGACCAAGCGCATGGCCGAGGACCTGACCGAATATCTGCACGAGAACGGCGTCCGCGTGCGCTACATGCATTCCGACATCGACACGATCGAGCGGATCGAGATCATCCGCGACCTGCGCCTCGGCGCGTTCGACGCGCTGGTCGGCATCAATCTCTTGCGCGAGGGGCTCGACATTCCCGAATGCGCTCTCGTCGCTATCCTCGACGCCGACAAGGAAGGCTTCCTGCGCTCGGAGACCTCGCTGGTGCAGACGATCGGCCGCGCCGCCCGCAACGTCGACGGCAAGGTCGTGCTCTACGCCGACGTGATCACCGGCTCGATCACGCGGGCGATGGAGGAGACCGAGCGGCGGCGCCTGAAGCAGACCGCCTACAACGAGGCGCATGGCATCACCCCGGCGTCGATTAAGCGCGGCATCCAGGACATCCTCGGCTCGGTCTACGAAGCCGACCACGTCACCGTCGACATCGGCCTCGCCGATTCGCCGGCCATCGGCCACAACCTTCAGGCGACCATCGGGGAGCTCGAGAAGCGGATGAAGGAGGCGGCCGGCAACCTCGAATTCGAGGAGGCGGCGCGGCTGCGCGACGAGATCAAGCGCCTGCAATCGGTCGCGCTCGCCGTCGGCGATGATCCGCTCGCGCGTCAGGCGGATGTGGAAGCGACCGCCGGCGCCTATGCCGGCGAGCGCAAATTCGGCCGCGCCGCCAACCTGCCGTCCACCCGCCCCCGCAAACCCACCGACGAAGACATGGGCCCGCACAACTGGGGCGGCGGCGAGGCGCGGCCGAAGGGCGGGGGGAGGATGAGGAGAAGGGGCCGCTAACCCCTCTCCCGTCGGGAGAGGGGCAGGGGTGAGGGGACCAGGTCTTGGAAGCTCGACACGCCGGGGCGATTACGGGCGATTACGGTGACGCGATTACGCGATTACGGATTACGGTGCGGATTACGGCGGATTACGCGGATTACGGGATTACGGTGACACTTTACTTAACCCCTTAATTGACCTGTCCGCGCCGACCATCCTCGATCGCCTCGCCGCCGCGGTCGGCCGCGATCCTCGGCGTCGCGGGCCCGAGCCGAAAGGCGAGCAATTGGGGATTGAGTAAAGTGTCGCCGTAATTCCCCGTAATTCCCCGTAATTCCCCGTAATTCCCGTAATTACCGCCGTATTCCCGTAATTCCCGTAATTCCGTAATTCCGCTCACCCCAACCCCTCTCCCTCTGGGCGAGGGGCCTCCACCTCACCGCCCCGCTGCGTGATCAGCCGCGCGCTGCGCTGGTCGCGCGCGTAAATCCATAGCCAGTTGAGCGCGACGCTGAGCCGGTTGCGGACGCCGATCAGGAAATAGATGTGGGCGAAGCCCCATAGCCACCAGGCGAGCGTCCCGCGGAGCTGAATCCAGCCGAAATCGATCACCGCGCGCCGCTTGCCGATCGTCGCCAGGTCTCCGGCGTGGTTGTAGCGGAAAGCCGGCGGCGCGGTCTCGCCTGCCAGCCTCGCCCGGATCACTTTCGCGACATAGGCGCCTTCCTGCTTGGCGGCCGGCGCGATGCCGGGAACCGGCCGGCCGTCGGGCCGCAAGACGAGGGCGGCGTCGCCGATGGCGAAAATCTCCGGGCGCCCCGGCACGGTGAGGTCCGGCTCGACCTTGAGCCGCCCGGCGCGATCGGCCGGCGCGTCGAGCCATTGCGCGGCCGGCGACGCCTGTACGCCCGCTGCCCAGATGACCGTCGCCGCAGCCAGGGTCTTGCCGCCGTAGACGACGCCTTCGCCCGAGCATTCGGTGACCGCATGGCCAAGCTCGACCTCGACCCCCAGCGCTTCGAGCGAACGCTTGGCGTAATCCGACAGCTCCTGCCTGAACGCGGGCAGCGCGCGCGGACCCGCTTCGATCAGCACGATCCGGGCTTGTCTCGTGTCGATGTTGCGGAAGTCGGCGGGAAAAGTGGTGCGCGCGAGCTCGGCGATTGTTCCGGCAAGCTCGACCCCGGTCGGGCCGGCGCCGACGATGACGAAAGTCATGAGCGCCGCGCGCTTCAACTCGTCGGGCTCGCGCTCCGCCCGCTCGAAGGCGATGAGAATGCGGCTTCTGACGGCTGTCGCGTCTTCGAGCGTCTTCAGGCCCGGCGCGAACGGCTCCCAGTCGTCATGGCCGAAATAGGCGTGCCGGGCGCCGGTCGCCAGCACCAGCGTATCGAAGTCGATGATTGAACCATCGTCGAGCCGGACGCGTCGCGCGTCCTGGTCGATGGCTTCGACGGAGGCGAGCCATGTCGTGACGTCCCGCCGCTTGCGCAGGAGATGCCGGATAGGCCAGGCGATCTCCGAGGGCGCGAGCGACGCGGTCGCGACCTGGTAGAGAAGCGGCTGAAACAGATGATGATTGCGGCGGTCGATGACGGTGATGCGCACCGGCGCCCCGCCGAGATGATGGACGGTTTCGAGCCCGCCGAACCCGGCGCCGATCACGACGACATGATGAGGGCTCGCTTGCGTCGGCCTTGACATCGACAGCAATCCTTGGCCGCCGGGAGTACCGGCGCCGCAAATGAGGCGGCCGCGCGACGGCCGCTCAGGTCAATGTCGTGTCGCCATGCCGTTCAGGCAACCTCCGGGCGCACAACAGTTCTCGCCGTCGCGGCGCCGAAATTCTCTTCTTGCCAGTGGCTTAGCGCCGATCCGATGGGCCTGGCGCAAATTTCTGCTTCCGTTTTCCAGAATTATGGGCTATTCTGTTCGTGTTAGCCCGGAAATCGCGCGCGCCGCGCCCCGGGCGAGGCTCTCGCATGGCGCGCATGCGATGGGCCAGAGAGCGCGACCAAAGGCGGAGAGGAGGTCACAATCGGCCGCAAGTCCTTGAAATTCCCACGATTGGGGGAAGAAAACCGGGTTTGGTTTTTGTTGCGGCCGACTTTGATTTTGTTGCGTCCCTCTTTGATTCTATTGCGCTCGCCTTTGAAATTGTTGCGTCCGGCTTTGAAATTGTTGCGTCCGGGATTCGCAACCTTGCGTTTCACGTGAAACAACTTGTCTTGAGCGGGCGCCGTCACACGTGCGTGGTGTACGGACCGAGCCCGCCGACCAGCCAGAGGATCAAGAGGATCACCACGATGAGCCCGAGCACGCCGCCCAGCCCCGGCCCGCCATAGGTGCGATAGCCGTAATATCCGCCCCCGCCGCCGAAGAGCAGGACCAGGATGATGATGAGGAGTAGAAGGCTCATGCGAAACTCCCGCCGGATTGATCGAACCTCCGGCCGCGCCGGAGAATGCTCCGGCGCATAAACGCGCGGCGCCAAACCTTGGTTGCAGCGAAGCCGCAATTTTGTCAGGCTTTCACGTCGCCAGCCCATGCCGGCGCCCGGCGCTCCGCGGGCGACGCTGGCTGCCGCGCGACCCGACCGTTGAGAGGACGACCGCGATGATCACCAAGCTGCTCGGCGACCAGGTCGTGAAGACCTCGCCGTTTTGCGGAGCGATCCGCGAGATCCTGACCGGCGCGGAATATTCCCCAAGCATCGCGCTCGCGATCGACATCCGCGAGACCGTCCCCCATTTTCATAAGACTTTCGACGAGATCTATTTCGTCCTCGACGGCGAAATCGGGCTTACGCTGCACGACCCCGCGAACGGAAAGACGACCGAGCAGAGGCTCGGCGCCGACGAGCTTTGCGTCATCAGCAAGGGCGTTCACCACAAGGTTGCCGCATCGTCGGCGACGAACAGGCTCTGCGTGATCTGCGTCCCGCGTTTCGATCCTGACGACGAGCACAAATCCGAGGCGCTCGCGGCGCCGCCGAAATAGGCCGGCGCGTCGGGAGAACCTCATGTCAGCGGCGGACAAGCCAATGCGGCGCTATCGGATCGCGGTCATCCCGGGCGATGGGATCGGCAAGGAGGTCATTCCCGCCGGCCTCGAGGCGCTTCAGGCGGTCGCCGGGCGCGAGGGGTTCGAATTCGCCTTCGACCGTTTCGACTGGGGATCGGACCTCTATCGCTCCACCGGCCTCATGATGCCGCCTGACGGCCTCGAGGAGATCAAGGACCACGACGCAATCTATTTCGGCGCCGTCGGCTCTCCGGATGTGCCCGACCACATCAGCCTATGGGGCCTGAGGCTCGCAATCTGCCAGCCGTTCGACCAATACGCCAATGTCCGCCCGGCCCGCGTCCTGCCGGGGATTACGAGCCCGCTGCGCAAGGTGAGCGGCCCGGAGCTCGACTGGGTGATCGTGCGCGAGAACTCGGAGGGCGAATACGCCGGCGTCGGCGGACGCGCGCATCGCGGCCTGCCGATCGAAGTCGCGACCGACGTCTCGGTCATGACCCGCGTCGGCGTCGAGCGCATCTTCCGCTTCGCTTTTGCGCTCGCCCGCTCGCGGCCGCGTAAGCTGCTCACCATCGTCACCAAGTCGAACGCCCAGCGGCACGCGATGGTGATGTGGGACGAGATCGGCGCCGAGGTCGCGCGCGAGTTCCCGGACGTGACCTCGGACAAGATGCTGGTCGACGCCATGACCATGCGGATGACGATCAGGCCCGCGAGCCTCGATACAATCGTCGCTTCGAACCTCCATGCGGACATTCTGTCCGACCTGGCGGCGGCGCTTGCCGGCTCGCTCGGCATCGCGCCGACCGCCAACCTCAACCCCGAGCGGCGCTTTCCGTCGATGTTCGAGCCGATCCACGGCTCGGCGTTCGACATCGCCGGCAAGGGAATCGCCAACCCGATCGGCTCGTTCTGGACCGGGGCGATGATGCTCGATCACCTGGGCGAAAAAGCCGCGTCCGACCGCCTGATGCGGGCGATCGAGCGCGTCACCGCCACCCCTTCGCTGCACACGCCAGACCTCGGCGGCGCCGCGACAACGCGCGCGGTAACGGACGCGACGACCGCCGCGATCCAGGGCGAGAATGTCTAGGCGACGGGCGTGGACGACCGCCGCCTCCGTACCTCATAGTTGGTCGAGGGGGAGCCCACGCGCTTGAACAATATCAGACTGCCGGAGATAGACTTCGGCTCCCTGGACAGCATGGAAGGCCTCATCGCCATCGATCCGGGCGGCCCGCCGCGGCGGTTCGAGTCCTGGCCGCGGGCGAAGCTCATCCACGCGGTCTATCCCGGGCTCCTCGTCGCCGGCACCATCGCGCTCGCATCAACCTGGCTTGCCCAACATTATACGGCCCCGGTGATGCTGTTCGCGCTCCTGTTCGGGATGGCGTTCCACTTCCTGCATGAAGAGGGCCGCTGCGTCGCCGGCATCGAGTTTACCTCGCGCTCGGTTCTGCGGGTCGGAGTCGCCCTCCTCGGAGTGCGGATCACGCTCGGCCAGATCGCCTCGCTCGGCGCCTGGCCGGTCGCGACGGTGATCGTCAGCGTGGCGACGACGATCGCTTTCGGCTTCCTGCTGGCGCGCCGGCTCGGTCTCGCGCCGCTGTTCGGTGTCCTCTCCGGCGGTGCGGTTGCGATCTGCGGCGCCTCGGCGGCGCTCGCGATCGCCTCGGTCCTGCCGCGCAGCGACAGCCGGGAGCGCGACACCATCCTCACCGTGGTCAGCGTGACCGCGCTGTCGACACTGGCGATGATTCTCTATCCCGTCTTTGCGGCCACGGTCGGCCTCGACCACAAGCAGGCGGGCATTTTCATCGGCGGCACGATCCATGATGTGGCCCAGGTCGTCGGCGCCGGCTACACAATCTCGAACGAGACCGGCGACATCGCCACCTACGTCAAGCTGCTGCGGGTGGCGATGCTGCTGCCCACGGTGTTCGCAATATCGTTTCTCATTGCCCGACAAGGCGGCCACGGCCAAGGCGCGCGGGCGACGCTGCCGGTGTTCTTGCTCGGTTTCGCAGCCCTCGTCGTCATCAACTCGTTTGGCCTGCTGCCGCAGGCCGTCATCGGTCTCGCCAACGAGGCGTCCCGATGGTGTCTGGTCGCGGCGATCGCGGCGTTGGGTATGAAGACCTCGTTCAAGGCCCTGTTCGCGGTTGGGTGGCGGCCTGTCGGACTGATGGTCGCAGAAACGCTATGGATCGGCGCCCTGGTTCTGTTTTCGGTCAAAGTGATTATGTAGGCGGCGATGGGGCGGCCTCCGGGTCCGTCCCCTCCCCGATAGGAGGCTTAACGCGAATATGCCTGCAACAAAGAGCTTACCCATGGCAAATGAACGCGCGGTTCTCGCCGGCGGATGTTTCTGGGGGATGCAGGATCTCATCCGCCGCCTTCCAGGTGTCGTTTCGACCCGGGTCGGCTACACCGGCGGCGAGGTTCCCAATGCGACCTACCGCAACCACGGCAACCACGCCGAGGCGATCGAGATCATCTTCGATCCGGCGAAGACCAGCTACCGCAGGCTGCTCGAGTTCTTCTTTCAGATCCACGATCCGACGACCAGAAACCGCCAGGGCAACGACGTCGGCGCGAGCTACCGTTCGGCCATCTTCTTCACCGACGACGAGCAGAAGCGCGTGGCGCTCGACACCATCGCCGATGTCGAGGCTTCAGGGCTGTGGCCCGGCAAGGTCGTGACCGAACTCGCGCCCGCGGGTCCATTCTGGGAAGCCGAGCCCGAGCATCAGGATTACCTGGAACGATACCCCAACGGCTACACCTGCCACTTCCCGCGCCCGAACTGGGTGCTGCCGAAGCGCTCCGCCGCCGCGGAATAGAACGCCCGGCGTCGTCGTCGCATGATTTGGGCTCGGCGGAGGCGATCCGCCGAGCCCTTTCTCTTTCACCGGCCGGGGCTATCGCTGGCTGTCGCCAGCATTACCCGCGATCAATACGGATGGTAGTGGTGTGGGTGATGGTAATACGCGTAGGGGTGATGGTAGTAGCGGTGGTGATTGGTCATTGAGTTTCCAATCGCCGCGCCGCCGACGCCGCCGACCACTGCGCCCACCGGGCCGCCAACGAGGGCGCCGCCCACCGCGCCCGTGACGCCTCCGGTCACCGCGCCGCTCTCGTCGGCGAACGCCGCCGGAGAAGCGACGCAGACCAGCGTCGCAGCCGCAACGCCAAGCATCCATCGAGACATGAAACCCTCCTTCAGTTTGGCGGAGCGTTGACGGCGCCCGCCGTGCAATCCGCCATGCTCGGGACTTATCAACCGTCTAGAGGCCAAAAGGTTCCGGCCCGGGAAACTGGGCCGAAGAGGTCAGAGGCGGAGTTTCAAGCCAATCACGGAAAATCCGATCCCGGGGTATGCGAGTTTAAAAAAGAGCATGAGGGTGGCGCGAAATCCTTTGAGGCCGGCCGCTGGGGAATCCGAACGGGGCGAGCGGCGCATCTTTATCCAGATACCCGCCTATCGGGATTCCGAGCTCGGCGCGACGGTGCGCGATCTACTCAAGAAGGCGCGCTATCCAGAATCCCTTCGAATCGCCATCCTGTGGCAGAGGGGTCCCAACGAGGAGCTTGACCTCGGATTCGCCAGAGGCGCTGAACTCGAAGTCACAGAGATTTCCCACACTAACAGCAGAGGCTGCAATTGGGCGCGGGCCCAACTGCAGCAACAATGGCGCGGCGAGCGCTTCACCTTAATCCTCGACTCGCATCATCGTTTTGCGGTTGGATGGGATCAAAAGCTGCTCGACGCTTACGACGCGCTCGTCCGCCGAGGCGTCGAAAAACCCATCGTCACCGCATATTTGCCGCCCTATAACCCCCTGACGGACCCGCGCGGCCGGCGAAAGCGCCCGCTGAAGATCTATCCTTACGAGCGCTCTCAGGGACTGCTGCTCCGTTTGATCGGACGACCCATCTTGACGGCTCAGCGAGCGACCGGACCAATTCCCGGAGATTTTGTCTCTTTGCACTGTCTCTTCGCCGGCGGCGAGTTCAATCGAGAAGTTCCGTTCGATCCAAATTGCTATTTCTTCGGCGACGAAGTCGCCACAAGCCTACGCGCTTTCACGCATGGATATGACGTCTATCATCCGGCCGAGGTCATCGGTTGGCATTGCTATGAGCGCGCCTATCGCGTCACGCACTGGGAGGACCACGCAAACTGGGAAGAGAGCGAGGAGGTGTCGCTTCGGCGCCTTCGCCTCTTGCTTTCGGGCCGCCCGCTCAGCCAGTATGGGCGCGGCGACCGGCGCGGCCTGCGGGAATTTGAGGACCGTTTGCTGCTGAAACTTTGCAAACCGGCCTGACGGTGAGGCGGGCTCAACGCCAGGACTGGACCGAGGCCGACGGCCGTCTCTATTGGATCGACGGTTTTCTCGATGCGCGGCGGTGTGAGGCGATTCTCGCCGAATTGGAATTCTCACTTTGGCGGCGAAGCACCGTCTACGCCGAAGGCGAGGGCGGGAAGCACGAGTATATCTACAGCGGCCGGCGGGTCAGTTCGTCGACCTCGGAGCGATGGTTCACCCCATCGCTTCGACGGACGATGACGTTGATCGACCGTCGGATAGGCCAGCATTTGCCCCTGGCGATCTCTCATCGCGAAGAATGGCAGGCGACTCGATATGAAAGGGGCGGGCGCTTCGATTATCATCACGACAGCGGATATTTCGACGGCGATGCGGCAGGCGAACGAACCCATTCGATCGTGCTCTATTTGGACGCGCCCGAACGCGGCGGCCAGACGCGGTTTCCGCTATTAGATTTGTCGGTCAATTGCGAAAGGGGGCGTCTCCTGATCTGGAGCAACTTGGAGAGTGACGGGCAAACCGATCCGGACATGGTGCATGCGTCGATGCCTGTTCTGAAGGGGCGTAAGACAATTCTAGTCACCTGGATCCGTCAACGAGAATGTCGGGCGGCGGCGGTGAAAAGGAGAGCGCAATGAACCGCGAGCAAAAGGCGGCTATCGCCAAGGTTATTAAGAAATATGGGTCGAAAATCGATCTCGAGACCAATCCGGAAGTGTTGATCGAAGTCCTACGCTCCTTCGGCCGGCTGTTTGATGATGACGGCGACGGCGGAGCGAAGCCGGGAGGCGTTGGTCCGGACCCCTGCCTGGTCGAAGGCGGCCGCGTGACCGAACAGGAGCTCATGAAGGCGATCCTCCATCTTTCTCGTGAGGTCGCGTCCATAAAGTCTTTGATCCGCTCGCGCGGCTGATTCGGGCTCGGCGCCGAACCCGATTTCATCGGCCCGCCAGGGTTGCCTGGGTGAGGCCGACGGCATGACGACGATCGGCCTCGCGGCGCGGCGCCCATGGTCTTCAGTGCGCCTTTAGGAGTTCGCCGCGCCGTTCCGGGCTGAAGCGGATGACGACGATGATCGCGACCGCGACCACGCCTGCCACCATCGCGAGCGCAAACGCGTAATTGCCGCCGTTCGCTTCCGCGATCTGAGCCTGGAGAGGGCCGTTGTAGGACGCCAGGAAGTTGCCCGCCTGATAGACGAAAGCGGGAATTGTGGCGCGCGCCGCGCCCGGGGCAAGTTCATTGAGATGGGCGGGGATCACGCCCCAGGCGCCCTGCACCGCGACCTGCATCACGAAGGCGCCCAGGGCGAGAAGGATGGGCGTCGAGCCGTACGCCCAGAAGTACAGCGCCGGAAGCGCGATCAGCGCCGCGATGGTGATCGCGTTGACGCGGCCGATCTTCTCCGACACGTGGCCGAACACGAGGCCGCCGGCAATGGCGCCGAGGTTGGCGACGATGACGATCCAGCTCACCGTGCCGGGGTCGAAATTATGCTGCTTTTGCAGGAAGGTCGGATAGAGGTCCTGAGTGCCGTGGCTGAACAGGTTGAAGCACATCATCAGCACGACCATGTAGACGACCAGCCCCTTGTGCTCGGAGACCGTCGCCCAGAGATGGGGCTTTTCATGCGCTTTGGACGCCTCGAACGCCGGCGATTCGGGCACGCCGCTGCGGATGAACAGGACGACGAAGGCGGGCAGGACGCTAAGCAGAAACATCGCCCGCCAGCCGATCGTGTAGTCGCCGAACGTGCGGCCGAAGAGCAGGCCGTTGGCGACCGCGGCGAGCAGAAAGCCGGTCGGATAGCCGCATTGCAGAATCCCCGACACCAACCCGCGCGCCTGCGGCGGAATCGACTCCATGGCCAGCGAACTGCCAAGACCCCATTCTCCGCCCATGGCGATGCCGAATAGCGCCCGCAAGATCAGGAACACGATGAGGTTCGGCGAGAAGGCGGCGAGAGCGCCGAGGATCGAATAGCAGAGGATGTCGAGCATCAGCGCCGGCTTGCGTCCCCACCGGTCGCCGAGCCGGCCGAAGATGAAGGCGCCGACGAACCGCATCGCCAGCGTCAGGAACAGCGCATACGCCACCGCCGAGATCTCGACGCCGAACTCCTTTGCGATGTCCTTGAGCAGAAAGGTCAGGAGGAAGAAATCGAACGCATCGAGCATCCAGCCGAGAAAGGCGGCGGCGATTGTCTTCTTCTGCTCGCCAGTTAAATTCATCGTCGCCCTCCCATGGCTGCGGCCTCCTCAACCCGTCGCAATATTGTCATCACGTCAATTCCTTGGATACGCGCGGCGAGACTTTGGCACAAGCCGTACGCCTGTCTCGCGCCTGAAGCTACTTGACCATCGATCGAAATGCGCGCGAGGCGAATGCCGGCGCGCCTTAGCCGCGTTGTGCGCGAGGAGGCGGGGCTCGCCGACAGTCCCCGGTGTCGGCGTTTTCTGTCAGGAGCGCGGGCCGCGGCGGCGCAAGCGGCTGGATAAATTGGCCGACGAGCGAGTCGGGCATCGGCTCGTCGATTCCATAGCGTTCGGGCCATGCGTTCGGCAGGTAGTGGGTGCCGAAGATACGGTCTAGCCAAGGGAACATCGAGGCGTAGTTGCAGTCGCGGCGCCTGCCTCCGCGCGTGTGATGCCAGTGGTGGAAGCCGGGCGTCGTCAGAAGCCATTCGAATGGTCCCAGCCGCCATCGGACATTCGAGTGGATGAAGTATCCCCACGTCGATCCGACCAGAAGGATCACCGCCGCCGTCAGACCGTCGCCGAAGTGGATGGGATTCGCGAGTCCCAGAGCGAAGATCGGCGTCAGCATGACCATCCGCGACCACACAAGGTCGATCGGATGCAAGCGGGTATTGACGAGGAAATCGAGCTGTTCTGCGCTGTGATGGACGGCGTGGAAGCGCCAAAGGAGCGGAACCCGGTGGCTCATGCGATGGGCCCAGTAGTAGGCCGTCTCGCCCACCAACATCGTCGCGCACGCCTTCAGCCAGATAGGCCAACCGGCGACCGTCGCAAGGACGCCGCCCGGGATCAGGTGGTGGATCGCGAGGACAGCAATCGAAATCGGCGGCCCGAGGACGAGGCCGGGCAAGAGCCCGGTTAGAAAGTAGTAGCCGACGTCGACTGTGATCGCCTTGCGGAAGATGTTCTGGCTATGCAGCGCCCAGAACCGCTCGATCGGGACGAAGACGGCCGCGAAGACCGCTAACCAGATAGCCAGCCTCGCGGCCGGGAAGAGAATGACGAAGATGTGTCGAGAGAGATCCGCAGCCATTGTGGCGTCCGTTGGACCGGTGCGCAGCTTTGCTTCAGAGCTGAGCGAAACGTTAGTCGGCGCTCGCCAAACAGCCACGCCGGTTGCAAGCAAGCGGCATGACTCTTCGGTTGTGAGGGTTGCGCCGGAATGCTCACGCGATCGAAATCGCGGGCCGGCGCCGGCGGCGGAAGCCCGCGTAGCCAAGACCGGTGAACCCGGCGAGCATCATCGACCAGGTCGACGCCTCGGGCACCGACGAACTCAGCGAAACGTCATCCAGCAAGGAGAACGGAGGCCCGCCGCTGGCGCCCGGATCGGTTATCGCACAGTGCATGAAGTTGGAATCGCAGCCTCCCGCGCCGATATCAATGAACGTCAGAAGGTTCGGGTTCGGTCCTTCGCCCTCGTACGTGAAGGTGATCGAGTCGGACATCCAGCCGGAAAACCCATGGCTGGCCAAGTCAATCGTAGTCGTAGCTATCGTCTGACTTCCCAGGGTCACCACCCATTCGTCGGTCGTGTTGCCGCTATAGAGATACTGCTGCGCAGCGGCATAGTCGAAGGAGAGGGTATACGTGTCGCCCACCGTCAGGCCGCTGATGTTCTGACTGAGCGCGGACGGGTGGAAGGTCGAGTCCACCCCATAGAAGTAATTTCCGGCGGGACTTCCATCGGCCGGGCTGCCCCACAGAGGCAAGGTGGCGGGGCCGCCCGGGTTCCCGTACTGCGAGGTCGGTCCGACGCCAGCGTTCGTCGTGGTGAAGCTGTCAGTGTTGCCGAAGATGAACGCATAGCCGCTGGGATAGCTGGAGTTGGTTCCCGTCATTACCCAGCCGGTCGCCGTCGTGCCGGGCGCTCCGGCGCTCTGGCCTCCCGCCGAACCCGGAAGCGTTTGATTGAATTGACCGGCGCCGAAATTGTCTTCGAAGCTGCCGTTGGTGACAAGGTTGCCGGCGAACGCCGGCAGGGACAGGACGGCCGCAATAACGGCCGCGCCCCACATTAGCCTATGGTTCACGTTGAAGTCCCTCCTTTGGAAATGCGCCAAACCGGGCGCATCGCGACGTGGCTAACCACCCGCATCCAAAGGCCAGTCACAACCGATAGGTTGTAGTCACGTTATCGAAACGTCAAGGGGATTTTCACATTCAACATGAGAGGTTTTAATCATGGTTAATTCGCCTGCTGAAGTGCGTCGTTGAGTTAGTGGACTTGCCAACCAGGCGGCCAAAGCATCGCTCGCATTTGGCCGGACGGCCCGACCGAAAGGCGCCGCCGAGCGATGTCGAGTGCGGGTGAGGGAGCAGCGGGCGGCCGGATATGAGGCGCGCGCGATCGTTCCGTAACGACCGTCTTCGCGATCGGTTACGGCGTCATTTTTCCAGCCTCGACAGCCGTGTCGCCGCGCTCTAAGAGCCCTTTGAGGGCAGGGAGTCTCGTAAAGCGGGCGGCTGCGGATGATCATCGCCATCGACGGCCCCGCGGCCTCGGGGAAGGGGACGATCGCGCGCCGGATCGCCGCGCATTACGGGCTGCCGCATCTGGACACCGGGCTGCTTTACCGCGCGACCGCTGCTGCGCTCATCGCCGAGGATCGTAACCTCTACGACGAAGCCGCCGCGGTTGCCGCCGCCCGTGGACTGGCCCTCACAGATTTCGACGATGCTACATTGCGCACCCGCCAGATGGGGGAGGCGGCGTCCGTGGTCGCCGCGATGCCTGGCGTCCGCGCGGCGCTCATCGAGGCGCAGCGGGCCTTTGCCGCCCGGCCGGGCGGCGCAGTCCTCGACGGTCGGGACATTGGCACGGTCGTTTGTCCGGAAGCAGACGTGAAGATCTTTGTCACCGCCAGCGCGGCGACGCGGGCGCAGCGGCGTGCGCTCGAATTGATCCAGGGTGGGAAAAAGGCCGACTATGACGCGATCTTGACCGAGATCATTCGCCGCGACGCCCGCGATTCCGGCCGCGCCGCCGCGCCGTTGCGCTCAGCCGACGACGCGGTTCGGCTCGACACGACCCATCTCGGGATTGACGCCGCCTTCGCCGAAGCGCTCTGCATCGTCGAGGCGGCGCGGATCAAGGCCTAGTCCGGCGCGGCGCGGCCGCCCCTTTTCGTCCGCCGCTCACGCGGCGGCGCCCGGGGCGAGTCGGCTTTGAGTTGCCCGCAACCGCTCGATGGCGCTGTCGATTTCGCCCCGCTGCCGCTCCAGATGGCCAATCTGAGTGACGATCTGCTGCGCGTTGAGCTGATCCTCGAGGTCCGGGGTCTCCGTCGTCCCCTTGCCGCCGATCAGATCCTGGATCTCGGTTAGGGTGAAGCCGAGTTTCTTGCCCTTGAGGATCATCTCCATGCGGACGCGATCGGCGCCGCGATAAAACCGGGCATTACCCTCCCGGCGCGGCTTGATGAGGCCGCGATCCTCGTAGAACCGCAACGTGCGCAAGCTGACGCCGAACAGACGCGACATCTGGCTGATGGTCATCTCCGACTGCGCCGAATTGGACGCAGAGCGGCCCTCTTCCCCGAGCAGCGTGGCTGAAGTCCCCACGCTCGAGTGATTTAACGACGTTATCCGGCTCATAACCTCTCCTTTCGTCGGCGCCGTTGCGTTCGCGCCTTCGTGATTCGCGCGCCCCTGCGCGATTCGCTCCAACTATGCCTGATTGAATCGTGAATGCAATCAAAAGTTGCAACAACTCACAAGTACAACCAATATGGTCCGGGGCGGCTACCGTGCGCGGGCCGGCCCGAAGCGGCCTTAACCGTTTCTTCACCACGACCGCCGAAACAATTGTCCCGTACCGTCGCCCCTGGAGCGCGCGACGATTTGCGGCCGCCGGCGATGGGCGAGGACATGAACAAATCCATGGCGTGGACGATCGCGGGGGTAGGGCGGCGAACTCGGAACGCAGCTGAGGAAGCCGCTCGCCGCGCCGGCATGCGACTTGATGATTGGCTGGACGAAGCGATCGCCGACCAGGCCGCCCTCGCGCAAGGCGCCGGGCTGGATAACAACGAAACCGAAGACGAGCGGCTCGACGCGGCCGCGGGACGTCTCGAGCGGATCGCGCGACAAAACGAGGCCGCGCGTGAACCGCCAGCGCCGGGGATTCCGGATTCTTTCGATACGGCGATCGAGCGCTTTGAGGCGAGACTCTCGCGCGCCGAAGCGCGCGCCGCGCGCGCATTCGAATTGGTCGCCGAGATCCTCGAGCGCTCGAATGCGGCGCGGGATGGCGATCGGCAGGCGTTGATCGATGCTGTCAGGCGGTTGGAAGCGATCAACGGCCGTTGGAGCAGCCAGGTTCAAACCGGCGAGGGAGCGGCGCCGAACCCGCGGCTCGATCTAGAGGTCGCGGTGTCGCAGATCGCCATGCGCCGCCAGGAGCTTGGCGCCGCCGCCGCGCCCGCGCCTGGCCCGGATACGACCGTGCGCGTGCAGTCGCCCCCGGCCGTCGATAAGTTCGACGCGCCGGCCGCGGTTGCGGAATCCGGCCCGGCGTCGCCACTGTCGGAATTGTTGCGCGATGACATTCGAGCCCTCGCGCTAAAGCTCGACGACCTCCGGCGCGAGCAAAGCGATCCGCGCGGCCCCGCCATCGATCTCGGCGCGATGCGGGCCGAGATCGCGGCGATGAGCGAGAGCCTGGCGGACCTCGCGCCGCGCAATGCGATCGTCGCACTCGAAGGCGCGATCCGCGACCTCATGCAGCGCGTCGAGATCGCGCGTCAGGATGGCCGCGGCGACTCGCTGCTCGTCCCGTTAGAGGCGATGGCGGCCGAATTGCGTGCGGTGGTGAAGACGCGCGACCCGCAGGCGGTCGCTGCCGGGCTGGAACGGGAGATCCGCGCCATCGGCGGCAAGATCGACAGCCTCGCGGCGACAACGATCAAACCTGAGACGTTCGAGCGCATCAGACGGCAGACCGAGGAGGTTCGCAACCTTCTCGCTTCCGCCGCCTTGAGGACCGCGCCGCTCGAACGCATGGAACGGCGGATCGGCGAACTTGCCGATCGTGTAGAGCAACTCGGCGCTAGCCCCGCGCCCCATGTCGAGTTGGCTGAAGTGGCTGCTTTCCTGGCCGAGGCGCGGCGCGAGATCGAGCGGTCCACGCCGCCCGAGGCGCTGTTGTCGATCGAACGGCGTCTGGAAGAGATCGCCGCTCGGCTCGATCAGGAAATTGCTCGCCCCAACCCTCCCGCCGCTATCGATCCCCGCCCGTTCGACGACCTGGCGCGGCGCATCGACGAGGTGCGTCAATCGCTCGAAGCGCGCGCGCCGCCTGCGGCCGACATCGGCCTGATCGAAAAGCTCCTGCGCGATCTCGACGCCAGACTCGAGGCCGCCGGCCATACGGACGCGGACGCGCGCGTCCTCCAATCAATGGCGGCTGAGATCAGCGCAAAGCTTGATCGGCTCGCCGATTTCGGACGCCGGCGTTCGCTGGCTCGAGCCGGTCTTGAGCGAGTTCGGCGGCAAGCTCGACCGCCTCGCTGACGCCGAGATCGGCGCGCGGTGGCTCGAGCCGGTTCTCACCGACCTCGGCTCCCGGCTCGATGCGGTCGCCTCGCCGGTCGATTTCAGTCCGATCGAGGCGCAGTTGCGTGCTCTCGAGGCCAAGATCGACGCGAGCGCTCCTACGCTTTCGGATCGAGAGATCGCCGAGCGCGTGGCCGACGAGGTCGCCCGGCGTCTTCAAGAGTTCAGCCCGGGGCACGAGGATTCCGAGGCTCTTGCCCGGCAGATCGCCACTATCTACGATCGCATCGACGCGCTGGCGGCGACGGCCGTCCAAGCCGACGATCCGGAGCCGGTATTGCGGGAGCTGCTCGACAGGGTGCGTAAAGTGGAGGCGGCGCCGAACTCCCGCGAGTCGGAAACCCTGACCGCGTTTCATGCTGCGCTCGGCGCCCATTTGTCCGAACTTAGAGCCGAGCACGCGAGCGCCGACCGGCGCACCCAGTCGCGCCTTGCCGAGTTGCAAAACGTTCTCGAGACCTTGGTTACGCGCCTCGCGAGCATCGAGAGCGAGCTTACGGGCGAGGTCGACGATCAGCTGCGGCCGCCCGCGGATACGGCAGCGCCCAGACCCGCCGGCGCGGCGCTGCCGGGCGTAGAGGCGCTCGGACCCGAGATCGCCCAACGCGCATCCCAGGCCACGGACGCCCGCGGCGCCGACGACCGTTCGCTTCAGCCGGCGAGCGGCGAGGACTTTCTGATCGAGCCGGGCGCCGGAGCGCCGCAACGCGCGCGAGAAGCCCGTGAACTGGCGCAGATGATCGGGCCCAAAACCAATCCCGCGGTCAGCGTCCATATCGCCGCTGCGCGGCGCGCCGCGCAGGCGCTGGTCGAAAGCGACGGCGCAGCGGCGAGCGGCCGCGGCTCCAAGGCCGTCGGGCAGGAGCCGGCGCCGCTGGCCATGCGCGGCGTTCAAAGCGCCAAGGCGTTCTACGCCAGCCATAAGCGTACTGTGCTGCTCGGCGTCGCTCTCGCGATCGCGGCGACAATCGCGGCGCGCGAGGTTGGCGTGCGAGCCCCGTTTCTGCAGCGGTCAGGGCTGGACGGGCAGGCGGCCAAGACCGCGAAAGTCGAGACCTCGCCGCTCAAGCCGCCCGCCCTTGCCGGCGCCTCGAAACCGCTCGACCGGGCGCCAACCGCTTCGATCCCTCAACCGACCGCCAGGCCGGACGCGGCCATTCTTCCCTCACAGGCCGCGCCTTCGTCGGCCGAGCTCCTGGCGGCGATCCCGCCCGGAATACCCACGAGCCTGCGCGACGCCGTCGCCGCTGGAGCGCCGGCGGCCCAATATGAGCTCGCCCTGCGCCTGTTCGAAGGCCGCGGAGCGCCGAAGGATCAATCGGCGGCTGCCCGCTGGTTCGAACGCGCCGCCTCGCTCGGCCTCGCCCCGGCCCAATATCGGCTCGGATCGATGCTCGAGAAGGGCATTGGCGTCGCTCCTGACCGGGCGGCGGCCAAGGGCTGGTACCTTAGGGCGGCGCAAGCCGGCAACGCTCGGGCCGCCCATAACCTGGCGGTGATGGATGCCGAGCCGGCCGGCGACGAGCCGGACTATGTCGAAGCGGCCAAATGGTTTCGCAAGGCGGGCGAGTTTGGCGTCCGCGACAGTCAGTACAATCTCGCGATCCTTTACGCCCGCGGCCTCGGCGTAGGGCAGGACCTGCGCCAGTCGTGGATGTGGTTCTCGCTCGCCGCTCAGCAGGGCGACGCGGACGCAGCCAAGAAACGCGATGAGGTCGCCGCCAAGATGGACCCGGTCTCGCTCGCCGACGCTGCGGAATCTCTGGCGAAATTCAAGCCCGTCAAGCCCGATCCGGCGGCAAACGAGGTCACGGCGCCGTCAGGCGGCTGGGACGATGCGCCGGGAGCGGCCCCCACGAGCGCGCCGATGAGCCAGTCTCCGACGCCGAGCGGCGGCGCCCGTCAGCAAACGCCTCTTTGACCGGAAAGCCGGGGGCGCGGGTCCTTTCCCCGCCGTCCCAAACCTTGGTCACCGCTTCAAAGGTTGCCGCGAGGACGACATGGAACCCCCGCTCGCAGGCGCCGCGCCCAGGCTGCGCCTGCGCCTTGTTTGCCTGACCGATCTGCATGCCAATCTCTATCCGTACGATTACTATCGTGATCGCCCGGATAACTCGGTCGGCCTCGCGCGCGCCGCGTCTCTGATCGCCCGGGCGCGGAGCGAATGCTCCAACTGCCTCCTGTTCGACAACGGCGACATTCTCCAGGGCACGCCGCTTGGCGACTTCGCTGCCACCGCGATCATCAGCGACGCGAGCGCCATCCATCCGGTGATTGCCGCCATGAACAGGCTCGACTACGCGGTCGCCACGCTCGGCAACCATGAATTCAACTATGGCCTCGAGGCGCTGGAGCGCGCCTATGCGCAGGCGCGCTTTCCCGTTGTCTGCTGCAATGTCCTGAAGCCCGACGGCTCGCCCTGGTTCCCCCCTTCGATCGTCATCGAGCGCGACTTCGCCGACGAATCCGGGACGACGCGCCGGCTCAGGGTCGGCGTGATCGGCGTCGCGCCGCCGCAGATCGCGCAGTGGGACGAAGCCCATATCCGCGGGCGCCTGAGGACTGTCGATATCGTCGAGGCGGCGCGGATTGAGATCGGCCGACTCAGGAGCCACGTCGATCTCATCGTCGCGTTATGCCATTCCGGCATTTCCCGGCTTGCTTCCACACCGGGGGAGGAGAATGCCGGGCAGGACCTCGCCCGCCTCGACGGCGTCGACGCCGTGTTCCTCGGTCACCAGCATCTGCTGTTTCCCGGCGAGGACTTTGTCGGCGCGCCTGGCGCGGACAATGAGCGCGGGATGCTTCAGGGCAAGCCCGCGGTCATGGCCGGATATTGGGGCAGCCATCTTGGGGTCATCGATCTCGGTCTCAAGCTGGACGCCGGCCGCTGGCGGGTTGCTGAGGCGAATGTCGAGGTCCGGCCAATCGCGCGGCGGGACGCCAGCGGCGCCGCGATCGCTCTCGTCAAATCGGACGCGTCGGTGCTCGACGCCGCCAAGGCCGCGCACACCGCCACGCTCCACTATGTCCGCACGCCGGTCGGTCGGCTCGCGACGCCGCTGCATACCTATCTGGCGCTGATCGCCGACGATCCGACGGTCGAGCTCGTCAACGAGGCCCAGCGCGTTTATGCGGCGCTGCTGGCTGCGGCGCGCGCCGACTACGCCTCGCTCCCGGTTCTTTCGGCTTCGGCCCCGTTCAAATGCGGAGGACGCGGCGGACCGGACTTCTATACCGACATCGCGCCGGGTCCGATCGCGATCAAGGATGTCGCCGACATCTACCCGTATCCCAACAGCGTGAGAGTGGTGAAGGTCGACGGCTTGACGCTGAGCGAATGGCTCGAGCGATCGGCGTCCATCTTCTGCTGGATCGATCCTGCGTCTCGTGACGAGCAGCCGCTGCTGGGTCCCGCCTTCGCCTCCTACAATTTCGATGTGATCGACGGCGTTGAATACGTCATCGATGTGACTGAGCCCGCCCGCTACGACGAATCGGGTGTGCTCGTTGCGCCCGACGCGCGCCGCATCCGCGATCTCGCCTTCAACGGCGCGCCAATCGATCCGGGACAGGCGTTTCTCGTCGTCACCAACAACTATCGCGCCAGCGGCGGCGGCGGTTTCCCGGGTTGCGATGGAACGAGCGTGGCGATCGAGGCCCCCGACGCCAACCGCGACGTGGTCCTCAAGTACATTCAAAGCGCGAAGGAAATCGCGCCGAAGTCGGACGGCAATTGGCGCCTCGCCCCTTGGCCGGGCACGGTGGTTGCGACCTATCTGACCTCGCCTGCGGCGGCGGCGCTTCCGGCGCCGGCAGGCCTCAGGCTGACCTCGATGGGCTTGGCGCCCGGGGGCTTTCTGAAATTGCGGGTCGAAACGGCGTGAGCGAGGCTCCGCGCCCCTCGGAAGCGTTTTCAAAGCCGAGGGAAGAAAAATCCAAAGGGAGGCCAAGCGCGCGCCCATCGGCCCTTCCTGTCCCGGACCAACAGCGCTTCCGCAGCCTGACCGTCACTGGCTCAGCGAAGAAGCTCCTGCCGCGGTGTCCACCGACTTCTCATATCGCGTTGGGTCGAAGATCTTGGCGGGCGCGACGGCGGCGCCTGTGGCCACGCCGGCGGCGACGCCGATTGCGCCGCCCGTGAACGTGCCCAGCGATTCGACCAGACCCGCCTTGGCCTCGCTGAGCGTTTGCCCCTCCGCCAGGCGCTCGCCAATCGCGCCCACGACCTCGCCGCTCGCGAACTTGCTGTGGTTGGTGAAGTCGGTCGAGTCGATCTTGGTGAGGTCGACGACCTGCACCCTGCCTTTCTCGAGAATCGACCGGTAGGGTTCCTCTGTCGGATCGAGCGCGCCAAGGCGGGTCGAATCGCGCGCGAGAAAACTTGAGACGCCGAGAGCGCGATCGTCGCGCGACACGAACAGCGTGAAATAGGCCGGCCGCGGCCCGGTGTCGATTTCCGCGATCTGACGCCGGAAGACGTCGATGTCGATGTCCGGCGCCGCCATCATCACGTCGCGGATCTTGGGCGACAGGCCGCGATTGCGGATCGACATCTGTCTGAGCGACTCCATGACCAGGTAGTTGCCCATCGAATGGGCGAGGATGGTGATGGAGTCGACTGACGGATCGTTGACCAGCGCCTGCAGCACGGCCTCGAGCCCGTCGCGCGAATAAAGCGCGCTGTCGCGGTCGTACACATAATCCGTCAGGTTGCCGCCGGACGGCCAGGTGAACAATACCGGGGCGACATTGACCCTGGCGTCGTGAACGATTTGGGCGAAGCGGTAGACTGCCTCCTCAAAGCGGGTGTTGTACCCGTGGACGAAGATGAGGACCCTACGCCCCGGCGTGCGCCGGATCCGCGAGTCGAAATTCGCTCTCGCCTGGGCGAGGTTCATGCGATCCGCGCGCAGGATGACGAATTCGCGTTCGGGGTTGCCTGGCGCCGACGAGGGAAGTTGCATCTCTCCGGGCTGGCGCGCGCTGTCCGGCGGGATGGACACGACGATATCGGCGAAATCGAGTCCGCGTCCCCGCGAGCGCCCGAACATCACCCCCGGCGGCTCGAGGACCGGCGCCCGCGTCGTCGCGACGAGAATGTCGACCTTGCTCGCGTCAGGAGCGCTCGCCCCGACGATGAGGGTGCCGTAGGGACGGCTGGAGCAGCCGGCGGCGACCGCCGCCAGTCCAATGAAACAGAGCACGCCCGCGCGGCAGGGAAGGGTCGCTCCCGCCATCGGCGCACGCAGCCAGCCCAATACCCGCGCGCGAAACCCCGGCCCCATCGCCCGAGCGCTGTTCTCAGCCGCGCTGCGGTTCGCTCGCGTAGGGCGTCGCCCGCAGCGCCAATTCGATCGTTGCGGGCGGATCGAACATGCCCGTTTTCGCCGGCTCAGCGGGCTTTTGGCTTTGGGTCATGAACCAGTAGATCGCGATGAGCACGACGATGACGATCAGAATGATCGCCCACATCGGGAAGCTTCTCGAACTGGGCGCCGCAGCCTGCACGCTCCTGGCGGCGGAGCTTGCGGTCGAGCTCGCGGCGGTCGCGGCGCTCGAAACCGTCGACGTCGCCCTCTGGGTCGCGGCCGCAGCGGCGCCGCCGAGACCAGCGAGCAGTCCAGACGAGCCGAGCAAGCTCGACACCTCAGACGGCAAGGCGGCGGCAATCGCGCTCTTCTGAGTGGCGAACAGCGAAGCGATCGCCGATGGGTCCGACCAGGTCGACGGGTCCTGCTGGCCCAGTGTGCCGATCACCGCATGGGTGACGGCGCCCAGCAACGACTGCGTCGCCGGGTGCGGCGCGCCGGAATATTGGCTCAGGGCGCCTGCGAGGCTCGCGAGCCCCCCGCCGCCCAACAGGCCGCTCAAGGCAGTGGCGCCTTCGTTGAGGAAGCGAGTATTGCCGCTTGACGCCGCCTGGGTAATCTTCGTTAGGACATCCGGGTCTGAATTCGAGATCGCATCGGAAATCTTCTGGGCTCCGCCGGGCGCCGCCGCCGCTGTGCCAAGAGCGGCGAGGATCGCCGGGACCGCGGCGGTTGCAAGCTTCTGCGCGACCGCGTCATTGATCCCGAGCGCCTGCGCCAGGCTGCTCACCAATTGCGGCGTCAGAAATTGCTGTACAAGACTGACAAGATTGATTGCCATTGCGACTCCCCTCGATCCTGCAAAGGAACGACTGGCGTCCTTCTAACAGACTTTCGTTCGCTTCGCGCGCCTCGCCGCATGCAAAATTGGCCGCGGCGGCGGCACCCTAGACGATCGCCGGGTAAAATCCTACCCGCGTCCGCGAAGGAAATTACGCCTCTCCCGGCCGCCGGGCGACGAGAACGACGCTCGAAAAGGCCAGGACTTCCTCCCCGCGCTGGTTGACGCCGCGGAAGCTATTGCCGACCAGACCCCACTTCGGCTTGGAGGTCTCGCGCTTCGAGATGGTCTCTATCGAATAGGCGACAGCGTCGCCCTCACGCACCGGGCAGCCCCAGCGCAGGTCTTTGAAGCCGGGCGATACCCCCAGTTCCGGCAGCGCTTCGCCGCGTGCGGCACTCTCCGAGCGTAAGGCGTCGCGCGTCTCGACCAGCCGGCGCATCCCCGCGGCAGCCACGTGCAGTCCCGAGGCAATGAGGGGCGCGCCTCCCCCGACCGCGCAGAGGATGCGCGAGTCGAACCTCCGCCCATAGGCGAGGATCGCTTCGCGGGAAAAGATCGTTTGGCCGAGGTCGGTCGACCGGCCAATGCGAAAGTCCTCGTAGAACATCGGACCGCTCAAGTCCCTCCGTGTGCCGGGCGCCGCTCGAGCATGAGGAGGCTCCGCTGGGTCATAACGACCAGGCCGTCCTGATTGACGACCTCATAGAGAAACTCGACTTCGCCGGCGCCGGCGTCGCGAGGCCGGTTAGAGAGCGTGCGCCGTCGGACATGTAGCTGGTCGCCCGGCCTTGTCGGACGCTCCCAGCGGATTTCCTGGATCCCCGGCTCGTCGATGACCGCCGCGCGTAAGAGGAAGGCGTCGCAGTTCATGCGCAGGAGCAGAGCGGTCGTGTGCCATCCCGACGCGATGAGGCCGCCGGTCGCCCCGCGCGCCGCTTCTTCATCGGTATGGAAGGGCTGCGGATCGAACTCGCGCGCAAACTCGACGATCTCCCCGGCTGAAACCTCGATCCCGCCATATTCGACCACCTCGCCGGGAGGAAAGTCCTCGAACGTGAGCGCTGCGGACATGGCGCTCAATTCGCAAAGCGGAAATGCATCACATCGCCATCCGCGACCATATAGTCCTTGCCTTCGAGCCGGAGCTTCCCGGCTTCGCGCGCGCCCGCTTCGCCGCGTCCCGCAACGTAGTCGTCGTAGGCGATCGTCTCGGCGCGGATGAAACCTTTTTCGAAGTCGGTGTGGATGACGCCGGCCGCCTGCGGGGCCCTGGCTCCCTTCTCAACCGTCCACGCCCGCGCCTCCTTCGGCCCGGCGGTGAAGAAGGTGACGAGATGCAGAAGGTCGTAGCCGGCGCGGATGACGCGGTCGAGCCCCGGCTCGCTCAATCCGACCGCCTCGAGATAGGCCTTCTGCTCGGCCTGGGGCAAAATCGCGATCTCGCTCTCGATCTTCGCCGAGACGACGACCGCCGCCGCGCCCTCCGTGGCCGCCTGCTGCTTGATCTGATCGGAATAGCCGTTGCCCTTGTCCGCCGACGCTTCGTCGACGTTGCAGACATAGAGGACCGGCTTCGACGAGAGCAGGCCGAGCGACTGGAAGAGCCGCCGCTCGTCACGGCCGACGCCGGCGGCGCGCGCCGGGCGGCCGTCCCTGAGCTCGGCCAGGCTCCGCTCCGCGAGGGCGAGCAGATCCTTGCCCTCCTTGTCGCCGCCCTTGGCCCGCTTCTCGATCTGGGCGATTCGCCGCTCGAGGCTTTCAAGATCCGCAAGCATGAGTTCAGTTTCGATGGTGGCGATGTCGGACAGAGGGTCGATGCGGCCTTCGACGTGAGTGACGTCGCCGTCCTCGAAACAGCGCACCACGTGGGCGATCGCGTCGCACTCGCGAATGTTGGCGAGAAACTGATTGCCGAGCCCTTCGCCCTTCGAAGCGCCGCGCACAAGGCCGGCGATGTCGACGAAGGTGAGCCGGGTCGGAATGATCTCCTTCGAATTTGCGATGTCGGCCAGGACCGCGAGCCTCGGGTCCGGCACTGCGACGTCGCCGACATTGGGCTCGATGGTGCAGAACGGATAGTTTGCCGCCTGCGCGGCCGCCGTCTGCGTCAGTGCATTGAAAAGCGTCGACTTGCCGACGTTCGGCAGGCCGACGATGCCGCATTTGAAGCCCATGGAAGCCGTCTGGATGAGGGAAGTTCCGGCCCTCATGCGCGGGCTTCGGCTAAAAGGCAAGGGCGCCGGGCGGGGTTCAGCCGACGGCGGATCAGTGGACGCCGACGGCCTTCAATTCACGCAGCGTCGAGCCATACGCTTCCGCCACCCAGTCGCGCATCTGGCTTATGTCGGGCGGAAATTCCAGCTCGACCGAGGCGGCGCCGGCGAAACCCGCGTCTCGAATGGCGGAGAGGTACTCGCCGAACGGAGTATTTCCTCGCCCGGGAGGCAGATCGCCATGATTGGCGCCGTCGCAATCCGAGACGTGAACCTGGGCGATCCTGCCCTTGAGCCGGCTCAGCGCCTCAGGCGGAATGCGCATAAGCCAGAAATGCGAGATGTCCACGGTGGCTTTGACGTTCTTGAGATCCACCGCGTCGAGAAAGCGTTCCATGTCCTCCAGCGTCCGGATGAACGCGTAGTCAAAGGGGAGGAGCTCGATCGCGAGTTCGAGGCTGCGCTCCGCGGCATGGCGTCCGACCTGCTGGGTCGCGTCCACCACGAGCTTCCACTCGCTCTCCGCCGGCAGGAGGCGGTGCTGGAACATGTACTCGCCCGGGACGAAGCAGAGGTTGCTGGCGCGAAACTCGGACGCCAGATCGACGACGTTTCTTGCCCGTTCGATATGAAAGGAACGGACGGCCGGGTTGAAATCGCTGAGACCGAGGCAGGTGCACACGAGCGAATTGATCGGCATTTCGGCGGCGCCGACCTCGTTTGCGTATTGGCGCCGCTCCGCCGGCGTCATGCGCCCCGGGTCGAAGCCGATGAAAAGATCGAGGCTGTCGAAGCCGATTTTCTTCGCTTCCCGCTTGCCAGGGGTTCCCTCGTATGGCGAGCCGAACCACGCCGAGTCGATGAGGCCGAGCTTCCATTGAGGATAGGCGGTCATGGGTTTTCCTCCCTGGACAAAACGATACCGGACGACCATTTTGCCGCGCAAGAGGCAGGCGCCGGTCGCCTGTGCGCCCTCAAGGCGCGCGCCACGGAGCAGGCTTTGTCGGACGCTTTGAACTCGCCCGAGGGCGCGGTTGCGCGCCTCGTTGCGCTGCGCGAAGAGATCGCCCGGCGGGCGCGCGACTGCGGCCGGGGGCCGGAATCGATCAAGCTCGTTGCCGTCTCCAAGACCTTTTCCGCCGACGACGTCTGGCCCACGATCGCCGTCGGCGGCCAGACCCGCTTCGGCGAGAACCGGGTCCAGGAGGCGATCCCCAAATGGCGGGAGTTGCGCGCCCGCGCCGCGGCGCTCGGCAAGACGATCGAACTCCACCTGATCGGGCCGCTGCAAAGCAACAAGGCGCGGGAAGCGGTCGAAACCTTCGATGTCATCGAAACCGTCGACCGGGAGAAAATCGCCGCGGCTCTGGCGCGCGAGATGCAGAGGGCCGGCAAACGCCCGCGCCTGTTCGTCGAAGTCAACACCGGCGGGGAGCCGCAGAAGGCGGGTGTCCTTCCCGAGGACGCCGACGCCTTCATCGCGCGCTGCCGCCAGACCCATGGGCTGACGATCGAGGGCCTGATGGCCATTCCCCCCGCGGATGAGCCGGTATCGCCGCATTTCGCCCTGCTCGGCGTCATCGCCAAACGCAACCAGATCGACGAGCTTTCGATGGGGATGAGCGCCGACTGGCCGCTTGCCGTGCAGCTCGGCGCGACCTATGTCCGGGTCGGCTCGGCGATTTTCGGTTCGCGCGGCTGACCGCGTTGCAGTACATGCTCAGCTGGGGTTGATGATTCCCAATCTCCACCCCAGAGCTGTCGAGGTTTCGACAAAATCTCGGGATTGATGGCCTGATGGCGATACTGATCTTCGCGCTGAGTCTCGTCCTGCTGGTCGCGGGCGCGGCGAGCGGCTACCAGAGCCTCGACCTGTTGCCGGACACTCTCGGGGTTTTGTACGCCCAGGCGGCCGCGGTCGGCGTCGCGGCGGCGGTCGTGACTTTCGCCATTGGGGTCGCCATCCTGCGCATCGACGCGCTCGCGAAGCTTATGCGGCAATCGACGGCGCCCGTCGCCTTCGACACGGCGGACGACCGCGGGCTCGCGGCGCTCGATGCGGCGCCGAAAGTCGAGGCGGCGCCGCCGGTCGAGGAGATCGTCGTTGCGGCTGCCGCGGTCGGAGCGGAGACGCCGGACGGCGTCGATGAAGCGGCTGCGATGGAGGACGAGAGCCCGGTCAACATCAATCGCGCCGGCCATCTGCCGTCGTTCGATGCGATCGAGACGGTGCTGGAGACGCCGGAGTCGCCGCCGAGCATGATCGGCAGCTATTCGTCGGCCGGCGCCAATTACAAGATCTTCGCCGACGGCTCGATCGAGGCCGAAACGAGCGAAGGGACGTTCAAGTTCGCCTCGATGAGCGATTTCAAGCGCCATCTCGCCGACGCGAAGGCGAAGACGGCGCCCGAAGTGGAATAGCAATAGCTACGCTTCCCGCGCGGGCGAAGACAGCTCACCATCGGCCGACTTGACATCGCCTCTCGCTTTTGAGGGAATGACTTTCGTCCGTCCTCATCGGGAGCAGCCCATGCGCGTCGGATTGTTCATTCCCTGCTACGTAGACGCCTTTCATGCCGAGGTCGGCGTCGCCACGCTTGAGCTATTGGAGCGCTTTGGTCTCGAGGTCGAGTACCCCTACGACCAAACGTGCTGCGGCCAGCCGATGACCAATACTGGCTGCCACGCCGAGTCGGCCGCGACGGAGGCGCTCTTCGTCCGCAACTTCGCCCCATACGACTATATCGTGACGCCGTCCGGAAGCTGCGCCCATCAGGTCCGCTTCAACCTCGACGCGGTCGAGCAGACCGAGGAGGTCCGGCAGGTTCGGGCGAAGACGTTCGAGCTCGTCGAGTTCCTGCACGACATTCTAAAGGCGGACGCGTTTCCGTGGGCGGAATTTCCTCACAAGGTCGTATTGCACAACAATTGCCAGGCGCTTCGCGGTCTGCGCATCGCCAGTATGTCCGAACTGCGCGAAGAGCCTTTCTCGAAGCCTATGGACCTCCTCAGCAAGGTGAAAGGGATCGAGTTTGTCCACCTGGCGCGCCCGGACGAATGCTGCGGGTTCGGCGGCACATTCTCGGTGTTCGAGGAGGGCGTTTCGGCCAAAATGGGGCATGACAAGGTACTTGATCAGCATCAGTCCGGCGCGGAGTACGTCACGTCATCCGACAGCTCCTGCATGCTGCATCAGCAGGGATGCGCCGAACGGTTTCGGATGCCGCAAAAGTATATCCACATCGCGCAAATCTTGAATGGAGCCCGCTCGTGAGCGAGCAGCCGATCCTCCATCGCGATCTCCTCAACAACGGACCGCCGGAAGGAGAGACTCGGGGCGGCAAGCGCCTCGACCACGCGGAGGGAGCCTCGGCGCCGATCCGCCCTCGGGTTCGGGAGGCTCAACCACGCGGCGCGAGGATACGAGGCAATCGGCCAATCGATCAGAGCGAGGCCGCGGACCGGTTTATCGCCGCCCCCGAGCACGAGAAGATGCACGACGAGCGGCTCTGGGACTTGCGACAGAAGCGCGACCGCGAGATGCACGGCATTGCGGAGTGGGAGGAGCTTCGCGACCTGGCCTCCGCCATCAAGGAGCATACGCTCACCCACCTCGACGCATATCTCGATCAATTCGAGACCAACGCGCGCGCCAACGGCGTTCAGGTGCATTGGGCCCGCGACGCTGGCGAGCACAATCAGATCGTGCTCGACATTCTCCAAAGCCACGGCGCGAAGCGGCTCATAAAGAGCAAGTCGATGCTGACGGAGGAGTGCGGCTTGCGGCCGTTCATGAGCGATCATGGGGTCGAGATCATTGAAACGGATTTGGGCGAGCGCATCCAGCAGCTCGACGACGAAGCGCCGAGCCACGTCGTGGTTCCGGCTGTGCACAAGCTGCGTTCGGACGTCGCCAGCGTCTTCGCCGAGAAGCTCGGCTCCGATCCGGACACGGAGGACGTCCATTACCTCGCCGAAACGCAGAGGGAAGCGACTCGGCCGTTGATTATTTCAGCCGACGCAGGCATGACCGGGTGCAACTTCGCTGTGGCGGAGACTGGAACGGTCGTCGTCTGCACCAATGAGGGCAACGCCGACCTGTCGGCGAACACGCCTCCGCTTCACATTGTCTCCGCGGGCATCGAGAAAGTCATTCCGCGGCTCGACCATCTCGCGGTCTTCGTCAGACTCCTGTCGCGCAGCGCGCTCGGCTCTCCCATGACGCAATACACGTCGCATTTCCGCGGCCCGCGCACGGGCGGCGAGATGCACGTCGTCCTGGTCGACAACGGCCGGTCGGAACGGCTGGGGATGGAGAAGTTCTGGCCGTCGCTCAAATGCATTCGCTGCGGCGCATGCATGAACACCTGCCCGGTGTTCCGGCGGAGCGGCGGTTTGAGCTATGGCGCGACCTACGCCGGGCCGATCGGCATCATCCTGGACCCGACCTTCAACGCCCACAAATACAGCAGGCTGCCGTTCTCTTCGACCTTAAATGGCAGCTGCAGCAACGTTTGTCCGGTCAAGATCAACATCCATGAGCAGATCGCCGATTGGCGACGGGTGATGGCGGAGACGCATGAGCTTCCCCTGATGAAGAAAGCGATGATGAAGGCGGCCGGCGCGCTGCTGGCGAGCCCGGCGCTCTACCGTGCCGCTCTGCCGTTAGCCGACAGCGCGTTACGGCATCTGCCTCGGTTCATCATCTACAACCGGCTCAATGCCTGGGGCCGCGGCCGCGAGGTCCCGCATGCGCCGAAGCAGACGTTCCACCAGTGGTGGAAGGAAAACCGCGGGGCCAAACAATGAGCAGCCGTGGCGAAATCATGGCGTCCATCCGTGCGCATGCGCCTAAGCTCGAGCGGCGAGAACCCTCGGTCCCTCTGTTCGACGGCGACCCGCCTGTGAATCTTCTTGAGGCGTTCGGCCGAGAACTGGAGCGGATGGGCGGAGAACTGCTGACGCCCAATCCGGCCGACCCGCTCGCGCCGATACGGGACAAGATTTCCGGCGCGAAGGTTGTCTGCTCACAGGTCCCGGAAATCCCCGGGAACAAACGCCTTGTTCCGGGGATGAAACCGGCAGACCTCGCCGATGTCGATTATGGCGTCGTTCGGGCGTCGTTCGGTGTGGCTGAAACCGGTTCGGTTTGCCTGACCGACTCCGATCTGGGCGTGAATACGCTCGGTTATCTCCCGCAGCACCTGATCGTGCTGCTCGATCCATCCGACATCGTCATCAACATTCACCGTGCCTACCGTCGCCCGGAGTGGCGGCAGGCGCGTTACGCCGTCTTCCACACCGGGCCTTCGGCGACCGCCGACATAGAGGGCGTTCTGATCCACGGCGCGCAGGGCGTGCGTTCATTATCGGTGCTGCCGCATCCGAGGCAATGACTGCGCGCGCTGAACCTCGAACGCGTGGCCGTCAGACGGAAAGCCCATTCTGCCCGGCGAGTTCGGCCAGCGATACGTTGGGCCGCGCGCCGAGGTGCTGGATGATCTCCGCCGCGGCGAGGGCGCCCAGCCGTCCACAAGTGACCATGTCACGGTCTCGCGCGAGGCCGGCGAGGAAGCCGGCGGCGAACATGTCGCCTGCGCCGGTCGTGTCGATAAGCTTGGCGATGGGGAAGGCGGGAGCCTCCCAGGTCCGGTCGCCGTCGACGACCACGCATCCCTTCTCCGACCGGGTCACGACTTCGAGCACGCCCTCGGCGCGCAAGTTGTCGAGCGCCTCGTCGAAATGCGGCGTCTCGTACAGCGACAGGATCTCGTCGGTGTTGGCGAAGATCGTGTCGACGGTCTTTGAGCGCATGAGATCGATAAATTCGCCGCGGAACCGGTCGACGCAAAACGAATCCGACAAGGTAAGCGCAACGCGCCGACCTGCGGCGCGGGCGATGTCGCCCGCCTTCTGGAACGCCGACTTGGCGGCAGGGCGGTCCCACATATAGCCCTCCAGATAGACGACCTTCGCCGCCTTCACCAGCTCCTCGTCCACATCGGGGGGCGAGAGATAGGAGCTCGCGCCGAGATAGGTGTTCATCGTCCGCTCGCCGTCAGGCGTGACATAGATGAAGCAGCGTCCGGTCGCCGGCCCGTGCTCGGCGGGAGTGGTTGCGAACTTGACGCCGGTCGAGCGAATGTCGTCGGCAAACGCCGCGCCGAGCGGATCGCGCTTGACCTTGCCGATGTAGGCCGCGTGAACGCCGAACGAGGCGACGCCGACGATCGTGTTGGCGGCCGAGCCGCCGGAAATCACCCGCGGATCGACCCGGGCGGCGTAGAGCGCCTCGGCGCGATCCTCGTCGATGAGGTTCATCGCTCCTTTCAGCATCTCCTGGGCGCTGAGATAGTCGTCATCGGCGTAAGCGAGAATGTCGACCAGCGAATTGCCTAGTCCCAAAACCTCAATCGTCGCGCTCATCGCCCCTCTCGGATTAACTCGGGGCGGTTCCTCGCATTGACGGCGCGCGCGGTCAATCGGGCGGAGTTCGAGATGTTCAGGAGGCGCCGCATCGCCGCGGGGAACTACGCGCGAAGGCCCAAGCGCCGCGCGATGACTCCGTCGATGAGGCGTTTCGGCAGAGTGAGCGCGAGCAGGTTCTGCAGCGGATTGGGGTCACAGTGTAGCGGGTCTTCGGTCTCTTGACGGTCAGTGCGGTCTTCACGGTTTCGCCGATTTGCTCCGGAGGCAGGCCGTCGTTGCCGTTGGAGATCATCTACGCCTTGAGTTTTGCGAGCGCGGGCACCTCGACGCCGAAGATCATCGATGGGCTTCGCGATGACTTCTCGCTCAAGTGATAGACGACGCATTGATGATAGACGACGCATTTGAAGCCGTCTTCGCTCACCAAATCGAGAGGTCGGCAACAGCGAATTGCGGATCGTCGCTTGACTTTGGCCCTCTCCCAGTCCACATGCAGGGCAAGCCGCCTTGGTGCGGCCATTGGCGCGCCGGCCGCGTGAAGGGCTTTTCAGTCCGCCTGCCGGGCGCTTTTAAATTCGCATCTGACGCCCGGACACGCGGGGCGTTTCCCCTCCCTTTAAACCCCACGCCGCATAACGCGCGTCCCGCGCGGCCGCGGCACCTTGAAAGACTCTCATCTTGGATAATTTTCACGGGTTCGGCCTCGCCGCGCCCCTCAATACCGCTCTGGCCAAGCTTGGCTTCGCGCGTCCGACCCCGATTCAGGCCCAGGCGATCCCGCCGCTGATGAAGGGTCGCGACCTCGTCGGCATCGCCCAGACCGGCACCGGCAAGACGGCGGCCTTTGCGTTGCCGATCCTCAACCGGCTCACGACCGACCGGCGTCCGGCGCCCAGAGGCGGCGCGCGCGTGCTTGTCTTGAGCCCGACGCGCGAACTTGCGAGCCAGATCGCCCAGAGCTTCCGCGACCTCTCCGACGGACTTTCGCTCAAGATCGCGGTCGTATTCGGCGGCGTGCCGCACGGCGCCCAGATTCGCGCGCTCCAGGGCGGCCTCGACGTGCTGGTTGCGACGCCCGGCCGCCTCCTCGATCACCTCGACGCCGGCGTCGCCAACCTAAGCGCTGTCGAATTCCTGGTGCTCGACGAGGTCGACCAGATGCTCGATCTCGGCTTCATCAAGCCAATTCGCCGCATTGTGCGCGAACTGCCGAAAAAGCGGCAGAACCTGTTCTTCTCGGCGACCATGCCGACCGACATCCGCGCGCTCGCCGGAGAATTGCTGCACGATCCGATCGAGGTCGCGGTGACGCCGGCCGCCAGGACCGCGGACCGGGTCGAGCATAGCGTCGTCTTCGTCGAAACGGCGAAGAAGCGCGACATGCTGGTTGAGTTGTTCGACGACGCGACGATGTCGCGCGTACTCGTCTTCACCCGCACCAAGCGCGGCGCGGACCGCGTCGCCAGGACGCTGGACGAAGCAGGCGTCGACGCCGCCGCCATTCACGGCAACAAGAGCCAGGGCCAGCGCGAGCGGGCGCTTGGCGCCTTCAAGGACGGCAAGACGCGCGTTCTGGTCGCGACCGATATCGCCGCGCGCGGCATCGACATCGACAGCGTGACCCATGTCGTCAATTTCGAACTCCCCGAGGTCGCCGAGGCCTATGTCCACCGTATCGGCCGCACCGCGCGCGCGGGCGCCGGCGGCCGGGCGATCTCGTTCTGCGACCACGAAGAGCGCGACCTCCTGCGCGCCATCGAGCGGCTGACCCGCCTCAGCCTGCCCAAGATCGACCGCCGCGGCGCCGCGGGCCCAAAGCCCGCGCCGATCCTGCGCCGGACGGCGAGCGCGGCGGCTGTGGCTCCAGCGCCGAAGCGCCCGCATCACGTCCCGCATCGCGACGCTCGCGGCGCGGCGACGCTCGCCAAGCCCCGTCCCCTCCATCGTCAGCGCGGCTATCGCCCGCCGCGTCGCGCCCCAGGAGTGTAGTCGTTAAGCCTCGGCGCTGATCGCTGCGCGGCTCGGTCCCGCCTCTATGGCGAGACGAGCAGCCGCAGCCAGCGCCGGCCAGTCGCGCTCGCTCGCCAGCGCGACCGGGCAGGCGAGACCGTAGAGTTCGGCTGCGACCAATGCGCCGACGACGACGATCGCGTCGCGCTCCAGCATCAGGATGCCCGCCGGCCCTTTGCCGAGGCGGATCGCCTCGGCAAGGATGGCGCTGCCGCCGCTCGAGCCGCGCCCGCCCGGCATCATCAGCATGCGGTCGGCGACATTGGCGCCATGCTGCGGGTGCCGGCGATCGATGATCGTTCCCGAAGCAGGGTCGAGCCCGCCCCAGAAGCTCAGCGGCTCGTCGAGCATGAGCGGCGCGCCGGCGGCAGCGCCTGGAACGAGCGTCGCGGCGGCGAACGCACGCGCGCTCATAGGCGCACCACCTTGCCCGCGCGCGCCGACGCGACGCATTCGGCGAGCGATCCATACGCGACTTCGACCCCGAGATTGGCCGGCCCGTAGTAGGCGCATTTGCCGGAATTGGTCATGACCGTCCCCGCGCCGAAGCGCATGAGTGTGCCGATGTAAACGCACGTGTCGGCGACCAGAGTGACGCGCGCCGCGGCAAGCCTCTCCTCCCAGCCATGCTGGCGAAGCTCGCCGAGCGTCGCCCTGCTGCAATTGATCCAGATGTCCACAGCCGGCCGCGGGCCGTCGAGGAGCGGCATGAGGCGGGCGAATTCGGCGAGCGAGAAATGGGGCGTGCCGAGCGAGACCGCGCCAAGCGGCGAGCCGTCGCCGACGGTCGACAGCGAGCGCGCCGCCTGCCGCAGGTCCTCGGCGCTCAGCCGCAGACGAAGCTCCGGCGCAAGGCCGCCGCAGGCGGTCTCGAGGTCAGGCGCTTCTGGCGTAACCCCGACGACATGAAACAGCGCTGTCGCGCCCGACGAGGCGGCGGCCGCGCCCAACGCCTTCAAGTCGTCCTCGCTCATGTCCGGCGGCAGGCCGACGATCGCTGGGACGAGGCCGCCGCAGCGGCGGCCGATGATGTGGCCGACCGCGACCGCGGCCTGCTCGGGATCCCAACCGACTGGAATCGAGCCGACCTCGACCAAAGCCCGAGCGGCGCGGTTTTCCTTTAGGTGCAAGCCATATGCAGGCGCGCGGCCGGTCATTGCGCAACAGAGGTCGATGAAATCGCCGTATCGGTTGGTGCGCGCTCCGATCACCGAATTGGCGAACACGATCGCGTTCGATTCCCCCCAGGCGATCTGGGCGCCGAAGCGCGGACGATGGCTGCTCTGGTAAGGAGCGCAGGTGAAGGTCGGCGCGCAGCCGAGCTCGACATGCGCCTGCATCAGCTTCGCGCCGTTCTCGGCGTCCTCTCTCGGGCCGCGAAAGAGCTCCGGATGGATCAAGTCGATGGAGCCGACATTGAGAGTCGTCGGCACACGGACCTTGCCGCCGAGCTCGGTCATCCTGAGCACGAAGTCGAGGCTCGCGCGGCCAAGATAGAGACAGCCGTCGATGTGCGCGGCTTCGATGTCGATGAAGCCGGGCGCACCCACCGCCTCGGCGAAGCGCGTGAGGAGCCGCATCGCGAACGCCGCGCTCCCGCCATGGCCGCCGTCAAGGAGTTCGAGATCGAGCGGGGAGAGGTCGAGAGCCATGGGAGCGCCACGCTATCGGCGGGCGGCGAGCGAGGTCAATGTGCGCGCCGGTTGGGCCTGTGTTAGCCTTTGTGCATTGGAGCGTGAGAATGCCGCTGCTCGCGATTGGCGCGCGATTGCGCGACATCTGTATCGCCCTTCCCGAGGCCCGAGAAGAGATGATGCGGCGCGGGCCGTCGTATCGCGTCGGGGACAAGATTTTCGCGCTCGAGCGGCCGTGGGGCGGCTGGCTCGCGCTCTGGTGCAAGGTGCCGCAGGGGACGCGGGAGATCATCATCGACGCCGAGCCGGCGCGATTTTTCATTCCCCCCTATTTCGGCGCCAAGGGCTGGATCGGAGTCGGCCTGGACGAAGCGGCCGACTGGCGCGAGGTCGAGGCGTTCGTTCGCCGCAGCTATCGGCTCGTCGCCCCCAAACGGCTGGCAAAGCTGGTGGTCTGAGCCGTCGACTGGCGCGGGTTGCGCCGACCGCTCGCCAGGCCCTACTGTCGGCTCGCAAGTCGGTCTAGCGAGGGAAACGCCGTCATGTTGCAGGATGTCGCGCAGCGCCGTCCGCCGCCCGGAATCCCGGCTTCCGCGATCGATCCGTTTTCCCTCGAAGTGTTGCGCGATCCTTTTCCTGCGCACGAGTCCCTGCGGGAGGCCGGACCGGTCGTGTGGCTCGAAAAATATGGCGCCTACGCCGCGGCGCGCCACGCCGAAGTCAGGCAAATCCTCAACGACCCGGCAACCTTCTGCTCCGGCCGGGGCGTAGGCTTGAGCGACTTTCAGCGCGAAAAGCCGTGGCGCCCGCCGAGCCTGGTGCTGGAGCGCGATCCGCCCGAGCACGATCGCGCCCGCGCCGTGCTCAATCGCGCGTTGTCGGCGACGGTGATGCGGTCCCTCCGGGCGCGCTTCGCCGAGGCCGCCGGGGAGCTCGCGCTGACACTTGCGCGAAAGGGCCGTTTTGACGCGATCGCCGACTGCGCCGAAGTCTATCCGATGATGGTCATGCCGGACGCGGTCGGCCTCTCCAAGCAAGGCCGAGAGCACCTGCTGCCCTATGCGGCGACCGTGTTCAACATGTTCGGCCCCGACAACGAGCTGCGCCGGGCGGCGATCGCCCAGATGGCGCCGCATGTCGAGTGGATTTCGGCGCAATGCAAGCGCGAAGCCTTGGCGGACGACGGCATCGGCGCGATGATCCATGCCGGAGCGGATGCGGGCGAAGTGACGCGGCAGGAGGCGGAGCTCCTGGTCCGGTCGCTGCTCAGCGCGGGCTTCGATACGACCGTTCACGGCCTCGGCGCGGCGCTGCGCGCTCTCGCGCACAATCCCGATCAGTTCGCCGCGTTGCGCGCCGATCCCTCAAAGGCGCGCGCGGCGTTCGAAGAGGCGGTCAGGCTTGAAACTCCGGTGCAGACGTTCTTCCGGACGACGACGGGCAACGTCGAACTCGGCGGCGCCACGATTCCAGAAGGCGAGAAAGTGCTGATGCTGCTCGGCGCCGCGAACCGTGATCCGCGCAAGTGGCCTGACCCGGACCGTTACGATATCGACCGTCCGACCTCCGGCCACGTCGCCTTCGGCGGCGGCGTCCATATGTGCGTCGGGCAGTTGCTGGCGAGGCTCGAAGGGGAAACGCTGCTCGCCGCCCTGGCGCGCGCATTCGCGAGCCTCGAGCCCGACGGCGAGCCGACGCAGCTTCTGAACAATACGCTGCGCGGCTGGACGCAGTTGCCGGTGCGGGCGACGGCGGCCTGAAGCCTCGCGCTTTGCCTTCGCCTCACGTCCCCCTCGGCTTTGCCCGCGCGGTCGGCGCGGCGGCGGCGGGGTCCTCGGGCCAAAAATGCCGGGGGTAGCGGCCGCGGAGGTCGGCGCGGACGGCGGCCCATGAGCCGCGCCAGAAGCCGGGCAGGTCGCGCGTGATCTGAATCGGCCGATGGGCGGGCGAGAGAAGCTCGAGCGTGAGCGGAATCCGTCCTTGGGCAAGCGAGGGATGCTCCTTGAGCCCGAACAGCTCCTGCACCCTCAGCGCAATCGCCGGGCCGCCTTCAGCCGCATAGTCAATCGCGACCGCGGTCCCGGTCGGCGCGCGGAAATGAGTCGGCGCCTCGTCGTCGAGGCGGCGAGCCAGATCCCAGGTAAGACGCGCCCCGAGCGCATTGGCGAGGTCTTCGGGGGCGATCTCGTCCAGGCGGGTCTTGCCCATGAGGAACGGCGCCAGCCAGCCGGGGTCGGCGGCAAGCGCCTCATCCGACAAGTCGGGCCAAGGCGCACCTTCCGCCCGGCGCAGAAACATGACCCGGTCGCGCCATTGCTTCAGGTGTGCGCTCCACGGGAGGCGAGCGGTCCCGAGCGATAGCGACGCCGCGCGCCAAGGCGAGCGCCGCCGTCTCGTCCGGCGGGACCGCGAGCGTCTGCTCGGCGAGCACGAGCGCCCCGAGCCGCCGCCGCCGCCGCGCCCGCAGCGACGCGGAGGCGCGGTCGAAGCTCAGTTCGTCTGCGGTCTCGATCGACGCGCCGGCGATTTGTTCGATCTCGGCAAGCGAAAGCGGCGCGGCGAGGAGAATGCGCGCCGAAGCCGCCCGGCCGGCGATCTCGCCAATGGCGAGAAACGGCTCCTGGGCGAGCGGGTCATGCGCCTCGACTGCCGCCGCCCGTCCGTTGGCCATCAGGAATTCGCCGCGCCGCCCGCGGGCGATAGCGATGCGGTCAGGGTAGGCTGAGGCGAGCAGGGCGCCGGGGGATGCGGCGGCGCCTATTCCCCCTCTCCCCGCTGGCGGGGAGAGGGTTGGGGTGAGGGGCGCTGCTGTCGATCCAGGTTGGCTCGGCCCCTCATCCGGCGCTTCGCGCCACGCGGCAGCGCGGGGAGAAGAGGTGAGGGCGCGTCCCGCCAGCCCACGCGCGAGCCGCCTTGCGTCATCGGCCCGTGGCGAGCGGTCATGGGCGAAGGCATCGAGCCGGCTCGCAAGGTCGACCGATTCGCCGCCCAGACCGCGCTCGGTCAAGACGACCGCGACCTCGCTCGCCATCCTCGCGTCGCCCACGCAGGCGGCGTCGACGACCATTCGCCCCAGACGCGGCGGGAGCGCAAGGCGGGAAATCGCGCGACCCTCGTCGGTGATCCGGCATGAGCCGTCGAGCGCGCCGATCGCCTCGAGGAGCGCCCGCGCTTCGGCGAGGGCAGGGCGCGGCGGCGGGTCAAGGAAGCGAAGCGTCGCCGGGTCGGCCACTCCCCAGATCGCGCAGTTGAGCGCAAAGCCGGAGAGGTCGGCTGAGAGGATCTCGGGCGCGGCGTAAGGCTGAAGTCCGCCCGTCGCGGCCTCCTCCCACAGGCGATAGCAGACGCCGGGCTCGACACGCCCAGCGCGCCCGCGCCGCTGGTCGGCGTTCGCCCTGCTGACCCGAACCGTCTCGAGGCGGGTCAGGCCGACGTCAGGCTCGTAGACCGGAACCCGCATGAGCCCGCTGTCGACGACGACCCGCACGCCTTCGATCGTGAGCGACGTCTCAGCGATCGAGGTCGCGAGCACAATCTTGCGCCGCCCCGGCTTTGGCGCCGCGATGGCGAGGTCCTGCGCGCGCGAGTCGAGCGCCCCGTAGAGCGGCGCGATATCGACGTCCTCCCGCCTGATACGCGCGTGCAGGGTCTCCGCGACCCGGCGGATCTCGCCCATTCCCGGCAGGAAGACCAGGATCGAGCCGCTTTCGGAAGTGAGCGCGTCCAGCGTTACGCGCGCGACTTCGTCTTCGATGCGTGCGCCGGGGTTGCGGCCGACATGGCGCGTCTCGACCGGATAGGCGCGGCCTTGCGCTTCGATCAGCGGAGCTTCGCCAAGGAGAGAGCGCACCCGCGCGCCGTCGAGCGTCGCCGACATGACGAGGAGCCGCAGGTCCTCGCGCAGCGCGCTCTGCGCGTCGAGCGCCAGAGCCAGGCCGAGGTCGGCGTCGAGCGAACGCTCGTGGTACTCGTCGAACAGAACGCCCGCCACGCCATCGAGAGCAGGATCGTCGAGAATCATGCGGGTGAACACGCCCTCGGTGACGACCTCGATGCGGGTGCGCTTCGACGTCAGGCTTTGCAGCCGGACGCGCAGGCCGATCGTCTCGCCGACCTTCTCGCCGAGCGTCGCCGCCATGCGGGCGGCGGCGGCGCGCGCGGCGAGGCGGCGCGGCTCGAGCACGATCAGGCGCCCGCCCCTGGCCCAGGGCTCATCGAGAAGCGCGAGCGGGACGCGCGTCGTTTTTCCCGCGCCCGGCGGAGCGACGAGCACGGCGCACGGGCGCTCGGCCAACGCCGCGCGCAGCGAGGGCAGGGCGGCGTCGATCGGGAGAGGCGGGACGGAGCGGGACATTGCGCCGCTCTTCGCAAGGCGGGCGGGCAAGGGCAAGCGCCCGCGGCCGAAGCCTCGGTGTCGTCCCCGCGAAAGCGGGACCCAGAGATCATCGAACGAGTACGTTCAATTGCCAGCGCGCATCGCCCTGGACCCCCGCTTTCGCGGGGGTGACAGAGCCGTTTGCGGCCTATGCGCCGGGCGGCTTGTTAAGCCCCGGTCTGCCCGGCTGTCTGCAGCGTCGCGAGGTCGAGCCGGACGCCCGGCCCCATGGTCGAGGAGACAGCCGCGCGCAGGAGGTAGTGGCCCTTGGCGCCGGCGGGCTTGGCCTTGTTCACCGCATCGACGAACGCCTTGATGTTCTCGGCGATCTTGGCCTCGTCGAACGAGGCCTTGCCGACGGAGCCCTGGACGATGCCGGCCTTCTCGGCGCGGAACTCGACCGCGCCGCCCTTCGACGCGGCGACCGCGGCCTTCACGTCCATCGTCACCGTGCCGACCTTCGGGTTCGGCATCAGCCCGCGCGGGCCCAGCACTTTGCCCAGCCGGCCGACGAGCGGCATCATGTCGGGGGTGGCGATGCAGCGGTCGAAGTTGATCTCGCCGCCCTGAACCTGTGTGACGAGGTCCTCCGCGCCAACGACGTCGGCGCCGGCGGCGCGCGCTTCGTCAGCCTTGGCCCCGCGCGCGAACACCGCGACGCGGAGCGTGCGCCCGGTTCCGTTCGGCAGGTTGACGACGCCGCGCACCATCTGGTCGGCGTGCTTCGGATCGACGCCGAGATTGAGCGCGAGCTCGACCGTCTCGTCGAACTTTGCCGACGCGTTGGTTTTGACCAGCTTCACCGCCTCTTCGAGCTTGTAAAGCTTCGTCCGCTCCACGCGCTCGCGCGCATTCAGAACTCTCTTGCCGTGATGCGCCATGGCTCAGCCCTCCACCTGCAGGCCCATTGAACGGGCCGAGCCTTCAATCATCTTCATCGCCGCTTCGATGGTGTCGCAGTTGAGGTCGACGATCTTCTTTTCGGCGATCTCGCGCACCTGCTCCTTGGTCACCTTGCCGACGAAGCCGCGGCCCGGCGTCTTGGCGCCCGAGGCCGGCTTCTTGCCGAGCTTGAGGTTTGCCGCCTTCTTGAGGAAGAAGGTCACCGGCGGCTGGCGCATCTCGAAGGTGAACGAGCGGTCCTGGTAGGCGGTGATGACGACCGGAATCGGCGTGCCCTTCTCCAGTTGCGCGGTGCGCGCATTGAAGGCCTTGCAGAACTCCATGATGTTCAAGCCGCGCTGGCCGAGCGCGGGACCGATCGGCGGCGACGGATTGGCCGCGCCGGCCGGCACTTGCAGTTTTATGTAGCCGACAATCTTCTTTGCCATGAGGCTGCTCCGTGCGCGGACGCAAGCCCGGAGATCGTTCTCCAGAGGCTCACGCCAGGTTGCAGTTCGTGGTCCGAACGTTCACCCCGGCTGGCTGACCCGAGCGTTCTCCCACGTGTGAAGGGCGCGCTGCTAGCAGGTTTGCGGGGGGGAGGCAACCAATACGTCGCGCCGTTGCCTGGCGAGCCCAATGCGCAAGCGTCCGCATTCGGATGGCGGTTCATAAGATCCCCACGCGCGCGCCGCCGCATTCAAATCTCCGTGTGCGCCCTGTCGAACGCCCACACCTCTTCGAACCCCATCAGCCGGTTCATCTCGGCGAAGGGATAGAGCGGCGCCGGCGAGCCGAGCGAGGAGCCGGTGTCGCGGATATGGGCGTAGACCGTGCGCAGCGCCGCGGCTGCGCTCAAGAGGCCTGCGACCGGATAGATGGCCAGCGCGTAGCCGATCTCGGCCAGGCGGCTGTTGCTCAGCATCGGCGTGCGCCCGCCCTCGACCATATTGGCGACGAGTGGCTTCGAACCCAGCTCACGGCCGATCTCCGCCATCTCAGCTTCGCTTTCCGGCGACTCGACGAACAGTAGGTCCGCGCCGGCCTCGGCGTAGGCTCGCGCCCGCCGGATCGCTTCGGCGAGGCCAAGGGACGAACGCGCGTCGGTGCGGGCGATGATGAGAAAATCCGGGCTCGTCCGCGCTTCCGCCGCGACCGCAATCTTGCGCACCATGTCGTCCGTCGAAATGACGCGCCGGCCCGGCGTGTGCCCGCATTTCTTGGGGAATTCCTGATCCTCGAGCTGGATTGCAGCCGCCCCGGCGCGCTCGTAGCCGCGAACGGCGTGGCGCACGTTGAGGAGGCCGCCGTAGCCGGTGTCGCCGTCGGCGATGAGCGGCGCCCCGGCCATCCGCGCCATCGCCTCGACCCGGTCGACCATGTCGGCGTAGCTCGCGAGCCCCGCGTCGGGCAGCCCCAAATGCGAGGCGACCGTTCCGTAGCCCGTCATGTAGAGGGCGTCGAAGCCCATCGCCGAGGCCATCCGCAGTGACACCATGTCGTAGACGCCGGGCGCCGCGATCACCCGGTCCTTGGGGCGGGCTTTCAAGAGGTCGCGAAGGCTTTGCATGACCGTTCCCCGTGCAGCGCTCGCCGGCGAGTTGACGACGGGCCGGCGGCTGACCATTTTGTCTCGGCCGGGACGCGCGCGCTTCTCGGGCGAAGAAGATTCGAGGGAGGGCAACGTCATGACCATTGTCAAGCACAGCATCGACGCCGAAACAGCGGAGAAGGCCGTGGCGGCGGCGGCGAAGAAAGCCGCCGAGCTCAAGCTCAAGATGTGCATCGCGGTGACCGACGAGGCGGGCGACCTGAAGGCGTTTCTGCGTATGGACGGCGCCCCGAAGCTCTCGATCGATATCGCGACCAACAAAGCCTATACCGCCGCCTCATTCTCGATGCCGACCCACGCGTGGTTCGAATTCATCAAGAACGATCCGCCGCTCCTGCACGGCATCACCCATACGCCGCGCCTTGTGGTGTTCGGCGGCGGATTTCCGATCACGATCCAGGGCGAGATCGTCGGCGCCATCGGCCTCAGCGGCGGGCACTACAGCCAGGACATGGAGTGCGCCCGGGCGGCGCTCCAGGCCATCGGAGCCGAGGCGCTTTAGAGATTGCCTGTTGGGCTCGGGACAGCAAAGCTCACAAAGTCTTGAAGTCCAACGGGCAAAACAATCGGGGGAAAAACCCGTGACGCCCTAGCAGGCCGCGGAACCCGCCGGCCAATATTCAAGGTCGGCTGCGAGATTCGCGGGTCGGGCTTCCCAGAGCGGCGGCGGTCGGGGTGGAGGAACCGGGATGCGGGTCGGCGGCGTGGCCGCGTCCATGATCATCCTCCTGGCCGGCTCAGCGGCGCTCGCCGCCGATGTCGCGCCAGGCGACGGGTCCGCGCCGTCCCTAGCAACGCAGGGCGCGACGCAAACGCCCGCGGCGCCGGGTTCGGGCGCGTCGGCGAATGGCCCGGCAGCTCTGCCATTCTTATCCGCGCTGCCAGACAACTATTTCGCGACGACGCCATATCTTCTCGGCGAATGGCCAGCCATCCGCTCGAAGCTGAGCGACCTTGGCATCCAGGTCTCGCTCAGTGGCGTCGACGAAGCGGTGCTGAATCTCTCCGGCGGCCTGCGCCAGAACGCCCAGGAGGCCGGGCAGGTCGCGTTCCAGGCGGAATTCGACTTGCAAAAGAGTTTGGGCCTGACCGGCGCCCGGTTCCTGGTGACGCTGGTCGATCGCTGGGGCCGGAACGCCGCTGTCGACGCCGGCATCCCCGCGCTGCAACTCCTCAACGAAGTCTACGGACGCGGCAATATCGTGCGGCTCGAGCAATTCGCCTGGGATCAAAAGCTGTTCGACGACCGGATCGAAATCACCGCCGGCCGCCTCGCCTTCGGCGACGAGTTTTTCAGCTTCCCTTGCGACTTCATCAATCTGACCTTCTGCCCCGGGCAAGCGGGCAACCTGGTCGGCGACTACATTTACAACTGGCCGGTCAGCCAATGGGCCGCTGTCGCAAAGCTCAATTTCGGGTCGCAGGGCTATCTCCAGGCCGGCATTTTCGACGCGAACACGGCCTATCTCAACACCACGCCGAACCCCGCCCTTTGGCCAACCGCGCCCGAGAACTCCCAGGGCGTCATTGTCCCGGCCGAAGTCGCGTGGACGCCAAAATTCGGCGAGCTTCAGGGGAGCTACCAGGTCGGCGGCTGGTGGAACAATAGCGCGGCGCCGAATGTCGCGACCAGCATCGATGGCGAGCCGATCCTGGTGTCGGGACTGCCCGGGGCGCCCGGCCACGGGCGCTACGGTTTTTCCACGGTGCTGCAGCAGCAGCTCACCCACGATCCCGCGCTTGCGGACCGGAAAAACGGATTGAACGCCTTTGTCCTCGCGACCTACGCGGATCGCCGCACATCCATGCTCGACTACCAGGTTTTCACGGGCGTCGTTCAATACGGCCTTGGGCCGTGGCGGCCCAGGGACGGATTCGGGATCGCGGTCGGCACGACGCATGTCAATCCAAACATCGCCAATGCGCAGATCCTGGCCAACGCGCTCGGCGTCGGCCCGGGCTATGTCCAGCGCAACGAATACGTGACGGAAGCCTGGTACGGATGGCAGGCGGCTCCCTGGCTGAACTTAAAACTCGACGCGCAATACGTCATCACTCCGGGCGGGTACACGACCCCGACCAATCGCAACGCGTTTGTGCTGGGCGTTAGAACGACGGTCGCTTTCTGGTAGGCTATCGGGGACCTCGGTCCCGACGATGGGAGTTCTCGACCGGGCCGCAAGACTTCACCGCCTCAACGGCTTGGCCGAAGGCGCAAATGGATTGGGGGGGTGACCGTGGCGGCACAGCGCGCAACAACAGGCGGTTTCGGCGCCGGTCCGGGCGCGAAACTCCCCGATCCGGTCCCCGATCGACTTCCGTTCGCGCGCGCTGCGAGCGTCATCGCGGTCATCCTGCTCGCCGGCGCCCTGTTCGGCTATGACCAGGGCGTCATTTCGGGCGCTCTTCTCGGTATCCAGAAAACCTTTGCGGTCGGCGCCGTGGCGCTCGAGATCGTCACCAGCTGGGTCACGCTCGGCGCGATGTTCGGATCGCTCGCGGGCGGCTATGTCGCCGACCATTTCGGGCGCAAGCGCGCGCTCTTCGCCGCCGCGGCGCTGTTCATCATCGGCGCTCTGGTCGAGGCGTTTGCGCCGAATGTTCTGGTCCTCGTGTTCGGCCGGCTGGCGGCTGGCTTCGGCGTCGGTGTCGCCGCGGTCGCGGCCCCGCTCTATGCGGCGGAGCTCGCTCCGGCCGCGCAGCGCGGGCGATTCGTCTCGGGCTATCAGCTCGCGATCACGGTCGGCATCTTTGTCGCTTATCTCGTCGACCAGGCGCTGGCCGGCCCCCAGGGGTGGCGAGCCATGTTTGCGGTCTCCGCCGGCGTCGGCGTTCTCCTCGCGCTCGCCGTCCTGACCGCTCTCGAGTTGCCCCGCTGGCTGGTCAAGATCGGCCGTCCCGATGACGCCCGCAGCAATCTTGTTGCTCTCGGCGCCGAGACCGACGCTGACGTGCGGCTCGCGGCGATCAAGGCGTCGCTGCGGCTCGAGCATGAAGAAACGTCGTGGAAGGACGTGTTCGCGCCGCGCTGGCGGACGCCGCTCAAGATCGGACTCGGGCTTGCGGTCCTGCAGCAGATTACCGGGATCAACGCCATCATCTATTATTCCGACAACATCTTCGCCGCCGCCGGCTTTACGACGCCCGCGGCGCAGACCGCGGCCACCACCTGGGCGATCGGCGCCGTCAACGTGCTTTCGACGTTCATCGCGATCGCCTTCATCGACCGCCTCGGCCGTCGCCCGCTCCTGATCGCGGGCCTCACCGGCATGGGGCTGAGCCTCGCCGCCGTGGGCTTCGCGTTTGCGCAATCGGGCAAAATCGGAGGCGGGGCAGGCGTCGTCACCCTGATCGCGCTGGTCGTATTCATCATCTCGTTTGCCTTCTCCCTCGGTCCGGTCACCTGGACCGTCATCAACGAGATCTATCCCGGCGAAGTGCGCGGCCGGGCGGTGGCGGTGGCGACCGCGGTCAACTGGGGCGCGGCGTTCCTGGTCAGCGGATTCTTTCTCTCGGTGGTCAATGCGATCGGCCAAGCCCAGACCTTCTGGCTGTTTGCCGCCTTCTGCGTCCTGGGGCTTATCTGGGTCTATGTCGGCGTGCCCGAGACGCGAGGCCGCTCGCTGGAGGAGATCGAGGCGTCGTGGCGAGACGCGACGGAGCGCACGTAGCGGCGAATAGCGCCGCGCCCTTCACTGCGCGGCCTCTGCCTGTTTCTCGTCCTCGGCCTCATCCTCCGGTTCCTTGGCCAGATGCCCGAGCGCCTTCTCCCTCGCCATGAGCGCGGCGTGATCACGCGCCA
>CAWHTU010000029.1:0-57501 GCA_963832305.1 uncultured Alphaproteobacteria bacterium | reverse complement strand
ATCGGATCGCAAGCGAAAGGACGAAGCAGTCCAGAGTGCGTAGGGAAGCGCGGTGGCTCTGGAATACTTCGCTTCTCGCAATAACGGAGCGCGTCAACCGAGCCCCGCAGGCGCCGGGCCGCCGCTGGCCCAGTCGAGCAACTCGACAATGTGCACGACCGGCGTTGCGGTCGCGGAGCCGATCTGGGTCAGGCAGCCGATATTGCCGGCGGCGATCACGTCGGGCCTGACGCGTGCGATGTTGGCGACCTTGCGATCACGCAGCGCCCTGGCGATTTCAGGCTGGAGGATGTTGTAAGTTCCGGCCGAGCCGCAGCACAGGTGCGATTCGGGGATCGAACGGACGTAGAAGCCGGCGCGATTGAGCAGCGTCTTCGGCTGATCGACGATCTTCTGCGCGTGCTGAAGCGAGCAGGCGGGGTGATAGGCGACGGCGAGGCGCCGCGGAGCTTTGAAGTCGAGATCGAGCGTGGCCGCGACCTCCGAGACGTCGCGCGCGAGCGCGGCGATGCGGGCGGCTTTCTTCGCGTAAGTCGGGTCGTCGCGCAGCATGTAGCCATAGTCCTTGATCGTCGCGCCGCAGCCGGACGCGGTGACGACGATCGCCTCGAGCCCTTCGCCCTCGATCTCGCGCGTCCATGCGTCGATGTCGGCTCGCGCCTGGGCGAGCGCGCGCTCCTCCTGGCCCATGTGATGGGCGAGCGAGCCGCAGCAGCCGTCGCCCTTGGCGATGACGACGTCGATCCCGGCGCGGTTCAGAAGCCGGATCGTCGCGGCATGAATGTTGGGAGCGAGAACGGCCTCCGCGCACCCGCCGAGCAGCGCCATGCGGCGGCGCGGGACGGCGCTGCTCGCGGCCGGGTAAACGCCGGACTTCTCGGCCGGCCCCGGCGAGGGAAGCGACGCCGGGGCAAGCGCCAGCATCGCCTCGAGCTTCGCTCCGATAACAGGCAGAACGCCCAGGGCCGGCTTGAACAGTCTTCCGAGCGCGGCCAGCCTCAGCGCGGCCCGGAAGGCCGCTCGCGAAGGGATGAGCCTGACCAGCGCAGCGCGCATGAGCCGGTCGGCAAGCGGCCGGCGATAAGTCTCCTCGATCTTGACCCGCGCGTGATCGATCAGCCGGCGATAGTCGACGCCCGACGGGCAGGTCGTCATGCAGGAGAGGCAGCTCAGGCAGTGGTCGATCGGCCAGACGTCGTCCGCCTCGATCTTGCGCCCGGTCTCAAGCAGATCCTTGATGAGGTAGATGCGGCCCCGAGGGCTGTCGCGCTCGTCGCCCTGCGTGACATAGGTTGGGCAGGTCGCGGTGCAGAAGCCGCAATGCACGCATGAGCGCAGGATGCCTTCGAGTTCGCGGATGTGCGGATCGGCAAGCGCTTCGGGGGCGAACTGGGTCTGCACGGGCTCGCCTCACACGCCGTCGTACATGCGGCCGAAGTTCAAGACGCGGTCCGGATCGAAGCTCTGCTTGAGGCGGCGGCTGAGCGTCAGGCTGAGGGCGGATGGCGGCTCGAACACGTCGACCGCGGCGCGCAGCGAATTGGGCGCCCGCATCAGCGTCGCGTGGCCTTTGGCCAAAGCGACAGCGCGTCGGATCGCCGACGCCGCGGCTTCGGCAGCCGCGGTCGCGACCCAGACGAGGCCGCCGCCCCAGTCAAAAGAATGGGCAAGCGCCGTCTCGCCAAGACTGGCGGCGAACGACGCCGCCCGCGAGGGAGCGAGGCTCACTCGCCACACCGCGCGTTCGCGCGGCTCGGCGATGAACTCGGCGTCGCGGACCGAGCGCCAAAGCGCCGCCGAGTCCTCGCCGGTCAGCCTGTCGACATGGCCAAGGTCACCGATCAGCACGGCGAGCCGCCGAGCGCGATCGTCGACGGACTCCACGAAGCCCTCGATGCGCAGAAGCGTGCGGGAAAAAGCCGCGCCCATTCCCGGGGCAAGCCACGCCGCGCCGCTGACGGCGAACGGCGAGCTCAAGCCGCGAGTCATGGCTTCGACCGCTCGCGGCTCGCCCAGTTCCGCCACGACGAGCGTGGCCTCGGCCTCGGGCCTCGGCGCGAGCTTGATCGTTGCTTCCGTCAGCACGCCGAGCGTGCCGTGGGCGCCGCAATTGAGCTTGGTGAGGTCGAGGCCGGTAACGTTCTTCATCACCCGCCCGCCGCAGCGGATCGGCTCGCCAAGGCCGTTGACGAGCTTGAGGCCGAGCACGCTGTCGCGCACCGCGCCAGCGCTCGGCCGGCGCGGCCCCGAAAGGTTGGTCGCGACCATGCCGCCGAGCGTCGGCTCGGCGGCTGATTCCCAAAGCGCTCGCGGACGCATCGGCTCGAACGGCAGCATCTGCCCTCGCTCGGCAATCGCGGTCTCTATCGCCGCGATCGTCGTCCCGGCCCCGGCGCTGAGCGTCATTTCGGCCGGGGCGTAGAACACGATGCCCGACATCGCCGCGATCGACAGCCGGCGCTCGTCCTTGCGCGGCCGGCCTAGTCCGGCCATCGCGCCGCCGCCGACGATGTCGAGCTTCGTCCCGGTGATGCGCGCCGCAAGCACCGCTTCCACAACCTCGGCCTCACGCTCAGGCTTGAGCGCTTCGGTCATGCGGCCCGCTCGCCGAGCGGAAAAACCTTGGCCGGGTTGAGCCTTCCTTCGGGATCAAACGCGGCGCGCACCCGCTTCTGCTGCGCGAGCTCGACATCGTTGAATTGGCGCCCCATGAGCTCGCGCTTCTCGACACCGACTCCGTGCTCGCCGGTCAGACAGCCGCCGAGATCGACGCACATCTCGAGAATCGCCGCCCCCGCTTCCTCGGCTTTGATGCGCTCTTCCTCGTTGTTGATGTTATAGAGGACCAGCGGATGCATATTGCCGTCGCCGGCGTGGAAGACATTGGCGACGCGAAGCCCGAACGAGGCGCAAATCTCGCCGGTGCGCTGAAGCGCCTCGGGCAATTTGCTGGTCGGAACCGTGCCGTCCATGCAGATGTAGTCGGCGACCCGGCCAGTCGCCCCGAACGCCGACTTGCGGCCCTTCCAGATCTGGGCGCTTTCCATCGCCGACATCGACTCGCGCGCGGTGCGCACGTTATGCGCCTTGGCGATGGCGCCGATCCTGGCCAGCGCCGCCTCCATCTCGGCGTCCGAGCCCTCGACCTCGATGATCAGCATCGCCTCGACGTCGAGCGGATAACCGGCATGGGCGAAATTCTCGCAGATGTGGATCGCCGGCTTGTCCATGTACTCCATCGCCACCGGAACGATGCCTGAGCCGATGATCGCCGCGACGCACTGGCTCGCATCCTCGACCGAATCGAAGCCGAACAGGACCGGCCGCGTCCCTTCCGGCAATGGAATGAGGCGGACGATCGCTTCGGTCACGATCCCGAGCTGGCCCTCGGAGCCGCAGACCAGCCCGAGCAGGTCGTAGCCGGGCGCGTCCATCGCCTCGCCGCCGACATCGAGGATCTCGCCGTCCAGCGTGACGAGCCGGACGCCAAGGAGGTTGTTGGTGGTGACGCCGTATTTGAGGCAATGGGCGCCGCCCGAGTTCATCGCGATGTTGCCGCCGATGGTGCAGGCGAGCTGCGAGGACGGGTCGGGGGCGTAAAAGAAACCTTCCGGACCGACCGCCTCCGAAATCGCGAGGTTGGTTACGCCGGCCTCGACTCGCGCATAGCGGTCGGCGAGATTGAGCTCGAGGATGCGACTCATCTTGGTCAGCGCGATGACGACCGCGTCCTCCTGCGGGATCGCGCCGCCCGAGAGCGAGGTCCCGGCGCCGCGCGGCACGATGTTGACCATCTCGTCGCGGCAGAGGCGCATCACGCGCGCGACCTCCTCGGTCGAGCGCGGCAGCGCGACGGCGAGCGGCAGGCGGCGGTAGGCGGTCAGCGCGTCGGTCTCGAACGCGCGGCGGCCGGATTCGTCGGCGATGAGGCATTCGGGCGGGAGGATTGCCGCGAGGCGCTCGACGATTATTGCGCGTCGGGCCAGAATCGTCTCGTCCAGCCGCGGAAAGGCGATGTGGGACATGTCCCCCCAATATAGGTCGTTTCTTGCCCTAGACTACCACAGGTTCGGCTTTCATACCGGCCAATCCGAACACCCGCCGGTAGCGCTGAACCTCGTCCGCCGGCCCCATGACCTTGTTCGGATTGTCGGAGAGTTTCACCGCCGGGCGCCCGTCCGCCCCCACGACCTTGCAGACGAGCGAAATCGCCTTGAGCTGGCCATCGACGCCTGCAGGCGCGCAGCCGACAAAATCGTTGGTCAGATTGGTGCCCCAGCCGAACGACAGGTTGACCTGCCCGCGCAGCGCGCGCACCGACTCTTCGATCGAATCGACGTCCATCGCATCGGAGAGCACGATCAGCTTCTCCCTCGGATCGCGGCCGCGTCTTTTCCACCACTCGACGAGCTCGCGCGCGCCGGCGATCGGCAGCTTCGAATCGGGCCGCGCGCCCTTCCAGTCCGCCACCCAGTCCGGGGCATTGCGAAGGAACGCGGTGGTGCCGAAACAGTCAGGCAGCACGACGAGGAGATTGCCGCCATACATCTTCGCCCAGTCCTTGAGCACCTTGTAGGGCGCCTCGAGCAACTCCTCGTCGTCCTCGGCGAGCGCGGCATAGACCATCGGCAGCTCGTGGGCGTTGGTGCCGATCGCCTCGAGGCCAGTGTCCATCGCGTGCTTGACGTTGGAGGTGCCGATGAAGCTCTCGCCGAGCCCCTCCTGCATCGCCTCGACGCACCAGCGCTGCCATAGAAAGCCGTGGCGCCGGCGGGTGCCGAAGTCTGACACCCTGACCGGGCCTTCGCGCTCGAGGATGCGAAGCCGCTCGACCTTCGACCACAGCTTGGCTTTCGCCCGGGCGTAGAGCACATCGAGATCAAACCGGCTCATGCCCCGCATGGCCGCGCGGGCCCTCAGCTCATTGATGATCGCAAGCGCCGGGATCTCCCACATGGTCGTTCCGGTCCACGGCCCGGAAAAGCGCAGTTCGTACTGCCCGTCGCGCCGGGTAAGCTCGTAGTCGGGGAGCTGAAACGTCGCGAGCCATTCCATGAAGGCAGGCTCGAAAATGTGCTGGGTGCCGTAGAAGGTATTGCCCGCGAGCCAGATCAGCTCGTTCTTGGCCAGCCTGAGTGTGCGCGCATGATCGAGCTGGTCGGTCAGCTCGCGCTCGTCGACGATGTCCGCGAGCCTGACCGAGGTGGTCCGGTTGATGAGCTGGAAGGTCACCTGGCGCTTCGGGTGCATCTTCCAGATCATCTGGAGCATCAGAAGCTTGTAGAAATCGGTGTCGAGCAGCGTGCGGATCGCCGGATCGATGCGAAACGCATGATTATAGACGCGGGTTGCGATATCCGTGGCCATTATGCGACCTTACGGAGGCGAAGGCTGAGCGACAAGGGCGCCGCCCGGACGGCCAAGGATGCAAATCGACATGAACGCGACGGCGGCCTCAGCCGGCCCGGCCAGGACCTCTCAGCCCCGCGTCGGGCTCTTCGTCACCTGCCTCGTCGACATCATCCGGCCGAGCGTCGGTTTCGCGGCGGTCAAGCTCCTCGAGGACGCCGGCTGCAAGGTTATCGTTCCGAGCCAGACCTGCTGCGGCCAGCCGGCGTATAACGCCGGCGACCGCGCGACCGCCAAAACGCTGGCGAGGCAGGCGATCGACGCGTTTGAGGACTGCGACTACGTCGTCGCCCCGAGCGGCTCGTGCGGCGGCATGCTGATCAAGCATTATCCCGACCTGTTCGCGGGCGAGCCCGACCTCGCGGAGCGAGCCGAGCGTTTCGCTGAAAAGTCGCATGAGCTCGTCAGCTTCCTGGTCGATGTGCTCGGCGTCAAGAAGGTGACGGCGCGCTACGACGGAACGGTCGCCTACCACGATTCCTGCGCCGGCTTGCGCGAACTCGGCGTCAAGGCGCAGCCGCGGCGGCTGCTCGCCGGCGTCGAAGGCCTGACGCTTGTCGAGCTTGACGAAGCGGAAACATGCTGCGGCTTCGGCGGCCTGTTCGCGACCAAATACGGCGAGCTCTCGAACGCAATCGTCTCTCGCAAAGCCGACGACATTCGCGGCGCCAAACCCGACACGTTGCTCGCCGGCGATCTCGGCTGCCTTCTAAACATGGCCGGCAAGCTGAGCCGCGAGGGCTCAACCGTCAGGGCGCGCCATGTGGCCGAGATTCTCGCCGGCATGACCGACGGACCTGCGATCGGCGAAAGCCAGAAGGAGCCGCCGAAATGAGCGAGGTCGCGACCTCGGCGCATTTCAAGGAGAACGTCCACGAGGCGCTGACGGACGCGCGGCTGCAAGGTGCGCTCGGCTTTTCACGCAATTTCGTCGCGCGGCGGGCAGCCGCGGTCGCTCGGCTTCCCGAGTTCGAGGCGCTGCGCGACAGCGCCCGCGCGATCAAGGATCACACGCTCGCCCATCTCGACCTCTATCTCGAGGCCTACGAGCGCAAGGTGCGCGAGAGCGGCGGCGAGGTGCACTATGCGCAGGACGCCGAGGAGGCGCGCGAGATCGTCATCGGCCTCTGCAAGTCGATGGGCGCGAAGAGCGCCACCAAGGGCAAGTCGATGATCGCCGAGGAGATCGGCCTCAACCATGCCCTCGAGGCGGCGGGGATCGAGCCGGTCGAAACCGACCTTGGCGAATATATCATCCAATTGCGCGGCGAGACGCCTTCCCACATCATCGCGCCGGCGATCCACCTCACGGCGAGAGACGTCGAGCAGGAATTCCGCAGGGCGCATCGGGACCTTGCGCCGGATCGCAGTCTCGCCGAGCCCGAGCAGTTGCTGAACGAGGCGCGCCAGGTGCTGCGGGCGAAATTCCTCGCCGCCGACGTCGGCATTACCGGCGCGAACTTCCTCATCGCCGAAACCGGCACGTCGATCATCGTCACCAACGAAGGCAACGGCGATCTGACCCAAATTCTGCCGCAGGCCCACATCGTCATCGCCTCGCTCGAAAAGATCGTGCCGACGCTCGAGGACGCGGCTCAGCTCCTGCGGGTGCTCGCACGCTCGGCGACCGGCCAGGACGCCTCGGTCTACACGACGCTTTCGACCGGACCGCGCCGGCCGGACGATCCCGACGGTCCGCGCGCCTATCATGTCGTGATCCTCGACAACGGCCGCTCGGCCATGCTCGGCGGCGAATTCGAGGACATGCTGCGCTGCATCCGCTGCGGCGCGTGCATGAACCATTGCCCGGTCTATCAGGCGGTCGGCGGGCACGCCTATGGCTGGGTCTATCCCGGACCGATGGGAGCAGTGCTGACGCCTTCCCTCATCGGCGTCGCCGAAGGCGGCCAATTGCCCAACGCCTCGACCTTCTGCGGCCGCTGCGAAGCGGTCTGCCCGGTCCGGATTCCCCTTCCCAACCTGATGCGGCACTGGCGGGAGCGCGAATTCGAGCGCCGCCTGTCGCCGGCGCCGTTGCGCTATGGCCTCGGGTTCTGGGCGTTCTTCGCCAGCCGCCCGACGCTCTACCGCCTCGGCGTCGATCTCGCGGCGCGCGCCATGCACCTTGCGGGTCGCGGCAGCGGCCGCTTCTCCTGGCTGCCGTTCGCCGGCGGCTGGACTCGCTATCGCGACCTTGCGGCGCCCGAGGGGGCCACGTTCCAGAGCCAATGGCGGGCGAAGAGCGGGGCTGTGCGATGAACGCGCGCGAGGCGCTCTTCGCCAGCATTCGCCGCTCGCTCGGGGTCAGTGGCGACGAGGCGCCGCGTCGGTTCGAAGTCGAGACGCGCCTCAGGGAAGCCCCGCCCGGCGTCGTCCCCAAGCGCGGACAAGGGGACCTCCCGGCCCGCCTCGCGACCTTCAAGGCCGAGGCTGAGCGCGCTCAGGCGAGCCTCGCCGAGGTCGCGGAATGGACGGATGCGCCGGCGGAAATCGCCCGGTTCCTGCGCGAGAACAATTGTCCCGCGACGCTGCGCATGGGCGCGGATCCGCGTCTAGCCGCGATGCCGTGGGGCGAGACAACGCTTGAGATATTGCACGGGGCCTCCGACGGACGCGACGTCAACGCGGTTTCGGCCGCCTTCGCCGGGATCGCGGAAACCGGGTCGCTCGCGCTTGTCTCGGGCGCCGACAATCCCACGACGCTCAATTTTCTCCCCGACAATCACATTGTCGTCCTGCCGCGCGACGCGATCCTGGCCGACTATGAAAGCGTGTTCGCCAAGCTGCGCGGCGCTTACGGCAAGGGCGGCGCGCCGCGCACGCTCAATTTCATCACCGGGCCATCGCGCTCGGCCGACATCGAGCAAACGCTGCTGCTTGGGGCCCACGGCCCGCGCAGACTCCATATCGTCGTCGTCGGCTGAAGCAAGGGCGCCGTGTTCGGCCGCCGCCGCGCTGAACGGCAACTCGGCAGTTGTACCGCAGCGCGCAATTTTTTCTTCGCAACCGCAACATTCGCCACAGTCTTGTCACGCTTCGAGACTAGGAGAGTCGCACGGTGTCCTGGACTTGGGGGTAACATGTCCACGAACTCTGCGAACCCGCGCCGCATTGCGATCGCGGCCGGTTGCGGCGCGCTTGCTGTCGGCGTGCCATATGGGGCGGTTGCTTATGCATCGTCTCCCGAAACGTCGGCCTGGGCGCTGATGGCGCTTTGCGTCTGCGGGCTAGGCTTAGCCGGCTACCGCCGCTCTCGCAGCAACAGGCTTTCGCCCGGGATCGAGTAGGCGCCGACATCTCTCCCCGACTCGGCTCTCGCCTCGCATCGTCTTTGCTTTTTCGCCCCAGCCGGCGTAAGTGGCGAAAATACGCCTGCCGGCGCCGCAAGAAAGCCGCGGCGCACAACTATGAGCCCGATTCGGAATAGGCAGGCGGCGCGGAGGGGTGGAGCGCGCGCCTTATGCGCGGTCGGAATCTTATTCATGATGCTTCGAGTTCTGGTCGCGGGAGCCCTGATCGGGCTGCCCCTCCTGATGTCCGGCGCGCTGGCGCAGACCCCAGTGATCCCGGCTACATCAAGTTCCCCGGCGGCTGCGCCGGCGAATCAGGCGGGCGCGCCGTCCGCGCCGGATGGCCTCGCAAGTCCATTCATGCCACAGCCAACCGTCTCCGCACCGGCGGTCTCAACGCCGCCCGCGATGGGAGCGGAGGCGCCACCCGGTCCGCCGCCCACTGCCGCGCCGATTCCGGTCGAGGCCGCGGCGCCTCCGAAGCCGAAAAAAGTCGCCCCGCCCGCGCCGCCGCGTGAAACAGCTCTCAGCGACGATCCAGAACCGACGCTTCGGCCCGACACCTTCTTCGCCACCGCGAAGGCGTCCGAGCGTTATTCGGCGATCGTGGACGCCGGCGGCTGGCCGACTGACCTCGTTGCGATTGGGCCGGGAACGAAAGGTCCGGCGGTTGTGAAGCTGCGCAAGCGGCTCATGATCGAGGGCTACCTGGACGGCCTCGCAGTCGAGCGGCCTCGCGTGGGACGGGGGCCTCACGGCGGCGGTGAAACGCTTCCAGTCACACATGGGGCTGCGGCAGACGGGCGTTGTCTCGGGAGCGACCCTGAAAGCGATGAACGTCCCGGCGAGAGAGCGCTTCAACGAGCTCGCCTCGAGCGCCAATCGGCTGGCGGGGCTCAATTTTTCCTTCGACGACCGCTACGTCGTGGTCAATCTGCCGTCGACCTCGGTCGAAGCGGTGGAGAACGGCCGCGTCGTTCACCGCTATGTCGCGATTGTCGGCGATCCCGAGCATCCTTCGCCCGAGATTTCCGCGCATATCCAGGTCATCAACCTCAATCCGACCTGGACGGTGCCGACCTCGATCATCAAGAAGGAAATCATCCCCCGGATGCAGCGCGATCCGGGCTATCTCACGCGCGCCAAGATCCGGATTCTCGACGGCTCGGGCCAGGAGATCAATCCGAAATCTGTCAACTGGAGCACCGAACGGGCGGCCAACTACACGCTCCGGCAGGATTCCGGCGCCGGCAATTCGCTCGGCTCGATCCGCATCGGCATGCCCAACAAGCTCGCCGTCTACATGCACGACACCCCCTCAAAAGGCCTGTTCGGCGCCGACTACCGGTTCTTGAGCCACGGCTGCGTCAGGGTGCAGGGCGTCTACGACTACGCCGCGTGGCTACTGGAGGGAACGGGCGGCGGACCTGCCGGCGGCTGGGACAAAGCGGCGCTGGAAGCCAAGATCAAGGAAGGCGCGCCCTACAACATCAACCTCCCGAAAGCGGTGCCGGTGATCTGGGTCTATCTCACCGGCTGGTCGAACGGCGACGGCCCGGCCGAGTTCCGCGACGACGTTTACTCAATCGATACGGTGGGCGAAGCGCAGGCGAGCGCACAGAGCGCGCCGGTGCGGTAGACGGAAGCGACCGCCGTCGCTCGTTCAGCGCTTATTGGGCGGAACGCCCGCGACTTCGCGAACAAAGCGGGCGATCTCTTCGCGGCTGTACGACAGTGCGTGCCGCTTCGTGGACGCCGGCCGCTTGGCCAGCGACAATCCGGGACGCCATTCCCGCGTGGGTCTGATCGGTCGAGGCGCGAAGCCGCCGCCGCAATTGGGGCAGACATTCTGGAGCGGCGCCGCGACGCAATCGGCGCAGAACGTACACTCGTACGAGCAGATCCGGGCGTCGCGTGAATCCGGCGGCAGGTCCCGATCGCAATATTCGCAATTCGGCCGCAGTTCGAGCGCCACGCTCGCCTCCCTTTGAAAGCGTCAAAGCCTCGCGTCCGCGGACCGGGCGCAGGCCAAAGAATTGCAGTCGCCCGTCACTATGCCTCAAGCCCGCTCGCCGCTGCAAAATCGCGTCGATCCGTTCGGCGAACTTCACGCCGTCGCCGAGCGCGGCGGGCTCATGGGCAATCGCGGCGGGCGGATCCATCGCGACGATCAAACGTTGAGCGGCAGCCGCTGGAAGACCAAGCACTGGCTCATCTGTGTCTGCGCGTTCAAGGGCCGCCAGCGCGACGTGTGGGGCCGGTACTACACCGAGCTCTTCTTCCTCGACGAGCCGACAGCGCTCGCCGCCGGCCATCGCCCCTGCTTCGAGTGCCGCCGGCAAGCGGCGAAGGCGTTTGTGGCCGCCTTTCCCGGCCAACCGCGCGGCGTGGACGCCATGGACGAAGCGCTCCATCGCGAGCGGGTCGAGAATCGCGCAAAACGCAGATGGCGGACGCGGCTCGGCGATCTGCCGGAGGGCGCGATGATCGCGCGCGGCGGGCGCGCCTACGCCGTTCGCGGCGGCGCCCTTTTGCCGTGGAGCTTCGCCGGCTACGGCCCAGCGGCGCCGCTCGAGCCGGACGCCGTCGCCGACGTGCTGACCTCGTCCTCGACCGTCGCCGCGCTGGCGAACGGCTACCGTCCGCTCTGGGCCGAGATGCTCGCCCCATCGCAAGGGTTGAGCGGCGCTTCGCCGGCGAGATAGCGACGCACTTCCTCGGCGGCGGCCTCCGCGGCGCGTTCGATCGTCTTGAGCGAGGCGCCGGCGATGTGCGGCGTGAGCGTCACGTTGGGGAGCAGCAGGAGTTCGAGGCCGGTTGGAGCGGGCTCGATCGCGAAGGTCTCCAGCATCGCGCCGCGCAGATGGCCGGATTTCAACGCTTCGGTCAGCGCGCCATAGTCGACCAGGGGCCCGCGCGCCGTATTGATGAACACCGCGCCCTCGCGCATCGCGGCGAATTCGGCCCGGCCGATGAAGCCCGTGGTTTCCGCGGTCACCCGCGCGTGCAGGGTGACGACGTCGCTTTCCCGGAGCAGCACCGCAAGCGTCGTCTGGACCACGCCGTCGCGGAGATCCTCGGCCGACAATTCAACGTAGGGGTCGGCGACCAGAATGCGCCCGCCGAACCCCTTGAGCAGGCGGACGACCTTCGTTCCGATATGGCCGTAGCCGATCACGCCGACCGTCATTTGCGACAGCTCGCGGCCGATGAGGTCGGCCCGATAGAGGTCGCCGCGCCATTCGCCACGCCGCAACGCCATCGTGCCCGCGGGTCATCAGCCGCGTCTCGGCGATGATCGCGCCGATGGTGAACTCGGCGACCGCGGAGGCGTTGCGCCCGGGCGCGTTGACGACGAGGACACCGCGTTCGCGCGCGGCGGCAAGATCGATGTTCACCGGCCCGCCGCGCGCGACGGCGATCAGCCTGAGCGCCGGCATGCGCTTGAGCATCGCCGCGGAGAATGGGGCGAGCTGGGTGATCGCGATCTCGGCCGCGCCGACAAAGGCGACGATCGTTTCGGCGTCGCCCTGGTATTCCTTGAGGCCGTCCATGCCCGGCTCGACGTAGCCGTGCCGCATCGGCTCGTCGGGCCAGGGTAGTTGCATGGCCGCGATATCGATGAGCCCGTCACAGCGCGCGCGCAGCGCCGCCTCGAAGGTCGAAGGCGTCATGAACCGATCGCCGATGATGGCGATCTTTGCGCTTTTGCGCGTGTCGGCGCTCATTCGGCTCCTCTTTGAATCGGCGGAGGGCGTGCAGGCGAGTGTAACAAGATTGTCATCTTTGGCCGTCCCCGGGTTAAGTGCAGGATGACAAGCCCGCCGGCGCCATGACGGAGGGCGCAGGATTCGAAGAGAGCCAAGTGACTATTGTTAGAGCCAACGCCATCGACATCGAATATGAATCGATCGGTCCCCGCGACGGCCCGCCGATAGTGCTTATCATGGGCCTCGGCATGCAGCTTACCGCCTGGCCGGACGAATTCTGCCAGGGCCTCGCGGGCCACGGTTTCCGCGTCATTCGTTTCGACAACCGCGACACCGGCCTCTCGACGAAGCTGCCGGCGATCGGGCCGCTGACGGCGACGGCGCTCCTGGCTGGCGCCACTTTGCGGCTGCCGGTGCGGCCGCTCTATGGTCTCGACGATATGGCGCGCGACGCGATCGGACTTATGGACGCGCTCAAGATCGATCGCGCCCATATCGTCGGCGCCTCGATGGGCGGCATGATTGCGCAAATTGTCGCCGCCGACTATCCGGAGCGGGTCAAGACCCTGGTTTCGCTCATGTCGACGAGCGGCCGTCCGACCTTGCCGGGACCGAGCCCGCGGGTGTTGCGGAGCTTGCTTCGACCGCGCCTGCGCCGCAATTCCGAGCGTGGAATTGCGCAGTCGATCGAGTTTCTGCGCCTGATCGGTAGCCCGGGATACCCGACCGGCGATGCCGAGCTTCGCGCCAAGGTCGAGCGCGGGTTTCGCCGCCGCCATCATCCGGGCGGCTGGACCCGGCATCTCATCGCCGTCCAGGTGGCGCGCAGCCGGGTCCGGGCGCTCCGGCGCATCCGCGCCCCGACGCTGGTCTTGCACGGGGCGGACGATCCACTCATTCGCGTCGCCGCCGGCCGCGACACCGCCGCCAACATCCCCGGCGCGCGGCTCAGGATCATCCCCGGCTGGGGCCACGACCTGCCGACGACGCTATTGCCGACGCTCGTCGCGGAAATCGCCGACCATTGCGCCGCGGCCGCGCCCCTGCGCCGCGCTGGCTGATTGCCGGGGCGGCCAAGCCCAGGGCGACCCGCCGCGCGCGCCGGAACCGCTCACCGGTAGCGCTTCTGATTCCACCGGTGGCCGAGCAGCGCCAGGATGATGATGAGGCCGTTGAAGAACTGGACGTAGAATCCGCTCAAGCCCGCGGCGACGATGCCGCTCTGAATGAAGGACACGGTCAGCGCGCCGATCGCGCCGCCGGCGATTGTGCCGACCCCGCCCCAGGTCGGCGTTCCGCCGACGAAGACCGAGGCGATCGCGGGCAAAAGATAGCCGTCGCCGGTCGTCGGCCACCAGGTGTAGTTGACCATGGTCGAGAACACCCCGGCGAGCGCGGCGCCGAGGCCGACGAAAACAAAAGTCAGGATGCGCACGCGGGCGACGTTGACGCCCATCTGGCTAGCGCTGTCGGGATTGTCGCCGACCGCGCGCACCCGCGCTCCGAACGTGTGATGGTTGAACAGCAGCCATGCGAATATGACAAAGGCGAGCGCCCAGAAGATCTGCACCGGGACCCCGTAGACCTCGCTTGAGAAGAGCGTGGCCGCCGTCGTGTCCTGCAATTCGAGCAGCGCGATCGACTTGCCCTGGGTGACGATCATGATGAAGCCGCGCAGCATGAAATTCATGCCGAGCGTGGCGATGAGCGACGACAGCCCCGCGGTCACGACGAGCGCGCCGACGCATGCGCCGAGCGCCATTCCGGTCAGGACCGCAGCGACGATGCCGAGAAACGGGCTCAGGCCGAAATGCACGAAGAGGGCAAAAATCCAGGCCGAGAATCCCATCGTGGCCGGAAACGAAAGGTCGATCTCGCCGACCGTCACCACGAAAACCAGCGGGACCACGAGGCAGAGCGCGACCGGCAAGGTGACGAGGACCGAATCGTAGATCGGCCAGCGCAGGAACACCGTCGGGCTCGCGGCCATGAAAATCGCAATCATCACGACGAACACGGCGAGCGTGCCGAGCGAGGCGCGATTGTGATCGACGAAGCGCCTGAGCGCGCTTTCAGGCGGCCGCTCGACGGGCCTCGCGCGCGCCTCGGCCGGTTCGAGCGAGGCGCTCACGCGGGCGCCTCCGGCCGGTGGCCAGGCGAAGCGGGAATCTCGATCCCCTGCGGATGCGCGAGCCGCTCCATATAGGCGATCAGGCGCTCGGCGGACCCCACTTCCTCCTTGGTCGCCTGCAAGGCGACCGTGCCGCGGTCCATGACCACGAAGCGTTCGGCGATGTCGAACACGTGGTGGATATTGTGGCCGATGAACAGCACCGACCGTCCGCCGGCGCGGACCGTGCGCACGAAGCGGAACACCTTCTCGGTCTCGGTCAGCGACAGCGCGGTGGTCGGTTCGTCCATCACGATCAGGTCGGCCTTATTGTAGATGGCGCGCGCAAGCGCAACCCCTTGCCGCTCGCCGCCCGAGAGCTGGCCGACGATCGAATTGGGTGAGAACACTTTCGAAGTGAAGCCGATTTCGCGCATCAGGCGCTCGGCCTCGGCGCGCTCGCGCCCGCTATTGAGGAAGCCCAAGCCATTGGCGAGCTCGCGCCCGAGGAAGATATTGCGGGTGATGGTCTGCTGCACGCAAAGCGCCCGGTCCTGAAACACCGTCTCGATGCCGGCGTTGCGCGAGCGGGATGCGTTCCAGTGGGTTTCGCGCCTGCCGCGGACCAGGATCTCCCCGCTCGTCGGCTCGATCGCGCCCGCGAGGATCTTGATCAGGGTCGACTTGCCGGCCCCGTTGTCGCCAAGCAGGCCGACGACTTCGCCGCGGTCGACGTGCAGGTTGACGCCGGCGACCGCAAGGACGCGGCCGTAAGTCTTGGCGATGCTCCTCAGTTCGATCAGGCGCTCGCCCATCGCGGCCTCTTTCGGTGAACCGTACGCCGACGCGCCACCAGGGGCGGCGCGCCGGACTTTGGGATATTATCGCAGGCCTTCTATCGCGAGATCGGCGACAGCCTTGTAGTTTTCTGGGGTGACGAACCCCGCGCCGGTGTCGACGTTGATCGGCGCCAGGCCGTAGACGATCTGCTCGCACAGGCTCAGGATCGGCAGATAGCCCTGCTGGAACGGCTGCTGGTCGGCGGTGAGCTGAACCCATCCGCTCTTGAACGCCTCGACGATCTGCGGGCTGGTGTCGAAGCCGACATTGATGACCTCGCCCGGCTTCTTGCCGGCGGCCTTCATGTAGGTCGCCGCGTTGCCGAGCTGCTGGCCGCCGGGATAGACGATCGCCTTGGTCGTCGGATTGGCCTGCAGGGCCGCGGTGACGACGGGAATAGCGAGATTGGGATCGGCCGCCCATTCCGATTGGCTCGCCAGGCGCACAACTTTGACCCCGCCTTCCTCGAGCGCCTTGGCGGTGCCCTCTTCGCGCGCGTTGCGGATGACATCGTTGGAGGCCAGCATCACAATCGCCAGGTCCCCTGACTTGAGGCCGAACCGGCGCAACATTTCGACGCCGAGCGCACGGCCCTGCGGCGCCTGCTGCGCGCCGACGTAACCGCCGCCGACCTTGTCGACCGCGGCCGGCACCGGCACGTTCTGGTACATCATCTTGATGCCGGCCTTGGCCGCCTGCTCCGCCAACGGCAGGATCGCCGCTTCGCCGGGATGGCCCATCATCGCAATCCCATCGGGATGCGCTGCGACCGCTTCGCGCAATTGCTGGGTCATCTTTTCGTTGGCCCAGCCCGAGAAGACGTAGTCGACCTGCGCGCCTGTGTCGGCCGCGGCCTGGCGCGCTCCGTTGTAGACGATCGTGCCGAAGGCGTCGCCCTCGGCCCCGCCGACGAAGAAGCGCAAGTGGACCTTGCTGCACCACTTGTCTCGCAGAGCAGACGTGTCGCCGGCGGAGGCCGCGCCCGTCGCGCCAAGAACGGCCACGCAAGCGAGAGCAAGCGCCGTTGTTCCACGCCAATTCGAAATCAAGGTTCGCATCGTTGTCATCCTCCCGGTCTTATTCCGGCCTTTGCGCCGGCGCCTTCAACGACCGACTGGTGAAGTCGGCAGGTCGTCGAACTTTAAACTGGATTGGCGATTTGCCGCGCCCCCCCGCGACATTGCTTGAGGTAATCGAGCCCACGGACCTGCCCGGTCATTTCCAGGTCGTCGCGATAGACCGGATCGTGCCAGCCCTCGATGTCGATCGTTCCGGCATAGCCGGCGAGCCTCAGTTCGCTGATCACCCGCGTCCAGTCGGTGTCGCCGAACCCGGGCGTGCGCATCTGGACGAACGGATATTTGCCGAACACGCCGTGCTCGCGCACCACGTCCCAGCGCACGGTCGCATCCTTGCCATGGACATGGAATATTTTCGGCGCCCATTTGCGGATCTGCGGAATGGGATCGATCAGATAGACGAGTTGATGGCAGGGCTCCCATTCGAGCCCGAGCGCATCGCTCGGGACGGCGTCGAACATCAGCTCCCAGGCGTCCGGGTTGTGGGCGATGTTCCAGTCGCCGCTCGCCCAGTTGCCGTCCATGGCGCAGTTCTCGAATGCGAGCCGGACGCCCTTGTCCGAGGCCCGCCGAGCCAGCTCGCCCCACACGGCCTTGAACTTCGGCAGGCTTTTCTCGATCGGCTGGCCGCGCACCCGCCCGGTAAACCCGGCGATCGTGCGCGCCCCGAACAGGTGCGCATTGTCGATCAGGGCCTTCCAGCCTTCGAGGGTCTGGCGGTCGAGGTCGTCGTCCTCGAGCGGATTGCCGAACATGCCCAGCGTATCGATGACAACGTCGGAGTCGCCGATCGACTCGCGCAGCTCATGGGCGAGCTTGGGCAGATCCTTGTTCATCGTCTGCCAGAAGAACGGCTCGATGCTTTCGAAGCCGAGCTTCGCCAGCGCGCGAACCATGGCCGCGGGATCCGCCGCCCCGGCGCGGACCATCGTGCCGATTCGGATGTCAAGCAGCTCTTTCATGCGCGTCCCATGTCAACTCGATTGCGAAACGTGAGCGGGTCGCGCGGCGTCGCGTCTGCATACCCGTCGCGCTCGATGACACTTTCGTTCACAAGGCCCTCTCATCGGAGTCAAACGACAATGCTGACGCGGCGCCCGGCCTCCGCGCTCTCGATCGCCCCGAAGACCATCGCCAGCGAACGGATATTGTCATCGCCCACAGTCTCCGGCTTCGTGCCCGCACGAACCGCCGCGACGAAGTCGCTCAGCACGCCCAAATGCCCGCCGATGCGATCGTCCTCGGCCAGCGCGGGCGGTTCGACTGGTTTGACCCGATCGAACAGGCCCTGGCGGTCGCCGGAAGCAAGAGCCTCGATGCGGATCGCATCGGCGCCGTCCCAGGTGAGCGAGCCTTTCGCCCCGACGAAACGCCACCCGGCCTCCCACGACGTCGGTAGCCCCGGCGCGCACCAGCTGCCGCGATAGACGAAGGTCACGCCTCTTTCGAGCTCGAAGATCGCAGCGGCCGACGATCCCTGGCGGTACCACGAGGTGGGCGGATTCCATTCGCGGCAATAAACGCCGAGCGCACCGAGGCCGGTCATGCAGCGCAGCGCGTCGAACGTGTGGATCGCCATGTCCAAGAGCAGAACATGATCCATCTCCTCGCGAAAGCCGCCGAAATGCGGGGCGAGGAAGAAATCAGCGTGAACGCTCGCGATATCGCCGATCGCGCCGCTCTTGAGCGCGCTGGCGATGCGCCGGACGCCAGCGACATAACGGCGGTTCTGCACGACGGCGTGAATCCGTCCCGCGCTTTCAGCGCGAGCGATCAGGTCGCGCGCTTCGCCGAGTGTTTGCGCCATCGGTTTTTCGCTGAGCACGTGGCAGCCCGCCGCGAGGCCGGCCGAGACGACGCCATGCCGCGCCGCTGGAACGACGACGTCGAACAGCAGGTCGGGATGGGTCTGGGCGATCAGGGCTTGGACGTCGCGCGCGACAGCCGCGTCCTCAAGCCCGAATTCCGCCGCCCGAGCTTCGGCGCGAGCCGAATCGAGATCGGCGAGACCGACGATGCTGAGATCGGGGATTTTCGCCGCCGCCTGCAGCCAGGCCCGACTCATTGCGCCGCAGCCGACAAGGGCCGCTCTCAGCTCCATCGACGTCCCTCTTTGACGGCTTCCGCTTCGACGGCAGATTGACCGTAAACGTTTACGACGCTACTCCTCGGCGCGCCGGCTTGTCAAGCGCGGCGGCGGTCCGTTAATTTTCCGCCTATCGCGTGGGATTCGGCCACTTGTCGTTTTTCTCGTCCCGCAAAGGCTCAAGCTGCATTGGTCGGAATTCGGGAACTCGCCCGCCATCTCGAAATCTCGATCGGCACGGTGTCGCGGGCGCTGAACGATCGCGCCGACGTCAATCCCCTGACGCGCCAGCGCGTCCGCGACGCGGCGGCGAAGCTCGGCTATTCGCCCAATCAATCCGGCCGCAGCCTCAGGCGCGGCCAGACCGATCTCATCGGCGTCATCATCCCCGGCGGTGGGGGCGACCCACTGATCAACATGGTCTTCCTCTACGTCCTCGCCGGCCTCAGGCGACGGCTCTCGCAGGAAGGGCTCGACCTGGCGATCTTTCTCGAGGACGGCGGCGACGACCGGCTCGAGGGGCTGCGCCGGGTGACCGAGCGAGGCCTCGTCGATGCGGTGATCATCTCCGACACCGCGCCAGACGACCCCCGCGCCGACTATCTGGCGAAACTCGGCAAACCCTTCGTGGCGTTCGGGCGGACCCGGTCGCCGCTCGAGCATGCATGGATCGATCCCGATTTCGAAGCCGCGGTCGACGGCGCCGTCGAGCATCTGGTCCGGCTCGGACACCGGCGGATCGCGCTCTCGCGGCAGGATGTTCCCACCAATTACGTCGATATCATCGGGCGCAGCTATCGCCGGGCGATGCGGCGATGGGGGATTGGCGCCGACGAAGGGTGGGAATTGCGCCGGCCGCCGGGCGAGCGGGGCGGTCTCGCCGCAGCGGAGGCGCTCCTCAATGCCGATCCGAGGCCGACCGCGGTCCTGATCTCCGATGCGATGCATGCTGTGGCGCTCTACCGCCGCCTCGGTGAAGCCGGGATGCTTCCCGGCCGCGAGCTTTCGATCGTCGGGATCCTGCCCGAGGCGCGGGTTCAAACGCTCATGCCGGCGTTGACCAGCTATGAGACCGATTGGGCCGCGATCGGCGAGCGTCTGGGCGAAGCGGTGATCCTCGAGCTTGCCCGGGCCGCCGAACGGCGAACGGCCGGCGACGTCGCGCCCACGCAGCGCGCGAAGCGCCCGATGCAGCTCAAGGTCCCGGTTGAATTCAAACCCGGCGACAGCGTCGGCCCGGTCGGGGCGGCGCGCGAGACCGGCATGGCCGCCGGCCGCGGTCCGAGTCCAAGACGGACCACGGATTGACGCGAAAAAAACGACAATCATTTGCGATTATCAGAAGGGCGTGCTACGGTGCGGCTTGGTCGGAGGAGGCGGCGCGCGTGCCGAAGGTTCGGGCTGGAATCCAGAGAGGCCGCGCACTGGCGGCATAAGCCATTGATAGATCTGACGAATCTAGGGTGAAACCGATTCGGTTTTCCTTCCGGTGGACTTTGCTTTCCTTCCGCAGAGCCTTTGATTTCCTTCCCGCGGATTTTGCTTTCCTTCCGGCCGGCCTTGGGTTTCCTTCCGCCGTGTGGGGCAACGGCGGGAAACAAACAAAGCCTCTTAGTGCTTATCCCTCGCGCCCTTGATCGCCTGATAGACCGCAAAGGGGGTCGCGGGCATGTCGATGTGCTCGACACGATAGGCCCGCCATAAGGCGTCGGCGATTGCGTTCATCACCGCCGGCGTCGACCCAATCGACCCGGCTTCGCCCGCGCCCTTCAGACCCATCGGGTTGATGGTCGAGGGGACGTTGCGGGTCTCGAAGTCGAAAGACGGCAGGTTGTCGGCGCGGGGGAGGGAATAGTCGAGGAGGCTCGCGGTCAGCAATTGGCCGTGGCCGTCGAACGTCGCCCGCTCCATCAGCGCCTGACCCGCTCCCTGCGCGATGCCGCCATGGACTTGTCCGGCCAGCAAGAGAGGGTTCAGCGTGAAGCCAAAGTCGTCGACGACAGAGTAACGGACGATAGTCGTCTCGCAGGTTTCGGGGTCGATCTCGACCTCGCAGGCGTGCGTGCCATTGGGATAGGTCGCGTTCGACGGCGCAAACGATTCGACCGCGGTCAATTTCGCCGCCGTCGCGCCGGGAAGGGCGGCGATCTCCGCATAGGATATGGCGCGGTCGGTTCCCGCGATGCGCACTTTGCCGTCATCGATCTCGAGGTCGGCGACGGCGGCCTCGAGCTTGTCGGCAGCGAGCTCTTTCAGCGATGCGGCCAGGGTCCGCGAGGCGCCGGCGACCATCACCGCGCCGACAGGGATCGACCGCGAGGCGCCGGTGCCGAAGCCGGTGGCGATCCGATCCGTGTCGCCCTGGACGACTTTGACCCGTTCGAGCGGCACCTCGAGATGCTGCGCCACGACCTGGGCGTAGGCGGTCTCATGTCCCTGCCCGTTCGATTGCGTGCCGATGAGCACGGTGAAATCGCCGTTTTTGTCCAGTGTGACCGAGCCCTCCTCGGAGTCGTTCCAGGCGGTGCATTCGATATAGCTCGAGATGCCGAAGCCGCGGATTTTGCCGTTCGCTCTCGATTGCTCCGCCCGGCGGGTAAAGCCGGCATGGTCGGCCTTCTTGAGGCACGCGCGCATCGCGCCCTCGAACTCGCCGACGTCGTAGTCGCGATTGGTATGGGTATGATAGGGCATCTGATCGGGCCGGACGAAATTGCGCGCCCGCAGCTCCTCGGGCGCGACCCCGAGCGTCCGTGCGCATTTGTCGACCAGGCGCTCAAGCAGATAGGCCGCCTCCGGCCGTCCCGCGCCGCGATAGGCGTCGACGGGGACCGTATGGGTATAGACGCCCCGACAGCGGGCGTAGAGCGCGCCGATGTCGTAGGGCCCGGTCGCCATCGTAGCGCCGAGCCAGGGGATATAGGGCGCGTACATGGTGAGATTGGCGCCGAGATTGCCCAGGATATCCACGCGCAGGGCGAGAAACCGCCCGTCGGCGTCGAGCGCCATTTCGGCCGTGGTCACATTGTCGCGGCCTTGCGCGTCCCCGACGAAATGCTCGCTGCGATCCGCCGTCCAGCTCACTGACCGCCCGAGTCTGCGCGCCGCAGCCAGAACGAGCGGATATTCGCGATAGACCATCTGCTTGGTGCCGAAGCCGCCGCCGACGTCCTGGGTCACCACGCGAAGAAGGGTCCGCGGAATCTTCAGAATTTCGTCGGCGACGACGTCCCGAATGGCATGGACGCCCTGGCTCCCGACGTTGAGAGTCAAGCGCCCGGAATGCGAATCGTACTCCCCGACCGCAGCGCGCGGCTCCATGTAGTTGGCGACCACGCGCGGGTTGACAATTTTGATGCGGACCGTGCGCGACGCCCGCGCGAATGCGGCGTCGGTTTTCTGCTTGTCGCCGAGGTGAGCGTCATATGCGACATTGCCGGGCGCGCCGGCAAAGACTAGCGGCGCCCCGGGCCGGATGGCCTCTTCCATGTCGACAGCCGCGGGCAGCTCATCCCAGGAGACGCCGATCAATTCGGCCGCGTCGCGCCCTTGATGCGTCGTATCGGCAACGACCATCGCGATAATGTCGCCGACGTGATCGGCCTCGCCTGTCGCCATTACCGGATAGGGCTTGAGCGGCGTCTTCGACTTGTCAGAATTCGGAACCGACGCAAGGCATGGCAGGGGGCCAAGATTGCTGAAATCGCTCGCCACAAAGACGCCCCGGACACCCGGCGCCGCCCGCGCGGCCTCGAGGTCTTCAATGCGGAATCTCGCATGTCCGTACGGACTGCGCAGAAACACCGCCCTGAGCTCGGCGCCTTGCGTAGCGTCGGATGTATAATTCCCGCGGCCGCTGACCAGGCGAACATCCTCGACGCGCTTAACGCCTTGGCCTACCCCGAATTTTATCGGTTTCATACCATCTCCGTTCCCCGCCAGCCGGCGGGTTCGCTCCCGTCTAGCGCGATCTTAGACCCTACTAGTCGAATTTCGCCTTGCCGCGAAGCCCCGCCATTAACCAGAGGCTGTCCCCTGTCGCCGCCCAGAGGCGCCGTTCTTGTGGCCAAGCGCCGCCGGGCTTGCTATCACCCGCGCGCAAAGCGGCATCAAGGCTTCGGAATCGACATGCGCAAGGGCGCAATCACACGCAAAACGAGGGAGACGAGCATCGAGGTCGGCCTCGATCTCGACGGGTCGGGCGCGGCTAACGTCGCAACCGGCGTCGGCTTTTTCGACCATATGCTCGATCAGCTGGCGCGCCATTCCCTCGTCGACCTCACCATCCGGGCCGACGGCGACCGCCACATCGACGATCACCACACGGTCGAGGACGTAGGAATTGCCTTGGGCCAGGCGCTGACCAATGCGCTCGGCGACAAGCGCGGCCTGACCCGCTACGCCGACTGCCTGCTGCCGATGGACGAGACTCTGACGCGGGTCGCGCTCGACGTGTCGGGCCGAGCGTTCCTCGTCTTTAAGGTCGAGTTCCCCACCGAGCGGATCGGCGCCTTCGACACCGCGCTGGTTCGCGAGTTCTTCCAGGCCTTCGCCGGCAATGCCGGGCTCACTCTGCACATCGAGACGCTCTACGGCATCAATAGTCATCATATCGCCGAATCCTGCTTCAAGGGCGTCGCTCGGGCTCTTCGCGGCGCAGTCGCGATCGACCCGCGCGAGGGGAACAGGGCGCCGTCGACCAAGGGCGCGCTTTAGCGTAGGCCCATGCGATGACGGTCGCGATCATCGACTACGGCTCGGGCAACCTGCACTCGGCGCGGAAGGCGTTCGAGCGCGCCGCCCGCGAAGCTGGCGATAACGAAGAGATCAAAGTCACCGCGCGCCCCGAGGACGTGTTCGCCGCGGATCATATCGTGCTTCCCGGCGTCGGCGCTTTCGCGGACTGCCGCCGCGGCCTCGACGGCGTCAAGGGCATGGTTGAGGCGATGGAGGAGAGCGCGCGCAAACGGGGGCGGCCGTTCCTTGGAATTTGCGTCGGCGCACAATTGCTGGCGACGCGCGGCGTCGAACACGAGGTCGTCGCCGGGTTGAACTGGATTGCTGGCGATGTCGCGGCAATCAAACCGCGCGATCCGAACCTGAAGATTCCGCACATGGGGTGGAACACCCTCGACGTGTCGCGCGGTCATCCGCTGCTCACCGGCGTCAGGACCGGCCCGAGCGGGTTGCACGCCTATTTCGTCCACTCCTATCAGCACTACCCCGATGACGCCGGCGACATCGTCGCGACCGCCGACTACGGCGGCAGGGTGACCGCCATCGTCGTCCGGGACAACATCGCCGGCACGCAGTTCCACCCGGAAAAAAGCCAGACGCTCGGCCTCATGCTGATCGCCAATTTCCTCCGGTGGCGGCCGTGATCCTGTTTCCCGCCATTGATCTTAAGAATGGCGAGTGCGTTCGCCTCGTCCACGGCGACATGGCGCGCGCGACCGTCTTCAACGCCGATCCTGCCGCCCAGGCGCGGGCGTTCGCCGCGCAAGGGTTCGACTATCTTCACGTCGTCGATCTCGACGGGGCGTTCGCCGGCAGGCCGGTCAACGCCGAGGCGGTTCGGGACATCCTCGCCCGCCTCACGATCAAGCTCCAGCTTGGCGGCGGCATTCGCGACCTCAAGACTGTGCGCGGCTGGCTCGAAAGCGGCGTGAGCCGGGTCATCATCGGCACTGCTGCGGTCCATGATCCCGATTTCGTCCGCGAGGCGGCGCGGCTTTATCCCGGCCGGATCGCCGTCGGTGTCGACGCGCGCGAGGGCATAGTGGCGATCGAGGGCTGGGCGAAGACCTCGGATATTTCGGCGCTCGACCTTGCGCGGCGGTTTCAGGACGCGGGGGTCGCAGCAATCATCTATACCGATATCGCCCGCGACGGCGCCCTCGCTGGCATCAACGTCGAAAGCACGGTCGCGCTCGCCGACGCGCTCGACATTCCGGTCGTGGCCTCGGGGGGTCTCGCCTCGATCGAGGATGTCAGGCGGCTCATGGCGCCCGATTGCGCCCGCCTCGCCGGCGCCATCGTCGGCCGCGCCCTTTATGACGGCCGGCTCGACCCGCGCGCGGCGCTGGCTCTGCTGAAGAGCGGCCGGGGCGGACCGAATCTGGCGGGGTTAGCTCAATGACGCTCAAGGCCCGCGTCATACCCTGTCTCGACGTCAAGGACGGGCGCGTCGTCAAGGGCATCAATTTCGTCAATTTGCGCGACGCCGGCGACCCCGTGGAGAGCGCGATCGCTTACGACGAGGCGGGCGCCGACGAACTTTGCTTTCTCGACATCACGGCGAGCCATGAGGATCGCGGCATCCTCTTGGATGTGGTCCGGCGCACCGCCGAGGTCTGCTTCATGCCGCTGACGGTTGGCGGCGGCATCCGCACGACCGACGATATCCGCAATCTCCTGCTCGCCGGCGCCGACAAGGCCTCGATCAATTCGGCTGCGGTCGCCGATCGTGAGATCGTGCGCCGTGCCGCAGAGAAGTTCGGCGCCCAGTGCGTCGTCGTCGCCATTGACGCAAAGCGGGTGTCGGCGCCGGGCAAGGCGCCGCGCTGGGAGATTTTTACCCACGGCGGGAGGCGTCCGACTGGAATCGAAGCGGTCGCCTATGCGCGCGAAGTCGCCGCTCTCGGCGCGGGCGAGATTCTCCTGACCTCGATGGATCGCGATGGATCGAAGCAGGGCTTCGATCTCGAGCTCACTCGCGCCGTGGCCGACGCGGTCGCCATTCCTGTCATCGCCTCGGGCGGGGTTGGCAATCTCGATCATCTCGTCGACGGCGTACGGCAGGGTCACGCCAGCGCGGTGCTCGCCGCCTCGATCTTCCATTTCGGCGAATTCACGATTCGGCAGGCGAAGGCCCGAATGGCGGAGGCGGGCGTCCCGGTGCGCATGGACTGATCTCCCTCGATGTACGCTGGGCGCCCGGCGCGCTAAGGTTCGGGCCGCCTCAAGGAGAGAGCCCTATGCCAGCCGCGCGCGATGACACGCACTTCGGCCGCCGCACCGTTCACCTGGACGAAAAACAGGGCCTGGTGGACGACGTCTTCCATAAAGTCGCGGATCGCTATGACCTGATGAATGATCTGATGTCGCTTGGGTTGCATCGAGCATGGAAGGATGCCCTCGTCGCCAAGGTCCGTCCGTCGCTGACGCGACCGTTTGCGCATATCGACGTCGCGGGCGGCACCGGCGACGTCGCGATGCGGGTGGCTCAGGCGGGGGGGCCGCTGACAACCGTCACCCTCGTTGACGTAAACGCCGATATGCTGCGAGTCGCGGAAGATCGCGCGGCCAAGCGCTCGTTCTCGAGTAGGCTCACGTTCGTCGAAGCCAACGCCGAGGCCCTACCCCTGGCGAATTCCCTTTTCGACACCTACACGGTCGCGTTCGGCATCCGCAACGTGCCGCGGATCGAGGCTGCCCTGAGCGAGGCCTATCGGGTGCTCAGGCGCGGCGGGCGCTTCCTCTGTCTCGAATTCTCGCGCGTCGATTTGGCGGTGGTCGAGCGAATCTACGACGCCTATTCGTTCGCGGCCATCCCAGCTCTGGGCAAGGTGGTGACCGGCGACGGCGCCCCGTACCGTTACCTCGTCGAATCGATTCGCAGGTTTCCGTCTCCCGATTTGTTCGCTGAGACGATCAGGGAGGCCGGTTTTGCGCGCGTCGACTTTACGCGCCTGAGCGGGGGGATCGTTGCGATCCACTCCGGCTGGAAGCTCTGATTGATGTCGATCCTGTCGTCGCTCGGCCACACCTTGCGGCTGACACGCGCCGCCTTTGTCTTCGCCCGCGAAGGGGCGTTTCTGGGAATCGACCCGACTCTTTTGCCGCCCGTGCTGAGGGTGCCGCTCGCGGTCGCCAGCCTGATTGCGAAACGCGACGGCGATGGCTTGGCAGGCCTTTCGCGGGCGATCGATCGATTGGGCCCGTCATACGTCAAACTGGGACAATTCCTCTCGACGCGTCCGGACATCGTTGGCGGCAGGGTCGCCATTGAACTCGAGCGGCTGCAGGACCGGGTCGCGCCAATGAGCCGTGAGACGGCGGTGGCAATCATCGAGGCGTCGTTCGCGGCTAAGATCGAATCGCTGTTCGAGAGCTTCGGCGAGCCGGTCGCGGCGGCGTCGATCGCCCAGGTCCACCGTGCCGAAGTGAAAACTGGCGAAGGCATGCGGCCGGTGGCGGTGAAAGTGCTTCGCGCCGGCACTGAACGGCGATTTGCCCGCGACCTCGCCGACATGTTCTTTGCCGCCAGGATCGCTGAGAGCCTGACGCCAGAGTTCCGCCGCTTGCGGCTTGTCCAGGTTGTCGAGACGCTTGCTCGGTCTGTGCGAATGGAGATGGATTTCCGCCTCGAAGCCGCAGCGGCGTCGGAGTTCGCAGAAAACTCCAGAGACGATCCCGACGTTCGGGCGCCGGCGATCGACTGGAACCGCACCACGCGCGAAGTGATGACAATGGAATGGATCGATGGGGCGCCGCTGACCGATCCGCACCGTCTGGCCGACCTCGGATTTGATCCCCGCGCGCTGGCGCGAACCCTGATTCAGACCTTCCTGCGCACCGCGCTGCGCGATGGGTTCTTCCACGCCGACATGCATCAGGGCAATTTCTTTGTCGACGACGAGGGCCGCATCGTCGCAGTCGATTTCGGAATCATGGGACGACTCGGACGCAAGGAGCGCCGGTTCCTGGCGGAAATCCTGTACGGGTTCATTCGGCGCGACTATGCGCGCGTAGCGGAGGTCCACTTCGAGGCGGGCTACGTGCCGCATGTCTATCGAGTTCGAAGATTTCGCGCAGGCGCTCCGGGCTATCGGCGAACCGATCCACTCCCGAACCGCCGATCAGATCTCGATGGCCAAGCTGCTTACCCTCTTGTTCGAAATCACGGCCCTTTTCGACATGAGGACCAGGGTCGAACTGGTCATGCTGCAGAAAACGATGGTGGTGGTCGAAGGGGTGGCGCGGAAACTCGATCCTCAGCTTAACATGTGGTCGACAGCGGAGCCGGTTGTGGGCGCGTGGATTGCCGAAAACCTTGGTCCCCTCGGTCGACTCGACGATGCGAGCCGGGCGCTTTCGTCTCTCGCCGGGTTTCTCGCCAACGCTCCGGGGCATCTGGAGAAAATTGCCACTCGGCTCGAAACGGACGCGACTAGCGCGGTCATTGAGGCGGAACATGATTTGTCCCGATCCGTCATACATTTTCTGGGGTTTGTGACCTTCATATCCGTCCTCGCATTTCTTTGGTATCACTGGTGACCGCTGGGCGAGTAAGTTGCGAACTCTTGACTTTGTCCGCCTTGGCAACGCTCGACGCAGCCTGAATGACCTCGCTCCGGTTGTGTCGAATCGGCCCCCGGCAGCCCGGCAAGCGTCTCCACAACCGCCGGCCGCAGTCACGCATCGCCAACACCACAATTATGGTAATTGCAATTTGAGTAACCGTCGTGACATTCCTCTGGTATCGTTCGTGGCACTAGCTGACTGAACCGCCGGCCGGGGGGCAGGAGCGGGACAAAAAGACAGATGGACGTTACGCGCACTATCGCAAGGAATTCAGTCGCGTCGCGGGCGCAGTCCCGCTGCTGCGGACTGTCCTAGCCCAAGGTCATTGCATGAACGTCGCCACGCTGTCGCGCGCGCGTATTCTCCTGATCATCAGTGGAGGAATCGCGGCTTACAAGGCGCTGGAGTTGATTCGGCGGCTCAGGGACCGCGGCGCGACGGTGCGTGTCGTGATGACGACGGCGGCGCGGCAATTCATATCGCCGCTGTCTGCTGCGACGTTGAGCGGGCAGCCGAGCCGAGACGACCTCTTCAGCCTGACTGACGAAGCTGCGATCGGGCACATCGAACTCTCGCGCGCCGCCGACCTCATCGTGATCGCGCCCGCGAGCGCACATATTCTCGCCCGGATGGCCGCTGGACTCGCCGACGATCTGGCGACCACTCTCTTGCTGGCGACCGACAAACGCGTGTTGGCCGCCCCCGCGATGAACGTGAGGATGTGGCTGCACCCGGCGACCCGACGCAACTTCGATCGCTTGAAGGAGGACGGCGTTCTGTTCGTTGGTCCTGAATCGGGGCCGATGGCCTGCGGAGAATTCGGCCCCGGCCGCATGGCGGAGCCTCCGGCGATCGTCGAGGCGATTGAACACGCGCTGATGGCGGGAACAGCGCTCGGCGAATCACCCGAATCGCCTCGACGTGAGCCTGGCCCGCTCAGCGGGCGGCATATCATCGTGACCTCAGGGCCGACATATGAGCCCATCGACCCGGTCCGGTTCATCGGAAATCGATCTTCGGGGAGGCAGGGGCATGCAATTGCGCAATCGGCGGTTGGCGCCGGCGCAAAGGTAACCCTCATCACCGGGCCGGTCAGCCTGTCTGATCCCGACGGGGCTGAGGTCATTCATGTCGGTTCGGCGCTCGAGATGCGCGAGGCGGTTGAGGCGGCGCTGCCCGCTGACGCGTTTATCGCCGCTGCGGCGGTGGCCGATTGGCGACCCGAGAACATTGCCCATCAGAAGATCAAAAAAGGCGACAGTGAGTCTCCAACGCTGCGCCTGCGAGAGAACCCCGATATACTTGCGGAAGTTTCGAAGAAGACCACAATGCGGCCGGCGGTTGTGATCGGCTTCGCCGCCGAGACCGAAAATGTTACGGCCAATGCGAAGGCGAAGTTACGACGCAAGGGCTGCGATCTCATCATCGCCAATAGTGTCGCAGAGGGGACATCGACGTTCGGCGGCGAGACCAACCAGGTTGAAGTCATCGACTCGCGCAAGGCCGAAACATGGCCGCCGATGACCAAGGCCGAGGTGGCCGACGGCATTGTTCGGCGCCTCGCAACCGAATTGGCGAGACGCCAATGATTTCGATTGTTTACAGGCGATTACCGCACGCCGAGGGGTTGCAATTGCCGGCGTATGAGAGTGAACATGCGGTGGGGATGGATCTCGTGGCCGCCGTGCCGGCAGGCGAAGGCGTTGTGCTCGCCCCTGGGTCCCGCGGGTTGATCGCGACCGGGTTGGCGCTTGAGTTGCCGAATGGATTTGAGGCTCAAATCCGGCCCCGGTCAGGGCTGGCTTTGAACGATGGGGTGACGGTCCTCAACAGTCCGGGGACGATCGACGCTGATTATCGCGGCGAGATTGGCGTCATCCTCATCAATTTTGGAACGAAGCCCTTTGCCGTCCGGCGGGGTGCGCGCATTGCGCAACTCGTCGTTTGTTCTGTGGAACGCGTCGCTCTGATTGCGAGCGAGCGGCTCACGTCGAGTGTCCGGGGCTCAAATGGATTCGGTTCCACCGGACTCTCATCGTAGGAGGTAGATGATGAACCTATTGTCGCGACGGAGCGTTCTCGCGATCGCCGCTGTCGTCGATGTCGCGTTGCATTCGCGCTCGGCGCCGGTTGCGGCCAAAGCTTTGGCGGCGCGTCATAAGTTGCCCCCCCGCCATCTGGAGACCTTGCTCCAGGGGCTCGTCCACGCCAAGATCCTCAAGGGCGTGCGCGGGCCGCGCGGCGGCTACGAACTGGCGCGCGAGCGCCGGCGGATCACAATCGGCGAAATCGTGCGCACCGCGATGTCGTTGAGCACTGCGGATCCGGAGGATCTCGGCTCGAATTCGATTTTGCTCGAGCGCGTGATCGATCCCGCCGTTCGCAAGGCGGGCGAGACCTTTCTCGCCAATCTCGATTCGATCACCGTTGAGCAGATGTGCGACACGGCCGAGAAAGCGCATGTGCTCGACGATGAAAAGGCGGCCGGCGATTTTGCTATCTGACTACGGTATTTTCGGCGTTTCATAGTTTTGTTCCGCATAAAATGTTATCGTCGGCCCGCGTCGCAAGACGCGGGCCCGGCGGACATTTTGGAGTAGCGGTCAAATGACGAATGCAGGCGGAACGCCAGGCCGCGGGCGGATTTATGCGTCGATCACCGACACGATCGGCGATACCCCTCTCGTCCGCATGAATCGGATCGCCAAGGAGAAGGGGGTGGTTGCCCATCTCCTGGCCAAGCTTGAGTTTTTCAATCCGATCTCGAGCGTCAAAGACCGCATCGGGGTCGCCATGGTCGACGCCCTCGAGGCGCAGGGAAAGATATCGCCCGGCCGCGGCGTTCTGGTCGAGCCCACCTCCGGCAACACCGGCATTGCGCTCGCGTTCGTCGCGGCCGCGCGTGGCTACCGGCTGATCCTGGTGATGCCCGAATCGATGTCGATCGAGCGGCGAAAGATGCTGGCCCTCCTCGGGGCCGAACTGGTCCTCACGCCGGCCGCGCAGGGCATGAAAGGCGCGATCGCGAGGGCGAACGAGATCGTCAGCGAGACGCCCGGCGCGGCGATGCCGCAGCAGTTCGAGAATCCTGCCAATCCGGAAATTCATCGCCGGACCACAGCGGAAGAAATCTGGAACGACACGCACGGCGAAGTCGACTTCGTCGTCTCCGGCGTCGGCACCGGCGGGACGATCACTGGAGTCGGCGAGGTTCTCAAGGCCCGCAAGCCAGACGTCCGCATGATCGCGGTCGAGCCCGAAGACTCGCCCGTTCTTTCCGGCGGGGCGCCGGGGCCGCACAAAATCCAGGGCATCGGGGCGGGATTCGTTCCGGCGATCCTCGACCGCGGCGTGATCGACGAGGTCGTCGTCGTCGGCAACCAGACCGCCTTCGACACTGCGCGGCTGGTGGCGAGGCTCGAGGGCATTCCGGTCGGCATCTCCTCCGGCGCCGCCGTCGCCGCGGCGATTGACGTCGGCCGTCGTCCGGAAAACGCCGGAAAGTCGATCGTGATCATCATTCCCTCGTTCGCCGAGCGATATCTGTCGACGGCCCTGTTCGAGGGGCTCTGACGTCGCGCACCCTGTTGCGGGCGCCAGGGAATTGACGAAAGCGACGACGCGGCGGAGGCTGTCGGCGCGCCCTGCGCTCGAACCGAAGCGCCGTCCATAAGTCGGGCAAATCGGCGAAAGCCCACGAAAATGAAAACCCTTTCTTTTGCTTTCTTTTGTTTTTCGCAATCCAGACTTTTCCGAGCTTTATGAGCAATTCAATTCATTTTTCTCCCCGACCGATTGTCGCGGCGCCGGATGCTCCTCCCTTGGAACGGGCTCGGCCAGCTCTCCAATCGAGGTAGAGCATAGCCGATATTTCTGATTTTAGCAAGTAATTCACGATTGGGCGGCTTTTCCGACAAACCGCCCTCGAGCCCGCGCCCCCCGTCAGCCCGGCGACGGCGCGAACACGCGCAGGCGCTGGCCGTCCGGATCGAGGGCGACGAAGCTGTAGCCGAAATCCATCTGAGTCGGCTCGAGCGCGATTCTGACGCCGCGCCCGCGCCACTCGGCGAAGGCGGCGTCGACTTCGGCGGGGTTTTCCACAGGAAAAGCGATCTCGCCGCCGCCGGCGGCCGAGGCGGCGGGCTTCACCCCGTTGCGCTTCCAAAGACCCAGCATCAGGCCCGGGGCGGCGGGAAGCATCGCGAAGGTGGGTGACGACTCGACCGCCGGCCGGCCGAGGATCGAGGCGTAGAAAGCCTCGCTCGCGGCGACGTCATCGACATAGACCAGAATGAAACCGACATTGCGCATGGGGATAGCTCCGGGTTTGACCGGCTCAACCCATATCGGCAGGGACTGTCAGTTTCCGTCAGCAGCCGGAGCGTTGGCGGTTTGAAAATAGGGCTCGACCGTTCCGGTCATCTTGATCACCAGCGGCTGGCCCCGCCGGTCGAGCGCCTTGCCGGCCGCCGCCCGGATCCATCCCTCGCTGACGCTATATTCCTCGACGTCGCGCCGCTCCACCCCCCGAAAGCGCACGCCGATGCCCCGCGCCAAAACCGCCTCGTCATAGAACGGACTTGCCGGGTCGACGCTGAGCCGGTCGGGAGGAACGTCGGTCATTGCGCGAGCGCCGCCAGGAACATTTTGAAACGGTGGAGCGCGTCCCTCTTGTCATTCCCGCGCAAGCGGGAATCCAAAGTCGCTTTTCGCTGGATGCCCGCATTCGCGGGCATGACAGGAGCCGGTTAGCCGGCCATCGCCTTGACCCGCTTGGTCAGGCGCGAGATTTTGCGCGACGCGGCGTTCTTGTGGACGATGCCCTTCTGCGCCGCGCGGGCGAGCGTGGGTTCGGCGTGGCTCAGCGCCTCGGCCGCGGCCTTGGGGTCCTTGGACGCAATCGCCTCCTCGACCTTGCGGACATAGGTGCGCATCTCGCTGCGGCGCGACTTGTTGACCTCGGTGCGGCGGTTCGTCTGGCGGGCCGCCTTCTGGGCCGACTTCGTATTGGCCATGAACTTCTTTTTCCCTTGTCGGCTCGGCTCAAAGCGGGCCCGGCTCAAAATCAAACAGGCCGGGTTTGAAGCCCAGCCTTTCGGAGCGGCGCTTATAGGCTTTTCGCGGCGAACGCGTCAACCGCATCCGCAAAGGGGCGGTGTCTTGGTTTGAATGTCCCTTTCGGGCGGGGAGCGGACAAGGTCCAAAAACGTCGATCCGTTCAATGGGCCTTCGTTGCGACTTATGCCCGCGTCACACGTTAGCACTGATGGCGACGAGGCATTTCGACTCACGAGACTGAGCGCGTAACAAATCCCGTCGCGCTTCCTCAAGCGGTCCGCGGCGACGCTTCGAGCGGCGGCGTTCCCTCCCGGACTGCTCCCCTGATGAGCGTGCGAAAATCCGGAGTGTCTTTATGCCCGTGAACGCTGACGGCGTGCTGAACCGCCGCATCAATGAGCTCCTCTTCGCTGTCGGCGGAAATCGCGATCGAGCAATTCATGACGCTCGGCGTTTCACGGCAATCGATGAACTTTCGTCCCATGGTCTCCTCCACGCTTGCGCGCCTTTGTCGAGGGCGCCCAACAAGGAATCTATCTGATCTCGATGACGACCGGGCCCGACACCGCTTCCGTAACCCCAAGGCCGCCGCCGAGATCTTCAAGCGTATCGCGAAACGAATTCAGGGCTGCGATCATATTTGGCCGAGCGGCTGCCATCGCCGCCACATCTTCCCATTCGCCGATGACGCAGTAGGACCTATCGCCGGTTTGGATCAAATCGACTCGTTTCCACCCGGGCCACTTAGACCGAACATTTTGTGGTTGGTGCGCATCGAGAAATTCTTGTTCACGTCCCGGCTTGACATGAAACCGAACGACATTGAATGCGGTCATTGACGCATCTCCCGAGATTTCGGTCGGAGATTCCATCCGCGATACGGTTTCGGGGCCGCAACTTGTGGAGCAAGAACAAATCGCACGGTGTCCCTATGACCGACCCCCTACGATTGGCCCCTACGATTGCCGGAGTTGAATTCTAGTGGACGGGCGGCCTTTGGGCAAGCGAGGACCGTGGAACACGCTGGCTTCAGTCAATTGCCGAACGGCCGCTTTGGGTCGACTTGACCCGTTCGCCACGCCGCTGGTGAACGGCCGCTCTTTGCGCGCTAAAGCGGACCTTTAGTGAACCGCACTGTTCGTCTGCTTCGGGTCGGGAACAGAATTCAAACTGAGACCCTACCCGGCAATAGTAGGAGATATCGCTCCGGTCAGTCCTTGATGTCGCCGGGGAGCGCGTTGGTGCTAGTCTCTCCCAACCGCGAGCACCCGGGAGGGAGCGCCATGCTGTTTGCCGTCAGTGGTCTTGAGGGATGCCCGATTGCAGCGAGCGACGGCCGGATCGGCGCCGTCAAGGACTTCCTGTTCGACGACCGAAGCTGGAAGATCCGCTGGATGGTGGTCGACACCGGCGATTGGCTGCCGGGCCGCAAGGTGCTGGTTCACCCGGCGGCGATCGCCCCGTTGCAAATCCCGCCAAAGCCGCGGCTGCCGATGCTGAGCCCGGGCGAATTGCTCGAAGTGTCCGTCAATCTCACCCGGCGGCAGATCGAGGCCAGTCCGGAGGCGCGCGAAGACGACCCGGTGACGAGGGACATGGAGGCGCTCCTCTATGACTATTACGGGTGGGATCCCGGTTGGGGCGGAGCGAATTCGAGCGAAAACGCCCTCGTCGCCGAGGCGGCGGAGCACCGGGCGAACGGCGCCGAGAACGGGCCCGAAGGCGGCCCGGGCCTGCGCAGCGCGGCTTCAGTCAGCGGATATCACGTCCACGCCTCTGACGGCGAACTCGGCCATGTCGAGAATCTCCTGGCCGACGACGGCAGCTGGGACATTCGATATCTCGTCATCGCGACCAGGAACTGGTGGCCGGGCAAGGTCGTCCGGCTGGCGCGCTTCGCGGTGATAGACGTCGACTGGGTGGATCGCGAGGTCAAACTGAACGTCACGCGCGAACAGGTGAAGTCGGCCCCGGCCTGGGACCCGCTGGCGATGACGAATGAGGTCAGCGAACAGCAGTTGCGCCGCCATTTCGGCTGGCCGGGTTAAGCCGGTGACGACCGCGAGGCGGATCGGATTGAAGGAGCGCGCCTGTGGCCGGGATCTAGCGGCGTGACCCGCGACCAGATTGGCGCCGCAGTTCCGTCGGACCTGTCGGACAAGCTGGCCATCCTGGCGAGCGCGGCTCATCCAGAACTCCGCGCGGGGTGCCGCGAGATCGCGGCCGGCGACGAGTTGGCGCTGACGCCGGCGGAGCTTCGACCCATGGAGCGCGCCGTCGCTTCGGTGCGTCGCGCGAGCGGAGCGGCGAGGATCGTCGCGAGGGGGCTCCTGGCGAAGCTCGGCGCTTCACCGGAAGTTGAACTTCCCCGCTCGGCGTCCGGCGCCCCCCAGTGGCCGCCGGGCTTTGTCGGTTCGCTTTCCCATGATGACAGATTCGCCGTGGCCGCCGTCGCGCGCGCGCCCACGATCCTGAGCGTCGGAATCGACGTCGAGCCGCCGCTGCCGCTGCCCGAGGACTTGCTCGACATGGTCGCAACCCCGAGCGAACGCCGGCAGCTCAGGGGCGATCTCGTCTCGGCCCGCCTGCTCTTCTGCGTCAAGGAAGCGGTCTACAAAGCGACGCATCCAATTGACGGCGTGTTTCTGGAGCATCACGACGTAGAGGTCCGTTTGACCAACTCGGTGGCCTCTACCAAGTCCGGACATAGTCTGCTGATCTATACGATGGCGCGCCCGAGGCTGATTGCACTAGCGCTGTTAACATCTCAAGACTAAACTCTCGCGCGCCGTCCTGGGCAGGGGCTTGGGGACCCAAGGGCGTGGCGCGGCCAATATCGGCTCCGCCCCGCCATGCGGGAAAAAGCCCCACATGCTGCAGCAATTCTGGGGCCTGCATTGGGGTATGCCGATCATCAATCGCGCGACGCGCTCGAGGGGCCCATACGTCGCGCAGATCGCTCGTCAGGTGAGAGCCGCCACCGACAGGGCGATGGACCGCGACCGGCGCAGAAGAGACGAAGTTCGTGGACCCGCAGCGCATTCCGCCGAGGCCGTTACATCTTCTTAGACACCCCGGTTCGCAAGTCGCGGCGGTCCGGTGATCTGCGCCGGTCAAAACCCACGACCGCCGACCTATTTCCAGATGAACGCGAGCGGCCCGCCGGGCGCGGCAAGCAGCCGGAGCGCCATCGCGCAGCTGACGACGACGATGAGGAGGCGCACGAGCCACGCTCCGGCCCTGAGCGCCGCGCGCGCTCCGAGCCGGGCGCCGAGGAAAGAGCCGGCGCCCATCGCCAGTCCGGCTGTGACGACGATATGTCCGGACATGGCGTAGACGACAAGAGCGCCGAAGTTGCTGCCGAAATTGCTCGATCGCGCGCCCGCCATCGCCGGAATGATCCCCAGGCCCACCAGGACCACAAGGGCGATCATGTAAAAGGAGCCGGCTCCCGGGCCGAACACGCCGTCATAGAAGCCGATCGCCGGCGCCAGCGTCGAAGCGTAAACGGCCGGCGACAGGCGCTGGCGGCGCGGCGCATCGCCCAGGTTGGGCGCGAAAGCGAAATAAAGCGCAACGCCGATCAGGACGAGCGGGAGCGCCTGACTCAAGAGCGCCCGTGGCGCAAAAGGGAGCATGAGCGCGCCGAGGATTGCGCCAGCGCAGGCCGCGAACGCGGCCGGGGCCATGTTCGCGTTGATCTTGCCCGCCCTGGCGAAGGCGAGCGTGGCGGAGGCGGTGCCGAAGGTCCCCGCGAGCTTGTTGGTGGCGACCGCGGCGACCGGATCGAGGCCGGCGAGCGCCAGCGACGGGAGGGTCAGGAGACCGCCGCCGCCCGCGATCGCGTCGACGAATCCGGAGGCGAATCCGACGAGCGCCAAGACGCCAAGGCCGAGGAGCGACATGCAGGGCAGCCGCTAGCCCTGGGCCAGCGGCGCGGTTGGTCCGCGGAAGGCGAATTTCGCCGCTCGCTTGGCCGTGAATGCAGCCCGCCCTTCGGCGAAATCCGGTCCCAACGCAGCAGCTTCCGTGAATGCGCGAAAGGCTGGCGTCTCACGGCTCATCCCGGCGGCCACCGCATCGACGGCGCGCTTGCCGCCGCGGATCGAGACCTGGCTGAGTTCGGCGAGCCCGCGCGCATAGCCAAGCACGGTCTCCTCGAGCGCGGTCTCGATCCTGCGGTCGATCAGCCCGATCGCCAGCGCCTCCTCGGTTTCGATCCGCCGGCCGGTGAAAAGGAGATCCTTGGCCCGCGACGGGCCGACGAGTTCGACGAGCCGGCGGGTCTCGGCGTGACCGTAAATGAGGCCGAGTTTGGCGGGAGTGATCGCGAGATGCGCGTCGGCGGCGCAGAACCTCAGATCGCAGGCGAGCGCGAGACCAAGCCCGCCGCCGACCGCGACGCCGCGGATCACGCTGATGGTCGGGCGGTCGAGATCCATCAGCGCCTTGAGGCCGTCCTGCACCGCATCGCCATAGTCGCGCGTCGTCGCCGCGTCGCGGTAAGCCTCGTCGAACTCGGAAATGTCGGCGCCGGCGCTGAAATCCGCGCCCGCGCCCTCGACGAGCGCGACCAGCATGTCCTCGCGCGCCTCGATCGCGGTGCGGATCGCCGGCAGCGCCCGCCACATCGCCCGCGTGATCGCATTGCGGCGCTGCGGACGGTTGAGAACGATGCGGGCGAACGGCGGCTCGAAGCGCAGGGATATGTCGGTCATGAGATTATTCTAGCACTTTGCTCGCCGTCACGGGCGGCGGCGAGCGGCGGCTTCGGCGTCGGCCCGGATCAAGCGCGAGCGGAGCGTCGCCAGCGAGACGGTCTCGCCGGGGCGAGCCCGGACGGAACGGCCTTGATTGGCGTTTCCATCAAAGCTATTTTAGTTGGATGAAAAAAGCCAGCATAACCGAGGCCAAGAACAACCTCAGCGCCTCTGATCGATGGCCTTAGGGGCGGCTCCCCGGTGTTGATCGTCGATCGAGGGCGACCCGTCGCGCGACTGGAGCCTGTCGCCGGCGGTGAGGAAAATGGACAAGACGGCCGGTTGTCGCGGCTCATCCGCGACGGCGTGCTACGGCCGCGCCGAAGCGGTCCGCCTGCGTCTCTTTTCAGCGCATCTCCGCCCCGCGCCAAAGCGTCGGCCGTCGAATTGCTCCTCGACGAGCGGCGGGAAGGACGGTGAAATTCTGGGACGCTTCGGCGATCGTGCCGCTGCTGGTCGCGGAGACGACGACGCGCCCCTTGCAGGCGCTGGCGAGGCGAGATTCGGACATGCTGGCGTGGTGGGGGTCGCAAGTGGAGTGCGCTTCGGCGGTCGCCCGCCTCGAGCGCGCGGGCTCGCTTGATGGGAAAGGCGCTGCGCTTGCCCTTGATCGGCTCAAGCTGCTTGCCGATGGATGGCATGAGATCGAGCCGAGCGAGATCGTTCGCGAGAACGCCATGCGGTTTCTTCGCGTTCATCCACTCCGCGCGGCCGATGCGCTTCAGCTTGCGGCGGCCTTCCTCGCCGCTGAACGCCGTCCCCCGTCGCTCGAGGTCGTCACGCTCGACGCCCGCCTCGCTGATGCGGCGCGGAAGGAAGGCTTCGAGTTGATCGACGTTATCGCGGACTGAGGCCGGGACATAGGAACGGGCGGTCGCGATTCTGTTCTGAAGCGGCGCGCCCAGGTTCGGTCCGCCTGCGCCATATTGCGGCCAATCATGTGAGTATGAACAGATAGCGCGAGCGGAATTCAGGGGTGGGATCGATGACTGGAGCCGGAAACTCTGCCCCTCGACGGCGCGGAGATTGGCGCCTCAATCTCGCTTGCCCCGCTGGCTGCTCGCGACTGGACTTGGCGTTCCCGTCGCGTTGATCGTCTTGGCGGCCTCTCCGCTGGGGACAAATTTTTTCTACGTGGTGGTTGGAATACCCGCTCTCCTGTTTGCTTGGGCCATCGCGGGAGTAGGGAGCCCTGATCGTGGGCGTACGATTCGCGATGCGACGGGATTGGAGGCGATGCATCCTCGCGTTGGCGCTGCCGCTCGTCTTGCTCGCTGTCGCGGTCGATCCGATCGGATTTGTCAGGTCGTGCAACCATATCGGGGATGTGATCCACTTCATTGTCGCAAAGCCCTACTATGACCGACAGATCGCCGCCCTCCCGGTCGACCGGCGCCCCCGATTGGTCGTGTTCGACTGGGGCGGAATGGTCTGGGCTTCCAGTGGACTGGTCTACGACGAAACCGATCAAGTCGCGTTGCCGCGTGATCGCCAATCCGCCGATTGGCTGGCGCAGGCGAGCCACAGCGAACTAAGCTGCGAAGGTTATGGCGTCGAACCCCTTTGGGGCCACTATTATTTGGCCAGTTTCCCTTGCTGAAACGCCCAGCCGGCCGCGGGCTGGAGCAAATCCCGGTCCTGTCGTAGCGTTGGACGGCGATCAAGGCTGAGCGGGGACAGACCGGCATGACCGACGGCGAGACCTATCCGCGCGACATGATCGGCTACGGCCGCACGCCGCCGTACGCCGACTGGCCGAACAACGCGCGCGTCGCGCTGCAGTTCGTGATCAATTACGAGGAGGGCGGCGAGAACAACATCCTGCACGGCGACGCCGCGTCCGAAGCGTTCCTGTCCGAGATCATCGGCGCCGCCCCCTGGCCGGGGATGCGCCACATGAATATGGAGTCGATCTACGAATACGGATCGCGGGCCGGCTTTTGGCGCCTGCACCGGCTGTTCACGAACCGCTCGGTTCCCGTCACCGTCTATGCGGTCGCGACCGCGATGGCGCGCAATCCCGAAGCGGTTGCGGCGATGAACGAGGCGGGGTGGGAAATCGCCACCCACGGTCTCAAATGGATCGACTATCGCGACATTCCAGCCGACGTCGAGGCGCGCCATATCGCGGAAGCGATTCGCATTCACACCGAGGTCGCGGGCGCGCGGCCTCTCGGCTTCTATCAGGGCCGTTCGTCGGTCAACACGATCAGGCTGGGGATGGAAGAGGGCGGCTTTGTCTATTGCGCCGACTCCTACGCCGACGACCTGCCCTACTGGCTCGAAGGTCCGCGCGGGCCGCAGCTCATGGTCCCGTACACGCTCGATTCCAACGACATGCGCTTCGCGACCGCGCAGGGCTTCAACACCGGCGATCAGTTCTACGTCTATCTGAAGGATTCGTTCGACACCCTCTACGCCGAGGGCGAGGTCGCGCCGAAAATGCTGTCGATCGGCCTTCACTGCCGCCTTGTCGGCCGGCCCGGCCGCGCGGCTGCGCTGGCGCGGTTCGTCGACTACGCCCTAAGCCACGATCGCGTCTGGATTCCGACCCGCCTCGACGTCGCGCGTCACTGGATCAGGAACCATCCCCCGCCGGGCGGCTGGAAGCCATCCCGGCTCACACGCACGCTGTTCGTCGAGCGGTTCGGCGGCGTCTACGAGCATTCGCCCTGGGTCGCGGCGGCCGCCTGGGACGCGGGCCTTTCCGACGATTCGGGCTCGGCCGAGGGTTTGGCGAAGGCGCTCGCCGCGGCGGCGGCCAAAGGGTCGGCGCAGGAAAAGCGCGCGCTGATCGAGGCCCACCCTGACCTGGCCGGCAAGCTCGCGCTCGCGCGGACGCTGACGCCCGATTCGACCACCGAGCAGGCGAGCGCGGGGCTCGATCGCCTCACCCCGGATGAATTGCGCGCGTTCGCCACGCTCAACGACTCCTATCGCGCCCGCTTCGGCTTTCCTTTCATCATGGCGGTCAAGGGCAGGAGCAAGGCCGAAATCCTCGCCGCCTTCCGCCGCCGCCTCGCCAACGATGCCGACGCCGAGACGAACGCCGCGCTCGCCGAAATCGACCGGATCGCGGCGCTGCGCCTCAAGGACATCCTCAATTGAGCGCGAAAGCGCGGGTGATTCGCGGCCGCATCCTGTCCTTCAACGAGGACCCAGCGGTAAGCGGTCCATCGGCGTACTCGCTGATCGACGACGGCGCTGTTCTCGTCTCGGCGGGAATGATCGAGGCGGTCGGCGGAGCGCGCGAGATTCTCGCCCGTGCGCCGAAGGACGCGCTCATCGACGATTACGCCGGCTCCTTCATCACGGCGGGTCTCATCGACGCGCATATCCATTATCCCCAGACCCAGGTGATCGGCTCCTACGGCGCGCAGCTGCTCGACTGGCTCCACAACTATACCTTCGTCGAGGAGCAGAAATTCGCCGATCCCGCGCATTGCGCCAGGGTCGCTGAATTCTTTCTCGACGAATTGTTCCGTTCCGGCACCACGACCGCGATGGTCTATTGCACGGTCCATCCGCAATCGGTCGATGCGTTCTTCGCCGCAGCCGAGGACCGCGGCGCGCGCATGATCGCCGGCAAGGTGATGATGGACCGCGACGCGCCGCAAGCGCTCATGGACACCGCAGAGCGGGGCTACGACGAGAGCAAAGCGCTGATCGAGCGCTGGCAAGGTCGCGGGCGCCTCGATTATGCGATCACGCCGCGTTTCGCCGTGACCTCGACCAAGGCCCAGCTTGAAGCGTCGGGCGCCTTGATGCGTGAGTTCCCGCGTTGCTATGTCCAGACCCACGCCGACGAGAACAAGGCCGAGATCGCCCGCGTCGCCGAGCTCTATCCGGAGGCGAAGAACTATATCGACGTCTACGCGCGGGCGGGGCTGACTGGGCCAAGGTCCGTGTTCGGCCACTGCATTCATCTCTCAGGAGGCCGAAGTCGCCGAACTCGCTGCGAGCCGATCGGTCGCCGCCTTCTGCCCGACGTCGAATCTCTTTCTCGGCTCGGGCCTGTTCGACGAGGCGCGGCTCGCCAAAGCGGGCGTCAGGATCGCGCTCGCGACCGATGTCGGCGGCGGGACCAGCTATTCGATGCTGCACACGGCGGCGGAGGGCTACAAGGTGCTGCAGCTCAACCGGCAGTCCTGGCCGGCGCTGCACGCCTTCTACCGCATGACCCTCGGCAACGCGCGGGCGCTCAGCCTCGACGACCGTATCGGCTCGGTCGAAGCGGGCAAAGAGGCCGACCTCGTCGTTCTCGATCCGCGCGCGACGCCGGCGCTGGCGCACCGGATGGAGACCGCGGGCGGCGACCTTGAGGTCGAGCTCTTTGCGCTCATGATGATGGGCGACGACCGCGCCGTGCGGCAGACCTATGTCGCGGGCGAACCGCGCAAGCTTTGACCCGCTTCTTGCCTCAGAGCGTCACGTCGCCCCCGTTGGCGCGCCAGCCGTTCATGCCGCCGGGATAGTGTTTCACGTCGCTCCGCCCCGCCGCGCGCGCCTTCGCCAGCGCGTTGCGCGATCGTCCGCCTGCCTGGCAACTCAGCACCACTGGCTTGCCGTGCGGCAGTTCCTGCGGATCGAAGCTCGAGAGCGGCATGTTGATCGAATTGGGAATATGGCCGACCGCGAATTCGTGCGGTTCACGCACATCCACGAGCGTCCAGGCGCCGGTGCTCGACGGCCTCTTCAAGTTCGCCGAAATCGACCGTGTCCGGATCAGAGCCGGAGCGCGCGAACGGATTCCAGGACATTGTTCCTCCCGAGGTCATGCAGCGTCCGCCTTGGGCGCCGCGAACTGCATGTAGGCGGCAAGCGCGTGGCTCGCGTACATCGCAGACGGTCCCGCTCCCATATAGATCGCCATGCCCAGCGTTTCGAGGATTTCCTCGCGCGTCGCGCCGCGATCGACCGCCGCCTTGACGTGAAAACCGATGCAATCGTCGCAGCGCGTCGCAACTGAAACCGCGATCGCAATCAGTTCCTTGGTCTTCGGGTCGAGCGCCCCCCCGGCCACCGCGCTCTGGGCCAGAGCCCCAAACGCCTTCATCACTTCCGGAGCGCCCCCGCGCAGGTTCCTGAGTTCCGCGCTGAGGCCGCGGGTGAAATCCGGCCAGTTCCTCGTTTCCATCTCTTCCTCCTCGATGCAGGCGCTCAAGGATAGCGCTCGGAGCGAATTCATGGGTTTGATCGATCTCAAAAATATGCAGTATATATTAGAATGTGTGAATGTTATAATCCCCAAAAATCCATCCGGATTTAGTTGGATAGAGCTTGACCCTGCGCGGCAAGGCGACAACCTGACCGCCCATGCGCATTTCTCCCTTCTCGAAGCCAGGGCGTTTCTGGCGTGGGAATCTTCACACTCACTCGACCCTTTCCGACGGCGCCCTGAAGCCTGAAGACGTGGTCGAGACCTATAAGCAAGCCGGGTACGATTTTCTCCAGGTGTCCGATCATTTCCTCGGCCGTTTCAATTGGCCGATCGCCGATACCCGCAAGCTGCGCTCGAAAGATTTCACCACCCTGATCGGCGCCGAGGTTCATGCCCTGGCGACGTCGGCGGGCGAGTTCTGGCACATTGTCGCGACCGGGCTGCCGCTCGATTTTCCTCCGCCCGAGCCGGACGAGACCGGATCGATGCTGGCGGCCCGGGCGAGGGCGGCCGGCGCCTTCGTCACCATAGCTCATCCCGTCGTGGTCGCAACTGACGATAGAGGACGGGCGCTCGCTCGCCGCCGCGCATGCGGTCGAGGTCTACAATCACACTTGCGCGATCCGGACAGACCGGGGCGACGGTTTCTATCTGCTTGATCAGCTGTGCAACGAGGATCGACGGCTGATGGCGGTCGTTGGCGACGACGCGCATTTCCACAACGGAGACCTCGACGCCTTCGGCGCCTTTGTCTTGGTCAAATCTCGTATCGCTCGACCCCGAGGTCCTGCTCGGCGCGCTGAAGGCGGGCGAGTTCTACTCGAGCCAAGGGCCTCGCATCCATGACATCGAGCTTACCCGCAAGGTTGTGCGGGTCCAGTGCTCTCCGGTCAATACGATCGCCGTCGTCACCGGAGCTTCGGCGGCGCTGAGCCGCGTCGGGCTCGGCCTCACCGACGTGACGATCGAATACGAGGAAGCCAAGAAGTGGGCTTGGCGCGACCTGCCGCCGGTCAAATGGTTCCGCATCGTCGTCATCGACGGCCCGAGGCGCGCGCTGGACCAACCCGATCTGGGTCGACGCTTTGAACTGACGTGGAGCGGTCGAACCGACTCGAAGCCTTGCCGGACCGCGTTGGCAATCACCCTTGCGCGCCGAGGCGCTGGCCCATACATGCGGCGCTTGCCGAACGGTTGAGGCGAAAGCTTGAGGATCGAGCCCCGATGACTGACGAGACCGCCGCCCGCTCGCCCGGATGGCATGCGACGACCATCCTGATGGTGCGCAAGGGCGGCAAGGTCGTCATCGGCGGCGACGGCCAGGTCAGCATGGGCCAGACGGTCGTCAAGTCCAACGCGCGCAAGGTGCGGCGTCTCGCCAAGGGCGACGTGATCGCAGGCTTCGCCGGCGCGACCGCCGACGCCTTCACGCTGTTCGAGCGGCTCGAGGCCAAGCTCGACCAGTATCCCGGCCAGCTCGCGCGCGCATGCGTCGAACTGGCCAAGGACTGGCGCACCGACCGCTATCTGCGCCGGCTCGAGGCGATGCTCATCGTCGCCGACAAGGGGACGGGCTTCACGCTTTCGGGCTCGGGCGACGTGCTGGAGCCCGAAGCGGACGAATTTGGGTCGGCGATGGCGATCGGCTCGGGCGGCAACTATGCGCTCGCCGCGGCCCGCGCGCTGATGCCGATGGCGCTCGACGCGGATGAGATCGTGCGCCGTTCGATGCGCATCGCCGCCGAAATCTGCGTCTACACCAACGTCAATCTGATCCTCGAAAGCCTTTGACCTCATGTCGGATCTGTCGCCCCGCGAAATCGTCTCCGAACTCGACCGCTATATCGTCGGTCAGGCGGACGCCAAGCGCGCCGTCGCGATCGCGCTGCGCAATCGGTGGCGGCGCCTGCGCCTGACGTCGCCGATGCGCGAGGAGGTGATGCCGAAGAACATCCTGATGATCGGCCCGACCGGCTGCGGCAAGACCGAGATCGCGCGCCGCCTCGCCAAGCTCGCCGGGGCGCCGTTCCTCAAGGTCGAGGCGACGAAATTCACCGAGGTCGGCTATGTCGGGCGCGACGTCGAGCAGATCGTCCGCGATCTGATCGAGGTCGCGATCGCCCTGGTCAAGAGCCGCAAGCGCAAGGACATCGAAGCCAAGGCGGAGCTCGCGGCCGAAGAACGCGTGCTCGACGCGCTGGTCGGCTCGGCCTCGTCCTCCGCCACTCGCGAAGCCTTCCGCCGCAAGCTGCACGCGGGCGAGCTCAACGACAAGGAAATCGAGGTCGAATTGCCGCAGAGCGGCTCCGGCCTGCCGATGTTCGAGCTTCCCAACATGCCTGGCGCTTCGATCGGCGCGATCAACATCGCCGACATTTTCGGCAAGGGGCAGCGAACCAAGGCCAAACGCATGACGGTGGCCGAGGCGCATGAGCCGCTGATCTCCGCCGAAGCCGACAAGCTGCTCGATCAGGACGCGATCGTGCGCGACGCTTTGGCCGAGGTCGAGAGCAACGGCATCGTCTTCCTCGACGAAATCGACAAGATCTGCGCCCGCGAGGGCCGCGGCGGCGCCGACGTGTCGCGCGAGGGCGTCCAGCGCGATCTTCTGCCGCTGATCGAGGGCACGACGGTCGCCACCAAGCACGGGACGATCAAGACCGATCATATCCTGTTCGTCGCCTCGGGCGCCTTTCACATCGCCCGGCCCTCCGACCTCCTGCCCGAGCTCCAGGGCCGGCTGCCGATTCGCGTCGAGCTCAATTCCCTGACCGAGGACGATTTCAAGCGCATCCTCACCGACACCGAGGCGAGCCTCATCAAGCAATATGTGGCGCTGATGCAGACCGAAGGCGTCGATCTCGAATTCACCGACGATGCGGTGGGGGCGATCGCGCGCATCGCCGCCAAGGTTAACGGGTCGGTCGAGAACATCGGCGCGCGCCGTCTGCAGACGGTGATGGAGCGGGTGCTCGACGAGGTGAGTTTCACCGCCGCCGACCGGTCGGGCGAGAAAGTCCGGATCGACGCCGAATTCGTCGAGCGCCATGTCGGCGACCTCGCCGGCAACGCCGACCTGAGCCGGTTCATTCTTTGAGGGCGGGACGGCCGGCGCTTGCGGCGCTGCACAGTCCTCGATCTGGCGTTGAGACTGTCTTGAGCGCTCTCTACGGCGCTTGCCGAAGCGCCATCTCAGCGCCAAGGGTAGCATCGGCTGGGAATCCGGGCCAATCGGTGGAGTTACCCATTTAGCCCGCTTGGATGGTTCGATGACGGTGTCAGTCCATCGCTTGCTTGAACACGGAGAAAGACGGAAGAGATCTCGCCGCCATCCCGGTTCAAGGAGCCCTTCATGACGACGCCGCTCGTTTTGACCTTCGTCGGCGACGACCGGCCGGGCCTTGTCAGCTTGATCTCCGAGAGGGTCGCCGCCTGCGGCGCGACCTGGCTCGAGAGCCGGTCGGTGCGGCTTGCGGGCAAATTCGCCGGCGTGGTTCTGATCAGCGTTTCCGACGACCGATTCACGGAGCTGGAATTGTCGCTGCGCGATCTCGCGCCCGCCGGGCTCCGGATCACGATCGAGCGCGGCGCGGCGGCCAAGGCTGAGAAACAGGCGCGGATCGTCAGTCTCGACATCCTCGGCTGCGAGCGGCCGGGCATCGTGCGAGACGTGACGCGTGCGCTGGGTCGTCTCGGCGTCAATATCGAGGAGTTCATGAGCGGGCTCGAGAGCGAGCCGTTCACCGGCGCCGAGATGTTTCGCGCTCATGCGCGCCTCAGCGTCCCCGCGGGTCTCGAACTCGACGATTTGCGTAAGGCGCTCGAACGGCTGGCGGGCGAGATCATGGTCGATCTTGCGGTCGGCGACGGCGAGCCGGGACCCTGACCGGCGCGCGCGTCATTCGCCCCTTGCGCCCCGTTCATCGCGTTGCCATAAGGGCCGCCCTCCTGGATTTAGGCCTCAGCGGAATACGATGGCGAAGTTTCCCGAACGCGTGTTCTCAGGCGTTCAGCCGACCGGCAATCTGCACCTCGGCAATTATCTCGGCGCGATCAAGCGCTTCGTCGAGATGCAGAAGACGCACCCGTGCATCTATTGCGTCGTCGATCTGCACGCGATGACCCTGCCGCACGAGCCCGAGCAGCTTCGGCGCACGACCCGCGAGGTGACCGCGGCCTTTCTCGCCTGCGGCATCGATCCAAAGGCCAACATCGTCTTCAACCAGAGCCGGGTGGCCGAGCATGCCGAGCTTGCCTGGGTCTTCGATTGCGTGGCCCGGCTCGGCTGGCTCAACCGCATGACCCAGTTCAAGGAGAAGGCGGGCAAGGACCGTGAGAACGCATCCATCGGGCTTTACAACTATCCGGTGCTGATGGCCGCCGACATTCTCGTCTATCGCGCGACCCACGTGCCAGTCGGCGACGATCAGAAGCAGCATCTCGAGCTCGCGCGCGACATCGCGCAGAAATTCAACAACGACTTCGCGACCTCGATCGCCGCCCACGGCCACGGCGACGCCTACTTTCCGCTGCCCGAGCCGCTGATCCAGGGGCCGGCCACGCGGGTCATGAGCCTGCGCGACGGGACGAAGAAAATGTCGAAGTCGGACCCGTCCGAATACGCTCATATCGCGCTCACCGACGATGCGGACGCGATCGCGCAGAAGATCCGGCGGGCCAAGACCGATCCTGAGCCGCTGCCCGGCGAAGTCGAGGGTCTCGCGCGGCGTCCGGAGGCCGAGAATCTGGTCGGGATTTTCGCCGCCCTCAACGACGAGACCAAGGAAGACGTGCTCGGGCGCTTCGGCGGCGCCCAGTTCTCGACGTTCAAGACCGCGCTCGCCGACCTTGCAATCGAGAAGCTCGCCCCGATTCGCGCCGAAATGCTGCGTCTGGCGGGCGATCCACTCTTCACCGATGGCGTCCTGGCTGAGGGAGCAGAGAAGGCCCGGGCGATCGCGCGGCCGAACATGGATGCGATCAAGGACATCCTCGGCCTCGTGCGATAGCGGGAACCGGCGGCAAGAACGCAAATAAATATTGTCCTTGCGCCAAACCGCGCCGGACGCGAACCGGACGGGCATATCTTGCGGCGGATAGGAGGACGGTCCACCAGCTATGGCGTCCCGACGCTGTGCGATTCCGGCCGCTCGCCTCGTTACTGGTTAACGACTTTGCGGCAAACTTTTCGTAAACCAAGAGAGAGCTGATTCGGACCTTCCGGGCGGAGGGAGACAGGTCGGCGGACGGCCTGGCGAGCGCAAGGTGGCGCGCCAGGTTCTCGAGGAGGCGATTCGTTGCGGGGGTTCAACGGGGCGGAACGCCCCGGAATCGGCGGGCGGACGCGAAGGTTCGACCGCGCGCGCGCGGTCAAGCCCGCGGCGGGCCTGGCCCTTTACCTGCTTGCGGGCGCGCTGGCGTGCGCCCAAGACGTCTCCCAGCCCCTCGACGCCCCGGCCCGCCTGGCGTTCGACATGGCCTCCGCGCAAGCCAATGTCGCTGGCCTCGCCATCCTGACGCTGATGCTGCTCGCGACCATAACCGCCGTCCTTCACCTGATCGGTCGCCGGATCTGGACGCGACGCGTCAACGAACTCGAGACCGAACTCGCGCGGACCAACGCCAAGCTCGACCGCACGTCGCTCATGCTGCGCAGCGAATCGCAAATCCTCATCTCGTGGGAGCGCCCGGATGCGGAGCCCACGATCGAGGGGGACTTCGCCCTGATCGCCAATTCGCCGCTGCCGTCGCGGGTGCTCGGATTCGGCGCGTGGCTTGAGCCGACGGAAGCCGTCAGGATCGAGGAGGCGACGCGGCGGCTCCTGACCCGTGGAGAAGCTTTCGCCGCCGCCGTAGTCAGCCTGCGCGGGCGCCATCTGGAGCTCGACGGGCGCCCGGTGTCCGGCAGCGCCGTCATGCGGATCCGTGACGTGTCGGGCGAACGGCTTCAACTGGCGAAGCTGCGCGATCAATTCGCTCAGGCCGAGGGCGCGCTCGACGGGCTTCGCAGCGCGCTCGTATCCGCCGACATGCCGGCATGGACGCGCGACGCCGCAGGCCGGATCGTCTGGTGCAATATTCCCTACGCCCGCGCCGTCGACGCGCCGGACGACCAGGCGGCGATCGAGAAAGGCGGCGAATTGTTCGATCCCGCGGTTCGCCGCGAGGCGGCGGCGGCGGTCAGGGAGACCGGCGGCTGGAGCCGCCGGGCGTCGGCGGTTGTCGGCGGCGCGCGCCGGACGTTCGACGCGGTCGAGGCGCGCACAGCGGTCGGCTCCGCCGGCGTCGCCCGCGACATCTCCGAAATCGCCGCGCTGCGGGCCGAGATGGAGCGCAACGAGGACGACTATTCGCGCATGATCGACCGACTGTCGACCGCGGTTGCGATCTTCGACAAGTCCAAGCGGCTGACCTTGTACAATGCCGCCTACCGGCAGATTTGGCCGCTCGAGCCGGCCTTTCTCGACCAGCGGCCGAGCGACGGCGAAATCCTCGATGCGCTCCGCGCCAAGCGGCAGCTGCCCGAGCAGGTCGACTTTCCTGCCTGGAAGGCTCAGCAACTCAACGCCTACCGCGCGATCGAGCCGAGCGAGACCGTCTGGCATCTGCCTGACGGGCGGGCGTTGCGCGTCGTCACTAGCCCCAATCCGAAAGGCGGCGTCACCTACCTCTATGACGATGCGACGCAGAGCTATGCCCTCGCCTCGCAGGTCAATGCGCTCACCCACGTCCAAGGCGAGACGCTCGACGCGCTGAAGGAGGGCGTGGCGGCGTTCGGCGCCGATGGGCGCATGAAGCTGTTCAACCCGGCCTTCGCCGAGCTTTGGCGCTTCGACCCGACCGTCTTGCGCGCCCGCCCGCATATCGACGAGATCGCGCGCGGCTGCAAGCCGCTGTGCCGCAAGCCTGAGCTGTTCGACGATCTCACGGCGATGATCGTTGATCTTCCCGACCATCGCCAGAGCCGGACCGCGCGGATCGAGCGGACCGACGGGCTGATCCTCGATTGCGCCGCGCTGCCGCTGCCCGACGGAGCGACACTGATGACGTCGCTCGACGTGACCGCGGGCGTCAATGTCGAGCGCGCGCTCACCGAGCGCAATCAGGCGCTGATCGCCGCCGAAAGGCTGCGCAACGATTTCGTCAACCACGTCTCTTATGAACTCCGCACGCCGCTCACCAACATCATCGGCTTCACCCAGCTTCTGGCGTCGGGCGGCGTCGGTCCGCTCAATCCCAAACAGCTCGAATACGCCGGGTTCATCACCAATTCTTCCCACGCTCTGCTCGCCATCATCGACGACATTCTCGATCTGGCGTCGATCGACGCCGGAGCGCTGGAACTGAGGCTCGAGGAGGTCGACGTCGCCGAGGCGATGAAGGCCGCCGCGGCAGGCGTCCAGGACCGGCTGAGCGAAGCGGCGATCGAATTGCGCATCGTCATGACCGACGGCGTCGGGTCGCTCAGCGCCGACGGCCGGCGGGTGCGCCAGGTTCTGTTCAATCTGCTCTCCAACGCCATCAACTATTCGGAGGCGGGCCAAACAGTCACGCTCGCGGCAATGCGGCGCGGTTCGGAGATCGTGTTCAAGGTCAGCGATCGTGGACGCGGCATTCCCCCGGAGGTGATCGATCGCGTCTTCGATCGGTTCGAGACCTTTCTCAACGGCTCGCGCCATCGCGGCCCCGGACTCGGCCTGTCGATGGTAAGAGAGATGGTGGAACTGCATCATGGCCGGGTGCTGATCGACAGCGCGCCCAGGGAGGGAACTACGGTCACCTGCATTTTTCCCGTGGACGCGACGGCGGCGCCGGCGGCAATCCCGCAGCTGGCGGCGCCCTCCGAGCGGCAATCGGCGCAGTAGAAGGGCATGACCGATCGCGCCGACCGGGCCGAGGGAGCCGATACCTGGAGGTTGGACGCGGCGGACGAGGCGGCGATGCTGGATATCGCCGCGGCGCAGGCGGCCTGGCTCGAGCCCGGCGATTTCGTTGGCCTGACCGGCGATCTCGGCGCCGGCAAAACGACTTTCGCCCGAGGCCTGATCCGAGCCCTGACCGGGATGCGCGATCTCGAGGCGCCGAGCCCGACCTTCACCCTGATGCAGGTCTACGACACCCCGCGAGGCCCGGTGGTGCACGCCGATTTCTACCGGCTGCGCGGCCCTCGCGAGCTCGACAATCTCGGCTGGGACGAGACTGTCGCCGACGCGATCGCCATCGTCGAATGGCCGGAACGGATCCTCGAGGCGTTGCCCCCCGACCGGCTCGAAGTCGAGATCCGTTTCGACCCCGATCGAGGCCCCGACTATCGTTGGCTCATCCTGCGTGGGAAGGGCTCCGTCCGCCGTCGCCTGACGCTCGCCCTCGGAGTCGGGAGGCTCCTGAAGCGCGCCGGCTGGACCGGCGCGAGGCGCGAATTCCTCCAGGGGGACGCCTCCATTCGCGCCTACGAGCGTCTCACGCGGTACACCGGCGCGACTGCGATTCTGATGATCTCGCCGCCCCGGCGCGATGGGCCGATTTTGCGGTACGGCAAACCCTACGCGGCGATCGCCAAGCTGTCGCCAGACATCCGCGCGTTCGTCGCCATGGCGGACGGCCTTCGCAGCCTCGGCTACTCCGCGCCCGCCCTCATTGCCTATAGCGTCGAGGACGGCCTGGCGCTGATCGAGGACTTCGGCTCCGCGACCGTCGCCGACGGCGGCGTTCCCGACAGCGCGCGCTTCGCGGAGGCGATCGCGCTTCTCGCCGATCTTCACGTCCGCGAATTGCCGGACAGCCTGGCGGCCGGCGACGAGTCCTACGCCCTCCCGGTGTACGATATCGAAGCGATGCTGGTCGAGGTCGAGCTCGCGCTCGACTGGTATGCGCCGGCAGTCGCGCGGGCGACGCCGCCCACCGGCGCGCGGATGCAATTCCTGGCGATCTGGCGCGAGCTGCTCGGGCCGATCCTCGCGCGGCCAACGACCTGGACGCTACGCGACTTTCATTCGCCCAACCTCCATTGGCTGGCCGAGCGGCAGGGGCTCAAAAGGATCGGCCTGATCGACTTTCAGGACGCAGTGCTCGGCCCGCCGGCCTACGATGTCGCTTCGCTCCTCCAGGACGCGCGCGTCGACGTTCCGGAGGATCTCGAGATGCGGCTGGCCGCCCTCTACATTCGGCGCAGGGCGGCTGCCGACCCCGACTTCGATTCCCAGAGCTTCGCCGCCGCCTACGCGGCGATGGGCGCTCAGCGGGCGACCAAGATCCTCGGCATCTTCGCCCGGCTCGACAAGCGGGACGGCAAGCCGGAGTACCTGCGCCACCTGCCCCGGATCGAGCGCTACCTCGCCCGCAATCTCGCCCATCCGTTGCTTCGGCCGCTTGCGCTCTGGTATCAGAACCACTTGCCGCGGGCGCTCGGCCAGCCGCCCGTCAAATCCGATCCCTGAAGCCAGATCGCTTAAGGACCCGCCGATGAGCCCGCCGGTTCCCAAGACGGCCATGGTGTTCGCCGCCGGACTGGGCAAGCGGATGCGGCCGATCACCGAGACGCTGCCGAAGCCGCTGGTCAAGGTCGGAGGACGGGCGCTCATCGATCACTCCCTCGACCGCCTGGCGGAAAACGGCGTCGAGCGGGCGATCGTCAACGTCCATTGGCTCGCCGATCAGATCGAGGCGCATCTCGCGGGACGCCGGGCGCCGCCGAAGATCATCATCTCCGACGAACGCGCGACGCTTCTCGATCAGGGCGGCGGCATCAAGCGCGCGCTGCCGATGATCGGCGAGGATCCCTTCCTCATTTGCAACACCGACGCGTTCTGGATCGAGGGCCCGCGGTCGAACATCGTCCGCCTCGCCAGCGCGTTCGATCCCGAGGCGATGGACATCCTGCTCCTGGTCGCGGCCAGCGCGGGCGCGGTCGGCGTCGACTGGCCGGGCGACTTCACGATGGACCACGACGGGCGGCTCGAGCCGCGCGAGCCGCGCCATGTCGCGCCCTTCGTCTATACCGGCGTCGGGATCATCAAGCCTGAGCTGTTCGCGAGCGAGCCCGCCGAGGTCTTTCGCCTCGCGCCGTTCTTTCACGCGGCGGCGGCGAAGGGCCGGCTCTACGGCGTCCGCCTCGACGGCCTTTGGGTGCATGTCGGGCGGCCCGAGGCGATCGCAGAGGCCGAGCGGGCGATCGACCGGTCGATCCTGTGAGCAGAACCCTCTCCCCTTGCGGGAGAGGCGCCATTCCGGCTCGCGAATTGAGCGTTTTCAATCGGTTGCGGCGCCAATTGGTTCCGCGTGGACGCCCGGCGCCTCGAGCGCGAGTGGGGCCGTGGGAGGGCGGCAGGAGACGGAGCGGTTTCGGCGGCGCGGCCTGGATGGCGAAGCCGTGATAACGGTCGAGCTCGCGCACGATCTTCACCACGCGATCGACCGCCTCGAGGTTCACTGCCGACATCGCGCCGGAGGCGACGAACAAGGCCTCGTTGAGGCGGCTCACCTGAAGCGCCAAAAACTCGGCGGGCGGCGCTGGCGCGCGGCGGGCGAGGAGCGTGCGGATAGTCTTGCGCATCGCGCGCTCGCCCACGCCATCCCGGTCGGCGATCTCGGCGACCGACACGCCGCGGTTCAGGAGGCTGACGATCCTCGCCTCGCGCTCGGCCCTTCGTTGCCGCGCCGCCGCTTCGCGCCGCGGGCGAGCGGTCGCGGCGCGGCGCGGACGGGGCGGGTTCGACGGGCTCGGGCAAGGGGGCGGTCTCCGGTAGGGCGATGGAGAACAAATATAGAACATCGGCTGCGGCCTTGGCAAGAAATTGTCGGTTTTTCTGAAGGGGGGCAGAGCGCAAAGAGGCCCACCGCTTCAGAGGTAACCAAGGTGCTTCGCGAAGGTACCATAAAGCTCGCTTTCAAACGGAGGCAGTCCACGTTGTGTCGCGCAGGGCTTGTCGAATCGCCCCCCTGTTAGCGTTCTCCAAAGTTGCCTGAAAAAATCGGGCAACGGTCTGGCAATCTTGCTCAGAAGCAAAAATCAAATGCGTGAGCAAAATCCTCTGAGACTTGGTGTTTCCTGAAAGCGACCGAGTTTTAAGAGTGTGCGTTTCCGTTCTGATCGCCCAATCGTTTTTGATATCTTGGCCGAGTACTGACGAAATCAGTGCAGGGATTGACGGCCATCGCTTGCCATTCTTAGGACCGAGCCCCTTTGGCTGTGGAAAGGAAAGTCGGTTTGTACCCGTGGTTAGGCAATGACCTACTCCGTGCTTTGTAACGAACGAATCCCAGCGCAACTTGCTCATGGAGCGGTCTCACCTTGCCGGAATTGACCAGTACCCAAGTGAGGTAGCTTCTTTGGGAACGTTTGGAAAGCGTGGGCACCAGAGAGATTGCGGCCCTCCCTAGTCGAAATAAGCAAAGGTGCGCCCCTTCCCCACCCGAGTCTTGCCGTTTAATAGCGCTGGGGAGCCGACGAATTGGCCGGGTGTCGTCCTATCGAATGCCGAACGTGCCGAGGATTGATGACAGCGAAGAGGCCCGCGCGCGGGCACGGCTTCTTGCTCATTTTGAAGACCATCCAGAAGCCGTTTTTTATAGCCGTCAGCTTGAAGTGATGTTTGAGCGCGAATTTTTTCACTGGGTTACCAACCGGGCTTTGCGGCGTTTGGTCGAAGAGGGCCGAATTATCAGTGAGGCGCGGAAGTTGGATCTTGGTTCTGAAATTAAGCTCCTTTGGCATCGAAAGTATCGCTTCTACAAGCGAGCTGCGATCGAAGTTTTTGATCTCGTAAATCGATATAGTACGGCAGCGACAGATGGAACGCTTGGCTTGCAAGGCGAGCATCTGGTGTTAGCGGCATTTGCTCGTGCTCAATATGTGCTTACAGGTGAATCAGTACGATCGCATGGCGGACGAACATGGGACGAAACTGACCACAATCTAGATTTTATTTTCGAAAAAGACGGTGCGGCTTACGGCATAGAGGTCAAAGATACCTTAGGACACTTAGACATAGAGGAGTTCGCAGCCAAAGTACGCTTATCTCGTCACCTCGGGCTCAAGCCCGTTTTTGCTGTTCGCTACATCCCTAAAACGTGGGCCGATGCTCTCATTCAGGCGGGCGGCTATGCGATGATTATGGGTTTTCAATTTTACCCATGGACTTATGCTGATTTGGCGAGAGAGATACGGGAGAAACTTGGTTTGCCCGTTGATACACCTCGGCGGATCGAGGCGGGAACGATGCAGAGGTTTGAAAATTGGGTTGCTAAGCCGGTGGTCAGAGAGCCCAGCGTTGCGAAAGTCGAGAGCCTCCTTGAGCGCTTCGTGGCTGTCCGCCAGCGGGCGCGCGGCCCCGGGTCCATGTGAATTCAAAAACATATTCACATGTGGGGTGGGTCATGTCTCTGATATAGCGGAGGTTTCCGCGCACCTCTATGAATACTTATTGTCTGGCGGCATGGAGGTTGTGGGTTACCGCTTAGCCCCGCTGGGGGCCTACGTGCACAAATCAAAACATTTGCAACACGCGAAGTACCTTGAAATTATTGATCTTTTCCGGTGCATAAATCTGTTGCAGAATTGTAAGTGTGAAAACCATCAAAACACGTGCTTCCGCTACAGATTTCCGCACCACCCGGGCTTTGCTGCCAGATGAAGTCTTCCTGCTCACAAACGGGCCTCGGCCTGGCCCGACAGATTTAGTTCCTGAGGATATCTGGAAGGGGATCATCCACTTACCCGACGACGTTGCCCTTACAACGTCGAACCATCACGGCTCACAGCTCGCGGCGCTTTACTCACTTTGGGCCGCCTGGAGTGAGGCGATCGGAGACGATCAAGACGAGCTTTTCACGGGCATGCTCGACGCGTCCGATTGTTTTCAGGCGAGCACATTCGACTCGCTGCATGGGTACTATCGCTCAGCGCTCGCCAATCTGCGTAGCGCCGTCGAGTTGGTTGCAATCGGCACTCTCGGGAATCATTCGCCCACTGACACGGACTACATTCGGTGGAAAAAGCAGAATGTTGGAAGCCTGCCGTTTGCCACTGCCGTCAGGAAGCTTCGTCGCGCGACCAAGGGGCCGCTCTCGGTAAAACCTTTCGAGCCGAACGGCTGGCTTGACGTTCTGTATGACAAACTCTGTGCTTATGCGCACTCGCGGGCGGATGCCAGCGACGGCGAGATGTGGCGAAGCAACGGTCCAATCTACGTCAATGAGGCCTTCAACCTCGTCTTCACATTGCAAGCGTCGACCTATGCCGCCTGTTACGTCCTAACGAAACTCGGCAGGCCTGGTTTCGTCCTGCCGAAACAGTCCGGATTTTTGTTCAATACGCTAGGGCTGGTTTGCAGCGATGAGATCGCGGCGGCCTACCAGAGCCTTTGCTCGATCCCGGAATAGCACGAAGGGTGATCGTCCCGTTTACGCGCGGTATGAGAATATCCTTGTCGTACGGTGAAAATTATCTGGTTCCTCCGTCCCGCGTGAGTACAAGGATCGAGAGGCGAGCGAGTGAGCGGTTGTCGCGTAGCGCCAAACGCCGTGTGCAAGCCCGGCCCCGGCGCCCGATTTCCAAAAATGCGCGAACTGCCCTATTCCCTGCCGCTCACGAATCCGGGCCGGTAGATCGGCCGGGCGGGAGATAAGCGGGCATGAAGCTGCCGAGCCAGATCGGCCCCATCCACTTTGTCGGCATCGGCGGCATCGGCATGTCGGGCATCGCCGAGGTGCTCATCAACCTCGGCCATAAAGTTCAGGGCTCCGACCTCAGCGACAACGCCAATGTCAAGCGCCTGCGCGAGAAGGGCGCGACGGTCGGAATCGGCCACGACAAGGCGAATCTCGGCCAGGCCGCGGTGGTCGTCGTGTCATCGGCCGTCAAGCGCGACAACCCCGAGGTCGTCGCGGCGCGCGCGCGGCGCATTCCGGTCGTGCGGCGGGCGGAAATGCTCGCCGAGCTGATGCGCCTCAAGCAATGCGTCGCGATCGCCGGAACCCACGGCAAGACGACGACCACCGCGCTCGTTGCGGCGTTGCTCGAGGCGGCGGGGCTCGATCCGACCGTCATCAACGGCGGCATCATCAACGCCTACGGCGCCAACGCCCGGCTCGGCGCCGGCGACTGGATGGTGGTCGAGGCCGACGAAAGCGACGGCACCTTCCTCAAGCTGCCCGCCGACATCGCGGTCGTGACCAACATCGACCCCGAGCACCTCGACCATTTCAAGACCTTCGACGCGATCAAGGACGCCTTTCTGGCTCTGGTCGAGAACCTGCCGTTCTACGGCTTCGCCGTCATGTGCCTCGATCATCCCACGGTGCAGGAATTGGTCGGGCGCATCGAGGACCGCCGCGTTCTGACCTATGGCGAGAACCCGCAGGCCGACGCGCGCCTGCTCGACGTCAATCTCGCCGGCGGGCTCACAAGGTTTTCGGTCTTGATCCGCGAACGGGCGACGGGGCGCGCGACCTTCATCGACGACCTCGCGCTGCCGATGCCCGGCCGGCACAACGCCCTCAACGCGACGGCGGCGATCACGGTCGCGCACGCCCTCGGAGCCCCGATCGACGTCATCCGCAAGGCGATCGCGAGTTTCGGCGGCGTCAGGCGGCGTTTTACCCGCACCGGGACATGGAACGGCGTCGCCATCTTCGACGACTACGGCCATCATCCGGTCGAGATTGCCGCGGTGCTGAAAGCCGCGCGGGCCGC
>CAWHTU010000028.1:0-89044 GCA_963832305.1 uncultured Alphaproteobacteria bacterium | reverse complement strand
CGTCTTTATGTTCATGGGCGACTGGCAAATCGGCACTTTCACTGCCGCCGGATTCAAGGCGGGCGTGGACTATGCGTGCGCTCAGGCGCCGACCGACTGGGGCAAACCCGGGTTTATCCTCAATTCGGATTTGGTCGTCTTCTTCAAGCAGAAGGATCCCGACTATGTCGAGGGCCAGAAGCTGCTCGCTCATCTCATCCTCTCGCCACAGTTCCAGACGGTGTTTAACCAGGCGAAGGCTCGATTCCGGCGTGTCTCGACGTCGATCTGAGTTAGGGATTTAACGCCTGTCAGCAGATGTCGCAAAAGGACCTGCAGGCTTCGATCGCGGCCGGCACGCTCTATCGATGGCGCACAACATGACCATCGCGCAGAAATATCGCGGGGCGATCATGGACACCGTCACCGCTTTCGTGAACGATCCCAAAATGACCCCGAAGGATGCAGCGAACGCGATGGCGGACGCTGTCGACGCGCAGAAATAGCCGCATCAAGCAGCCGAGCGGCAGCGTGTCACGCGGCGGCCGTCCGCCACCGGAATTTCTTCAAGACCCCATGTCGAATGCTCCGCGCACGATCGAGGCGGTCCCGAGATCGGCCCCGCGACGCGACTTTTGGGCGGCGTGGATGCCGCGACTGGTCATCGCGCCGTCCGTCATCGCGAGCTTCGTTTACGTCTTCGTTTTCTCGCTGTGGACCTTGTACATTTCGATGTCCAACAGCTCGATGTTGCCGACCTACCAGTTTGTCGGGCTCAAACCTTATTTCGAGCTCTGGTCGAACCAGCGCTGGTCGATCGCCTACGGCAATCTCTTCTTCTTTAGCGTATTCTACGTCGTTCTGGCCCTCGTCGTCGGCGGCTCTCGCCATCGCCATCGACGAGCGCGTGAAAGGCGAGCGAGGCGGTGTGGCGGACGATCTTTCTCTATCCGCTCGCCGTTTCGTTCGTGGTCACCGGCTCGGTTTGGAACTGGCTCTATAGCCCCGACGCCGGCTTCGAATTTCTGGTGCGCAGCCTTGGCTGGCACGATTTCACCTTCCGTCCGACCACGAGTAAGGACGAAGCTATTTACACGATCATCGCGACCGGCATCTGGCAGTCTTCCGGCTTCGCGATGGCTTTGTTTCTCGCCGGATTGCGCTCGGTCGATCCCGATCTCATCAAGGCGGCACAGATCGACGGCGCCGGCCGGGCGCGCATCTATCGCAAGGTGATCCTGCCATCGATTGCGCCGATTTTTATCGCCGTCGCCGTTGTGCTTCTGCAGTTCGCTATCAAGACCTTCGACCTGGTCGTCGCGCTTACGCATGGGGGACCGGGGATTGCGACCACGTTTCCGGCGAACTACGTCTACGACCTCATGTTCCAGCGCGGACAGATCGCCATCGGCGCCGCGGCGGCGGCGATCATGATGCTGGCGGCGCTCGCGGCCGTGCTGGTCCCCTATGCGTTATGGACGGTTTGGCGATCGCGGCGGACCGCCCATGGCTGACGCGACGTATGACCTGGCGTTCGATCCGCGCGCTCGCGCGGAGAGCCTACGCCACGCGATGAGGCGGATCGCGATCTATGCCTTTCTGGGGTTCCTCGCTCTCATCTACCTGTTGCCACTGTTCGTCGTCGTCTCCAACTCGTTCCTGGCGATTCTGCGGGAGATCGCGCAGAATGGCCTGATCGCATTTCCAGGCAGCTTTTCGCTGAACGCTTGGTCGCAGGCCTGGTCGCATTACTGCGTCGCCGGCACCTGCGAAGGCATCCAGCGCAATTTCTATAACTCGCTGATGATGACGATCCCGGCGACCATCATTTCGACGCTACTCGGGGCGATCAACGGCTACGTGCTTTCCAAGTGGCGCTTTCCGGGATCGGAAACGCTCTTCGCCTGTATGACGCTCGGCGTTTTCATGCCCGGCGAGATCGCGCTCCTTCCGTGGGCGTTCATTTTAGGATCTTTGGGTCTGTCAAACTCGATCTACGGCCTCATTCTCGTTCATGTGATCCAGGGCATTTCCTTCACCACGCTGTTCTGCCGCAACTACTATGTCAGCATTCCCGACGACCTCATCAAGGCGGCGCGCATCGACGGCGCCGGCTTCTGGCGCATTTTCTACAAGATCGTTCTTCCGCTCTCGCCGCCGATCCTGATCGTCACGGTCATCTGGCAGTTCACCGGCATCTGGAACGAATATCTATTTGGCGTCGTCTTCACCGGCGAGCGCCAGCAGCCGATCACCGCGGCGCTGGTCGCCCTTCAGACCGGTCAGATGAACGCTCATCCCTACAATATCGCAAGCTGCGCCGTGCTGATCGGCGCAGTCCCGCCGCTCTTGATCTATTTCTTCGGCGGCAAGTATTTCGTTCGCGGCCTGACCCAGGGCGCGGTCAAATGACGGGCAGAAGATGGCGACGCTAGGCGTCTCCCGGCTCTACAAGCGCTTCGGCCCCGTCGAGGTCCTCAAGGGCATCGATCTCGAGGCTCGCACGGGCGAGTTCATCGCACTCGTCGGCCCGTCCGGCTGCGGCAAGTCGACACTCCTCGCCATGATCGCCGGGTTGGAGACCGTCAGCGAAGGCGAGATCCGCATCGATGGTAAGCTCGTCAATTCCGTCGCGCCGAAGGATCGGGACATCGCTATGGTGTTCCAATCCTATGCGCTCTACCCGACCATGACCGCCCGCCAGAACATGACGTTCGGGATGGAGAGCCGGGGCGTGCCGAAGACCGAGCAGGACTTGGCGATCAAGCGTGTCGCCTCGTTGTTGCAGATCGAACCCCTCTTGAACCGCAAGCCGGGTCAACTGTCTGGCGGTCAGCGACAGCGCGTCGCGATGGGTCGCGCGCTTGTCCGCGATCCAAAGCTCTTCCTGTTCGACGAGCCGCTCTCGAATCTCGACGCCAAGCTTCGCGTTGACATGCGCACCGAGATCAAGAAGCTGCATCAGCGCGTCGGCAAGACGACGATTTACGTCACTCATGATCAGATCGAGGCGATGACGCTCGCTTCACGCATCGCTGTCATGCACCAAGGCTCGATCCAGCAGTTCGACGAGCCGCAGGCGGTTTACGACCGCCCGGCCAATATGTTCGTCGCCGGATTTATGGGCTCGCCGTCGATGAATTTCATTCCAGGCAAACTGACCAAGGTCGACGGCGCGCCGGCGGTGGCGATCATGGTGGAGAGCGGAAAAACGGCGGCGCTTGCGCTCGCCCAAATGCCCGCCTTGTGGCCCGCGGATGGCAAGGTGGTGCTCGGGTTCCGCCCGGAACACCTCTTTCGCTATAGCGAAAATCTGAAAGGGCAAAAACCGGCGCTCGCGATGCTGACCGCGCCGGTCGAGGTGGTTGAACCTACAGGCGCCGAGACCCACGCCGTGCTAAAGATTGGCGAACGCGAGATCGTCGGCCGCTTTGACCCCGACGGGGCTCCCCGCCTTGGGGAACTGCTGCCGCTCGGGATCGACATGGCGCATGCGTGCCTGTTCGATCCCGACGCCCAGGCCCTCATCCGGCGGGCTGCGGCTTGACCTTCGCCACCTATCCCAGTCTCGAGGCGCGCGCAGTGTTCGTCAGCGGCGGCGCGACCGGCATCGGAGCCGACATCGTACGAGCCTTCGCCAAAAATCACGCGCGCGTCGCGTTCGTCGACCTCCAGCGCCATGAGGGCGAAGCGCTGGCCGCGGTGCTGAAGGAGACGGGCGAGACGGCGCTCTTTCTCCGCTGCGACGTCACCGACGTTCCAGCGCTGAAGGCGTCGATTGCGGAAGCAGGCGCCAAATTCGGTCCGATTGCAATATTGGTCAATAACGCGGCAAATGACGAGCGCCACGCGGTCGCCGACGTGACCGCCGACTACTGGGACCACGCGCAGAATGTGAATTTGAGGCATCATTTTTTTGCCGCTCAGGCCGTCCATCCGCAGATGCGCGAGCTCGGGTTCGGCTCGATCATCAATCTTTCCTCGATCGCCTGGCGCGGGTCGGCTGAAATGCCGGCCTATTCCGCCGCCAAGGCCGGCATCATCGGCCTCACCCACGCGCTGGCGCGCGCATTCGGCGCAGACAACATCCGCGTCAACGCGATCGAGCCCGGGGCGGTCATGACCGATCGGCAGCGACGCCTGTGGTACAAGACGCCGGAATCGATGGCCGCGATCGTTCAGCGCCAGTCCATCAGGGAGACGCTCATCGGTGACGATATCGCGCGCATGGCGTTGTTTCTCGGCGCCGACGACAGCCGCATGGTCACCAAGCAGTCGATCACCGTCGATGCGGGGCTCAGATGAACGAAAACGTGAAGGCGCTTCAGCCGGAGACGCGCGCAACCGCATTTGCCCTCGGCCTCAACCCATATGGCCTGACCTATCATCTCGGGCTGCAAGGGGCCGGCGGACCGCGCGCCAATCCCGGTGGGGCTGGCCTCGAAGGATTCATCGCCATTGCGACCGAGCTCGGCGCGGGGGTGCTCGAAATCTATGACCCATGGCTCCGGGCGCTGAGCGACGACGAGCTCGGCGCCCTCCGCGACCGGCTCGCGGGCCTCGGCATGACGCCCGTCGTCAGCTCCGGGCTGATGATGGGTCCGTTCGAGAGCGCGTTGCGCTCGGCCCGCGCGCTCGACGCCAAGATCATCCGGTACGGCCTGACCACGGTGCTTTGCGGCGATCGCCACGCGCATGGGGAGAAATGGCAGGAACTGGTCGCGCAAGTTCGGGCTGCCCTCGCCGACCGCGGGCCGCGCGCCTTCGACGACGGGAGGACCCTGGCGATCGAAAACCATCAGGATTTCGGCAGCGAGGAGCTGGTGGACTTTTGCGAGAGCACGCGGGGCGTTGGAATCTGTCTCGATACCGGTAACACCTTCCCGGTCGCTGAGGCGCCACTCGACTTCACCCGCCGCGTCGCCTCGCATGTGCGGCATGTCCACCTGAAGGACTACCGGGTGCAGTTCACCGACGAAGGCTATCGTCTCGTGCGCTGCGACATCGGCGACGGCGCCATCCCGATCGCTGCGATGCTGGATATCCTAGGGGCGCGCGGCCAGGAACTGACGGCGGTGCTCGAGCCCGGAGCGCTCGAGGCGCGGCATGTGCGGTTCCTGCGGCCGGAATGGTGGAATTCCTACCCGCCCAAGGCGGCGTCCGCGTTCGCTGCCTGCCTCGCCGCCGCGAGGCTCAATCGCCTCGCCGACGATGCCGACTATCGCACGCCCTGGGAGCGCGGCGACGACGCTGCGATTGCTGACTACGAGTTGACCATGATCCGCCGCAGCGCCAGCAACATTCGCGCGATCGGCCTTGGACCCGAGAAAGGAAACTGACGGATGACGAAGGAGCTCACGGGCAAGGTCGCGTTCGTCACCGGATCGGGCCGCGGGCTCGGGCGGGCGATGGCGGAACGGCTGGCGGAGCTCGGCGCGGACGTCGCCATCCACGACCTCACCTGGACCGCGCCGGCAAAATTCGGCGAAGCGCCGGATCTCGGCGCGGTCGCCAAGGCGCTCGCCCGCCACGGCGGCAGGACCGCGGCGGTGACCGGCAACATCAGCGACAAGGCGGCGGTGGCGAAGATGAAGGAGGAGATCGAGGCCAAGCTCGGGCCGGTCGATATCCTGGTCAATTGCGCCGGCGGCGACATCGGCGCGTCGGGCGGCAAACCGCAGCCGAACGATGCGCTCGGCATTCCGCTCGAGGACATCAAAGCGCTGACTGAGAACAACCTCTACGGCACCATCCTCGTCTGCCAGGCGTTCGTGCCGGCGATGGTGAAGGCGGGAAGCGGATCGGTGATCAACATCGGCTCCGGCGCGGCGCAGTTCGGGGTGGCCAATGGGGTCATCTATGCGGCGCTCAAGGCCGCCGTCATCCACTATACCCGCTGCCTCGCCAAGGCGTTGCGGACCGAGGGCGTTCGCGTCAACGCGGTGAACCCGGGCGACGCCAAGACCGCGCGTTTCCAGGCGACCCGCGTTGTCGACCCGCAGAAAATGGATTCGTCGACAAAATCGCTCGTGCGCTACGCGGAGCCGGCTGAGATTGCGGATGCGGTCGCGTTTCTCGCTGGGCCGCGCAGCAGGTTCATCCACGGCCAGGTCCTTCGGGTCGACGGTGGCGAATCGCTGTTTCCCGGGTGATCGAGCCCCTCTCGAGGCGCCCATGATTGCGACCCTGCTGTCGATCGAAGGCGCCCCCGCCCGGTGCAAGCGGCGTTCGCGCCTATAAGAGCATTCCCTGCGCCGCGCCGCCGGTCGGGCCTTTGCGCTGGCGGCCGCCGCAACCTGTCGCGCCGTGGAACGGCGTGCGATCCGCGGAAGCCTTCGGACCCAACTCGCTTCAGGGAATCGTCTTCGCCGACATCGATGCCGCCGGGGCCGGATATCGCGACCTATCACGATCGGCAGATTGTCATTCTCGATCGCGCAGACTGGGCTGCTTGGCTCGACCCGACAGTTTCAGCGAAGACAATCTTGAAGCCGCTTCCGGCCGGCACCCTCGGCATCGAACAGGTAGGCTGACTCCGTGGCTCGCTTTGCGTCTCCACGCGAGAGGTAACGTCAGTCACCTCCAGTTGGGGCAAAAGTTAGGGCAAAGCTACAATTTTCTCATAATATCTCAATTACTACATATGTAGGCAATATCGTGGCGGATCTGAGGGGATTCGAACCTCGGACCTTCGCAGCACGCGGCATCCGCGCGCTCAATGGGGCCCGCTTCCCAAGCTTCTGCAAGGCTTAGCGCCCGTGGTCGCGCCATCAGATCGAACCCTATGCCGGCGCAGCTTCCCTTGACCTACGCCCGGCCAGTAGGTCGAACGCCTCGCCGGTCCCGATGAGGACCGCCGGACCGCCTGTCGCGGCCTCGTATCGGCGCACGATCACATCGACGAAGAGCGGGTCCAACTCGATCCCGCGACAGACGCGACCCGTCTTCTCGGCGGCGATGAGAGTCGAGCCTGAGCCGAGGAACGGGTCGATGACGATGTCGCGGCGATTGCTGAGGTCGAGGAGGGCGTCCTCCAGCATGGCGGTCGGCTTAACGGTCGGATGGTCTTTGAGGCCGCGACGGGCGTCGGAGCCGAGTGACGAGGCGCCGGGATAAGTCCAGACGTTCGAGCGCCAGCGCCCGCGTTTGCCCAGTTCGACGTTGTTGACGCGCAGCGCTGTCCCCTTCTTGAACAGCGGCAACAGCTCGTGCTGGGAGCGGTAGAGGCTGCCCATGCCGGCGTTGGTCTTTGCCCAAACAATGAGATTCACGGGAACCAGGCCGAGTTTCGTGGCGGCCGAGTGAACAATCGGCGATCCGCGCCAGTCTATGAAGGTGCCGCAGACGCCGCCGTCACAAAGGTAGGGTAGAACAGCCGCCATCCATGCTGCGTTGAAGGCGAGGAACTCGGCGTCGGTCATTTCGCCAGACGCCATGGCGAACTCGCGATGAGCGCCACCCGTCACATTGCCAGCGATCTTCACATTGTAGGGCTCATCGGTCAGGACGAGGCTGGCGGGCGCGTCGCCTTCCAACAATCGAGCAAGAACCGCGGGGTCGGTCGCGTCGCCGCAAACGATGCGATGCGCACCGAGTTGAATCATATCGCCAACCCTGGCGACCTCAGTAGCTGACTCTGGCTCGAGTGGCCCCTGCTCCAGCCCCTCGGCGGCGTCACCGAGAATGACATGGTCGATCTCGGCGGGAGAGAATCCGGTGATCTCTATCGGCGCGTCCAACAGGATCAGTTCCTCAAACTCAATCTTCAACGCTTCGAGATCCCACTGTCCTTTTTCCGCCAGGCGATTGATCGCCAGTCGGAGTACACGCTGTTCGTCTACGCTCAAATGCTCAACGCGCACGCACGGGATTCGATCGAGGCCCAATTGCTTCGCCGCCTCGTAGCGCGCTTCGCCGTCGATGAGCTCATTGCCGCGACCAACCAGAAGCGGATCGCAGAAACCGAGGAGACTGATCGCGGAGGCGACCTCTCGCACATGGGCGGGATCAAGCTTGCGCAGCTTCCGGGCGGAGGGCCGAAGCTCTTCGAATGGAACGTAGGAAAGCTCCAGGCGAGGCAGCATGTCGTTGCGCCGCCGCGCCGCGAATGCCAGGGCCATCCGTTCCTGGATCTCCCGTCGGTTGCGGCTCTTCCCTCTCAACTTGTTGGCTAGCGAAGTGCTTGGGGTGACCGGATTCAAGCGTTTGGTCATTGGAGTCCTGCTCTTCCATCATTCAAAAAACAAATCAACACGACGGAGATGAATATCGCCCCGAGCGAGTAACCCCGCGTCGACAGCGAGTACGTCAGCACCTACGTCACCATGCGAAGTATTGAACTCGCGTCCTTGGCTTCCACTGCCTCAGACGGGCGACGGTCTCAGGCGAGATATTCAGCGGAAACCTGACGTTCTGCTTAGACAGCGCTTGGCTTACAGAATCGCATTGATCGTCGTTCTTGCTCCCGGGGAACGCGAACAGCTCCGATTCAAAATCCGCAAGCCACGGCGCTCGCTCAGGCAGGAACACCTGGCCAGCTTCAAACTTGGCCGAGACCACGGCCATGCGACTGACTTTGTCGCCCTCAGGCCTCACGGCGATGATGCCGGAGACCCTCGTACGCAGCTCCTGAACAAGCGAGGTTCCGGCGCCAGCGTCCTCGACCAGAACGCGTTGCGCCTTAAACCTGGCGGCCAGATTTTGAACAGCCGCTTTTAATTCGGGGTAGTCGACCCGCTTTCGCCAGACGTCAACGAGATACCATTGCTTTTGCTTGGTCACGCACCACGTCGTGCCCACCGAAAAGTCATTCTCTGGACCGCCCTTGCTCGCCGTATCCCAACTTTGGACGAGGATGAGCCGATCCTGTTGCGCCGGCAGGTCAGAATAACGTTGGACCCAGCCGCGCTTGATCATCGCGCCGCCGGGCGGCGCAGGCGCTTGCTGATATTGGGCCGAGAACGCGTCGCTCCCCAGTTGCTGCTTTAGTATCTCGAGCACCGCCAGCGGCTCTCGCTCAGGCGAAAGCGCCTCGCCTGCCCTGCGGCGATAGGCCTTTCCTTCGGAGATCGGGATGTCCTCATCGATCTCCGCGACGGCCGGCAAGCTGAGAACGGTCCAATCGTCCGAAAGAGACTGAACAAAACCGGTCAGGTCATCCATGTGTATGCGCTGCATGACAATTAGGATGGCCCCGCTCCGCTTATCGTCGAGCCGAGAGATCAACGTGTTCTTGAACCATTCATTGGCGCCATTGCGCTTGACGTCCGAATAGGCGTCGTCCGGCTTCAATGGATCGTCAATGATAATGAGGTCGCCGCCGCGGCCAGTCAGAGTGCCGCCAACCGACGTGGCCAGACGAAAACCGCGGGCGGTCAGTTCAATCTCGCTTTCCGAATCCTTTTGCCCAATCCGCACGCCGGGAAAGAGATCTCGATACCAGTGAGCTTCCGCGAGCGCGCGGAAGTCGTTGGCGTGTTTTTTGGCCAGATCCCCGGAATAGGAAACGCAGATGATGCGCCGAGTCGGGTCGTGTCCGAGGACGAACGCTGGAAAGGCGACCGACGCCGTCACCGACTTCAGCGATCGCGGCGGCATATTGATAATCAACCGCGTGATCTCGCGGCGACGAAGCCGCTCGAGCTGGTAGGCGATCGCTTGGAGATGCCAACTTGGCACGAAGGTTTGGCCAGGCGCCAGCGCAGCGAAGGCCTTCTCGACGAAAGCGTTGAAATGCTGGCGCAGCAGCGCCCGTAACAATCGGGGATCAGCGTTCACGCTGGGCGTCCCCATGCTTTTCAGGAGCTATTCCGATGGGCGAAGGGTTGTCGAAATCCGGCAGATACCGGCGTAGGATCGCCAAGTCCTCAGCCCCCGTCACTTCGCGATCGGTCCCGGTCTGGACGCTTTCGCCGTAGCGCTCGGTCAATTGTAGCAGCAGGCGCAGGGCCCGCGGATCGCCACGTGACGCCTCGCCGGCAGCGCGCAGGAGGATCGCCTCCAGTCTGGGTATACGCCGCGGGCGCCCGTTTTCGGTGACGGTCACCTTCTGTCCGACAATCTTACGGACGATGTCCGAGAGCGACTTGACCCCCGGCGGACGTCCGCGGGGGTTGCCGCTCCTGCCCGGCGCAAACCGCGTCGCCTTCGGGGGGCGACCGTACCCGACTTCCCGATCCTTCAACCCTTCACCACTCATTTGACCACTCCGACTACTTTGCGGGATCAGCCCCAGTTTCTTCATTCGCAGACCGGATAAAACCTTTCTATGGGTTTCAAACTCTGCTGCCGCTCTTTTCTTCATCGTTGATCCCACAAAATGGTTGATTCAGTGCTCTGCCTAGGGCCCAATTCACTCAATGGCTACGTCCTCGAGCACGCGGTTCCGTTTTCGCTAACTCCCCCACAAGTCGGTGCGCCGAAGTCGTAAGTTCAAACGTCGTCAACGCGCCCGACAAACCGCTCACCTCCTGAAAAAACGCGTGGGCCGCGGCTGGCCCTCGGCATATTTTGCACACGGGAACCGCTCCCTGGCCCGACGGATCGGCGCCGCCTGAAACAATGGTGAGCAAGAGCGGGTCCTGATTATCAAAGGCGTGATCCCCCGGTCTTGCGTTCTTCCAGATCGCCTCTTGGTCGAAGAGCCAATTCGGATTATGCAGCAGGATCCTTCTGTGCTCCTCTTCCAAAGCGGACCTGACGTCGCGCATGACGGAAACCGTTTGGCCTTGCGGCCAACCGTGCGCCATCAGCCGCAGCCCGGTCAGAAGGGCAAAAGCCTCGTAGGACGAGAACCAGATCTCGACGCCTCGCCCCGGAGGCTCGGCGCTGAAGAACGCGAAGCTGCCGCTATCGGCGCCTGCGGCAGCTTGAAGAGCGCGATCCGCCTCGAGCAGGCGCTTGACCTTGGTGCGCAGTCCCTGGGTCGGTTGCAGTGAGTTCGGCTCCAGCAAATGGGAGATGGCCTCTTCGACTTGATTGCGTTTGTATTCGAGCATTTGAAACCATAAATAGGTTTCAAATTATCAACGTCAAGAGGCCGTAAAGGACTTTTTTACGCCGCCCGGGTTTATTTCGGTATTTAAGGCGCGTTCGAACCGGCGGATTGGGAGCGTCCTGGCTCCGTGCCCAGAACTTCCCTGTTCGTTTAGGATAAATCCCTGTTAAGCACAATTACTTCCCTGTTATGAATCTTAGGGAATTTTGTCGCAACGCTTTGAATCTAATGACTGATTCGAGGTGGGTTTCTTCGCTCAGCGGGATTTTCCTTCCAAAATCCCTGTTCTTTTCCCTGTTAGCAGGGAATTCTGGTCGCCGGAGACCGGTTTCGTCGGACTGCGTCCGCCGCCAGTGCTAGCAATCGCTTAATTCAAAGCGGGCCGGCGGCCACGGTTGGCTCGCGATAGGCAAGCGACCCACGAAAAAGGGGGCGCGAACGCCCCGTGCTCATGCCGGCCTATGAACGCGCTAGGTCAGTACACTTCCCGCTGCCCGCCTTTCCAGTAGTCGCGGCCACGATGTTCGCGCCACGAGAAGTGAGAGCAGCGAAGCCTTTCGTCGCGATTCACAAACTGCAAACGGAAGGACGTCCCGAAAGGCCGCCCCCGAGATTGCTTGTCCAACTCGGAGGGACAGCCTCGGGCAGACGAACAGGCCGCCGTTGAGGCCCAAGGCTTTCCCTCAGCCTGCTCCGTCTCCTAGGTCGACGAGTTCGAGGGCGTCGATCGCTGCGTTCCGCTCGGCCTCGACTTTTGCCAGCGATCGCCTGAGCTCCTCCGTGCTCGCTCGGCTTGAGCCGGTGAGGACCACCCCGCCAATGGCGAGCGCAAGGGCGAGGATCATCCGCGTCGGCGTGAAGGCTACGAGGCCGAGCAGGAAGCCGATAAGCAACGCCGGCCCGGCGATGGCTGAGGCTCGCCCGGCAAGCACGAGCCTCCGACTCCGCTCGATCGCGTCGCGAAGCTCCTCGATTCGAAGCTCGAGCCGCTCGATCTCGTCCATCAGCCCGGGCTGGGTCCGGCCATCGGAGTCAGGCCTCATCGTGGCCGCGGTCGGTTCGGGTTCCGGAACCCCGATCACGGCGAGTGGTCGTGCCGGGCGATTCCACTATGCCGCCGTCCTATTCCGCCGGCGTTCCCTGCTTCTCGACGTCGCCGAGAATCTGGAGCACCCGGTCGATCCCCGCCGGCGACAGGCGGATTAAGCCCGTATAGGGCGAGCTTAACTCAAGGATGAGAAAGATTGCGATCCCGATGGAGATCGCGCCAGCGAAATGCGCCAGGACGCTTACCGCATTCGGCGCCGCAACAAGGCCGTTGCCGAGAAAGAGGGCGGAGGCCCAGCAGACGACCACGGTCAGAACATAGGGCGGGAATGGACTGGCGAGCTGACGCGCCATCAGCATCTGCGTGTCTGCGAGCTTTCTGACTTGTTCCTTCGCGGTCGCAAGGAGCGCGCGCTGTGTATCAGTCCCGGGCTTTAGGCGGTCGAAAAAGCTTCCTTGGCTCAGGAAGATCGCTCGCATCTCCTCGAAGGTGAACGGCTGCGGTCCGCGCTGCGAGTCGCCGAAGAAACGGGCTCGCGAGCGCTGAAGCGCGGTGCGCAAACCCGCGCGGCCCCCGACCGCTTCGGGTCCGTAAAGTTCGAGGGCGAGATCGACTTCCGCCACGATCGGACCGAGCGAATAAGCTTCGTCCCGCTGGACGGTGAAGACCGAGAAGGCGGTGAAGACGAGGAGGCCGAGAACGAGGGCCAGAAGCAGGGTCACGAGGCCGACCATCGCCCCGACCGAGCCCTTGGACGCGGACAGCGCATCCGCCGACACGACCCATTGCAGGAGCATCCCCACGACGCTGGCGCCGAAGGTGATCGTTGCGACGGCGCCTGCCTGACTCAACGCGCGCATCGGCTTTGCGCCGTCCTGGGCGTCGTCTGGCCCCTATTCCGCCGCGGTCACTTGCGCCGCCGCGTCGACGTTTGCGGCCGCGTGGTGCTTGCGCGCCTCGATATGCTTGGCCTTATCGCCCGCTTTTCGCGCCGATTCGGAGAGCTGGTACATTTCCTGATGATCGTAGTCGTCGGTCTTCCTCAGCGCCTCATCGGTGTAGTTCTTGGCGTTCGGATCGCGCTCGAGCCTGCGAGTCCAAAGGTGAATCTTGGCGAACATGGACAGGATCCTGGCGTAGGTGACGACCTGCCCGCCCCAGTGGCGCGCATAAAAGACGACCGGGTTCTCAAGCGGCATCCCGGGCCTGCGGTCGCGGCGGTACCGTCGTCGGATCATGCCGGTCTCAAGCGGATAGATATTATAGAAGTGGAAGCTCGCCCAGAACCAGGTGAGGAGATACGCGACGGTATCGGGGCGCGGGCCGCCAGCGACGGCGCGGCGGATCACCGTCTTGATGTGGTCCTCGGTGAAATAGGTCCGCCATGCCAACCGGTAGGCCTCCTGCCATTCCTCTCGCGACATCCGCGGGTGGTCGGTCGTGACATGTTCGAGATCGAACTTGTTCAAGTCCTGATCGATATCGACGCCCGCGGCCACCGCCTTGGCGTGATCCTCGCTGCCGGGCAGCGGCGTGAGGATCGAAAATTCGAGAATGTCCAACGGCAGTTCGCGCTGGATGATCTGGATGCGCTTGACCAGCGATTCGGGAGTGTCGTTCGGAAAGCCGATGATATAGCCGCAATAGGTGATGACCCGGTGCTTCCGCCATTCGAGCAGAAGCTCGCGATAGTCCGAGATGTGGTTCTGCTTTTTCTTCGCCGCGCTCAAATTGTCGGGATCAATGTTCTCAAGCCCGATGAACACCCGCTTGACGCCTGCCGCCACCGCCTTCTCGATGAAACGCGGGATCTTGTGACACGCCGTGTCGACCTGGATGATGAAGCGGGAGTTGATGCCCTGTTCGCGCAGCGCGATCAGCCGGTCGAAGATCGACTCCCAGTTGCGGTTGCGCGCCAGATTGTCGTCCGTGATGAAAAAGTAGCGAACGCCGTTCGCGACATTGACGCGCACCAGCGCTTCGATGTCGTCGGCGCTGCGATAGCGCGACTTGCGGCCCTGAACGTTGATGATGGTGCAGAACGAGCACAGGAACGGACAGCCGCGCCCGGCGTCGAAGCTCGAAATCATGCCGATTGTGCGCCCGACGCGCTCGGGGGGCATGTACGGCGCTGTCGCGCCCTCGAGCCCCGGCAGATCATGGAGATAGTTGTAGATCGGCTTGAGCTTGCCCGCGGCGGCGTCGCGCAGCACTTCGTCGAAGCGCCCCTCCGCCTCTCCCGCGTAGAGCGAAATACCGAGGTCGAGCGCGTCATTGAGCGATTGAGGCGGCTCCGGCAGCATCGACAGACATCCGGAGACGTGGAAACCGCCGATGACGACTGGCACTCCGGCCGCCCTCATCGGGCGTGCGCAGTCCATCACCCGCGGGTACTGATTGGACTGCACCCCGACGAAGCCGACCATCCCGAACCCGCCGTTATCTTTGATCTGGCGAATGATCTGGTCCGGCCGGACGCGGGTATTGGTCTCGTCAACGGGGAAGATCTCGATGTCCACGTCCTCGCCAAGAACTTGGTCTTCCATGCATTTCTGGGCGATGCCGAACAGGCAGGCGAGCGAGTTGGACGGCAGAGCCGACTTCCACCACTGGATGACGTAACCTTGATCGTCGTAATGAGACGGCTTGACGAGAAAAAGCAGAAATCGTCGGCGATTGGCGATATCCGGCATCCTGGCTCCCCGCGAAACTACGGCCCGGCCGTTTCTTGCCCTGCGGCAGCCGCTATTGGCGACGCCGACCGTTAACAGTCTTTGGCCGAACGCACAATCGGGACCCGGGGTCAGGTCATACCGGTGGATATCAATTGACTTTGGCGGATGCGCATCCTATAGGCTCCGCTTCGCTCGAGCGCGGCCAAAAAGCCGCGCTTTTGGTTTTGGGCTCCGAGCCCGTAGAACCAAAATTTCGAACGGGAGGCCCGCGGCTCACGAGTCGCGATTTCGGTCATAAACTGCAAAGAAGCCGGCCGCGCAGCTTCCTGCGTAGTGAGCCGGGCGGAACACGGAGAAAACGATGTTCGCAGTCATCAAGACCGGCGGCAAACAGTACAAGGTTGCCGCCGACAACGAGATCACGGTCATGTCGCTGCCGGGCGAGGCGGGCGAACGGATCGTGTTCGACGAAGTTTTGGCCCTGTTCGACGGGGACGCCAACCACGTCGGCGCCCCGCGCGTCTCGGGCGCAAGCGTGGTCGGCGAGATCGTCGAGCAGACTCGGGGCGCGAAGGTCATTGCGTTCAAGAAGCGCCGGCGCAAGAATTCGAAGCGCAAGCGCGGCCACCGCCAGGATCTCACGATCGTCCGGGTGACCGAGATCCTCACGGGCGAAGCCCCGAAAGCAGCCGCCAGCGGCAAAGAGGCGTAAGCGGACGATTCCCTCGTCGCCGCGATTGCGCTATAAGCAAATGAATCTCGCCGCGCCTTGAAAGCCGGCGCATCAAAGTTCTGGAGCAAGGTCTATGGCCCACAAGAAAGCAGGCGGTTCGTCGCGCAATGGCCGCGACTCGGACGGCCGGCGCCTGGGCGTCAAGAAGTTCGGCGGCGAGCGCGTGATTGGCGGCATGATTCTTGTACGTCAGCGAGGAACCAAGTTCCACCCGGGGCGTAATGTCGGCGTCGGTACGGATCATACGCTGTTCGCCACCGCCGCCGGCGAGGTCGCCTTCGAGCGGAAAGGCGACGGACGCCAATACGTATCGGTGCGCGCACAACGCGCGTCAGAATAAAGCGGGGAGCAAGACGAGAACCCCGCTTCGGCGACAAGCCCCGCGGACGTTCTCGAAGACAGAAAATTCGAGATGAGATTGAAGGCCAAGAGCCTGCTCATTCGTCCGGTAAGCGAAGCTTACGAAGGGGATGCGGTCGCTGCATCCCCTTCGTCGTTTTTGGCCCCGCGTTCAGGGGCGCCGACCGGAGCTTCCATGTTCCCCGATCTTGCCAGAGACGATGTGTTCCGCATCGAGACGCCGCGGCTTTGGCTGCGTTGGCCGAGAATTGGCGACGCGGCGGCAATCCATAAATTCTGCAGTCAATGGGAAGTCGCCCGCTACACCGCCCGCATCCCCCACCCTTATCCGCAAGGGTCGGCCGAGCGGTTCATCTACGCGGCGCGCGAAGCCAACGCCTCCGGCCGGGATCTCACCCTGGTCATGACGCCGATCAAGGGCAGGCGGGACGCGTTCGGCTCGATCAGCCTCGAATTGCGCGGCAAGGACCGCCTCGCGCTCGGCTACGTGCTGGCGCCCGGCGACTGGGGCAAGGGCCTCGCAACCGAGGCGGCTCTGGCGATGATCGACGCCGGCCTCGCGTTGACGCCTGCGGTCGAGATCCTGGCCAGCGTCAGGATCGAAAACGAGGCCTCGCGGGCGGTGATCGAAAAGTGCGGATTTGCACTGGTGGGGACCGGCCTGCAGGGCGCGCCGGCGCGCGGGGGCATGGTCGAGTGCCACAGCTTCCGCCTCTCCCGCGCCCGTTGGGCCGAGGCCGCCGCCCAGCGCCGCGCGGTCGCGGCCGACCTGGCGCGCGCGTCGTGACGAGCGGGCGACGATGAAGTTTCTCGACCAGGCGCGGGTGTACGTGCGCTCGGGCGACGGCGGGGCGGGCTCGGTCTCGTTCCGGCGCGAGAAATTCATCGAGTTCGGCGGCCCTGACGGCGGCGACGGCGGGCGCGGCGGCGACGTCGTGGTCGAATGCGCCGGCGGCCTCAACACGCTGATCGACTTTCGCTATCAGCAGCACTTCAAGGCCAAGACGGGCGTGCACGGGATGGGCCGCAATCGCGCCGGGGGGCGGGGCGCCGACGTGGTGCTTAAGGTTCCGGTCGGAACCCAGGTCATCGACGAGGAAAGCGGCGCGGTCCTCGTCGACCTGACACGGGTCGGCGAGCGGGTCGTCGTCGCCGCGGGCGGCAACGGCGGCTTCGGCAACGCCCATTTCACCACCTCGACCAACCGCGCCCCGCGTCGCGCCAATCCGGGCCAGGAGGGAATCGAGCGCACCCTTGTCCTGCGGATGAAGCTGATCGCCGACGCCGGCCTGATCGGCCTGCCCAACGCCGGGAAAATCGACCTTCCTCGCCGCGGTTTCAGCCGCCAAGCCCAAGATCGCCGACTACCCGTTCACGACGCTCCATCCGGGCCTCGGCGTGGTCAAGATCGACGGGCGCGACTTCGTGCTCGCCGACATTCCCGGCCTCATCGAGGGCGCGCACGAGGGCCAGGGCTGGGCGATCGCTTTCTTGGCCATGTCGAGCGGTCCGGCGCGCTCGTGCATCTCATCGACGCGACGGGCGCGAACGCCGGCGCCGACTATCGCACGGTGCGCCGCGAGCTTGCGGCCTATGGCGCGGGGCTAGACGAAAAGGCCGAGATCGTCGCGCTGTCGAAGGTCGACGCGGTGGACGATGAAACGCGCGAGAAGCAGGCGGAGCGTCTCAAGCGGGCGATGCGGAGCTACGGGCCGCCGCTCGCGCCGGGGGCGAAGCGAATGAAGCCGCTCATGCTGTCGACCGCGACGCGGCTCGGCGTGACCGAGGTCTTGCGCGCGACGATGACGGCGATCGAGGCGCGGCGCGCGCCGCCGAGGCCGCGGCCGGCGCCCGGCCAGAGCAATGGGCGCCGTCGATCTAGACGGGACGAATGGCGCGCCCGGAGAGGCTTGAACTCCCAACCCCGCGGTTAAGAGCGCGTCGCCAACGGGCCGATCTGCGCGCCTGCGCGTCGCGCGTCCCATCACTCGGGCTCATGCTCGGGCTCCAGCGGCGTATCGCAGGGACGCTTTTTTCGACTACCGCGTCGATTTCGTCTGCAACGACCTGATTGCCGCGAGCCGCCGGTAGAGTGGCTCAATATTAGTGGCGCGCCCGGACAGGTTTCGAACCGCCAACCCTCGGTTTCGAAGACCGATACTCTATCCAGTTGAGCTACGGGCGCGCGAACGCGTCCGCCTTAGCACGAAGGGCCAGCGCCGTGGAAGCGCGCGAGCCTCGCCCCCGGGTCAATCACCCGGCGCGCGGAAACTGATCTTTTTCTTGACCGCCTTGTCCACCTCTTCCGGCGTCAGGAGGACGACGGTTTTGGTCACGATTGCGCCGCTCTCGTTGACCGCGAACGAAAGCGCGGCGGCGCTCACATTGTCGGGGAGTTCGACGATCGAATAGCAGTCCACGTCGCCGAACGCGAAATACATGGCTTCGAGCTTGCCGCCGATCTGCGCGAGGTGCTTCAGGACCGCCTCGCGCCGGCTGACGCCGCCTTCCTTCTCGATGCCCTTGGCGCCTTCGGCGGTGTAGCGCGCCTCGAACAGATATTTCGGCATGGCGTCCTCCAGTTCCTTTGTCCCGCGCTTGTCGAGGCTACCTTTCGCGACAGCAGCGGGCAAATGGCTCGGCGTCATCGCGTGGCGACGAAGAAGAGGCGCGGAAACGGCAAGAGCACGGTCCCGTCGGCCTCAGCCGGGTAGGCCTCGGCGATGGCCGCCTCGTAGCGGGCGAGGTACGCCTCGCGCTCGTGCTCATCGAGCGGGTCGATGAACGGGCGAAGTCCGGTTCCCTTCACCCACTCGACGACCGCACGCGCGCCAGCCAGCGGGTGGTAATAGGTCGTGCGCCAGATATCGACACGCGACGCGTGGGCGCGGAGCAGGCGGAAGTACCACTCGGCGCCGTGACGCGCGGCGCGCGCCTTGGCGGCGTTCTTGAGCTTTGCCGCCCAGGGACCGGCGCCGGCGATCTCTCGCATCAGCTGATGTGACGGCTCGTCGAGATTGTCCGGGGTCTGCACCGCGAGCGCGCCGCCAGGATTGAGCATGGCGATCAGCGCCGGCATGAGCGTCTCGTGGCCCGGTATCCATTGCAGCACGGCGTTGGCGAGGATCACTTCGAACCGCTGCTCCGGGCGCCATTGCCGGATGTCGGCGACCTCGAAGGCCATGCCGGGAAGGCGCTTTCGCGCCGCGGCGATCATGTCGGAGGAAAAGTCGAGGCCGACGATCTGCGCGTCCGGATAGCGCGCCTGCAAAACCTCGCTCGAATTGCCCGGACCGCAGCCGATGTCGGCCGCGCTTACGACCGCGTCGTTCGGTATCCGGGCGACGAGGTCGCGCGCGGGCCGGGTGCGCTCATCCTCGAACTTCATGTATTGCGCGGCGGACCAGGACATCGCGGGCATCCTTCGAATGGGGGTCGAGGGTCCATGCGGCGCCGTCCGGCGAGGCGCAAGCGGCGCCGGTCTCGTGTTGCGTTTGGCGCGGCTCAGCGCGTAACGTCGCGAGGACGGTCGATTCCCCTCTCAAGGCGGATTTCCGATGGCGATTCTCGTGCTCGGCCTCATCATCTTTCTCGGGCTTCATTCGACCCGCATCTTTGCCGAGGGCGGGCGCGAGAAGGCGATCGCGCGGCTCGGCGAAGGCCCCTGGAAGGGAATCTATTCGGCGCTGTCGGTAGTCGGCTTCGTGCTGATCGTCTGGGGATTCGCCCGGGCGCGCTACACTGCGCCTGAGCTCTGGGCGCCGGTTCCCGGGGCGCGGCACGTCACAGTCACCCTGATGCTCGTGTCGATGCTGCTGCTCGCCGCTTACCTCTTCAAGCAGAGCCATATCACCGCCTGGGTGCATCATCCGATGGTCTGGAGCGTCGCCGTCTTCGGTCTCGCCCATCTCATCTCGAACGGCTCGGCCGCGGACGCCGTGCTGTTCGGCGCGTTCCTCGTCTGGGCGGCGGCCGACCTCGTGAGCTCATACGCCCGCGACCGCCGCAACGGCCTCGTCTATCCCGACCCGAACTGGAGCGCGACCATCGGCGCGATTGTCGTCGGGCTCGCCTTCTGGGCCGTGCTCGCCTTCTGGCTGCACTCCTGGCTGTTCGGCGTTTCGCCGCTCGGCGCATAAGGGGGGCAAGTCATGACCCTGCAGCGCGACGCGATGCTCTTGCGCATCTTCATCGGCGAAAACGACCGAAGCCGCGAGGGCCGGCCTCTCCATGAAGCGATCGTGCTCAAGGCGCGTGACGTCCATCTCGCCGGGGCGACGGTCCTGCGCGGGCCGATGGGATTTGGACATGCAAGCCGGCTGCATACGACCAAAATCCTGCGACTGTCGGAGGATCTGCCGCTGATTGTCGAAATCGTCGACACCGAGGCGAAAATCAAGGACTTCCTGCCCATTCTCGATTCCATGATGACGAGCGGACTCGTAACTCTGGAAAAGGTCCAGGTGCTGCAATACGGAGCGGACGTGAAGCACGAACCGGCATGAAAGGCTCGGTCCGGCAATCCGCGAGGCGTTGATTCGCGTTCTCTGCCGCCCCATACTGACATGTCAGAGCGCGCGGGACCGCGCCAGGGAGGCGAGGAGCCATGGCCGACAAATCCAAGAGCAAATCGAACGGCGGCGCAAAGGGCGACGCCAAGCGGCCGCTGCGATCCCGACTCTGGTTCGACAATCCGGAAAACCCGGGCATGACCGCCCTCTATCTCGAGCGCTATCTCAACTTCGGCCTGACCCCCGGCGAGTTGCGCTCGGGCAAGCCGATCATCGGCATCGCCCAGACCGGCTCCGATCTTTCGCCCTGCAACCGCCACCACCTCGAACTCGCGAAGCGCGTGCGCGACGGGATCACCGCGGCCGGCGGCGTGACGTTCGAATTTCCGGTCCACCCCATTCAGGAGACGGGAAAGCGGCCGACGGCCGCGCTCGACCGCAATCTCGCCTATCTCGGCCTGGTCGAGATTTTGATGGGCTATTTCATCGACGGCGTGGTGCTGACGACCGGCTGCGACAAGACGACGCCGGCCTGCATCATGGCGGCGGCGACGGTCAATATTCCGGCAATCGTGCTCTCCGGCGGACCGATGAACAATGGCTGGCATCACGGCCAGCGGGCCGGCTCCGGCACCGTGGTCTGGAACGCTCGCGCCGATCTCGCCGCCGGCAAGATCGACTACGAGCAGTTCATGGAGATCGTCACCTCGTCCGCCCCTTCGGTCGGTCATTGCAACACCATGGGCACAGCTTCGACCATGAACGCGCTCGCGGAGGCGCTCGGCATGAGCCTGCCCGGCTGCGCGGCGATCCCGGCGCCCCACCGCGAGCGCGGCCAGATCGCCTATGAGACCGGGCGGCGGATCGTCGAGATGGTCTGGGAGGACCTGAAGCCGTCCGATATCATCACGCGCGAGGCGCTCGAAAACGCGATCGTCGTGAACAGCGCGATCGGCGGCTCGACCAATGCGCCGATCCACATCAACGCGATTGCGCGGCATATCGGCGTGCCGCTCTCGATTCAGGATTGGGAGACGGTCGGGCACAAGGTGCCGCTTCTCGTCAACATGCAGCCCGCCGGCAAATATCTGGGCGAGGAGTTCCATCGCGCCGGCGGCGTTCCGGCGGTCGTCAACGAATTGATGAATCGCAAGCTCATCCATGAGAAGGCCCTGACCGTCAACGGCAAGACGGTGGGCGAGAATTGCGCGAACACCCGCTCCGACGATCCCGACGTCATCTTCCCGGTCGACAAACCGTTGAAGGAGAACGCCGGCTTCATCGTGCTCAGCGGCAACCTGTTCAATGACGCGATCATGAAGACGAGCGTCATCGATGAGGAGTTCCGGAAGCGCTTCCTGTCCAACCCGAAAGACCCGGACGCGTTCGAAGGGCGGGCGATAGTATTCGAGGGGCCTGAAGACTACCACCACCGGATCGACGACCCGAAGCTCAAGATCGACGAGCACAGCATCCTGTTCATCCGGGGAACCGGGCCGATCGGCTATCCGGGCGGGGCGGAGGTCGTCAACATGCAGCCGCCGGCGGCGCTCCTGAAAAAGGGCGTCCACGCGCTGCCCTGCGTTGGCGACGGCCGGCAGTCCGGCACCTCCGGCTCGCCCTCGATCCTCAACGCCTCGCCGGAAGCCGCGGCGGGCGGGGGGTTGGCGCTGATCAAGACCGGCGACCGGGTGCGCATCGATCTGAAGAAGGGCACGGCCAATATCCTGATATCGGAGGCCGAGCTCAACGAGCGCCGCGCAACGCTGGCTCAAAATGGCGGCTTCCCCTTCCCCAAGAGCCAGACGCCGTGGCAGCAGATCCAGCGCGACATGGTGGCTCAGTTCGACGAGGGCATGGTGCTGAAGCCGGCGGTTCAGTATCAGCGCCTGGCGCAGACGATGGGCGTGCCGCGCGACAATCATTGACGGAAAGGCGGATACGCTCACGAACCGTAACACGGTACGCAGTATGACGGACGCGCCGACGACCCGGCCCATCGGCCCCCTTGTCGAATCTCATCAGGCCAAGCGGCCGGAGCGGGTTACGCTCAAAGGGAGGTGGGTCACGCTTGCGCCGCTCGACGCGGCCGGTCATTCGAAAGACCTGTTCGAAGCCTCGTCGGGGGATGCAACGCGCGAGGCGCTGTGGGACTATCTGTTCAACGGCCCGTTCGCCGATCTCAATGAGTTCGCCGCCGATATCGAGATCAAGGCGAAAGCCGCCGATCCGCACTATTTCGCAGTCATCGACAATTCGTCAGGCCGCGCGGTCGGCTATGAAAGCCTCATGCGGATCGATCCGCCCAATCGTGTCATCGAGGTCGGCGGCATCATGTATAGTCCCGCGCTGCAACGCACCCCGGGCGCAACCGAGGCGCAATATCTTCTCGCGGTCTATGTCTTCGATGACCTCGGCTATCGCCGCTACGAATGGAAGTGCAACGCCCTCAACGCGCCTTCGCGGCGCGCCGCGGAGCGGTTCGGGTTCACGTTCGAGGGGATTTTCCGCCAGCACATGATCATCAAGGGCCGCAATCGCGACACTGCCTGGTTTGCGATGCTCGACAGCGAGTGGCCGGCGCGCAAGGCGGCGTACGAGCGTTGGCTCAAGCCAGACAATTTCGATGGCCAAGGCCGCCAGAAAACCCGCCTTTCCGACCTCATGCCGGAGCCCGCGCGATGACGCCGACGACCGCGCAGAAGCGCGCCCGCTTCGCCGAATTGCACCGCGCGCCGGGATGCTTCGTGATCCCCAATCCGTTCGACATCGGCTCGGCGAAATATCTCGCCTCGCTCGGCTTCCCGGCGCTGGCGACGACGAGCGCGGGCATGGCCTTCGCCGCCGGGCTCGCGGACGGCGCGGTGACGCGATCTCAAGCGCTCAAGCACATCGGCGAGCTTGCGGGCGCGACCGACCTGCCGCTCAACGCCGACTTCGAAGCCGGCTTCGCCCGCGACCCGGAGGGGGTGCACGAGAGCGCGCGGCTTTGCGTCGGGGCCGGCGTCGCCGGCTTCTCGATCGAGGATTTTACCGGCGATCCCGCCGCGCCCCTCTACGGTCTCAGCGAAGCGGTCGAGCGGCTGCGCGCGGCGCGCGCGGCGATCGACGCCAGCGGCGAGACGGTCCTTTTGACCGCCCGCAGCGAAGCCATTCTGCGTCAGGCCGGCGGCCTTCCCGAAGCGCTCCGCCGTCTCGCCGCGTACGCGGAAGCAGGCGCCGACGTTCTCTATGCGCCAATGCTGAGGACGCCCGAGGAAGTCGCCGAGGTTGTGCGGGTCGCGGGCAAGCTGCCGGTCAATGTGCTCGCCGGCTGGCCGGGCTTCACCAAGCGCCAGCTCGAGGACCTCGGCGTCAAACGGATCAGCGTGGGCGGCGCGCTCGCCCGGGCCGCCTGGGGCGGATTCATTCATGCCGCGCGCGACATTGCCGAACACGGCCGGTTCGACGCCTTCGCCAACCTGCCGACGATGAACGACATCACGGCGGCGTTTGCAGACAAAGGTTAAGTCCCCGCCGGTCGCCTCAAGTCGAGGGTCAGCGGGAATTCAGGATGCGGCGTTTCGGGCGGCGGCTCGTAGGCGCCGGGGGTGTGGCCGCGGGCCTCGAAGCGCGCCAGGCGTCGCGCCTCGGCCTCGTTGCTGTTGACCGGGAAAGTGTCGTAGCTGCGCCCGCCCGGATGGGCGACGTGATAGATACAGCCGCCCAGCGCCCGCCCGCTCCATACGTCGAAGATATCCAAGACCAGCGGCGCCTGGACCGGCACGGTCGGATGCATCGCCATCGCCGGCTTCCAGGCCTTGAAGCGCACCGCGCCGACCGCGACGCCCTCGGTCGAAGTCCCACGCAACGGGACCCGGCGCCGGTTGCAGGCGACGACGTAGCGATCAGGATCGGAGGTCGTGAGCTTGACCTGCAGGCGCTCGGTTGAAGAGTCGGTATAGCGCGCAGTGCCGCCGATCGCGCCGGTCTCGCCCAGCACGTGCCAGGGCTCTAGCGCCTGGCGCAGTTCGAGCTTGACGCCCTCGTACTCGACCTCGCCGCAGAACGGGAAACGGAACTCCGCCTGCGCCTCGAACCAGTCGGAGCGAAAAGCGAAACCGTGCGCCTTGAGATCGGCGAGCACGTCGAGCAGATCCTCCCAGACGAAGTGCGGCAGCATGAACCGGTCGTGCAGCGACGATCCCCAGCGCGGCAGCGGCCCGTTCAGCGGATCGCGCCATAGCCGCGAGAGAATCGCGCGGATCAGCAATTGCTGGGCGAGGCTCATGCGCGGGTCGGGCGGCATCTCGAAGCCGCGAAACTCGATCAGGCCAAGACGGCCGGTCGGGCCGTCGGGCGAATAGAGCTTGTCGATGCAGATTTCCGCCCGGTGGGTGTTGCCGGTCACGTCAGTGAGCAGGTTGCGCATCAGGCGGTCGACGAGCCACGGCCGAGGGGTTTCGCCGCTGCCGGGCGGAGGGATCTGGGCGAGCGCGATTTCGAGTTCGTAGAGGCTGTCATGGCGCGCTTCGTCGACGCGCGGCGCCTGGCTGGTCGGGCCGATGAACAGGCCGGAGAAGAAATAACTGAGGCTCGGGTGCCTGAGCCAATGGATGACCAGGCTCTTGAGCAGGTCCGGGCGCCTGAGGAACGGGCTGTCGAGCGGCGTCGCCCCGCCGACGACGACGTGATTGCCCCCGCCGGTGCCGGAATGCTTGCCGTCGATCATGAATTTGTCGGCGCCGAGCCGCGCGAGCCTCGCCTCCTCGTAGATCGCCTCGGTCGTGGCGACGCACTCGCGCCAGCTCGACGACGGATGGATGTTGACTTCGATCACCCCGGGATCGGGCGCGACGCGGATGACGTTCATGCGCGGGTCGGCGGGGGGCGGGTAGCCCTCGATCTGCACCGGCAGGCCGACCTTTTCGGCCGCCGCTTCAGCCGCGGCCACCAGTTCGAGATAGTCCTCGAGCCGCTCGACCGGCGGCAGGAAGACGCAGAGATGCCCGTCGCGCGCCTCGACCGTCACCGCGGTCCGGACGGCGCCGTCGATGTCGCCGAGCCGCTGCTCGACCCGTTCCTGCTGGCCAGTTTCCGATGCGGCGAACGAGGCGACGCGCTGGCCGCGCTCCCGCGGCTCGTGAAAATCCGGCAGCGGCCCGCGCGGCTCGGTCGGATCGGCCTCGACGATATAGGGGAAGGACGTCGGCGGAACATAGGGCAGAGCGCCGAGCGGCAGGCGGTAGCCGACCGGACTGTCGCCGGGAACCAGATGGAGCGCGCCGCGACGGGTCTTCCACTTCTCGCTCCGCCAGCGATGCCCATCGGCCTTCGCCTGCCAGCGCTGGACCGGGAGCACGTATCCCGAAGGTTCGGTCAGGCCGCGCGAGAAGACGCGGGCGATCCGGTGACGCTCCTCCGGGTCCTTGAGCTGGGAGTTTTCAGGCGAGACGTTCGGCGGCAGATTGGCCTCTTTCACGATCCACTCCGCCGGATCCTCGTAAGCCGGGGCGACATAGTCGGATGCGACGCCGAGCTCGGAGGCGATCGCGTCCAGTAGCGCCCGCGCGCTTGCGCTGGTGGCCTCGCCGTCCATGCCCTCGACCGCGATTCGCTCGGGGTTGATCCAGATCGGCTTCGAGTCGCGGCGCCAGTAAAGCGAGAATGTCCACCGCGGCAGCGTCTCGCCCGGATACCATTTGCCCTGCCCGTAATGCAGAAAGCCGCCGGGCGCGAAGCGATCGCGCAGGCGCCGGATGAGCCGGTCGGCGAGCTCGCGCTTAGTCGGGCCGACGGCGTCGGTGTTCCACTCACCCGATTCGAAATCGTCGATCGAGACGAAGGTCGGCTCGCCGCCCATGGTGAGCCGAACGTCGTCGGCGACGAGCTTCCGGTCGACCTCCTCGCCGAGAGCGTCGAGCGCTTTCCACGCTTCTGCGGAAAACGGCTTGGTGATGCGGGGATGCTCGGCGACCCGCTCGACCCGCATATCGAATTTGAAATCGACGTTGGCGAAACTCGCCAGGCCCGAAATCGGCGCGGCATTGCGGTAGTGCGGCGTCGCCGCCAGCGGGATATGGCTCTCGCCCGCGAGCAGGCCGGAGGTCGGATCGAGGCCGATCCAACCGGCGCCGGGAAGATAGACCTCGGCCCAGGCGTGCAAATCGGTGAAGTCGTGGTCGGTGCCCGGCGGACCGTCGAGCGAGACAAGGTCAGGCTTGAGCTGGATCAGATAGCCGGACACGAACCGCGCCGCGAGGCCGAGGTTGCGCAGGATCTGCACGAGCAGCCAGCTCGAATCGCGGCAGGAGCCGGATCGGCGCTCGAGCGTCTCCTCGGGCGTCTGGACGCCAGGCTCCATGCGGATGAGATACTTGATCTGCTGCGACAGGCGCCGATTGAGCTCGACGACCATGTCGACGGTGCGTTGCTTCGAGCGGTCGAGCTTGTCGAGAAAGGCCGAGAGCAGCAGCCCGGCCGGCTCTGGGGTCCGGTAGATAACAAGGTCGGGCCGCAGGTCCTCGCCGTATTCGAACGGCCAGACCTCGGCGCTCTCTTCGACGAAGAAATCGAACGGGTTGTAGACAGTCATGTCGGCGACGACGTCGACTTCGATCTTCAGTTCCCTCACAAGTTCGGGAAACACATAGCGGGCGAGCCAGTTGCCGTAGGGGTCCTGCTGGTGGTTCACGAAATGCTCGGCCGGCGTCACCTTGAGCGAATGCGAGATGACGCGGGTTCGGCTATGCGGGGCCGGCCGCAACCGGATTATCTGTGGCCCGAGCGAGACCGGCCGGTCATATCGGTAATGCGTCAGATGATGGATGGCGGCTCGGATCGACATTTGGACGGAGAACCGGTTGGCAAACGCCAAGCTTTTCACATTCTACTGCGCTGCACAATTGCGTCTCCGTCAGGCGGAGGGACGGCGGCCGTTGATCGAGCGGAACGGTATGTGATAGTTGCTCGCTCCGAATGTATCTCCTGACCGTCGCTCTGCTGACTTTCATTCTGCCGGTCGGCTCGATCCTTTTGGATCATTTCTTGTGGGCGACGGCTCTTTCCTGGATTGCCCTGATCGGGAAGTGGTTCGTCTTTTGGAGCGCAGGGATTCGGCTCCTGCTGGCAGGCCTGCGACAATTCTATCAGCCCGAGTTCACCGCGAGAGACATCTTCCGGCTCGAGAGCAAGGACGCGCTTCCCATCATTCGCGAACTGGGGATCGCCAACGCCGCAATCGGAGTCGTCGGCGCGCTCTCGCTCGCTCAGCCCAGCTTCGTGCTGCCGATCGCGATATCCGGGGCTCTGTTCTACGGGGTCGCAGGCGCGCGCCACGCCTCGGACGCCGAAAGATCGTTCAATCAGACTGTCGCGATGGCGAGCGATCTCTTTGTGTGCTTGGCGCTGCTCACCTATCTCGGGGGCAGCCTGTTTTATTAGCACAGGTCGGTCGCAATAGAACCATTCTGAGGATCGGAGGGTGGCAAGGCCGCCATAGGCCTCCGGTTTTCAGCCTGAGACGTCTCCCCGGGGAGCCCGCACGCCTTGAGCGTCTCCAGCATATGCGGCGGGACCGGCGCTTCGACCTCGATCGGCGGCTTTCCCTTTGCGAGCGGCACGGCCACCTTGCGTGCGAGCAGCTGCAAGGGAAGCTCGGCTCGCGCGCCGTAGATCGCGTCGCCGAAGACCGGCCAACCCTGCGAGGCGCAGTGGACCCGCAATTGATGGGTGCGGCCCGTTTTCGGTTCGAGCTCGAGCCAGGCGATGGGCGCGCCGCGCCACTGGCCCCGGCCCCTGATGCGCCAGAGGGTCCGAGCCGGCTGCCCTACAGGGTCGACCTTCATCCACCACCCTCGCTTGTCGTCGAGGCGGCCGAGCGGCAGATCGATCGCGCCCTCCACTGCCTCCGGACCGCCGGCGACGATCGCCCAATAGGTCTTGGCGATCCTTCCTTGCTTGAACAGGAGCCCCAACCTCTCTAACGCCTTGTGATGGCGGCCGAGAATGAGGCAACCCGCGGTCTCGCGGTCCAGCCGATGGGCGAGGGCCGGGCTGCGCGGCAATCCGAACCTGAGCGCGCCGAAATCATCCTCGAGGCTTGACCCGCCTTTCGGGCCGCGGTGGACGGCGACGCCTGCCGGCTTGTCGAGGACCAGCATCAGTCCGTCACGATAGAGCAGTCTCGCTCTTGTTTCTTCCGGCGTCATGGGTTGAGTGGTATGCCAACCCGGCCGCCTGCGTATAGGGCGGCGTCATGAGGTTTTTTCAAGTTGGACGAGGACGACGGGAAGAAAGAGAAGCCGGGCCGCTTGCGCCGCTGGTTGGGCGGGGACGACGCGACGGCGTCGCCGGCCGCCGAACCGCTGTCGCCCGCCGCCGCTCCAAGCGTCGCGGAGCCGAGGCAAACCTGGCTTCAGCGCCTGCGGTTGGGCCTCTCGCGTTCGTCAACGGCCATCGCGCGAGGCGTCGCCGACATCTTCACCAAGCGCAAGCTGGACGCAGATTCGCTGGACGATCTCGAGGATGTCCTGATCCAGGCCGATCTCGGCCTCGACGCGGCGGCGCGCATCCGCGAGGCCGTCGGCCGCGGACGCTACGAGCGCGGGATCAATCCCGACGAGGTCAAGCAGATCCTTGCGGCGGAGATCGAGCGCTCGCTCGCGCCCGTGGCTCGCCCGCTCGCGATCGATGCGGACAAGCACCCTTTCGTGATCCTCGTCATCGGCGTCAACGGCTCCGGCAAGACGACAACCATCGGCAAGCTCGCAGCCAAGTTCAGGGCCGAAGGGAAGACGGTCCTGCTCGCCGCTGGCGACACCTTCCGCGCAGCGGCGATCGAACAATTGCGCATCTGGGCGCGCCGCACGTTCTCCGCGCTCGTCGAACGCGAGCAGGGCGCCGATGCGGCGGGGCTCGCCTTCGACGCGCTGACTCGCGCCCGCGAACTCAACGTCGACGTCGTGCTGATGGATACGGCGGGACGATTGCAGAACCGCGCCGAACTGATGGGCGAACTCGAAAAGATCATCCGGGTGATGCGGAAGATCGACGTCAGCGCGCCGCACGCCGTGCTGCTCGTGCTCGACGCCACCGTCGGACAGAACGCGCTGAGCCAGGTCGAGATCTTCGGCCGCACGGCGGGCGTCACCGGCCTTGTGATGACCAAGCTCGACGGCACCGCGCGGGGAGGCATTCTGGTGGCGATCGCCGATAAATTCGGGCTTCCGGTGCACTTCATCGGCGTCGGCGAGGGCGTCGACGATCTCGAACCCTTTGCCGCCCGCGACTACGCCGAGGCGATCGCCGGGGTCGAGCGAGTCGAGGCATGATTGCGCTTGAATGACGAGGACGCGATGACCGAAACCGCCGCCCCGCCGCCGCGCAAGGCCCTCAGCCCGATCGTCAAGCTCCCGCTCGAGTTCGGGCCGCTCGTGCTGTTCTACATCGCCAATTCTAGGCCAGCCATTTTTCACGGACTCGTAGGCGGGCTATTGCCTCAAGACTTTCCGCCCGACAAGGCCGGCATGTTGACCGCGACGGCCGTTTTGATACCGGCAACGTTCGTCGCGCTGATCATCTCCTTCGCGCTGACGCGCCGCCTTGCGGCGATGCCGATGGTCACTGCCGGAATGGTGCTCGTGTTTGGCGCGCTGACCCTATGGCTGCAGGATAAGACATTTATCGAGATCAAGCTGACGCTCATCTATTGCCTGTTCGGCATCGCGCTCCTCGGCTCGATGGCGTTCGGCAAAATGCTGCTCCCAATCGCCTTCGACACTGCGATCCATCTTGACGCTGCGGGTTGGCGGCAATTGACCGTTCGCTGGGGCGTATTTTTCTTCATGCTTGCGGGAGTGAACGAAGTCCTGCGCCACTTGTTGACCTGGGACCAGTGGGTCGTCTTTAAGACCTTCGGCGTTTTGCCAATCACCATTGCCTTCGCATTGGCCCAAGCGCCGCTCATAATACGTCACGAGACTAAAGAAGACGCGTTCTCCGACGAAATCTGATCCGTTGGCGGTCAGCGGCGCTCCTTGCGACGATATCCGCGAAGCGGGCGAGGCGCCGATTTTGAACCCACGCCACCGGCCGGCATTGCGCAGGCCCCAGTGAGGGGAGCCATTCGACGCATCAACTCCCGGCAGCGTCTCGGCCCGTGAGCGCCGCGAGCCGAGCTTCCTCTTCGGCGCTGAGCGCCGGCGTCGATCGGGGCGCTCGGCGGCGGGCGAAAAGAGCGGCGGCGAGGCCGGCCCCGAGGACCAACGCCGGGCTCAGCCATAGGAGCATGGTCTCGGGCTTGAGTGGCGGCTTAAGGAGAATGAAGTCGCCGTAGCGCGAGACGAGATACGCCCGCACCGCGTCGTTGCTTTCACCGCTGGCGATGCGCTGGCGAATTAGGACGCGGATATCGCGCGCCAATGGAGCGTCGGAATCGTCGATCGACTGGTTCTGGCACACCAAGCAACGCAATTCCTCCGATAGCGTCCGCGCGCGGGCTTCGAGCGCCGGGTCCTTCATCACCTCGTCCGGCTGGACGGCCAGCGCCGGAGTTAAGCCCAGCATAAGCGCCGCAAAAAGCGCGAAGCGAGCGAAACGCATCATCATTGCGCCGGCTGCGCGAGCGAACCGCTGGCCTTCGCGCGCGCGGCGGCGCCGAAGCGCAGGCGCCGGTCAGCGAGCGACAGGGCCCCGCCGAACGCCATGGCCGCGGCGCCAAGCCAGATCAGCGTCACCAGAGGCTTCCAGTAGAGGCGGGCGGGGACGGCGCCCTCAGGCGTCGGGTCGGCGATCGCGACATAGACCTGGCCGAAGTCGAGCGTCGCCAGGCCCGCCTGGGTCGTCGTCATCTGCCGGGCCGCGAATTGGCGGCGCGCCGGCGCGATCTCGGCGACGACGGCGGCGCCGGAGCGCACGGTCATCGTCGTCGCTGCTTCCTTGTAGTTCGGGCCGACCCGCTCCCCGACCCAATCGAGGGTGATCGAATAGGGCCCGACCCTTTCGGGGACGCCTTTGTGCAAGGTCGCGATCGTCTCGGCCCCGAAGCCGAGCCCCGACAAGCCCAGCAGCGTCACGCCCACTCCGACATGGGCCAGCGCCGCGCCGTAGAACGACAACGGCAATCCGAGGGCGCGCCTCAACGCAACGGCAGGCGCCAGGCCCGGACGCTGCGCGCGCATGATGACTTCGATCAACGTGCCGAGAATCACGAAGATCGCCAGGCCCGCCGCCAGCGGCGCGAAGAGCGACCCGCCGCTGAGCCACGCCGCGCCGAGGACCGCGGTCGCCGCGCCGCAGACCAGTGCGAAGGTCAGCCGCTGGGCCACCGCCAAGAGATCGCCGCGCTTCCACGCAAGCGAGAAGCCGAACGGGGCAACGAAGCAGGCGGTCAACAGCAGCGCGCCGCAGGTCAGGTTGAAAAAGGGCGCGCCGACGGTGATCTTCTCACCGGTCAACTGCTCGAGCGCCAGCGGGTAGAGGGTGCCGAAGAGCACGGTCGCGCACGATGTCGTCAAGAGAAGATTATTGACGATGAGCGCGCCTTCCCGCGAGATCGGCGCGAAAAGTCCGCCCTGCTTCAGCATCGGGGCGCGCCAGGCGAACAACGCGAACGAACCGAAAATGAACAGCGCCAGAATCAGCAGAATGAAGACGCCGCGGCGCGGATCGCTGGCGAACGCGTGCACCGAGGTCAATACGCCCGAGCGCACGAGAAAGGTGCCGACCAACGAAAAGGAGAAGGCGAGGATGGCGAGAAAGATCGTCCACACCTTGAGCGCGTCGCGCTTCTCCATCACCGCCACCGAATGGACGAATGCGGTCCCCGCGAGCCACGGCATGAGGGAGGCGTTCTCAACCGGATCCCAGAACCAGAAGCCGCCCCAGCCGAGCGTGTAATAGGCCCAGAACGAACCAGCGGCGATGCCTAGCGTGAGAAAACTCCAGGCGACGAGGGTGAACGGCCTCACGAAACGCGCCCAGGCGGCATCGATACGGCCCTCGATCAGCGCCGCCGCGGCGAAGGAATAGACGATAGAGAAGCCGACATAGCCGAGGTAGAGCAGCGGCGGATGGATCGCTAGGCCGGGGTCCTGAAGTATGGGGTTGAGATCGCGCCCCTCGAACGGCGCGGGCATGAGGCGCTCGAACGGGTTCGAGGTCAGGAGAATGAAAGCGAGGAAGGCGACGCTGATCAGGCCCTGAACTGCGAGCGCGTCGGCGCGCAGTTTCATTGGGAGCGCGCGGCCAAACAGGGCGACGAGCGCGCCGAACACCGCCAGAATAAGGACCCACAGCAGCATCGAGCCTTCGTGGTTTCCCCACACGCCGGAGATCTTGTAGATCGCCGGCACAGCGCTGTGCGAATTCTCGGCGACGTTGAGCACCGAGAAGTCCGAGGTAAGATGCGCGTCGACGAGCGCTGCGAAGGCGATCGCGATCAGCACCAATTGGGTCAGCGCGGCGCTGCGCCCGACGCCCATCATCCCGCCGTCGCCGACGCGGGCGCCCCAAAACGGCACGACGGTCTGGGCGAGCGCCGCGCCAAGCGCAAGGACGAGGGCGAAATGACCGATCTCGACGATCATGGCTTGGCGACGTCCTCCCCTTCCCGCCAGCGGCCCTCTTTCTTCAGCGCCTCGACGACCTCGCGCGGCATGTAGCGCTCGTCGTGCTTGGCGAGAATGGTGTCGGCCCGCATCTGGCCGGGCGCCGCCAGCACGCCCTCGGCGACAACGCCCTGATCCTCGCGGAACAGGTCCGGCAGGAGGCCGGAATAGGAAACCTCAAGGTCGTGGGCGCCATCGGTGACGACGAACGCGACCGAACTCGCCGGCTGATTTGACGATCGAGCCGGATTTCACCAGGCCGCCGACGCGCAGCCGCGCCCCTGGCCTCAGCGCCTTCTCAACGACTTCGGAGGGGCTGTAGAAGAAAACGATGCTGTCGCTCAGCGCGTAGAGCGCAAGGCCCGCCGCCCCGCCGACGATGGCGAGCGCGGCGGCGATGAGCGCAAGGCGGCGGCCGCGGCGGGTCAATTGGCGTCTCCGAGGCCAAGGTCATGCGCCAGCGCGTCGAGGCTGGCGACCGAATTCGGGTCGGGCGCGAGCGCCTTGCGGGCGTCGGCGAGGGCTGCCCTGGCCTTGTCGGCTTCATGCAGCACCGCATAGGCGCGAATAAGGCGCGACCATTCGTCGACGCTGCCGCCATTGCTGGCGAGCCGGCTGGCCAGCTGGTTCACCATCCCCTCGATCATCGGCCGCTGGGCGTCGGGAACGGCGGGGCCGGCCAGGCCCGCGCTCGCCCCCGCCGGCGCCGGCCCGCCCTTGAGCGCCGCAAGACGAGCCGTGACGGCGCCCCGCCAGGGCGCATCGGACGGCGAATCCGCGACAAGCTGCTCATAGGCGTGGATCGCCTCGGCCTTCTTGCCGTCCTGCTCGGCGCCTAGCGCGAGATAGAAGCGCGCCTGCGGCTGACCGGGCTGTTCGGCCAACGCCCGGTCGAACGCCTGGCGCGCCTCGTCGGTAACCACGCCGCCAGCCGCGGCGACCAGAGCCTCTCCATAACCCGCGCGGCGCAACGGATCCTCGCCCTCGAGGCGGAGCGCCTCGGCATAGGCGTGCGCGGCCTCGCCATAGCGCTCGAGGCGCATGTAGACTGGCGCGATCACCGCCCAGCCCTTGCCGTCGTCGGGCTTGGCGATGAGCCGCGCCTCGACCGCCGCGACCGCGGCCTCGATCTCGCCATTGGTATGCGGGGCATTCACTCGGCTCGCCAGCGGCTCGTCGGGCATCCGGGGCTGGCCGAGGAACGCATAAAGCGGAAAGGCGATCGCCGGCAGCCCGACGGCGATTAGCGCCGCCGCGGCCAGCCGGTTGCGCGGGGCCGCCGGCTGCGGCCCCGGGGCCGGCAGGGGCGCGGCCGCGATAAGGCGTCGCGCCGCCTCCGCGCGGGCGCTCTCCGCCTCGCCTTGCGGCAATAGGCCGCGCTCGACGTCGCGCCGGATTTCCTCGAGTTGCGCCCCATAGAACGCCGCTTCGTTCACAGCGTCGTCCCCCGTCGCGCTCGATGGGCCGCGAAGGAGCGGCCAAAGCGCAGCGAGGACCGCGAAAGCGGCCATTCCCGCCAGGACGAACCACAGCATCAATCAGCCTCAAAGCGGCCTTAGCGAATAGGCCCTCGGGAAAAGTCCGCGCTCTGTTATCGCAAAGCAAAGTTGAGGTCTCGTCAAAACCTCAACTCGTCATTTTCCAGCTTCCGTCCGGCTGCTTGCAGCCGACGCCATGGCCGCGGTTCGGCCGGCCGGCGATATATATGGTCTGCGAATAAGCCCGGCAGCCGTCGCCGGTGGCGGCGCCGGCCTCGACATAGCCGAACACGCCCTGCGACCCGCGCCAGGAGCGCCGCTGGCCCGAATCGAGCGCGGCGACCTGCGCCTCCCACGCCGTTTGGCGGTCGCCGTCGCTGAGCGACGCCCCGATCGCGCCCCCGAGCGCGCCGCCGAGCGCCGCGCCGGTTGGAATGGCCGGGGCGGCAGGTTCCGCGGGAGCGGCGACAGCCGGCGCCGCGGCGCCGGAGCCGACACTCGAACAGCCGGCAAGGCCGAGCGGCGCCAGCGCAAGGATGAGAAGAACCGTTCGCTGCATTTTTTTCCTATCTCCCACAGGTCTTTGCGCTTCGCCCGGCTATGGCCGATGCCCTCAGACGCATGGCAGCCTTAAGATTGCGCGCAGGCCCCCAAGCGGGCTTTCGTCGAGCTCGAGCGAGCCGCCATAAATCGAGGCGAGATCGACCACGATCGAGAGGCCCAGCCCCGAACCTGGGCGAGACTCGTCGAGCCGCTTTCCCCGCTCGACCGCGGCGGCGCGCGCGTTTCTGTCGAGGCCCGGGCCGTCGTCGTCGATTTCGGCCGTGAGGAAGGGGGCGGGGTCCTGGTCCCCTGTGGCCATGCGGGCCGCGCGAATCGACACCCGCTCGCGCGCCCATTTTCCCGCGTTGTCGAGCAGGTTGCCGATGAGATCGGTGAGGTCCTGCGCCTCCCCGCGGAACTTGAGCCCGGGTTGCAATTCGACGTCGAAGGTCAAGGCTTGGTCGCCATGGAGCTTCTCATAGGTGCGGACGAGCCCCTCGACCACCGGCCGCACCTCCGTCGCCAGTCCGAAGGTCCGGGCGCGGGCCGCGGCGCGGGCGCGGTCGAGGTAGAACGTCACCTGCCGGCGCATGATATCGGCCTGCTCGCGGACCTTTTCCGACAAGGTCGGGCTCATCGCGTCGGCCTCGTTCATCAGCACGCTGAGCGGGGTCTTGAGCGCATGGGCTAGGTTGCCGACCTGGGTGCGCGCGCGTTCGACGATCTCGCGGTTGGCGTCGATGAGCTGATTGACCTCAATCGCCAGCGGGGCCACGTCCTGGGGAAATTCCCCGTCGATGCGTTCAGCCTCGCCGCGGCGGATGCCGGCCACCCCTTCCTGAAGCACCCTGAGCGGCCGCAGGCCGAACCTGACCGCGAGCGCCGTCGAGCCGATCAGCGCCAGCGCCAGCGTCAGGAACGTCGCCGCGAGAGCCCATTCGAAGCTGCGCTCCTGGCCCTGGATCACGTCGGCGTTGGCGGCGACCTGGACCAGGAAGCGCCCCTCGTCGCCGGCATCGATCGCGCGCTCGATCATCCTCAGTTCGTGCCCGCCGGGTCCGATCACGTAACCGCTCAGGATCGCGCCGGGATCGCCGACGGCGGGCAGATTCGGCAATTGGGTCGCGAACAGCGACTTCGAGGCGCGGATTTCCGGCGGGTTCACGTCGGTGCGGGTGATCTGCCAGTACCAGCCGGAGAAGGCGAGCTCGAACTGCGGCGCGATCGCCGCCTGGGCGCCCGACCTCGTCTCGTCGCTGGAAATCGCGACATTGGCGACCAGCGCCTTAAGGTAAACGCCGAGCTGGTCGTCGAAATTGGCCTCCGTCCAGCGCTTGTTGAGCCCGCTTAGGCCCAGTCCCGCGAGCGCCAGAATGAGCGTGCTCCAGAACGCGGCGGAAAGAAATAGGCGCGAGGCGATCGACCGCGCGCTGAGGGCCTTGAACATGAAAGACCGTTTTACGGCACTTCTCGGACCGCCCCGCGCGCGGCGCTGGTCGCAAACGCGGCGTAAGCGCGCAGCGCCGTTGTGACCTGCCGCTTGCGGGGCTTGGCGGGCTTCCACGCGGCCGCGCCCTTCGCCTCCATCGCCGCGCGGCGCGCGCTCAGCGTCTTCTCGCCGACGAGCAGCTCGATCTTGCGGGCGGGAATGTCGACCTCGATCACATCGCCCTCCTCGATCAGCGCGATCGCGCCGCCCTCGGCCGCCTCCGGCGAGACATGGCCGATCGATAGGCCCGAAGTGCCGCCCGAGAAACGCCCGTCGGTCAAGAGAGCGCAGGCCTTGCCGAGGCCGCGCGACTTCAGATAGCTGGTCGGGTAGAGCATCTCCTGCATGCCCGGACCGCCGCGCGGCCCCTCGTAGCGGATGACGACGACGTCGCCCGCCACGACCTTGCCGCCAAGAATCGCCTGCACGGCGTCGTCCTGGCTCTCGAAGATGCGCGCCGGCCCTTTGAATCTTGAGGCTGTCGGGATCGACTCCGGCCGTCTTCACGATCGAGCCGTCGAGCGCGATGTTGCCGTAGAGAACAGCGAGGCCGCCGTCCTTGGAGAAGGCGTGCCCGACGTCGCGGATCACGCCCTTGGCGCGGTCCTCGTCAAGGGACGGATAGCGCGCCGACTGGCTGAACGCGACCTGAGTCGGCACACCGCCGGGCGCGGCGAGGAAGAATTCGCGCGTCGCCTTGCTGTTCGCGCGCGCAATGTCATTGCGCGACAGCGCGTGGTCGAGCGACTCGGCATGGACCATCCGCACATCGCGATTCAGCAGGCCGCCGCGGTCGAGTTCGCCCAATATACCCATCACCCCGCCGGCGCGATGGACATCCTCGACATGCACGTCCGGCACGGACGGGGCGACCTTGCACAGGCACGGCACCCGACGAGACAGGCGGTCGATGTCGGCCATGGTGAAGTCGACCTCGGCCTCGTGCGCGGCGGCCAGCAGGTGAAGGACAGTGTTGGTCGAACCGCCCATGGCGATATCGAGAGTCATCGCGTTCTCGAACGCCTTGAAGGTGGCGATCTCGCGCGGCAGCGCGCCCTTATCGCCGTCCTCGTACCAGCGCCGCGCAAGATCAACGACGAGATGGCCCGCCTCGACGAACAGGCGCCTTCGATCCGCGTGGGTTGCGACCACGGTGCCGTTGCCGGGCAGCGACAAGCCAAGCGCCTCGGTGAGGCAGTTCATCGAATTGGCGGTGAACATGCCCGAGCAGGAGCCGCAGGTCGGACAGGCGGAGCGCTCGATGACCGCGACGTCGGCGTCGGAAACCTTCGTGTCGGCCGCTGCAACCATCGCGTCGATCAGGTCGATGCTGCGCGCCCCGGTCGAGAGCTTGACCTTGCCCGCCTCCATCGGCCCGCCGGAGACGAAAACGACGGGGATGTTGAGGCGCAGCGCCGCCATCAGCATGCCGGGCGTGATCTTGTCGCAGTTCGAGATGCACACCAAAGCGTCGGCGCAATGGGCGTTGGCCATGTATTCTACGCTGTCGGCGATGATCTCGCGCGAAGGCAAAGAGTAGAGCATGCCGTCGTGACCCATCGCGATCCCGTCATCGACGGCGATGGTGTTGAACTCCTTGGCGACGCCACCCGCGGCCTCGATCTCGCGCGCGACCAATTGCCCGAGGTCCTTCAGGTGCACGTGGCCAGGCACGAACTGGGTGAAGGAATTGGCGACCGCGACGATCGGCTTGCCGAAATCGCCGTCCTTCATGCCGGTCGCGCGCCAGAGGCCGCGCGCGCCCGCCATGTTGCGGCCGTGGGTCGTAGTGCGGGAGCGATAGGGAGGCATCGGACGCCTTTTAGATACGGAAAATGCGCCGGCCCAAAGGCGCCGGCGAGCCGTCATAATCGCATTTTCGCGGCCTTGCCAGCAAGGGCGCCAAGGAATGCCGTGTCGTCAACATCGGGCGAGGCGGACGTGGTCGATACCCCGCAAAGCCGAGGAGCCGATGATGACAAGCATTTCCAGAGCAGCGGCAATGCGCGGCGCCTCAATTGTAACCGGCATTAATGTTCTCGTGGCGCGCGGCTTTTCATTCGCTGCGATCGTCAGTCCGCAGTCCGTCCTTCCGAACGGGGACGCACCCAGTCGCTTCTCGCAAATTTTCGCCCTCTACGCGGCGGCCCGCACAATTCCCCTGGCGTTATTCGCGTTTGTGGCAATCTATCGGCAGTCGGCAAGGCTCTCCTCGTTCTCGGGGCGTTGGCGGGCGTTGTCCACTTGCTGGACGCAGGCGTCGGCGCGTTTCAGGGCGATGCTGGCGAGACTTTCGGCCCGTTGGTGATCGCCGCACTGCAATTCGCTTCGGTGTTCTTCGTGGCGATGACGATCGACGCGGACGCAGCCTAGCGAGGGCGCCGGCTCTGAGGCGACCGCTCGGTGCAGCATTGACTTCGCCGCCCCGGATTGCGAAGAAACGCGCGTAAAACGCGGGTGTAGCTCAATGGTAGAGCAGCAGCCTTCCAAGCTGAATACGAGGGTTCGATTCCCTTCACCCGCTCCAGATGCCTCGGGCTAACGTGAACCGCTGACGCCGCACCGGTTCCATCCGCGGCCCCGGTCGCCGAAACCTTCCCAGCCGCCTTCGGTGACCGCGACGGTGTCCTCGAGCTTGATGAAGCCGCGGCGCGGATGGAGGATCGTCGTCTCGATCGAAAGGACCATGCCTTTCTGCAGCGGCAAGTCCGCATCATAGGCGGGGTACGGCACCGGCCCGCGATTCGTGAGACGCGGCGCCTCGTGGCTGATGAGGCCCATGCCATGCGCGACGAACTCGAGCGAATTGCCGTGCGGCGAACCGCGGGTGAGTGACTCGACGGCGGCGTAGACATCGCCGCCGCGCGCGCCGATCCGGATCGGGCGGCGCGCCGCCTGCTGGATCGCGTCGACCTCGGCGAGCAGGTCCTTGAGCTCGGCGTCGGGCTCGCCGAATACGCCCATTCGGCAGAGATCGCCGATATAGCCCTTGTAGTTGCCGCCAGAGTCGAGGGAAAGGATGTCGCCTTCCCGCAAGACCTGCTCCGACGGTGCGCGATTGAGGCTCGTCCCGGCGGTGATCAGGCAATATTCGAACGTCAGGCCGCGATTGACTTCCTCTCGCCGCAGGGCCTCGACCAGATCATGCTTGGTCACGCCGGGCTTGACGCCGGCCATGGCCGCGAGCATGGAATCGACGACCAAATCGCTCGCCATTCGCAGGCTTTCCAGCTCCTGCGGGGTCTTCATCGCCCGAAGCCGTTCCAGCGGCAGCTGCGCTTCGATGAACTCCATCTCGGGCAGTCCCTTGCGAAGCGCGCTCTCCGCATCGGCGGGCAGGAAAGCGCGCTCGACGCCGATCCTTTTGACTTTCGGCGCAAGCGCCGCGAGCTTTTCGATTGCGACCTCGATCCCGTCGGTGCTCATGCGCGCGGAAGCGCTGAATGTCGGGACCCAGAACCGGTTGAGCTCCCGCTCGTAGCTTTCCATCGGATGTCCGATATAGGTCGCGCGCTCCGGACGCCCCTTCACGTAGAGGAGGACCGGCAGGTAGCGGCTCACGCCGATCGCATCAAAATGATCGAAGAAGAAGAATCGGTAGCCGCCGAGAAGGTATTGGATATTGTGCTTGGATGTGACGGCCAGTGCGTCGATCCCGGCTTCGTCCATGAGCGCGTCCAGCCGGCCCGCATCGAAAGGAATGGGCGGCTGGCCCGCGGTCGCTCCCGATGCGGGACTCGAGGCTGTGGTCGGCGTCGCAATCGCTTCCATGGTTTCCCTCCCTGATTCCCCTGCGACGACTTTACTGCAGGCGATCCTTGATTTTGTCGAGGCCGGCGCGCGCGCAGCCGTCGTCCAGCTTGGCGCCCGGAGCGCCGGCGGCGCCGATCGCTCCGATCGTTTCGTCGCCGAGCTTGATCGGCACGCCGCCGCCAAAGAACATCACATGCGGCAGCTTGGCGAGTGGCGCGATCGAATCTTCTCCCTTCGCGCGTTCGCCCAGCGCCAGCGTGTCGCTCTTGAACGACGCGGCCGTATAGGCCTTGTCCAGGGCGCTATCGAGCGAGTGAGCGCCGACGCCGTCGCCGCGGACCGTGGCGATGATCACGCCATCGGCGTCCACCACCTGGGCCGTCTCATGATAGCCCTGCTTCGCGCAGGCCGCGACCGTCTCGCTCGCGGCCTCGACCGCCAGCGCCGCCGGGATGCGGTGGGTGGGCAGCGTCTGCGCCGCCGCCGAACCCGCCCACGCGACGCCAGCCAGCGCCGCTCCAATTCGCCAGTTCAAGATCACAGCGCTCCTCCCTGTCCAGCGCCCTGCGCATGATCCGTGCTAAACTCTCAAAGGGAAGTTCGCAATGACGCCGATGTTCGCGGCCGGCGGCGGCGAGCGGGCGCGTGGATCCTATCGAGCGCCGAAATTGCCAGTCTTGTCGATCGGCACGACGTTCGGGTAGGGCGGCTGGCTCGCGACGCACCCGGCGAGGGCGAGGGCAAACGCCAGCGCTGCGAATGTCTTGAGGAACGGGGATGGAGTTGCGCCCATACTGACAGAGATCATCCGGCCAACGCCTCGAACCAGCGATTCGACTGCGACAACAGCAACCCAGCGCTAAAGGGCCGCCTCCCATCGCTGCCGATAGAGGTCGAGGCCGGGAACCACCCACGCGCGCGCGGTCTCGAGCCGCGGCGGATCGTGGGTCGCCCCAAAACGAGCAAGCAGTGCGGCGCCCGCAGCCGCTCCCGCGCTCATCGGGGCGATAACGACCCGCCGGCCGGGCATGAGCGCGCCGAGAACAGCGCCGAAGGCGGGCGAGCGGGTGAAGCCGCCTTCGACGATAAGGTCGCCCGGCGCTTCAAGACGCCGAAGCAGATGCGCCGTCATGAGAGCCGCATAGAGAGTAGCGAGCGCCGCCCGCGCTTTGGGCGTTGCGGGCGCGTCTCCTTCGATCCGGCCGACGCGCCCGGCGAACGGCCCGCCCTGGTCAGAGAAGGCCGGAAGAGCGAGCGCTCCCGAGGCGACCACGCCAGCCACGTCGGCCTCGCCCGCTTCGGCCGGCGTTTCGCCGGCGAGGACCGCGAATTCGCGTCCGCCCATGAAGCGCGCGGTCGGCACCGGCTCTCCGCGCACGTCGACGTTGGCCAGCATGTCGGCCTTCGGATCGAGCCGGCCTTTTCCGCCGACGGCCATGATGATGACCCAGGTCCCGGTCGAGATGACGGTGAACGGGTCGCGCCGCGAGAAGAGATGGGGCACGAGCGAAGCGTTCGAATCGTGGGCGCCGCAGACGATACGCACCTTGGGCGCGAGACCTGTGGCCGACGCGACTTCGGGCGTGAGCGTTCCGAGCGTGTCCCAGGCGTTGCGCATCGGCGGGAACAGCGAGCGCCAGCCGAGCTTGTCGACCATGCTGGAGAGCTTGCCATCCTTCGGGCGCCAAAGATCGGTGTGCGAGCCCATCGAGGTGAACTCGGTGGCCGGAACGCCGCTCAGGCGCCAGGACCAATATTGCGGATAGGCCAGAAACGCACGCGCGGCCGCAAACTCGGCCGGGAAGCGGCGCTGAAGATAGTAAACCTGTCGGCCGAGATTGAGCCCGCGCGGCAGGTTAGGAGAGAGCGTTTCCTCAAATGGAGGCCTTACCTTGTCATATTCGGCCGCGACGGCGCCGTCGATGTCGAACTCATAGTCCACGGCCGGCAAAGCGGCGTCCCTGTCTCCGACCAGCACGCCCGCCGCGCCATGCGCCGAGATCGAAATCGCTTCGATCGGGAATTGAGCGCCGAGTTCCTTCAATGCGCCGATGAGGAACGCCCAGGCCCCCTCGGTGTAAAGCCGCCGGTACGGCCAGCGCGCATCCGGCGAGATCGATGCGTTGGGATGGCCGCGCTCGGCCACGACCTTGCCCGCGTCGTCGAACACGACGACCTTCATGTTGGTCTTGCCGAGGTCGAACACCGCGACGCAGTCATTCATCGTGCGCGCCCGTTCATTCCAGATGAAACATCTCGACCAGAGGCGTGGTCACCGGGCTCCCGTCGGGGTTGGCGGCCATGATGTCCTTCATATACGCCCACCAGCGCCGCATCACCGAATGCTTTGTCAGCTCGTCCATCCTGTAATCGTCGGTGCGCTCGAGGTAGGCGAAAAGCGTGTTGGTGTCGGGGTCGAGAAAGATCGAATAGTTCCTGACGCCGGATTGGCCCAGCAGCGCCTGCAGCTCCGGCCAGATCGCGTCGTGTCGACGACGGTATTCGTGCGCCTCGCCGGGATTGAGGAACATCTTGAAGGCATAGCGCTGCATTGGGGCTCCGCATCCCATTGGACGTCCATTGATCACTTGCATATGGATCTATAAAAACCGGACGGCATCAAGAGGGACCACCATGGGCGGCGATCATCTTCGTTTGGACGCTCCGTTGCCCGACCTGTGGGACGACGAGCGCGCGGCTTCCCTCGACGGGCCCGGCCTGCTGCTCTACCGATCCAATTTGCTCGGAAGCGACCTGCGCATCACCAATTTCGGCGGCGGCAACACCTCGGCCAAGCTTGCCGCCCCGGATCCGCTGACCGGCGCGACGACGAATGTCCTTTGGGTCAAGGGCTCCGGCGGCGACATCGGCTCGATGAAGCTCGACGGTTTCTCGACGCTCTATCTCGACAAGCTGCTCGGGCTCCGCTCGGTCTATCGCGGCCTCGAGCACGAGGACGAGATGGTCCCGCTCTACAATCACTGCACTTTCAACCTCAATCCGCGCGCAACCTCGATCGATACCCCGCTGCACGGCTTCGTTCCCCATCCCCACGTCGACCACGTTCACGCCGACGCTGTCATCGCAATCGCGGCGAGCGAGAACGCCGAAGCGCTGACGCGCGAGATTTATGGTGGGGAACTCGGTTTTCTTCCGTGGCAACGTCCCGGGTTCGACCTCGGTCTGAAGCTCGGCGCGATGGCCGAGGCCAATCCGAAGATCAAAGGGGTGGTGCTTGGCGGCCACGGCCTGTTCACCTGGGGGCCGACCGCGAAGGATTGCTACCGGACCACGCTGGAGATGATCAACCGAGCCGCCCGATGGCTCAGCGACAACACGCGTGGAGACGCCTTCGGGGGCCAGCGCCTCGAGGCCCTGCCGCGGGCCGAGCGGCGCGACGTCGCCGCGAAGCTCCTGCCCGCCATTCGCAAGCGCATTTCGAGCGGCGAGCGCAAGGTCGGCCACTTCACGGATGCGGCGGCGGTGTTGGAATTCGTCAATTCCCGCGAGCTCAAGGCTCTGGCGGCGCTCGGGACGTCCTGCCCCGATCATTTCCTGCGCACCAAGATCCGCCCGCTGGTGCTGCCGTTCGATCCGGCGGCGCGCAATCTCGACTCTGTCCTTGCTTCGCTCGACCAGAATATTGCCGATTATCGCGCCGACTACGAGGCCTATTACCGGCGTTGCAAACGCGCCGAACTCGCCGCCGATGCGCGATCCGAACGCCGTCATTTATCTGGTCCCGGGCGTCGGCATGCTGTCGTTCGCCAAGGACAAATCGACTGCGCGCATCGCAAGCGAGTTCTACGTCAATGCGATCAACGTGATGCGCGGCGCGTCCGGCGTCGGCCGCTATGTCGGGCTCAAGGAGCAGGAGGCGTTCGACATCGAATATTGGCTGCTCGAGGAAGCCAAGCTGCAGCGGCTGCCCAAAGCCGAAATCGCTCGCTGGACGGGTCGCGTTGGTCACCGGCGGCGCGGGCGGCATCGGACAGGCTATTGCGGCGCGGCTCTTGCGCGAGGGCGCCTGCGTCGTGCTCGCCGATATCGACGCAAAGAGCCTCGATGCGACGGTCGCCGACTTCGGCAAGCGCTTCGGCAAGGACGTCGTTGCTGGGGTTAATGTCGACGTGACGAGCGAGCCTGCGGTCGACGCGGCGTTCCGCGAGACGGTCCTCGGCTACGGCGGGATCGACATCGTGGTCGCCAACGCGGGCATCGCCTCGGCGGCGCCGTTCGAGGATACTTCGCTCGAGCTCTGGAACCGCAACTTCGCGATCCTCGCAACCGGGTATTTCCTCTCCGCGCGGGCGGGCTACCGGATCATGAAAGATCAGGGTCTCGGCGGCGCCATTGTCTTCATCGCGTCGAAGAACGCGCTCGCGGCCTCGCCCGGCGCGTCGGCCTATTGCAGCGCCAAGGCGGCGGAGGTTCATCTTGCGCGCTGCCTCGCGCTCGAGGGAGCGCCGCACGGCATTCGCGCCAACACGGTCAACCCGGACGCGGTGCTGCGCGGGTCCAAGATCTGGCAGGGTGAATGGCGGGCGCAGCGGGCCGCCTCGAACAAGGTGAGCGAGTCCGAACTCGAAGAGGTCTACCGCCAACGCTCGCTGTTGAAGCTTTCCGTCTACCCCGAGGACATCGCCGAAGCGGTCTACTACTTCGCCTCCGATCTCTCCGCCAAGAGCACCGGCAACATCCTCAACGTCGATGCGGGCAACGCCGTGAGCTTCACCCGCTGACGAAGCGACGCTAACGGAGCCACCATGTCCTATCGCATCCCCGAGGCCCTCATCGGCGAGGAGAACGCCAGGCTCGCCGCCGCGCAGGCGGAGGACTATGGGGCGCTTGGCCGGCGACTCGGTCGCGCCGGCATTGACATCGAGACGATCACCGCGAAAGTCGCCGCCTTCGCGGTCGCCGTGCCGACCTGGGGGGTCGGAACCGGCGGCACGCGCTTCGCGCGCTTTCCCGGGCCCGGCGAGCCGCGCGGCATCTTCGACAAGCTCGAGGACTGCGCGACCATCCACCAGCTCACGCGTGCGACCCCAACCTGCTCGCCGCATTTCCCCTGGGACAAGGTCGACGATTATCGCGGGCTGAGGGAATTCGCAGCGGGGCTCGGCGTCGGATTCGACGCGGTCAACTCCAACACTTTTCAGGACCAGCCCGGCCAGACGCTGTCCTATAAGTTCGGTTCGCTGAGCCACAGCCAAAAGGCGACGCGCGATCAGGCGGTGGCGCATAACGTCGAGTGCATCGAAATCGGTGAAAAACTGGGCTCGAAGGCGCTGACGGTCTGGATCGCCGACGGCTCGAATTTTCCCGGCCAGTCGAACTTGAACCGCGTGTTCGACTGGTACCTCGAATCGATGAGCGAGGTTTACGCCCGGCTGCCGGGCGACTGGCGCGTGTTCGTCGAGCACAAGCTCTACGAGCCCGCATTCTACTCGACGGTTATCTCCGACTGGGGGACGAGCCTCATGGCGGCTCAGGCGCTGGGCCCCAAGGCCCATTGCCTCGTCGACCTCGGGCACCACGCGCCCAACGTCAACATCGAGCAGATCGTGTCGCGGCTCATCCGCGCCGGCCGGCTGGCCGGCTTTCATTTCAACGATTCGAAATACGGCGACGACGATCTCGACACCGGATCGATCGACCCGTTTCGCCTGTTTCGGGTGTTCAATGAGCTGGTGGACGCCAGCGCGCGCGGCGCCGACGGCTTCGATCCCGCTTACATGCTCGATCAATCGCACAACGTCACCGACCCGATCGAGAGCCTGATGGTCTCGGCGATGGAGACGCAGCGCGCTTACGCGCAAGCGCTTATCGTCGACCGCGAGGCGCTCGGCGCCGCTCAAGAAGCGAACGACGTCATGCTCGCTCATCGCATTCTCAAGGCCGGATTCGTCGCCGATGTGTCGCCCATCCTGGCTGAGGCGCGGTTGCGCGGCGGCGGCGCGATTGACCCGCTCGCGGTCTATCGCGCTTCGAATTATCGCAAGGTCAAGACGAAGGAGCGGCCTGCGGTCGCCGGTTCGTCGTCGGGGATCGTCTGAGGGGCGGCTCCGCCAAATCCCCTTCAAATTTAGCCAAATCCAGCCAAGCCAGGAGCCATATTTGAGCGCAGGACCTCAAAGGAATCTGCTTTGGTTTCCTTTGAGCGTCTTGTCTGAATCCAGGCTTTTCAATGGGTTGCGCTGACTCCCCCGGCTTTTTCTTGGACAAGCTAAGGCCGCTTCATCAATGTACAACCGCGGCATGCTGCTGTCGAGGCTCCAGGCGCCTCGCGTGCGGGCAAACGTGATCATCGTGGCCATGGTGAGAGAGACCATAGCACAGGCGCGGATTTTCCGAAAGAAATTGTCGCAAAAACTGCGTGCAACATCCGGCGACCGGTGTTCTCGATCGAAGAGCCGGCCCGCGCCGCAGGCTGCGGCGCGGTTTCGGGGAAGCGGCGCCCGCCTATTCGGCCGGCGTCGCCGACACCGCCTCGGCGGGGATTGTCACAGGCTCGGCCTCGCGCCGGAACCGCCGCCAGGCCATGCGGATGTCGCGGAACAACCTGACCCAGGCATTGGGGGTGCGGAAGTGGGATTCGAACTCCCGGTTCGTCTCCAGCGGGACCCAATAGGAGGAGCGCCAGGTCTTGAACATTGTATGGAGTTCGTCGGCCTGCTCGGGCCGCACCGACAGCGCCGCGCAGCCGCAAAGCGCGTCGATCGTCACCCGCCCGCTGCGGTCGAACTGGAAGCGATGGCGGCTTGGCACATGGTTCAGCCAGCCATGAGAAAACTCGAAATCGGACGGCTGGAACCGAAGCGCGGCGATCATCGGCGAGACGTCAAGATGTCGAACCGAGTGGCCTGACGCTAGTCTGTATTCAACGTTTGGCATCATAGTCTCCTGACCTAGGAGCCCCGACTTAGCCCTGAACGTCATGACGCGTCGCCGTGTTCCGCGCGAACCGCCGGCATCGACGCTTTTTTGTCGCGGACGCGAAACACGATGCGGAATGCCAGAGGCGCCGCAATCATGGCGCGCCGGTTGCGCTGAGTTCAGTCTAACGCCGTTTGCGGCGTCGCTGCAATCGATTCGATCGCCGCCGGTTCGAGCGTTGTCTGTCCAAGGCAGAATCCGTGGTGGTCCATCGACCGGCGGCGAGCGGCGCCCTTCGGGCGGCGCGGTCGTCGGTTCGTCCGCTGCGCCTGCCCCCGCGCCCAGGTTTGCAAACTATAGATTGCTGACTAAAGTCAGAGAATGGACGAGAGCCAGCTCACCCAAATTCGCCGCTTCAACCGTCTCGTCACCCGCCGCGTCGGCGCGCTCGAAACCAATTACCTGCGCCGGGGCCGGCCGCTGGCGGAGGCGCGGCTCATTTTCGAAATCGGGGCCGACGGCGTCGACCTCCGGACGCTGCGGGCCAGACTTGGGCTCGATTCGGGCTATCTCAGCCGTCTCCTCCAATCGCTCAAGGCGCAGGGCTTGATTGCGGTCGCGAAGGGCGGAGAGGACGGCCGCCGGCGCCGGGCAAGCCTGACCCGCAAAGGAAGCGCGGAGCGCGCGGCCTACGACAGGCTCTCGGACCGGCTCGCGGCGTCGATGCTTCAGGCCCTCGACGAAGCCGAACGCGGCCGCCTGGCGGCGGCGATGGCAGAGGTCGAGCGGCTGATTCGCGCCGCCTCGGTCGAAGTCAGGCGCGGAGGCGCCGGACAGCGCCGACGCGCGACGGTGCCTCGATGCGTATTTCGGCGAACTCAAACTGCGCTTCGAGGGCGGCTTCGACGCGGGCAAAGACAAGTCAGGGCGCGCCGACGACATGGCGCCGCCATCGGGCCTGTTCGTGCTCGCCCGGCTCGACGGCGATGCGATCGGATGCGGCGGGCTCAAACGCATCGGACAAGGCGACGGGCGAGATCAAGCGGGTCTGGACCGCGCCGTCCGCCCGCGGCATGGGCGTCGCGCGCCGGGTGCTGCGAACGCTCGAAGCCGCGGCGCGCGACATGGGATTGCGGACGCTTCGCCTCGACACCAACCGGGCGCTGACCGAGGCCCATGCGCTCTACCGGAAGGAAGGCTTCCGCGAAGTCGCCCGTTTCAACGACAACCCCTACGCCCACCACTGGTTCGAGAAGCGGCTTTAGTGGCCATTGCGAGCGGGAGCCGAAGCAATCCAGCGGAGCGTTCGGCGCCTGGATTGCTTCGTCGCTACGATTCTCGCAATGACGTTACCGTCACGCTCTCTCCGGCTTCATCCGCGCCAGCACGGCTTGTTGATCTCCGCCCAGCGTTCGGCGGAAGTGACGCCGATGTCGTGCAACTCGCCGTCCGACATGCGCGCCAGCTCGTCCCGTTCCCGCGCCCGCCGGCGCCATGAATTCAACTCGCTTCGCCAGTGGGAGAACCGCGGCGGCGACACTTCGAACGCCAGATGCGACAATGCAATCCGCATGAAAGCCTCCTGAGCGACTTTGATGACGCATTGCTAGGGTCGGGGCTGTCGCCCGTCAAACGACATCTCGGCAGCAATCGCATGCGCACTTGGAATGCGATGAAATGGCCGCATGAGCAGCGTACCCGTCGCGCCACCTGGAGGGAAGGCTTCCGGCTTGACAAGGTTGGCGGGGTGAGGAGGGTGTGGGCTCGATCGCATGAGGCAGTTGCATGCGAAACTTTCCCGTTCGGCTGCCGTCCCTCGATCTCGTTCGCGGTTTCGTCGCCGTCGGGCGGCGGATGAGCATAACGCTCGCGGCGCAGGACCTTTTCCTCACCCAATCCGCTGTCAGCCGCCAGGTCATCGGGCTCGAAGAGGCGCTCGGCGTTAAGCTCCTCAACCGCGGCTATCGCTCGATCAGCTTCACCGCCGAAGGCGAACGTTTCTTTCGGATCGCCGACAGCGCGCTTCAACAGCTTCAGGATGGCGTCACTACGCTCGCCGCCGGGCGCGACCGCCAGCCGGTGACGATCACCGCCAGCATCGGCGTCACCGGATTGTGGATCATGCCGCGTCTTGGCGGTTTCCAGCAGCGCCATCCCGACATCGACGTCAGGGTGGCGGCGAACAACAAGGTGGTCGACCTGAGGAGCGGAGGCGCTGATGTCGCGATCCGCTATTGCCCCGCCGCGAGCGCCCCGCCGGGGTCGCTGCGCCTGTTCGGCGAAGCGGTCGCGCCGGTCGCCCATCCCTCGCTCGGCGTGAGCCGCCTCGACGCCGAGTCGATCGCCGCCCACGTTCTCATCGAATACGACGATTCGAATCGTCCCTGGTTGCAATGGGCCGACCGGCTCCATTCGATGGGCTTGAGCGCAGTCAAGCCGAAAGGGATCCTGCGCTACAATCAATATGACCAGGCGATCCGCGCGGCGCTCGAGGGCCAGGGAATAGCGCTTGGCCGCATCGCGCTGATCGAACCGCTGCTGTTGCAAGGCCGGCTCATCGCGGTCGGCGGCGCCGGCGCCGATCAGGCGCACGGATACGCCTACTGGCTGGTCCAGGCGGACGCGACGCCGCGCGACGACGTCAAGGTCGTGATCGACTGGATCAGGACGGAGGCGAAAAGCGTCGAATTGCGGCTCGAGGATGAGTTGAGCGCCCTCGCAGAGGTCGAATCCCGTGCGAGGTGATCGGGATTGCGGGCGAAGCTCTGCTCGGTCCGTACGGCCGGCCCCGGCAGCGCGGCGTCAAGCTCGCATCTTTGACCGTGGCGTGCTTTCGGCGTAATGGATTGGCGCTCGCCGCAGGTCGCCGATCCCGAGGCGGCGGCAGACGATGGGTCGCCCCTTATCCCGCATTTGCGCGCGTTTATGCGGAAAAATTAGAAAAAGTGAATAGCCGACGAGAGCCGTCAAAGGCAGGCGCTGGGAGGAACGTGAGCATCGAGGGCCCAGGTTATTTATAATTGAAATAGTCTGAGAGTTCCTCAGATCATTGCTCGATATCTCGACTAACAGGATATGTATGTCGACCAAGACGCTCAAGACCAATTTTGTTGTTAATCTTCTATCTCCCTTCGTGCGGATCGCGATCGCACTTGTCACCGTTCCCATATACATACATCATCTTGGAAACGCGCGGTACGGCGTGCTGACGATTGCATGGATTCTGGTCGGATATTTCGGCTTTCTCGATCTCGGCCTGGCGCGCACCTCGATCAATGCCTTGGCGAAGCTTCGGGCGGCTCCGCAGGCGGACCGGGCTCGGGTGCTGCTGACGTGTCTGGTCCTTAGTCTTTGTTTTGGCCTCGTTGGCGCCGCGCTGCTTTTCGTGGTCGGCGGATACATGTTCGAGCACGTGCTTTCTATTCCGGCGGATTTGAAAGGGGAACTCGAGCAATCGTTTCCGTGGATGGTCTGCCTCTTTCCGATGACGCTCCTGGGCAATGTCGGTTCAGGCGCTCTCGAAAGCCGCGAGCGCTTTCTTCTTGTGAACTCGTTGCAGATCTTGGGGACCAGCCTGGGCCAGATTGCTCCGGTCATCGTCGCCGTGTTGGTCAGTCCGTCCCTGGCGGTCGTCATTCCTGCGGTTGCGATCATGCAGGCCGTGAGCACGGTCGCCGTCGGCGTCTGCGTCTATCGCCTCGAAGGGCCGTTTTCGCTTCGGGCGTTCGATTGGTCCGAAGCCCGGAGTTTGCTTCACTACGGCGGATGGATCACCGTTTCGTCGGTGATCTACCCGTTCCTCATTAGCGCAGATCAGTTCCTCATAGGGTCCTTGCTCGGCGTGGCCGAGGTTGCACATTACGCGGTTCCCATGAACTTGATCATGCGGACGAGTACAATCCCGATGGCGCTGGCCCGAACTTTCTTCCCCCGTCTCTCCAGCTTGTCACGGGACGCCGCCCATCAGCTGGCGGCGCGCGCGCTTGAGGTGCTTGCCTATGGATATGCGGCCGTCTGCGCGCCTGGCATTATCCTCACGCCGGTCTTCTTTCGATATTGGATTGGACCCGACTTCGCGCTCGTTTCAGCCCCTGTGGCGCAGATTCTCTTTTTTGGTATGTGGTTCACCGGACTGTCCTTTGTCGCCTACACCCTTATTCAAAGCCAAGGCCGGCCGGATGTGACCGCAAAGCTGCACTTTGCCCAGCTGCCGCCGTTCCTGGGCGTGCTTTGGGTTCTGACCGCAAGCTTTGGCATCAAGGGCGCGGCGACGGCTTGGAGCCTGCGCTGCGTTGCCGATGCATTCGCGATGTTTTGGGCGGCTGGAATGTCCAGAAGGGACATCGTCTCCGTGATCGTGCGGCCGGTCGCCCTGCTCTGCTGCAGCGGAATCGCAGCCCATTTCATCGGGTCCAACCTAGGCTTCGGTCTTCTCGCGGCTGTCCTGGCCGGCCTGATCTCGATTGGATTGGCCTCTGCCTATTCCGGCGATCTTCGGCAACTTCTTACGAGCCAGCTGGTCCGAGCGCGGGGCATCGGCGGGGCGTTGATTCGGCGCGTGAAGCCGGCGCAATCCGCCTAGTCCGAATCCATCGTACGTTGTCCGCCTCATTCTCCCCGTCGCGGGAATTCAGCCTTCTAGCTTTTGCCAAAAAATACCTTCGCCGCCCTCAATGGTCATGAAGTTAGGTTTGATGCCCCTTGCGCTGCAAAAATCGCCAATGGCGCGCTCGCAGGATTTGAAGCCGTGAAAATCGTCCACAATGATATAGCCCATATGCTCCACCCGATCATAAAGACCGTTGAGCGAATCCATAGTTGAACTGTAATAGTCGCCGTCCAATCGAAGAACCGCGATCTTCTTTATTGGCGCGCCCGGCAACGTGTCGCAAAACCAGCCTTTGAGAAATTTAACATTGTCGTCGAGGAGCTCAAATCGGGCGAAATTTTGTTTAACTTCGTCCAATGGTACAATCGCTACCGAAGCCCCGGTCAGCGATGGATCCAACGCGTCTTCCGGTTTCAGCACCGGAAACCCCTCAAAGCTATCCGCGAGCCACACAGTCCTGTCCTGCGCGCCCAACAAATTGAGCACTGTTCTTGCATAGATGGACGCGCCTCCTCTCCAAACACCGCATTCGACGAAGTCTCCCTCGACGCCGGAATTCAGCGCCGATCTTAGGCAATATTCGATATTGTCAAGTCGATGATGCCCAATCATCGAGTATCCAAACATTGGCCAATCTTCGCCGTTTCCTCTTGCTTTGGGATTAAAAGGAAGCTTTTTCACAAGAGCGAAGTTTTGCGACGAGAGAAGTTCTAGCATCGAGCGTTTCAGAAAGCCCACGAGCCCTTTCCGATACTCCGTTCTAATAACCATCCAGGCGCTTTCTGGATAAAGAGACGCCGTAAGCGCCTGCTTGAGCAGAGCCAGGTAACTGGATACTGGCACTCCTCCCGATGCGTTGGACGCCTGCAAACCTTCAATACCCATTGTGGCGAGCCCCAAATGACGAGATGCTTCGAGGATATCGGCAATCTCTTCCTCGGTCAAAACGATCGTTTTGCCGGAACGGAGGCGTAGGCGGTATTCGTTGGCGGGCAATGACGAAATCGCTTCCGCGCGCGAAGCGCGAAGCTCCGCATTCTGCCATCACCTGGGCTCTGACTCATCGGCGATCACAATACGGCCCACCCGTCAGCCTGGACGATTCTTGGATCGACCATCAGTTTGCAATCTCCTGCGCGTCCAATCTCAAAGCCGAGCGGCGCGACGAAAATGACCCGGAATTCGTCCGAACCGATTCGTCATTCCCTCCCTTCCGTAAATTGCGGCCGTCATTGGCGCCGGCTAAGCCCCGCACAAGCGCTACGCGGCGATGCGCACCGGCAATTCAGTGATGCCGTGGACGAAGGACGAGAAGACCCGCTTCGGCTCACCGACGACCTCGATTGCCGGCAGGCGGTCGAGGATTTCCTCCCATAGGATCTTCAACTGCATTTCAGCCAGGGTCTTGCCGACGCAGCGATGGATGCCGAAGCCGAATGAAAGGTGCTGGCGCGGGCGGGCGCGGTCGATGATGAAGCGGTCGGGCTCCTCGATCGCCTCTTCGTCGCGGTTGCCGGATATGTACCACATAGCGACCTTCTCGCCCTTGCGGATGTGCTGGCCGCCGAACTCGACGTCGGCGAGCGCGGTGCGGCGCATATAGGCGAGCGGCGTCTGGTAGCGGATGATCTCCGGGACCATCGAGTTGATGAGTTCAGGTCTGGCGCGGAGCTTCCTGAGCTCATCCGGGTTCTGGCTCAGGAACAGGAGCCCGCCGGTCATCGAGTTGCGCGTCGTGTCGTTGCCGCCAACGATCAGAAGCACGATGTTGCCGAGATATTCGCGCGCGCTCATGTTGCGGGTCGCCTCGCCGTGGGCGAGCATCGAGATGAGGTCGGGGCGCGGCTCGGCGTTGACGCGCTCGTTCCACAGCCCCATGAAATAGGCGAGGCATTCGCCGAAAACCTGCTCGCGCTGCTCTTCGCTTTCGACCAGGCCGCCCTCATAGGGCACCGCGGTCGAGACATCCGACCAGTAGCTCAGCTTGCGCCGGTCCGCGAACGGGAAATCGAACAGGGTCGCGAGCATCTGCGCGGTGAGCTCGATCGAGACCTTGTCCACCCAATTGAAGGTTTCGCCGCGCGGCAGGCCATCGAGCACCGCGCGGACCCGGCTCCTGATCAGCGCTTCGAAATTGGCCAGATTGTCCGGCGAGACGATCGGCTGCACCACCTTTCGCTGCGCTTCATGCCGGGGCGGGTCCATGGCGATGAACATCGGCAGGTCAAGGTCCGCCGGCCGGTCGCGCAGGGTGATGCCTTCAAGCGACGAGAATGTCCTGTGGTTGACCTCAAGGGCGATGATATCCTTGTGCTTGGTCACCGACCAGAAGGGCCCGAGGGGGCTTTCCTTGCAATAGTGGACCGGCGCCTCCCGCCGCAGGCGGCGAAAATACGGCTGCCAGACGTCCTGCTGAAAGAGTTTGGGATCGCTGACGTTGAATTCGTCGAGCGGCATCGCTTCGGCGAGCGCCGCATGGTCGACGGCCGCCGGAGCGCTCACGACCGATGATGCGACCGTCATCGCCAACCCTCCCTACCGGTGGCGCGGCCGCTCAGTCGCTTCCGGGCGGGCGCGCGTGCCGCAACTCCTACGCGCGCGCCCCTAACACGGATCAGGCGGACCGTCCATTGACGGTTCGGCAAGCAAGCGACGGGCCCGCCTACCCCACATGCTTGCGCAGGAACGCAATCGTGCGCGTCCAGGCTAGCGCCGCGCTCGGCGCGTCGTAACTCTCGCGGTGGTCGCAGTTGAACCCGTGGTCGGCGGGATAGATATGGACCTCGAGCTCCGGATGGGCGGCGGCGACCTCTTTCACCCCCGCGATGGGGATGTGCTGGTCCTTGTCGCCGAAATGCAAGAGCGTCGGCACGTGCGGCTTCAGGTCCTTGAGGCCGATGATGCCGCCGCCGTAGTAGCCGACCGCGGCGCTCAGGCCCGAAAGCCGGCTTGCCGCCGCCCAGGCGATCGTACCTCCGAGGCAGAAGCCGACCACCGCGACCTTGCCGCCTTCCTTGGCGACGTCGATCGCCGCGGCGACGTCCCTCAATATCTGCTCGCGGTCCGACTTGCCGGCGATCGCCATGCCGCGCGCCCTGGACTCGGGGTCGTAGCCGACCTCGAACCCCTTTTCGTCGTGCTCGAATATCGCCGGCGCGATGGCGAGATAGCCCTCGGCTGCGAATTTGTCGGCGACCGCCCGGATATGAGGGTTGACGCCGAAGATCTCCTGCACCACCACCACGCCGCCGCGCGGGCGTCCGCTCGGATCGGCGCGCCAGGCCCGAATCGGCCCCGCCCCCTCCGGCTTCAGTTCGATCCAGGCCATTTCAATCTCCTTCCGTTCAAGAGAACCTCAATGCGCGCGACCGCCCGCGCCGCGCTGGGCGATGGCGATGCCGCCGATCACCAGCACGAGCGCGACGACGTGGTAGGCCGCGAAGGGTTCGCCCAGGATCAGAACCGCCATGATGGCGCCGAACGCGGGCACCAGGTTGACGAACACCCCCGCCCGGCCCGGCCCGATCAGTTCGACCCCGCGCATGTACATGATCTGCGAGATGAACGCCGGCCCCAGCGCGACATAGACGAGCGTCGCATAGCCGGCCGCGGTCGGCCAGATGAATCCGCCGGCGGCGATCTCCCAGACCATCAGCGGCAGGGAGGTGACGAATGCGGCCAAAGCCATGCCGGCGAGCAGGCTCATGCCCGAGACATGCGGGCGCTCGCGCAACCCGATCGTGTAGCCGGCATAGAGAGCGGCAGCGATGAACATCATGACGTCACCGCCATTGAACGCGAACGCGGCGAGTCGGTAGAGGTCGCCCTGAGCGGCGATCGCGGCGACGCCCGCCATGGTCGCTAGGGCGCCGAGCGCCTGCAACGCGGTGAACCGGGCGCCGAGGAAAAGCCGCGCGCCAATCAAGACCAGCGCAGGGATGGCGCCCTGGATGATCGACAGATTGAGCGCGCTCGTTCGATGCGCCGCGACATAGAACAGCGCGTTGAACGCGGTGTAGCCGAGCGCCCCCATCGCAGCCACATATTGCCAGTGCGCGCGCAAGATCGGCCAGTCGCGCCGCAGCGCCGGGCGGGCGGTCAACAGGATCGGAACGAGCGCCACTCCCCAACGCAGGCAGGTCAGGGTCATCGGCCCGATCTGGCCGACCGCCAGTCGGCCGACGATCGAGTGGCCGGCCCAGATCAGGGTCGTGAGAACCAGAAGCAGGATCGGGCTGGCCCATGCCGATTGCATGAGTCCTGCCCTGGGCGCAGTCGCGTCGGTCATGAAAGTATTCGGCAGCCTCGAGCGCGTTCTGCGGTTGGTCCGCGCTCGGCGGACGCAGAGCGACGGGCCTCCGGACGAGAAGCGCCGGACGACATAGGCCGAGCCGCGGCCGAAGGCAAACCGCGCAATGTCAGGCGGCTGGGGCCGGGAGGCCGGAGACGCGGATTTTCACTCCGGGGCGGCGGCCAGCGGCGGCCCGCCGATAGTGTAGATGAGGCCCAATCTGAAGTCGCTCGACGCCAGCCTATTGCGCGATGAGATGGCGCTGGCGACGCCGCTGCCGCAATAGGCGGTGAAGAAGGTTCCTCCGCAGTTCGAGCCGCCCGTCGTGATCGAACCGTAGTTGAGATAGCGGTAGCCGAGTTCGAGTTTGAGATTCGACGTAAGATCGTAGTCGACGCCGGCCATCAGCGCCCAGGCGAAGCTCATCCTCGATCTGTTGGCGTAGCCCGTGGCGCCGAGCGGCGTCTCTACAGTCCAGCCGGACGTCCTGTTGTCGGCGAAGCCGACGCCAGCGCCGACGAAGGGCGAAAGCCCGTACCAGCTTCCCGGGCTCGCGTAGCCGTTGACGAGGCCGACGATCGAGGAGACGTCGCCGCGATCGAATTCCGCGTATTGCGACGGGACTCCGGAAGCGGAAGCCGGGCCGCGCGCCGCGTACTGGGAATGCAGCCTGGCGCCCGCGCGATATTCGAGCGTCGCGTCAGCGCGAAACCAGCCGTCGAACTGATAGCCGACGCCGGCGTCGATCATGGCGGACGGCGACAGCGTCGCGTTGTTGAACGTTTTCGTCGCGGCGCTGGAAATGAACCCGCCCGCAAGGCCGGCCGCGATCGGATCGGGCGCAATCCTCAGCTCCGGCGCGGTCATATTGACCCCGCCCCCAATGTCGCCGCGCAGATACCACCCGCCGAATTCGGCCGGACCGGACTCGGCCTCGGGTAGGGAGGGAATTGGCGGCAGGTCGGCGGCGCGCGCCCACCCCGCGAGGACGGCGGCGAGTCCTATGAGGGCGAGCCGGCTCAGCCTGGCCATGACGACGGTCCCTCGCTCGACGCCGGGCGACCGCGCCCGCGGACTCAAAAAAGCGAGGAAAACCTGTCACGCCGGGAGTTAACGCCGGCTTAACCCTAACGAATGGTGATGACCGAGAGGAACCGGTCCGGCTGACGTCGCGCCCGGGCGCGGCTCAAGCCGCCTCGCGCGCCTGCGTCCCGATGGTCCCGCGGATCGCCTCGGCGAGCGCGCTCGCTTCCTCGGTCGGCCGCCCGGGAGCATGAATGAGGCCCATGCGCGTCAGGGGCAATTCGGGCAGGCCGGCTTCCCGCCCAAGCAGCCGCATGCCAGGGCCAACCATCGAGGCGGGCAGGATCGTCGCCGCGAGGCCGGCCCGGACGATCGATCCGATCGCGGTGAAATTCTTGGAGAAGAACAATCCTCGCGTCGCTCGCGTGGATGCGGCGAGCGCGTCCTCGGCCGCCCGCCGCCAGAGGCAGGTCCCGCTGCCAAGCGCGAGCGGAATGGGAGCGCCCGATTCGGTCCGGAACCGCTCGGCCGCAACCCAGACCAGAGGCTCCTCACGCAGGAGTTCGAAGCCGGGGAAAAGCGCGACCTTCTTCGGCTCGAGCGCCCCGGCGGTGATGAGTGCGAGTTCGAGCGCGCCGGCCGAAACCTGCGCCGCCAGCTCGATCGAGGCCTCGCAGACGACTGAAACCTCGACCAGCGGGTGACGGCGATTGAAGCGCGAGAGAATGTCGGCCAGGAACGACTCAGCGTAGTCGTCCGGAATCCCGAGCCTGACGGCGCCCCTGAGCCCCTTGCGCGACACCGCCGCCAGCGCCCCGGCCTCGACCTGGATGATCCGGCGCGCGAACTCGATCAGCCGCTCGCCCTCATCCGTCAGGCGCGCGCCTCGTCCCTGCTTGACGAACAACGCGCAGCCCAATTGCTCCTCCAGGCGGCGGATATGCATCGAGACCGCCGACTGGGTCTTGTGCACCCGCTCCGCCGCCCTGGTGAACGAGCCTAAATCGACGATGGCGAGAAACGAGCGAAGCTGGTCGGTGTCGAGCATGGCAATCAATCCGATATGTCGATCAGTTACTCTACAAACATTCGTTGGACCGATCAATAGGGCTCACTATATAAAGGGTCATTCCGAGACCGATTGGCCTCTCCCGGCGCCGCTTGGCGCCGAACGGATAGCCGTCGCCTCGGGCAGGAGGCGAACATGGTTGCTTCATTCACCGTTTCAACCTCGCACGCGGCCGAGGCGCTTTGGCGTATTCTCACATGGCCCGCACGGGTTAGCGCGGCGCGCCGGACGATGTCCGACCTTGCGCGGATGTCGGAATACGAGCTGCGCGACATCGGGCTCACCCGGTCCGATCTCAACGACGCGACGGCGCTGCCCCTTGACGCCGACCCATCCGGCCTGCTCGTCAAGCGGCGGGCCTGGCGCGAGCGGCCGTCCGGCGGACGCGCGGAGCTGGCGGCCTGATCTCAGCTCGTTCGGTCCGGCGGACGCCACGACCGACCTCCCCAAAGGCGGCGAAAAGGTCTAGGAGGTTTCCTCAAGGATGGCGACGGCTTTTCCGGAGGGACCTCATGACAGCGCACCCGGCCGCAGCAGGCGTCGAGATCAACGCGAAGCCTGGGGGCCGGCACGCCGAAATCCTGAGCGCCGAGGCGCTGGCGTTTCTGGCCGGGCTGCACCGGCGGTTCAACCGCCGCCGGCTCGAGCTGCTTGTGCGGCGAGCGGGGCGCCAGGAAGACTTCGACGCCGGCAAGCTGCCCGACTTTCTCCCCGAGACGAAATCGATCCGTGACGCCGACTGGAAGGTCGCCTCGATTCCGGCCGACCTTCTCGACCGCCGGGTTGAGATCACCGGTCCGGTCGACCGCAAGATGATCGTCAATGCGCTGAACTCGGGCGCGAAGGTTTTCATGGCCGACTTCGAGGATGCGTCCTCGCCGATGTTCGCCAACATGGTCGAGGGCCAGGCCAATCTCAAAGACCGCTGGGCCGGAAAGATCGACTTTGTCGATTCCGCGACCGGAAAGACCTACGCGGTCAAGAGGGATCCCGCAGTGCTGATGGTGCGCCCGCGCGGCTGGCACCTGCCTGAGCGGCATGTGGCTGTCGACGGCGAGGAAATGTCGGGCTCGCTGTTCGATTTCGGCCTCTACGTCTTCCATTGCGCCAAGGCGCAGATGGCCGCCGGGGCGACGCCCGCCTTCTACCTGCCCAAACTCGAGAGCCATATCGAGGCGAGGCTCTGGAACGAGGTGTTCTCCCACGCCGAGCGCGAGCTTTCAGTCCCGCACGGCGCGTTCAAGGCGACGGTGCTGATCGAGACGCTGCCGGCGGCGTTCGAGATGGACGAGATCCTGTACGAGCTCCGTGATCACATCGTCGGGCTCAATTGCGGCCGCTGGGACTACATTTTTTCGTTCATCAAGCGCCTCGGCAAGAACCCCGCCTTCCTCACCCCCGACCGCTCGGAAATGACGATGGGAAAGGCGTTCCTCAGCGCTTATTCGGCTCTTCTGATCAAGACATGCCACCGTCGCGGCGCCTTCGCGATGGGCGGGATGGCGGCGCAGATTCCGGTCAAGGGCGACAGCAAGGCCAACGAAGAGGCCTTCGCCAAGGTGCGCGCCGACAAGGAGCGCGAAGCGCGCGCCGGCCACGACGGGACCTGGGTCGCCCATCCCGATCTGGCGCCGATTGCGCGCGAAGTCTTCGACCGGCTCATGCCTGGGCCGAACCAGCTTTCGGTCAAGCGGGACGACGTTCATGCGACCCAGGCCGACCTCATCGAAGTCCACAAGGGGAAGCGTACCGAAGCGGGCCTGCGCGAGAACATCCGGGTCGGGGTGCAATATATCGAGGCGTGGCTCAGGGGCCGCGGCGCCGTGCCGATCTACAACCTGATGGAGGACGCGGCGACCGCCGAGATCTCCCGCGCCCAGGTCTGGCAATGGCTGCATCTGAAGGCCAGGTTCGACGACGGCCGCGAAGCGACGCCGGCAATGTTCAAGGATGCGCTCAAGGGCGAGATGGAGCGGGTCAAAGGCGAAGTCGGCGAGAAGGCGTTCGAGGGCGGCCGCTTCAAGGATGCGATCGCGCTGTTCTCGGACATGTCGCTCGCCGACACGTTCGAGGAGTTCCTGACCCTCCCGGCCTACAAGCTGATCGATTAGGCGCTGTTTGGGTTGCCTTCCACTCTGCTCGTCGCGATGACCGGAGGCGATTGAACCGCGCATTCAATTGAGCGGCCCGGCGGCGCGGCGCAAACGGAGATAACATGATGGCCAAGGCCTACTGGGTCGCTACATATCGTTCGATCAGCAATCCGGACGCGCTGGCCGCCTACGCCAAGCTCGCCGGGCCGGCGATCGCCGCCGCTGGCGGGCGCGTGCTGGCGCGCGAAACGGCGGCGCATGTCTACGAGGCCGAGATCGAGGAGCGCCCGCGCTGATCGAGTTCGACAGTGTGGACGCGGCTCGGGCCGCGCTGCCCGAAAACGGGCGCCTGTTCGAGCGTTACGGTTTTTCCCGGCGGGAGGTTGAGGTCCATCCCGGTTTCGACGCGCCGACTACGGCGGTGATGGAGAAGGTTCTCGCGTGACTGGCCTCATCGCTCGCGAGCACGCCCCGGGACGTATCACGATCAACCTCAGCGCGCTGGCCGACAACTGGCGCAGGCTCGCCCGCCTCGCCGCGCCTGGGCAGTGCGCCGCCGTCGTCAAGGCCAACGCGTACGGGGTCGGCCTCGCTGAGGCCGCTCCGGCGCTCTGGGAGGCTGGCGCGCGCATCTTTTTCGTCGCCCATTTGAGCGAAGGGGTCGCGGCGCGTGGACTCCTGCCGGAGGCTTCGATCTACGTGCTCAATGGCCTCGAGAGCGGGGCGGACCCGGCGGACTATGCGCAAAATCGCTTGGCGCCGGTCATCGGGGCAGAAGAAGAGCTGGAGCGCTGGGCCGCCTTCGCCGCGCTACGGGGCAGGACGTCGCCTTGCGCTCTACATCTCGACACCGGCATGAACAGGCTCGGGTTCGAATCGCTCCCCCGGCTGCTGGCGGCGATGGAGACGCAGGGCTCGGCCAGCGGCGCCGATCTGCTGATGAGCCATTTCGTCTCATCCGAGTTCCCGGACGATGCCATCAACGCGGCGCAGATCGAGCGGTTCGAGACCGCCCGCGCCGCCTTCCCGGGCCTCGCCGCCTCGCTCGCCAATTCGTCGGGAATGTTCCTTGACCCGCGCCCGATCCACGACCTGGCCCGGCCGGGCTATGCGCTCTACGGCGGCAATCCGACGCCGGGTCGGTCGAACCCGATGCGCCCGGTGGTGACGCTTGCCGTCGCCATCCAGCAGACCCGCTGGATCGAGGCCGGCATGACCTGCGGTTACAACGCCCAATGGACGGCGAAGCGGCGCACGCGCCTTGCAACACTGCTCGCGGGCTACGCCGACGGCCTGCCGCGCGGCGCCGGCGCGACGGATGCAAAGGCGGGCGCTGAAGTTTCGATCGCCGGCCGCCGCTGCCCGCTGGTCGGGCGCGTGTCGATGGACCTGACCATCGCTGACGTGACGGATTTACCCGAAGACGCCGCACGGCCGGGCGACCTGGCCGAGTTTTTCGGCTCCTCGGTCGACCTCGACGAGTTCGCGGCCCGCAGCGGCACGATCGGCTACCACGTGCTGACCAGCCTCGGGCCGCGCTACCGGCGGGAATATCTGCGCTGACCCCGCAGGAGTGCCCCGCCCCTCAATGCGCTCGGCCGATCGCGAATTCGACCGCGTCGCGGAGCGCGTGCTTCCAGGGCGACGCGGCAAAGAGCTCGAGCGAGTCGCGAGCCATCGCGCCATAGTGGCGGGCGCGCTCGATCGTGTCTTCGAGCGCGCGATGCTTCTTCATGGTCGCCAGCGCAATCTCGAGGTCGCCGTCGACGACCTCGCCCTTCTCCAGCGTCCGGCGCCAGAAGTCTCGTTCGTGCGTCGCCCCGCGGCGGAACGACAGCACCACCGGCAGCGTGATCTTGCCTTCGCGAAAATCGTCGCCGACTTTCTTGCCGAGCTTGGCCGACGATCCGCCGTAGTCGAGCGCGTCGTCGATGAGCTGAAAGGCGATGCCAAGATTGACGCCGTAGCCCCGGCAGGCCGCGATCTCGGCTCTTGCGCGGCCGGCAAGCGTCGGGCCGACCTCGCAGGCTGCGGCGAACAGCGCCGCGGTCTTGGCGCGAATGACGGCGAGATAGGCGTCCTCGGTCGTTTCGGTGTCCTTGGCCGCCGAGAGCTGCATCACCTCGCCCTCGGCGATCACCACGGCGGCGCTGGACAGCACGTCGAGGCAGGGCAGCGAGCCGACTTCCACCATCATCCTGAACGCCTGGCCCAACAGGAAATCGCCAACCAGCACGCTCGCCTCGTTGCCCCACAGCACCCGCGCGGCCTCTTTTCCGCGCCGCATGTCGCTCTCATCGACAACGTCGTCGTGCAGGAGCGTCGCGGTGTGCATGAATTCGACCGCGGCGGCGAGCTTGATGTGGCCGTCGCCGGAATAGCCGCAGAGGCCCGCGGTCGCGAGCGTCAGGATTGGCCTCAGCCGCTTGCCGCCTGAGGAAATGAGGTGATTGGCCACTTCGGGGATCATCGTCACGTGCGATCCCGTGCGCGACAGGATGGTCTGGTTGACCCTATCCATGTCGCCGGCGACGAGCGTCGTCAGTGGCTCGATCAAACGATCGGCCGACTTTTCTTCGAGCGGAATGACGACTCCCACGAGGCGCTTGCCCTTGCCAGACGACGCGCCTCGACCATAAAGACGGCGAAACGACGCGGCAAGTCAGGCAATCGAGGTCCGACCTTGGTCGAAATCATGCGCACCAACGATCTCGTCCTCATCAGCGTCATCGAATCGCTTCTGACCGCGGAGCGGGTCGCCTTTTTCGTCGCCGACCAGAACATGGCCGCCGTCGAGGGATCGCTCGGCTTCCTGCCGAGACGGATCATGGTCGATGCGCGCGAGGCGGGGCGCGCGCGCCGCCTCATCGCCGAGGCGGGCCTCGCAGGGGAACTGCGCGATGCTTGACCCATCGCCCGGACTGGGGAGCGATGGGATCGCGGACGGGCTGACGATCGACCGCTGGCTCGGCGGCCGGCTCGCCCTCGTCCAGCCGAAAAGCGGGCATCGGGTCGGCACGGACGCCGCCCTGCTCGCGGCGGCGGCGGGGACGCCGGCGGGCCGGATCGCCGACGTCGGCGCGGGGGTCGGCGCGGTCGGGCTGGCGCTGGCGCAGCGGTCGGAGCGGGCGTTTGCCGACCTGATCGAGATCGATCCCGATCTCGCCCGGCTCGCCGAGATCAACGCCGCGCGAAACGGACTTCAGGCGCGCGCCCGCATCCTCAGGCTCGACGTTCTGAGGCCCGTCGAGCGGCGCGAGGCCGGGCTCGGAGACGAAAAGGCCGATTGCGTCGTCACCAACCCGCCCTTTTTCGAAGCGGGGACCGTTCGCCTCTCCCCGGACGGGGCCCGAGCGCGGGCCCATGTCCTCCCGCCAGCGGAGGGCGGCGCGACTCTCGCAGCCTGGATTCGGACCTCGCTCGCGCTGCTTAAGCCCGGCGGCTTTTTCGTGATGATCCACCGTCCCGACGCGCTTGCGACGATCCTCGCCGCGGTCGAGAACCGGCTCGGCGCGGTGGCGCTGCTGCCGGTCCACCCGTCCGCCACCGCCCGCGCCCATCGGTTGCTGATCGCGGGCGTCAAGGGCTCCCGGGCGCCGCTGCGGATCGCGCCGGCGCTGATCCTGCACGAAGCCGACGGGCGGCTCACCGCCGAGGCGGACGCGATCCACCGCGGCGAGGCGCCGATCGACTGGGGCGGTTAGAAGGAAGCGTTTTCAAAATCGGCGGAAGGAAAATCCAAATCGCAAGGAAGGATTTTCAAAGCGGAGGGAAGCGAAATCCAAATTTTTCGTTTCCGCAAACGCAGACTTATCAAAGGCTTAAGGCATGAATCCAACGAAACGTCCTGAGATTAACGGCGAGTCGTTGTTGATACGCCACACACTTAAACGCCCCGGTCACGGGAACCCCCCGTCGGATCCGACGAGACTGCCACCCGTAGCACAGATTTCTGATTATCGCAAATGATCTCGCGCCGGTCCTGTGACGCCCCCCGAAAGAGGGCAAGCGCGGCGCTGACAACCCGCGGCCGGAATCGCTACACTCTTCCCGCGCCCGGCGCCTTACGCCGCCGCTTATTCAAAGGGGCAAGATGATGCGTTCCGACCCCGGCTTCATTGGCTCGAAAGCCTTCGCGGCGGCGATCGTTCTGGTGAGTCTTCTGCCGCTCGCCGGCTGCGAGATCCCGCCTTCGGGGGTCCCGACTGCGGCGGACATCCGCGGCGCCAAGCCGTCGGGCAGGGTGACGATGACGCAAGTCTTCGTCTCCGGAACGGGGATCGGCAGCGGAACCCTCGCCTTCAGGGGCAGGAGCTACCCGTTCACGCTCATCGGCTCGCTCAACGGCGTCGGCGCCATTGCAACGACGCAGGCGTCGGGCGAGGTCTATAAACTCAGCGACGTCTCGCAGTTCCCGGGCGCATGGATTCAGGGCAACGGCAATCTCGCCGTCTCCACCCTCGCGAACGGCGAGCTCTGGCTTCAGAACAACCACGGCGTCGTCATGCGCCTCTCCGCCCAGCAGGCCGGGATCACGCTGAGCAACGGGCGCTACGAGATTTTCATCCAGCTGGGCGGATAGCGTTCCGGCGCGGAGCCACGGGGTCGTTTCCGAACTGACCCCCGTCACAGCCGGCGTCGTGCCGGCCATCCACGAAGCTCCGCCACATTGCAGTTTCAGTGAAAAGCGTGGGTGGCCGGGTCAAGCCCGGCCATGACGTCCGTGTCGCCGGGCTGAACAAGCGAAGCGAAGCGCCCGCGCTTACCCCGTTCCGCCGGGAAGCATGCGCAGAAGCACACCATCGCGACGGACGAAGTGATGGTAGAGCGCGGCTGCGGCGTGCAGGCCTGCGAGCCCAAAAAGGCAGTAGGCCAGCAGCTGGTGGATCTCCTCCGCCGGATGAAACACGCCGGGATTCGAAGCGACGCCAAAATTCAGCTGGGCGAAACCATAGTCGAAGGCGCGTCCGTGCCAGACATAGGCGACAAACCCGAAGATCGGAATGACGACCATCAGTGCGTAAAGCAGATGGTGCGCCGCGACCGAAATGCGCCGATCAAACTCGCCAATGTCGAGCGGCGGATCGGGCGGCTTGTGCGATATCCGCCACACAAGTCTGGCGATGACGAGGGCGAAATAGACAAGCCCGACGCAGCCATGGACGTTGATCCAGAACGGGCGTGACTCCTTGGGAATATCGTCGAACAAGAGACCCAGGGTTCCGAGAAAGACCACCAGCGCCGCGACGACCCAGTGGAAGGCGACAGCGGTCGGGCTATACCGCGTCAACGCGGGGGCGATGCGCCGGGCAGCGATAACATTCATGCAGTCTTCCTGGATTTCTTGCCCCGAGATCCCCGTCTCAGGGGCCCGCGGTTCTGCAATCCGCACAAGGCTTTTTTGCGGCGGGTTGGCTCTCGCGTTCGCGCATTTTGCGGCGCGTTTCCCCTTCCGCGGGCGGGAGAAGGCCCCAACGCCAAGTGCTCGATTTGAGCGCTCCCCTAGCGCTGCTATGCTTGCGCTCACCCGAACCCCGCGAGCCGCTATGACCGACGCCTTCCTCACCCACCTCCGCGCGACGCTCGACGACATCGAGGCGGCTGGCCTCACCAAGCGCGAGCGCCTGCTGACCGGCCCGCAGGGCGGGCGGATCCGCGTCGCCGGGCCGAAAGGCGAGCGCGAGGCCGTCAATCTCTGCGCCAACAACTACCTCGGTCTCGCCGACCATCCCGACGTCATCGCGGCGGCGAAGAGCGCGATGGACGGCTTCGGCTTCGGCATGGCCTCGGTGCGATTCATCTGCGGCGCGCAGACGCTCCACCGCGAGCTTGAGCAGGCGATCGCGCAACACCTCGGCAAGGACGACGCGATCGTGTTCGCCGCCTGTTTCGACGCCAACGGCGGGGTGTTCGAGCCGCTGCTCGACGAGGCAGACGCTATCATCTCCGACAGCCTCAACCATGCCTCGATCATCGACGGCGTGCGGCTCTCCAAGGCCAAGCGTTACCGCTTCGCCAATTCGAACATGAACGAGCTCGAGGACCGCCTCAAGGAGGCGGACGCTGCTGGCGCGCGGTTCAAGCTCATCGCCACCGACGGCGTGTTCTCGATGGATGGCTACGTCGCGAAGCTCAAGGAGATCGCCGACCTCGCCGACCGCTACGGCGCGATGATCCTGGTCGACGACTGCCACGCGACCGGCCATCTCGGCGAGAAGGGCCGCGGCACCCCGGCGCTGACCGGCGCGGGCGACCGGATCGACATCGTCACCGGGACGTTCGGCAAGACGCTGGGCGGCGGCATGGGCGGCTTCGTCGCCGCGGCGCAGCCGATCGTCGATCTCCTGAGGCAGCGGGCGCGGCCCTATCTGTTCTCAAACTCGCTTGCGCCGCCGATCGCCGCGGGGGCGCTCAAGGCGCTCGAAATCGCGATCGCGGCGGACGACCGGCGCGAGCTTTTGCAAGCGCACGCGCGCCGGTTTCGCGAAGGCGTCGAGAAGGCGGGCTTCAAGGTTTTGCCCGGCGAGACGCCGATCATCCCGGTGATGCTGGGCGAGGCCAGGCTGGCGCAAAATCTGGCGCGGGCGCTCGACGATGTCGGCGTGTTCGTCGCCGGCTTCTTCTTTCCCGTCGTGCCGAAGGGCCAGGCGCGCATCCGCACGCAGATGTCTGCGGCGCTCAACTCGCAGGATGTCGACTTTGCGGTCTCGGCCTTCACCGAGGCGGGCAAGGCGCTCGGGATTGTGTGAGGTCGGGCTGCGCTCTCGCGTGACGCCGACTTTCCCCGGGCCTTGACAGCGGTCAAAAGAGTGTATATGCACTCAATATGGCCGCCAACGAAATCGACTTCGCGGACACCCGTCAATGCGCCTGCGCCGCGGCGCGCCGGAGGAGCCGCGAGCTTACGCGGTTCTACGGGCAGGCGATGCGCGGCTCGGGCCTGCGGGGCGCTCAGTTCACCCTGCTGGCGACCTTGATCCAGACCGGCCCGCTGCCGGCGACGCGGCTTGCGGACTTCCTCGGCCTCGACCGGACGACGCTCACCCGCAACCTTGGCCCGCTGGTTCGCGACGGTCATGTCACGATCGAGGCCGGCGCGGACCGGCGTGTTCACAAGGTCGCGATTACGGACAAGGGCGCGGACGCCGCGCGCGCGGCCTTTCCTTTCTGGCGGAAGGCGCAGGACGCGGCGCTGGCGAGGGGGCAGGGGAGCTAAAAAATTTTGGCTCTATACGTGTATATGCACTTTAATTGAGGACCGGCCGCCATGTTCGAAACTCTGTCAACCATCGCCTTGACCCTCGCCGCGTCGACTGTCATCGCGTTCCTGTCGCACGCTCTGGCGCGAACCACGCCCGGGCGCCTGGCGGTCGCCGGCGTTCTCGCGGCCTGGTTCGCGCTCGTGCTTGCGATCGGCGCGACCGGGGCGCTCGATCCTGAGCGCGGCGTCGGCGTACCCGGACTGGGCCTGACCGTGGCGCTGCCGGTCGCCGCGCTTGCTGGCGCTTTCTTCGCTCCCTTCCCGCTCCGGGACGCGATGCTGGCGATTCCCTTGCCGGCGCTGGTCGCGGTCAACGCGATCCGGGTCCTCGGCGTGATTTTCCTCGTTCTTCAAGCGTCGGGAAAGCTGCCCGCGCCGTTCGCGCCGAGCGCCGGTTGGGGCGATATTTTCGTCGGCGTCACGGCGTTGCCGGTCGCCTGGGCGATACTGCGGTTCGGCCCGCGGGCCCGAGCGCTGGCGTTTATCTGGAATACGATTGGGATCGCCGACCTCGTGAACGCGGTCGCGCTCGGCGCCTTATCCGCCCCAGGCCCGCTTCAGGTCTTCGCCGGTCCGCCGTCCAGCGCCCTCATGACCACTCTGCCGTGGCTCCTCATTCCGGGCTTTCTGGTGCCGAGCCTGATGTTCCTTCACATCGTCGTCTTCTATCGGCTGGCGAAAACCGAAGCCGCGGCGCCGGCGCATCCGTGGCTCAGTGGCGGCGCGGCGAGAGGCGACGTCTCCGCGTGAAGCTCTTGCTTCCCGCGAGGCGCGTCGACGCGCAGCCCGCGGGCGATAGCCGCAAAAGACGCCGATGGCCGGGACAAGCCCGGCCATGTCCGAAAGCGCGTTTCTTCTAGAATGGCGCCTTGGCCGGCTGGAACTGCGACGTGACGTCGCCGCTGAGATCGATGTTGTTGGGGTTCAACGTCATGACCGGGGCGTTCTCGGAAAAGTTGAGCTTGCTGAGATCGGTCCAGATCACATTCGGGGCGGTTGTCAGCTCGAAGAAGTAGCGCTTCGCAGTGAGATTGCTGACGGTTCGATATTCCGTGTCGAAGGTCGAGCCGTTGACCGGCGCGCCGAACGGGATCGACGCGTTGCGGATCAGCCCGAACATGCCAGCGACCCCGGCCCGCTCCGACGTCGGCTTGGTCAGCACGGAAAGGAAATAGGTCGCGCGCTGGAACCGGTCGCGAGGATTCACGTTGCCAGGAACCGGAGTTTCCATGGTCGGGTTGGCGAAGTCCTTGCCGCCCAAAAGTTCAAGCTGCTTGTCGTACTCGGGCGCGTTGGTCATGACGCGGAATTCCCGCCCGTGATGCACGACGAGCTTGCCGCCGAGATATTCGAGGATGGCCGAGTCGCCCGAGGCGTCTTCGAGCGCGACATGGACGGTCCCGGTCTGTTTCTGGCCATGCACCTCGATCTCGACTTTCACGATCTGGACCGTCGCAAGTTTCGCCAGCGCTTCCTCGACGGTCGCGGCGTTGTCGAGAGCATATTGCGCCCATAGGGCCGCCTGGACGCCGGGCTTGGCTGCGTCGCGAGGTCCGTAGTCGGCCGGCGGGAAATAGAGCATGTGCGCGGCGAGGCCGCGCTCATTGACGCCGTCGGCCGTCCCGATGCCGAATATGGTCGTGACGACGCTGCCGTATTGCGACGTCCATTTCGCCGGATTGTCGGTGACGACGGTCATCGGTCCTGCGTGGCCGCCGTCGCGCGCAAGCCCGCGGGGAAACACTGTCAGAACCGGCTCTGTGGTCGTCGCCCAATCCATGCTGCGCGCAACCAGCATCGGGTCGCCCTTGTCATTGGCGAAAATGCGCGTGCAGGCTTCGGCATTTTCGACCGCAGCAAGGGAGAGCGCCGCGACGGCGGTCAGCGCGACCGTGGTGAAAACAGTTTTCGCGATCACTTGAAATTCCCCGGCAGGTTTCGCCCAGTTGCGAAAGGCAAGCCGGTCCCCTTACCACCAATGCAGGGAATAAGGGCAATGAAACTCCGGGAAAAGCGGGGCGCCGCCTCCGAGGTTCGGTGCGGCGGCGCCGTCGCGTTGAACGGCGCCGCCCTTACGCGCCTACACGATACTCACGATCGAAACGGCGGCGCGCGACCCTCCCAAGCCGGCGCGCCGCCGTCCGTCCCGTTCAGCGTGGGATTACGCTCACGCCTTGGGGAACGGAACGGCCACGAACCGGCTTGCGCCGTCGGCGGTCTGGATCCGCATCAGCACCGACTTCTTGCCCTGGCTCTTCGCGTTCGCGACCTCGGACTTCACGTCCTGAGGCGTCGACACCGGCTTGCCGGCCACATCGAGGATGACCTGGCCCGCGGCCAAGCCTTGCTCCGCGGCCGCGCCATCCGGATCGACGCCGACGATGGCGACGCCCTTGTCGCCGGAGCCGGCGACTTCGCCTGCCGGCGCGAGCTTGATGCCGAGCGCCGGGGTAGCCTTGTCAGTCGTCGATTCATCAGCCGACGCCGTCTTGTCGGACTTCTGCGGGGCGAGCGTCGCCTCGGCGGTCTTCTCGGCGCCGTCGCGGATATAGGTCAGCTGGACCTTTTCGCCCGGCTTGAGCATACCGACCTGAAGGGTCAGATCCGAGGCCTCGGCGATATCCTTGCCGTTGAGCTTGGTGATGACGTCGCCGGTCTTCAAGCCGGCCTCGGCGGCCGGCGTTCCCGGCATGACCTTGTCAACGATCGCGCCACCGGCCGATTTGAGGCCGAGGTTCTCGGCGAGATCCTGGCTTACCGGCTGGATTTCGACCCCGAGATAGCCGCGGGCAATGCTGCCGCCGTGCTCGAGCGCCGCCTCGACGGTGCTCACGGTCGAGGCCGGAATGGCGAAGCCAATGCCGACGCTGCCGCCCGACGGCGAATAGATGGCGGTGTTCATGCCGACCACCTGGCCCTGCATGTTGAAGGTCGGGCCGCCGGAATTGCCCCGGTTGATCGGCGCGTCGATCTGCAGGAACCGGTCATAGGGGCCGTCGCCGATGTCGCGGCCCTCAGCCGAGACAATGCCGGCGGTCACCGTGCCGCCCAGGCCATACGGGTTGCCGATCGCGACGACCCAGTCGCCGATCCGCGGCGTCTCCTTGGCGAAGGACACAAACGGATAGTCGCCCGGCTCGTTGACCTTGATCACGGCGACGTCGGTCTTCGGGTCGGTGCCGACGACCTTGGCGTCGAGGGTCTTGCCGTTGTCCATGGTGACCGAAACGGTCTTGGCGTTCTGGACCACGTGATTGTTGGTGACGATGTAGCCGTCGGCGGAAACGAAGAAGCCCGAGCCTTCACCCATCATCATGGGCTGGCGGGCCTGCGGCGCGCCGTTCATTCCGCCCGTTCCGCCGAAGCGCTTGAGGAACTGCTGAATTTCCGGCGGCAGGTTGTCCATTTGCACGCCGTTGTCCTCGGATGAGGCGTTGGCGATCTTGACCTTGACGGAGACCACTGCCGGCTTGACGCGCGCGATCAGGGTCGCGAACGACGGCGCGCCCTGCTGATTGAGATCGGACGTCACGACGGGAGCCGCATGCGCGGGGTGAGAGCTTGTCAGCGCGCCGTCGGCGAACGCGCCGGCGGCGGCGAGCGCAGCGACCGCAACCGAAGCGAGGACCGTGCTGCGCCGTGCGCGCGGGGTGGAAAGGGCGGAGAAAGACATGAGAGGCCTCCAGATTCGTGAATGACCGCGTTCAGCGGCTGAGTGGCGGCATCATCAGCCTTGGCGCCTATCCGGAACTTGGCCGGCGCATTAAGCTTTCTCAAGGAAGCGGGGCCGCGAGCTCCTCGATCCGGCAGAGCTCAACTGTCGGCCGGCGCGAGCATCACGAGCTTGTAGTCGGGCCGCTCCGCCGGGGCGAAAGTGTGCTGGGTGAAGCTCACGAGGCCGTCGCGAGGATGGTGGAATGTGCGAAGCCCGCCCTCGCGGGTCTGGACCGCCTGCTCGTCCCAGGCCTCCGCGAAGAGCGCGCTCTCGGCCCGGAGCGTGTCGACAAAGGCCGTGACCCGGGCGTCGCGAAAGGTTTGGGCGAAATCGGCGCGAAATTCGGCGAGCAGGCGTCGCGCCCTGTCTTCCCAGGCCGGAATCAGCGCGCGGGCGGAAGGTTCGAGAAACACGTACCGCAACAGGTTGCGTTGACAGTCCCCGTCGAGCCAGCCGTGAAAGAGCCGCGCCGCCGCTTCGTTCCATGAGCAGGCGTTCCAGAGCCGGTCAAGTCCATAGGCAGGGTGCTTGATCGCCTTGACCGCGGCGACCAATGCGGGAGGCGCGTCCGCCGACGATCCGGCCCGTCCCTCCGGGTCGAGACGCCCGGCGAGCTCGAAAAGATACGCGCGTTCGGCGCGGGTGAGCGCCAACGCGTTCGCTATGCGGCCGAGCGCCTCCGGGGAGGCTTGCACCGGGCGCCCTTGCTCGATCCAGGTGCACCAGGTCACGCTGATGCCCGCGCGGGCGGCGAGCTCCTCCCGCCGGAGGCCCGACGTTCGCCGGCGGTCGGATGCAGCCGTCGGCTGCATCCGCTCGCGATGAGCGCGGACAAACGCGCCGAGGAGCCGCCGTTGGTCCGGGTCGAGCATGGCGGCGATTATAATAGGATAATATTTTATCTTGTACCAGTTTCGATCGGAGCGCAATCCAGGACGGCAAAGGAGCGGATTCAATGGTTGAGGCGCATGAGAAAGTGGTCGAGGCGCAATTCGGCCCTCAGGCGAAGGCCTATGTCGAAAGCGCGGTTCATGCGAGCGGAGCGGACCTCGATGCGGTCGAGGCGCTCGTCCGCGAGCTCAGCCCGGAGCTGGCTCTCGACCTCGGCGCGGGCGGAGGCCATGTGGCTTACGTCATGGCCCGCCACGCGCGCCGGGTGATCGCTGCCGATCTGTCGCGCGAGATGCTGGCCGCGGTCGCGGCGACGGCGCGCGGCAAGGCGCTGAGCAACATCGAGACGGTCGAGGCTCCCGCCGAGCGGCTCCCGTTCGAAAATTCGACGTTTGACTTCGTGGCCAGCCGGTTCTCCGCCCATCACTGGCGCGATTTCGGCGCCGGCCTCAGGGAAGCTCGCCGCTCGCTGAAACGCGAAGGCCGCGCCGTGTTCGTCGACGCCTACGCTCCTGGGGCTCCGCTTTTCGACACCCACCTCCAGGCGATCGAACTGTTGCGCGACCATTCGCACGTACGCGACTACACCTGCGCGCAATGGATCGACACGCTCGCCCGGTCGGGCTTCGCCATCGAGGCTTGCCGGACCTGGAAACTGCGGATGGATTTTCCCGTCTGGACGGCGCGCATGCGGACTCCCGAAGAGAATGTTCGGGCGATCCGCGCGCTGCAGGTCGCGGCCTCCTCAGAGACGAAGGCGCATTTTGCGATCGAGCCCGATGGGTCGTTTCTCCTCGACGTTCTGATGATCGAGGCCTCGGCCGCATGAGCGATCCGCTACCGCCGAAACTCGGCCTTCACCGCGGCGTAGAGCCCCTTGAACCGCTCGCGCTGCCTTGCAAACATCTCGGCAAGCCTTGGGTCCGGCGCGGTCACGTCGGCGATTTCGGGCGGCCGGCAGACGATTTCCGGCGATTCTCCAGTTGCGGCCATCCGGGCGAGGCGCGCGGCGCCGAGAGCCGGGCCGGTTTCGCCGCCCTGCATGCGAACGACGGTAAAGCCGGTCGCCGCGGCAATCATGCGAGTCCATAGAAGGCTCTTCGCGCCGCCGCCGATGAGGCCGACCCGCTCGATCGAAGCGCCCGCGGCAGCGAGGCAGTTGCGCGCGTCCGCGAGCGTCAGCGCAACGCCCTCCATCACCGCGCGGGCGACGTCGGCGCGCGCCGTCGTCTCGCTCAGGCCGAACATCACGCCCCGCGCATAAGGGTCGTCGAGCGGCGTACGCTCGCCCGAAAGATAGGGCAGGAACAGAAGGCCGCCGGGGCCGTGATAGTCCGCCGCAGCTTCGCGCTCGAGCGTCTCCGGCGCCGCGCCGAGAAGGCGGCCGGCGAAAGCCAGCGCGCCGGCGCCGTTCAGCATTGCCGCCATCGCGTACCAGCGATTGGGCAGCGCATGGGCGAAACTATGGACGACCTTTTCCGGCGCGCTGATGTAGCGGTCCGTCGCAACGATGAGCTGGGTCGCGGTGCCGAGCGAAATGAACGCTTGCCCCGGCGTGATCGCGCCAAGGCCGATCGCGCCCACCGCCGCGTCGCCGCCGCCTGCGGCGAGAGCGACGCCGCGCGGCAGGCCGAGCTCGTCGGAGGCCTTGGGTCCGACCTGCCCCGCCGCGGCCGACCCCTCGATGAGCCGCGGCGCCCAGGCGGGATCGGCCTCGCAAGCCGCAAAGGCTTCCGCCGACCAGGCCCGCGCCGCCTCGTCGAGGAGCCAGGTCCCGGCCGCGTCGCTCATGTCGGTCAAGAGTTCGCCGCCAAGCTTGAGGCGCAAATAGTCCTTCGGCGACAGGAGCCACGCGGTTCGGCGGCGAATGTCCGGCTCATGGCGGGCGATCCATTTGAGCTTCGGCCCGGTGAAACCGGGCATCGGCTTCACGCCGACGATCCGCGCAAGCCCGGGATGCTCCGATGCGAGCTCCTGCGCCTCGCCATCGGCGCGCGCGTCATTGTGCAGAATGGCGGGGCGGACCGGCTTCATGGCGCCATCGAGGAGGACCGCGCCGTGCATCTGGCCGGAAAATCCGATCGCCTTCAACGCGCCGAGCGCCTTGCCGGCAGAGTTCCTGAGGTCGGCGATCGCGCCGGCCATGGCGGCCGACCAGACCTCTGGATCCTGCTCCGACCATCCGGCGCGCGGTCGGTCGGGCGAATAGGCGCGGAGGGCGCTGGCCACCGGCGCGCCCCGCTCGTCGGTCAGGAGCGCCTTGAGCCCGGAAGTTCCGCAGTCGAGCCCGAGATACATGGCGCGAATTCTGCGCCGCGCCGTGAGCGTTCACAAGCCGGCGCTGAGGGGCGACCCCTTCCCCGGCCCTTCAAGGGGAGAAGGCAGTTCGCGGCCCGCTTCAATGCCGCCAGGCTTCGCACCGGGAGAACGACGGCGTGGGGGCGCGCCAGTCTTCGACGGGATCTGAATCGTCTTCGTCCAGTTCGCGGACCCGATCCAGAATGTACCTGAGGCCGGACAGAATCGGCTGGTCAGCGCCGCGTGCAGCTTGGCCGACCCCCTCCCAGTCGCCGTGCTCGGCGTGACGGGAGAAGCGGCGAACCAGCCCGGCGGCGAAAACGCCGCTCGTCAGGTTGCGCTTGGCCGCGTCGCGGGAAAACCGCCGGGCGAAGTCGCCGCCAATCGAAAGGATTGCAGCGCGCGCAACGTGAGGATTGGAGCAGGTCAGGACAATCTCGCGCACAATCATAAGGCGGGCTCCTCTCACCGCGTGGACAGGCAAACGCTTTATGGCGAGCGAATTTGTCCTCAGCGTGTCACGGGAGAAAAAAATTCCTTCATTTTGAGGATGGTCAATGTTTAGACAGCGCAACGTCAACGAATTGTCACATTGCGACGTGTGCGCCGCAACATGAATTTGGACTTTTGATCTAACATTGTGACAAACGTCCAGGGCATATGCTTGCGGTAAACTCTTTTGCTCAAGTGGGCGCCTTGATATTTACAGTATTGTCCGACTCTCTGTGACGTTTGGACACGGGAGGCGAGGCCGTCAGTCGCCGCGCCCCATCGATGCGCCATCGGCGGTCCAAAGCCGTTGCGCTCGGCGGCCCGCTTCGATTTGTCCCGGCTGCGGACAGGCGCCATGATCGGTAGAGTTCGGCGCGAGCGCCGGGGAGGGACCATGAGATCGGCAATACTGCTCAGCCTCGCCGCGGTCGTTCTCGGCGGGCCCGCGACCGCCAAGGATACGCGCTTCTGGAACCTGACGTCCTCGACCGTCAAATCACTCGAACTTGCGCCGGCCGGGACTTCGGCGTTCGGTCCCAACCAATGCGCCAACGATCCCGACGGCGCGGTCGACCACGATGAGCGGGTGAAGGTGACCGGCGTCACGACCGGCGCATATGACGCGCGGCTCACGCTGGCGGACGGACGCCTGTGCATGGCCAAGGCCGTACGCATCGAGACGGGCAAGCCGTTCTCGATCGAGGATAAGGATCTGGTCGGCTGCGCGCCCTGATCTTCGCTGAGTTGTGCGGATCGAAAACGTTCGCGGGCGCGTTTCACTTTGCGCGCGAGAGCCGCCGGATCAGTCGGGACCAGTTATGAAGGGATCATAGAGGAGGGATAGGAGGTATAACCCCAGACGTCGCGGCCCCGTATCCGGCCACGTCCTCCACCAAGCTGCGCTGCGCGCATGCTTCAAAAAGAGTTTCCGGCGCTCCGCCGATTGGCGGAAACGCCGGCAGGCGCTCACATTTCGGCGGTCAGATAAGCCGTCACTTCCATGCCAGCGCAGATTTCAACAACGATAGGAGCAGTCCAGCTCATTTACATTCTCCTTCACGCGCGTTTCCGGTCCCGGGTTCCACGGGATCGGCAAACATAGCAGTTTCGGCGCCTGGCGTCACCCCCTGATGGGTCGATCGCGCCTGCTCACGTCGATGTGACCGAAATGGCCTGGCGTGGCGAGCGCGGGTCGAAAAAGAAAGTTTCGCCGCCGCCGCGAAATTATTCTCGCAATTGCGAGCGAATGCGGGCAATCGTCGCCGCCGACTTTCACCCAAAGGCGCGTAACGTGCGATTTTCCTTTGCCAATGTTGCCTTGCAGGCGCTCAGGCACAATTCAGGTTGGCCGGAGCAATGGCGTAATCCCGAGCCTAAGGCGGCCTATGACGCGGTCATCATCGGCGCCGGCGGGCATGGGCTCGCGACCGCCTACTACCTCGCCAAGGAGCACGGCCTCGCCAACGTCGCGGTCCTGGAGAAGGGCTGGCTCGGCGGCGGCAATACCGGGCGCAACACCACGATCATCCGCTCCAACTACCTGTGGGAGGAATCGGCCGCGCTCTACGAGCATGCGCTGAAGCTCTGGGAGGGCCTGTCGCAGGAGCTCAACTACAACGTCATGTATTCGCCGCGCGGCGTCATGATGCTGGCGCACAACACCCACGACATCCAGGTCGGCAAGCGCCATGTTCACGCCAATCGCCTGGCCGGGGTCGACAACGAATGGCTGACGCCGGCGGAGGCCAAGGCCTTCTGCCCGCTTCTCAACATCGCCCGCGACATCCGCTATCCGGTCGTCGGCGCCGCGCTGCAGCGGCGCGGCGGCACGGCGAGGCACGACGCAGTCGCCTGGGGCTACGCGCGGGCCGCGTCGGCGCGCGGCGTCGACATCATCCAGAACTGTGAGGCGACCGCGATCCGCCGCGACGCCTCGGGCGCCGTCTCGGGAGTCGAGACGACGCGGGGCGCGATCGCGGCCAAAAAGGTCGGCGTCGTCGCGGCCGGGCATACGTCGGTCGTGATGGCGATGGCCGGCGTCAGGATGCCGCTCGAGAGCTATCCCTTGCAGGCGCTGGTCTCCGAGCCGGTCAAGCCGATGATGCCGTGCGTCGTGATGTCGAACACCATCCACGCCTATATGTCGCAGTCGGACAAGGGCGAGCTGGTGATCGGCGCCGGCACCGACGCCTACATTTCCTATTCCCAGACCGGCGGCTTGCACATCGCCAATCACACGCTCGAGGCGATCTGTGAGCTTTTCCCGCGCGTGCGGCGGATGCGGATGCTGCGCAACTGGGGCGGCATTGTCGATGTGACGCCCGACCGCTCGCCGATCATCGGCTCGACTCCGGTTCCGGGCCTCTACGTCAATTGCGGCTGGGGCACCGGCGGCTTCAAGGCGACGCCAGGTTCGGGCCATGTGTTCGCGCACACGATCGCTCGCGGCGAGCCGCACCCGCTGGCGGCGCCGTTCACGCTGGACCGCTTTCGTTCCGGCCGGCTGATCGACGAAGCCGCGGCGGCGGCGGTGGCCCATTAAGTTGTGCGTCTCGATCAGAGACGGGCAACGAGGAGGTCCCCATGACTGCGAGGACAGACGACTACGACGCGATCGTTCGAGTTGTGCAGCTCTACATCGATGGATTCAATGACAACGACGTCGGGAAGTTCAAGGCAGCTTTCCACGAAGACGCCTGGATGTTCTACATCAATGCCGACGGCTCGCTTTATAAGAATCCGGTCTCCAGGAGTTTTGAGGAGTGGGCGACACCGCCGAGCTGGGGCGTCGTGGGTCGATTCATTTCGGTTACTCAGGTGGGGGATGCCGCCGCCGTCCAGCTCAGCTGGGATCGTGCCTCGGACAGGTCCAGTGGGTGGATCGACTTCCACAATCTGCTCAAGATCAACGGCGTCTGGAAGATCACCAACAAGTCCGCCACCCATAGCAGCCGATAGTATTTTGCTCCGGGTCGTCGCTGGCAATCTTTGTTTTGGTCTGGATTCCTTTTCATGCTGCTGATCGCCTGTCCCTACTGCGGCATGGAGCGGCCGGAAATCGAGTTTCGCTATGGCGGCGAAGCGCATATCGCGCGCGCAGCCGATCCGAGCGCGCTGAGCGATGAGGAATGGGCCAGCTTCCTCTATTTCCGCTCCAATCCGAAGGGCGTGGCCGCCGAGCGCTGGCGCCATGCGTTCGGCTGCGGCCGCTTCTTCAATTGCCTGCGCGACACGGTGAGCGACAAGATCCTGGCGGTTTACAAGGCCGGCGAAGCGCGGCCCGACGTCGCGGGCGAACGCGCCGAGCGGCGCGGATGAGCCAGCCGTTTCGTCTCGCAGGCGTCGGTTCGGTCGATCGCTCGCGCCCGCTTACCTTCACATTCGACGGCCTTCTCCATCAAGGCTATGTCGGCGATACGCTCGCCTCGGCGCTGCTCGCGAATGGTATTCATCTCGTCGGGCGCTCGTATAAATATCACCGGCCGCGGGGAATCCTCAGCGCCGGCGCCGAGGAGCCGAACGCTCTAGTCGCCGTATCGCGCGGGCCGGGCCGACGGACGCCGAACCTCCGTGCGACGCAGGTCGAGCTTTATGATGGCCTGGCGGCGTCGAGCCAGAACCGTTGGCCGTCGCTCGCATTCGACGTCGGCGCGGTGACCGATCTCCTTTCGCCGCTATTCGGCGCCGGCTTCTACTACAAGACCTTCATGGGCCCGAACCTCATCGGCAAGAACTGGGCCTGGGCGCATATCTATGAGCCGGCGATCCGCCGGGCCGCGGGTCTCGGGGTCGGTCCCCGCGAGCCTGACCCCGACCGCTATCAGCGGACGTTCGCGCATTGCGACGTCCTGATTGTCGGCGGGGGCCCGGCCGGGACCGCCGCAGCGCTGGCCGCGAGCGCAAGCGGCGCTCGCGTCGTCTTGTGCGACGAAAATCCGGCGCTCGGCGGCTCGCTCCTCGCCGAAAACGAGGCCGGGATCGAGGAGATGTCCGCGCGCGATTGGCTGGCGAAAGCGATCGCAGCGCTTCGGGAGCGGCCAAACGTGCGCCTGATGACGCGAACGCAGGCGTTCGGCTACTACGCGCAGAACTTCGCCGCCCTCAACGAGCGCCTCGCCGAATCCGATCTTATCGCCGATCCCGACTTGCCGCGCGAACGGCTATGGCAAATTCGCGCGCGCGAGGTGGTGTTGGCGGCGGGGGCGATCGAGCGTCCGCTGGTGTTCCCGGACAACGACCGCCCAGGCGTGATGCTCGCCAATTCCGCACGACGCTATTTGCGCCAATATGGCGTCAAGGTCGGCGAGCGCGTCGTCGTCGCAACGGCGCACGACGGCGCTTATCGCGCCGCGCTCGACCTGAAAGCGGCCGGCGTCGACGTGGCGCTCATTGCCGATCTGCGCCCGGACCCGAAGGGGCCGCTGTGCGATGCCGCCCGCGCGGCGGGCCTCGAGGTCGCGGCAGGGGCGGAGATCCTGGGCGTCGGCGGGCGCCTTCGCGTCCAGTCCGTTCGCGTGAGTGTCGCCGGCGCGAACCGGACCGTCGCTTGCGACGCGCTGCTCATGTCGGGAGGCTGGACGCCTTCGGTGCATCTCTTTTCGCAGTCGCGCGGCAGGCTCGTCTTCGACGACACGCTGCAAGTCTTCAGGCCGGGAGCATCCGCGCAGCGCGAGCGATCGGCCGGGGCTTGCAATGCTTCCTTCGATCTTGCCGCCGCATTGGCGGAGGGCAACTCGGCGGGGCGTGCGGCGGCGGCGGGCGCCGGCTTCGCCGCCCCGGGCGCGCGGGTCTACGCCGTGAGCGGCGCGGTTTCGATGACGGGCGCTGGGGCCGCGCCGCCGCCTCGCGCCGGCCGCCGCGGCAAGGCGTTCGTCGATTTCCAGAACGACGTGTGTTCAAAGGACGTGAGCCTGGCGGTCCAGGAGGGCATGCGCTCGATCGAGCACATCAAGCGCTACACCACGACCGGCATGGCGACCGACCAGGGCAAGCTCTCGAACATGAACGCGCTCGCGATCGCAGCCGACGCGCTGGCGAAGCCCATCCCGGAGGTGGGACTCACGACCTTCCGCCCGCCCTATACGCCGGTCACTTTCGGCGCCTTCGCCGGCCCAGCGCGCGGCGACCTCTTCGATCCGATCCGCCGCACGCCCATTCACGGCTGGGCGGCCGAAAATGGCGCCAGGTTCGAGGATGTGGGCGCATGGAAGCGCGCCTGGTATTTTCCCCGCGGGCGCGAATCGATCCACGAGGCGGTCGCGCGCGAGTGCCGCACGACCCGGGACAGCGTCGGCCTGTTCGACGCTTCGACGCTCGGCAAGATCGAGGTCGTCGGCCCCGATGCGGCGATCTTCCTGGAGCGCATGTACGCCAACGCCTTCCAGAAGCTGGAAGTCGGCCGCTGCCGCTACGGCCTCATGCTGAGCGAAGCGGGTTTTCTCATGGACGACGGGGTGATCGCGCGTCTGAAGCCCGACCGTTTCCATGTGACGACGACGACCGGCGGCGCGCCCGCCGTCCTCGCTCATATGGAGGACTATCTCCAGACCGAGTTCACCGATCTCAAGGTCTGGCTCACTTCGACGACCGAGCAATGGGCGACGATCGCGGTCCAGGGACCGAAGGCGCGGGATTGCGTCGCACCGCTCATCGGGGGGATTGATCTCGCCAACGAAGCCATGCCTCACATGGCGGTGCGCGACGCGCGCGCCTGCGGCGTTCCGGCGCGGCTCATGCGAGTGAGCTTCACCGGCGAGCTCGGCTATGAGATCAACGTGCCGTCGCACTTCGGCCGCGCCGTTTGGGAAGCGGCATGGCGCGAGGTCGAGAAACGCGGCGGTTGCGCTTACGGCACCGAGGCGATGCACGTGATGCGGGCCGAGAAGGGCTTCGTCATCGTCGGCCAGGAAACCGACGGTACGGTGACGCTCGCCGACCTCGGCCTCGACTGGGCGATCGGGAAATCGAAGAAGGATTTCGTCGGCAAACGCTCGCTCGCGCGCCCCGACATGCTGGTGGCGAATCGCAAGCAGCTGGTCGGGCTTCTGACCGACAATCCGGCGATCGTGCTCGAAGAGGGCGCGCAGGTGACGGAAAGCGCGAACCCGCCGACCGGGACGCCCGCGCTTGGCCATGTCACCTCGTCCTATGCGAGCGCAACTCTCGGCCGCTCGATCGCGCTCGCGCTCGTCGCCGCGGGGCGCTCGCGCGTCGGCGCCAAGCTCAACGTCCCGATGCCGGGCGGCGCCATTCCGGTCACCGTCACGGCGCCGGTCTTCTACGACAAGCCGGGAGCGCGCCTCCATGTCTGACGCGGCGCTCAAGCCCCGCTCGCCGCTCGAAGGCTTTGCCTTCCCTGCCGGGCCGCGATTCGCCTTGTCCGAGGCGCCGCCGGCCGCCCGTTTCATCCTGCGGGGCGGCGAGGGCGCCCGCGTCGCTTGCGGGATCGCCTTTGGCGCCGAGCCGCCCGTGCGGCTCGGGCCGGCGGGCGAAGGCGCGGGGCGCGCGGCGTTGTGGCTCGGCCCCGACGAATGGCTGATGATCGCGGACGGCGCCGATCCCGCGCCGCTCGGCGACACGCTCGAATCCGTGCTCGACGGGACCGCCCACAGCCTGGTCGACGTCTCGCATCGCCAGATCGGCCTCATTGCCAGCGGCCTCGCCGCCGCGCGCGTCCTCAACGCCGGCTGTCCGCTCGACCTCGACCTTGCGGCTTTTCCGCTCGGGATGGCGACGCGCACGCTCTACGACAAGGCAGAGATCGTGCTGTGGCGCCGCGCCGAGACGAAGTTCCACATCGAGGTCTGGCGCTCGTTCGCGCCCCACGTCGCCGCTTCGCTGGCCGAAGCCGCGAGAGGCGCGCCGGAGTGGTAGGGAATCCCGCGCCGCGGGAAAAGAGGGCGCCTCTTCAGATCCAGCGCCGAACCCTTAGACAATAGCCGGCGTAATCCTCGCCGAAAATTTCGTTGAGACGCGCCTCCTCGAACGGGATTGTGACCCAGTTCATCGAAGCCCAAGGCAGAACGACCAGGACAAGCGGCCAGGCCCTCCCAATCGCGAGCGCCAAACCGACGTAGACGGCCGCCAGAGACAGATACATCGGGTTGCGCGACCATGCATGCGCGCCGGTGACGACGAGATGCGCCGGCTCACCGGTCGGATGGAGCGTCGTGCGCCGGAGCACGAACCGTCCCGCCGCGGCCGCGGCGAGCGAACAGCCGGCGAGCGTAAGCGCTAGCGCCCGCCCACTGCACGATCTGCATCGTCATCCAAGCCGGCCGCCACGGCATGAGCCGATCGAGCCCCACTCCAACCAGAAACGTCAGCGCGAACTGAGCCGGCGGCGGGATCTTCGCCAGGATCGGCGCGCGGCGAACGGCCAAGGCGGCAACGTCATTCATGCGGTCAGGACCACCCGGCCGCGCACCCGGCCGGCGCGCAGGTCGTCCATCGATCGCTGCGCCTGATCGAGCGGCCGCGTCTCGATCGGCGCTGGCCTCACCTTGCCTTCGCGCGCGAGCGCCATCAGCTCCCGGAACTCGGGCAGCGTTCCAGTGTAAACCCCGACGAGGCCGACTGCGCGGAGCGGCAGGGTTGCGAGCGACAAGGCCATCGAGCCGCCGAATAGGCCGACGACCATCAGCTTTCCGCCCTTGCGCAGGAGCGAGAGGCCGAACGCCGCGCTCTTTTCCGAGCCGACGAAATCGATCGCCGCGGAAAGACCGCCCGTTACACCGAGCAACCTCTTGCAATCGTTCGGATCGGCCGGATCGACGACAGCCGAGGCGCCGGCCTCGAGCGCCGCCTGCCGCTTCGCCGCATCGACGTCGGCGACGATCGGACCGGTTTGATAGAGCGCAAGACACAGGCTCACTGCCGCAAGGCCGAGGCCGCCTGCGCCGATGATCATGAGCGGGTGCTGCGCATCGACGGGAGCGGCTTTCTTCAGCGCGCTGAAGGCGGTGAGACCGGAACAGCCCAAGGTCGCCGCGAACGGCGCCGACAGCGGTTCGTATTCGACGAGATATCTCGGATGATCGACAAGGACGTAGTTGCTGAAGCCGCCATCGGCGCGCACGCTGAGGTTCTTCGGCTTGGCGCACAGGTTCTCTTCGCCCTCGAGGCACAGCGCGCATTGTCCGCAGCCGCCCCAGGCATAGATCGCACGGCGGTCGCCGACATTCACGCCGGCCGCGTCCGGCCCGATCTCTTCCACAACGCCCGCGATCTCGTGCCCTAGGATGCGAGGCAGTTTGACCAAAGGCGTGAGGTCGAGCTTCTCCCCGTGGCCGAGATCAAAATAGCCGTCGGCGATGTGCAGGTCGCTGTGGCACACGCCGCAGGCGCTGACCCGGAGCAGCACTTGCGCGCCCGTAGGGTTGGGCGGCGACTCGATTGTCTCGGTCAGCGGCGCTCCGAATTGGGCGAGCTTCCAGCTTCGCATTCCACTCGCGTTCGCCATGCCCGCTCTTCCCCTTCGCTCACGCACGCTCGGCTTTGTCGCGCGCGTTGAGCGCCTGGATCGCCTCGCGCGCCGCCTTCCACTCCGTGTCGCCCCAGCGGCGCAGCTCGTAGAAGTTGCCGCCGGTCGCCAGCGCCTCAGCGCCGTCCATCGCGATCGTTTCGCCGCTCAGCCAATCGCAGCCGTCGGACATCAGGAAGGCCGCGAGATTCTGCAGTTCTTCCATCCGGCCGACGCGCCCCATCGGATTGCGGGCGGCCGACGCGCCGGGTTCGGCGCCAGGCATGAGGCGCTTGCTCATGCCTTCGGTCGGGATTTCTCCCGGCGCGATCGCGTTGAGGCGGATGCCGTAGCGGCCCCATTCCTGGGCGAGCGACATGGTCATCGCCTGGATCGCCGCCTTGCTCATCGCCGAGGGCACGACGAACGGGCCGCCGTTGCGCACCCAGGTGACTGCGATCGAGACCACGGCGCCCTTGTGCTTGCCGGCGATCCAGCGTTTTCCGACCGCTTGGGTCACGTAGAAGGTGCCGTGCATGACGATGTTGGCGATCGCGTCGAAGCCGCGCGGAGACAAGTCCTCGGTGCGGGAGATGAAGTTGCCGGCGGCGTTATTGACGAGGCCGGTCAGCGGGGCCTCACGGAAAATCTCCTCGATCATCGCGTCGACCGCCGCCGCGTCGCGGATGTCGACGCCATAGCTCGCAACGCGCCCGCCATGCGCCTTCATGAGCTCGGCAGCGGTCGCGTCGCAGACGCGCTTGCGCCGGCCGCAGATGGCGATCTCGGCCCCGAGGCCGAGAAACCGCTCCGCCATCGCCTTGCCGAGCCCGGTGCCGCCGCCGGTGACGAGAATTTTCTTGCCGGCGAACAGGCCATTGACGAACATCGACGCTTCCTCTTCCGGCTGGACGTTTTGCGACCGCGCCGGAGCGCGGGGTGGACCGCCCAAATGGGTACGCGGTTCGGGCGGGTAAGGAAAGGGCGCCAAGCCCGGCGCGCTCGGCGGCCAATCCACGCGATCAAACACCTGGTCGCGATCGCCGCGCGCGCCTAGATTGTGGCCGGGCGACGAGCGCGCCGCGCCGGCTGGTCAACAAGGAAGGACAGCGCATGGAAATCAAGCGGAGGGTTTCGCGCGAGGACGGACCGGCCAAATATTTCACCGGCCCGGTTCAAATCGATCACGTGGTTCAGTTGAATCCGGTGGCGGCGGCGGATTGGAGAGTTGTTACTTTCCAGGCTCGCGCTCGGACCGCGTGGCACACCCATCCAAACGGCCAGATTCTCATCGTCGTCGCCGGCTCGGGTCGCGTTCAGAGCGAGGGAGGACCGATCGAGGATATTCATCCCGGCGACGTCGTGTTGATCTCGAAGGACGAAAAGCACTGGCACGGCGCCTCGCCGACCGCCGCCATGACCCATGTCGCCATCAATGAAGCGCCGACCAACTGGATGGAGAAGGTTACCGACCAACAATACGGGGATTGATTTCCGACCTGCTACGTCTTTCCCGGGTCGAGAAACCGTCCCTCTCTCCCCTCGATCCCCGCGCGCACCGCCTCGACCTGATTCGGCGAGCCGATCAGCGCCGCCTGCTCCTTCGATTCGGCGAGGAGGATCGCGGCGGAATTGGCGTCGCTCGCCATGTTCAGAAGCCGCTTCAGCGCGCGCACCGCGTCGGGGCTGCGGGCGGCGATCTCCTTAGCCGCCGCCCGCGCGGCGGCGAGCGGGTCGGGGTTGAGGCTGGTGGCGAAGCCGTATGTAAGCGCCTCGGCGCCGGAGAAGACGCGGCCGGTCAGGCTGAGCTCGCGGATCACATCGGAGCGGGCGAGCTCGCGCATGAGAGCAATTCCGGCCATGTCGGGCACGAGGCCCCATTTGATCTCGAGGATCGAGAGCCGCGCGTCCGGCGCGACGTAGCGGATGTCGGCGCCGAGCGCGATCTGGAAGCCGCCGCCGAGCGCGACGCCGTGGATCGCGGCGATGACGGGCACGGGCAGCGTGCGCCAGACGTAAGCGGCCTGCTGGAAGTCATTCGCAAGCCCATACGTCCGCTGCGCGAGATCGCCGATGGCGGGTCGCGCGCCTCCGGCCGCGATCGACGCGAAAGTCTCCTTGTCGAGGCCGGCGCAGAAGCCGCGGCCCGCGCCGCTCAGCACGGCGGCGCGCAGACCGGCCATGCGGCTGAGCTTTTCGCCCGCCGAGATGATGGCCTTAAACATCGCCGGATCGAGCGCGTTCAGTTTGTCCGGGCGATTGAGCGTGACCTCGGCGATTCCGGCGGCAACCTCGATTGTCACTCTGTCACCGGACTTCGACGAGGGTTTGTCGTGCATGCGCCGCTCCCGCTGTTCGCTTAAGACAACTCTCCGCGCTCATCTTGGCGGCGGGAAGGCCAGCACCTCGCCGGTATAGGTCTCGACCACCTCGCTGAACGGCTCGCCGTCGGGCGTCGACAGCACCGCGCGGTGCTCGAGCACATGATCGGGGACCGCGAGCGCGCCCTTTTCGCCCTGCGGCCGCCGCCGCGCCCATTTCCCAGCCGTTCGGCAGCGGCCGCCAGAGCAAGTCCGCCGAAAGCGTGTGGCGGCGGAAATGGAGCGCCGCGACCGCCTTGCCGAACGGCGTGTCGGTCGTCTCCAGCACGTGATTCATGTCCGGCGTCAGTCGCGCCGGCACATACCAGTTGTCGGCCTCCGAAAGCACTTTCGCGCCGCATTTGAGCCGAACCCGACGATAGCCGAGCGGCTCGTCCGGCCTGACGTCGAGCGCGGCGCGCACTTCCGCGGTCGCGGGCTTGTCCACGTCATGCACGCGCTCGGCGACGATCAGCGCCGGATCGGCGAGGCGATGATCGGCGCACCAGCGCTCGAGCGTGAGCGTCGCGCTGTCATGGGCGAGGAGATCGGCGTTGAGGCTCTCGATCAGCGCCAGCGCTTCGAGCCTCCCAACGAAGCTCGCCGGCCAGGGCGCGGCATCCGCCGCGAGCGCTCCCGTCGCCGGCGCCAGAACTGCCGCCGCCACCGCCAGCCGCCTCAAGGCCGTCCCGCTCATGCTCCTTCCGCCTCGGCCGACAATTCGAACCAGGCCTCCTCGCTTGCGGTCAAGGCGCGCTCGAGCTCGACGCGCTTCTCCGCCAGATCGGCGATTTTCACCGCATCGCCGCCGCGCGCGCTCGCCTGAGCCAGCGCATCGTCTACTCGGCGAAGGAGATCGTGGAAGCGGTTCATCTTGTCTTCGAGCGCGGAAAGCTCACGCCTCAGCGGCGCAGGCTCGCGCTTGGGTCTTATCGTCTGCGCAGACGCGGGCTCGCGCTTGCGCGTCTCGGCCGGCCTGGCGTCGGGGCCGAGAACGAAGCGGCCGTAGTCGGCGAGGTCGCCATCGAACGGCTTCACTGTTCCGTTCGCGGTCAGCCACAGTCGATCGACGCAGGCTTCGAGCAGCCGCCGGTCGTGCGAAACAAGGATGCATGCGCCTTCGTAGTCGTTGATCGCCTCGATCAACTCGCCGCGGCTGTCGATGTCGAGGTGGTTGGTCGGCTCGTCGAGGATCAGGAGCTGCGGCCCGTCGAAGGCGGCGAGCCCCATCATCAACCGCGCCTTCTCGCCGCCCGACAGAGCCTCGATCTTGGTCGCGGCGCGGGCGCCGGAGAAGCCGATCATCGCCGCGCGGCCGCGAATCTTCGATTCGCTCTCGCCGCGCATACGCCCGGCGACATGGTCGTAGACGCTGCCGCCGGGCTCGAGCTCGTCGATCTGGTGCTGCGCGAAATAGCCGACCTGAAGCTTGCTCGCGCGCGTCATCCTGCCCGCCATCGGCGTGAGCCGCCCGGCGATCAGCTTGGCGAAGGTCGATTTGCCGTTGCCGTTCGGGCCGAGGAGCCCGATTCGGTCGTCGTCGGCGAGGGTGAGGTCGATGCGCGCGAGGACGGCGCGCCCGTCGTATCCCGCGCTCACCTTCTCCATGGTCACGATCGGCGGGCTCAGGCGCTTGGCGACCGGCGGCCACTTGAACGGCTGCACGGTGTCGTCGACGATCGCCGCGATCGGCTCCATCTTGGCCAGCATCTTGAGTCGCGATTGGGCCTGGACCGCTTTCGAGGCCTTGGCGCGAAAGCGGTCGACGAAGGCCTGCAAGTGGGCGCGCCGCTCCTCCTGCTTCTTGATCGCCTTGCCGAGAAGAACTTGGCTCTCCCGGCGCTGGCGCTCGAAGCTCGAATAGCCGCCGGTCCACAAGGTCAGCTTGCCGCGCTCGAGATGGAGGATCTGATCGGCGACGTCGTCGAGCAGGTCGCGGTCGTGGCTGATGACGACGATCGTCGCCGGGCAGCTCTTCAAATACTGGGTGAGCCAGAGCACCCCTTCAAGGTCGAGATAGTTGGTCGGTTCGTCGAGCAGCAGGAGGTCGGGCCCGGAGAACAGCACCGCGGCGAGCGCGACCCGCATGCGCCAGCCGCCGGAATATTCGGCGAGCGCCCGGCCCTGCGCCGCGTCGTCGAAGCCGAGCCCCTTGAGGATGCGCGCCGCCCGCGCCGGCGCGGTATGGGCGCCGATGTCGATGAGGCGGGTCTGGATTTCCGCGATGCGCTCCGGGTCGGTCGCTGTCTCCGCTTCCGCGATGAGCGCGGCGCGCTCCCGGTCGGCTGCGAGCACGAATTCGACGAGGCTTTCCGATCCCCCCGGCGCCTCCTGCTCGACGCTTCCGACGCGCAAGCCCCTGGGCACGATGACCGCGCCGCCCTCCGGGGAAAGATCGCCGCGGATGAGGCGGAAAAGCGTGGTCTTGCCGGCGCCGTTGCGCCCCACGAGCCCGACATGCGCTCCTGAAGGCAACGCCGCTGAGGCGTTGTCGATCAGGAGCCGCTCGCCGAGCCGGTAGGTCAGGGCGCTGATATGGAGCATGGCGGGCTTTTCGCCCGCCGAGCCCGCGCTGGCAAGACCGTGCGGCGGTCGGCTCAGGCCTTCTTCGGCGCGTCCAGAAGGGCTCCAGTGCGGAACGCTAAGCCCGCGGCGCCGGCGCCGATGAGCGGGGCGATGATGAACAGCCATAGCCTGGCGACGGCTTCCGGCTTCGAGGCGATTCCGACCAGCGCGGGGCCGATCGAGCGAGCCGGATTGACCGAGGTGCCGGTGATGTTGATGCCGACCAGATGGATGACGACTAGCGTGAGCCCGATGGCGAGGCCGGCGAAGCCGGTCGGCGCGAACGGGTGGGTGACGCCGAGAATGCAGACCAGGAACAGGAACGTCGCCACCACTTCGAAGACGAAGGCCGAGACGACATTGTATTCGCCCAGATAGCCCGGACCCCAGCCGTTCTGGCCGAGCCCCCCGTTCCACCCTTGAGTTTTGCCGGACAGGATCAGATAGAGGATGATCGCGCCGACGATCGCGCCCAGAACCTGGGCGACCCAGTAGCTCAGCATGTCGGGCAGACTCATCCGGCCGGCGACATAGACGCCGAAGCTCACCGCCGGATTGACATGGCAGCCGGAGATCGGCCCGATGCCATAGGCCATGGCGACGATGGCGAAGCCGAACGCGCTCGCGATTCCCAATAGGTCGATCGCCCCCGGCCCCGATCCCATGCTCCCAACCACCGCCGCCCCGCAGCCGAAGAACACCAGCGCAAAAGTCCCGACAAATTCAGCCGCTTGCTTGTTCATTCCATCCCCTCCCATGCCCGCGCCCGCATCGCCGGAGGGCGGTTATAGCGACGGCGCTCGCGTGAGCAAAGCGCCCGCCGCGGGTCGCGGACCGGCTGGGTTGCGTTCGTCCATCCGCTCGCCTTTGCATTCGCAGGGTGCG
>CAWHTU010000027.1:0-158390 GCA_963832305.1 uncultured Alphaproteobacteria bacterium | reverse complement strand
AGGGGAACTATCGCCACTTCATGGCCAAGGAGATCCACGAGCAGCCCGAAGTCGTCGGCCATACCCTGGCCCATTACATCGACATTGCGGCGATGCGCCTCAAACCATTTGCCTGGCCGGTCGATCCGACAAAGCTTGCGCGAAGTCACGATTGTCGCATGCGGCACCGCCTACATGGCCGGGCTCATCGGCAAATACTGGATCGAGCGGTTCGCAAGGTTGCCGGTCGAGATCGACGTCGCCTCGGAATATCGCTATCGCGAGGCGCCGGTCGACGACGGGGGCTTGACGATCGTCGTCTCGCAATCTGGCGAAACGGCCGACACGCTCGCGTCGGCGCTCTACGTGAAGGAGAGGGGATCGAGGACGATCGGCATCGTCAACGTGCCGGATTCGAGCCTTGCCCGTCTCGCCGACGCGCTAGCTCCGACGCTCGCCGGGCCGGAGATCGGCGTCGCCTCTACCAAGGCTTTCACCTGCCAGCTTGTTACGCTCGCCGCGCTTGCGGTCGGCCTCGGCAAGGCGCGCGGGAAGATTGACGAGGCTGCCGAGGCGGCCCTGATTGGGGAGCTGATCGCAACGCCGGGCCTCCTCGCTGAGGCGCTGAAACTCGAGCCGGCCGTCGAGAAACTCGCCCATACGGTCGCACGCGCCCGCGACGTGCTCTACCTTGGCCGCGGCGCCGCCTATCCGCTGGCGCTCGAAGGCGCGCTGAAGCTAAAGGAATTGAGCTACATCCATGCCGAAGGCTACGCGGCGGGCGAACTGAAGCACGGGCCGATCGCGCTCATCGACGAAGCGATGCCGGTGATCGTCATCGCGCCACGCGACGCGGTGTTCGAGAAGATCGTGTCCAACATGCAGGAGGTTGCGGCGCGCGGCGGCCGCATCGTGCTGATCGGGGAGAAGCGCGCCGCAGAAGAGGCCGCAGTCGAGATCGAGCATTTCCTTGCTATGCCCGACATGAGCGCAAATTTCGCCCCGATCGTCTATGCTGCGCCGATCCAGATGCTCGCCTATCATACCGCCGTCATTATGGGGAAGGACGCCGACCAGCCGCGTAACCTGGCGAAGTCGGTTACGGTGGAATAGCTGCGTGGCGAGCGGTAAGCGATGAAATCCATCGCGATCGCCTGCGCACAGATCGTGCTCCCGTCGCAGCTCGCCTGAACCTTGCCAGATCCTTTTTTTCCGCCGCCGGAGTTGATTTCGAGCAAGGCGCGTCGCCTCTATCTCTGATGGAATGGAACGCGGAAGAAGGACTGGCCATGCGAAAGATCGACCTTTCTGAGCGCCCGATGCCAGAAATTAATCCTGCGAAGGTCTGTTTTGTCATCGAAATGGCGCGCGAGTATCAAAGCGAGGACATCGGCGTCGAGCCCGACGCCTCCAATCCGAGCGACGACGAGGAGCGGATCATGCTCACCGACGCTTCTGACCGCCCGACCCGGCGCGAGTTCGTCGAATACCTCAACGATCTCGATGTTGATGAGTCGGCGGCGCTGGTCGCGCTCGCCTGGATCGGGCGTGGCGACTTCGAGGCGAAGGAGTGGGAGGCAGCGGTCGCCCAGGCGCGCGAGCGAGCGGTGGGTCCGACCTGGAAATATCTGATCGACATGCAATTGCTGCCCGACTACCTCGAAGACGCGCTTTCCGCTTTCGGCCGCTCCTGCGAGGGCTACGAGGCGGGGGATAAGGAAGATGGTTAGCCGGAAGCGCCCGCGTTCCGCCAGCTCTCAACGCTGGGTCCTTGCCTCGGCTTGGTTCGACTAGCGAGGTCGCGCGCGGCCCGTCATGTCGGCGCGCCGAGGCGCTCATGGTCGAATCTTTCCAGCCGTTCCACTGCTCGCTCACCCAGCGGCTTCGTTCGTCGCATCTCCCCGGTCTCGTTGTGTTCGGTCCCGTCGGCCAGCATCGTCTGGCGGGTGATTAATACGGTGGACAATTGAGTAAGGCCCAGGTTTCCCGACCTGTCGCCGGATGGCTATCTTCCGTTCCATGTTCCAGGCTTCGGCGTCCTGATTGCGATCATCGGCCTGATCCTGCTCAGGTTTCCTGACCGCCAACTTCACTGCCGCTTGCTGGTCGTTCCGTCTGCGTCCGGCGAGATCGTCGGCGGCACGCGGCGGGGAAGGAAGCCGATGGTCTCGGTGTTCATGCCGTACACGCCCAACCCCGCGATCGCATTCTAGGAAGTTGTCGAATTGCCCGAACTCCCCTGACGACGCAGCGATGCTCATCATGGCGGCGGGTCTCATCCAGCCACAGTGCCGTGCGGCGCTCGCTGCGATCGCGCAAGCGGCGAAGCTCGACAAGGCGCACATGGAAACTAAGGCTGAGGTTCTAAACTTGCCAAGAACGGCGCCGGCCGGTGTCTACGGCCGCTTACCGCTCGGCGCTAGCGGGCTCCGGTTTGGGCGCTGTCAGAGGCCGAAAGCTATGCTAATGAGGCGCCGGGCGCGGGATATATCGCCGCCTGCTCCGTTTGGCGGTGCGCTCCGGTCGCGCCGCCCGATTCGGCCTTGAATTTGTAGGACCCACATGGCGCAACTGCCTCAATTCGATCTGGGCGAACTCAAACGCCGCATGCAAGCCGCCCACGCGACGCTCAAGCATGAGCTCGGCGGACTGCGCACTGGCCGGGCGAGCGCAAGCTTGCTCGAACCCGTTCAGGTTGAGGCCTACGGTCAACGGATGCCGATAAACCAGGTCGCTACTATTAGTGTTCCCGAACCGCGTGCGCTCTCTGTCTCGGTTTGGGACAAGAGCATGGTGCAGGCGGTCGACAAGGCGATCCGGGACGCGAATCTGGGCTTGAGCCCCACTGTCGAGGGCTCGGTCCTGCGCATCCGCATTCCCGAGTTGAATGAGCAGCGGCGCAAGGAAATGGTCAAGATCGCGCATAAATATACCGAGGACGCACGGGTCGCCGTGCGGCACGTGCGACGCGATGGCCTCGACATCCTAAAAAAGCTCCTAAAGGAGCATGGAATCAGCGAGGACGACGAAAAGCATCAGGAGGCGGAAGTGCAGAAGGCGACCGATCAGGCGATTCACGAGATCGACGCCTCCCTCGCCGCCAAGGAAAAGGAAATCATGCAGGTCTAGGCGATCGCACCATTGTCCGAGGCCATCATGCGCTATTCCCGCCCCAGTCTCGATCCCAGAACAGCTCGGAAGCCGGGCCACGTCGCAATCATCATGGACGGCAATGGCCGCTGGGCGCAGGCGCGCGGCCTGCCTCGGTTCGAAGGCCATCGGAGGGGCGTCGAGGCGGTCCGCCGGGCCGTCCGCTCGGCGATCGAGCACAACGTGCAATTCCTGACAGTCTATAGCTTTTCGTCGGAAAACTGGAGTCGCCCGCCTGAGGAAGTGGCGATGCTGATGGGCTTGCTGAAGCGATTCATTCGCAACGACCTCGCCGAGCTCAACGCCAACGGCGTCAAGGTGAAGATTATTGGCGAAAGGGACAATCTTGCGCCCGACATCGTCGCACTCATCAATGAGGCGGAGACGCTGACGGCCGCGAATCGAGGGCTCACGCTTACCGTGGCTTTCAATTACGGCGCGCGGCAGGAGATTGTCGAGGCGGCGCGGCGGCTCGCAATCGATATTCGCGAGGGGCGCCTCGACGCCCAAGCGATCGGGCAGGACGAACTGGCAGACCGGCTCGACACGGCCGGCCTTCCCGATCCTGATCTGGTCATCCGCACCTCGGGCGAGATGCGCCTGTCGAATTTCCTCCTCTGGCAGACGGCCTACGCCGAACTCGTTTTCCTGCCGATCCTTTGGCCTGATTTCGACGACGCGGCTTTCGTCTCAGCGCTCGATCAGTATGCGGCGCGCGAGCGTCGGTTCGGGGCTGTCATCGAGCCGGCCGCGGTAAAGTCGGCGTCGTGAGCACATGGGAATAAGGGCGAGCGGAGAGAGCCCGGCGGTCGGATCGGCGCCGCCACGCCAGGGTGGGCGGTTCGGGCCGGATCTCCGGCCGCGGGTGGTGGCTGCAGGAGTGATGGCAAGCTGCGCGCTGGCGGTGGCGTGGATCGGCGGCTTGCTATTTGCGACGTTCTGGTGGCTCGCCTCGGTGGTCGTCCTGTGGGAATGGCAGCGGCTCGTCGGCGGCGAACGCCTCATCGAGCGGGTCGCCGGTGGCGCGGCCGCACTGGCGATCGGGGCGCTGGCGGCGACGCATAATTCGATTCTCGGCGTCGTAGCGGCTCTCGCGCTCGGGGCGGTCGCTGTGGGCTGGATTGCCGGACGGAGGCGGGGCCCCTGGGCCGCCGGGGGCCTGCTCTACGCCGGCGCACTCGCCGCCAGCGTCGGCCTACTCAGGGCGTCTCCGAGCTTCGGCATGGCCGCGATCCTGTGGCTTTTTGCGGTCGTTTGGGGAGCGGACATTGCCGCCTATTTCGCGGGCCGGTTGATTGGCGGGCCGCGGCTGTGGCCGAGCGTCTCGCCGGGTAAGACGTGGGCCGGGGCGATCGCCGGCGCGTTCGCAGGGGCCGTCCTCGGCCTCATGCTGGCGGCGTGGACGAATCGCGTCGCGGCGCTATTCTGGCTCGGCCTTGCGACTGTGATCGTGTCCGAGCTTGGCGATTTGTTCGAATCCGCGCTCAAGCGGCGTTTTGGCGTTAAGGATTCGAGCGGCCTCATTCCCGGCCATGGCGGATTGATGGATCGGCTCGACGCCTTCACCGCGGCGTCCTCCTTCGCGGCAGTCGTCGCTATACTGCACCCCAGGGGCGACTATCTCGCGAGCGGACTGTTTCAATGGTGATCGTCTCCCACTTCGCACCCGCCGCGCCCCCCCGCTCGGGCAAACGCCCGCCCGCCCCGCCCCGCAAACGGCTCGCAATTCTGGGAGCGACAGGCTCGATCGGACGCTCGTGCGCGCAAGTCATCGCCGCCGCGCCCGACCGGTTTTCGGTCGTCTCGGTCGCCGGCGGCCGCAACGGCGCGGCGCTGGCGAAATGCGCAATCGAGCTCAAGGCCGAATTCGCCGCCATCGCAGACCCAGACGGCTATCCGGACCTGAAGGCGGGACTTCGCGGGTTTCAAGGTCGAAATTGCTGCCGGCCCGCAAGCGGTGATGGAAGCAGCAATGCGCGACGCCGATCTGGTGGTTGCCGCTATCGTCGGCGCCGCAGGATTGGAACCGACCTTCGCCGCGATCGCCGCGGGGCGCACGGTCGCTCTCGCTAACAAGGAAACGTTGGTATGCGCCGGCGCAGCGGTGATGGACACTGCACGGCGCGCAGGCTCGACGGTGTTGCCGATGGACTCCGAGCACAATGCGCTGTTTCAGGCGATCGGGGCGCGCGATCCTGAGACTATCGAGACCATGACTATCACCGCGTCCGGCGGGCCGTTCCGCGAATGGAGCGCCGAGCGCATCTCGTCCGCCACGCGCGAACAGGCGCTCGCCCATCCCAACTGGGTGATGGGACCGAAGGTGACGATCGATTCGGCTGGTCTGATGAACAAGGGACTCGAACTGATCGAAGCCCATCATCTGTTCGGTCTGCCCGCCGACCGGCTCGACGTCGTGGTCCATCCGCAATCGATTGTCCACGGCTTCATCGCATTCGCCGACGGATCGCTGATCGCCGGAATGGCGTCTCCGGACATGCGGACGCCGATCGCGCATTGCCTCGCCTATCCTGACCGAATCCCGTCGGGCGTCCGCGCACCCGATCTCGCGGCGCTCGGCCGCTTGACCTTCGAGCGCGCCGACCTCAAACGTTTTCCGGCGCTTGGCTTGGCGATCGAGGCGCTGCGCGCCGGCGGCGGCGCGCCGACCGCCCTCAACGCCGCCAACGAAATCGCGGTCGCGGCGTTTCTCAGCCGGAGGATCGGCTTCGGCGACATCGCCGGTCTAGTGGCGAAAACACTTTCGGCGATGACGGAGGCCGGCGAATTGGGCGCTCCGGCCGACATTGCGGAAGCGCTTGCGATTCACCATATCGCGTTAGATAGGACTTCGCGCCTATTGGCCTAGTTGCGGACTTAGGCCACTCTAACCGTTTCGTAACCGTCCTCCAGCGGCAGTGCGGCTTCTGGCGGAGCTGGAGGCCATGCATGGCGGTAGTGAATGCGATCGCCGGCCTCGGGGCGTGGCTTGGATGGTACGTTGTTCCGTTCATCCTGATTCTGAGCCTCATCGTATCCATCCATGAGCTTGGGCACTATCTGGTTGGCCGATGGTGCGGCGTCAAAATCGATGCGTTCTCCCTAGGCTTTGGTCCCGAGTTATGGGCACGGGTCGATTCGCGCGGCACGCGGTGGCGGGTCGGCGCGCTGCCGCTCGGGGGATACGTCAAGTTCCATGGCGACGCCAATGTCGCGAGCGTCGCCGAGATCGCCGAAGCGGACCCATCAGTTGACCGCTCGTTGACCCTTGCGGGGCAGCCGTTGCGCAACCGCGCGGCGATCGTGGCCGCTGGGCCGGTCGCCAATTTCCTGCTGGCGTTCGTGATTTTTACCGGGATGTTTATGGGCTTTGGTCGGGTTGAGCATATGGCCCGAATCGGGCGGGTCATGCCGAATAGTCCGGCTGCGGCGGCCGGGTTTCAGGCCGGCGACGTCGTCAAGTCAATCAACGGCGACCCGATCGGCAGCTTTGAAGCGCTTCAAGAATTGACGCTAATGAGCACCGGGCTGCCGATGAATTTCATCGTCGACCGGCAGGGACGCGATGTTGACCTGGTGGCGACGCCCAAGATTACCGTCGTCGACCAAGGTGTGTTCGGAAAGCGCCGCATGGGCCAACTCGGCCTCGCGTCCTCGGCCGACCTGAGTGACGCCCGGGTCGAGCGGTGCAGCCTGATGACCTGCAGCGCTTGGGGGGCAGCGCAGGAATGGTTCATCATCAAGGCGACCGGGACCTATATCGTCGGAATTTTCGCCGGTCGCGAATCAACCGATCAGATGTCGGGATTGATCGGTGCGGCGCAAATGGCTGGAGAGATGGCGAAAATCAGCTTTTGGGAGCTCTTTAGTCTCGCCGCGTGGTTTTCGGTTTCGGTCGGTCTGATGAATCTGCTCCCTGTGCCGCTGCTCGACGGCGGCCACCTCACGTTTTACGCCTACGAAGGCCTGCGCGGGCGCCCGTTAAGTGAGCGGGCGCAGGAGATCGGGCTGAGAATCGGAATTGCCTTGGTCGCGCTTCTGGTGGTTTTCACGACCTCGCATGACATCTTGCGCCTGGTCACGAACGGCAATTAACCAACAATCGACCATATTGCGTGTCCTCGGCGCAACGCTCGCGAGAAATGGTGTACGCTTGGGGCAATAACGGTTTGCAGGGTCGAGCAAAAATTGTAAAACGCCGTTAATCGTTCCGACCGTCGCCACTTGGCGGAGGTGAGCGCTGCGTCGCGTCTGCGGCGTCGTCCCGGATCGGCGCCGCGGGGCGCTGGCGAGGGACGCACAGGCAGGATCACGCCGAAGCGGCGCCGTAGAGGCGAATGCTGCGACGGCGCGAACAGGGGCTCTGGGCTATATGGATTGGATTCGCGGGTTTGTTGGCGGCGTCCTCCTGGCGGTGACCTTCGGTCTATGCGGGTTGAACTGCACGACTCCGGCGAGCGCTCAACAGATTGTTGTGCAGGGCGCCAACGTCGATCCCTCGACGCTGAAGCCGTATTTTAGCGGAACCGATCCGGCGTCGATCCAGCGGGGGGTGGAAGACCTGAAGGCGACCGGCATCTACTCCGACGTCAGCGCCAAGCTAGTCGACGGCAAGATCGTCGTAAACTTGGCCGGCGGCGCGCAGATCATCAACAGAGTTGCGTTCGAAGGCAACAAACAGATCGAAACGAAGCAACTCGAAGTCGAGGTGCAGTCGAAGCCGCATACCACCTACAACGAGGAGACGGCTGTCGGCGACATCGGCCGCATCAAGGACGCCTACAAGAAATACGGCCGCAACGAGGCCAAGGTGACCAAAAGGCTGGTCCAGCTGCCGAACGGGCGGGTCGATCTGGTCTTCACCATCGATGAAGGGGGCAAGACAGGTATCCGCGAGATCAAGTTCGTCGGCAACCACGCCGTTTCGAACTACCGATTGGGCGGCCTGATGCAAACCAGCACGATGAACTTGTTATCGTTCATCAAGAGCACCGACGTTTACGATCCGGATCGTCTCGCCTCGGACGAGGAAGCGATTCGCCGCTACTACATGAAGAACGGCTATGCCGACTTCCGGATCGTGAGCACCGACGTTACCTACCAGGAGAACCCACCCGGCTACATTATCACGATCACGATGGACGAGGGTCCGCAATACCACGTCTCAAGCGTGAATGTGGTTTCCAACATTCCGAAGGTCGACGGGCCGGCGCTCGCTCATCTTGTGTCTTTACGACAGGGCGACGTCTATGATGCGAGCGCCATCGACAAGTCGGTCGAGGCGATAACACGCAACGTCGCAACGCAGGGTTATGCGTTTTCGGAGGCTCGTCCGCACGGCGAGCGCGATACCGTTAATCATACGATCGCAATCTCGTTCTCGGTCGACAACGGCCCCAAGGTTTACATCGAGCGCATCGACATTGTCGGGAATACGCGCACCCGCGACTACGTCATTCGCCGCGAATTCGATATCGGCGAAGGCGATCCGTACAATCACGTGTTGATCGAGCGCGCCGAACGCCGCCTCAACAGCCTTGGCTATTTCAAGAAGGTCCATATCTCGAACCGGCCTGGGTCGGCCCCGGACCGGGTCATCGTGGTCGTCGACGTTGAGGACCAGCCGACCGGCTCGATCAGCCTCAGTGGCGGATATTCGACAACCCAGGGCTTCCTGGCCGAGCTCGCCTATACCGAGACGAACTTCCTCGGCCGTGGCCAATATGTGCGGCTGAGTGTTTCCGACGGGCAGTACACCCAGGGCTGGAAGGCCTCGTTCACCGAGCCTTACTTCTTGGGCCAGCGACTGGCGGCCGGGTTTGACATTTACCACCAGGTCAACAATCAGAACCAATATGCGCTCTATGAGAACTGGACTACCGGTGGGACGGTGAGGCTCGGGATTCCGATCACCGACGACTTGACGTTCCAGCCCAATTATTCGCTCTACGAGTTGAAGATCACTATCCCGAACACTTCGTCTCAACCCTATGACGATTGCGTCGGACCCAATCAGACATGGTTTCCCGGGGGGACCTTTATCCCTGTCGTGCCCGAGGTGGGGATCAACTGCTTGAGCAATGGCGAGGCGCCGGTCGAAATCAAGCAGGCGGCAGCGCAAGGCGCCATCGTGACTTCGTTGGCCGGCTTCTCGCTTCTCTACAACAATCTCGACAACCGCAAGGACCCTACCAGCGGGTGGTACGCCAACTTCAAGCAGGAAGTCGCCGGCCTGGGCGGCCAATCGGAATTCTTCCGTGAAACGTTCGACGCGCGCTGGTATCATCCGATCACGGAGGACTTTATCGGCCAGATTCATGTCCAGGCCGGCCAGATCAATTCCTTCGGTTCCAATCAGCCGCTCATCATCAATAACTTCATGCAAGGCCCGTCGCTGGTGCGCGGCTTCGCACCATCTGGCATCGGCCCGCGCGATATCTCGAATCCGTATGACATTCAGTCCGCGGCCCTGGGCGGCACGACCTATTACGGCGCTTCGGCCGAAGTGGACTTCCCGATCTTCGGCCTGCCGCGCGAAATCGGGCTCAAAGGCGCTGTGTTTGCCGACGCCGGTAGCCTGATTGGATATTCCGGTCCAACCGACTTCACGAGATTTCTCGGCTATACCTACTGCCCGACGCCGGGGACTCTTCCCATCACCCAGGTCAGCTGCGCCACTGTCTGGGACCCGAACCAGATCCGCGCCTCGGTCGGCGCGAGCTTGATCTGGGCCTCACCGATGGGCCCGATCAGGTTCGACTTTGCGATCCCGGTGGTGAAAGGCAAGTACGACCAGACGCAGTTCTTCAACTTCTCGGGCGGCACGACCTTCTAGCGCCGATCGACCCGGCTTCGCCAACAAGCGGGCGCGCCAGAGCTGGCGCGCCCGTCGTTGCTTCTGACGGAACTCCGCAATTGGCCAAAATTTGCTTTTTTCCGTCGCACTCAGCGCCTTCGCTGGCTGAAGTCGCAAGTTGGTGCGGCGCGACGCTTGCCGACGGCGCCGAAGCTGACCGCACAATCCGGGACGTCGCCGCAGTCGATCAGGCCGGCCCCGGGGATCTGACCTTCCTCGACAACCCGAGATACATTGATGCGCTCAAGCGCACCCGCGCCGCCGCGACGTTGGTTGCGCAACGCTACGCCGGCGCTGCGCCTTCGACCTGCATTGCGCTCGTCGTCCGCGAGCCCTACCGCGCGATGGCCTTGGTAATGGCGAAACTCTACCCGAGCGCGGTCAAGCCAGGATCGGTATTCGGCGAGACTGGCATTTCGCCGGCGGCGGCGATTCACCCTTCGGCGCGGCTCGAACCAGGTGTGACCGTCGACCCGGGCGCCGTGATCGGCCGCGGCGCCGAGATTGGCGCCGGGACGGTCATCGGCCCCAATGCGGTCATCGGTCCGGAGGTGCGCATCGGCCGCGACGGGTCCGTCGGCGCCTCAACCACGATCGGCGCTGCACTAATCGGCGATCGGGTCATCATTCACCCAGGCGCGCACATCGGGCAGGACGGGTTCGGCTTCGCGCTCGGGCCGCGCGGCCATCTCAAAGTGCCCCAGATCGGGCGCGTCATCATTCAGGACGACGTGGAGATTGGCGCTGGGGTTACGATCGACCGGGGTGCGAACCGTGACACCGTGATCGGGGAAGGCGCGAAGATCGACAACCTGGTGCAGATCGGCCACAACGTGGTCATCGGCCGCCACGCGGTGCTGGTTGCCCAGTCCGGAGTTTCCGGATCGAGTGCGATCGGCGATTTCGCCGCTCTCGGCGGCCAGGCCGGCATCGCCGGACACCTCACGATCGGTGCGGGCGCCCAGGTCGCCGCGGCGGCCGGCGTGATGACCGACATCCCTGCTGGCGAACGGTGGGCGGGCGCTCCTGCGAAGCCGGTGCGAGAGTTCTTTCGCGAGGTCGCCGCCGTCAAGCGACTCGCTGGCGCTGCCCGTGGCGAAGGCAGTGCGGATTGACCGCTGCTCAACGGACACAGGGTAGGAAAGGGGAAACGGAATGAACGAACCGATCGGTCGGGCGTTCGAGAGCTTCGACATCCAGAAGCTCCTTGCGCTTTTGCCGCACCGCTATCCGTTTCTCCTGGTCGATCGGATCGTCGAAGCACGCGGTGACGAATATGGCGTGGGGGTGAAGAACGTCACCGCAAACGAGCCCCATTTCCAGGGCCATTTCCCAGGCCGCCCGGTCATGCCGGGCGTCCTTTTGATCGAGGCGATGGCGCAGACCGCAGGCGCGCTCTGCGTCGCGTCGCAGGCGGCTAGCGGGGCGCCGAGCGTGGTCTACATGATGACGATCGACAAGGCCAAGTTCCGCAAGCCGGTCGTTCCTGGCGATCAGGTGCGGTTTCACATGACCCGTATCGCCAAGCGCCGCAACATGTGGTGGTTTCGCGGCGAAGCGAAAGTCGACGGCGACCTCGTGTGCGAAGCCGAAGTGTCCGCGATGCTGGTGCGTGAATGAAGGGAGCGATCCATCCGACCGCCGTTGTCGAGGATGGCGCGCGGCTCGGGGCGGACGTGGAGATAGGGCCGTTTTGCCATATTGGCTCCCAAACGACGCTCTGTGACGGCGTGCGGCTCGTCTCCCATGTCAGCTTGGCCGGCGAAACAACGATCGGCGCGCGCACGATCATTTATCCGTTCGCCTCGATCGGCCACCCGCCGCAGGACCTCAAGTATCGCGGGGAACCGGTTCGCCTTTCAGTCGGCGAAGACTGTCTTATTCGCGAGGGGGTTACGATGAACCCGGGCACCGCAGGCGGCGGGTCTCAAACGGTCGTCGGCCCGCGCTCGGTATTTCTGGCGAATGCCCATGTGGCGCATGATTGCCGCATCGGAGAGGGCGTCATCCTGTCCAATAATGTGATGCTGGCCGGGCATTGCCAGATCGGCGACTTCGCGATTCTCAGCGGCGGCGCCGCGGCGCACCAGTTCGTCCGTATCGGCGCGCACGCCTTTGTCGGCGGACTGGCGGGCGTCGAGCATGATCTTATTCCGTTCGGGATTGCGCTAGGCAACCGCGCCGCCCTGGCCGGTCTCAATGTGGTCGGTCTCAAGCGCCGGGGCTTCGCGCACGAGACGATCCACGAACTCAGACGCGCCTACAAAATGCTGTTCAACGGCGACGGCGCGCTAAAGGAGCGGGTAGAGGATGTCGCCGAGGCGTTCGCCGGTCAGGAGGCCGTACAGCAGATCGTCGCCTTTCTTCAGCAGGGTGGGGACCGCGCCATCTGCGTACCGCGCGCGGGCAAGGGCGAGGAGGGGTGAGCGGTCCGGCCGCCGTCTCAGGGCCGCCTCTGGCGATCCTCTGCGGGGCGGGCGCATTTCCGCTCGAGGTCGCAGAGGAGGCGCGCCGGGCAGGCCGCGAGCCGTTTCTCGTTGGCGTCGTAGGCGCGACCGATTCGGCCATTGAAGCCTACCCTCACGTCTGGGTCCGCATGGGCGAGGTCGGCAAGCTGTTCGCGGCGTTGCACGCGCGCGCCGTCGCCGAGATGGTGATCATCGGCGCGATGGCGAGACCCGAGTTCGCCGACATCAAGCTCGATTGGGGGGCGGTGAAGCGCGCGGCGGGGCTGGCGCGACTGTTCCGTCGCGGCGACAACGGGCTTCTCGTCGGCCTGGCCGCAATTATTGAGCGCGAGGGGATCCGCGTTATCGGCGCCCAGGATGTTGCGCCCCGCCTGCTTGCGCCGGTTGGTCCGTTTGGCGGGCGCGCGCCGTCGCCGGAGGATGAAACCGAGATTGCGCTCGGCGCCCGCCTCATCGAGGCCTTGTCGAGTTTCGACGCGGGGCAGGGCGCCGTCGTCGCCGCCGGTCGGGTGCTTGCGATCGAGGCGGCCGAAGGCACCGATGCGATGCTCGCCCGTGTCGCCGAGATGCGCGCCAACGGACGACTGCGCTTCGCCGGACAGGTTGGGGTGCTCGTGAAAGCGCCCAAGCGCGGGCAAGATCTGAGGCTCGACATGCCAGCGATCGGCCCGAAGACGATCGAAGCCGCGGCCAAGGCGCAACTTCGCGGCGCGGCGGTCGCGGCGGGCCGCGTGCTCATCGTCGAGCGCGAACGCCTGTCGCGTCAAGCCGACGCGGCCGGCCTGTTCGTCGCCGGCTTCGCTTCGGCGGGCGCGGCGCGATGAGTTCTTTGGGGGTCGCGCTGGTTGCCGGCGAGCACTCGGGGGACCAGCTCGGCGGCAAGCTCATGCGCGCGCTCCGTGATGCGCGCGCGGGCGAGGTCGCCTTCTTGGGCGTCGGCGGCGAAGCGATGGAGGCTGAGGGCCTCAAGAGCCTGTTTCCGATCAGCGACATCGCGGTGATGGGCATCCTGCCGGTGCTGGCCCGGCTTCCGAGGCTCATCGCGCACATCCGTCGGACCGCCGAGGCGATTATCGCCGCGCGGCCGGATGCGCTCGTCATTATCGATAGCCCTGACTTCACCCACCGCGTCGCCCGCCGCGTCCGCGCGGCGCTGCCGAAGTTGCCCATCGTCAACTATGTCTCTCCGAGCGTCTGGGCCTGGCGGCCCGGCCGGGCGAAAGCGATGCAAGCCTATGTCGATTGCGTGCTGGCGCTCTTGCCCTTCGAGCCCGAGGCCTATCGGCGGCTGAATGGGCCGCGCTGCGTTTACGTCGGCCACCCGCTGATCGAGCGTCTTGGCGCCTTGCGGCCCAACGCGGACGAGGCGCGCCGCCGCGACGCGCCGCCGCCGCTCATCGCTGTCCTGCCCGGGTCACGCCGCTCGGAAGTCCGCCGGCTGATGGCAGACTTCGGCGGCGCGCTTGCCGCGCTGCGCCAATCTGTCGGCCCGTTCACGGCGGTGCTGCCGACGCTGCCGCATGTTGAGGGCGACGTGCGCGCGCTTGCCGCGCGATGGCCTGAGCCGACGGAAATCGTGCTCGGCGACGACGCCAAATGCGCCGCGTTTCGCACTGCTCGCGCCGGCCTCGCGGCGTCGGGCACCGTCACGCTCGAACTCGCGCTTGCCGGCGTTCCGATGCTCGGCGCCTACAAGGTCTCGCTGGTCGAGGAGCAGCTCAAATACCTGATCAAGGTCCCCTCGATCCTGTTGCCCAACCTCATCCTTGGCGAGCGGGCGATTCCCGAGTTCCTGCAGCGGGACTGCACGCCGGCCGCGCTGGGCGCGGCGCTCGCAGACATCGTTCGCGACGGCGCGGCGCGGGCGGCTCAGCTCGACGCCCTGTCACGGCTCGACGGGCTGATGAGCCTTTCCGACGGCGGCGCGCCCAGCGCCCACGCCGCGCGCGCGATTCTCGAGACGATCGAAGCGCGCGCCTGCGAGCCGAGCCTTTCGAGCGCGTTGATCGACGGCGCCCGGCGCGAACGACTTTGACCGGGGGCTCGTCGCCCCCGCTTGGGTTTCCTTGTTCGCGGCCCTATCGCGGTCAAGACCGCCACTTACGAGGGTTGGATTTTCTTGGATTTTCTTGGATTCTCTCGTCCGAATCGAGAGTTTTCAATGGATTGCGTGGCTCGAACGGGCGGACGACTTTTCTTGCACGTCAGGGACGCCGCAACGGCGGCCAGTGGTCTCGGAATGCGGGGCAGGATCGCTCATGGGGGCAGTCTAATCTAATTTCTGATTTTCTGCAAAAGATTGTCGCTCCGAGCATCCCCGGTCGCCTCAAACGGTCACGAAGTCGCGGATGAGCCTCGCGATGTCATCCGCCTTGGCGCCTGGGCGACAGAGAAATCGCCAGCGTCGAGCACGCCGCCTTCGCGCGCCTTCGCCGGCGCTCGCGGATGGGGGATTGCCGCTGCCACGGCCGCGCGCCAAAACGGTGAGCACGGCGCGCGGGCGGAGCAGCAGCTTCCCGATCGGCGAGCCGGACAACGGGACTCAAACGAGCTTGGCGTCCAGCGTTATCTCGGCGTTCAAGACCTTGGAGACCGGGCAGTTCTTCTCGGCGCCCTTCGCCAGCTCCATGAATTTCGCCTCGTCCAGGTTCGGGACCTTGGCGCGCAGGGTGAGAGCCGACTTGCTGATCTTGAAACCCTGGCCTTCTGGTTCGAGCGTGACCGCGGCCTCGGTCGTGAGCTCGGCCGGGTTCAAGCCCGCCATTTGCATCCCGAAGGCGAGCGCCATCGTGAAGCAGCCGGCGTGCGCCGCAGCGATTAGCTCCTCGGGATTCGTCCCCTTCTCGTTCTCGAACCGGGTTTTGAAGGAATAGGGCGCGGCCGCCAGAATTCCGGAATCGCTTGAAAGATTGCCGCTGCCGTCGCGGCCTGTCCCATGCCAAACCGCCTTCGCCTTGCGAATCATCTGAATTCTCCCTCCACCCGAAGTTTCGGACTGTTCCGAACCCCGTCATTCAAACCGATGTTCACGGCGCAACCGTGACCGGCCCGCGCCCGTTCCTTTAGCGCCTCCGGGATCGACGGGCATCCGGCGCGAGCGCTCGCCGGTCGCGGCGAAGATCGCATGGGCGACGGCGGGGATGATCGCCGAGGCTCCGGGTTGGCCGGCGCCTATTGATGTGCCTCGCCCAGGTTAGTTCGTTTGGCCGGCGACGCACGAGGAGTTCGCCAACCGGCCAGTTCCCTCACCGGTTGCCCATCGGCTTATATTCGCGCAGCGGCGAACCAGTGTAGAGCTGGCGCGGACGGCCGATCTTCTGCTCCGGATCGACGATCATTTCCTTCCACTGGGCGATCCAGCCGACGGTGCGCGCGACCGCGAACAGCACGGTGAACATGTCGGTCGGGAAGCCCATCGCCTTCAATGTGATGCCGGAATAGAAGTCGATATTGGGATAGAGTTTCTTCTCGATGAAATAGTCATCGTGCAGAGCGATCCGCTCGAGCTCGATCGCCACGTCGAGCAGCGGGTCGTCCTTGACGCCTAGCTCGTTCAGCACCTCGTGCGCCGTCTTCTGCATGATCTTGGCGCGCGGATCGTAGTTCTTGTAAACCCGATGGCCGAAGCCCATCAGCCGGAACGAATCGTTCTTGTCCTTGGCCTTGGCGATGAACTTGGGGATGTTTTCAACTCGTCCGATCTCGCCCAGCATTTTAAGCGCCGCCTCGTTGGCGCCGCCGTGCGCCGGACCCCAGAGGCAGGCGATGCCGGCGGCGATGCAGGCGAACGGGTTGGCGCCGGAGGACCCCGCCAGGCGCACTGTCGATGTCGAGGCGTTCTGCTCGTGATCGGCGTGCAGGATGAAGATGCGGTCGAGCGCCCGCGCCAGCACCGCGTTGGCCTTGTATTCTTCGCAGGGGACCGAGAAGCACATCCGCAGGAAATTTGAAGCGTAGTCGAGCTCGTTCTTCGGATACACGAAGGGCTGGCCGATCGTGTATTTGAAGGCCATCGCCGCGAGCGTCGGCATTTTCGCGATCATGCGGATTGAGGCGACCTCGCGCTGCCACGGATCCGTGATGTCGGTGGAGTCGTGGTAGAAAGCGGCGAGCGCGCCGACGCAGGCCACCATCACCGACATCGGATGCGCGTCGCGTCGAAAGCCGTTGAAGAACCGGTTCATCTGCTCGTGGACCATCGTGTGCCGGGTTACGCGATAGTCGAAGTCGGCCTTCTGCGCCGTGGTGGGCAGTTCGCCGTAAAGGAGCAGGTAGCAGGTTTCGAGGAAATCGCCGTGCTCGGCGAGTTCGTCGATCGGATAGCCGCGGTATAGAAGAACACCCTCGTCGCCGTCGATGTAGGTGATCTTGGATTCGGTGCTCGCGGTCGAGGTGAACCCGGGGTCGTAGGTGAACATGCCGGTCTGGGCGTAGAGCTTGCCGATGTCGACGACCGAGGGGCCGATCGTGCCGCTCTTGATCGGCAGCTCGACGGATTTCTGGCCGATGGTCAGGGTGGCGACGGCTGGCCGCGGCTTCTCGACCGGTTTGTCGTCGACGGCGAGGGTGGCGGAAGTCGGTGTCATCGAGCGTCTCCCTTAGGCTCAAAGCCGCTCTTGCACTGCAATATCTATATTGCAGCGCATAAAACGCAACAAGTCAAACCTCAGGAGCGGGATCGCGGTCGCTATTGCGGATTCTCGTAGCTGAAGGTCTGGCTGTTTTCGTCGTAGGCGAACAACTCCCCGTAGCGACCGAGATTGATGATCGCCCGCAAGGTCCGTTCGGCGTAGTCCTCGCTCATATAATCCTCGAGTTCCTCGCGGAAGCGGGTGGCGGGCGCTCTGTGCGACGGGCGCTCGTCGAGGACCCGCTTGATGTGGGAGGCGAGCGGGATATGGGCAAGGACCTGGTCGCCGAACACCTTTTTGCGCTGGTCGACGTCCATATCGACGAACCGCTGGCCGAGCGGCGTCAGTTTGATGTCGGCGTCCTCGAATTCCGACAGGCGCAGCAATTGCAGGGTCTCGCCGAGCGGAAACAATTCGTCGATCTCGAGCTGGAGCGAGTCGGCGAGATGGGGCAGGTCCGCTTTGCCGTTGTAGGGTGGGGCGGCGATCTCCTCCAGCATACCGGCGAGCGAGTTGGTCGATACGCGCGGAAGCGCGAGCCCGAGCCCCATCGCCGCCGCGGCGGCTTCGCGCGCCGCCGGTTTTGTCGTGTCCGGCCTCTGCGTCATCAACGCATAGATCCTGTCGACGAGTTCGCGAAAGTTCGGGTCAAGCCGATCGCGCGGGTGCGGAAGGGTGACTGCGATCTCGGACGCGATCCGGCCGGGGTTTGACGCGAGAACGAGAATCCGGTCGGCCATCAGCACCGCTTCTTCGATGTTGTGGGTGACCATCAGAATGGCTTTGATCGGAATGCGCCCGTCCTGCCACAGGTCGAGCAGATCGGTGCGCAGGGTTTCGGCGGTGAGCACGTCGAGCGCCGAGAACGGTTCGTCCATCAAAAGGATCTTCGGCTGCATCACGAGGGCGCGGGCAAAGCCGACGCGCTGGCGCATCCCGCCCGACAATTCCTTCGGATAGGCCGAACTCGAAGCCGTCGAGCCCGATGGTGTCGATCGCCTTGAGCGCGCGCTTGCGCGTCTCATCGAGTGGCACGCCGTTGGCGCGCGGCCCGATTTCGACGTTGTCGAGCACATCGAGCCAAGGAAAAAGGGCGAAGCTCTGGAAGACCATCGCGACCTCTTTGGCCGGGCCGTTCACCGGTTCGCCCGAGATCGTGACCGTCCCCTCGGTCGGGCGCGTCAGTCCCGCGATCAGGCGCAAAAGCGTCGACTTGCCCGATCCCGAGCGGCCAAGCAGGGCGACGATCTCGCCGGTCTTCAGACTTAGCGACACGTCGCTCAATACCGGCGCGCGGGTCTCGCCCGATCCGGTCGAAAAGACCTGGCTCACCTTTTCGACCTTGAGCAGCGTCGTTACGGCTGGGTCCAACATGAGCAAAGCTCCTCGATGATGCCAGGGCGTCAAAGCCGCAGCTGCCGCTCCGCAAGGGCGTACAGCCTGCGCCAGAACAAGCGATTGAATAGCGTCACGAACAGCGACATCACTGCGACGCCGAGCACGATGCGCGGAAAGTCGCCCTTGTCGGTCGCCTGGGCGATATAGGATCCGACGCCGTCGGCGACGACCGTATGGTCCTTCCACTTCACGTATTCGGCGACGATCGAGGCGTTCCACGAGCCGCCGGATGCGGTGATTGCGCCGGTCAGATAATAGGGGGCGACCGCTGGAATGATGACTTGAGTCCACCAGCGCCAGCCGCGGATCCGGAAATTCGCTACCGCTTCGCGCAGGTCATTGGGAAAGGCGGCCGCGCCGCCGATCGTGTTGAACACGATATACCATTGGGTGCCGAAGACGATCAGCGGGCTCAGCCATATGTTCGGGTTCAGGTTGAACATGAGCACCAGACTGACCGCGGCGCCGAACAACAGGTTGACGGGGAACGCGGCCAGGAACTGGGCGATCGGCTGAACGGCTTCCGCCCAGCGCGGCCTCAGACCGATCCACACGCTGACCGGCACCCAGACCGCCGTCGCGAGCGCCATCAGCACGACGACGCGGATGAGGGTGTAGAACGTCAGGACGAAGACGCGCCCGACCTCGCTCCAGTCCAGTTCGGTCGCGATATAGGAAATGGTGAGCCACCCAGCCCAGGCCGCCACGGCGATGATGGCGACGATCCAGATGGCGTCAAGAAGTCGCGACGGTCCTTCGGAGGAGCGGCTTCGCGGCGACGCTGCGCTCGGGAAACGCAGCGGGAGCAGGCTCGCGCTGCGCAAGGCGGCGAGGACCGGGGTGACGCCGAGGCGCAGCCAGTGCGTGCGCTTGATGAGGCTCAGCACCCAGGAAGACTCCACGTCCTGACTGACCGAAAGCTCGACCCGGAACTTCGCCGCCCAGGCGACGATCGGGCGGAACAGCAGCTGGTCGTAAAGGAGGATGACGATGCCCATTGTCAGCACCGCGGCCCCGATGGCCGACCAGTTGCCCTCGTTGTTCGCCTTGGCGATGTATGAGCCGACTCCCGGCAGCGCGATGGTCGTGTCGCCGACCGTGATGGCCTCGGAGGCGACGACGAAAAACCAGCCGCCCGACATCGACATCATGGTGTTCCAGATCAGGCCCGGCATCGCGAACGGCGCTTCGAGCTGCCAGAACTTCTGCCAGCCGGTGAGCCGGAAGCCGCGGGCAACCTCCTCAAGATCCCGCGGCACGGTGCGCAGCGACTGGTAGAACGAGAAGGCCATGTTCCACGCCTGGCTGGTGAAGATGGCGAAGATGGCCGCCAGTTCCGCGCCCAGGGTGTTGCCTGGGAAGAGGCCGAGGAAGAAGGTCACGGTGAAGGACAGAAAGCCGAGGATCGGCACCGACTGCAGGATGTCGAGCACCGGGATCAGCACCATCTCCGCCCGCCGGCTCTTGGCTGCGAGCGTCGCGTACGTGAAGGTGAAGACGAGCGAGGCGGCAAGCGCTGCGAACATGCGCAGCGTGGTTCGGAACGCGTAGTAGGGCAACTGCCAATAGTCGAGCGTGATCGGCGATTCGCTCGGCGCCGGCAAAGGCGCGGAAATGCCATGATAAGTGCGGGCGACCGCCGTCAGCACGGCCAGAATTGCGGCGAACGCGACCAGGTCCCACTGATTCGGAAGGACGCGGCGCCCGGCGGAGACAAACGTGTTCAGGCGAAGCATCGGCGACTTCCGCTTGGCGGGATGAGGCGGGCGATTACGGGAGCCGGACGGAGGCCTGAAAACCTCAAACACTTTGCCGCGGCGGAGGCAATCGGAAATTGCTATCTGACCAGCCCGTTGAGAGGATCCCATGCGGGGGGCTTGTGACGGCTTCACGACAGCCGGCGGCTTCGGCTGATTGCGACCTTGACGCATTGCCAAGGCGCCGAGGCGGCCGTTACGCTCCGTACGCCGTGAGCCGCGACCCTCCCATTCCCGTCTTCGACCTTGCCCGGTTCGAAACGGCCGCTTCCGACGAGAGGCGCGCGCTCGCCGCCGGGGTCGACGCGATTTGCCGCGGGACCGGGTTCCTCGCGCTCTCCGGCCACGGGCTGCCGGACGAGACGATCGAAGCGATCTGGAAGAAGGCTGAAGCCTTTTTCGCCCTGCCGCTCGAGCATAAGCGCGCCGCTTCCGCGCCATATCCGGGCTATCCGTACGGTTATCTCGCGCCGGAGACCGAATTGCTCGCCCGCTCGCGTGGAGTTGACGCGCCGCCCGACCAGAAAGAGAGCTTCAACGGCGGTCCGGAACGCGCGCCTGACGGGCTCGCCGACCGCGAGGCGCTCGACTTCTGCTTCGCGCCGACAATCTGGCCGGATTTGCCAGAGGGCTTCCGCGAGGCCTGGCGAGCCTACTATCGCGCGATGGAGGGCCTCGCTGCGCGCATCATGCGCGCTTTCGCCGCCGCGCTCAGGCTGCACGAGGACTTCTTCGCCCCGTTCATCGACGCGCCGGTGAGCGCGCTCCGGGCCCTCAACTATCCGGCGCTCCCGGCCTCGCCGGAGGCTGGGCGGCTCCGCGCCGGGGCGCATACGGACTACGGCAGTCTCACGATCCTTTTGCCGCAGCCGGGCTCGAGAGGGCTTGAAATTCTCGCGCCAGGCGGCCGATGGGTCGAGGTTGTCGCGCCTCCGGGCGCCTTCGTCGTCAATATCGGCGACCTTATGGCGCGCTGGACAAACGACCGCTGGACCTCGACCCTGCACCGGGTCGTGATCCCCCAGGACGGGGGCCTCGAACGCCGCCAGTCGCTTGCCTTCTTTCATCAGCCGAATTGGGACGCGGAGATCGTCGCGCTCGACGCCTGCCTTGAGCGCGGCGAACGGCCGAAATATCCGCCCGTCCGGTCGGGCCCCTACCTGATGAGCAAGTTCAAGGCGACGACGACGTAAGCGCGCCTCGGCCCGGCGTGCCCGCCTGGCGACGGTCGCTCGAAAAGGCGGACCTAGGCCGTTCGCCGAACTTGGGCGCGCTTGCCTTTCGCCCCCGCCTCCCCTATATGGCGCCCCATTCCACAGGCGGATTTTTCGCGGCTCCTGCTCAAGGTTCCGCTCCGGTGGCGAAGCGCGCTTCGCCTTCACTGATCCGCCGAGGCTCAACCGGACAAGGACGACCCCATGGCTCTGCCAGATTTCACCATGCGCCAATTGCTCGAGGCGGGCGCGCATTTCGGCCACCAGTCGCACCGCTGGAACCCGAAAATGGAGCCCTATATCTACGGCTCCCGCAACTCGATCCATATCATCGATCTCGCCCAGACGGTGCCGCTGCTCCATCAGGCGCTGAAGGCGGTTTCCGACACGGTCGCCAAGGGCGGACGGGTGCTGTTCGTCGGCACCAAGCGCCAGGCGTCGGATGAGATCGCCGCCGCGGCGAAGCGCTCGGCGCAATATTTCGTCAACGCCCGCTGGCTCGGCGGCATGCTGACCAACTGGAAGACGATATCGGCTTCGATCTCACGCCTGCGCAAGGTCGACGAGCTCTTGGGCGAAGGCGCGAGGGGCCTGACCAAGAAGGAGCGCCTGATGTTGTCGCGCGAGCGCGACAAGCTCGAGACCGCCCTCGGCGGGATCAAGGACATGGGCGGGGTTCCCGATCTGGTGTTCGTCATCGACACCAACAAGGAAGCCCTGGCGATCAAGGAGGCCAACCGCCTCAAGATTCCGGTGATCGCAATCCTCGACACCAACAGCGATCCTGACGGCATCGCCTTTCCGGTTCCGGCCAACGACGACGCAGGGCGCGCCATTCAGCTTTATTGCGATCTTGTCGCCCGCGCCGCGATCGACGGCATTTCGCGCGGCCAGGGCGCGCAGGGAGTTGATATTGGCGCAGCGGAGACGCCGGTCGCTGAACCGCTGCCGGAAACTTCCGAACCCGAAGCGTCGACGACCGAGCAGTTCGAGCTCCTGTCGGCGCCGCGCGGAGCGCCCGACGACCTGGCCAAACTCACCGGCGTCGGGCCACAGATCGTCAAGAAGCTCAACGAGCATGGCGTGTTCCATTACTGGCAGCTTGCCGCGATGACGCCGGACGAGGCCACGAAGCTCGACGCCGATCTCAGGTTCAACGGCCGAGTCGCCCGCGACAAGTGGAGCGAGCAGGCGCGCGCGCTGATGGCCGCCGAGTAAGACTATTCGATCCAGGAAAGGGCCGTGACCTGGCCCGGCCCAGATGTGACTTGAAGTCGCGCCGCCGCGCCGAGGCTGCTTCGGGCGCGACGCTTGAGAATGAAGAGGGACGCCATGGCGACCATTTCCGCGGGGCTGGTCAAGGATCTGCGCGAAAAGACCGGCGCAGGCATGATGGACTGCAAGAATGCGCTGAGCGAGACCAACGGCGACATCGAGCAGGCGGTCGACTGGCTGCGCAAGAAAGGCCTCGCCAAGGCAGCCAAGAAGAGCGGGCGCGTGGCGGCGGAGGGTCTTGTGGGCGTCGCGGTCGAGGCCAATCTCGGCGTCGTCGCCGAGGTCAATTCCGAGACCGACTTCGTCGCCCGCAACGACGACTTCCAGGCGCTTGTCAGGGGCGTGCTCGCGGTCGCGCTCGACCACGCGCCCCAGGTCAGCGCTGAGACGGTGCTCGGCGCGCATTATCCGGGCGGCGGCACGGTGAGCGAGGCGATCGCCAACGCCATCGCCACCATCGGCGAGAACATGACGCTGCGCCGCGCGCACGGACTGCACGTGGCGGAGGGCGCGATCGGCCAGTACGTGCATGGGTCGATCGCCGATGGCCTCGGCCGGATCGGGGTGATTGTCGGCCTCAAATCCTCAGGCGACAGGGATCGGCTGGTCGCGCTCGGTCGCCAAGTCGCCATGCATGTCGCCGCGGCGAGTCCGATCGCGCTCGACGCCGCCGGGCTCGATCCGGCGACGGTCGCGCGCGAGCGCGCGGTGCTCGCCGAAAAGAACGCCGGCAAGCCCGCGAACGTGCTCGAGAAGATTGTCGAATTGGGGTTGAAGACCTTCTATAAGGAGGTCTGCCTTCTCGACCAGGCTTATGTCCACGACCCCGCCAAGACCGTCTCGCAGGCGATCAAGGAGGCGGAGAAAGCGGTCGGCGCGCCAATCGCCGTTACCGGCTTTGTCCGCTACGCGCTCGGGGAAGGCGTCGAGAAACCGGTGGAAGAGGCCTGACGGGGCCGGCGAATTCACCAAGCGGCCCTCGGGCCGCTTTTTTATTGCGAAGAATAGCCGGACAGGGAATAGCGCGGCGGCAGGCGGCGCGACCGGCGGTTCGAGGAGGGCTCCAATGACGAAACAGCCAAAACCCTTGTTCGGCCGCGTCGTCGTCAAGCTCTCGGGCGAGGCGCTGATGGGGCCTGACACGCACGGCCTGCATGCGCCGACCGTGCAGCGGATGGCGGGCGATCTGAAGGCCGCAGCGGAACTCGGGGTGCAAGTCGCGGTCGTCGTCGGCGGCGGCAATTTCTTTCGCGGACTGCAGGGGGCGGACAAAGGCATCGAGCGCGCGCGCGCCGATTCGATCGGCATGCTGGCGACAGTGATGAATGCGCTGGCGATGGAGGGCGCGTTGGAGAAGATCGGCCAGCCCGCACGCGTTCTCTCCGCGGTCGCCATGCCGTCGCTGTGCCAGCCCTATTCGCGGCAAGCGGCGCTGGCTCATCTCGTCAAGCGTCGGGTGATCATCCTTGCCGGCGGCACCGGCAATCCCTTCTTCACCACCGACACCGGCGCAGCGCTGCGCGCGGCCGAGCTCTCGTGCGACGCGGTGATGAAGGCGACCCAGGTCGACGGCATCTATACCTCCGACCCGAAGAAGAACCCGGACGCGAAGCGTTACGAACGCCTCACCCACGACGAGGCGATCGCACGGAAGCTGCAGGTGATGGACACCGCCGCCTTCGCGCTCGCGCGCGACAACGGCATTCCGATCGTCGTCTTCTCGGTCGACGAGCCGGGCGCCATCCCCTCGGCGCTGATCGGCAAGGGGCGGGCGACTTACGTGATGCCGTAGCCGGCGTCGCGGGAGACCGCGTCGGAAGTGGTGTTGCAAATTCCGCTCGACGCGAGCAAAAAGTGGTGCGAATAAATTCGCTAGCTTGAGCGTTTCCTGCGGTCCCAGCTGTAACGGAATGGCAATCATGCTTACTTCGTTTCGATCCCATCACAAAAGCCACCAGGGTCTAGCGTCCTCGCTCTTCAGCGCGCTTTTGGTCGTCGGCCTTGGGTTCGCTGCGCCGGCAGCTATTGCCGCCGGGGGCGATGAAGGCGGAGCGAATGCAGGAGGCGCGGCCGGGGCGGACAAGAAGGCCAATCCCGGCATGAAGAAAACTGACCTGACAACTTGCCCGCCGGGCCAGGTCTGGGACAAGAAGACGCATAAATGCCTGGAGAGACACAGCGGCGTCCTGCCCGACGCGGACTTGACCGAATATGCCTATGCGCTCGCCAAGGCCGACCGCTACCAGGAAGCGATCGACGTGCTCGATCTGCTGGACAACCCGAATACACCGCGCGCCCTCAATTATCGCGGCTACGCGACCCGCAAACTCGGGCGAACGGATGAGGGCATCAGCTACTATCTCAGGTCTGTCGCTCTCGACCCCCACTATCCGCAGGTCCGCGAGTATCTTGGCGAGGCCTATGTCATCCAGGGCAAATTCGACCTTGCCAAGGAGCAGTTGTCGACGATCGCGAAGCTCTGCGGATCGAAGGACTGCGAATACTACGAGGATCTCGCCGACGCTCTGAAGACGCGCACGCTCTTTAAGGGAAGCCGCCGCGCGCGCCGCGGAAACTATCGCCGCGCGCAAGGTTTGCCCCATGTGAGCTCGATGGTCTGAGCGACCGCCTCCAGCAAGTCGATCAATGCCCCCAGACCCCCGTCAGCTCTGCCTTGGCGAGGGTGTGGAAGTGAAGCATGAAGCCGACAAGGGCGGCGCTGTTGTTCTCGTCTCCGTCGAGCTTCGGCGTATCCACGGCGAAGACCGTGAAGTGATAGTGGTGCGGCGGGTCGCCTTGGGGAGGACACGGACCGCCGTAGCCAGGTACGCCAAAATCAGTCCGGCTCTGTATCGCCCCCTTCGGCGCGGCTGGACCCTTCGGATCGCCCGCGTCTTTGGCAAGGCTTGTCACGTCCGGCGGGATGTTGAAGACGACCCAATGCCAGAAGCCGCTGCCCGTCGGCGCGTCGGGATCGTACACCGACAGCGCAAAGCTTTTCGTGCCCGCCGGCGCTCCCGACCACGATAGCGCGGGCGAGATGTTGCCGCCTGTGCAGCCAAAGCCCTTGAAGACTTGCTCGTCGCCGATGCGCGCGCCCGGCGCAATGTCCGGGCTGGTCAGAGTCATCGTTTGGGCGGCAGCGGCTTCACCGCCCAGGAAGGCGGCGAGAAATGCGAATGCGATTGTCTTGAGCATCTGTCCTCTCTCTTTCAGGGAGAGCGGCAGCGCGCCCACAATCCCCCGAAGGGGCAACACTTCACGGGACAGCTCTATTCGTTCTTTGGGTCGGTCTCGGGCCGCTCCACTCACCTCGGCGAAAAGCGCTTGAACTCCCCGGCGTAAAGCTTGGCGAGCGGCGGCGCATATGTGCGGCGCTTCGATGTTCTGAGCCCGATCCTGACCAGGCTCTCGGCGAGGCTCACCGCGCAGGCGACCCCGTCGAGCACCGGGACGCCAGCCTTGCGTCCGAGGTCGCGGGCGAGGTCGGCCATGCCGGCGCAGCCGAGCACGATCGCCTCGGCCCCGTCCTCGGCGAGCGCGCGCTCGATCTCCTTCTCGATCGTGAGCCGCGCGCCAGAGCCTGGCTCCTCGAGCGCGAGCACCGGAACCTCGGCGGCGCGCACCCGGGCGCAGCGCGCGAGGAGCCCGTATTTCGCGAGGTTGTGCTCGATCGGAATGATCGAGCGCGAGAGCGTGGTCACGACGCTGAATTTCGCCGCGACGAGGCTCGCCATGTGGAACGCGGCTTCGCCGATGCCGATGACCGGCGCGGCCGTCGCGCATCGCGCAGCATCGAGACCGGTATCGTCGAAACACGCGACGATGAAGGCGTCGGCGCCGCCAGCCTTGCTGATCTCCTCGATCAGCCCCGGAACCGAGAACGCCTCGTCGTAATAGCCCTCGATGCTGGCCGGACCAAAATCGGGATTGACCGCCGTGACCTCGACCCCGGGCGAAGCCGCGGCCCTGGCCGCCGCGCCGATCTTGTCGGTCATCGAGCGGGTGGTGTTCGGATTGACGACGTGGATACGCATGCGCGTGGGCCCCTCAGACATGCCAACTCCTCCCTTGCGCGTGACGCGCCCGGCTCCTAAAGGCTTGCGGCCCGTAAGCTCGCGAAAGGGAGGGTGAACAATGCCGCGCAAAATCCTGGTCGCCCAGGGAGGCGGCCCGACCGCGGTCATCAACCAGTCGCTGGCCGGGGTGGCGCTGGAGGCAAGGCGTTTCCCCAATGTGAGCCATGTCTATGGAGCCCTTCAGGGCGTGCGCGGCATCATCAACGACGACCTCGTCGATCTTGGGCAGGAGACGGTCGCCAATCTCGAAGCGGTCGCTGCGACCCCGGCCGCGGCGCTCGGCTCGACCCGCGACAAGCCGGACCGCAAATATTGCCAGGAAATCTTCAAGGTCCTGAAAGCCCACGCGATCGACACCTTCTTCTATATCGGCGGCAACGATTCCTCCGACACCGTGCGCATCGTCGCCGAGGAGGCGAAGACCGCCGATCACGGGCTTTGCGCCGTCCATATCCCGAAGACGATCGACAACGACCTCGTCGGCTTCGACCACGTGCCCGGCTATCCGTCGGCGGCGCGCTTCGTCGCCCAGGCCTTCGCCGGCGCCAATCTCGACAATCAGGCGCTGAAAGGGGTCTATTGCGCGGTGGTGATGGGCCGGCACGCCGGCTTCCTCACCGCGGCGTCGGCGCTGGCGCGCAAATATCCCGACGATGGGCCCCATCTCATCTATCTGCCCGAGCGCACCTTCGTGGTCGACAAATTTCTCGCCGATGTGAAGGAGGTTTTCGAGCGCCATGGGCGCTGCATCGTCGCTGTGTCCGAGGGCATCCACGACGACAAGGGCGAGGCGATCATCACCAGGCTCATGGGGAAAACGGAGAAGGACGCGCATGGCAACGTCCAGCTCTCGGGCACGGGCGCGCTCGCCGATCTCCTGTGCGAGGAAGTCAAGGCGAAGCTCGGCATCAAGAGAGTGCGCGGCGACACCTTCGGCTATCTGCAACGCTCGTTCGTCGGCTGCGTGAGCCCGGTCGACCAGCGCGAGGCGCGCGAGGTCGGCGAGAAGGCGGTGCAATATGCGCTGCAGGGCGCGAGGAACGGCTCGGTCGGGATCCGCCGCGTCGCGGATTACGCGGTCGACTATCCGTTGATCCCGCTCGAGACCGTCGCCGGCAAGACGCGGGTGATGGAGGACGACCTCATCAACCCGGCCGGCAATGACGTGACGAAGGCGTTCTTCGACTATCTGCGCCCGCTGCTGGGCGCGGACATGATCGAGGTCGCGCGGCTCAGGGCCGCCAAGGTCGAGAAGACCGGGGCGCTGACAGGCGATTCCACCTGACGGGACGGAGGCTCCGGCGGGCGGAAGGAAAGCAAAGCCGTCGGAAGCTTTTCAAAAGCTCTGGCGGAAGGAAAGCAAAGGCCGGACGGAAGGAAAGCAAAGCCGGGCGGAAGGAAAGCAAAATCGGTATCGTTGCAAAAATGAGAATAACTTCAACGTATTACCTCACATGGGCGCCGCTTTTCGCAACTCCCTCTCCCGCCTGCGCAGCGACGCCTTGAGGCGCGCAGCCGCCAGCACACCCGCGCCGCCGGGAGGATATGACTCCCGACGATGGGACCATAGCACGGGCTTGGATTTTCCGAAAGAAAAAGTCCATGAATTCTGGCGCGCAGAATGTCCTGCCCGTGGCGGGGTCACAAAGTCGTGAGGTGACGACGTAGCGGAAGGCCACATCCGAGAGATTGCCGGTCCCGCGTTGACAAATCCCCGGCCGTGGGCTTTCAAGGAATTGCTGCGGATTCACACAACGGCATTTGTGATTGCTGATCGTCCAGAGGGGTCGAGGTCATCGATTCTCATAACTGGCGACGGGCGGAATCTGCGGCCGGCGGTTCAGCGGAAGGCAAGGGAAAACGATGATCAAGTCCATGCTTGGGAAGTCTATGCTCGGATGGGGTTCCGTTTCGGCAATTGCCCTGTTGGCGATCTCGGCAGGGTCCGCCAGCGCGGATCCATTGACCGCCCAGCAGATCCTGCAGAACTACAACCTCGTCACCAAAGGAAACGCGCTTACGACCTCGGACATCGAGGGGTCGTCCGCGGTCGGCGGCAACTTCACCGGGGCGACGATTTTCGCCGGCACGCATTCCACGAACACGACGTCCCCCCAGTCGTTCACCGTTTTCGGGACCCTCGGCAACACCAATCCGCTGAACGTCAATGATCTCGGCGCCCCGCACCCCGCTCCGACGCTCAATTACGACGGGTCGGTCAACCCGCCTCCAGTCAACTTCAACGGCCGAAGCTCCAAGGCGCCGATTCCCGCCGGAACGACGATCTCGGACTACACCACGCCGCTCGATCAGCTGGAGGCCACGCTCGCCGGCGAGGCGGCGAACAACACGGCGAATACGAGCGACATGAACAACTTCATGTTCGACGCCACGACATACAACGCGCAGGGCCTCGCGGTGTTCGACATCACCGCGAGCGAGCTCGAGACGGCCGGCGGGATATCCGTGGCCGGCTTCGCGCCGGGCGAGACGATTGTCATCAACGTCACCGGTATCAGCGGGAACGTGCTGCTCAAGGGGAATCCTCTGGGCCCGTCGGCGATGACCGCCGACCAGGTCATCTGGAATTTCGAGCCGCCCAGCAGCCCGGGCTCGTACACGATCACCACGCAGTCCGACTGGTTCGGTGCAATGCTTGCTGGCGACTACAATGTCGTGAACCCCTCGGATATCGACGGCTTCCTTTACGCCAACACGTTCAATGGCGGGACCAGCAACGGCGCCGAACTGCACTACTATGGGTTCAACGGCGCGCTGCCGTCGTCAGCCCCCGAGCCCTCGACCTGGGCGATGATGCTCGCCGGCTTCGCGGGTCTTGGCTTCGTCGGATTCCGCCGGTCGCGCAGGCAGCCTGTCGCGGCGTTCTGATCGTCCCCATCGTTACTTGCATGCGAAGGCCGCGGTTCTGCCGCGGCCTTCGTCGTTTTGGGAGCTCGCGCCCGGAGCGCGCCGCGCTGGGAATGGAATCCGCCAGGCGCGTGGTCTCTCCGCGCCAGAGTTGAAATTGGCGACGGCCACGGAATTCGCGTAAAGAGAGAGAGGCGCTGGGCAAGCGCCTGAAAAATTGGAGGGGACCATGCCGACGGGCGATTCGCTGACAGCGGGAGGGATCACCACAGCCTCCAACACGACTGATCTGGTGGCGAGCTTCAAATTCGAGAATTTTCGCCCGAGCGAATTCACCGGGACCGTGATCTTCAGGGTCGGGCCGTCGAGCCTCAACTACGAAACGCCCGAGGTCAGGCTGGACGGAATCCAGGGGCTCGGGCTCCTGGGCGGGACTGGCGTCTTGGGTCTTGGAGGACAATCGATGAATCCCGACGCCTCGGGCGTCGGGGTCCTCGGGATCGGGGGACAGCCGTTTCCGGATTCGCAAGATTTGGCGCAGGGCGGGGTCGGCGTGCGAGGCATTGCGGGCGGAATCGCCGACGGCGTGGTGGGCACATCGGACGCTCGGTCGAGGAGCGGGGTCTTCGGCTTCAACTCGCTCGCCCTGCAGAGCCCGGATGTCGCCAGTTTCGGCGTCTTTGGCCGTTGCGACACCGCCGGCGGTGCAGGGGTCGGGGCCGAGTCGGCGTTCGGCGTCGGCGCGCGGGCGCATAGCGGCGGAAATGACGGCGTGGTCGGGCTGAGCGACGGCGCCAGCAAGAGCGGCGTGTTTGGCTTCAATTCGCGCGAAGCGGGCGTCGGCAACGGCGTCTTCGGCCGCTGCGACGCCGACGAAGGCGCAGGCGTCGGCGGAGAATCGTCGCTCGGGGTCGGGGTCAGGGGTCACAGCCGTTACAACGACGCGGTGGTCGGGTTGAGCGACGCCAAGGTCAAGAGCGGCGTTTATGGCTTCAACTCGAACGAAAGCGGGTTAGCCTTTGGCGTGTTTGGCCGCTGCAACTCGGCGCAGGGCGTTGGCGTCGCCGGGGCGAGCGATCATGGGCTGGGGGCGAGTTTCAGAGGCGGCCTCGCGCCGTTGCGAATCGAGCCCGCAAGCACAAGCGGCGCCCCGACCACGGGCAGCCATCAGATCGGCGAGTTCTTCGTCGACAGCGGCGGCGACCTCTTTTTCTGCAAAGTCGGCGGCGTCGGTCCCGCCGCGAAGTGGATCAAGCTCGCGTAGCAACTACGGCGGCGGAGCGTCCGGATAGCTAGAAGCTTGTTCGCCCCGCCGTGGTTGACTTTGCGCGCACGACCCCGAGCGCTCTCAGCGCCAGCGGCGCCGTCAGTCCCTGGACGATGACCGAGAAGGCGACCACGGCGAAGGCGGAGATGAGAATGTCATCGCGCAGCGGCAGGTCGGCGGGCAGGGACAGCGCGAGCGCCAAGGCGAGCGCGCCGCGCAGGCCCCCCCACCACATGAGATGTTGCTGGTTGAGCGGGATCGCCCAGCGCGTGCGTGCGAAGACAAGGCAGACCGGATAGACGGCGAAGGCCCGCCCAGCGACGGACAGCGCAATCACCAACGCGAGTGCGAACATGCCTTCGCGGGCGAAGTCGATCGTGGCCAACGCCGAGCCGATCAGCAGGAAGACCAGCGAATTGGCGAGGAAGGCGGCGAACTCCCAGAACTCGAGCACGAACGCGCGCCCGTGCGGCGTCAGCGAAAGGCCGAAGCGCTCTTTCGGCGTGAGAACCCCGATGTTGCCCATTGTCATGCCGGCGGCGACGGTCGCCAGCACGCCGGACGCGCCGAAATGTTCGGCGATGAGGAACGAGCCGAAGGCGGCGACCGCGGTCAGCGCCGTCTCGACCAGATGATCGTCGGTGGCGCCGGCGATCATGACCGCGATCAGTCCGACGCCAAATCCGGCGGCAAGGCCGCCGCCGGCGACGACGGCGAAAGTCGCCAGCGCGGTGAGCGGCCCTTGTGCGCTTTGCGAGTCATGGGCCGCCCATACGAGAATGAGCGTGAACAGGACCGCGGCGACGCCGTCGTTGAACAGGCTCTCGGCCTCGATGAGCAGCCTGAGCCGGCCGGTCACGCCCGCTTCCCTGAGCAGCGCGATGACCGCGATCGGGTCGGTCGCGCCGATCAGCGCCCCGAAGACCAGCGCGGATTCGAGCGGCCAGCCGAGCCATAGCGCCAGCCCGCCCGCCACCACCAGCGCGCAGAGCACAACGCCGATAGTCGAGAGCGCGACCACAGGAACGAGATCGCGCTTGAGTTCGCTCCAGCTGAGGTTCAGCGCCGCCTCGAACAGGAGCGGCGGCAACACGACGTCGAAGATCAGGTCGTGGGTGAGCGCGAGGCCCGCCTGGCTGCGGGTCAAGGCGAGCGCGGTCCCCGCCAGAACGAGGCCGACCGTGTAGGGCAGGCTGAGACGCCGCGCCGCCAGCGCGACCAGAATCGCGAGGCCAAGAAGCGCGAGCGCCCGGAACAAAAGGACGTCCATGCGGTCCTGTTTACCGGCCTCCCTGCGAAAGCGGAACCGCGTTGGGCGCGCTATTCCGCCGCCGTGAGGTCGGCGCCGGCGCGCAGATAGCGCTCGGGATCGACCGGCTCGCCGTCGACGCGAACTTCATAGTGGAGGTGCGGCCCGGTCGAGCGGCCGCTCGAGCCCATCTTGCCCAACACCGCGCCCTGGGCGACGTCCTGCCCTTCCTCGACCGTGACCTTCGACATATGCGCGTATCGCGTGACGAGGCCATTGCCGTGATCGATCTCGACCATGTTTCCGTAGCCGCCCATTGGTCCGGCATGGGTGACGCGTCCGGCGCCTGTCGCGTGGATCTCGGCCCCCCAGGCCTCGGTGAGATCGACCCCCGGATGGAGCGCGAGGCGGCCGAGGAAGGGATCGGCCCGATAGCCGAACGGCGAGCTGATGCTGGCGTCGCCAAAAAGGGGCATCCGCACCGGCACGAACGGCATCAGCGCCTTGAGGCGCTCGGCCGTGGCGACGTCGCGGGCGGTCCGGGTCAGCGCCAGCTCGAACGCGGGCGCTTTCGGATCGATCTCCGCCGGGATGAAGGGCCCGCCGACGCCGCCCGCGCCGCGCGGGGCCGTCAGCTTCGCGGGATCGAGGCCGGTCCTGGCGACGACCGCCGCATCGCGCGCGGCGGCGCGCTCGGCCGAGCGGTCGATCGCGGCGAGAGCCTTCATCTGGCCATTGTCCATGCGCTCAAGCGAACGGTCGAGGATGGCGAGGCGCGCCGCGGGATCGGGATCGTCGGCGGCTAGCGGGGCTGCTGCAGCCGCCGGCCGCGCCTCTCCGGTGACCGCGCCGACGGGGGCGTCCTCCTCGTCGATCGGATGCGGCTTGATCGAGCGCGGCTCGACGGGGGGGCTGGCGAGAGGCGCATAGGCGGGCGCTGTCGGCGGGCTTCGTTCGGCCTCGGCGGCGGGCGCGAGAGCCTGGATCGCGCCGAGCGCGTCGGCGGGGGACCCAGCTCGCGCAGACTTCACGCGCGAGTTGGTTTCGGCGGCGAGCGCGGCGACGATCGCGCCGCGCTTTTCGAGCCGGCCCTGCCGGGACATGAGTTCGTTGAGCTTGCCCGCGAACGACTTGAGGTCGAGCTCCCTGCCGCTTGCGGCCTCGTCGATCCGGGCGCCGGCTTCGGCGAGGCGGCGCTCGTAGGCGCTCCTCATTTCCGCCTGCCGCGCGACCATGACCGAGAGGAGGTCGTCGTGGAAGGCGAGATAGGCGCTGACAGCGGCGGCCCAGACGATGAGGAACGCCACGAGGCCCGCGACCATCCACAGCCCCACCGGGCGCAGCACGATGGTCCGGATCGCATCGCCTCGCGACAGCGACAGAAAATAGTGGGTCGTCGGCAGCCCCGGCTCCGAATAGCCCTCTCGCAGCGACATCAACCAGCGCTCCAGCCCGGCGAACAGGGGCGGCCCCGATCGCGAAGCAAACCTCATTAAGGTTAACGGATCGCAAAGCCCGGATTCCCTTGGGGAACTTCGGCGATTCTAGCTGAGCCGGACGGCCTCGCTTCAATCGCGGGCGACCGCGCCGCGAACCCCTTCCAAAACGATTCTGTTGCAACCTGGAGGGCGCAACTTGACTTCCATTACGCAGTTGGAATATCAATTATTCTTCTGCAGCCTGGATATAAAAACTGCAGAAAATGCTCACTTCCGCTGAGGAACGGCTCATTTCGTGGCCGACAGCCGGAAGGTAAAAGACAATGGACTGCTGGATTGACTACAACCGAAAGCGCGTCGCCAAGCCGGCAAACAAGGTAGCAAAAACACGCGGTCGAAGATTTTGGTTTCGCGATTTCCTTGAAAGGGGAGGTTCAAATGAAGGAACGTGTACTCGCAGTCGCGTCCGCCGCAGCCTTTGCGGCTGTTCTTTCGGCTACCGGCGCGAACGCCGCGAATGTTGAAATCACCAACGTTGGATTCACCGGCGATTCGACCGATCTCTCGGGCTTCGTCAATGCAACCGGCGCGCTTACCGGGCTCATTCTTCTGACCACCACTGGCGGAACCACTCTGCCCGTGTTCTGCATCGACCTGTTCCATACGATCAATATCCAGGCGTATGACCCGCCGCTTTCCTACACGACCGGGATGATCGTCGCAGACTCGTCATAGAATCCACCCGGCACGGGCGGGAATCCGCTCTCCTCGACGGTAGCGGACGAAATCCAGGCATTGGCGAATCTGGGCTATTCGTACTACACGAAGGGCACGGGGAGCGCCGACATTTACGCCGGCATTGCCGGCGCGATCTGGACTATCGAGTACAACACGAACGGCAATACTGAGACGGTCACCGGCTCGGCGGCGGTCAACGCGCTGATCGCCAGCGACATCCTTTACGCCGAGGCGCATCCCGCCGCATATAGCCTCAGCCTGTTCCCGGGCGCGAATGGCGAAGCGTTCGGCTATGGTCAGGCTTTCTCGTCGGGCGTTCCCGAGGCTTCGACCTGGGCGATGATGCTGCTTGGCTTCGCCGGGCTTGGTTTTGCGGGTTGGCGGAAAGCCAAGCCAAAGCTCTCGATCGTAGAGTAGAACGCCAGTTCGTTTCAGGAGTTGGGCCGCCCACCGGCGGCCCTTTTTTTGCGCTTCGCCGCCGCGCCGGCAATCGCGGCTTTCGCGTCCGTCGTTCAATCGCGTCGGCGCAGATCGTTGACCGCGCCGCTGAGCCCGGGTCCAGTTACAGCGCCTTGGCCGCCGCCAGAACCTCTTCCGCGTGGCCAGGCACCTTCACCTTGCGCCAGACCTTGGCGAGGCGGCCGTTGCGGTCGATGAGAAAGGTCGAGCGCTCGACGCCGAAATACTTTCGGCCGTACATGCTTTTTTCCTTCCATACGCCGTAGGCCTCGATCGCCGACCGTTCGGGGTCGGCCGCGAGCGCAATCTTGAGGTCGTGCTTGCGCTTGAACGTCTCGTGGCTCGCCGCGCTGTCCGGAGAGACGCCGACGACAGTGGTTCCGGCGGCGGCGAATTTGGCCCGCAGCGCGTTGAAGGCGATTGCTTCGGCGGTGCAGCCCGAAGTGTCGTCCTTCGGGTAGAAGTAGATCACCGCCGGCTTTCCCCTGAGATCGGACAGGCGGGCGCGTCCCCCGCCATCGGTCGGCAGCTCGAACTCGGGCGCGAGATCGCCCTCGGCCAGTTCCTTCGCCATATCGCCCTCGTTTTGTCTCATTGTGGGATCAGTCCGGTCACGGCCGAACCGTCGGGCGAGATTGACCCGCGGCGGCCGGCGTTTCAAGCGGCGGATCGAAGCAAGCCGCAGCGAGCGTCTGTCGCGCAGGCGCCGCGCCTTCGAATCCCCTAAGATGGCGTGTATCGCGTTCGGCCGACGGAGGATGATCGTTATTGATCGGACGGTTTAGCATGACGCCGCGGGCGCGCGCCCGGGCCGCCGTGCGCGACATGGCGGCGGGCGCCGAGGGCCCACGTCTTCGGTCGCGCTGGCGGAGGATCACCGCCGGACGGATCGCGCACATATGTCTCCGAACGGTCGAATTCGCCGCAGCCCTGTTCATCGTCGGCGGGCTGATCCTGGCGTCGGTGCTGGCGCGCGGGCCAATCCGACTGGTAGGGCTGCACGACCAGATCGAAGCCTCGTTGAGGGAGCGGGTCGGCGACAGTTACGCCCTCACCCTCGGCCCGACCTATGTCATGCACGATTCCTGGGGCGTAGGCCTGGGTTTCAAGGGCCTCACCCTGCGCGACGCCGCCGGCAGGACGGTTCTCTCGGCCCCAAGCGGCAAGGTCGGTCTCAACCCGTTCGCGCTGGCGCTGCTCGACGTGAAGGTGAGACGGCTCGAGCTCGACGGGCTTGACCTGCGCCTCAGGGTCGCCGCCGATGGGGCGCTCTCACTCGCCGTCGCGAACGATTTCGGCGCGACTCCGATTTCCTTGCCGGGGGCGGCTCCCGAGGGCGGAGCGACGCCCGACCTGGCGGTTTTTGTCCGCTTCGCCGCCGAAGCCATGGCCGGCGCCGCCCAGGCGCTCGACCGGCTGACCCTCGCCAACGGCAATTTCGAGATCCAGAACGATGCGACGCAACGCCGGGTCGTCTACAAGGATTTCGCCGTCGTGTTCGACCGTTCGGGCTCACGCGCGGACGCCACGATCTCGGCGACCGGTCCCGCCGGGCCGTGGAGCGTCTCAGCGCAGGCTACCGACGGAGACGCGCCGACCCTTTCGGTCCAAGCGCGCGACTTGAGCCTCGCCGACCTGCAGGCGTTCGACAAGCGGCCTCCGCCGCTGACCGCCGAGGGGCCGATCGCGATCAGGATCGACGCCGAGGTCACGCCGCAGTCGACGCTCCAAACCTTCACCGGCCGGTTCAGCGTCGGCGCGGGACGCGTGCGCTTCAACAATCCCGACGCGGCCCCGTTTTTCATCGACGAGGCGAGCGGCGTTGTCGCCTGGGATGAGGACGCCCGGCGCTATCGCGTCGACAAGCTCGAAGTCCTCTCCGGCCTGACGCATGTGAACATGCAAGGATCGCTCGCGCCGCCCACGGACGCCGACCGGATCTGGACCGCCCATCTCGAGGGGCGCGACGCGCAATTCAGCCCGGAGCGCGCGGGCGGGAACCCGGTCCAGCTTGAGTTGATCGTCCTCGACACGCGCTATCTGCAGGCGGCGCAACGGTTCATCATCGACGGCCTCACCGCCCGGGGGCCGACGGTCGACCTTTCGCTCAAGGCGGAGTCCGCTCCGGACGGCGACGGATCGTCACTCAAGCTCGATCTTGCGGCCGGTCCCAGCGCGACGCTCGACCTCGTCCGCCTGTGGCCGCAATTCATCAATCCCGACGTGCGCGAATGGTGCGCGCAGAACCTGCACGGCGGCCGGCTGCAGGGAACGATGAAAGCCAACTGGACCGCCGCTGACCTCGACGCGATGGCGCATAAGCGCGGTTTGCCGCGCGAGAGCCTTCACGGCGAGTTCACCACCCGCAACGTCGGCGTCGACCTTATGCCCGGCTTGCCGGTGATGATGACCGACGAGGGGTCGGGGTCGTTCACCGGGCATGAATTCTCGCTCTCCGGCAACCGAGCGTTCATGATTCTCTCGCCGACGCGGCGGGTGCAGGCGAGCGACCTCGCGTTCAGCATCGCCGACACCACGCCGCGCCCAATCGTCGACGCTTCCTCCCACGCCCACATGACCGGAACCGCCGACTTGCTGGCCGATCTGCTCATGCGCGAGCCGTTGCGCCGCCAGGCGGGCCTCGCGATCGATCCGTCGAGCGTCAAGGGGCAAGCGGAAGGCGATCTCACCCTCGATCTCAAGCTCGGGAAATCGGCGCGTCCGGACGACACCCAGTTCCACGCGAGCGGAACCCTTAAGGAGCTTCAGATCGACAAGTTTCTTGCCGATGAAAAGCTCGAGGCTGCGACGGCTGCGTTCCAGGGCGATCGCGAATCCATGAAGATCGTTGGCGAGGGTATGCTCCTCGGCGCCGCAACGCGTATCGAGGTCAACCGTGGGGCAGGCGATGAGGGCTCGGCGACCATAAGTTTTGCGCTCGACGCCGCCGCACGCGCCAAGCGTGGCATGAATTTCAGCTCGTGGCTGACGGGAACGCTGCCGGTCAAGCTCAAAGCGCCGCTCACTCGCACAAGCGCCGAGGTCGAGATCGATCTCACACCCGCGAGCATCGACAATCCTGTCCCGGGCGTGTCGAAAGCGGCAGGAAAGCCGGGGAAGGCGACTTTCGTCGTCAAGCCCGCGCCTGAGGGGTCCTCTCTCAGCAATGTCGCCATCGATCTGGGCGTTCCGATGTTGCGCGGGTCGGCTCAGGCTGGCGCGGACGGCGCCATCCAGAGCGCCACGATCACCCAGGCGCGCATCGCGCCCGGCGACGACTTCAGGGCCGACGTCGTCAACAGTCCCACCCTGCTTAAAGCCTCCGTGCGCGGGGCGGCGCTGGACGCGCGCGCCGCCGTCAAATCGTTCTTCGACGGAACCTCATCCGGCCAAGCCGCAAAGGACCTCGACCTCGACATCAACGTCGCGAACGTCATGGGCGCCAACAAACAGTCGATCGCCAACATTGAACTCACGGCCCATCGCCGCGGCGGCGAGATGCGCCTCGGAACCTTGCGCGGACGGATCGGCGGCGGCGCCGTCACCGCGACCGGAAGCGGCGGGGAAATGCGGCTCACGACCAGCGACGCCGGCGCGCTCGCCCGTTTCGCCGATCTCTATCCGCGTCTCGAAGGCGGCAACCTCGATCTCGTGTTGCGTTCGAGAGGCGACGCGAGCGCGGGCGAAGCGACCCTCACCAACTTCGTGCTGCGCGACGAGCCGGCGTTCCGCCAGCTGGTCTCGGCCGGCCGGCCGCGCGCGTCGGAGGACGGCGCGGCCGCGATCGATCCCTCGGTCATTCGCTTTCAGCGGATGACAGCTTCGTTCGAGCACTCGCCCGGACGGCTCAAGATCCAGGACGCCGTGATCTACAATCCCTACATGGGGTTGACCACCCAGGGGCTGATCGATTTCGAGCACAACCAGATCGACGTCAGCGGGTCATTCGTGCCCGCCTATCAGGTCAACACGATGCTGACCAAGATCCCGCTGGTCGGCGTGCTCTTGAGCGGCGGCGAGAACGACGGCGTTTTCGGGGTCAGCTATCGCGTGCACGGGGCGATGAGCGGGCCGACGCTGACGGTCAATCCGCTCTCGGCGATCGCGCCCGGAATCTTGCGCCGGATACTCGGAGCAATCGACGGCACGACGAGCCGCGGCGGCGCGCCGGAGCCGGCGCAGGCGGAGGAAATTCCGGCGCAGCGGCCGGCGCGGTAGTTCACACCGCCCTGAGCAGCACGTGTTTCTTGCGGCCGAGCGACAGCTTGACCACGCCCGTCTTCAGGGTCTCGCGGGTGATCAGCGCCTTTTCGTCGCCGAGCGCAGCGTCGTTGATCCTCAGGCCGCCGCCGCGGATCTGGCGGCGCGCTTCGCCGGTCGAGGCGACGAGGCCCGCGCGAACGAAGGCGGTCAGAGCGCCAAGGCCTGCGTCGAATTCCGACCCCGGAACGTCGACTGTCGGCAGGCTCTCGGCGAGCTCGCCGTCCTCGAAGGTCTTGCGCGCCGTAGCGGCTGCAGCCTCGGCCGCCGCGCGCCCATGCAGAAGCGCGGTCGCCTCGTTGGCCAGCGCCTTCTTCGCCTCGTTGATCTCGGCGCCGGGCAGGCTTTCGAGTCGGCGGATTTCATCGAGAGGCAGGAGCGTGAACAGCTTCAGGAAGCGGCCGACGTCGGCGTCGTCGACATTGCGCCAGAACTGCCAGTAGTCGTAGGGCGCGAGCATCGTCTCATCGAGCCAGATCGCGCCGGCGGCGGTCTTGCCCATTTTCGCCCCGGAAGCCATGGTGATGAGCGGCGTCGTCAGCGCATAGAGTTGCTCGAGTCCCATGCGGCGGCCGAGATCGATGCCGGTGACAATGTTGCCCCACTGGTCGGAGCCGCCCATTTGCAGCGTCACGCCGTGGCGCTTGTTGAGCTCGGCGAAGTCGTAAGCCTGCAGGCACATATAGTTGAACTCGAGGAACGTGAGTTCGTGCGCGCGCTCAAGCCTGAGCTTGACCGAATCCATCGCCAGCATGCGGTTGACCGAGAAATGCCGGCCCACGTCGCGCAGGAAATCGATGTAGTTGAGTTTGGCGAGCCAATCGGCGTTGTCCGGCATGATGGCGTCGTGCTTGCCGTCGCCGAAGCGGATGAAATGGGCGAACGCCTTGCGGATGCCGGCTTTGTTGGCCTCGATGTCCTCGACGCTCAGCAGCTTGCGGCTTTCGTCCTTGCCGGACGGATCGCCGACCATCGTCGTGCCGCCGCCCATCAGCGCGACCGGCTTGCCGCCGGTCTCCTGCAGCCAGTGCAGCATCATGATCCCGACGAGGTTGCCGACATGCAGCGAAGGCGCGGTGCAATCGAACCCGATATAGCCAGCGAGCGCTCCCGAGCGGGCCTTGTCGTCGAGGCCAGCAAAATCGGAGCATTGATGCACGAATCCGCGCTCCTGCATGACGCGCAGGAACTCTGATCGGGGTTTGAACGCGTCGGTCAACGCTTTCGTCCTTTGGGCGCTTTTCGCGGGCGAGCTTTAGGCGGGCGGGGAGGCAAGCGCAAGGCGGCGGGAAGCGACGTTGGTCCTATCCGTTTTCGGCCATGATCAGGCGACACCGTCCGCAGGATGCGCTAACAGACCGGCGTCCGCGCCTTGGATCCGGCGCGCGCCCGTTAGGATTCGCGCTCTCCGCATGTCCCCCCGCATCGGCGAAGACGACCTGATCGCCCGCTATTTCGCTCCGTTGGCGGGCCCCGCGGGCTTGGGGCTCCGCGACGACGCGGCCCTGGTGCGCCCGCCGCCAGGTGAAGACCTCGTCGTTACCGCCGATGCGCTGGTTGCGGGGGTGCATTTTTTCGCCGACGATCCGCCGGGGGGAATTGCGCGCAAGGCGCTGCGCGTCAACCTGTCCGACCTTGCGGCCAAGGGCGCCCGCCCGCTCGGATTCCTGCTTACGCTCGCGCTGCCAGGGAAGTGGCGCGAGGGCTGGCTCGAAGCCTTCGCGGGCGGTCTCGGCGCTGACGCTGCCCTCTATACCTGCCCGCTGATCGGCGGCGACACGGTGGCGACGCCGGGGCCGCTGACGCTGAGCGTGACCGCGCTCGGCTCGGTTCCGGAAGGACGGATGGCTCGCCGCACGGGAGTCAGGCGAGGCGATCGCCTCTATGTCACCGGCACGATCGGCGACGCAGCGATCGGGCTTAAAATCCGCCAAGGGCGAGCAGCGGGCATTCCGCAAGCGGACAAGGCGTTCCTCATCGAGCGGTATCTATTGCCCGAGCCGCGTCTCAAGCTGATTGGCGCGATGGCGGCCCACGCGAGCGGCGGCATGGACGTCTCGGATGGCTTCGTCGGCGATCTGGCCAAGATGCTCGACGCCTCCGGGGTCAGCGCTGAGGTCCCGCTCTCCCGTCTGCCGCTGTCGCAGTCCGCGCGGGCGGCGATTGCCGCCGATCCCGGCCTGTTCGAAGTTGCGGCGACCGGCGGCGACGACTATGAGCTTCTTGCCTCGGCGCCGCCCGCCTCCGCGCCCGCCTTCGAGGCGGCGGCCGCGGCGGCGGGCGTGCCGTTGACGTTCATTGGCGAAGCGGTCGAAAGTCGGCGCCCGCCGAGCTTCGTCGGCGCCGACGGCAATCCGATCGTCTTCGCCCGCCGCTCGTATAGCCATTTCTGAAAGCCATCCGGATGATCGAAGCCGCGCCGGCGCTCATGGATATGCGACTGCTCGCGGCGCAGGCGATCGCGCGCGAGGCGGGCGCAAAGGCGCGGCGGCGGTTTCTCGACGGTTCGTTCACTGTCGCGTTCAAAGGCCAGCAGGACTATCTGACCGAGGTCGACGGCGAGACTGAGGCGTTCATCGCCGAGAGCCTGAGCCGGGTCTTTCCCAAGGACGGGTTCATCGGCGAGGAGAGCAACGCGAGACCCGCGGGCGAGGGCGGGGCGGTTTGGGTCGTCGATCCGATCGACGGCACCGCGAACTTCGCCCGCGGCGCGCCGCATTTCTGCGTCTCGATCGCCTGCGTCGCCGCGGCCAAGGTCGAGGTCGGCGTCATCTACAATCCGATGCTCGACGAAATGTTCGCCGCGAAGCGCGGAGGCGGGGCCCGGCTCAACGGCGCGCCGATCAGCGCCTCGCGAGTTCGATGACCTCGCCAATGCCGCGGTCGAGGTCGGCTGGAACTCGCGCGCCGGCTTTGCGCAATATGTCGGCCTCCTCGAGCGGGTGGCCTCGACGGGAGCTTCGCCCTCGCGCACCGGGTCAGGCGCGCTCGCCATTGCCTATGTCGCCGCCGGTCGGCTCGACGGATTCGTCGAGCACCACATCAACGCCTGGGACTGTCTTGCGGGGAATCTGCTGGTGAGCGAGGCCGGCGGCTATGTCAGCGATTTCCTGAAAGGCGACGGCCTCGCCAAGGGCGCCGCGCTCATCGCCTGCGCGCCCGGGATCAAGCAGGCGCTCATCGCTGCCGCCGCTTTCGAGGGGATTGCCTGATGACTGAAATCACGCTCGCCCAAGGCGACGCGCGGGCGACCATCGCGCTTCTCGGCGCCGAGGCGAGAGGATGGCGCATCGGCGGGCGCGACCTCTTGTGGCCCGGCGACCCCGCGATCTGGCCCGACATCAGTCCGATCCTCTATCCGGTCGTCGGCTGGACGCGGAACGGCGAGGAGCGGGTCAACGGGCGGACCTACCCGCTCGCGCTCCACGGCTTCGCGCGGTTCGAAACCTTCGCCGTCAAGTCCTCAAGCTCCGACTTCGCCCGGCTTACGCTCACCGACAATGCGCGGACACGGGCGGTCTATCCGTTCGCCTTCACGCTTGCGGTCGAATACCGGCTCACTGCCGACGCGCTGGCGATTGCGATCGAAGTCGCCAATCCCGGCGCCGAGCCGGCGCCTTACGCCTGCGGCCTGCATCCGGGCTTCCGTTGGCCGCTCGGCGCGGCGGGCCGCGAGGGCGCGCTTGTCCGGTTCGATCAGGCGGAACGGCCCGAAGTTCCGCGCCTCGCGCCGGGCGGGCTGATCAAGGAGACCAACCGTCCGATTCCGCTCCAGGGCCGCGACCTGCCGCTGACCGACGCCCTGTTCGCGCATGATGCCCTGTGTTTCCTCGACTGTTCGAGCCGGTCGCTCGCCTTCGTCGACGCTTCGGGCGCGTCGATCACGATGGAATACCCGAGCTTTCGCCACGCCGCGCTGTGGACAAAGCCCGGCGCGCCGTTCCTATGCCTCGAGGCTTGGACCGGCTACAGCGATCCGGACGGGTTCGAGGGCGACCTCATCGACAAGCCCGGCATGAGCGCGCTCGAGCCGGGAGGGAGCGCGCGCCACGAGGCGCGCTTCGTCTTCCGGCATGGGTGAGGCTTCATTCGAATGTCTGCGCAGGGACGGTCGATGATCGGCGCTTCCGCTTTCGTGCTCGACGGCGCGGCGATCGCCGAGGATCTGCTTGTGAAGGTCGCGGGCGAGGCGCGCGCGCTCGCCGCGCATGGGGTGACGCCCGGCCTCGCTGTGGTGCTGGTTGGCGACAATCCGGCGAGCCAGACCTACGTCGCCGGCAAGGGCAGGGCGGCCAAGGTCTGCGGCTTCCATTCGATCCAGCACAACCTGCCGGCCGCGACAGGCGAAGCCGAATTGCTTGCGCTGGTCGAGGCGCTGAACGCCGATTCCGCCGTGCACGGCATCCTCGTGCAATTGCCACTGCCGGCGCACATCGATTCGTCGCGAGTGTTAGAAGCGATCGCGCCGATGAAGGACGTCGACGGCTTTCATCCGATCAATGTCGGCCTGCTCTCGATCGGCGATACGAGCCGCGCGCTCATTCCCTGCACGCCCGCCGGGGCGATGATCCTGATCGACCGGGCCTGCGAGCGGCTGGGCTGGTCGCTCTCGGGCATGGAGGCGGTGATCGTCGGCCGGTCGAACATTGTCGGCAAGCCGATGGCCCAGCTCCTGCTCGCGCGCCATTGCACAGTCACCATTGCCCATTCGCGCACGCTCGACTTGCCCTCTATCGCGCGCCGCGCCGACATTCTCGTCGCCGCGGTGGGTCGCCCGGAGATGGTGCGGGGCGACTGGGTCAAGCCGGGCGCGATCGTGATCGACGTCGGCATCAACCGCATCCCGGGCCACGGGCATGACGCGTCGGGCAAGCCGAAGACGCGCCTCGTCGGCGACGTCGCCTATGCGGAGGCGGCAGAGGTCGCCGGCGCAATCACGCCGGTTCCCGGCGGCGTCGGCCGGATGACCATCGCCATGCTAATGGCCAACACGGCTCTGGCGGCGAAGCGAACGCTCGGCGGGTGAAGCGCTGGCTGTCTTCTACGTCGGCGCCTTTACGACATGATATTCGATGCGGCGGTTCTTCAGCCGCCCCTGGGCGGTGTCGTTGCTCGCGACCGGATCGGCCTCGCCATAGCCTTTGGCGATCAGCATGTCCGGGTCCGCGCCATAGCCGATGAGCGCTTTGCGTACCGCCTCGGCGCGTTTCTGCGACAGTGCGAGGTTCAACGCCGAATCGCCCGTGTTGTCGGTGTAGCCCGCTATCTCAAGCACATTACCGGCCTTGAGCTGCTTCAAGTCGCCGGCCGCGGTTTTCAGGAACGCCGCCATCGATTCCGGCACTTCTGCGCTGTCCGAGGCGAAGTTGACGACCGAGTCATTGAGCGCGAACAACAGGTCCTTGACAGCGAAACCCGATTGCAGCGAGGCAAGCTCCGTCGTCGCTCTGTCGTTGGCGACTGCGACCGCCGCCGCGGTCTTGTCGGTTAGCGCGCCGACGGTTACGCCCGGGCCGAGCGCGCTCTTCAACGCTGCGATGGTCTTGTCGCGTTCAGCGTCGTCCATAGCGGCGCCGCCAACGTTGACTTTGTCGCCGTTGAAGATCGCATCGACGTTCCCGCCCTTGAGCGCGTCAAGCGCAGCGCGGAATGCGCTGAGCCACGACGCTGCGGTAGCGTTCTGATCGACGCTGATGTCAGTTTTCACGTTGTCTGCGCCGAAGACCGCGTTGAGCGCGTCGAGGATCGAGGTCTTGGCGTCCTCGTCGTGCACCACGCCCGACGCGCGCACGACGCCGTTGTCGTTGCTGAGCGCGACGCGAGCAGGCTTTGCGACGGACGCGGGCGCCGTTGGTTCGGCCGTTGCGACTGCCGCAGGCGCCGCGGCGGTGGACGCCTGTTCGGTCGGTGTGGACGAAGCAGGCGCGGCGGGGGCTGGCTGAGCCGAAGGCTGCGGAGCTGTCGCTTGCGCTTCCGCTGACGAAGGAGGCGTCGCTGGCGAAGGAGCGGTCGCCTGCGAGTCCGTGGAAGGGGCGGGCGCGGGGGCCTGTACTGCCGGCTGTGACGCCGGCTCAGGCGTTTGCGCGACGGTCGGAGCCGAAGGCGCCGGGGAGGGCGCCGCCGGCTGGGGCTCTGGGGCAGCGGCCTGCGCCGTCGGCTGAGGCGCTGGCGCTGGAGCCTGCGCTGCCGGTTGAGGCGCTGGCGCTGGGGCCTGCGCCGCCGGCTGCGCCGGCGCCGCCGTTTGCGCGACCGTCGGAGCAGGCGCGGGGGCTGGCGCCTGCGCCGCCGGCGCGGCCGTTTGCGCGATCATCGGAGAAGGCGGGGGGGCTGGCGCCTGCGCATCGGCGGAGGGCGCTGGCGCGGCAGGCTCGGGCGCTTTTGCGACGGGTGGAGCGGGCGGGATCCGGTTGAGCGTCAACCCGAAGTAGGAAAGCAGACCGACGACAATCACCGCAGCAAGCGCGGGCAACAACCAGCGCCGGCCGCCGGACTGGTTCTGCGTGCTCGTCGCATAGGGGTCGACCCGCCGCGGCGCCGCCTGTGGCGTCGCCGCTCTGGGCGGCGACCGCGAGAGAAGATCCGTGACCTCGGCGGATACTTTCGCGGGAACGACGCCGCCGGGCGTCAAGAGGCCAATGATCTTCGGCAGTGCGTATCCGAGCGCGCCCGAAACGGCGCTCTGCGGCAAGCCGAGGCGGCTCGCAATCCCGCCCAGCGCGGTGGCGCCGAGCGCCCGCTCCACTTCTCCGGCGGCGATCGGACCAGCGTTCGAATTGCCGAGCCAGGATGCGACATCGGAGGCGAGGCCGGCCGACCTGAGCCTCTCGAGGAAGCCGCCCAGTCCGCCTGGGTAATTTGTGATCATGGCCAGCACCTCTTTGACGACCGGCCCGGCGTTGGCTCCAAGTCCGTATCTTTTTGCCAGGTCGTCGATCAAGGTGTCGAACGTCGCCATGTTTTCCTCCCCGAGTGTTCGTTTCCGAATCAAACTTTACAGAAGACCTTGACCGCGCGATGGCGCTGAACCCCCCGTGCGAAAGCCGTGTCCTAATCCATGAGCCCCTTCGCCCTGGCGTAGTATAAAAGCGCGATCGTCTTGGCGTCGGCGATTTCGCCGCGCTCGATCATCGCGAGCGTCTCGGCGAACGGAATCTCGAGGACCTCGATGTGCTCGTCGTCGTCGACCCCGCCGCCTCGCCCTGCTCGGTCGGCTTCGCCGTAAGGCGCGACGAAGCAGGCGATCTTCTCCGTCATGCCGCCCGGACTCATGTACGCGTCGAAGGCGTGGACGGGATCGCGAATCGCGACGCCCGTCTCCTCGAGCGCCTCGCGGACGGCGCAGACTTCGGGCGGATCGCCGTCCAGCATCCCGGCGCAGGCCTCGATGGTCGCCAGCGCGCCGTCGCTGAGATAGGCGCCGGCGCGGAACTGCTTGACCAGCGTGACGACGCCGCGCTTGGGATCATAGAGGAGCACGGCCGCCGCCAGTCCGTGGCGATAGACCTCATGCGACAATGTTCGGGTCGAGCCGTCCTGCTCGACGATCTCGATCTCGGTCCTCGTGAGATCGAAGCGCCCTTTCGCCAGGAGCTGTTCGCCTACCACCCGCGCCGCTTTCGCCATTTGCGCGCGCCTAATAGCGGAATTGTTCGCCAAGGATTCGCTCGTCGAGCGAATGGCCCGGATCGTGCAGCAGAATGAGCGACGTCGCCTTGTCCATCGCCACGTCGACTTCGACGACGCGGCGGATCTCGAAATGGTCGGCCGCGGCGGCGACCGGACGCTTGTCGGCTTCCATCACCTCGATGGTCACTCGCTGTGAATCCCGCAGGAGCGCGCCGCGCCACCGGCGCGGGCGGAACGGCGAGAGGGGCGTCAGCGCCATCAGCGGCACGCCGAGGGGCAGGATCGGCCCGTTGGCGGACAGGTTATAGGCGGTGGAACCGGCGGGGGTGGCGACGAGGATGCCATCGGCGATCAATTCGTCGAGCTGCGTTTTGCCATCGATCTCGATGCGCAGCTTGGCCGCCTGATAGGTCTGGCGCAGCATCGACACTTCATTGATCGCGCGCGCCGTCGTTTCGACCCCGTGAACGTCGCGGGCGCGCATGATCAGCGGATGGATGATCGCCGGCAGCGCCGCCCTGAGGCGCTCGCGAAGGCCCGTTTCCCAATAATCGTTCATCAGGAAACCGACCGACCCGCGGTTCATGCCGAAGATCGGCTTCGGCGACTTCATCGTCATGTGCAAGGTCTGGAGCATCAGGCCGTCGCCGCCGAGCGCGACGATGACGTCCGCCTCGTCGAGCGGGCTGTCGCCGTAGAGCTTCCTCAGCCTTTCGAGCGCTTCGTTGGCTTCCTTCGCGCCGGATGACAGGAAGGCGATCGTTTGCGTTCGCGCCGCTGGCGTAACGACCGACATGCTCAATCCCCCGTCCCGCGGCGCCCAGTCTTATCCGAGCGCCTGGCGTTTCGGAAGCGGCGCGCTGAAGCCGCGCGCAGGCGTCCGGGATCAACCATGCGATGGCGGCGCAGCCCGAAGCAGATTTCAGGCCTCGGGCATATTGTGGGCGACCCTGCGCGCCGCGCCCTCGGGGGTCGGGAGCTTGATGAGGAACCGCGCGCCGCAGTAGAAGTCGTCCGCCTTGGCTGGCGCGAGCGTGATCGAGCCGCCGTTTCGGGTGACGAGATCGGCCGCGATCGCGAGGCCTAGACCGGCGCCGGCCTGGCTCGTCGACTTGTGGAATGGCTCGAAGATCCGATCGGCCTGATCGGCTGGAAAACCGGGACCCGTGTCGCTGATCTCGATCAGCGCCAGCCCGTCGGTGCGGATGGCGGCGAAGCGAATGGCTTTGGGACGGCCGTTCTCGGCGCCCTTGATCATCAACGCCTGTGCGGCGTTGCGGCTCAGGTTCTCCAGCACACGCAGGATGTGGTCAGGGTCGGCATAGAGGTCGAATCGCGGCGGAATGTCGATGTCGTAGTCGATCGCCTCTCCGCTTTCGGCCTGGGCCGATTCGACCGCCTGCCGCACAAGCTCGCTCAAATCGAACCGCCGTCGGGACGGAGGCAGTTCGCGGCCCGCGCCATAGGTCAGCGTCGACTGGCAGAACTGGATCGCGCGGTCCAGGGTCGCGACAAGCCGGGGCGCGAGCCGCTGGGCGAGCGGGTCGGGAATCGCCGCCAGGCGATCCGAGATGAGCTGGGCGGCCGACAGCATGTTGCGCAAGTCGTGGTTGATGCGCGCGACCGCCATGCCGAGCTCGGCCAGGCGCTTGCCTTGCGCGAGCTCGTGGGCGAGCGACCGCTCCATCACGGCAAGCGCGGTCTCCGCCCGGCCGATCTCGTTGCGCCGCCCGCTCGCCGCAATCACCCGCGAAGCATCCTGCGGGCTCTCGCCAAAAGCGATGATGTTGGAGGTCAACCGGCGCACCGGCCGCAGCACCATGCTCCAGAGCGCGGCCCATAGCACGCAGGTGACGACGGCAGCGATGGTGAGAGAGATGTTGAGGAAGTTATGCGAAACGCGCCACAGCCCCTCGATCAGGGGCGCCTCGTCAAACGTCACCTCGATCGCCGCGCGGTCTCGCGACGCCGTAGAACCGACTTTCACGATCGTGCCGGGCGTCGCGAAGAGAGCGTGAAAGGTCGCCTCGATGCCTTCGAAATAGGAGCTGTCGTCGGCCGCGATCGCCTCCGCGGCGTCGGGCGAGAAGCCGGGAAGGACGAGCTCGCGGCGCCCGGCGGGGGTCACGATGGCGATCGACTTGACGCCGACGCTGTTCAAGATTCTTCGCGACAAGTCCGCCGGAATGGGCGTCGGGCCGTCAGCGTCGAAGGCCTCGATAGCTGTCTGGGCCGCAGCAATCTTGTTGTGGAGCCACATTTCGCGAAAGGCGACCAGACGGGTCAAATAGAACAGGCCCATCGCCAGCAGGATGAAGCCGAGCGTGACCGCAAGCACGCGCGTGGCGAGCCCAAAACCGCGCAGCGGCGTCACGCCCGACGATTCAGCCTGCCGGGCGAAGGTCTGGGCGAGCGCCTGGGCGAACGCCGGGGGATCGGCTCCGCTTCGATTTCGGTCAGGCAGGTCAAGCATGGTCGGTTTCAGACTGCTTCAGGTCTTCAGTTCGTCCTCGATATAGGCATGAATTATAGCAGAAAAGTTGGCGTCGGCGTGAAATCCGAGGCTTTTTGCCCGCGCCGGGTCCAAATCGCGCGCCCACCCGGAGACGATGCGGGCTATTGTCTCGTCTGGCTCGCGGCGGATCAGGTTTGCTGTCTTGTCCCCCGCAATGGCACGCAGCGCCTCGATCTGCTCGCCGACGGTCACGCTGACGCCAGGCATCGAGAGCGAGCGGCGGGACCCGAGCAGGCTTAAATCGAGCTCCGCCGCGCGGAGCAGGAACTCGACCGCGGCGCGGGGCGAGGCGTGCCAATGGCGGACCGAATCGTCCACCGGCAGGATCGCCTCCTTGCCGTTGAGCGGTTCGCGGATAATGCCGGAAAAGAAACCGGAGGCCGCTTTGTTGGGCGCCCCCGGACGCACGCAGATCGTCGGCAGGCGCAGGCCAATGCCGTCGAAGAAGCCGCGGCGCGAATAGTCGGCGAGCAGGAGTTCGCAGATCGCCTTCTGGGTCCCATAGCTGGTCAGCGGCGCCGAGAGGAATTCGTCGCCGATCTTGTCCGGAAATGGCGCGCCGAAGACGGCGATCGAAGAAGTGAAGATGAGGCGCGGGCGGTAGGCGCCGCCTGCAAGCGCCTGCTCGCGCCGGATCGCCTCGAACAAAGCCTGGGTTCCGCCAAGATTGATGGCGTAACCCTTGTCGAAATCCGATTCGGCCTCGCCGGAGACCACCGAGGCGAGCAGGAAAACGACGTCCGGCCTTGCCGCGACGAGCCTTGGCGCGACGTAAGGCGCGGCGAGGTCAAAGGCGTCGAGTGTCACGGGGAAGGGCGCGTTCTCAAGCGCCAGGGGCGCGACAATGTCGACGAGATGAGCGCGGTCGATCGTCTTTCCGGCGAGGCGACCGTCCCGGGCGAGGCGCGCCGTGAGCTTGCGCCCGATCATCCCCGCCGCGCCGATGATGAGCACTTTCATCCGAGGCTTCCTTTTTTCGCCGCGCCCGTTTCATCGCAGGGGTCGCTGGCCGCGTTGGAATCTAGAGCGGTTTTGTCGCGCTGCATATCCCGCGGACCTTGTCAAGTTACCCCGAGCATTGCTGGAATGCAAATGAGGGTCGCCTTGTTTTCGCCCTAACTGTTGTCCAGATGGCCATTCGTAACGTCGACAACAGTGAGGTGGAGTAGATGCGGAGAATTATTTTTTCTTGTGCAATGTTTCTTGGATTTACAGGCCTGGCTGGCGCAAGCGAATTGGGTATAGCCTCATTCTATCAAAATCCATACCACGGCGGCCTCATAGCCGCTCACAAGACCCTGCCTTTCGGAGCCCGGGTCCGGGTCGTCAACCTTGATAACGGCAGAACCGCGATCGTGACGATCGTCGACCGCGGGCCCTTTATCCGGGGCCGTATCATCGACGTCTCTCCGGTGGCCGCGAGCGCGCTCGGTTTTCGCCAGGCGGGCTTGGCGCATGTGAGGATCGAGCGAATTTAAAGTCGCCAACGGCGCCGCCGGATTCGTCGGCGGCCAAGTCGTCCGACGCGACGGGCGGCTCCGGTCTCCGGCCATCCACGCCGGCCGCGATCCGGTCAAACTCGACCGGATCGCGGACGATTCACATTCCCGGCATGGGCATGATCTCCACGACTTCGACCCATGCGCCGGGCATCATCTGAAGATGGGGATGGTCCTTTCCGAACAGCTTGGCGGCGGCTTCGTGCGAATCGGCCTGGATAACCGAATAGCCGCCGATACTGTTTTTCGCGTCCTTGGCGCCCGTCGCATCGACCCGCTTGGTTTTGCCCAAGGGCGCGCCGCCGTCGACGAGGGAGGCCTGATGCGCCCCCATCCACTTCATCCACGCCTCCATGCCCTTTTTCTGCATCTCAGGGGTCGAGTTTTTCATCATTGTCTCGAACGTGGCCGGATCGGCCATGTAGAGAACCATGAATTTCTTCATCGAATATCCTCCCGTGGAATGCCTCGTAAGGCCCGCGTCTACCATGCGGCCGCCGCGCGCTCAATTCGGCAAGGCGCCGCTCTCTCGCTCTAGTTCCCGCCCTCGAGCAGCCGCCGCGCGATCACCTGGGCCTGGATCTCCGCCGCGCCTTCGAAAATGTTGAGAATGCGCGCGTCGCAGAGCACGCGCGAGATCGGGTACTCGAGCGCAAATCCGTTGCCGCCGTGGATCTGCAGCGCGTTGTCGGCCGCCGTCCAGGCGACGCGGGCGGCTAGCAGCTTCGCCATCCCCGCCTCGAGGTCGCAGCGCCGGCCTTCGTCCTTGGCTCGGCCGGCGAAATAGGTGATCTGGCGGGCGATGTGGATCTCCGCCGCCATCAGCGCCAGCTTGTCGGCGACACGGGGGAAATGGATGATCGGCTTGCCGAACTGCACCCGCTCGCGGGCGTAGCGCAGACCAAGCTCGAAGGCGCATTGGGCGACGCCGACGGCGCGCGCCGCGGTCTGGATGCGCGCCGACTCGAATGTTTCCATCAGCTGCTTGAAGCCCTGCCCCTCGCCGCCGCCGAGCAGTGCGTCGGCTGGCAGGCGGAAGCCGTCGAAGGCGATCTCGTATTCCTTCATGCCGCGGTAGCCGAGCACCTCGATTTCGCTGCCCGACATGCCCTTGGCCGGAAATGGGTCGGCGTCGGTCCCACGCGGCTTCTCGGCCAGGAACATCGAAAGGCCCCGATAGCCTTTCTCGTTGGGGTCGGTGCGAACGAGCAGCGTCATCAGGTCGGCGCGGACCGGATGGGTGATCCAGGTCTTGGCCCCGTTGATCACGTATTCGTCGCCCTCGCGCACCGCTCGGGTGCGTAAGGATGCGAGGTCGGAGCCGGTGTTGGGCTCGGTGAAGACCGCGGTCGGCAGGATTTCGCCGCTCGCTATCCTGGGCAGGTATTTCTGCTTCTGCGCCTCGGCGCCGCCGACCAGGATGAGCTCGGCCGCGATTTCCGACCGAGTACCGAGCGAGCCGACGCCGATATAGCCGCGCGACAGCTCCTCCGACACCACGCACATCGCGACCTTGCCGAGCCCCATCCCGCCATAGGCCTCGGGGATCGTCAGGCCGAACACGCCCATGTCCGAAAGGCCAGCGATGACCTCGAGCGGAATATAGGCGTTGGCGCGGTGCCAGCCCTGGGCGTGCGGCGCGACCTTGGCGTCGGCGAAGCGGCGCATCTCGCCCCGAACGGCCTCGAAGGTCTCGTCGAGGCCAGGATCGCCGATCGCGCCTGCACGCGCTTCGGCGATGAGCCCGGCGAGGGCGGCGCGGTTCTCCCGGGTGTTGCCGGAGGCGATGAGCGTCTCGACCGCTTCGGTGCGGAACGGCGCTATTTCATCGGGGCCGAGGCCGAAGTCCGCAAGCCGCACGATTTCGCCCTGGTTCATCGGGATGCCGCCGAATATCTGGGCAAGATACTCGCCCAAGCCGACGCGCGTGATGAGTTCCTCGGTCTGGCCGAAGCGGCCTTGGTCCAGCATGCGCGTCGCATAGGCGGCCATTTCCTTGATGGCCTCGACATAGGTCGCAAGCCATGCGAGGCCGTGGGCGGCATGCTGCTCGGACTCGATCCTGGCGCCGCTGAGTTTGCCGTTTTCGCTCACGCGTTCGCGCACGGAGCTGAGCGCGCATGCCATGAGCCCCTCGGCGGCGAAATGGGCTTGGCGGGCGAGGGCGTCGAGGGTCACGGCAGCGGCTCTCCTGCGGGTCGGGGCGGTTGCTGCGCCGCAGCATGCGTCGGCCCCTTCGCTGTGGCAATGCGTCTTTTTGGCGCCGTTGCGCCAAAATTCACGGCCGTCCGGGTGGCGCTGACCTGCGCGCCGGGCCAAAATGGCGCCCGATGAGGGGAGGCGAGAGGCAGGGTGATCGCGGGTTTCAAAATCCTTTGGCAGGCGGCGGAGAAGTTGGCCGCCGACGACGGCTGGGCGATCGCCAGCTACATTGGCTTGACGCTGCTTACATCGCTGTTCCCGTTTCTGATTTTCGTCGCGGCTCTGGCCGGGTTCATCGGATCGGGCGATCTGGCCAAGGAGGCGGCGAAGCTCGTATTCGCCGAATGGCCGGCGGTCGTGGCCCGTCCGATCTCCGAGGAAGTGGAGCGGGTGTTGACCACCCCGCGCAGTGGCGGATTGCTCACTTTCGGCGCGGTCTTCTCGTTCTATTTTGCTTCGAGCGCGATCGAAGCGCTTCGGGTCGGCCTCAATCGCGCCTATGGCCTCGTCGAGCCGAGACCGTGGTGGCTGCTACGCCTGCAGTCGCTGGTGCTGGTGCTGGTGGGGTCGATTGCGCTGCTGGCGCTGGCCTTCCTTGTCGTGCTCGGGCCGCTGATCCTGGACACGCTCGCGGCCTATTTTCCCGCGGTGGAGGAGGCGCATGAGCTCCTGACGTTCGTGCGCATTGGCGTCGCGGCGTCGATGCTCGCGATTTCGCTCATTCTCGCTCATCTCATCCTCCCCGCCCACAGGGTGGGGTTTGGGGACATTCTGCCCGGCGTTGCGATGACGTTCGTCGCCAGCATCGCCTTCGGCGAGGCTTTCGGCTTTTATTTGAGCGAATATCTGCGCAATTACATCTCGACCTATGCCGGTCTCGCGTCGGTCATGATCGCGCTCGTCTATCTCTACTGGGTGGCGCTGCTGTTCGTCTTCGGCGGCGAACTCAACGCCGCCATTATCAGGGCGCGGCGGGAACGGAAGGAAGCTGAAAGCACGCTTTCTCACCCGTAGGCCCGCCTGCCGGCCTCGTTGCTCAAGTGGGTCACCGGACGCTCTCACAGTCCTCTCGACTTGAAGTACTTCAGTAGCGTCCAGATCGCAGCCTGCTGCTCATCGTCCATCTCGTTCGGGTCGAGGGCCCAGAGAAGGAATTCCGATGGCTTCCTGCCCTCGATGTTCGCTGTCGCTGGTTTCGGCGGCGACGGGGCAGGTTCGAATTCCCTGGCCGGAGGATGTGCGGGCGGGGGCCTTCTGCGCGGGGTCAGCGACCGCGGCTTTCGACCCTTGAGCACGCGGCCGCTTACTTTCACGCCGGCGTCGCTTGCGGCGTAAAGGAAGAAGGTCACGCACTTCTGGACAACGGCCTCGGCTGCCGGGAAAGCCTTCCGGAACACACCGTTGAAATGTGAGGGCGTGGCGGTTTCCAGTTCGATTGCGAACATCGGCGCGTAATCTCGTTGAAGGAGCTCGAGGAGCTTCTCGGGCCAATTTGCGGCCCCGTGCGCATTCACGAGTTCCTTCAACCGTTGAGTAGGGCGTCCCTGTTCCTCGATCAGCCCGAGGAATCGAAGCGCATGCATGAGTTGAGAGCCGACCACGCCTGAAAAGCGCGTCAATACGCTGCGGTCGATGCGTGAAGGAACTCCGTGCTCCTGAAGATCCTGGATGAATGTCTTGAAGGTCCGGTAGGACGTGTATGGCGGCGTTCCCGTGGACCTGGTCCGCTCCGAACTCCCGCCTCGCATCGCCGTCCCCCCTCGGTTCGGAACGCCTGTCTTCGTATTCCGTATCGCAAAGTTAACATACCGTATTAGAGATCGGCGTCGGACAATTCCAAATACCAGATTGCCACGCCGTTTGTTTTCCCATCATGCTGAAAAAACGGGAAATTTTCCAAGAACTGCGAGGGTTCGTGGTTCTAAGATCCTGGAAAGCGCATAGGAAAAGAATATCGGCCGTAACATTGGTCCCTGCGATCGGACCGACGCGGCGATCGCCATTGGAGCCGTGAAAATGCAGTGGACAGCCGATGCTGTTGGGGATCTCAAGAGGCTCGCTCTCGAAGGAAGGAGTGCGAGCTTCATCGCTGCGACCCTCGGGGTCGCGTCCCGAAATGCGGTCATCGGCAAAGCGAACCGGGTCGGGATCAAACTCTGCGGCGGTGGCCGTCCCTCGACAGACAGTGGAGCCGGGCGGGCGCGCCGAGCGGAGTGGGCGGCGGTTTCTCCTTTTCCTCGCGGCGGCGAGAAAAACCGCGCAGCTCTCGTTCCTACAACGGACAACGCGGCGTGGGCGCTTGGCGAGGTCGAGATTGGAGAGATGCAGCGGGTTAGTTTCGAAGAAATCCGCGAATTCGCCTGTCGCTGGCCCCTCGGCGACCCCCGGAGCGGGGAGTTCGCCTTTTGCGGGCTGACGCCCGTCAAGGGCGAATCCTATTGCGCCGGCCATTGCCGCATGGCTTACCGGGCGCCAAACGCCCGGGTAAGGCGGAGCATCCATCAGCGTCAGTCGCCCCGCGTGCTACCGAATACCTGGCGCCTGTCCTGAGGGCCGCGTGACCGGCCGCCCCATCCGCTCGAACACGCAGATGAGCCCTGGAGCGTCTCGTCCCGCCTCGCGCCGGACCGAGCCGGAGCGGATCAGGAGGGGGCTCAAGCCCGCCGCGCGGGCGGTCGCCTCGAGATAGGCGACGGAGTGAGCGAACCGGATTGACTTACCGAGCGCAAAGCCTTCGCCTTCGATTGTCTCGAGTGAGAATGCGAAGACCCCGTCCGCCGTCAGGGCCGCGGCGACAGCGGCGAACAAGGGCGCGAGGTCGCCGATATAGGCAAGCGAGTCGGCGGCGACGATCAGATCGAACGTCGCCGCCGACTTGCGCCTCAGCAGCGCCGTCGCGTCGCCCACGATGAGCGCGTCATAGACGCCCCGCTCGCCGGCCTTCTCGATCATCGCTGGCGAAAGGTCGACGCCGGTCAGACGGTTGACGCGGTCGCGCAGCGTCTGCCCCATGAGGCCGGTCCCGCAGCCGATATCGAGCGCCGAACCGAAGCGGCGGCCCGGCGCGGCAGCGTCCAGCGCTTCTTCGATAAGGACAGGGCCGCGGTAGAAGAGGGTCGCGGTCAGATGGGTTTCAAAGCGCGGCGCGTATTGGTCGAACAGACGCGCGACATAAGCTTGCGGCAGGGCGGACGGAGCGTCGCCCTGGCCGATGAGCGCCAGCCGCGCCCCCGCTCCTTGCGCGTCGTCGGCGTCGAGGCGAAGCGCCGCTCCGAAAGCGTCCACCGCGGCGCCGATCTCCCCCAGCATCTCTCGCGCTTCGCCGAGGGCGAACCACGCAGCGGCCCAGTCTGGCGCGCGCTCCAAAGCCTGTTCGAGAACCTCCGCCGCCGCGCGAAAATCGCCGTCCTCGGCCGCCGCCTTGGCGTAGGCGAACCGGCGCCCTGCGATGAGATCGCCCGAGCCGAGAGGGTCGCGGCTCATGCTTGAAGTTTGGCGGCGAAGTCGGGGGCGCCCGGCCGATTTGGGAATGGCGGGGAACGGCCGGGTGCGGTACCCGCCATGAGCGCGCAATCGGCGCCCAACTATGAGACGTCTGCAAGCGCGGCTCGGAGCCGCGGCTGCTTCACCTGAACATTGTTCGCTGCGGCGAGCTCGATCGCGCCGCCGAAACGCCGCCGCTTTTTGGCCTCGTGGTTGATGAAGATTTCGGCCAGACGATGGTCGAGAAAGGGATTGCAGAACCTTTCGACGACAGTCGCTCGATAGGCCTCGGCCTGTTCTTTCATGCCGATCCCGGCAAAAACGGGAAGCACTTCCTCGTCGAAGAGGTGACCGAGCTCCGTCCGGATCGCGTCATCCGCCATCGCCTCGCGGACGGTCAGCGTCGGCGCCGCGCCGCCACGCGCCCACATCTCCGCGAGATACGTGTGGCCGAGATTGAGGATGAACAGCTTCAACCGCTCGTAGGGCTTGAGATCGCCGGTCACCGTGATCGAGGCATGACGGCAGGGGAGCTCGAGGCCGGGCTGGTCTTCGATCGCCCAAAGCGCGTAGGGCTCCGCCACTGCGCCGAGCGGCTCGAGCGGCTCGGAGACGATGCGGTCGACGAGCGAATTGACCCAAACGCACTCGACCTCGATCCAGCGGCGCGCCTTCGCCGGCGCTTGCCAGCGGTCGAGGACGCCGAGCACCGCGGCGCGCAGCGCCTGGCCGTTGGCTGGCGTTAATTCGCAGGGAAAAAGCGTAATCGGGTCGGCGCCGGCGCGATGGCGGGCGAGCAACAGCGTCGCGAGCTTGGCCGGGAACGACCGTGGCGGCGCGCCGTCCGAACGGTCTGCGGGATCGGTTTCATAGCCGCGATCGGCGGTGTTCGACACCGCGCAGCGCGCTTCGTTGAACCGGCGTTCGACCTCTTCCCATTGCGATGCGGCGTCGAAGCCGGCGCCGACGCTCGTCACCTCGACGCTCTCATCGACGATTTTCCCTCCGGCGAGGCCTTTGATCTTAACGAGATAGGGTTTGCCCGCGGCAAAGGCGTCGAGCCGCTTGCGGCTCTCCTTGCTCGACGTCGTCTGCACGACAGCGATGCGGCCCATGGCCTCGCCGCGGGCCAGCGCCTCGCTGACGAAGAGATCGACATGCGCTTGCAGGAAGCGGCTGGTGCCAAACTGAAGGATCGGGAATACGGTCAAGAGCCTAAATCTCAATGAGAGCCTTGATCACGCCCGCTTCCGGTTTGATCCAGTTTGGAAAGTTGCCGGGCGCCTCGTCGAGCGATACGCGGTGAGTGACCAGCGCCTCGGTCGGCACGAGCGCATGGCCCATCGCGTCAAACACCCTTGAGAAATCCTGCGGGGTGGCGTTGCGGCTACCGAGCAGCGAGGTTTCGCGCTTGTGGAACTCGGGGTCGGGGAACGAGATTGCGTCCAGCACGACGCTCACCAGGACATAGGAGCCGCCGTGCGCGACATGGCTGAGGCCCGCGTTCATCGACTTCGCGTTTCCGGTCGCATCGATGACGATATCGAAGAAGTCGCCGGAGGTGAGCGCCGACAGCGCCTCACGGGCCTCGGGTCCAGCGGCGACCGTATGATCGACGCCGAGCGCCTTGCGGCAGAAGTCGAGCCGGTCCCGGCGCATGTCGAGCGCGGTGACCTCGCCGCCCTCGAGCTTCGCGAACACCATGCAGCCCATGCCGATCGGGCCCGCGCCGACGACGAGGATGCGGTCATTGCGCCGCGGGCTCGCTCGGCGGATTGCATGGGCGCCGATCGCGAGGAATTCGACCATCGCGGCCTGATCGAGTGTCACGCCGTCGGCCGGCGCCACGTTGGCTTCGGGCACGCAGACGTAGTCGGCCATTCCCCCGTCGATGTGGACGCCCAGGACCCCGATGCGCTGGCAGCAGTTGGTCTTGCCGCGCCGGCAGGCGACGCAAACACCGCAAGCAAGATAGGGGATCACGTAGACCTGCTGGCCGACGGCGATTGCGCAGCCCGGTCCCGTCTCCGCCACCTCGCCCGACAATTCGTGGCCGATGACGCGCGGATATTCCAGGAATGGGTGAGAGCCTTCGAATATGTGGAGATCGGTGCCACAAACGCCGGCGCGTCGAATCCGAACCAGAACCTCGCCCGGGCCGGGCGTGGGTCGCGGCCGCTTCGCAATCGCTATCTCGCCTGGGCGGCCGCACAGCAACGCCCGCATTCCCGTTCTCCCCTGATCCACGACGCGGCGCGCGATCGCTTCGTCGTCAGCTTCTACGACCGATCTCGGTCATCTTCCACTACCGCTGCCAACGGAACAAGCGGGAAGAGAAGCCGCGCAACATCGCCGCGATGCATCGCCGGCCGGGGACGGCGTCGGAAAGCCGGCGCGCCCATATGGGGGCCCGCGCGCGCGACCCTATGGGCCTCGATCGAAGAGCTCGGCCGGAGGGGCGAGGCGCGGGCCAAAATCAATCGAGCGGTTGATTTTTGCGTCCCGCTCTGATTGAACAGAGCGATGCGGATGCGGTTCACGGCCCTCAACCTTAGCCGCCCGGCGCGTTAGACGCGCCGGGACGCATAGCTTCGCCTCCATTTTCCTTCAAATCGACAGGCATTCCGGCCGGCTGGGTCAAGCCGAGGCCGACGCGCCGCTCCTCAGGGTCAAGCCCATGACACAGATGCCTATCCAGAAATACCGCGCCTATGCGCCCATCATCCTGCCCGACCGGCAATGGCCGTCGCGGGTCATCGAGAAGGCCCCGATCTGGTGCTCGGTCGACCTGCGGGACGGCAATCAGGCGCTCGTCGAGCCGATGGGCGTCGACCGCAAGAACCGCATGTTCCGCCTTCTCGCCGGCATGGGGTTCAAGGAGATCGAAGTCGCCTTTCCCTCCGCCTCGCAGACCGATTTCGATTTCGTCCGTTCGATCATCGAGAGCGGCGCGATCCCCGACGGCGTCGCGATCCAGGTTTTGACCCAGTGCCGGCCCGAGCTGATCGAGCGGACGTTCGAAGCGGTCAAGGGCGCAAGCAAGGTCATCGTCCACTTCTATAACTCCACCTCGACGCTGCAGCGCGACGTCGTGTTCAAGACCGATCGCAAGGGCGTGACCGAGATCGCCGTCAGCGCCGCAAAGCAGGTCAAGACGCTGGCGAAGGCCGCGCCGGCGACGGACTTTCAGTTCGAGTACTCGCCCGAGAGCTTCACCGGCACCGAGCTCGATTTCGCGCTCGACATCTGCGAGGCGGTCAAGGACGTCATCAAGCCGACGCCGCAAAAGCGGCTCATCCTCAACCTGCCGGCGACGGTCGAGATGGCGACGCCCAACACCTACGCCGACCAGTTCGAATGGTTCGGCCGCCATATCTCCGACCGCGCAAGCGTGATCCTCTCGGTCCACCCCCACAACGATCGCGGCACCGCGGTCGCGGCGGCGGAGCTTGCGCTGATGGCCGGCGCCGAGCGCATCGAGGGCACCTTGTTCGGCAACGGCGAGCGCACCGGCAACGTCGACATCGTCACCATGGCGTTGAACCTGTTCACCCAGGGGGTCGATCCCGGGCTCGATCTGCGTGACGTCAACGCGATCAGGGACGTCGCAGAGCATTGCACCCAATTGCCGGTGCACCAGCGTCACCCTTACGTCGGCGAACTGGTTTACACCGCCTTCTCCGGCTCGCATCAGGACGCGATCAAGAAGGGCTTCGAAGCCCAGGAAAAGCGCAACGATCCGCTGTTCCTCGTGCCTTACCTGCCGATCGACCCGAAGGACGTCGGGCGCGACTACGAGGCGGTGATCCGCATCAACAGCCAGTCGGGCAAGGGCGGCATGGCCTATATCCTGCGGGCCGACTACGGGCTCGACCTGCCGCGCTCGCTTCAGGTCGAGTTCTCGAAGATCGCCCAGGAGCGGATGGACGCGGAGGGCAAGGAGCTGACCTCGCCCGAGCTTTGGGCGCTCTTCCGCAAGGCCTACCTGCTCGACGATGCTCCCATGACGCTCGTCAAGCAGCAGACGGTCCCGACCAGCCCCGACAATCGCGAGCTCGTCGCGACGCTTAGCAAGCCGGACGGCTCGACCTTCACGATCGAAGGGGAGGGCAACGGCCCGATCGACGCCTTCGTCGACGCGCTCAAGAAGGCGTTCGGAATCGAGTTCTCGTTCATCGACTATCACGAGCACGCCGTCGGCCGCGGGGCCAATGCGACCGCGGCCAGCTATGTCGAGATCCAGGACGCCGGGGGCCGGACGCTGCACGGGGTCGGCATGGATCCGAGCATCGTCATGGCCTCGCTCAAGGCGAGCTTGAGCGCGGTCATGCGGCTCATGCGCCGCGAGGGGAGGGCTTAGGCGGGCTCGTCGTTGCAGGGCCGGGTCGGGGGGTGACCCGACCGGCGCAAAGGTAAAAGTGTTTCATGTGAAACACTTACGCCTTTAAATTAACAGGGAGATTTCTCGCCGCAACAGGGAGATTATGCGCAAGAACAGGGGCATTTTTGCGCGATAACAGGGAAGCCCTTCGGCGTAATTCGCCGACGGGCGGCTTCGCAACCGCTAGCCGCTCTTGCCAGCCGAGGGGTTCTTCAACACAATTCGAAGAAGACGGTCCTGACGGAGACCTCGAAGATTGACGTCCGGATCGCGCGGGCTGCGAACGGTCGAGTTCGCTTGCGACCTTGAGCGCCGAATAATGGTCGAGGGTCCGATGGATAAACCTCTTCAAGGGGTGACCGAGACCGCCGTTGTCCTGGACGGCCTCCTGCAGGTCGCACTCGACAACATGCCAGGCGCACTCGTCTATACCGATGAGAACCTGAATGTCGTTTTCTGCAACGACCGGTTCAGGGAGATGTACCCGGTCCCCGCGGATTTGCTTCGACCGGGCCAACCCTACTCGCAGTTCCTGCGCCATCTCGCGACGCATGGCTATTACGGCGAATGCGACGTGGACGCGATGGTCGCGCGGCGGGTGGAAAGCCTGCGCCATCCGAGCGACAAGAGCTTCGAGGACATCACGCCGGACGGCCGATGCTATCGGGTCATGCGTCGCCGAGCCGCCGCCGGCGGCGCCGTGACGGTGATGACGGACGTGACGGAGCAGAAGCGAGCCGAGCAGCAACTGGCGAACAAGGAAGCCGAGCTCCACGTCGCACTCGACAACATGCCAGGCGCGCTGGTCTATACCGATGAGAACCTGAACGTCGTTTTCTGCAACGACCGGTTCAGGGAGATGTACCCGGTCCCCGCGGATTTGCTTCGACCGGGCCAACCCTACTCGCAGTTCCTGCGCCATCTCGCGACGCATGGCTATTACGGCGAATGCGACGTGGACGCGATGGTCGCGCGGCGGGTGGAAAGCCTGCGCCATCCGAGCGACAAGAGCTTCGAGGACATCACGCCGGACGGTCGATGCTATCGGGTCATGCGTCGCCGATCCGCCGCCGGCGGCGCGGTGACGGTGATGACGGACGTGACGGAGCAGAAGCGAGCCGAGCAAGGGCTCATCGAGGCCAAGCAGCGCCTGGAGGAGGCAAATGGGAGCGTTACCGAGAAAAATCGGATGCTCGAAGCGCTTTCCTCGAAGCTGTCGAAGTATCTGTCGCCACAGGTTTACGAATTGATCTTCAGCGGGGCGCAGACGGTCGAGATATCCGCCAAGCGCAAGAAGTTGACCGTCTTCTTTTCCGACATCGCGGGTTTCACCGAGACCACCGACCAGCTGGAAGCGGAAGAGCTGACGGATGTGCTGAATCAATATTTGACCGAAATGTCGAAGATTGCGCTGGAGCACGGCGCCACCATCGACAAGTACATTGGCGACGCGATGCTGCTGTTCTTCGGTGATCCAGAAACCAGAGGCATGCAGCAGGACGCCAAGGCTTGCGTGATGATGGCAATCGCAATGCAGCGCCGCATGCGCGAGCTTGAACAGGAGTGGCGTGCGCGCGGGCTCGAGCGGCCATTCCGGATGAGGATCGGCATCAGCACCGGCTTCGCAACTGTCGGTAACTTCGGCAGCCGTGATCGGATGGACTATACGATCTACGGCAACCAAGTGAACCTGGCGGCGAGGCTTCAATCGGCAGCCGAGCCGGGGGGTATTCTGCTGTCCTACGAAACGAATGCGCTGGTGCAGGCAATCGTTCTCACCGAAGAATACCCGCCGATGACCGTGAAGGGCTTTGTGCGGCCAATCAACGTGTACAAAGTCCTCGGCACCTACCAGGAACTGGTTGACGACGGCAGGGTGGTGCTGCAGGAGCGCGATGGTTTGCGAGTTCTGGTTGACCTGACCAAACAGGTGAGTTCGGAGGCGATCAAGGTGCTGGAAGAGGTATTGGCCGAGCTGAAGCGGCGCAGCGCTGCTGAGTAGCCCGGTGCGGGGACGACCTCCCTGAAGGCGCCCGATTTCGTCCTTCAGTCGCCCATCCTGACCGGGCGGCCGCGATCGAGCGCGCCATCGGCGCGCGCCTGGAGATAGGCGTATACGTCGTCCGTGTATGGCTCGACATTTGGATCGCCGGCAAACCCCTTCATCACCGACGCTCCATTGCTGCGGCCCTCCCGGACTATTCGCCGGAAGGCGTCGATGTCGGGCAATTTGTCGATCAGCGAGGGGCCAAAGGTCGATCCCATTCCGTCCGGCCCGTGGCAGTGACTGCAGACCGCATTGTAGCGCCGGAAGCCGTTATAGGTCCTCGCGTCGACCTTACCGCCGATAATCTGGTAGAACTTGCCCGCGCGTTCACCCTGTTGAGCTGCGGCGGTCATGCTGGCGGCGGCGACGCCGAGAGTCGCCAACAATTTGATCCCAAGCCGTGGCGACGTGGCCGCGTGGCGGGCGCCAAGCGCGACCGCGCGGTCGTCGCGGGTGCTCAGGGCGCCGGGAAGGGCTGGCTTCCGGATCTCGCGCCCGTAACCCACAAAGCCGAGGCCGACGAAACCCAGCAGCAAGAGCCGGACGCAGTCGGTCATACTGCTCGGCGGGAGGCTTCTGGATCTCTCCGCGAATTTCATCAGCATCACTCTTGTTCCCGCGCCGGCGTCCGAGCCGCCCGCCGGGCGCTGCTGGCGTGGACTTGGATGACGAACCCCCGACCGCTTGAAGCGATCTGGCGGGTTCAGTATGCTGGTAATAGAGGACGGAGGGCAGCGCGATGAGCGAGACCCGAAAGCTCGCCGCGATCCTAGTCGCCGATATTGTTGGATACAGCCGGCTCGCCAGCATCGACGAGGAGCGGACGCTTGCGCGCCTACGCGCGCTGCGGGGCGATCTCATCGACCCCGCCGTCGCCGCTCATCACGGGCGCATCGTCAAGGGCACTGGCGACGGCTCGATCATCGAATTTCGCAGCGTGGTTGACGCGGTGCGCTGCGCCATCGAGATGCAGAACGGCCTCGTCGAGCGCAACGCAGGGGTGCCTCCTGAAAGGCGGATCGAATTTCGCGTCGGCATTCATGTTGGGGACGTCGTCGAGGAGAGCGACGGCGACCTCATGGGCGACGCAGTCAATATCGCCGCGCGGCTGGAAGGGGTCGCGAAGCCAGGGGCCATCTGTCTCTCGGAGGACGCCTATCGACAGGTCAAGGGGCGGCTTGAGTTGGAGGTCAGCGATCTCGGCCCAACCCAGCTCAAGAACATCGCAGAGCCGGTGCGCGCCTTTCTGGTCGAGGTGGGCAGGCCCAGCGAGCCGCTGAAGCAGCGGTCGGCGCCCCGCCATCGCCTCGTCGCCGCTCTCGCCACGCTCGCGATCCTGGTCGTTGCGGGCGCCGCGGGTTGGGAGTCGATCGCCGGCAAGCCCTCAACGACCGTGAGCGCGTCCATGACGCCGACGACCTCCCCGGTCGGACCGACTGTCGACATCACGCCCGCCACGGGCAACGAGCCGACGACGCCGTCGCATCCCCAGACCCAACGTCAGAAGCCTCCATTGACCAGCCAGCCTGATGCGGAGCCTACGGCAAGAAAGGGTGTGGCGCGCTCGTCAGAAAAGCGCCAGGCGTCAAGGACGGAGCCGGTACAATCTCCCTCTGTCGAAAGCGCTTCGAATTCTTCGCAAGGTTGCTCCATTTCGGCAGCGCAGTTGAACGGAAACCACCAATCTTGTGGGTATTTGAGTGGCCAGCCATCAAACACTGAGCCGGAACAATCTCCCTCTGTCGAAAGCGCTTCGAATTCTTCGCAACGTTGCTTCGCTTCGGCGGCGCAGACCAATGGCAACCACCACTCATCTTGTGCGTCTTCGGGCGGATACTGAACTCTCGGCGGATCGAGGTCTGACTCTAAGGTCGCCTGCTCGACTATTTAAGCGACGCTTGGAGCTTCCCGCAGTTCTGCTAACCGGCGCCCTTGTCCAGAGAAAGTCCGACGGACTTTCTCGAAGCCACCCCGCGCTCAGCTCAGCCTTTCCGCCTTCGCCATGAAGGCCTCGACCTGGGCGCGGTCGCGGACGCCGGCGTCCGAGCCGAGGGCGGTGGCGACGAGGGCCGCGGTTGCGGCGCCGAGGCGGCAGGCGGCTTCGAGGTCGAGGCCTTGGACGAGGCCGGCGACGAAGCCGCCGCAATAGGCGTCGCCGCATCCGGTCGTGTCGGAGACCGGGACCTTGAAAGCAGGGGTGCGGAACTGGGCGTCGCGCGTTCGCGCATAGGAGCCTTTGTCGCCCATCTTGAAGATGCAGGCGCCCGCGCCGCGGTCGATGAAGAAGGCCGCGGCGTCGGCAGGGTCGGCGCGGCCGGAGAGAAACGCCGCCTCTTCCAGCGAGGGCATGAAATAGTCGACCGACGGCAGCAGATCCTTGAGCAGCGCGAGCGTCGTCTCGTTCGGCGCGATCAGGTCGAAGGTCGTCGTGAGGCCCTTCGCCTTGGCATGGCGGAGGAGCTTCGCGCTCTGTCCGCCGTCCATCGCCGCGATGAGGCCGGTTCCGCCAAGATGCAGCACGCGGGCGTCGCAGACCGCGTCGAACTCGCTCTCGGCGACGAACAGGTGATCCGAGGCGCCGCGGCAATGCAGGGCCGGGCGCTCGCCGTTCGGGCGGATCGTCAGGATGGTCGCCGAGGTCGGCGCCTTGTCGGTGCGCTGGACGAAGGAACAGTCGATCCCGAGCCGCCGGTAGAAATCGAGGATGAGGTCGCCTTTCTCATCCGCGCCCACGCAGGCGACGGTCGCGCATCTCGCCCCGAGCTTGGCGGCGTTCATGACCGCCCCGGCGGCCGTGCCGGCCGGGTTCAGGCGGATTTCCTCGATGAAGTCGACGCCGCCGCCGTCCGGGATCTTGCTCACCGGGCGCCCGGCGATGTCGAGAATCGTCAACCCGACAAAGACCGCGTCGAACTTCGCCACTTCCCCCTCCCTTGCCCGTGCCGATCGTCTCGCCGGCGGCCAATGTTAGCATCGGCGCGCTCGAAAGAGCCATTGCGCGTCGCTCATGCCGAGGGGCGCGGCCGATCCTGCGCTGATGGGCAGCGGGGAAAAGTTGGCGCGGGTCGGGACGAGGAAGCCGCCTTGGCCGAAAGCCGTCACCGGATCGCGAGGGAGGGTTCGCGAACCGGTGACGTAGCCCTCGGCGGACGGCCAGCGGCAAGGGGGTATGCCGCGGACCTTCACCGTGCGGGGGGCGCCGCCGAGGGCCGTTCCTAGCCGGCGCAGCGCGTTGAGCGGAGATGTAGGCGCCGAAGGCGAAATTTCCAGACCCCGGCTGCGGGCGGGCGCCAATTCCGTGCGCCGGAGGCTTGGGAAAGCGCGCTTGCGGCTAGGCGCTCGGCGCCGCATGGCGACGGATGCGCGGCCAGAACGGCAGGCGCGGCCGGCTCAGCCAGGCGTTCAAGCGGTCGAGGTAGAGGTAGACGACCGGCGTCGTATAGAGCGTGATCCACTGGGAGACGATGAGGCCGCCGACGATTGCAATCCCCATCGGGCGCCGCAGCTCCGCGCCGGCCCCGGTTTCGACGGCGAGCGGAAGCGCCACGATCAGCGCGCAGACCGTCGTCATCATGATCGGGCGGAAGCGCTGCAGGCAGGCCTGATGGACCGCGTCGACCGGGCTCATCTGTTGCTCCCGCTCGGCCGCGAGCGCGAAATCGATCATCATGATCGCGTTCTTCTTGACGATGCCGATTAGGAGCAGGATGCCGATGAGCGCAATCAGGGTCAGATCGTAGCTCGTCGCAAGCAGGATGAGCAGCGCGCCGACGCCGGCCGCGGGCAGGGCGGAGAGAATGGTGATCGGATGGATGAAGCTCTCATAGAGCATCCCCATGATGATGTAGATCACCAGGATCGCAGCGATGACCAGGAGCGGCATGGTGACGAGCGAAGCCTGGAACGCCTGCGCGGTGCCCTCGAACTGGCCGACCAGGGTCGGCGAGGCGCCGAGGCCTGCCTTCGCCGCCGCGATGGCGTCGACCGCCTGGCTCAGCGACGCGCCCTTGGCGAGGTTGAACGAGAGCGTAACCGCGGGAAACACCCCCTGGTGATTGATGGTCAGCGGCTCGACCTTGCGCGTCAGATGCGTCACCGCCGACAGAGGGACCTGCCCGCCCGATGTGTTCGTGACGTAGATGCTCGAAAGGGCCTGCGGCCCGGACTGAAATTTCCTTTCGACCTCGAGAATGAGATAGGCCTGCTGGGTCGGCAGATAGATGTTGGCGATTTGAGCCTGCCCGAACGCGTTCTGGAGCGCCGCGTCGACATTCGCGACCGGGACGTTGAGGGTTGAGGCGAGGTTGCGGTCGACCTCGACGACGACATGGGGCGAGTGGATTTGCTGGTCCGAGGCGACGTCGGACAGGATCGGCATGCCCTGCAGCCTCTCGAGCAGCATCGGGGCGAAGCGGTTGAGCTCGTCGGTGCTCGTGTCGGTCAGGGTGTACTGGTACTCGGCCTGCTCGAGGCGCGCGCCGATTCGAATGTCGGGCACGGACTGCATGTAGAACTTGACGCCGACCACCTTGGCGAGCGCGGGCTTGAGCCGCGCCATCACCTGCTGCACAGACGGGCGCTGATTGAACGGCTTGAGCTGGGCGAACATGCGCGCCGTGCTCTCGCTGGGATTTCCGCCGGTCGCCCCCGCGAAGCCGACGACGCCGGAGACGGCGGGATCCTTGAGGATGATCGCCGCGCATTGATTCTCGATCGCAGCGATCGCCTCGAAGGCGGTGTCCTCCCGCGCCTGCACGACGCCGATGAAGATGCCGGTGTCCTGCTCGGGCAGGAACCCCTTCGGAATGACGATGTAGAGGATGACGGTCAGGACGATCAGGCCGATGTTGGCGAGCAGCATCGGAAACTGGTGGGCGAGCGCCCAGATGAGCCCGCGATCATAGAGGTCGCGCATCCGGTCGAAGCCGTTTTCGAGCCACCGGCTGACGCGGCCCTGCCGCTCGCGGCTCTGGTGGGTCAGGAAACGTGCGCACATCATCGGGGTCAGCGTCAGCGATACGAACCCCGAAAGAAAGATCGCGAGAACGGTCGTCATCGCGAACTCATGGAAAAGGAGGCCCACCACCCCCGCCATGAAGAGGACCGGAATGAAGACCGCCGCCAGCGACAGCGTGATGGAGAGGATGGTGAAGCCGATCTCGCCCGCGCCGTCGAGGGCGGCCTCGAGCGGCGGCTTCCCCGCCTCGATGTGGCGGACGATGTTCTCGATCATCACAATCGCGTCGTCGACGAGGAAGCCGATCGCGATCGTGAGCGCCATGAGCGAGAGGTTGTCGATGCTGTAAGAGAGCAGGTACATCGCCCCAAACGTCGCGACAATCACGACAGGCAACGTGATGCTTGGGATCACGGTCGCCCAGAAGTTGCGCAGAAAGAGGAAGATCACGACGACGACGAGCGCAAGCGCGAGTACGAGCGTGAACTCGACGTCCGATACGGAGGAGCGGATCGAGAGCGACCGGTCGGAGACCAGGTCGACGTGGACAGCGCGCGGAATCGACTTCTCGAGCTGCGGCATCATCGCCTGGATTCGGTCGACGACATCGAGCGTGTTGGCGCCGGGCGCCTTGAAGACCAGCAGAACCTCGGCCCGCTTGGTCCCGAACCAGGCGCCCGTGCGCGGGTTCCGCGGGCCGTCGACAACGGTCGCGATATCCCCAAGCTCGACCGGCGCGCCGTTGCTGTAGGCGACGATTACCTTGCGGAATTGGTCGGCGGTCTGGAGCTGCTGGTTGACGTCGAGCGGAAACTCGAGCCGGCCGCCTTCGAGATTGCCGGTCGGCTGGATGACGCTCTGCGAGGTCAATCCGGCGCTGACCTGAGCGAAGCCCAGGCCTTTCGCCGCGAGCGCCTGCGGATCGAGTTGGACTTCCACCGCCGGCTGGGCCTGCCCGGCGATGACCACCTGGCCCACTCCGCTGACCCGGGAGAGCGACTGGCCGATCAGGATGTTCGCATATTGGTCGAGTTCCTGGATCGGATAGGCGTCTGAATGAACTCCATAGATGAGAATTGGCGCATCCGCCGGGTTGGCGATCTTGTAGGTTGGCGGAGCGGGAAGATTCTTTGGGAGCAAGGCGCTCGCCGCCTGGATCGCCTGCTCGACGTAGCCGGCGTCGGCGGTGATGTTGGTGCTGAGGTCGAACTGAAGCGTAATTGCGGTTGAGCCGAGCCCACTGGTCGAGGTCATCGAGGAAAGCCCGGGAATGGCCGTGAACTGGTCTTCGAGTGGCGTCGCTACCGTCGAGGCCATGACGTCAGGGCTCGCCCCCGGGAAGGTCGCCGAGACGGTGATGGTCGGGAACTCGACATTTGGCAGTGCGGCGACCGGCAGCAGCGTGAAGGAGATCGCGCCGAACGCGACGAGCCCTGCGGTCATCAGCGCGGTCGCGATCGGCCGGCGGATGAATATCTCCGAGATGTTCATCGCGCCGCGCTTGCGGACGGGCCGGCCGGCGCCGGGTTAGCCGGCTCGATGGCGACCTTGACGCCGGAGGCCAGATTATACTGCCCGTTCACGACGACCAGATCGCCGGCCGACACGCCTTGCGAAAACACCGCCGAGCCGTTCTGCCGCGCTACGACCAAGACCGGCGCGCTGTGAACGACATTGTCGGCCGAGATCGTGTAGACGTAGTCGCCTTTTGGGCCTGACATAACGCTCTGGGCGGGCGCGGTGAGAGCGTTCTTGCGCGTGCCGACGATAAGATTGACGGTGACGAACGCGCCGGGCCACAGCGCTTCATTGTCGTTCGGAAATGTCGCGTAGAGCGTCACCGTGCCGGTCGCCGCCGCGACCTGGTTGTTGATGAAAGTGAGCTTGCCGTCGCCGAGTTCTTTTCCGTTCTGGGCGAGTGCGCGCACGTCGAGCGCCCCCTCAGCCTGGGCGGTCCGCACGTCGTTCAGTTCATTCTGCGGGATTGGAAAAGTGACAAAGATCGGATGGATCTGGGTGACGTTGACGAGCGTCGTGTTCGCCCCGGCCTGAACATAGTTGCCAGGGTCGACCAGCCACGCTCCCGCGAGACCCGCGATCGGCGAGTCGATATGGGCGTAGCCGAGGTTCAGCCGCGCGGTTTCGACATTGGCCTCGTCGAGCTTGACGGTGCCCTGGTCCTGCTCGACGAGGAAGGCCTGGTCGGCGGTCTTCTGCGCCGCAATCGAATTTTGCGCCTCGAGCTGCTGGTAGCGCGCGAGGTCGGTTTGCGCTTCCTTGAGGACGGCCTGGTCGTGCGCGAGCTGCGCCTGGGCCTGGTCGAGCGCAGCCTGGAAAGGACGCGGATCGACGAGAAACAGGGGATCGCCCTGTTTGACGGCTTGTCCCTGCTGGAAAAGGGCCTGCATGATCTGGCCGCTGACCCGGGACTGAACGGCGAGCGTCTCGATCGGCGTGACCGCGCCCAACGCGTCGATCACGATTGGAACGTCCTTCAGCGCAACCTCGGCGGCCTCGACCGGAACCGGCGCTGCATTGGCCGCCGCCGGCTCAGCCGCGCCCTTCGGCCAGCCAAACGCAAAATGCGCGGCAACGGCGCCCGCCAGCGCGACGCCAGTTACGAGCGCGATCGCGGACTGCGGCCTCACGTCTGATGTCTCCGTGTCTCTGCGGACTCGGCTTTCGCCCGATCAGCAAAGACTACGCGCAGACGCTCAATGGAGTTCCCTGTGGGGCAGGCGCGGCTTTGGAGCTTCGTTTGGTCCGATCAGGAGGCGTGGTGGCGCCCCCTTTCGGGGCGGGGCCGGCTGACCGCCAGGTCATCCTGCGGGGTGTCGTAGACTTCAGCGTCGCAGCGGCTCGCCAGAAATGTGACAGGCCCAAACTCGAGCACAATCAAGCCTGGGCCTGCAGGGCCGCTTGCTGTGCGGCAATCCGGGGATCCGGCGCGGCCCGTAACTGCCCAATCATAAATTGTGGAAGCGGTCTAATCACAGTGCTGTGAACGAAGCGGCGGCCCCGCCGGAGTCCGCCCCGCGGCCGGCTTGAAGAGGGCGGCCGGGCAGGGAATCGGGCGGCCCGGCTGGGGTTTACGGCGGCGCAGAGGTTCTTGCGCAAAGGTCGCGCAAAGCCCCAGGCGGACCGCGGTCCTTGGCTCTACGGCCGATACGCCCGTCGCCGTTCGGGCGGCTCAAGCCTCCGCGCCGCCCGCGAGCCGCTGCGCGAGCGATTCGAGGCGCGAGCCGAGCTTGTCGAGGCTCGAGGCGATCGCCTCGGCGCGCTCTTCGGCGGCGTCGGAACGCTTGCGCTCGGCGGCGACCTCGTCTCGCGCTTCGGCAAGATTGTCGGCGATGGTGAGCGCCGCCATGATGACGAGGCGCTGGTCGCCGATCTCGCCGAACTCCTTGCGCATTTCGCCGATCTTGTCGTCGATCAGGCCGGCCAGCAATTCGAGGCGGGCTTCCTCGCCCTCGTTGCAGGCGAGGCGATACTTGCGGCCGTCGATCGTCACCGAAATCTGCGCCATGCCTCGCGCGCCTTTTCCATTTGAGCTACGGCTTTTTGAGCCGGGTCTTAGGAGTCCGCCTCCGGCTCCAGCCGGCCGAGAACGCGCTCGATCGCCTGAGCGGCGCGGGCGAGCCGCTTGGCCGCTTCGCTGTTGGCGGATTCGAGCTTCCGCGACCGGTCGGCCGCGGCGTCGAGTTCGACCGCAAGCCGCGAGCGGTCGTCCTGCATCAGCGCGTATTCTTCCTGCTCGGTTGCGCGCGCATCGTCGTGACGCATCCGCCGGTCGGCCGCCAACTCGAGCGCGTCGATCGCCGAGACCGAGACGTTTGAGCGATTTCTCAACCGCTTCCAAGGAGGTTTTGCTTCCGTCCATTGTCACGCTTTGTTTACGCGATGCTTGAACGGGGCGTCAACGCGCGGTCGCAATCGGAGTTCAAGTAATTGACAGGTTCGTGCGCCGGTCCCTATCTGGCGGATGGACGCCCGTCCCACCGGGCCGTCCGGCGCGGTCCGAGCCCGGGACCGCAAGGACCCCCGGTCACAAGCACGAGGAGACCCCGATGGCGACGAGCGTATCTCATGACGCAATGGCGAACGCGATCCGCTTTCTCTCCCTCGACGCGGTGGAGAAAGCCAAGAGCGGCCACCCCGGCCTGCCGATGGGCATGGCCGACGTCGCGACGGTTCTCTGGCGCGACGTCCTGAAGTTCGACGCAGCCGACCCGCATTGGCCCGATCGCGACCGGTTCGTCCTTTCGGCCGGCCACGGATGCATGCTCCTGTACAGTCTGCTGTATCTGACCGGCGTCGGCGGCCCCAAGGCGCTGACCATCGACGATCTGAAACAATTCCGCCAGGTCGGGTCGAGGACGCCCGGGCATCCCGAGTATTGGTGCGCGCCGGGCGTGGAGACGACGACCGGTCCGCTGGGGCAGGGGATCTCGACCGCGGTCGGCATGGCGATCGCGGAGCGCATGCTCGCCGCGCGCTTTCCCGGCGTCGTCGACCACCATACCTATGTGATCGCTTCCGACGGCGATTTGATGGAAGGGGTGAGCCAGGAGGCGATCGGCATCGCCGGCCATCTCAAACTCAAGAAGCTGATCGTTTTCTGGGACAACAACGGGATCTCGATTGACGGGCAGATCCCGGTCCTCGCCGACAACATCGACCAGGTCGCCCGCTTCCAGTCGGCGGGCTGGAATTCGGTCCACATCGACGGGCACGACCCGAAGGCGGTTCTCGACGCGATCCATGCGGCGCAGAACTCCGACCGGCCGACGATGATCGCCTGCAAGACGACGATCGGCTTCGGCCTGCCGACCCACGCGGGAACCCAGAAGGCGCATAGCGACGCGCAGGGCGCCTCCGAGGTCGCCGGCGCGCGCAAGGCGCTGAACTGGCCGTATGATCCGTTTGTCATCCCCGACGACATCCTATCGGCGTGGCGCGCGGTCGGGCCCAAGGGCAAGGCGAAGAACGACGAATGGCGGGCCGCGCTCGCCGCGCTCGCGCCTGACCAGCGCGCCGAGTTCGAGCGGCGCCAGCGCGGCGAGTTGCCGAAGGACCTCGACAAGGTCATCGACGCCTACAAGAAGAAGCTCGCCGACGAGAAGCCGGAACTCGCGACCCGCAAGGCGGGCGAAGCGGCGCTCAACGTCATCGGGGCCGTCGTTCCGGAGCTTATCACGAGCTCGGCCGACCTGACGCCGTCCAACAACACCAAGTTCAAGGACGAGAAGGAAATCACGCCCGACGACTTCTCCGGCCGCTACATCCATTTTGGCATTCGCGAGCACGGCATGGCGGCGGCCTGCAACGGCATCGCCGTGCACGGCGGCTTCATCCCATCCGGCGCGTCGTTCTTCTGCTTCACCGACTATTGCCGTCCTTCGCTGAGGATCGCGGCGCTGATGAAAATCAGGGTCACGCATGTGTTCACTCACGACTCGATCGGCCTCGGCGAGGACGGCCCGACCCATCAGCCGGTCGAGCATCTGGCGGCGATGCGGGCGATGCCGAACTTCTATGTCTGGCGGCCGGCCGACAGCGTCGAGACGGTCGAATGCTGGCAGGCGGCGCTCAAGCGCGAGCATTCGCCTTCGATCCTCGCGCTGACCCGGCAGGGCCTGCCGGCGCTGCGGACCACCCATGTGGCGGAAAACCTGTGCGCGCGCGGCGGCTACGAGATTTCTCCGGCTTCAGGCGAGGCGCAGGTGTCGATCTTCGCCTCCGGCTCGGAAGTTTCCCTCGCGATGGCCGCGCAGGCGCAATTGAAGCAGAAGGGCGTCGCCGCCCGGGTCGTGTCGTTGCCCTGCTTTCCGGTGTTCTTCGAGCAGCCGGAGGACTATCGCCGCTCGGTGATCGGCTCGGCCAAGGTCAAGGTCGGAGTCGAGGCGGCGGTGAGGTTCGGATGGGACGCGATCATCGGCGACGGGCCGTTCATCGGCATGCACAGCTTCGGCGAAAGCGGGCCCTACAAAGCGGTCTTTCAGCATTTCGGCATTACCCCGGAAGCGGTGGTCGAGGCGGCGCTCGGCAGGCTCAAGGCCTGAGCGCGTTCGCGGGGTCATAAGCGCCGCCCCCACGCGGATTTCGCGCGCGGGCTTGCGTTTTTCAGGGGAGGCGGAGCTTGGCAAGTCGGAGCGGCGCCGCGCCGCACAGCTACGTGATCGCCGGCGGCGAGGACGGAAAGCGGCGGCTCGACCTGCTTTCCGACATCATGCGCGAGACAACCCAGCGGCTGCTCGAAGACGCCGGCCTCAAGCGCGGCGACCGGGTCCTCGACGTCGGCTGCGGCGGCGGCCATGTCGCCCTCGACATGGCTGAGATCGTCGGCTCCGAGGGTCATGTTCTCGGCATCGATTTCGATCCGCATGTGCTCGAGCTTGCGCGCGAGGACGCGCGGAAAGCAGGCGCACGGACGGTCGAATTTGAAACTGCCGACGCGCACAGCTTCGACGGCGGCCCGTTCTCCTTCATCCACGCGCGCTTTCTTCTGTCGCATGTAAGCGAGCCCGAGCAGGTCTTCGGCCGGCTCAAGGCCATGCTCGCGCCGGGCGGACGGATCGCGGTCGAGGATATCGACATGTCCGGGGCCTATTGTTTTCCCGCCGATGCGGCGCAAGACCGCTACCAGGCGCTCTATACGGAGGCGGTGCGGCGCGGCGGAGGCGACGCCAACCTCGGACGCCGCCTGCCGGCGGTCGCGCTGGCCGCCGGACTGCAAGCGCGCTGGCGGGTGTACCAACCTGTCCATGCCGCCGGCCGCGAGAAGCGGCTGACCGCCGTCACAATGGACATGATCCGCGGATCGCTGCTGCGCTACCGCCTCGCGGATGCGAGCGAGATTGACGCGATCACCGAGCGGCTTGACGCTTTCGCCGAGAACCGCTCGACGCTGGTCGCTCTTCCCCGGATGGTCCAGGTTTGGGGGGCGGTTTGACCGGCGATGGCTTTCGCCCAGCCGAACGAACTGGCGCGATTGCGATAAATCAAAGGACATTCCCATTTTGCCGCTAGCCTGTAGACATCTGACGGCGGATCGGACAATAAGCCCGGCTTCAGCGGCCTGAATTGCGAGGCGTTGGCGGCCGGGAGTATGCCCGGGCCGTGAGAGGAGAATTGGGGATGCCCACAAAGATAGCAATCAATGGCTTCGGCCGCATCGGGCGGCTCGTGGCGCGCGCGATCATCGAATCGGGCCGGGACGACATCGACATCGTGTCGATCAACGATCTCGGACCGGTCGAGACCAACGCCCATCTTCTGCGTTTCGACAGCGTGCACGGACGCTTTCCGCACGAGGTCAAGGTCGAGGGCGACGCGATCGTGGTCGGCAGGCACAAGATGAAAGTGACCGCGATCAAGGATCCGGCCCTGCTTCCGCACAAGGATCTGGGCGTCGACATCGTGCTCGAGTGCACGGGGATCTTCACCTCGCGCGAAAAGGCCGCCGCGCATCTGAAGGCGGGGGCAAAGCGCGTCATCGTCTCGGCGCCGTCCGAAGGCGCCGACCTGACCGTCGTCTACGGCGTCAACCACGGCAAGCTGACCAAGGACCATCTTGTCATCTCGAATGCGTCCTGCACCACCAATTGCCTCGCGCCGGTCGTCAAGGTGCTCAACGACGCCATCGGCATCGAGCACGGGTTCATGACGACGATCCACTCCTACACCGGCGACCAGCCGACGCTCGATACGATGCACAAGGATCTCTACCGGGCCCGCGGCGCGGCGCTGTCGATGATCCCGACCACGACCGGCGCGGCCAAGGCGGTCGGGCTCGTGCTGCCCGAACTCAAGGGCAAGCTCGACGGCTCGGCGATCCGCGTGCCGACGCCGAACGTCTCGGTGGTCGACCTCAAGTTCGTCGCCAAGCGGGACACGAGCAAGGAAGAGATCAACGACGCGATCAAGGCCGCCGCCGACGGCAATGGCCCGCTCAAGGGCGTCCTCGGCTATACCGACCAGCCGAATGTCTCGAGCGACTTCAACCACGACAACCGCTCCTCGGTCTTTCATCTCGACCAGACCAAGGTGATCGACGGCAAGTTCGTGCGCGTGCTGTCCTGGTACGACAACGAATGGGGTTTCTCCAATCGGATGGCGGACACGGCGGTCGCGATGTCCAAGCTGATCTGATCGTCGCCTTCGGCGCGCCGCCGGCCCTCCATGGCTCGGCGGCCGCCAGCCGGGCCCATTCGCTCGGACTTCACCTTCGCGGGAAGACGAACATGACCAAGCCATTCCGCACCCTCGACGACGCAAACGTCGCGGGCAAGCGAGTCTCATTGCGCGTCGACCTCAACGTCCCGACCGAAAACGGCCGCGTGACCGACAAGACGCGGATCGAGCGCGTCGCGGAGACGATGAAGGAGATCGCGGACAAGGGCGGCAAGGTCATCCTGCTCGCGCATTTCGGCCGGCCCAAGGGCGTCGCGGATGAGGCCAATTCGCTGCGGCCGGTCGCCGCGGCGGTCGCCGAGGTTATCGGGCGCCCGGTGAGCTTCGTCGGCGACTGCATCGGCAAGATGGCCGCGGACGCGATCGGGACAATGAGGAACGGCGACATCCTGCTGCTCGAGAACACCCGCTTCTACAAGGGCGAGGAAAAGAACGATCCGGCCCATGTCGAAGAGCTTGCGAAGCTCGGCGACATCTATGTCAACGACGCCTTTTCCGCCGCGCACCGCGCCCATGCCACGACCGAGGGCCTGGCGCACAAGCTGCCGGCGCACGCCGGGCGGGCGATGCAGAAGGAGCTCGAGGCGCTGTCGCTTGCGCTCGGCGATCCGGCGCGGCCGGTCGCGGCGATCGTCGGCGGGGCCAAAGTGTCGACCAAGCTCGAGCTTCTCGGCAACCTCGTCAAGAAGGTCGACATTCTCATCATCGGCGGAGCCATGGCCAACACCTTCCTGTTCGCCGAGGGCAAGCACGTCGGCAAGTCGCTGTGCGAGAAGGATCTCGCGGACGCGGCGCGCTCCATCGTAGCGGCGGCGGCCAAGGCCAAATGCCGCGTCCTGCTGCCGGTCGATGCGACGGTCGCCAAGGCGCTCAAGGCTCATGCGCCCGCTCATGTCGTCGACGTCGACCATGTCGGCGAGGACGAGATGATCCTCGATATCGGGCCGAAGTCCGTCGCCGGAGTCGAGGACGTTCTCGGCCGGATCAAGACCCTGGTCTGGAACGGTCCGTTCGGTGCGTTCGAGACCCCGCCCTTCGACGCCGCCACGATGGCGATCGCAAAGACCGCGGCAGCGCTGACCAAGCAGGGCAAACTCAAATCCGTGGCCGGCGGCGGCGACACGGTCGCGGCGCTCAACGAGGCCAAGGTCGCCGGCGATTTCACCTATGTCTCGGCCGCTGGCGGCGCGTTCCTCGAGTGGATGGAAGGCAAGGCGCTGCCGGGAGTGGAAGCGCTGCGGGCGAAATAACGTCACCGCTGCCGCACGGCGAGACTCTGCGTCGCCTGCCCGATCATTCCCTGTTCGTCATAGAGAGCCGACTCGGCCAGTCCGCAGCCATTGCCGCCGAACATGCTGCGCGCCTCGAGGCAGACCCACTCTCCCGCCGGACGGCGGAAGAGGTTGATCGTCAGGTCGCAGTTGACGAAGACATATTTGCGGAAGTCCAGCACGGCGCTGATCCCGTTGCCCGAGTCGGCAGCGACCGCGACGCGCTGATAGGGGCTCGGCGTCTCGCCCTCGATCAGCGGATGTTTCATCCGGAACCAGGCGGCGCAGGGTCCGTTGAAGAACCTTCCTTCGGCGATCCGGTTCTCGACCAAGTCCGGATAGCCCGCCGTGACGCCCGGAAAGGGAAAGGAAACCGGCGGGCTCTCGGGCCAAGGCTTCGGCGCCTGGGGCGGCGGATGGCCCGGCGCTCCGTCGGGGATCGACAGATCGTCCTCGCGCTGCATGAGCGCGGTGAAACGCGCGATCTCTTTGTCGCCAGCGATGAGCCGGCCGGAATAGTGGCCGGCGTTGCGGCCGAGGTAATCCTGGGCCGTTTCGATCCGGCAGTCGCCGATCGGCGCCGGGCGCATGAGGTTCACCGTGAGCCGCCCAAGATGCGTCAGGCCTTCGGCGGCGGCGCGTTCGATCGCCCGTGAAATCAGCGCCGAAGGCGGACCGGCGTGCTGGTGATCGGGATGCCATGGGCCGCGGGTGAGCGGGCTCGCGCGGAAGACGCCTTCCGTGACTTCGCTGTAGGCTGCGTCCAATGGAAGCCTCCGCCGATTTGCTGCTGCCGTTCTTGTCGGCGCACAGTTGAGTTTTTGCGCCAAACGAAAACCCGTGCCAAGATGGTTCGTATATAAACCAATATGCCGGACATGAGTGCAAGATCAATGACGCCGCATCGTCTCCATACAAGACGATCGGCATGAAGGGCGTCGAGCTAGAGACTGTGTTGACCGCCGTCTCCCGGACGGGCCTCGTTCCTCGCGGCGCGCTGGCTCTGGAAGAGAAGGAGCGGCTCGGAGACCTCGCCGGCGTTCGCACCATCGTCCTTGCCGGCTTCGTCGGCCGCCGCGGCTCGGACGCGTTCGCCGCCAGCGCGGAAGCGGGCGACGGCGCCGACGATCCGCTCGACCGCTGGAGCCGGCGCGTCATCGAAGGGCTGGCGCGCGACCTCGGCGCGGCGGCGCTTTTCCCCTTCGGCGGGCCGCCGTTCTGGCCGTTCCAGCAATGGGCGCGGCGCGCCGAGCCGGTCCATCCATCGCCGATTGGCATCCTGATCCATCCCCGCTACGGGCTTTGGCACAGCTACCGCGGAGCGCTTGGGTTCAGCGAAGCGCTCGACGTTCCCGAACTCGCGGCGGCGCCAAGTCCGTGCGAGTCCTGCGAAGGACGCCCGTGCCTGAGCGCCTGTCCCGTCGGCGCATTCTCGGCTGCCGGCTACGACGTCGGCGCCTGCGCTCGCCATCTCGATGACGCAGCCGGCCGCGGACTGCATGAGCTTTGGCTGCCGGGCGAGGCGGGCGTGCCCGGTCGGCGCGGAGCACGTCTACGGCGAGGAGCAGGCGGGCTTCACGATGCGAGCTTTCCTGCGGGCGCGCCTCACCCGCCGGGATTGACCGCCGTCACCATCCAGATGGCGGCGCCGAGGGGCACGCTGTCTCCTTTCGCGCGCTCGGCGAGAGCCTTGCGGATGTCCGCCGCGGCGGCCGCGCGGACGGCTTCGGGCTGGCCGTCGAGAATGCGGCTCGTCGGTCCGATTCCCATTGCCCCGGCGACGGCCGCGTCCAATCCGCGGCCGATTGCGATGTCGAGATCAAGATCAACCGGGGTCACGGCGACCTCGGCGAAGCCGGCCGCGCTCAGGATGCTGCGCACGCGCGCATCGTTGGCGAAAGCGAACGGACCCGGATCCTCGGGGTTCGTCTCGGGCAGCGGAGGGGCATGCTTCTTGGCTTCGCGCAGCGGCATCATCATCCACGGATTTTGCTTTGCCTCGCGCCAGCAGACGAAGACGAGCCGCCCGCCGGGCTTTATGCCTCGGCGCAGGTTGGCGAAGGAACGCGCCGGGTCGGCGAAGAACATGACGCCGAATCGCGACACCGCGAGATCGGCCCTCTCGGGCTCGAAATCGAAGACCGTGGCGTCGGCGAGAACGAAACGGGCCGGCAGCCCGCTCGGCGCGCGCTCGCGGGCGCGGTTGAGCATCGGCTCGGAAATGTCGAGCCCGAGCGCTTCACCTCCCGGACTGACCCGGGCGGCCAAGTCGATTGTCGTGTCGCCGCAGCCGCAGCCGATGTCGACGACCCGCTCGCCTGGTTTCGCGTCCGCCGCGGCGATGAGCCGGTCGGAGATCGGGCGCAGCACCAGGTCCTGCTCCTCCTGGCGGTCGGTCCATCGCGGCCCGGCAGTGCGGTTCCAGTATTCGATCTGGGCGGCGTTGTCGGCGTGCATCGGCAGGGCGGCGGACACGGGCGCTCCTTGTTTGCTCACGCCGGAGAGGCCAGCGGCTTACCCTTCTCGACCACGTAAGTCGAAATGACAACCGTCTTTGCCGACCCGGTCGGCCCGCCATGCGGCGTGCCGGTCGGAACCTGAAATCCGTCGCCGGGGGCGAGTTTGAGCGTGCCCTGGCCGTCGATGGTCAGTTCGATGCCCCCTTCGGCGAGATAGCCTGTTTCGATGCCGGGATGCGTGTGGCGCGCAACCGTTACGTTCGGGTCGATGTCGACCCGCATCTCGATCGTCACATAGCCCTCGACCGGCCCGTCGGTCTGCTTGAGGAGGGTGCGTTTGAACCCCGGCGTTTGCGCATCTGCGCCCGTGGCTAGGAAGCCGCCCGCCGCGCACAGGGCGCAAGCGGCGAAAGCGCGTCGCGTGAGCATGGGTGATGTTCCTCCCGTAGCGCCGGACCTGCTGCCGGCGTCTCTTTGCTTGTCGCGTCCTGACCCGTCCATTTGGCTGGCATCCGCAATCCTCAAGACGGATTGACGATCAAGGATTGGATGCCCCGCTGCAACAGCGACCAGTCGAAACCAACAGCAAGGGCTTTGTATCCCCGGCTCCGCATGGCGGCAATCTGCTCTTGCGTGGTGGCGACCCCTCCAAGCGCAACCGGGCTTGCTCGAATAGCCTCCTCAAATATCCGGATGGCGGCCTGAACGTCCGGATGATCGGCGCGGCCCTTGAGTCCCATGCTGGTCGCCAGATCGCCCGGGCCGATGAACGCGAGATCAAGCCCTGGCGTGGCGACGACTTCATGAATGGTCTTGAGGGCGTCGATATGCTCGACAACGCCAATGGCCAGCACCTCGTCATCAATGCGATCCTGATACTCGCGCATCGATACGTCCCACCTGAGCGGCGCATAGAAGGGCCCCCAGAAGCGCTCGCCGCCTGGAGGGTAGCGAATGGCGGCCACAGCCGCCGCCGCGGCCTCGCGCGTGCTCGTCATCGGAAAGGCGACGCCAAGCGCTCCGAAGTCGAGCGGCGCCTTCGCGTGCCAGGCCGACGTAGAAGCGACGCGAACGAGCGGAACCAGCGGCGTTCCGGATGTTGCGGCGATCATGTTGTGGCCCGTGCCGAGATCGACCGCGCCATGCTCCATGTCGATGACGACGAAGTCCAATCCCGAACGGGCCATGACCTGGATCGTTTGCACCGAGGGTATCGTCGCAATCGCTCCAAGCGCGGTTTTGCCTTCGGCCCATAACGCCTTCAACCGATTGAAGAATGGTCCGGTGTTCTGCGGGATCATGAGGCGGTCTCCGACAATTCAAAAGTCCGGTCGGCGGGTTCCTTACCATCGAATTCCTAGGCCGGGCGCGTCATCAAAGGGTGGGCGCCGCCTCGTTCGGGCCGGGATCGCCCGGCTGTTCCACCACCTCCACGAGCGCGCTCAGCCGCGCGACGACCGCAGCGTAGCTCGACAGCGACTGGAACTGGCTCACAATGAGAGAGAATGCGGCGACAAGAGTCGCGAAGGCGACCGCCGACTGAGTAATGACGCCGAACTCGATTTTCCCTTCGATAAAGGCCGGAGCAATGATGAGCGCCGGGATAATCTGGATCATCCAATTGTAGCCGGTGGTGAAGAAACCAACATTGCGGTTGATCGAGGTAATCCTACGAAAATTGTTGACGAGGTCGTCGAGCCGACCAAGCAATTGAGCCATTTGCGAGTCTTCGTCGTGCGCCGTCATAATGGCCTCGGCGTTGTTTCGGACATCAATGAGCCCAGAGCGAAAGCTCGCTTCCTTGTCGAGCTGGTCATAGTTCAGTTGGATCAGCGGGCGTCCAAACATGAAGGTGAAGAGCGAGCCGACGGCCGCGTAAAGCACGGAGACGCCAAATAGGAGCGGGCTTATGGTCCACAGAACCCCTGAGAAGGCGATGATCGTGAAGGCGCTGTTGAGCGCCATGAGCGCGAAGGAAAGCGTCGTGACGGTGAAGGCGCGAACGTCTTCGGAGATGCGCTGGTCAGGATTGGCGATCGCTCCCGAGGCGTTGAGGCGTAGATAGGTCCCATCAGCGAGGTAGCCTCGCAAGATCGCGCGAGTCATCGTGTCGCGCCACAAAAGCCCGAGTCGCTCCTCGCCGAAGCGCGCGATCACCGCGACGACGGTCAGGGCGGCGAACACGCCGACATACAGGAAAGCCTGGGTGACGAAGCCGGACATGTTGCGATCGGCGATCGCCGTCATGAAATTGCGGCCGACATAGCTGTTGATGACGTTGAGTGCATTCGACGCGCAGAGGAGCAGGACCAGCGTGGCAAAAATGACCTTGGCCTTCCAGCCAACTTCCGATCGCGCAAAATTCCTGACCGCGCGGACGAAACGCCTTCCGGTGGTCTTCAGCGGAATAGCCTGCGCATCATCCATGAGATTTGATCTTTGGCGGTTTGCCCAGTTTGCCCTCGGGTGAACCTACCGCCCCGCCCGGCCCGCGGCTAGCGGATATGCGGGGGACGCGATCGGGGTCGGCGATTCGCCACGCGTCTCTTGGCTATGCGTCTTTCGGCCGCGATCGAAGCGCCGCGCGCCTGTTGCTCAATTGTCATGGATCGGGGAGAGTTTACCCCTGGGCAACCGCCCAAGCTCACATCGGGAGGGCATGCCATGGCCGCCAAGGTCAAGTCGCCAACTGTGTTGTCGGCTAAGGAAGCCGCGCTCATCGACGCCTATTGGCGCGCCGCCAATTATCTCTCCGTCGGCCAGATCTATCTCTTCGACAACCCGCTGCTGCGCGAGCCTCTGAAAGAGGAGCACATCAAGCCGCGGCTGCTTGGCCATTGGGGCACGACGCCGGGCCTCAACTTCATCTACGCGCACCTCAATCGGCTGATCAAGAAGCACGATCTTGACATGATCTACGTGATCGGGCCCGGCCACGGCGGCCCCGGGATCGTCGCCAACGCCTATCTCGAGGGGACCTACAGCGAAGTCTATCCGAACGTCTCCGAGGACGAAGCGGGCATGAAGCGCCTCTTCACCCAGTTCTCGTTTCCCGGCGGGATTCCAAGCCATGTCGCGCCCGAGACGCCCGGCTCGATCCACGAGGGCGGCGAACTCGGCTATTCGATCTCGCATGCCTATGGCGCCGTGTTCGACAATCCGGACCTGATCGCCGCCTGCGTCGTCGGCGACGGCGAGGCCGAAACCGGGCCGCTTGCCACGAGCTGGCATTCGAACAAGTTCCTCAATCCGGTCAGCGACGGCGCGGTCCTCCCGATTCTCCACCTCAACGGCTACAAGATCGCCAATCCGACGGTGCTTGCGCGCATCCCGCACGACGAACTCGACCAGCTCATGCGCGGCTACGGCTATCTTCCGCATTTCGTCGAGGGCGACGATCCCGCGACGATGCACCAATTGATGGCGAAGACGCTCGACACGGTCGTGCGCGAGATTCGCCGCATCCAGCACGACGCGCGGCGCAACGGCTTCTCGAAGCGGCCCGTCTGGCCGATGATCGTCATGCGCACTCCCAAGGGCTGGACCTGTCCCAAGGAGATCGACGGCAAGCGGGAAGAGGGCTACTGGCGCTCGCATCAAGTGCCGATGAGCGCGATGCGCGGTCATCCCGAGCACGTCCGCATCCTCGAAAACTGGATGAAAAGCTACCGTCCGGAAGAGCTGTTCGACGCCAAGGGCCGCCTGATTCCCGAGCTCGCCGCGCTGCCGCCGACCGGAACGCGCCGGATGAGCGCCAATCCGCACGCCAACGGCGGCGCGCTGTTGCACGACCTGAGACTGCCCAACTTCTGCGACTATGCGGTCGGCGTCCCCGCGCCGGGCGCTTCGACCGCTGAGGCGACCCAGGCCATGGGCGCTTTCTTGCGCGACGTGATGAAGCTCAATCTCGAGCAGCGAAATTTCCGCCTCTTCAGCCCGGACGAAAACAACTCGAACCGCTGGCAGAACGTGCTCGAAGTGACGAACCGCGCCTGGGCCGCCGAGACCATGCCTTACGACGACCATCTCGCCCCCGACGGCCGGGTGATGGAGGTGCTGAGCGAGCATCAGTGCCAGGGCTGGCTCGAGGGTTATCTGCTGACCGGCCGCCACGGCTTCTTCTCCTGCTACGAGGCCTTCATCCACATCATCGATTCGATGTTCAACCAGCACGCAAAATGGCTTAAGGTCTGCAACGACATCGAGTGGCGGCGCCCGATCGCTTCGCTCAATTACCTTTTGTCGAGCCATGTCTGGCGCCAGGACCACAACGGCTTCTCCCATCAGGACCCGGGCTTCATCGACCACGTGATGAACAAGAAGGCCGAGGTGGTCCGGATCTATCTGCCGCCGGACGCCAACTGCCTGCTTTCGGTCACAGATCACTGCCTCAAGAGCCGCAACTACGTGAACGTGATCGTCGCCGGAAAGCAGCCGGCGCCGCAATGGCTGACCATGGACCAGGCGATCAAGCATTGCGAAGCGGGCCTAGGGATCTGGCCATGGGCGAGCAACGACGCCGGCGGCGAGCCGGACGTCGTGATGGCCTGCTGCGGCGACGTGCCGACGCTCGAGACTCTGGCGGCGGTCAAGCTTCTGCGCGAGCACGCGCCCGAACTGAAAATACGCGTCGTCAACGTCGTCGATCTGATGACGCTCCAGCCGGCGAGCGAGCATCCGCACGGTCTTTCGGGCCGCGACTTCGACGCCCTCTTCACCGTCGACAAGCCGATCATCTTCGCCTTTCACGGCTATCCGTGGCTCATCCATCGGCTGACCTACAAGCGGACCGGCCACGACAACATCCATGTGCGCGGCTACAAGGAAGAGGGAACGACGACCACGCCGTTCGATATGTGCGTGATCAACGACATTGACCGTTTCCACCTGGTCGGCGACGTCATCGACCGTGTGCCGAAACTGGGCGAGCGCGCCGCTTACGCCAAGCAGGCTATCCGCGACCGGCTCATCGACCATCGCGAGTACATCCGCCGCTATGGCGACGACATGCCGGAGATCAAGAACTGGACGTGGGGCGGCGAAACGACGTCCGTCCGGGGAGCAACCTCGACCGGCGGCGACAACGCCTGATGTCGTTGCGCTGTCGCGCGCCGCCGCCGTCGCCAAAGCGTCATTGAGCGTCGCTATCAATTGCGCCTGGACGCCGAGGGCGCAGCGATGGAAACGAAACCGAGGGCTTTCGACAAGGCGGCGCTGAGCTCGTTTCACTCCGGCAAGACCCTCGACCAGTATGGCCTTGGCGCCGCGCGCTTCGCAGGGGCGCCGGACGCGCTTTTCGAGCGGCGACTGAGATTCGACAATATCGTCGAACCCGAGACGGCCAATACGCGCGAGCGCTACAAGGGCGCCGCGCGCGGGGTGAGGGACATTCTCTCGGACCGTTGGCTGCGCACCAATAAATCCTACGACCGCGAAAATCCGAAGTGGGTCTACTATCTCTCGATCGAGTTTCTCATCGGCCGCTCGCTCGGCAACAATGTGATGAACCTCCTGCTCGATCCCGTCGTCGCGGCGAGCTTCGGCAAGGACGGCCGCGAATGGTGGGAGATCCTGCACGAAGAGCCCGACGCGGGATTGGGCAACGGCGGCCTCGGCCGTCTCGCGGCCTGCTTCCTCAACTCGATGGCCACGATGCAGTTGCCGGCGATGGGCCACGGGTTGCGCTATGAGCACGGCATCTTCCAGCAGCATATTCGCAACGGCTGGCAGGAGGAGCGCCCGGACAACTGGCTGAAACATCCCGATCCATGGGAGATCGTGCGCCCCGCCGAGAGCATCGAGGTGACCTTCGGCTGCTCATTCGAATTGCGCCAGGGCGTGCTGAGAATGATCCCGAACGTCCCCTCGACCCTGGTCGGCGTCCCCTATGACCGGCCGGTGGTCGGCTATGGCGGGGACACGGTCAATACGCTCCGATTGTGGAGCGCCACAGCCTCGGAAGGGTTCGATTTTCAGAGGTTCAGCGGCGGCGATTTTGTGGCCTCGATCGCCGAAGCGCTCAATGCGGAGTCGCTGACGCGCGTTCTCTACCCCGACGATCATACGGTGCAGGGACGAGAGCTCAGGCTTATGCAGGAATATTTCCTCGTCGCCTGCTCGCTCGGCGATATCGTTCGTCGATTCCGGCAATCGAACTCGGACTGGCGGTTGCTGCCCGAAAAGGCGGCAATCCAGATGAACGACACTCACCCGGCGCTCGCGGCGCCGGAGCTCATGCGCATTCTGCTCGACGAAGCGCATCTCGGGTGGGACGAGGCGTTCGACCTCGCGAAGCGCACGCTCGCCTACACCAACCATACGCTTTTGCCCGAGGCGCTCGAGCGCTGGCCGGTCGAATGGATGCAATTTCTCATCCCGCGTCATCTCGAGATCATCTACGAGATCAACCGGCGGCTCATGGACGACATTCGCGGGCGCTTTCCCGGCGACGAGGGACGCGCCGCCCGCGTCAGCCTGGTCGAGGAGGGGCAGGCGAAGCACATCCGGATGGCGAATCTCGCGATCGTCAGTTCACACAGCACCAACGGCGTGGCGGCGATCCATTCCAAGCTTCTGCGGGAGACGACGGTCCGCGACCTTGCGGAGGCCTTTCCCGAGCGCTTCAGCAACAAGACGAACGGGGTGACGCCGAGGCGATGGCTAAGGCTCGCCAATCCGCCTCTCGCCGAGACGATTTCCGCCGCGATCGGCGACGCCTGGATTGGTGACCTCAGCCGATTGATGGAGCTGCGACCGCTGGCGGACGATGCGGCGTTCCGCGCCAGAATTCTTGCGGCCAAGCGCGCAGCCAAGACGAGGTTCGTCGACTGGGTCAAGCGGCACACTGAGGTCGTCGTCGATCCGGACACGATCTTCGATTGCCAGATCAAGCGCATTCACGAATATAAGCGTCAGCTGCTCAACGCTCTGAGGATCGTCGCCCTCTACGACCGGCTGCGCGAGAACCCCAGTCTCGCAATCCCGCCCCGGACTTTCTTCTTCGCCGGCAAGGCCGCGCCCGCCTATCAGCTGGCCAAGGTGATCATCAAGTTCATCAACAATCTGGCGCGCGCCATCGACAGCGATCCGGCGGTTCGGGGAAAGCTGAAAGTGGTGTTCCTCCCGGAATACAATGTCACGCTCGCCGAGCGCTGCATTCCCGCAGCCGACGTCTCGAACCAGATCTCGACGGCGGGGTATGAAGCGAGCGGCACCAGCAACATGAAGTTCATGATGAATGGGGCGCTGACGCTCGGAACGCGCGACGGCGCAACGATCGAGATGGTGGAGGAGGCGGGAGAAGAGAATTTCTTCCTCTTTGGCCTCACCGCCAATGAAGTGGCCGACAGCCGCCCCTGGTACAGTCCGTACTGGCACTACCAAAACGAGCCGGAGACGCGCAAAGCGCTCGACTTGATTTTCTCCGATCATTTCAGCCGGGACGAGCCAGGCATTTTCGAGCCGCTGCGCGGCGCGCTCCTGACCCATGGCGACGCCTATATGCATCTGGCCGACCTGACGTCCTACCTCAAGGCGGACGACGCCCTTTGCGACCTCTATCGGAAACCGAACGAATGGGCGCGCAAGAGCATTCTGAACATCGCGGGCTCGGGCAAATTCTCCAGCGACCGCACGATCCAGCAATACGCCGACGAGATCTGGGGCGCGAAGGCCTGCCCGGTCGGGTAAGCCGCATGCAAAAATAGTTCGGCGCGCGCCGGAAGCGCGCGCCGATATCGGCAAATCAGCTCGAACAGATCAGCTCTTGGGCGTGGTTCCCGTCCTCATATGGTGCATATGTTCCGCGCCCGCGCGCGCCCTTTCCTTGCTCTGGTTGGAGTGGTGGCGCATGTGCTTGCTGTGCGACCCGCCTCCGCCGGCGTGGGCTGAGCTCTGGGCCATCGCGGCCAGAGGCGACAGGGCGAGGACCGCCCCGAGGCTGACTGCGGCGAACGTCTTAACCATCGAATTGCTCCCCAACCTGTCTATGGTTCCCTTCCGTACGGAAGGCGCCCAGAATGCGTGAGCCGGGATCGCCTGTCCATGGGCGCATTTGCGTATTGCTTAAGGCTCTCAGCCCATGTACATCCCGCCGTTTACGTGGAGTTCCTGCCCGGTGATGAACCGGCTCAGGGGGGAAAGCAGGTAGAGGACGGCGTCGGCGACGTCGCGAATATCCGAGCGGAACGGCAGGGATTGCCTGCTTATGACCCATTGATCGAAGGCCGCGCGGTCATCTCGGTAGTGCTTATGCTCGAGCGCTGTTGGAATGGCGCCCGGGCTCACCGCGTTGACCCTGATATTATGCGGACCAAGCTCCCGCGCGAGCGACCGGGTGAGGCCGAGCAGCGCTCCTTTCGACATCGCGTACGGAACCTTCTCGGCCCAGCCTCCCGAGAGGATGACGCTCATCATGTTGACGATTGCGCCGCTGCGCTTGCGCTTCATGTGCGGCGCGAGCGCCTGGCAGAGCACGAACGCGGCGTGAGCGTTGATCGTCTGAACCGCAAGGAACTCTTCTAGCGAATAGGATTCAATCGGCGCCACCGGGTCGATCGCCGCGTTGTTGATGAGAAAGTCGAAACCGTCGAACTCGGCGGCCAGCGCTTCGCTCTCGCGTTTGAGGCGCGGCAGATCGCTGAGGTCGCCGGAGGCGAAGATGGCGCGCTCCTTGCCGAACCTTCGGCAGAGCGAAAGCGCCTTTTCCGTCCCGCCGGACGCCGCCAGATCGTGAAGGACCACCCGACATCCGCTCTCGAGCAGCGCCTCGCAGACAGTCGAACCGATGCCGCCGGCGCCGCCGGTGACTAGCGCGGTCTTGCCCTCGAACCCTTCCATTGCGTGTTTCCCCATGGCGCGACGGTCGCCCGACAAGCCCGCGCCGCGCGCTCGTGATAGGATCGAGGCACGCCGCCACGCAACTCCGGAGCCCGCCCAATGAAACCAGACGTCCTTGTCGTCGGCGCCGGACCGGTGGGGCTGACCATGGCCAGTGAATTGGCGCGTTACGGCGTCAGCGTCCGGATTGTCGACAAGGCGCCGGCGCGGACCGACAAATCGAAGGCCATTGTCCTGTGGAGCCGTACCCTGGAACTGATCGACCGAATGGGATGTGGCGAGGCATTCGTCGATGCGGGCATCAAGGTGCATGAGGCCAACATCATCGCCGGCGCGGCCACGATCGCGCGCATCGACTTCGATGGCCTTGAGACGCCGCACCCCTACGCGCTGATGCTGCCGCAGAGCGAGACCGAGCGCCTGATGGAGCAGCGTTTGAATTCGCTCGGGGTGAAGGTCGAGCGGCAGGTCGAACTGACCCGGTTCGTCGCGGACGAAGATGCGGTGACGGCCTTCCTGCGGCCCCCGGATGGGAGCGAGGAGGCGCTGGACGTCGACTGGATGATCGGCTGCGACGGGCCGCACAGCATCGTGCGTCACGGTCTGGGCAGGGACTTCGAGGGCGATACTTTGCCCACCCACTGGATCCTCGCCGATCTTCACCTTGCCGGCGGCCCGCCGCCGGACGAGATTGAAATCTACTGGCACGAGGCGGGCCCGCTGCTGCTGTTTCCGATCAGCGCCGGACGCTATCGGGTCATTGCCGACGCCGGCGAGGTCAAGGCGGGCGAGCATCGGAGCGACCCGACGCTGGAAGAGGTTCAGGCGCTCATCGATCAGCGCGGGCCCGGCGGCGTTAAGGCGTCCGCGCCGGTATGGCTCTCGGGCTTCACGATCAACGAGCGGAAGGTTGGCGACTATCGCTCGGAGCGCGTGTTCCTTGCTGGCGATGCCGCCCATATCCATAGCCCCGCGGGCGGCCAGGGAATGAACACCGGCATGCAGGACGCGATCAACCTCGCGTGGAAATTGGCGCTCGTTTGCCACCGCCTCGCGAACCCGGAGCCGCTGCTGTCGAGCTACAGCGCCGAACGCAGCGAGGTCGGCCGTCAGGTGCTCGCCAACGCAGGCCGGCTCACGACGATCGCGATGCTGAAGAGCGGCGTCACGCAGGGGATCCGCAATCATCTCGCGTCGCTGCTGTTTGGTTTCGCGCCCGTCAGACGCGCAATGACCGACGCGATGTCGGAACTGTCGATCGACTATCCCCACAGTCCGCTGACCATAGCGGGGGCACACGGTCACTCCGGGCCGGCCGCCGGCGAGCGGGCGCCGTTCAGCGCGGCCGGCGATCGCGTGGGGTCGGGCGACAGGCCGCGGTTCGCGATATTCGGGGTGGCTGACGAGGGAAGCGCCGCGCTGATCGGCCGCTGCGCCGATCTCCTGGAGGCCGAGGTCCGGGCGCCGTTCGCCGATGACGGCATCTGGCTCGTGCGCCCCGACGGCTATGTTGCGATGAACGCCCGGCGCGGGGAGTGGGACAAAGTCGGGGCTTATCTCGATTGGATCGCCTCCGGGCGAACTGAGTAAACGCGACGCCGTCGCGAGCGGCGGTAATACTGTGCCACTGTGTTGCACGGAATCACGCCAAAACCCCACGCCCTAACGGAAGATTAACCTTAACGACCCCTAATGGCGCATGGGGGCGGTCCCATCGGCGGGAATCCCCTTGGATTCGTTGACGCCCATGGGCTCCCATGCTATCCCACGCCATCCCGTCAACTGACTGCGCATCTCCGCAGCCGCCGAACGCCCAGTTGGGCCCGGCGATTGCAGGTTTGCGCCTCGAAGGGCCGCGTGGTGGATCGATTTCTTTCCCATTTCATCCATCGCTTCGACTCCAAGGGCCGAATCTCGATTCCGGCCGCTTTCCGCCAGGTGTTGACAAAGGACGGCTTCGCCGGGGTCTACGCCTATCCGTCGCTAGACGCGCCTGCGCTCGACTGCGGCGGCCATGCGCTCATCGCCGAGATCGATGCGCTCCTTCAGACGATGCCGTCCTATTCGCCCGCCCGCGACGCCTTCGCGACCGCGCTTCTCGGCATGAGCGAGATTCTGCGCCCCGATTCGGAGGGTCGCGTTTTTCTCGAGGAGCGTCTCAGGTCGGCGCTGGGGCTGGAAGGCGAGGCGGTGTTCGTTGGCCAGGGGCACAAATTCCAGATCTGGGAGCCGGGGCGGTTTCAGGCCCATCTCGAGGACGCGCGAGCGCGGGTCCGGCGACTGCGCGCCGAGCGCGAAGCGCTCGCTCCAGGCGAGACGCCGCGATGAGCCAAGCCGCCCCGACCGAGTTCAGCCACGTTCCCGTGCTGCTTCAGGAGGCGATGGCCGCGCTGGAGCCTCGCTCCGGCGGCCTCTATGTCGACGCCACATTCGGAGCTGGCGGCTATACACGCGCGCTTCTCGATCGCGGCGCGACGGTGATCGCCATCGACCGCGACCCCTCGGCCATTCGCGCCGGCGCTGCGCTGGCGGCTTCGTCCGGCGGCCGGCTTCAGCTTGCCGAAGCCCGCTTCGGCGAGCTCGACGCCGTCGCCAGACGCCTTGGCGTCGAAGCCGCCGATGGGGTTGTCCTCGACATTGGCGTGTCGTCGATGCAGCTCGATGAGGCGGCGCGCGGCTTTTCGCTCAGGTTCGACGCTCCTCTCGACATGCGGATGGAGGAGCGCGGGCGCACGGCCGCCGACATCCTGCGCGATGAGGACCAGGCGACAATCGCGGACATCCTGTTTCATTTCGGCGAGGAGCGCGCCGCGCGCCGCATCGCCCGCGCCATCGTCGCCGACCGGACGGCGAAGCCGTTCACTTCGACGCTCGATCTTGCCGGGCTCATCGCCCGCGTAGCACCGCCTCGGCGCGGCGAGATGACCCACCCGGCGACGCGCGCCTTCCAGGCCTTGCGCATCGCGGTCAACGACGAACTCAGCGAGCTCGTGCGCGGCCTGGCCGCCGCGGAGCGGCTCCTCAAGCCGGGCGGCCGTCTCGTGGTGGTGACCTTCCACTCGCTCGAGGACCGCATCGTCAAGCAGTTCTTCGTGAGCCGCTCAGGCTACGGGCGCGCCGCCTCGCGCCGATTGCCCGGCGAGCCGCCCCAACCCCAGCCGACGTTTGAGGTTCCACGCCGCCAGCCGATCGAGCCGAGCGGAGCCGAAGCCCTCGCCAATCCGCGCTCTCGGTCGGCGAAGCTGCGCTTTGGCGTCCGCACCGGCGCGCCGCCGCGAGAGATGGACGAAGCTATCGAGGCGCTGGCTCGACTGCCGGCGCAACGGGGGAGATGAAGTCGATGTGGCGTCTCATGCACGGGGCCGCGATTGCTGCGCTGATCGGATCGGCCGCCTACGTCTACGGCGTCAAGTACGAGACGATCTACGCCTCCGAGCAGTTGGTGAAGACGCGCCACCTCATCGCCAAGGAGAAGGATGCGATCAATCTCCTGCGAGCCGAATATGCGCATCTTGCCCGGCCCGACCGGGTGCAGGCGCTGGCCGACTCGAAGCTTGGTCTCGAGCCGCTGGCGTTAAGCCAGATCGCGACCGTCGACGAATTGCCCGACGCCCAGCCGAAGATCGACTCGATTGGCCGCACCCTCGAATTGCTCGGATTCACGGCCGACAACTCGACCCCGGCGGTCACCGCCGCCGACTCGACGCCTCCGGTCAGGTGACGAATGGTCGCAACTCCGATCGATCCCGGCGCGAAGCCGAAGGCCAGCAAATGGGAGCGGCTCAATCCCGCAAACATCCTGGCTGACGCGGCCATTGTGCGGCTACGGCGCTACCTGCCAAAGAATTTCGGCGTCGATCTCGAACCACCCGGCGCGCGGGCGGCGCGACCGTCGCTCAACGCGCGTCTGACGAATGCGAAAGTGAAAGCCTTCGCGCGGGAGCTTCTCTCGACGCGGCTCGATCGTTCGGGGGCGCGGATCCGCACTCTCGCGCTTGGCCTGTTTGTGGCCTATGCCGCAATCGGCGTGAAGCTGCTCGTCCTCGGGCTATCGCATGATCCGCCGCAAACGCTGAAAGCTGCGGCCGATGACGCGGTCTCCGGCGCGAGGCCCGATCTGCTCGACCGCAACGGCGCCATCCTCGCGACCGACATCAGGACCATGTCGGTGTTTGCGGAGCCCAACCGCATCATCGACAAGGACGAAGCGGTCGAACTCATCACCGCGGTGCTTCCGGACGTGGACGCGAAGGAGCTGCGCGAACGGCTGGGCTCAAAGAAGGGCTTCATCTGGGTCAAGCGCCAGGTCACGCCGAAGGAGCAGGCGGAAATCTTCCATCTCGGCCTGCCGGGCGTCGGCTTCCTGCCGGAGAACAAGCGCATCTATCCGAACGGCCCGCTCGGCGCCTATGTGATCGGCTATGTCGACAAGGACAACGTCGGCATCGCCGGCATGGAGAAATATCTCGACCAGCAGAGCCTGACCGATCCCCATGTCGCAGGCTTCACCGTCGATCCCGACAGCCTGAAGCCGGTCCGGCTGTCGATCGATCTCAAAGCGACGCATGCGCTGCGCGACGAACTCGTCGACGGCTTGGACCGCTTCCGCGCCAAGGCGGCGGCGGGGATGATTATCGACGTCAACACCGGCGAAGTGATCGCGCTCGAATCGCTGCCCGACTTCGATCCCAATGATCCGACCGAGGCGCACGACCCGAACAAGATCAACCGCATCAGTGTCGGCGTCTATGAGATGGGCTCGACCTTCAAGGCGCTTTCGCTCGCGATGGCGCTCGAATCCGGCAAGGTCAATCTCGGCTCGCACGTGGACGCGCGCGACAGCCTGCGCTACGGGCGCTTCACGATTCACGATTTCCACGCAACGCATCGCGTGCTGTCGGTTCCCGAAGTGTTCACCCATTCCTCGAACATCGGCGCCGCGCGGCTCGCGCTGATGGTCGGCGTCGAGGGCCATAAGGCCTTCCTGAAGAAGATGGGCCAGCTCGACCGCTTGCGCACCGAGTTGCCGGAAAGCGCCGAGCCGCTGGTGCCCAAGCGCTGGTCGCTGCTCAACACCATGACCATCGCCTTCGGGCAGGGCCTCAATGTGGCCCCGATCCAGGCGGTGATGGCGGTGTGCGCGCTGGCCAACGGCGGCGAGATGATGACGCCGACCTTCCTGCCGCGCACCGAAGAGGAGGCGGCGAAGGTCAGCCATCGCGTGATCAGCGAGCAGACTTCCGAATCCATGCGCTATCTGATGCGGTCGAACGCGACCCACGGGTCCGCAAGTTTCGCCAACATTCCCGGCTATTACGTCGGCGGCAAAACGGGAACCGCCGACAAGATCATCCACGGCCACTATGCGCAGAACAGGGTTTTCAACACCTTCATGGCGATCACGCCGGCCGACAAGCCGAAGTACCTCTACCTGACCATCTACGACGATCCTCAGCCGGCGCCCGAGGATCACGGCTACCACACGGCCGCCTACAACGCCGGGCGGGTCGCAGGCGCGCTGATCCGTCGCGTCCAGCCGCTGATGGGCGTGGCGCCGATGAAGGAGCCGCCAAGTCAGCCATTCCCCATCATCGCCCGACTGGGGTATGGAGCCGACGCCGACAAGACCGGCAAGGAGTGAGCTTTCACGCGATGAGACGGCTGGGCGACATCCTGGAGCTCAAGGACGCCGACGGCGCGCTCGCCTCGCGCGCGATCGCGGGGCTCGCCTTTGACAGCCGCAAGATCGGGCCGGGCGACCTGTTCTTCGCGCTCTCGGGCGCGAAAGACGACGGCCTCAAGCATGTCGGCGAGGCGCTGGCCAAAGGCGCGGCCGCGGTCGTCGCCGAACGCCGGACCGATATCCCCGACGCCGCCTTCGTCAAGGTTGCCGACGCCCGCGCCGCCCTCGCTCACGCCGCCGCGCGCTTCTATCCGCGTCAGCCCGAGACCATCGTGGCGGTCACCGGCACCAGCGGAAAAACCTCGGTCGCCGCCTTTGTGCGCCAGATCTGGCAAGCGCTTGGGCTCGAGTCCGCTTCGATCGGGACGCTCGGCGTCGTGTCGCGCCCGCTGACCGTCTACGGATCGCTGACCACCCCGGATCCGATCGCGCTGCATGAACTCCTCGACCGGCTCGCCGCAAGCGGCGTCACCCATCTCGCCATGGAGGCCTCTTCCCACGGTCTCGACCAGAAGCGGCTCGACGGCGTGCGCCTCGCGGCGGGCGCGTTCACCAATCTCACCCGCGACCACATGGACTACCACGCGACGGTCGAGGACTATCTCGCGGCCAAGCTCAGGCTGTTTCGCGACCTTCTGCCCGATGGCGCGCCGGCCGTGATCGACGCCGACAGCGCCATCGCCCCGCGGGTGATCGCGGCCGCGCGGGCGCGCGGGCTCGAGGCGGTGACGGTCGGAAGGAACGGCGAGACGATCCGGCTCGTCTCGGCCGCGCGCGATCGTTTCTCGTCAATTCTCGACCTCGAATTCGGCGGCCGTCGCCGGCGTCTGACGTTTCCGCTGCCTGGCGACTTCCAGATCTCGAACGCGCTGGTCGCCGCCGGGCTCTGCATCGCGACCGGCGGCGAAGCCGACGCGGTGTTTCAGGCGCTGCAAAAGCTGCGCGGCGCGCCGGGGCGCCTCGAGCGCGTCGGCGAGGTCCGCGGCGCGGCGGTGTTCGTCGACTACGCCCACAAGCCCGACGCGCTCGAAAAAGCGCTTCAGGCCTTGCGGCCCTTCGTGCGCGGCCGCCTCGTCCTGGCGTTCGGCTGCGGCGGCGACCGCGACCCGGGCAAGCGGCCGATCATGGGCGCGATTGCGACCCGCCTCGCCGACGTCGCGATCGTGACCGACGACAATCCGCGCTCCGAGGACCCCGCCGCCATTCGCGCCGAGATCCTCGCCGCCGCGCCTTCGGCGCTCGAAATCGGCGATCGCGGCGCAGCCATTCGCGCCGGGATCGCCATGCTCGCCGACGGCGACGCGCTCATCATCGCCGGCAAGGGTCACGAGACCGGCCAGATCGTCGGCGCAAGCACGCTCCCGTTCTCCGACGCCGACGAAGCGCGCGCGGCGTTGAAGGAGGCCGCGTGACCGGGCTGTGGAGCGAGGACGAGCTCGCCGCCGCTTTCGGCGTCGCCCCAAGCGCGCCGATGAGCGCCGCCGTTCGCGGCGTCTCGATCGACAGCCGGACGCTTGAAGCCGGCGATCTGTTCATCGCCATCAAGGGCGACGCGCACGACGGCCACGACCATGTCGCTCGGGCGTTCGAGTCCGGCGCCGTCGCCGCGGTCGTGTCGCGCGAACGCGCCGCCCGGCTCGCCGCGTTGGGGCCCCTGTTCGCGGTCGACGACACTCTGAGCGCGATGGAGCGGCTGGGCGTCGCCGCCCGCGCCCGATCGAAGGCGCGGATCGTCGCGGTGACCGGTTCGGTCGGCAAGACGACGGCCAAGGAGATGCTGCGCGCGATGCTGTCGGCCTGCGGCGCGGTCCACGCCTCGGCTCACTCCTATAACAATCACTGGGGCGTGCCGCTGACGCTCGCGCGCATGGCGGTCAGCGCCCGTTATGGCGTGTTCGAGATCGGCATGAATCACGCAGGCGAAATTGCGCCGCTGAGCAGGATGGTGCGGCCGCACGCCGCCCTGGTGACGACGATCGCCCCGGTCCACATCGAGCATCTCGGCTCGATCGAGGCGATCGCGGACGCGAAAGCCGAGATCTTCCTCGGCCTTGAGCCCGGCGGGACGGCGGCGCTCAACCGCGACGCGCCGCAATTCGAGCGGCTGGCGAAAGCAGCTGCAGCGCGCGGGGCGCGCGTCCTGACATTCGGCCGCGGCGCCGATTGCGACGCCCGGCTGATCGAGGTCGAGGCGATCGACGGCGGGTCGCGCGTGAGGGCGAGGGTTCTCGGGCGCGAGCTGGCGTTCGTCCTTGGCGCGCCCGGCGCCCACATGGCCGAAAACGCGCTTGGCGCGCTGCTCGCGGCGGACGCGCTCGGCGCGGATCTTGACGCCTGCGCCGCGGCGCTCGAGCGGTTCTCGCCGCAGCAGGGCAGGGGCGCGCGCTTCTCGGTGACGACGCCCGACGGTCCGGCGATCATCATCGACGAAAGCTACAACGCCAATCCGGCCTCGATGCGGGCGGCGCTCAAGCTGCTCGCCGCCGCGAAGCCGGGACCGAAAGGCCGCCGCATCGCCGTCATCGGCGACATGCTCGAGCTCGGGCCGGCCGCGGAGGCGATGCACGCAGAACTCGCAGCCGACCTCAGCGCCAACCGCGTCGATCTCCTGTTCGGCGCCGGTCCGCTCACCCGCGCGCTCTACGAGGCGGCCCCGGCTTCGATGCGGGCCGCCTGGGCGGCGCGGTCGAACGAGTTGACGGACGAAGTCGCCCGCGAATTGCGTGGCGGCGATATCGCGATGATCAAAGGCTCCAACGGCAGCCGGATGGGTCCGCTGGTCGCTGCGCTGCGCGATCGCTTCGCCCGCGGCGCGGGAGGATAGGACGTTCGATGCTGACCTGGCTGTCCGAGCTCCCGGGCGTCTTCCACCTCTTCCGCTATCTCACATTCCGTACGCTCGGCGCCGCGGCGACCGGGCTCTTTCTCGTCTTTTTCTTCGGTCCGACGATCATCGCCGCGCTGCGGCTTAAACAGCACGGGGGGCAGCCGATCCGGGCGGATGGCCCGCCCTCCCACATCCTCATGAAAAAGGGCACGCCGACCATGGGCGGCCTCATGATCCTGTTCGGCCTCTTCGTCTCCGCGCTGCTGTGGGCCAATCTCGAGAGCCCGTATGTGTGGATCGTCCTGTTCGTCACCGCCGGTTTCGCCGTGATCGGCTTCTATGACGACTATCTGAAGGTGACCAAGCGGTCGGATCGCGGCTTCTCAGCCCGCGCCCGCCTCATCGGCGAATACATCATCGCCGCGCTCGCGTGCTACGCGATGATGCTGGTCGGCGCCAATGGAGCGACGGCGCTCGCGGTGCCGTTCGTCACCGGCTTTGTGTTTGACTTCGGTTGGGCGTTCCTGCTGTTCGGCCCGTTCGTGATCGTCGCCTTCGGCAACGCGGTCAATCTGACCGACGGTCTCGACGGCCTGGCGATCGTGCCGGTGATGATCGCCGCCGCAACGCTCGGGCTCATCGCCTATATCGCCGGCAATCTGCTCTATTCGCACTATCTTCTCATCAATCACGTCCCCTTCGCCGGCGACCTGATGGTGGTCTGCGGGGCTTTGATCGGCGCCGGCGTCGGCTTCCTGTGGTTCAACGCGCCTCCGGCCCAGATCTTCATGGGAGACACCGGATCGCTGGCGCTCGGAGGGTTGCTCGGCTCGATCGCGGTTGCGGTCAAGCATGAGATCGTGCTCGCGGTGATCGGCGGCCTCTTCGTCATGGAGGCGCTCTCGGTCGTGGTGCAGGTGGCGTCGTTCAAGCTCACCGGCAAGCGCGTGTTCAAGATGGCGCCGATCCACCATCATTTCGAGCAGCTCGGCTGGTCGGAGTCGCAGGTCGTGATGCGGTTCTGGATCATCGCCTTCGTGCTCGCGATGGTCGGCCTCGCCTCGCTGAAGCTGAGGTGACGATGACGCCGGTCGAGACCATGCGCGGCCAGAGCGTCGCCCTGTTCGGCCTCGGCGGCTCGGGACTGTCGACGGCGCGGGCGCTGGTCGACGGCGGCGCCGAGGTTGCGGCCTGGGACGACAGTCCCGCCGCTCGCGAACGCGCTTCGGCTGCGGGAATTGCGCTCGTCGATCTCGCAGAGGCCGACTGGCGCGCCTTCAAGTTGTTCGTGCTTGCGCCCGGCGTCCCGCTGACCCATCCCGCGCCGCACTGGACGGTCAACCTTGCCGACGCGGCGGGGGTTCCGGTCGTCGGCGACATCGAGCTTTTCGTCCGCGAGCGCGGGGCGCGGGCGCCCGATGCGCCGTTCGTCGCGATCACCGGCACCAATGGCAAATCGACCACCACGGCGCTGATCGCCCATGTGCTGAAGGAGGCCGGACGCGAGGTGGCGATGGGCGGCAACATCGGCGTGCCGGTGCTCGACCTGCCGCCGCCCGCCGCCGGGCGGACGCATGTCGTCGAGTGCTCGTCCTATCAGATCGATCTCGCGCCCTCGCTCGCGCCGAGCGTCGGCTGCCTCATCAACATTACCCCGGACCATCTTGACCGGCATGGCGACCTTCAACGCTACGCGGCGATCAAGGAGCGCCTCGTCGCCCATTCCGACGTCGCGCTGGTCGGGGTCGATGACGAGCCTTGCCGCGAAATCCACGCGCGTCTGAGGGCGCGCGCCGGCGCGCCGCGGGTCGTTGCGGTCTCGGGCAAGGATTCTCCGCTCGCCGATGTCTGGGTCAGCGAGCATCGGGTGATGGCGCGCGGAGAGGCCGCGCCGGCGGCCGATCTTCAACCGGCGCGCGCGCTTCGCGGCGCCCATAACGGGCAGAACGCCGCGTTCGCCTACGCCGCCGCGAGGACGCTCGGCGTCGAGCGCGAGCGCATCGCCAGCGCCTTCGTCACCTTTCCTGGACTTGCTCACCGCATGGAAGAGGTCGGCCGGCTTGGCCGGGTGCTGTTCATCAACGACTCGAAGGCGACCAACGCCGACGCGGCCGAAAAGGCGCTGATGTCGTTTCGCGATATCCACTGGATTCTCGGAGGCAGGCCGAAGGCGGGCGGGATCGAGCCGCTCCGGCCGTTGTTCCCGCGCGTCGCCAAAGCCTACCTGATCGGCGAGGCCGCCGACGAATTCGCGCTGACGCTCGCCGGCGCCGTTCCTTTCGTGCGCTCAGGAACGCTCGGCGCAGCGGTCGAGGCGGCGGCCGAGGACGCGACGCATTCGCCGGGCCGGGAACCCGCGGTGCTGCTGTCGCCGGCCTGCGCGTCGTTTGATCAATTCGCGAATTTCGAAGCGCGCGGCGAGGCCTTTCGCGCGTCCGTCGCCGAATGGCTGGCGCGGCGCGCGGGAGCGGCGGGCGCACGCGCAAAGAAGGAGGCCTAGAGCCGATGGTGTCGAGAATCGAACGCGGCCCGGTTGCGGACTGGATGCGCACCGCCGACCGTTGGCTGATCGGGTCGTTCGTGGCGCTCATGGTGATCGGCCTCGTGATGGCGCTCGCGGCCAGCCCGGCGGTCGCGGAGCGGCTGAACCTCACGACCTTCCACTTCGTCGACCGGCAGGCGCTGATGCTGGTCCCGACCGCGGCCCTGATGATCGCGACCTCGTTCCTGTCGCCGCGCCACATGCGCCGCGCCGCGCTGGTGGCGTTCATCGTCTCGTTCGCGCTCATCATTCTCGCGCTGATGTTCGGCGCGGAGGTCAAGGGGGCGCGCCGCTGGATCTTCGGCCTCCAGCCGTCGGAGTTCATCAAGCCCGCCTTCGTCGTTCTCGGCGCCTGGGCCTTCACCGAGGGCGGGCGGAAGGGCCCGACCGCAATCTGGGCCAAGATCCTGTCCTTCGTCTTGCTGCCGCTGGCGATCGTGCCGCTCATCCTCGAGCCGGACTTCGGCCAGACGATGCTGGTCGCGATCGTCTGGACGGCGCTCTTCTTCCTCGCCGGCCTGCATTGGTTCTGGGTGGTCGCCGTCGGCGGCGTCGGCATGGCCGGCGGCTTCGCGGTGTTCAAACTGTCGTCGCACGTGCACGAACGGGTGCTGCGCTTTCTCGATCCCGATTCGACCGGCGGCCTGGTCGACACCTTTCAGGTCGACACCGCGCTTCAGAGCATCCTCTCGGGCGGCTGGTTCGGACGCGGGCCCGGGCGAGGGCGTCTATAAGCGCATCCTGCCCGACGCCCACACCGACTTCGTCTTCGCCGTGACCGGCGAGGAATTCGGCATGATCGCCTGCATGGCGCTGATCGCGTTTTTCGCCTTCATCGTGCTGCGCGCCCTCTATCTCGCCTCCCGCAATCCGGACCCGTTCTGCCGGCTTGCGGCCGGCGGACTGACCGTCATGTTCGGCGTCCAGAGCTGGATCAACATGGCGGTCAATCTGCGGGCCATGCCGGCCAAGGGGATGACCCTTCCGTTCATCTCCTACGGCGGCTCGTCGCTGCTCGCGCTCGGCCTCGGCATGGGCTTCCTCATCGCCGCGACCCGCAAGCGCCCGGCCGCCGATCTCGACCATCCGGGCGCGCCTGAGGAATGAGCCCGGCTCGCCCGGTCCTGCTCGCGGCTGGGGGCACGGGCGGCCATCTCTTTCCCGCGGCGGCGCTGGCGGCGGCGCTCGCGAAGCGCGGAGCGGAAGTCGAACTCGCGACCGACAGCCGGGCGCTGAAATACGGCGGCGATTTTCCCGCCCGCGCCATTCACGCCTTTCCCGCCGCGACGACCACGGACGCGGGCGCGCTCGCCAAGGCGCGCGCCGCGCTCACTCTTAGCGCCGGGCTCGCGACCGCGCTCGTGAAGCTCAGGCGCCTGAAACCGCGCGCCGTGGTCGGCTTCGGAGGCTATCCGACCGTGCCGCCGCTCCTCGCCGCCTGGCTCATCGGGATCCCAACTGTCCTGCATGAGCAGAACGCGGTGATGGGCCGAGCCAATCGATTCTTGAGCTCCCGCGTCAATCTCATCGCCTGCGGCTTTCCCCTAAAGGGCGTCGGCCGCGCGATCGAGGCCAAGATCCGCGTGACCGGCAATCCGGTGCGCCCGTCGGTTATCGCCGCGGCGGCGCTTCCTTATCCCGAGCAGGTCGGGCGGCGGCTGAACGTTCTCGTGACCGGCGGCTCGCAGGGGGCGCGGGTCATGGCCGACGTCGTGCCGGCGGCGCTGGCGCTTCTGGCCCCGGACGAACGGCAATGGATCCGCCTCACCCAGCAGGCGCGAGGCGAGGACTCTTCGCGCGTCGCTGCGGCTTGCGCGCGGATGACCTTTCCGGTCGAGATCGCCGAATTCTTCCCCGACCTGCCGGCGCGGATCGCCGCCGCGCATCTCGTCATCGGCCGCGCCGGCGCCTCGACCGTATCCGAGCTTGCTGTCATCGGCCGGGCCTCCGTTCTCGTGCCGTTCCCGCACGCGCTCGACCAGGATCAGGCGGCGAACGCGGCGGCGCTCGCGGCATCAGGGGGCGCGGTCGTCGTGCCGCAGACCGAGTTCACCCCCGAGCGTCTGGCTGCGATCCTACGGGGCGCGCTCGCTGCGCCGGAGAAGCTCGCGATCTCCGCGAAGGCGGCGAAGTCGATGGGCGTCCCTGACGCCGCCGAGCGCCTTGCGGACGTCGTGATGGAAGTGGCCGAGCGGGCGTAGCGATGCTGAATGTCATTCCCGGCGGTCGCGACGCGGCCGATCGGGAATCCAGTTCGCGACTTTCGTCGTGTCCTCGGCGCCCCTGGATTCCCGGTCAGTCCTGTTGCGTGCCGGGAGAGACACGTGAGGCGTCGCCGAACGCGCTCGCCGCCGACCGCCCCTTGACATAATCCGTCAGCCCCGCCGCCAGCCAGTCGAACATCAGTCTCACCCGCGGCTCAGTTTTGAGGTCGCGGTGCATGACGAGCCACACTTCCAACGCCATCTGGAAGGCGTCCGGCAGAACAGGAACGAGGTCCGGCGTGCGCCGCGCGATGGCGTCCTGGCATCCCCCGACGCCGACGCCGGCGCGCAGCGCCGCGAGCTGGGCGAGGTCATTATCGCAGCGGAAGCCAAAATCCTCGCGCGTGAGCGCCTTCGCGAGCGGGCCCGCCGCGCGGAACGTCGCGTCGTCGCGGTCGAAGCCGATCATGCGATAGTTCGCGAGGTCGGCGAGCGAACGCGGCTCGCCGAAGCGGGCGAGATAGTCACGCCGGGCGTAGAGGCGGATGCGCGTTGCGCCGATCCGGCGAGCGACGAGCCCGCTCTGGGTCGGCCGGATCATCCTGACCGCGATGTCGGCGTCGCCGCGCGAGAGATCCTGGTTGCGGTTGGTCAGCGCAAGCTCGATGGCGACGCCGGGATTGCTGGCGCGGAAGCCGGCGAAGATCGGCGGCAGAACCTCGGCGCCCACAATTTCGCTCGCGGTGACCCTGACGACGCCGCGATCGACCGCCGCCGCCGACGAGGCCGTTCGCGCGAGCGCGGCCGCCGCGGCGGCCATCGCTTCGGCATGGGGGACAAGCGCGTTCGCGGCCGCGGTGGGGCTGAGCCCCCGCGGCGAGCGCGTGAACAGCGTCGCTCCGAGCGCCTCCTCGAGCGCGTCGATATGGCGCCCGACCGTGGGCTGGCTGAGGCCGAGCCTGCGCGCGGCGCCGCTGAGGCTTAGGTCGCGCGCGACTTCGAGGAAGGTGTGCAGGCCGTCCCAGGCTGGCTCTCGGCGGCTCATACGAAAATGTATAGCGATTCAAGATGAATATGCAATTCCGCATGAGATGAGGAGGGCGTATTGGGAGTGTAGCGCCGGGTCGCTGACCCGGCCGGCGGGGTCGCCGACCCCCCCCACCATCTGGCGGCCGGGGCCGCGTTACGAGGAGGTGCAAATGACCGCGACCCTAAGCTTCGCCGATCTGAGTCCGCCAGCGCCCGCGATGCACGGCTCCGCATCCTCTTCGCCGGCCGGCGTCAAGGCGATCCTGCGCCTCGAAGGCGCGGCGGCTCTCGCTGCCGCCATTGCGCTCTACGCCCACGCCGGCTTTTCCTGGCCGCTGTTCGCCGCGCTGATTCTTGCCCCCGACCTCGCGATGCTTCCCTATCTCATCGGTCCGAGGGCGGGCGCGGCGGCCTATAATCTCGTCCACACCTATTCGCTGGCGCTGCCGCTTGCACTCGCCGGCTATTTTCTCGCCTCGCCGCTCGCACTCGCACTTGGCCTGATCTGGATCGCCCACATCGGAACGGACCGGATGCTTGGCTACGGCCTCAAATACGCGAGCGGATTCCATGACACCCATCTCGGCAGCATCAGAGGGAAAGCGTTTGAGGATTTCGCCGCAGGCGGCGGAGATGGCCTCGTAGGTTCGCGCTCCGACTTTTCGCAGCAGGGTTTTGAACTTGGCGAAGAGCTGTTCGATCGGGTTGAGGTCAGGGGAGTATTTCGGCAGGAAGACGAGGCGAGCTCCGACGTCGCGGATCGCCTTCCGCACGGCCTTGCCTTTGTGCGAGCCGAGATTGTCGAGGATCACGACATCGCCGGCCTTGAGCGTCGGGACGAGGAACTGTTCGACATAGGCGCGAAAGCGCTCGCCGTTGATGGGGCCGTCGAACAGGCAGGGCGCGTCGATGCGGTCTGAGCGCAAAGCGGCGAGGAAGGTCGCGGTCTCCCAGTGGCTGTGCGGGACCTTGTCGATGAGGCGCTCTCCCTTCGGCGCCCAGCCGTAGAGGCGGGTCATGTTGGTTTTGGCCCAGGTCTCGTCGATAAAGACGAGGCGGGCGGGATCGATGCGGCTCTGATAGGTTCGCCAGCGCGTCCGATGCCGGCGGATGTCCGCCCGGTCTTGTTCGCGCGCGACGAGCGTCTTTTTTTGAGCGTGACGCCGATCCGGCGGAAGAACCGGCTCATCATCGAGGTGTCGGCCTTGACGCCCTTCTCGGAGCGAAGCCGGTCGCACAGCTTTTGAAGCGTGAGGTCCGACTTCTCGGCGCGCGCGGCCTCGAGGAACTCCCGGTGCGGCATCAAGGCCGAAGGACGATGGCCGCCGTGTCCCACCGGTCCGCGCAAGCCGTCGCGTCGGTAGCGCTCAAGCCACTTGATCGCCGTCGACTCGCTCACCTCGTAACGGCGCGCCGCGGCCCGGCAGCTCATCCCGCCCTTCCTAACCGCATCGATCACGCGGTTGCGCAAATCTTGAGAAAAAGGCTTCGGCATCTCCTGCTGACCTCCACCCAGCAAGGAGTTTGAATCACAACCAAGGCGATTCGGGAATCCCCCACCCGATTCAAGCCAAAATCAGACCGCTCTAGAGTATCGTCGAGGCGCGTCCGTGTGCCCACGTTCGGGGCATGACAGGCTACGCCGGCCGACCGCCCATTGCTCTAGACCCGCTCCGCCGCGGAGGCAGCATATGAAAACACTGATCGAATTGCAGACGTTCCCGGCGCTGCGTTGTTGGCCTTATTCGCAATATTTCAGATCATATTCGTGACGCCATCCCACCTTCAGGTTCAACTTTGGCATTCTTTGGACCTGGAGAAGGCCATGTTGGAGCTATGCAGCGAGGCTCAGACAACAAGGGCGATATTGAAAACGCTGATGCCGGAGAGCCCGGCATACTCAAGTCCGGGCGCTTACAATTCGCAGTTTCCTAACGACATGAGGCCCATATGCACGAGTGTTCCCTTCAAGCCGCCGCCATCAATGCGCTGGGGACTGACTTGGGAACAAGCTGAGGACGTTTTCGAGCCAATTGAGAAATGGGGGGTCGCCCTGGGTCTCCTGCTTTTGCTTGGCGGAATTGTTGTGCGATTGCATGGAGCGGCCGAGCCAGCCTATGCTTCGGCGTGCAGGGACGAGCCGCCTCCGACGGAGCCGCCGGTCCCGCAGGCGGGGCTCGCGATCGCGAGCCGAGGCGCGTATCCGTTTGGACGGTTCAAAGGCTCCCCGCGCCGGGCCTGCCCCGCGTTGCCGCATCGCCGGTGAAGAAGATGCTCCGGTCGAGCTTGTCGATTCCGTCCCAGCCGCCGAGCGCGAGCGCGCGGTCGATCTCACGCCGGAAGAGCTCAAGCACCCAGAACACCCCGTCCTCGCCGGCGCAGGCGACGCCCCAAAGGTGCGGGCGGCCGATCAAAACCGCGCGCGCTCCGAGCGCCAGCGCCTTGACGATGTCGACGCCGCGGCGAAAGCCGCCGTCGATCAGGACCGGCGCTCGCCCGCTGGCCGCTTCGACCACGCCCGGTAGCGCCCGGCTCGTTGCGACCACGCAGTCGAGCTGGCGTCCGCCGTGGTTGGAGACGATGATTCCGTCGGCGCCCGCGACCGATCGCCTCGCGTGCGTCGTCCGGATGCAGGAGGCCCTTGATAAGGAGCGGCCCGCGCCATTGCCGGCGCAAATGGTCGATGTCGCTCCAGCCAACGTCGGGATCGAGTTGCTCATTCATCAGCGCGCCGAAGGCCATGATCGACGTACGCTTGCCGTAATTGACGAATGTCGGCTGCGGCGTTTGCGCCATGCGCATAAGCCAGCCCGGTCGGCTCAGGAAGTCGAGCACGCTGCGCGGACCCCAACGCAGCGGAAACGTCATGCCGTTGCGGGCGTCGCGGTCGCGGCCCGCCACCACCTGGTTGTCTACGGTGAGGATCAGCGCCTTGTAGCCGGCCGCCGCCGCGCGCGCCGCGAATTCCGCGGTGAGGCCACGATCCTTATAAAGAAACACCTGCATCCATTTCGGTCCCGGCGTGGCTGCGCCGATCTCCTCGAGGGTCGCGGTTGAGGCGTGGCTGGTGCAGTAGACGGTCCCGAACCGCGCCGCCGCGCGGACCGCGGCAAGTTCGGCGTGCGGCCAGAGAAGGCCGGCAAGGCCGGTCGGACCGATCATGACCGGCGAACGCAGCTTCGCGCCGAAGAGCTCGACCGACTGGTCGCGGGTGGCCGCGCCCTCAAGCAGCTTCGGCGAAAGCTCGATCGCGGCAAGCGCTGCCTCGTTGCGGCGCATGGTGATCTCATCGCCTGCGCCACCGTCGACCATGTCGAACAGCACGCGAGGCAGCCGCTTCTCGGCCAGCGCACGCAGCGCTGCGACGCTGTAGCCCTGGCGCTGCAAGGCGGCCGCGTTCATCGGAACTTGTGCCGGTCGGCCATGACGCGCTTCCCGGTCCTAAGGGCCGGCCGTCAGAAGCGCGCCATCGATCGTCACAGTCGCGCCGATGACCGTGAGCGCTCCCGAATTTACCGAAACTGCAGGCCCGACGAGGGTGATGCTCGCGCCCTTTCCGTTGCTGATGGTGATGCCCGCACCGTTGACGACGATCATTGCGCCGCCGGCCGCTTGGAGGACGATGCCCCCGCTGGCCAGGGACACCGGCGCATCGCTCAGCGCGACCACATTCTGGCCAGTGGTCTGCAGCACAATATTCTGGCCTGGAGGGATTGGGGGCGGGCTGGTCGCCAGCGCCGGCACGTTAGCGGCCAGTCCCCAGAAGCCGCCGGCCCAGATCGGGTAGTCAGGGTCGCCCCTCTCGAACTCGATCCACACTTGCGAGCCAACCGGCGGGACGATGAAGCAGCCGGCCTGGATGCCGGCCGCGGGCGCGCAAGGTAGCGCCCAGGTCGACGGTAGCTCCCCCAGGACGTCCGGAACCTGGGCCTGGATGCGCCCGACCTGCTCCGGGTCGATATTGTCGATCACCACGCCGCGATACTTGCCGAAGAAGCGCGGGCTCATGATCCCTCCTCGAAATTACGCTGCCCGTCAGACGTCGAGCCGGTAGGCCTTGACCGCGTTGTCGCGGAAGAGCTTGCGCCTCTCGGCCGGCGAGAAGCCGGCGGTCGCAAAGTCGAGGGTCGCCAGCCATTGCAGGTAGCTCCCGGCGAGCTCGGACACCGGCCAGTCGCCCCCGTAGAGAATGCGATCCGGGCCGAAGCATTGGATCACGTGATCGACGTAGGGCCTCAGCTGATCGGGCGTCCAGGCCGAGTGGTCGGCCTCGGTGGTGACGCCGGAGAGCTTGCAGACCACATTCGGAAGAGCCGCCATCTCCTTGAGCTGCGCCCGCCAAGGGTCCAGGACGCCGGCCTTTATGCCGGGCTTGCCGATGTGGTCGAGGACGAAAGAGACTTCTGGCGCGTGACGCATCATCGCAAGCGTGTTCGCCATCTGCGAATGGAAGATGCAGACGTCGAACGAGAGGTTGTACCTCGGCAGGAGCCGGAGCGCCTCGAGAAAGCCCGGCCGAAGCACGAAGTCCGGATCGGGCTGGTTCTGGATCAGGCGCCGGACGGCGCGAACGCTTTTGAGTTTGGCTATTCTCGCGATCTCCGGCTCGATCGCCGCGCCCCGTTCGAGCGGGAGGCAGACGACGGAGCCCATCACGCGACGATCGAGCTTGGCTAGGCCGTCCACCCAATCGGCCTCATCGAGATATTGCGGCATATCGACATCGACTTCAACGAACACCAGGCCTTCGATCTCGTAGGGCTTGGCTGCATTGGCGAGATCGTTTGGCGTCCAGTCGTGCTTGAGCTTGGGCGCGCCGTCAGCCCAGGCGTAGCCGAACCGCTTCTGATCGAGGAGATGGATGTGGGAATCGATGATGGGAAAATCGATCATGGAGGGTTTGCCTCGACCGCGGGCGAATGCCCTCGGGCTCGCTCGCATTAAGTCCTGCCGATCCGCCGCAACGCTGGAACGTCGACAGGCAGGTCTTTCAAGCCCCCGCGCACCCGCTCAAGCGTCGCAGCTTCAGCGGCTTTGACCTGATCGAGACTTCTCGAGTGTCGCGGAAATGCGGGCGCGCGGCACGACCACAACGCCGTCGCGATCGCCAACGACCATGTCACCGGAGGCGATCGAAACGCCCCCGCAGACAATCGGCAGTCCGACGGAACCGGGACCGCGTCTTTGCGGCGAATTTGGAGTGACGCCCATCGCATACACGGGCAAGCCGATCGCTTCGAGGTCGTCGAGGTCGCGCACGAGACCGTCCGTGACGAAGCCGGCGGCTCCGCGGTTACGCGCGACCCCGATCAGTAGGTCTCCGGTCACGGCCGCGCCAACATGGCCTCCGGTCGCGACCAGGAGCACATCGCCCGGCCTGCATTCAGCGAGCGCCGCCATGAACGCCAGATTGTCGAGCGGGCCGCAGTCGCAGGTGAGCGCGACGCCGGCCAACGACCGGCCGACGATCGGCCTGATGCGCCAGTCGAGAGCGCCCGCCCCACCCATGGCGTCGACTATGAAGCTCGTGGGGACGCCGCGAAAGCGCTCAAGGATCTCCGCGGGCGGGCGTTCGGCCGGCGCGCCAAAGACGAGCGGGGGCGGGTCTTCGATCATGATGGTTCCACGGGCTGCAATCCTCCGGTCCGCGTGAAGCGATCACGTCTGATCGAGCCTCACTGCATTGACCCACAGAATGCACGTTCGACGCAACTCGGCAACCCGGAGGGGACGGGAACAACTGTCAATCGCGTCGATCACCACGCTTGATCTGGGTGCGGTCGCCGCCAAAGACTGAGTTAGCTACCCTGACCCGACCCGAGCGACGCCGTTCCCATGGTGAGGATCATTTCCGCCCATTCGATGTAGGCCTGATTGTCGATGGCGCAGCCGGATGGAGCGTAAAATCGAACGAAATAGTCGAGTCTGTAAGGCGTCAGCGGATTTCGAGCCAAGACCCGAGCGAGATGCGAGAAGGTTTGACGCACTTGGCCGCGATAGACATTTATCGAGGCGTAGCCCGGATGATCCAAGTAGGCGCGATCGGCGAGCTCAACTTCGGCGACCGATCTCAGCTGCAGAGGGGCGGCATAGATCGGCTCGTCGCATTGGTTTGCCCTAAGCCGGACGCTTGGGATGTCTTCCGTGTCAATTCCGTCGAATGTCGCGCGTCCGAACGGCTGGCCGGGAGACAGGTTCAAGGACTCCACGCCGGCGAAGAACGACGCCGCGTCGGGCCGGCCAGTTGTCATGCGCAATGTCAGCCCCGCCAAGACCGCCATCGCCACTAAGACAAAGGCGATGGCGCGGAATTTTGCAGGAGAAGCGGTCAAGGCTTCGCCGTGACCCGAAGTCCGCCAACGCAGATGACGAGCATTGCACCGAGCATGGCGAACGTCACGATCGGAGTTCCCGCGCCGTTGTGCCAGAATTCGTACATCGGATAGGACTGGGCCATCAGCGCGAGCCGTGCAGTGTTGATGGCGACGGTCGCAACCGCCATGGCGGCGCAAATCCAAAGATGCGCTGTCCTCAGCTTCAGCGTTTCAAGTTTGACGAGTGAAATCCAGATCAGCGAGGCGAGCGAAACATTGTGGAAAGCGGAGCAGCCTTCCTCAATCATGAGCCTGAAATCGCCGCCGGGCGAAATCGTCAGACCGTCCCGAGCAAACCCGCCAATCGGCGCCAGAGCGGCCTCGGCGGCGATCGTCTCCGCCCTCAAGACCCACGGCGACAGAAAATGGAAAACGAGCGGGCCAAGCCACTCGTAGAATGCAAGCGCGAGCAGAACCTGACCAAACGAACGCACGCGCAGGTCCGACCCGAAGAGGAGCTTCATACCAACCAAGGTCAGGGGAATGCTCGCCGCGGACCGCAACGGAAGCGCAAAGGCCAAGCTGGCGACGGCGACCACCACGAGGTCGGCTCGCGTCAAGAGCGCTTCCTCGTGAAAGCGAAACGCCAGCGTTCCGAGAACCGCGAGGGCGAGCAATTCGGCGGCTCCGATTCCGGAGCGGTCCCGGAAGAGATCCGCCGAGAGCAGCGAGAAGGAGCCGTCCGCGGGGCCCTGCCAGCAGATTGCGACCACGAGCCCCGCTACAAAAGCGAGCAGGACGTCCCTATCGCGCAATCGGACGGGAGCGTTCTCAACCCCCGCCGTCGCATCTAAAGTCATTAGATGAAGTAGCCGACCCCGCTTGATCAGCGGCGGCGGAGGCGATGCGCGAGAAACGCGGCCCCTGCGACCATAGCTATGCTCGCCAGCCCCAGATCGGCCTCCGGCGAGGGCCCACGAGACACAAGCGCATGAGCCTGACTGACGCAAAGGTAGAAGGCAACTGAAGTCAACAGATATCGCATGGAAATCTCCCCGTTAGTTTCGATCCCGCGGCGCGTCGCGTTGCGGGCCGAGAGCCGCAAGTTCAGAGTGTACATAAAGATGCGGCCGGCGCAAGTCCCATCTTCGACGGGTGGTTGACGCAGAAAAACGGCCGGGTCGGTCCAAGTCACGGAGGCGCCGCTACGGCGAAGGTGATCAATTCGTCGGATACACGAGCTATCAGAGGGCACGCGAGCAGGCCGCTGCAACTACCCCAGCGGCACGAGCAAGACGCTTCGATCGCACTCGCTCATGTTAGCCGCTCTTGCGTCAACGAATGTCGGTGGGGCGGATGTCGCCTGGCTTGTCAGCGGCGGCGGAAGCGGTACGCCAGAAAGGCGGCGGCGGCGACCATCGCCAAGCTCGCCAAGCCGAGGTCGGATTCCGGCGAGGGGCCGGGGACCACCTGGGACTGGGCCTGGGCCTGACTGCCGAAAAGTAGCGCAAGAGAAATGAGGAAATATCGGATGGGCGCCTCCCCGTCTGCTTCGTCGCGCGGCGCAATGCGTCGTGCTTAAAGCCCTCGCACAAAAGAGTACACAATCCCACGCCCGGCGCAAGTAACTCTTCGGAGCGGTCGCACTGGTATCGAAAGCGGGGACGGCAAGTGTGCTCATCCTCTATTTGACAGCTCAATGAGTGTCGTCAACATTGGCTCTCAAGCCTGGATTTGACCGCTTCGGCGGCGCATCGGGACCGTCAGGAATGGGAGCCTCGCTATGACGCAATTCGAGAAACTCACCTTGAGCCGGCGGGGCGCGCTTCAGCGCGGATTGGCCGCATTTGCCGCCTCAGCCCCGTTCATCGCCCTGACGCGCGCCGCCTTCGCCGATGACACGCTGGCTGAGATCAAGAAGCGGGGCGAACTCACGACCGCAACCGAGATGCAGTTCCCCCCGTTCGATATCTCTGACAACGGCGTCTATAAGGGCCTCGATCGCGATCTTGTCGACGCCGTCGGCAAGGAGATGGGGCTCAAGGTCTCCTATCTCGACCTTCCGTGGACGAGCGTTCTGCCCGGGCTCGAGGCGAAGAAGTTCGATCTTGTGATCGCGCCGGTCACAATCACCAAGGAGCGCATGAAGCGCTACGCCTTCTCCATACCGATCGCCGACGCGACCGCGGCGCTGATGAAACGCGCAAACGATTCGAGCATCATGAAGCCCGAGGATATCGCCGGGAAGACGGTCGGCGGCCAGAAGGGCACTTCGCAGGTCGAGCAGCTCAAGGCGTTCGCGGCCAAGCTGCCGAAGCCCATCGAAGTCAAGGAATATGTCGACAACAACCAGTCCTACGCGGATCTGGCCGCCGGACGCATCGACGCCTCGGTCAATTCGCTGCCCAATCTCGCCTATGTCGCGCAGCAGCGCCCCGATACGTTCGCCGTGGTCACGCCACCGTTCGGCCAGCCGACCTATTTCTCATGGGTCGCGCGCCTTGACGACAAGGCCTTGATGGATGCGATCAACGCCGCGATCGTCAAGGTTGAGGCTGACGGGACAATGGCCAAGATCCAGAAGACCTGGTTCGGCCAGACAATGGATTTGCCGAAGACCGTCCCCGAGCCATCGATCTGACCACCGATTATGTGTAGGGCGGGGTCACTGCCCCGCCGGCCGGGTCGACGACCCAAGCCTCCTGTACGGCCAGATGAAGCCTGAGGTCGTCCTCCACTCGTTCGACTACCTCACCCACGCGGCGGCGACGACGGTGGCCGTGTCGTTCGGCGGCATTGTCTTTGGATTCCTGATCGGCGCCGCCGTGTGCGCCGCCCGTGTTTCCCGCCGTACTTGGCTCAAACGCCTGGGCGGGGCCTATGTCAGCGTGTTTCGCGGCGTTCCGCTGCTCGTGCAGCTTTTGTTCATCTACTACTTTCTCGCCAAATATGGGTTGGATGTGCCCGCGATTGTAGCCGCGGTCGGCGGGCTTGCGCTGTCTTCGGCTGCCTTCCAGGCGGAAATCCTACGTGGCGCGCTCAACGCCGTTCCGCGCGGCCAGGGTGAGGCGGCGACCGCGCTCGGCTTCGGGTCCCTCGACATCTGGCGGCGTGTTCTCATGCCGCAGGCGCTGAGAATCTCGGTCCCGCCGCTCATCAATGAGTTCATCCTCTTGCTCAAGGCGTCGTCGCTGGTCTCGGTCGTCGGCATTGCAGAACTGACCCGCGTCAGCATGAACATCGCCTCGCAGACCTATCGGCCGTTCGAAGCCTATGTCGGCGGGGGCCTGTTCTATCTCGCGATCAACTTGTGCCTCGCGGCGCTGGGCGGGTACGTCGAGCGGCGCCTGGCGGTGGATGGCGCGCGATGAACCTGGAGGTGCTCTGGCGCTACGCGCCCTCGCTTGTCAGCGGCTTTGGGGTCACCATCCTGTGCTGGGGTTTAGGGGGCGCGCTCGGCCTCCTACTCGGGTTCGCGATCACGCTAATGAACCGGCTGCGCATTCTGCCGCTCAGCTGGGCGCTCAGGGCGTTCGTCGAGATCTTTCGCGGCACGCCCTTTCTGGTGCAGCTCTTCCTCATTTACTCCGGCGGTCCGTCGATCGGACTGAGGCTCAGCGCCACGACCGCCGGCGTTGTGGGTCTCGGCCTCTACTCGTCGGCCTATTTCGCCGAGATATTTCGCGCCGGTTTCGCTTCCGTTCCGGCCGGTCAGGTTGAGGCCGCGAAGAGCGTCGGCATGTCGCCGCTCGACACATTGATCCTGGTGACGCTGCCCGGGGCGCTGATCGCCGCCGTTCCTTCGATCGTCAATATGCTGATCGTCTTGTCGAAGGAAACCGTGGTGCTGTCGATCATCACGGTTCCGGAGCTCATGTATCAGGTGCAGACGATGGCTGCGGAAACGTTCACCGCGTTCGACGCGATCTTCGCCATGGCGGTCTTCTACTGGCTCCTGGTGGAAACTGTGTCGCGTCTCGGCGCCCGGTTCGAGGCGGGCGTGACCGCGTTCCTTGCTCACGAGGAGAGAGCCGCGTGAGCGCGCCGATGATCGAGATCGCCGGGGTCAGCAAGAGTTTCGGCGTGCACCAGGTGCTGCGCAGCGTCGACCTTGTGGTCAAGCGCTCGGAGGTCGTCTGCCTGATTGGGCCCAGCGGATCGGGCAAGAGCACGCTTCTCAGGTGCGTGAACTTCCTCGAACCTTACGATTCTGGTGAGGTTCTCATCGACGGCCGGCTGGTCGGCTACGAGGAAGCGCCGGACCGAACGCGTCGAACAATGAGCGCCCGAAACCTGCGAGAGATACGGCGAGAGATCGGCATGGTGTTTCAACACTTCAACCTCTGGCCGCACATGACCGCGCTCCGTAATGTTGCCGAGCCACTGAGGCGCGTGCGCGGGCTCAAGGCGACCGAAGCGGCCGAACGCGCGATGGCCATGCTCGCTCGCGTCGGTCTCGCCGCGAAGGCCCACGCATACCCTTCGCGTCTCTCGGGCGGCCAGCAGCAGCGTGTCGCCATCGCCCGGGCGCTCGCGATGCAGCCGAGGCTCATGCTGTTTGACGAGCCGACCTCGGCGCTCGACCCGGAGCTGGTCGGCGAAGTTCTGGAAGTGATGAAAAGCCTCGCGGCCGAGGGCATGACAATGCTCATCGTCACTCACGAGATGGGCTTCGCCGCCCACGTCGCGGACCGCATCGCCTTCATCGACGAGGGCCGCATCATCGACGAGGGGCCACCCCGCCAAGTATTCCACGAAAGCCCGGAACCGCGCGTGCGCCAATTCCTGCAGACCTACCACGACCGAAATGCGTTTTGAGGCGAGGGGCTTTGACGGCGGGATTTCGCCGCATTTCGCGCTAGCGCCGACCGCTTGCGGGTGAACCGCGAAAGGAGATTGGCAATGAAGGCCGCGTTGATGCTGGGGGCAGGGCGGCGGACGCCCGTATATGCCGACTTCCGCGAGACCGAGCCCGTCGCCCGGGAAGCCCGCATTGCGGTGACTGCCGCCGCGATCAGCCATGTGGTGCAGAGCCGAGCCTCGGGGCGCCACCTATAGCTCGGCTGGGGAATAGCGGGCCGGAGATCGCGTTGCCGAGCGCCGCGCTGCGTTCTTCCGCGATCGTCCTGATGGGGAGCGGCATCGGCAGCATTCCCGTCGATCGCTTCGTTCACGCCATCGACGGGTGCTTCGGGCGACAGTCCCCGCGGGCCTCAGGATCGCAGTCACTCCGGTTTCCGCTGTCGGAAGTTAAACAGTCCTGGTAGAGCGACGACAGCGCTCGGCACACCGTCTTGACGATGGAGGCGCGATGATCGCGTTGGACCGCAAATCGAAGTGAGCGGCAATCGGATCTTGTGGTCCACTATGACGAGTCATTCCACCGGTCCTCCGACGCTGGAACGGGAACAGGCAGGGGCGGCGGGCGTTTCGCTGCAAAGCCAAGGTCCGTCAATGTTCGATTCCGAGGTTCGGATTTCCGTCGACGTCGCCATGCCAGCGCCTCCAGGGCTGCGCTATGTGTGCGACGATGCGCCGGCGATCCGCCGCCGGCGCGCCGGCAGAGGCTTTGTCTATCTCGACCCGAAGGGCAGGCGGGTCGCGGACGCGGCCATTCTCAAGCGCATACGCTCGCTCGTCATTCCCCCGGCATGGACCGACGTTTGGATCTGCGCCTCCTCGGACGGACACATCCAGGCGACCGGCCGCGACGCCAAAGGGCGCAAGCAATATCGCTACCACACCGACTACCGCGAGGCGCGAGAGCAATCCAAATACGAGCACCTATTCGAATTCGCCGAGGCGTTGCCGACGATTCGGGCGAGGGTCGCCGAACATATGAGCCTCCGCGGGCTGCCGCGCGAGAAGGTGCTCGCGACTGTCGTGCATCTGCTCGAGACCACCCTGATTCGCGTCGGGAACGACGAATATGCGAGAGCCAACGAGAGTTATGGGCTTACCACCCTCAGAAGCGAGCATGTCGAGGTCGAGGGGCCTGAGATCCGTTTTCACTTCACGGGTAAGAGCGGCAGACAATGGTCGCTCGCAATGCGCGACCGGCGCGTGGCGCGGATCATTCGCGCGTGCCAGGAGCTTCCGGGGCAGGATCTCCTGCAGTATTTCGACGAGGACAAGGAGTTGCGCTCGGTTTCCTCCGGCGATGTAAACGCCTATCTCAGGGAGATCACTGGACGCGACATCACCGCCAAGGATTTTCGCACCTGGGCGGGGACGGTGCTGATGGCGCGCTTTCTAAGCGCCTTAGGTCAGTTCGAGAGCGAGACAAAGGCCAAGCGTGCGATAAGCGCCGCGGTCAAACAGGTCGCGGCGGCTTTGGGAAACACGGCAGCCGTCTGTCGCAAGTCCTACATCCATCCTGCTGTCACCGGCGCCTATCTCGGCAGCGGGTTTGTTCTGGAGGCCCGGCGGACGGGCGGCCCCGGCGACATGCCACGCCTAGGGGCCGAGGAAGCCGGCGTGCTCTCGTTGCTGAGGGGCGCCTGATCCGGGCGCCATCACCATGCTGCCATCAGGGTCCAGCATTCGCGCGGCTTGCGTTTTGGCGGGCCGCCGCGATGGAGTTCGGCCGCGTTCGTGTTGGCCGGACTCCCAATCGCCGCCGCCAAGCCCATCTTGAGCGCGGGGAGCTGCGGCCGCGGTTGCTCGACGAACTGATCGCCGAGACCTATCATGCGATCGTTGGCGGCGGCGCCGAGAATGCGGACGGCAGCGCGTGCCGCGCGAAAGGCGATGCGCATGACCGACCGACGATGGCGTACGAGGTTTCTCGGCAATAGACCCCTCGCGCCGGAAACGCTGATGATGGGTTACGGCTACGATCCGTTCCTGTCGGAGCGGTCGCTGAAGCCGCCCGTATTTCACACGTCGACCTTCGTCTTCCATACCGCACGGGACGGCAAGGCGTTCTTCGAATTGGCATACGGCCTGCGCCAGAAGCGACCGAACGAGGAGCCCGGCCTCATCTACAGCCGGATCAACAACCCCGATCTCGAGATGCTCGAGGATCGGCTGGCGATCTGGGACGAGGCCGAGGCCAACCTGACGTTCGCCTCGGGCATGGCCGCCATTTCGACGACCCTATGGGCCCATGCGCGGCCTGGTTCGGTCATCGTTCATTCGGGCCCGGTCTATGGCGGCACGGATTTTCTCCTGAAGCGGATTCTGCCGCAATTCGGCGTGACTTCGGTTGAGTTTCCGGCGGAGAGCGGGACCAAGGCGATGGAGGACGCGGTGAACCGGGCGCGCGCCACCGGTCCGATCGCGGCGCTTTATCTCGAAACGCCTGCCAATCCGACCAACGGCCTCGTCGACATCGGCCGCGCGAGGCAAATCGCCGACTCGCTTAGGAGCGACGACGGCAAGCGCCCCATGGTAGTCGTGGACAACACGATGCTCGGACCCTTGTACCAGACGCCGCTCGCGCACGGCGCCGACCTGGTCGTGACCTCGCTCACCAAATATGTCGGCGGCCATTCCGATTTGATCGCGGGGGGCTGCTCGGGCGCCGCGGCGGCGCTTGAACCGATCCGAGGCATGCGCACTATCCTTGGCACGATGTGCGATCCCAACACCGGCTGGATGCTGATGCGGTCGCTTGAAACGCTCAAGCTCAGAATGACCGCCGCCGCCGAGGGCGCCCACAAGGTGGCGGAGTTTCTGCGCGGCGATGCCAGGATTGCTTCGGTCTGGTATCTGGGCTTTCTGCCCAAGGACCATCCGGACCGGCCCATCTTCGAGCGCCAGTGCAAAGGCCCAGGCTCGACTTTCAGCTTCGAGGTGAAGGGCGGGGAGTCCGAAGCCTTCGCAGTTCTGGATAAGCTCGAAGTGATCAAGCTCGCGGTCAGCCTCGGCGGAACCGAGACGCTGGCCTCGCATCCCGCCGCCATGACCCATTCCGATATTCCGCCGGAGGAGCAGCTGCGTCTGGGCATCACCCCGGCCTTGATCCGCCTCTCGGTCGGCATCGAAAACCCAGACGATCTCATCGCCGATCTCGACCAGGCGCTGAGCAGGTGACGTCTTGTCACTCACATCTGCAGGCTCGGCAGGTCGAGGCCCTTCTCGCCCGCACATTCGACCGCCGCCGTGTAGCCTGCGTCGGCATGGCGCATGACGCCGCTCGCCGGATCGTTCCATAGGACCCGCTCGATCCGCCGCGCAGCTTCCGGCGTGCCGTCGCAGACGACGACCATCCCGGCGTGCTGGGAAAAGCCCATGCCGACGCCGCCGCCGTGATGGATCGAGACCCAGGTCGCGCCCGAGGCGCAGTTCAAAAGCGCGTTGAGGAGAGGCCAGTCGGAGACGGCGTCGGAGCCGTCCTGCATCGCCTCGGTTTCGCGGTTGGGCGACGCGACCGAGCCGGAATCGAGATGATCGCGCCCGATGACGATCGGCGCCTTAAGTTCGCCTGACGCGACCATGGCATTGAAGGCGAGGCCGAGCCGGTGCCGGTCTCCTAAGCCCACCCAGCAAATGCGCGCCGGCAGGCCCTGGAACCTGATCCGCGCCCGCGCCATGTCGAGCCAGTTGTGGAGATGGGCGTCGCCCGGCATCAGCTCCTTGACCTTGGCGTCGGTCCTATAAATGTCCTCCGGGTCGCCCGACAGTGCTGCCCAGCGGAACGGCCCGACGCCGCGGCAGAAAAGCGGCCGAATATAGGCCGGCACGAAGCCCGGGAAGTCGAACGCGTCCTTGACGCCCTCCTCGAACGCCATCTGGCGGATGTTGTTCCCGTAGTCCACGGTCGGAACCCCGGCATGGGCATAGGCGAGCATCGCTCGCACGTGATCGGCCATGGACGCTTTGGCGGCGCGCTCGACGCCCTTGGGATCGCTTGCTCGGCGCTTCTCCCACTCAGCGAGAGTCCATCCCTTCGGCAGGTAGCCGTTGACAGGATCGTGGGCGGAGGTCTGGTCGGTGACGATGTCGGGCTTGACGCCTCGGCGCACGAGCTCGGGCATCACGTCGTCCGCATTGCCGAGGAGCGCGACCGAAACGGCCTTCCGCTTGTTGCTGGCCTTCTCGATGATTGCGAGCGCTTCGTCGAGATCTTTGGCCTGAACGTCGATATAGCCGGTGCGGAGCCGAAATTCGATACTGGACGGGCGGCATTCGACGGCGAGCAGCGAAGCGCCGGCCATTGATGCGGCGAGCGGTTGCGCGCCGCCCATGCCGCCGAGGCCGGCGGTGAGAATCCATCTTCCACTTAGATTGCCGTCGTAATGCCTTCTTCCCATCTCGACAAAGGTCTCGTAAGTACCCTGCACGATGCCTTGCGAGCCGATGTAGATCCATGAGCCTGCGGTCATCTGGCCGTACATCATCAGCCCCTTGCGATCGAGCTCGTTGAAGCAGTCCCAGGTGGCCCAGTGCGGCACCAGATTGGAGTTGGCGATGAGCACCCGCGGCGCGTCAGCATGGGTGCGGAAGACGCCGACCGGCTTGCCGGACTGGATGAGCAGCGTCTCATCCCCCTCGAGCCGACGAAGCGTCGCGACGATACGGTCGAACGCCAGCCAGTCGCGCGCCGCGCGGCCGATGCCGCCATAGACGACGAGCTCGCCCGGCCGTTCGGCGACGTCCGGGTCGAGATTGTTCATCAGCATGCGCAAGGGCGCTTCGGTAAGCCAGCTCTTAGCGCTGATTTCGGCGCCGTGCGGGCTGCGAATGACGCGCATATTGTCTATGCGGGCAGACACATCCATGGAACTCGCCTTTCGAAAATCGTCATCCTCGGCGGACTGCAGGTCCGGCGAGGAATCCGGGGTCGCGGCCGACTGCCGCGAGGATCATTTCCAGAACGCGCTTGAGCGTCGCGCGCGTGGGCCGGGCGCGGGCTTCGTCGATCGGCGCCGGCCAGTTATCCAGCGCGGGGAGCTCTGGCTCCTGCATATACGCTCGGCATGCAAGCTCGAGCTGCAAAGCTTCGATGCCCTGACCCGGCTTGCCATAGGCGCGCGTGATCCAGCCGCCCTTGAACCGGCCGTCGATGACCAGGCTTTCGGTCGATGCCGCCAGCACCGCGGAGACCGCCTCGCGAAGTCCAGGATCGCAGCTCGCCCCTGAATTGGTCCCGAGATTGAACACGGGCAACTCGCCATCGAAGAGACGCGGGATGCGCGAACGAATTGAGTGCGCGTCAAACAGCGCGATCCGCTTGAACGTTTCGTGCAGGCGCACAATCTCGCGGCTGAGCGCCGCGTGATAGGGATCGAAGTAGAGGCGCCGCCGCTCGGCGATCGCCGATGCCTCCGGCGCGCGCCCTGACCGATAGAGCGGTTCGCCGTCGAAGGTCGTAGTCGGACACAAGCCGGTCGTCGCCTGACCGGGATAGAGCGAAACTCCGCTCGGATCACGATTGACGTCGATGATTGAACGCGAAAGCCTTGTGCTCACGACCGTCGCGCCAAGCGGTTCGACAAAGTCGTATAGCTCGTCGAGACGCCAGTCGGCGTCCTTCCGCGCCAACCACGGATCGACGAATGCCGGTTCAATCCTAGCGAGCTCAACGCCGGCATGGGGAATGCTGACTATGAGCGGACCATCGCCGCGTCTAACGACGAGCCAGTCGGGATGCTCTGCCGTCATGGCGTGGATTTTTCGAGGTCGGGGAGGACCGCGTCGCCGACGGCCTCGATCACAGCGCCGTCGCGTACGAGGCGCGTCGCCGCCGCGATGTCTAGATAAAAAAAGCGGTCGTCCTCGAGGCGTGGAACCTCGCGGCGCAGCCGCGCCCGCAACGCTTCGAGGGCGGCGCTGGACGTGAGAGGCATGTGAAAATCGCAGGCTTGCGCGGCGGCGAGGAGTTCGATGCCGACAATCGAGATTGCGTTCGCCGCCATCGGCGCGAGACGCCTAGCGCCGTGCGCCGCCATCGAGACGTGATCCTCCTGGTTGGCGGACGTTGGGATCGAATCGACGCTCGCCGGATAGGCTCGCTGCTTGTTCTCGGCGACGAGCGCCGCCGAGGTCACTTGGGCGATCATGAACCCGGAGTTGAGCCCGGGCTTGGGGGTCAGGAACGCCGGCAGCCCGGAGAGCGCCGGATCGACCAGAAGCGCGATTCTCCGTTCGGCGAGCGAGCCGATCTCGCAGATTGCGAGCGCGACCATGTCGGCCGCGAAGGCGACAGGCTCGGCATGAAAGTTGCCACCCGACAATGCTTCGTCGGTATCGGCGAAGATCAGCGGATTGTCGGAAATCGCGTTGGCCTCCGCAAGCAGCGTGGCCCCCGCATTGCGCATGAGGCCGAGACAGGCGCCCATCACCTGCGGCTGGCAGCGCAGGCAATAGGGGTCCTGGACTCGCTTATCGCCTGTGAGATGCGAGGCGCGAATGGCGCTTCCCGCGAGCAGGGCGCGCAGCGACGCCGCCACATCAATCTGGCCTTGATGGCGCCTTAGCGCATGAATCCGGGGGTCGAACGGCGAATCCGATCCGCGTGCGCCGTCGGTCGACAATGCGCCGGTCGCGAGCGCGGAGCGGAACAACGTCTCGGCGTCAAACAGACCGATCAGCGCATTGGCGGTTGAGAACTGGGAGCCGTTGAGCAGCGCCAGCCCCTCCTTGGGCTGAAGCTCGATCGGCTCGAGGCCGACCTCTGCGAGCGCTGCGGAGGCGGGCGCGAGGCGGTCTCCGACGCGTGCGTCACCGACGCCGATCATCGCCGCCGCCATATGGGCGAGCGGCGCGAGATCGCCCGACGCGCCGACCGACCCTTGCGCCGGGACGATTGGGGTCAGCCCACGGGCGAGCATGGCCTCGATGAAGCCGAGCGTCCGCGGCTGGATGCCGGAGGCGCCCTGGGCGAGGCTGCCGAGCTTCAGAGCCATCATCAGCCGCGTCACGGCAACCGAGGCGGGTTCACCGACACCTGTCGCGTGCGACAGGACGATGTTTCGCTGAAGCTGAGCCAGATCGGCGGCCTCGATGCGTACGGTTGCCAGCTTGCCGAAGCCGGTGTTGACGCCGTAAACCGGCGCGCCGCGGGCCACAATCCGCTCGACCGAGGCGGCGCTCGCGGCTACCCCGGCGTGATGGGATGGGTCTACGGCGACCCGCGCGCCGCGCCAGATCGCCCGCCAGTCGGCAAGTGACGCCTCGCCGGGGCGGAGGACGACAGTCATTTGCCCCTCCAGACGCGCGCGTGGAGTGGGTTGAATCCGAGCCGATAGACGAGCTCGGCGGGACGCTCAATGTCCCATATCGCGAGATCGGCCCATTTGCCGGCTTCGAGGGTCCCCGTCTCGTGGGCAAGGCCGAGCGCGCGCGCCGCGTTGCGCGTCGCGCCGGCGAGGCATTCGTCGACGGTAAGCCCGAACAGCGTCGCCGCCATGTTGAGGGCGAGCAGAACCGAAGTCAGCGGCGAGGTGCCGGGATTCGAATCGGTGGCGACGGCCATCGGCAGGCGATGCTTGCGCATGAGGCCGATCGGGGGCGCTTGACGTTGGCGCAACACATAGAAAGCGCCGGGAAGCAGGACGGCGGTTACGTCTGCCTTCGCCATTGCTGCGACGCCCTGTTCGTCTGTGAATTCCAGATGATCGGCCGACAGCGCGTTGAACTTGGCCGCGAGCGCCGCACCGCCCGAGTTCGACAATTGATCGGCGTGCAGCTTGACAGGGAGCTCGGCCCGGCGCGCGGCGGCGAACACACGGGCGATCTCGTCCCGGGCGAACGCAATTCGCTCACAGAACCCGTCGACCGCGTCGACGAGGCCTTCGCTCGCCAGAGCCGGGATCATCTCGTCTGCGACCTTGGCGACGTAGGCGGCGCGGTCGTCGGCAAAATCCGGCGGCAGCGCGTGCGCGCCGAGGAACGTGACGCGGATTGCGACGTCGCGCTCTTCGGCAAGCTTGCGCGCGACGCGGAGCGACTTGCGCTCGGCGGCAAGCTCGAGTCCGTAGCCGGATTTGACTTCAACCGTACCGACGCCCTCGGAGATCAGCGAGTCGAGCCGCAGCAGCGCTGACCGCAAGAGCTCGTCTTCGCTCGCCGCGCGGGTCGCACGCACAGTAGAAAGGATTCCTCCGCCTTCGCGCGCGACCTCTTCATACGTGGCGCCGGCGAGTCGGAGCTCAAATTCATGCGCACGGTCGCCGCCGTAGACGAGGTGAGTGTGGCAATCGATCAGGGCCGGCGTGATCCATCGGCCTTCGCAATCTAAGGCCAACGCGCAATTGCGCCAGGCGGACGGAAGTTCGTTTTGCGGACCGGCGAACGCAATTCGTCCGTCTCGCGCGGCGATTGCGCCAGATTCGATGACCCCGAGCCCCGGGCCCACAGGCGCCAGGGTCGCGAGGCGGGCGTTGAGCCAAACCCTGTCGTTACATCCGCTGTTGTTTGCATCAACCATGGCGCTCAGAGGCTTTCCGCCGCCGCTCATTTATTGCATAGACCCAATGGACCGAAAGGCAAGCGCCGCCGCCCGCGACGCCAATTGCAGGAAGTGGAGCCGAGCTTTGCCTGTCCTTCATGCCGCAAGGGCGCTGACCCCCGAAGGCTGGAAGTCCGACGTGCGGGTCACGATCGAACAGGGCGCGATCGCCGCAGTCGAGATAGGGGCGCCGGCGCAGGACGGTGACGAGCAGCACGCGATCATGGCGCCGGCCGCGGCGAACCTGCACAGCCACGCCTTCCAGCGGGCCATGGCAGGTCTGGCCGAAATTCGCGGCCGGCAGATCGACACGTTCTGGACCTGGCGCGAAACGATGTACCGCTTCGCGCTCATGATGTCGCCCGACGACGTCGAGGCGGTTGCTGCACAGCTCTATGTGGAAATGCTGGAGGCCGGGTTCGCAGCCGTCGCCGAATTCCATTATCTTCATCACTCGCCCGATGGGTCGCCCTATGACGCGCCGGCCGAAATGGCTGGGCGCATCCTTTCCGCCGCCCGACGGACCGGCATCGGGATGACGCTGCTTCCCGTGTTTTACGCTCATTCGACGTTCGGCGCTGCGCCGCCTGAACCGGAGCAGAGGCGTTTCGTCAACGACGTCGCGTCGTTCGCGCGTCTCGTCGACGATTGTCGCAGCATGGTTGAGGGCGAACGAGACGAGACGGTTGGCATCGCGCCACATAGCCTTCGCGCCGTGAGCCCGCGCGAACTTTCCGCCCTAATGTTGCTCGCCGGCGATGGCCCCATCCACATCCACGCAGCCGAGCAGATCAAGGAAGTCGAGGATTGCATCGCTTGGTCCGGCGCGCGGCCGGTGCGCTGGCTCATCGACCGCGCGGGCGTCGACGAAAAGTGGTGCGTGGTGCACGCGACCCATATGGACGAGCAAGAGACGCAAGACCTCGCGCGCTCGGGGGCGGTCGCCGGGCTATGTCCAGTGACCGAGGCAAACCTTGGCGACGGCGTCTTCAATGCGGCGGACTACCTGCGGTCCGGGGGGCGCTACGGCATAGGCTGTGACTCGAATGTCAGCATTGGCGTCGCTGGGGAGTTGCGTCAGCTCGAATATTCCCAAAGGCTGCGCGAGCGGGCGCGCAATGTCTGTGCCCCAGTGGCGGGATCGACGGGTCGCGCGATGCTCGAGGCGATCTGGGCGGGGGGCGCCCAAGCGCTGAGGCGCCGCTGCGGCCGGCTGGCGCCAGGCGCGTCCGCCGACATTCTGACCTTTCGCGCCCACCATCCGACGCTTGCCGGAAAAGTGGACGACGAGATCCTCGACGCGTGGATCTTCTCCGTGGGGGATGGGCTGGTGGATTGCGTCTGGAGCGGCGGTCTTAAGGTCGTCGTCGACGGCCGCCACGTGTTCAAGGACCAAGTCGCCGCGCGATTTGCAATCACCATGCGCGAACTGAGCGAGGCGCCGCCGGCCCTCGGTTAATCTAGCGCCCTCACCGTCGTCCACCGAGTTCATCGATGTGGACGAGCAAGTCGGCTGGGTCTTCGTAAACGCGGAATGCCGTCGCCTGCTGCAGCTCGCTCGCCCCGTAGCCGCCGCACAGGAGTCCGACGCCGAGGGCGCGGCAGCGCGCGGCCGCCAACATGTCCCAGATGCTGTCGCCGACCACGACCGCGGTCTCGATCGGTGCGTTTAGACGCGCGGCGGCGGCGAGAAACAAGTCAGGGTCGGGCTTGGCGTATTTGACCTGATCGCGCGTCACGACCGCCGTTTTCGCCGGGTCGACGCCGAGAGCGCCGAGGTTGACCGCCGCCGTCTCCATTCGCCCGCTGGTGGCGATCGCCCACTGCAGGCCAGCATTGCTGAGCCAGGCCAGCAACTCACGCGCGCCGGGCAGTGGGCGGATGTGGTCAGACATCCGCCGATAGGCCTCGGCGTGCTTCCGGCGCAGGCGCTCGAGCCGGTTCTCGCTCATCTCGACTCCGGTTTCCCGTTCAAGCTGGTTGGTGAACAGACCGCCGCTCATTCCGATTTTGCGATGGATGCGCCAGACGGAGAGGTTGATGTCCTCGCTGTCAAGAGCCTCCTTCCACGCCAGCACGTGCTGATAGACGCTGTCCACCAGCGTGCCGTCGAGATCGAACAGGAACACGGGCTCGATGCGCATCAACCTTTCATCCTTGAATAGGCCTTCCGACAATGGCGTCGGCAATTTACGGATGAGGCCGCGATGGCGCCAGTGGGCGCTGCGGTTGTCAATCGCAATTCGCAGCCGGGGGGACGATGCTCGCCAACTGCAGGATGCCGGTGCCTGCAAGCCTTGAGTTCCGATTCGGTGATCTGGCCGCGTAGCCCGACCGCCCGGCCTAAAAGCGCCGGCATCAGGAGCTTAGGGTATTAGGATATTGACAACCATTCGAGTTGGTCCCGCTTCTTACAGGCTGCCTACAGGCCGCGTGACTGTCCTCTTTCAGATAAAGGTTACTCTTAAGACGTTCTTTGTACGATCGGCGGTTCGTGTCAGTTTGCGTCGACAGCTTTTGAAAGGTCCCCTTCATGGATTCCAATAGTCAGATCGGCTCGATCCTCGGCGAATGCGTCGACGCTGTGATTCACCCGTCGATCGCCAGCCTGCCGATGGGATTTCTCGTCCTCGTGCTGGCGGTACTGACCGTTGCCGCGCTGCCTGAGGGCGCGCGCGAAAGGATGCGGTTGGCCGGCCTCACGGCGTTTGGCCTTATCGTCAGTCTCTCCTTGTCGTGGCCGGTCAATTGGGCCGCGATTTTACGCTGAACGGCGCGGAGCATTTCCAACACGACGCTTCGGCGCCTCCGGGCGGCCGTCTGCCCTTGAGGGCGGTCTGCCGCGCGCTAGTCGCTTAATAGGAGGCTCGGCCCACAGGTGGGTGGACCTCGCCGATGCAGCGCACCCCGAGGCTGTGCAGCACAGCGTCGCTTTTCGCCGACGGGTAGGGCGTCCCGGTAAGGTTGTCCCTGAGTGCCGTCATAGGTTCGCACGCCGAATATGGGAGTGCGACTTGGGCAGTGGGGACTGGCGGCGTGGCGGCGCAGCCGACCAACCAGGGCAGGGCGATCGCTGCGCTCATCATACGCATGGGATTCAGTCCGAGGCCATGACGAACGGAACCTAGCCGTGCAGGCTGGACCGAGCCTGACGCGAGCTCATCGACGAATCCTGGGCGCGCCCAAGCCCTGGGCGATCTGACGTTCCGCTTCTCGGCTTACGAAGCTCGCAAGCGGTTCGGCCTCAACAGAAAAGAAAGCGCAGCTTCGCAAGCCTGTTCCGCCTTCAGCGTCAGGAGCGCGTCGGCGCGGGTTCGGCCGAGGTTGACCGCCGCCACCGGCTTCCCGCCGCCGGCTGCCCTTTGGACAAAACGGAACCCGGAATAGACCGCGAGAGAAGAGCCAACGACCAGCATCGCGTCGGCTTGATCGAGGCGCCGCCCGGCCTCATCGATCCGGTCGCGGGGAACGTTCTCGCCGAAAAACACCACGTCGGGCTTGAGCACGCCGCCGCAGCGGCGGCAGGACGGAACGGCGAATGACGAAAAGTCGGCGCCCTCGAGGTCGGCGTCGCCGTCCGGCGCATCCGACGCGTCGAGATCGAGCCAGCCGGGGTTCATCCGGCCGATCTCGTCCTGCAGGTCCTCGCGCCGTGACGACGCTTCGCAGCCCATGCAGCGGACGAGATCGATCCGACCGTGCAGGTCGATCACCCGCGCGCTGCCGGCCGCCTGATGAAGCCGGTCGACGTTCTGGGTGAGAATGAGCTCGATCCTGCCTATTGCCTCGAGCCGGGCGAGGGCGCGATGGGCGCCATTCGGTTGCGCCCGGCGAATGCGCCGCCAGCCGACGAGGCTGCGCGCCCAATAGCACCGTCGGGCCTTTTCGTCGCCCATGAAGGCTTGAAAAGTCATCGGCTGCGCGCGCTTCCATTGGCCCTCTGAATCCCGATAGTCGGGAATCCCGGACCCGGTGCTGCATCCGGCGCCGGTCAAGACGAAGAGACGCCGATACCGGTCGACGAAGTTCTCGAGACTGCTCAATTCCGTCATGAGGCGAGGCTACCGCCTAAACGCCAATTCCGCCATCGCCCGTTCAAGAGCCGTCTCGTGCCCCGGCAATTGAGGCTAACGTGGACAGAGCGGGGACAGACGGCTAGGCTTGGGAAAAATCGCGGCGGGCGTCAGTTGGCGAGCGCCATCGCGAGCGGGAGGGGAGCCGGATGAGCCGATGGCAATTGCGCGCGGCGGTCATTGCGGGCGCGATGGGCGTTCTTGCCGGGATGGCGGTGCGGGCTGACGATGCGCGCCACTTCAGCTTCGCCTATGACCAACCGCATTCGACTGGCTACGGCATCGCGGCGGGCCTCTTCAATGGCAAGCTCACGGAGCTAAGCCGCGGGTCAATGACGATCGACCGGTTTCCCGGCGCGCGACTGGGGCAGGAGCCCCAGATGCTGCAAAAGATCCGCACCGGCGACATAGACTTCATGATCAGCTCGACCGCCAACGCAGCGACCGTCGCGCCGGAATCGGGCGTGCTGTCGATCCACTATCTCTTCCGTTCGGAAGGCCAGTTGATCAAGGCGATCGCCGACCCTCGGTTGATCGCGGCGGTCAAGGAAATGTCCGAGGCGAATCTCAAAGACGGTCATGTTCTGGCGCTCGCTACCCTCGGCCTTCGCGGCCTCTACGGCAAGCGGCCGGTGACCTCGGTCGACGACCTCAAAAGTTTCAAGGTGCGCGTCCAGGCGACGCCGACCGAGGACACGCTCTCTCCCGCCTATGGGGCGCAGACCGTCCACATGCCGTTCGGCAGCGTCTACACGTCGCTGCAGACCGGCGTTGTCGACTTCGCCGAAAACGGCGTCAACGTCTACGACTCGAACAAGCACTATGAAGTCGCGCCGGTGCTGTCGATGACCGAGCATGAGGCCAATAACAGCGTCATCTGGGTCAGCGACAAGCTCTGGGCGTCGCTGACTGACGAACAGCAGGGCTGGGTTCAGGCCGCGGCGGCCGAAGTCGGCGCAAAGGAGCCGACGCAGGCGATTGCGCTTGAGCACAAGTCGCTCGCCAGGCTTCAGAAGCTGGGCATCAAAGTGGCGCCCAACGTCGACAAGGCGAGCTTCATCAAGATCGCCGAACCGCTGCAGGACAAACTCGCCAAGGGCCTCGGGCCTCATGCCGAAAGGATCCTGCAAGTCTGCCGCACGATTGAATAGGTGATGGACGGGAGCGCCGACCTCGTCCTCGCCGCGGATCGCCATCTGAAATGGCCGGCGCTGGACCCGCTCGAGCGCGCTTTGATGCAGCTCTGCGGCGTCTGCATCATCGGCTTCTTGTCAACGACGCTGCTCGACGTCGTGGCGAGAATCGCGGGCCATCCGCTCCTCTGGCCTCAGGAAGTGACGTCGGCCTTCTTCATCCATGGCTTGTTTGTCGGCGCTTCGGTTGCGACTCGGCGCAATGATCACCTTCAACTTTTGGCCTTGACCGAGGCAATGAGCGGCGCGACGCGACGCGCCTTCGAGGTCATGAATCGCGCCGTCGTCATGGGCGTCGGCCTATTCCTCGTCATTTACGGCTGGCAGAATTTTCTCACTGGCTTTGGCGGTTTCCGCATGCCGTCGATGTTGCCGATCGCCTACCTTTGCGCGCCCATTCCGCTGTGCGGAGCGTTGGTCGCTCTGTTCAGCGTTGAGCAGATCGTCAATGGGCTTCGTCACGGATTCGAGCCGCCGCCCCCGACGGCCCTTCCCTAACTCGATGCCAAACAGCGCGATCCTCCTGACCATGACTGCGCTCTTCCTGACGCTGGGCTATCTGCGCGTGCCGGTGGCGTTTTCGCTCATGGCGGGGTGATTGTCGGCACGATGCTGACGCCGGTTTCACTGCAGTCGATCGTCGGACAGGCGTTCAACGGTGTAGATTCCGAAGCCTTGATGGCGATCCGCTTTTTCCTTCTGGTAGGCGAACTGATGACGTCGGCGAATGTCGTCGTACGCATCGCCGAACTGTCGCAGGCGCTGGTGGGTCACATTCGCGGCGGCCTTGCGCAAGTGACCACGGTGTTCAGTATGTTCTTTTCCGGTATGTCGGGCTCGTCGTTTGCTGACGTCGCGGTCTTGAGCCGGACGATGGCTCGCCCGATGGCGAACGAAGGCTATTCGCCGGCTTTCGTGGCGGCGCTCATTGCCGCCGCCTCGACCATCGCCAATCTGGTGCCGCCGAGCATCATGGCAGTCGTGTATGGCGCGGTCGGCAATGTCTCGATCGCCGGGCTGTTTTTGGCAGGCGTTGTGCCCGGCGCGATGGTCGGCGCCGGCCTCATGCTGTTCTGCTATTTTTTCGGACCGGTCGGCTTCCGCCGACCGCGGTCGAGTTTCCGCAATCTCGCCCTCGCGGCGCGAGCGGCAGTCCTGCCGGGACTGATCCCAGTGATCCTGCTCGGCGGCATCATGACCGGCTCGTTCACGCCGACTGAAGCCGGCGTCGTTGCCGTCGCCTATATTCTCGTCGTCGTGATCCCGGCGCTCAATCCGCGTCACATGAGGTTGGTCTGGCGCGACTTCGTGCAAGCGGGATTGATCTACTCGCTGCCGCTGATCACCATCGCAGCGGCGTCGGCGTTCGGCTGGCTGCTTGCCTATCTGCGCGGCCCGATCGTCGTTTCGGGTTGGATAGGCGACATGTCGGGCGGCGATCCGCGCGCCATCATGTTCCTCCTGGTTGCGGTGTTCACCGTCGTCGGGGACTTCATCGAACCGATCCCGGCGATCATCATCTTTATGCCGGTCGTGAATCAACTCACCGACCGGGTGTCGATCAACAGCGTGCATATGGGCATCGTGCTGATCATCACGCTGGCTTTCGGACTGATCACACCGCCATACGGGCTTTCGCTGCTGATGGCGTCCAAGTTCGTCGGCGTCCGCTTTTCGGCGGCGCTGCGGGCGGCGCTACCGATCTACGTGATCTTCTTCGCCACAATCGCGTTCGCGATCTTTTTCCCGAGCGTCGTGCTTTGGTTGCCGAAGGCGCTGTTTCCAGAGTCGATTGGCTGTTTCAAGGCTCCGGACGGAGCTAGATACATCTGCCCGTGAGGGCTTACCGACCAATCGAACCCGTACAGCGCAGCGGGGTTGCCGACCAGAATGCGATCGCGCACCGCCTCGTCGGGCGCCCAGTCGGTGAGCAGGTCGAACAAGATCGCGTCGTCAGGCTTGGCGTCCGCCTTCTCGGTCGGGTGCGGCCAGTCGCTGCCCCAGACCATCCGCTCCGGCGCGGAGTTGAGGTAAGCCTTGGCGACCTTGCTGACATCGCCATACGCCGGTGGGCCACTCTTCGAGTCCTGGTAGGCACTGGAGAGCTTGACCCAGGTCCGGCCACGGTCGATGAGCTTCAGCATCAATGCAAAGGCGGGATGATCGACGCCCGCCGGCTCGGGAATTCGCCCCATGTGGTCGAAAACGATCGGGCAGGGCAGCCGTTGCAGAAGGTCTGCGTTCTCGATGATCGCATCGCTGAGCATCTGGATTTCGACATGCCAGCCGAGATCGTTGACGCGCTTCGACAACGGCTCGAGCATGTCGAGCGTAGTCGCGCCGGTAACCACGAGATTGAAGCGGACGCCGCGAATACCCAAGTCGTCGAGTTGTTTCAGTTCGGCCTCGGCTGTGCCCGTGTCGATCACCGCGACGCCGCGGGCGGCCGCGCCGAGCTTGGCGATCGCGTCGAGAGTGCAAGAATTGTCTGTGCCATAGGTCCACGGCGTGACCACGACGTTGCGCCTCGTCCCAATTCGCTTCTGCAGCAGGCGATAGTCATCGACGGTTGCATCCGGTGGCCTGAGCTTGGCGTTCGGCGCGACCGGAAACGGGCTGTCGTAAATGTGCATGTGACAATCGCAGGCGTTCGGCGGCGCCTTGAGCTTTGGCGCTTCGGCGCCCGACAACCACGGCGCTGGGAATCTCTCGTCCGAATTTGGACTTTTCAATGGGTTAGCCGGGAATATCGGCGGGCTTTGTTTCTTCTGTCCCTTCCGCAGGCGCGGCGTCCGGCGCGTTCCTCGCGTCAGCAAGATTTGCCGCGACGCGGTTGATCTTGTCGAGCAGCCGCTGCCGCTCCTCGGGTCCGTAATAATGCTTCGCCACCACCGTCTCCTGATGCCGGTCCATCCGGTCGATGACCTTGATCAGCGGCGCGATGGCCTTGATCTCGCCCCGCGCGATCCCCTCGCCCGCGAGCCTGAGCGCCGGCATCAGGCGTTCGAGCTGGAGATGAGCATGGTGGGGACCGCGGTCGATGACGCGCTTGCCTAACACCTCAGCGACGATCTGGCGGACGCGCTCGGCGCTCAGGCCCTCGTCGCGGGCGATCTCGTCGTAGGCCCAGCCCTCGCGCATGCGGGCGAAGATCCGCTTGGTCCGGGCCGACCGGCCGATGATGTTGAGCCGCTGGCGCGGCGCTTTGGTCTCATGCATGGGATGACGCCTCTTTCTGGAAAAGAGGCAATATGGCATGAAATTCGGAAAAACGCAACTACGGCGTTACGGCGAAGACCCAATTGGAGCGGAGCGGTCATTCCAGTCGAACCCGGGCGGCGGCAGTGCGCCGCCTGGAACCGCCCGCTTCGCGCATGCGATGGATCGAACCGAAAAAAGCCGCCCCCGCGGCTTTGCCTGAGCTTAGATTTGGATCGCCCAGGTCGAGCCGACACGTCGGGGCGGGGCGACTCTACTCCCCGTCTCAGTCGGCGACCTTGGACCGAAAGCGGTCTACTCCGACCCGCACTCATTGAAGGGTGGGGCCGCCTTGCCGGTCAAAAGCGCGGTCAGCGCCGCAGCCGTGCCGGACGGGGCGCCGACATAGATGGTCGAACCTGTGTTGACGTTCGCCGTCTCGTTCTTGCAATATTTGAAGAACGATTTGTCGCACGGATAGGGCCCGAGGATCTGGTAGCTCTGCCCGCCAGTCGAGCTCGCGGTCGTGATCGGGCAGGAACAGATGATTTGTCCCTTCGGCACGGGCTTGTCGAAACCGGGGAAGGTCGTCTCCTCGGTGCTCTTGAAGCACAAGCCGCCGTCGCATTGGGCGTAGGCGCCGCCCGCGCTCCCGCCGCTGCAGGTGTAGACGCCTCCATTGCCCTGCGGCGAGGCGACCTGCTCGGGCGTGCTGTAGGTGCTCACAATGTATTTGTTGTCGGCGCCGGCGGCGTTGACCGCGCAGACGTCCACGCCCTTGGCCATCGCGAACGGCAGACTGATGCTGTCGCCGTGCTTTTCCTCGCACTGGCAATAGGCGACGCCGTCGTAGACGTTGCAGCGCGCCGCGGCGCAAAGCGCATAGGTCTGGTCCTTGCAGACCTTAAACGTCGAATTGGCCATCACGTCGAGCAGCTTGGTGAGGCAGGACTTGGGAAGCTGGCCCATCTTGTCCTGCAAGCACGCTTTCATCCGTCCGACGTCGGGCAGCACGTCCGAGCACAGCCGCCAAACATCGGCGCCGCAGGCCTCGATAACCCCGAAATCCTGCTCGAGCCGCTCCTGCGCCATCGACGTCGTAGCGACGCCTGGCATCGACATCAGCGAAATGGCCAATCCTGCGCCGATCAGCCGGGCCTTTGCAGCCCTCGTCAAGCTTGAGCCCATCTCCATCCCTTTCCGCCTCGCGGCGCTTCGTCATACCGGCGAGCGCCGGCTTTCCATCCAGGCGCGCGTGAGCAGGACCCCTAAAATCACGTGAAGCGCGGCGGCTGGCCAAAGCAGCATGCCCAGGTTCGCGCCAATCAGGCCGGTAACGATGAGGAAAGCCGCCGCGAGCCAGCTCACAGCCATGAGCGGGACGAGCGCATGAACCTCGCCCCCGCCGGCGCGCGGCCAGCAGCCAACGGCAAGGCAGACCATGACAAGCCCCGCGATGCGGCCGGTCGCCTCGCCAGCGGCATTCAAGTCGGAACCGAACAGAAGCCGAGCCAGCAGGGACGGCGCGACGACGAGCCCGAGCCCGGTCAGGACTTCGAGCCCCGACGCCGCGCGCATCCACAATGTCGCCGAAGGCGCCCTTCCCGGGTTCATCGGTCGTCCCCCGCTCCCTAAATGCAGACCTGTCACACACACGGTGATCGCGTACCTGTCTCTCCCGGCGGTCTAGGCATAAGCCGGAACCTCGGCTAGGCATTTGACGCCAAAATATCTGCGCCGCTTGATGCGGCTTGAGTTACCGGGTCGGATAGCGCGATGCCTGCCGCGATTCCCTTGATACGTGGTTTTGCGCTGTTGCCCACGTTGCACTGGCTCGCCGGCGAAGGCGTCTCGGTCGAACGCGCGCTTGCCACGGTCGACCTTTCCCTGAGCCCGATCACCCATCCTTTCCGTCCGATACCTTTGGCGCACGCGGCCGCTCTGCTTCGGAACGCTGCCCGGGAACACGGGCCCGACCTTCCTTGCCGAATTGTTTCGCAAACGAGCAGACTTGAAATCGCGATGCTCGGAAAGGTCGCTCTTGGCACGCGAACGCCAGGGGAAGCGCTTGCGAGGATCGTGGCTGCGCTGCCGTACTACTGCTCGCACGAGCAGGTGTCGTTCGAGAGGAAGTCTGGCCAGTATGTCGTGCGGGAGTTCTTCGCCCACAGATTCGATCCCGAGACGCAGCACACGCTGCTGCAGTACGCCACGGCGATGATCGATCGCATACTCAGCATGGCCGGCAATCCTCCGCCACGATTTGCAAAGATCGAAATTCCTCCGCATCCCGTGCACAAGGTCGAGCACCTTCGGCGCTGGTTCGGCGACCGTGTGATCGAAACCAAGTCGCGAGGGATCACGGTCTGGATCGAGGACAGGATCATGGAGCGCGCCTTCGGCAAGGTGGCGAGAGACCGTCTCAATTCGAGAGCGCTCGACAGTGGGGCTTCGCTGCGTGGCGGCGAGACCTTCTCGGATTCGGTGAAAGCCTTCCTGAACTTGATGGTCGAAAATGACGAGGCGCCGAACATGAAGCGTGTGGTGGCCGCGGCAGGAATGAGCGCGCGCACCTTTCAGCGCGAACTGAAGGAGGAGGGCACGAGCTTTTCAGACCTGCTGGCCGATGTACGGCGAAGCGAAACGCTAAAGCGGCTCAAGGAGCGAAATGCGACGATCGCGGCGATCGCGACCGATCTCGGCTATTTCGATCAGGCCACCTTCACGCGTGCGTTCCGGCGATGGACGGGAGTTTCGCCGAGCCGGTTTCGCGCGACCCCGAGTTGAAGTCTCTTTGAATTCCCATCGTCGGCGCGGGAAGGGCGAATCGCCGAAACTGGGACCTAACAGCAACAGTGCGATCCGCAATGTCCGCTCAACGTCGATTCGCGACATTCGATCGCTCGGACGCATACCCGCTTCGGGTCATTGCGGCGGCTCATGATTGCATTTTCGGCGGGTGGAACGTTTCTTCGAGACGCGCCTTTGGCGCTCCCGAGGACAAGGAGGCGGCGCCATTCCATCAGCTCAAGCGACTGCATTGCGCGAGTAAGCTTCGCGTCGCTTAAGCCAGGTCAGCCCGCCGGCAGACCGTAGGCTTGCCCTGCGCCGGAACGCCGACCTGCAGCGCGTCGACCCTGGGTCGCGCTCGAGCGATGTTCACGACGTTGCGTCGCAGGCCGAGATCGCGTCGCCTGAGTAGATCGGCGACGCCCCTGTCCTTCTTGCGCGCTTGGCGTCCTCGAGAGACGATCGGCCGATTTGCCGCGCAACTCAGGTGATGGCGCAGATGCTCTTGTAGCCGCGCCGCGATATCGCCGCCGTCGCCATCAGAACGCGCGTCGCGGTCGCTGACCACGTCAGCGAGATGACATTCCGGTCGAAACACGGAGCGTTGGCGGCAGTCTCGGCGCTCTGGCGCTCGCACAGATGCCGGCTCGTCGGCACCTCGACTTCCGCGCCGCGTCACCGCGCCGACCACGCTGCGGAACTCGATTCGATCGACGCCGCTCGCGCCGTAAGCGCTTGGCGCGAATGGCGCACCGTGATGCTTCCGTAGATCGATCGCGCGTCGATGAGGTCGCTTCGCAGCGCATTGCGCAGGCTCGCCGGGTGTCCGTTATCTGCGTCGGGATTCGTAGTCTTGCGAGCCGGCTGTAGCCGACCACGTCGGCCACTGTGATCGTCTCGATCTTCCGCGTCGCGCTCCAATGTCGGCTCGCTCTGGGCATCTTGCCGAATAGCACAGATCTTCAGCCGGGGATGATCCGCCCGTCGTTTCCGACGAGCTCTTGAGACCCCAGCTGCCCGCAAATGGATGACTTCGGTCGATTGATCGATCAGCCACGCCGTCGGAGGAATGACTGCTATTTCAGCCATTGCCCCCGTTCTCGTGTCGGCGGCAAACGACGGTTTCGACCAAATGCGACGTCCCCGTCGCGATCCGCAACGTCCCGTTCATGTCGATTCGGGACATTCGATCGCTCGGACGCATACCCGCTTGGGTCATTGCGGAAGCTCCAGCACTGATGCGCGAACGGTGTAATTGCGCCAACAGCGGAACTTGGCTCGGCCTCGGAAAGCCGACACTCGCGGCGCCTGTCACCCCGCCAGCAGCAGCACCTTGCAAGGCGACGACAGGCCGCCACGGCTGCAGCACATGGCAGGCCCGCGCCAGTGTCGGCGGTTCAGCACTGCGAGGTGAACGGGTTGCTCCAAAGTGTGCCGTTGCTGCGACCGTCGCTCGCTGCGAAAAAGACGAAGCCTTTGGTTCGGCAAACGCCCGGCAAATTCGCAGTAAACCTTCCTGAAGCATCCGACCTCGACGGATAGGTCAGGGTCTGTAGTCCGGCGCCGGTAACGCGGATAGTGATCGGTGCGTTCGCAAGGAAACCGGAGCCTTTGACCGTGAAGGTGTTGGAGCCGGGAGAAGGTATCGAGACCACAATGGAAGGCGCACTCGCAACTCGGCAGTTGTCCGTAGCCAGCCGCCGTAACTTATGTTGCTGGGCGAGGTCGGCGCCGATGTTGGCCCTGCACCAATTGTAGTGATCCTGGGGATTACTGCCCCAAAGATCCGGGTTTCCACCGCCAAGTATACAGCCTTTGTGTACAAACGCGTTGACCTGTGCGATGGCATCGTTCGCGTACGCCCGGCACGCTTGATCCGAGTGCGCATTGCACGCGTCGATCGTGAGACGGCGCTGTTTGAATTGCTGGTGGATGTCCGCCTTCGTACTTAGACACCAGTTGTAATGCCCCTGGTAGTTATCACCCCACAAGTTGTCTCCGGGTTTCGGCTGACAGCCGGCCGTCTGGAGCGCGTGGAACTGGTTGACCGCGTCTGTCGCGTAAGTAGCGCATTCGCTCGCCGGATGACCCGCAAACGCGCTATTTGCGAAGCAAACGACAATTGCCGCCAAGCCCGATGCAAATAAAGTCCATCTAACCTTGAGCAATTTGACCTCCCGCAACTTACTTGGGGGTCGCCGCCGGCTACGGCCCGCCCGCCCACCATAGGTCAAGCGACGGGGCGCCCCTGGGCGAAAGGGGCTCTCACCTGAAAGTCCCAGACGATCCGCAATCAAGAGAGACTGTCACAATCGTGTCCATCGTGGCAATGACGGGGCGATTCCGCGGCGGCGCCGACATTCCCCGTTGGCGTCGCCGGCGATAGCAGACCCTCCGAGGGTGTCACCGAAATCCGTGGACACGGTCGCCTATGGATCGACGTTCAGGGCAGGTCGTAGCTCGCCGGAAAGGCGGCGATCCAATCATCGAGGTGGGCTGATCCCACAAGTCCCTCCTGTCATCAAAGACTTTTCGTTCGCTGTATGTCCTTTACAGCGCGCTCTTAACATGGCTCACAAGAAAATTATCCGCCGAGCGGTAACCGAAGCCTTCGCCACACGAACTGGCAAAAGTGGCGCTTCGCCACAAAATTCGGGAGCCTTCGGGCGCTTCCGCAGCAGGAGGTTTCGTCGATGAAAAAGATTTTTGCGCTCTTCGCCTCGTTAGCGGCGTTCGGGCTTGTCCTGGCTTCGGCCGCCCGGGCGGAGGATACAATGATGAAGAAGGACGCGACGCATATGTCGAAGCCCATGCATCATATGAAGAAGGACACGATGATGCACAAAGACAACATGAAGGGCGACAAGATGATGAAAGAGGACGCGCCGAAGAGCTAATTTGCGGCTCGTCAGGGGTCAACACGGGCGATGATGCTCGGCCTCGCGGGCCCCGGCTACGCGGACTATCGCAGCGACAGAAATTCGCGCGCGCCGGCTCGGCAATCGCCGAGGCGCCCGGCCCGGCGCCAGCTCCAACGGCGCCGGTCGACTTGAGCGGCTTTTCGTCGTGGGAGCGCGAAGGGATGTCGTTTAGCCCTTCCGCATCATGACGCATCGTCTCGGCCGGAGCCCGCGTCGCGAAGTCGGGCACACTTGACGATCTGCCCGCCTTTGAGCGCCGACTGATGGGCGCAGATCCCGACGCAGGTCCAGTTCGCCGACTGTTGCGCGTTTGGGAATGGATCGCGATCTTCAAAAAGAGCGGACAGGAACTCGTTGACCAGATGCGGATGGGAACCGCCGTGACCGCCGCCCTGGATGAACGAGAGATGATCTTCGTCGGCGACGCGCCGCGTGAACTTGCGAATCGGCTCGGGCAGAAGGTGAGCGTAGTCCGGAACCTCGACCCGTTCGGCTATCTCCGGCTCCGGTTTCTTCGCGGTGTGGAGCACGGGGTTGTCATCGGTGATGAGCTGCCATTCGAACGACTTCTTCGATCCGTAGACGTCGATGCTCTCGCGATATTGTCGTGCGGTATCCCAAAGGAAGCGCCAGACGTGCGCCACAACGTCCGAGTTCTTGATCTTGATATGACAGGACTCGACAGCGAACTTCGATCCGGATCGGCGCGCGCACTCGTCGTTGATCGTCCCTGAGCCGAGGCAGCTCACGTACTCCGCCATGCCGTCGACCATGGCCATGAGAGGGCTCACGACGTGGGTCGCGTAGTGCATCGGGACCATGTCCTTCCAGTAGTCCGGCCAACCTTCCATGTCTTGTGGATGAGACGCCTGCATATACTGAATGCTGCCGAGTTCGCCCTTGTCGTAGAGCTCCTTGATAAACAAATATTCGCGGCTATAGACGACGGTTTCGGCCATCATGTACTTCAGTCCGGTTTCGCGGACCAATCCGACGATCTCCCTGGCCTCGTCGAGGCTCGTCGCCATCGGCACGGTGCACATGACGTGCTTGCCGGCCTTCAGCGCTGCGATCGTCTGCGGAGCATGATCGGGAATCGGGCTGTTGATATGGACGAAATCCACGTTCGGATCGGCGAGCACCTCCCGGAAATCGAGGTAGCGTGTGGCGATCCCAAACCGATCGCCGATTTCATCCAATCAACTCTTCGTTCGCTGACAGATCGCCGCGACCTCCGCTTTTGGATGCGCCTGATAGATCGGAATGAACTCCGAACCAAAACCAAGTCCGATGAGTCCTACTCGCGCCTTTTCCATGGTGCCTCCCCGATTTGATTCGAACGCCAGTATCGGGGCGTGTGCCGGAATTGAACAGGAGCCTTGTTGGGGCGAGGGGCCGGCGGGGGACCGCCGGTTTCGCGGCCTCTCGCCGATCGTTTCACGCCGCGTTTATAGTGAGCGCTCGGGTTCCTGAACCGGGGTCAAAGCTGATGAATGAGACGTCGTGGCGGGCGGACGCCCTGACTTGGGGGCGAGGACCGCGTGTGTTTGAAGTGTTCCTCGAGCCGACCTGCCCGTTTTCCGGTCGCGCTTTCGGAAAGCTCGACGAGACGCTGATTTCCGCCGGGGAGGACCGGATCACGATCAAGATACGCCTGCACTCGCAACCCTGGCACATGTATTCGGGGGTGATCGTGCGCTGCGTGCTTGCGGCGTCGACGTTGCCTCAAGGCAGGGAAGCGGCCAAGGCTGTGCTGGCTGCAGTCTTCGCGCGGCGCGAAGAGTTTGAATTCGCCAGGCACTGTAGCGGCCCCAATATGAGCGCCACGCCAAGCGAGATCATTGCGCGGGTCGAAGCCTACAGCGGCTTGAAACTGGCTGACGCCTTTTCGATCCCGGACCTTGATCGGGAAATCAAGTGGCACGCCAAGTACTCGCGCCAAAACGGAATCCATTCGTCGCCAACGTTCATGATCGACGGGCTTGTTCAGCCCGACATGAGCAGCGGCGACGCCGTGTCGGTCTGGGTTTCAAAACTGCTGTAGTCGCGAGGTTTCGCTCAAGCGAAAGACCTGCCAAAGCGATGCTCGACGCGCCCCGGCCCGCGCAGGATCCCGTTCGGCAGCCGCGGTTCGTGGGCTCCTTATTCTCCGCGATGCCAGCGGTGAACTCCGCCCAGAGTGTGACGGCCGTCACAGCGGCCGGCGATGGGTCATGCTTTATTTGTGGGCATGGGAGAAGTCGTCATGTCGAGCATTCAGATGTACAACAATTCGTCCACGGGACTTCTGATCGATGATCGCAACGAGCGCCCGCTTCTGATCGCTTTCGTCGCGATTGCGGCTGCGTGGTCGATCGTATTCTTGCTTGCGCTTTGAACTCCAGCGTCGCCAGGTCACCGGACCGAAGCCACGCGCCGTTCCTATCGACCGCCAACGGTCCGGGACCGGCGGCAGTCAGATAGAGAAGAACGAAGCAACGCACGGCCCGCTTGGAGTTTCTTGCTCCTGACCGCGCCCCTTGCTTGCGCGACCTTACCGTGTCGGCACGGCCCCGATCGTGACGCGGTTCTGGGCGACCAGAAGCCCTAAGACACGACGTGACGAAGACGATCCTTACAAACGTGGCGCCGCCGCCGGGAGGGACTTCGGGCAGCGCTCCCGGCCGCAGCCAAAATGAGGTTGTTTCTTGAGATTGGCTCGTTGATGGGCGCGCCCGATTTGCACGGCCTCGCTCGGCCGGGCGGTTTAGCCTAGCGCCCCCGACACGGCTGGCGTGGGGTCGCTTTCGGGAAGTCACGAATAGGTTTCGGGCGCTCAAGGAGCCTAGCTGGCCTGAGTTCTGGAGAGGCGGGCTGTCAGCCCGAGCTTTGTGTGTCATGCCGGCGGAAAGCGGGCATCCGGACAAGGCGAAGGCGATCCTAGATTCCCGCTTTCGCGGGAATGACAAGCCGGGCTACCGCGCGGGCGAGAAAACGTCCGCGACGAATGACCGGATCGGTGATTTGCATCGTTTGAAGGTGTGTTTTGCCTCAATCAAGACGTGTGATAGCAGCGCCATATTAAAGCCATCGTATCGACCTGAGGCTGGCGCCGATAGGACCAGTTGTGTCCTTGCGCGTTATTTTCCATCAACGGGGCCATAACGATAGCGATTACCAGAAACCTGTCGGTACGCCATCGTATAAGCAAAGTCCTCCTCTATTGATCTCACAAGGGGCGAACCATGAGGAGAGCGAAAAATGACTCAGCATGCGCTATACGTTCAGCTTGAAGCCAAGCCCGGCAAAGAGCAGGAGGTCGCGAACTTCCTTTCGAGCGCAAGGACCATAGTCAGCGACGAGCCGGACACGACGGCCTGGTTCGCGATTCGGATGGGTCCGAGGATGTTCGGCATATTCGACGCGTTCGCGAACGAGCGCGGCCGCGAGGCTCATCTCCAGGGCAGACTGGCGAAGCAGATCACGTCCAAGGCGCCTGAACTATTCGCCAAGACGCCGGAAATGCAGCGAGTTGAAGTGCTCGCCGACAAGCTGCCTCACTAACCCGGAAGACGTTGGCGCGCCCGTCCCCGGGCGCGCCAAAAGAGGATGAGCGCGGCGGGCGTTTCCGCCGCGCTTTCGATTCCCAATGGCGAACGCTAGCAGTCGCTTCTGATTGCGATCGTTCCGAGGCGGATCTGGCCGACCCGGTTGGCGCTCGATTGGCCGGCTTGGTTGCCAAAGTCGGCGGTCGGTGACAACCTGCCAGCGCAGACATGAATTCGCCGAGGTCATGAAGCGCTTTTGGCTCGCAATACTGCCTCTCCCGAACAGCCGGGCGGAGAGATTGGAGGGTCGCGCGATTGCCTTCGCGTGATCCGTCGCTCAGCGGTGGCCGGGGTTCGATTTTCCGTGATCCGGCGCGGCGCCATTCGCCGGCCCGCTGCCAGGCGACCGGCGTCGATCTGACCTGCGGCGCCCTCGACCCTTCGGCCGGGAAATTGCGTGACTTTCCAAGGGCGCATTCGCGCGCGGGCCTGGATGCGCCGACGATCTACCGGGAGAATGTGGGGTGACCGGCGGCTTCGCGCGAAGCTCGCCCGCCGTCGCGGCGGTCCAGTGGTGGAGGCGCTTCTTTTCCTCGATTGCGAGGCTCCTCCGTATTCCTTCGATCCGTTATGCGCTGCTCGCGCTCGTCGCCGTCGGGGTGATCATCGCTGCGATGACTTAGATGGCCTCCGTGATCGTCGACGAGTGGTCGCAGCGCGATGTTGAGCTGAGGGCCCGCCTCGTGTTCCGCTCGATCCGGGAACGCGTCGCTCTCGGTCTCGCCGCCAAGTCGGAGAGCGATCTCCAGCCGTTCTTCGAGCAACTCGCCGAGGACGAGCGGTTGATGGCGCTCGCCTATTGCGATCGCAGCGGCCAGTTACTCTACCCAACCAAGGAGTTTCCCAGCGAGGTTCGTTGCCCCAAAGCGCCGCTTTCCGACGTCGACACGTTCAACATCGTTCGCGAACACGGGCGTCCGATCGCCGTCGCGATTCTTCCGCTGTCCAGGACGGAGAATCAAGGCTCTCTGGTGGTGGTGCATGACCTCGCATACATCGCGCGGCGGGCGCATGAGGCCGAGTTCTACATGGCTCTTGCCCTTACCGGCGTCGCCGGAGGACTTGTGCTGCTGGCGATCGTGATCGTACTGGCGTTGCTCAGAGGCTGGACCAATTCGCTTCGCGAAGCGATCGCCAATCGCGGTCGCGAGGCTGCTGGCCCGCGCCGCGCCGAGCTGCCGATCGGGCGCGACATCGAGGCGATGTTATCCGAGCTTCGTCTCGAGCGAAGATATACCGACGGAATCCGCGTCGAATGGTCCCCCAAGACGCTTCACCAGCTCCTCGATGAGGAATTGCCAGGCGCGCAGGTCATCGTTGTCTCCAATCGCGAGCCATATATCCACAATCGCGTCGATGGCGGCGTCAAACTCCAGATACCGGCAAGCGGTCTTGTTGCGGCGCTGGAGCCCGTCATGCGCGCGTGCGGGGGCGTCTGGATCGCGCATGGCTCAGGCTCGGCCGATCGCGTCACCGTCGACAAGCGCGACCGTATCGCGGTTCCTCCCGGAAATCCCGCCTACGCCCTGCGGCGCGTCTGGCTCACCGAACAGGAACAGGACGGGTACTACTACGGCCTCTCGAATGAAGGGCTTTGGCCGCTCTGCCACATCGCCTTTGTACGACCGACATTTCGCGAGCAGGACTGGGCTCACTACGTCGTGGTGAATTAACGCTTCGCAGACGTTGTCGTTGAAGAGGCCGATCGCGATGACCCGATTGTTCTGGTGCAAGACTATCAATTCGCGATGCTGCCGCGCATGCTACGCGACCGGCTGCCTCGGGCGACGATCATCGCCTTCTGGCATATCCCTTGGCCAAACCCGGAAACCTTCAGCATCTGTCCTTGGCGCGAGCAGATCATCGACGGGCTGCTTGGAAGTTCGATCCTCGGTTTTCACACCCAGTTTCATTGCAACAATTTCCTGGAAGCGGTGGATCGCTTCGTGGAGAGCCGCATCGATCGCGAGCGAAGTTCAGTGACGCTCCGAGGCCACGAGACGCTCGTGCGACCCTATCCAATTTCGATCGAGTGGCCGCCGGCGGCGATGGCTCAGCAAGCCCCCGCAGAGCAATGCCGCGAAGCAGTGAAGGCGCGCTTCCATCTGCCTGCCGACGCGCGCATTGCGGTCGGGATCGAGCGCTTCGACTATACCAAGGGTATTGTGGACCGCATGCGTTCCGTCGACGTCCTGCTGGAGCGTTACCGGCAATGGCGCGGGAAATTCGTCTTCATTCAGGCGGCGGCGCCGACCCGTAGCAAACTTCCGGCCTATGAGGCCCTGCAGGCTGAGGCCGTTCGTGAGGCGGAGGCGATCAACGAGCGCCACGGGGAAGGCAACTACAAGCCAATCGTGCTGTTGATTCGTCACCACGAGCCGCATGAGGTCTTCGAGCTTTTCCGGGCGGCAGACATGTGCGTCGTCTCCAGCTTGCACGACGGCATGAACCTCGTCGCCAAGGAGTTTGTGGCAGCCCGTGATGATGAGCAGGGGGTTCTAGTGCTGTCCAGCTTCGCGGGCGCCTCACGGGAACTGTCCGAGGCGCTGATGGTCAATCCCTATGACGCCCACGGCATGGCCGAGGCCATCGACACGGCGCTGCGGATGCCGGCAAGCGTGCAACGCGAGCGATTGCGTGTGATGCGGGACCTCGTTCGGCAGCGCAACGTCTACCGGTGGGCCGCTCAAATGCTGCTTGACGCGGCTGGCCTCCGAAAACGCGAAAGCATCATGTCCGCGGCGACGACCGAGCGGCTCGTCCTCCCGGGGGATCGTATCTCCAGCGGCGGATCGCCGCCGGGCCAGGCGAGCTGAACTCGGCACGGGACGAAGCGGATCGACGTCTCGCTCGCTATGAAGTTCTCGCGGCCCATGTTAGGCAGCCGCGCCATGCGGCGGACCGGCGCTCGATTCCTTGCGCCTTTGGAAATCCGGCGAAGGATGCGTGGCGATGGCGATCATTGAATCGGGCATTATTCCCGAGGGACTTGCGTTCGACGACGTGCTGCTGCGCCCGGGATTGAGCGCGGTCATGCCGAGCGCAACGAATATCGGGACTAAGCTTACCCGCACGATCCGACTCAACCTGCCGATCCTCTCCGCCGCGATGGACACCGTGACCGAAGCAAGGCTCGCGATCGCGATGGCGGAGGCCGGCGGTATCGGCGTCATCCACCGCAATCTCGAGCCCGCCGACCAGGCGGAGGAGGTGCGCAAGGTCAAGCGGTTCGAAAGCGGAATGGTCGTCGACCCGATCACCATTTTTCCCGACGCCACGCTTGCCGACGCGCTTGCGCTCATGCGCCGGGCCTCGATCTCGGGGATACCTGTCGTCGAGCGAGGCTTGGACGGCAAGCCGGCGAAGCTCGTCGGCATCCTCACCAACCGCGACGTGCGCTTCGCCGACGATCCGCGCCAGCCGGTGACCGAGCTCATGACCCGCAAGGTGGTGACGGTGAGGGAGGGCGTCACGCGCGACGAGGCGCGGCGGCTCCTCCATCTGCATCGGATCGAGAAGCTCGCGGTCATCGACGATTCCGGCCGCTGCGTCGGCCTCATCACCGTCAAGGACATCGAGAAGGCGACCGCCCATCCGAACGCCGCCAAGGACGCCGACGGTCGGCTCAGGGTCGCCGCCGCCACGTCGGTCGGCGACAAGGGGTTCGAGCGGGCCGAGCTCCTGATGGCGGCGGGCGTCGACTGCCTGGTCGTCGACACCGCGCACGGCCATTCCGAGCAGGTGCTGAGCCAAGTGAGGCGCATCCAGCGCGCGACCAACAAGGTCTCGGTCATCGCCGGCAATGTTGCGACGCGCGAGGGCGCGCAGGCGCTGATCGACGCCGGCGCCGACGCGATCAAGGTCGGCATCGGGCCGGGCTCGATCTGCACCACGCGGATCGTCGCGGGCGTCGGCGTGCCGCAGCTGACCGCGATTCTGGAGGCGGCCGAAGCGGCGCGCGCGGCGGGCGTGCCGGTGATCGGCGACGGCGGGATCAAATATTCGGGCGATCTCGCCAAGGCGATCGCGGGCGGGGCCGACAGCGTCATGATCGGCTCGCTGTTCGCCGGCACCGACGAGAGCCCGGGCGAAGTGTTCCTCTACCAGGGGCGCTCGTACAAGAGCTATCGCGGCATGGGGTCGCTCGGCGCGATGGGGCGTGGCTCGGCCGACCGCTACTTCCAGCAGGACGTGAAGGACCAGATGAAGCTCGTGCCCGAGGGCGTCGAGGGGCAGGTGCCCTATCGCGGCCCGGTCGGGGCGATCGTCCACCAGCTCGCCGGGGGCTTACGCGCCGCGATGGGCTACGTCGGGGCGGAGACGATCCCCGCGTTCCAGGAGAAGGCGCGCTTCATGCGCATCACCAGCGCGGGCTTGCGCGAAAGCCATGTGCACGATGTGGCGATCACCCGCGAAAGCCCGAACTATCACCCGTCGGGGGTGTGAGGCGGGGCGACCATGGCGCCAAGGTGGCCAATTGGGAGATCGGAGCCATGTCGCATCACCAACACCAGAAGGCGTTGCGCCTCGAAATCGACCATGAGGCCAAAGCGCTCATGATCGCCCTTGGCGCTCAGGCTTATTGGGCGGCGCGGCGGAGGGCGGAAGAAGCAAGCAGCGACGAAATGGCGAAGGGCTGGATCGGAGTCGCCGCCGCGATCGAGCGCAAGACAACGAAGCGCTCGTCGCTCTTGTCCTACCTGATTCACTAACCGGCGCCCGCATGTCGTTTTTGGGCCGCGTCTTCGCCGTCGGCGCCTCTCTGCGCGCCGGGGTTCGGGGCGGCGAAGAGCTGGCTCAGCCAGACGCTGCCCATGACCAGCGCGACGCCGAAGAGCTGGAGGGGCGTGAAGGTCTCGCCGGCGGCGAGCCAGCCAAGCAGGATCGCGGTCAACGGGCTCAAGAGAACGAGGGGCGAGACCGCTTGCGGGCCTAGCCGCGCGAGCCCCCGGAACCAGAGGAAGTAGCTGACCGCCGCGCCGAACAGCCCGAGCCAGACATATCCGGCAAGGTTGGGAAGCGTCGGCGAGGGCAAGGGCGGCTCCAGCGTCAACGCGAATGGCGCGAGCATGAGGCCGCCCGCGACAAGCTGCCAGGCGGTGAAGGTCAGCGCCGAAACGGGCGGCTGCCAACGCTTTGCGAGCACGGTGCCGAGCGCCATCGCGGCGGCGGCGCCGAGGCCAGCGATGACGCCGAGCCCGTCGAGCGCGGCCCCGGGCTGGACGACCAGGAGCGCGACCCCGACGACGCCGCCCAATGCGGCGCCGACCGCGGCCCAGCGCAGCGGCTGCGCCGAGCAACGCCCAGGAAAGCGCGACGACGAAAACCGGCTGAAGAGCGTTGACCGTGGCCGCCACGCCGCCCGGCAATCGATAGGCGGAAATGAAGAGCAGCCACCAGAAGAGCGAGAAGTTCAGTCCCCCGAGAACGAGAACGCGAAAGAGCCAGACGCCCCTTGGCAGTTCGCGCACGAAGGCGAGAAGGAGAAGCCCCGCCGGGAGAGCGCGGATCAGCGAGATGGTGAGAGGGTAGCCTTGCGGGAGCCACCGCGTGGTCGTGAGATAGACCGTTCCCCAGATGACCGCCGCGAGCGCGGTGAGGAAGAGATCGGCGAAGCGCGTCATGGCGACGCGCGAGCGGGCCGCATGAGCAGCTTTCCGCCGCGCCTGAGCCCTCTCACATATGGTTCTCGAGTTGCGTCTTGGCGTCGAGCGGCTTCGGCGGCGGGGCGGTGATCACGGGGGCAGGGGGCGGCGGCGGCGTGCAGGCGGCGAGGCCGGCGAGCCCAGAACGGCGCAGGCGGCAAAGAGCCGAAGGCTCTTGGACATTGGCGAGGTTTCCTCATCTTCCTGCGGCGCGTGGGGTCAAGGTCGCGAATTGCGAGCCTAAAGCATGATCCGATTTGGAAACAGGGTCTCAGAGCGAGCGGAGCGTCGGCAAGGTTGATCAGCGCGCCTCCTCACGCGCTGCCGGCGACCTCGAGTGCGTGGATGTCGGCGCGGGGTCCGTCGGCCGAGAGCGCGAGCGAGGTTTGCAGCGCCTCCACGTCCGCAAGCCTGCGCGGCTCCCAGCCGCAGGAGCAGCGCTTATCGCCCCGATGCGCGGCGGCGACCTCGCCATAGAGCGAGCCGACCGCCATCGCCGCGAGACTCAACGCCGCCATCGGCGGGAGCCGCGTCGATTGCATGACGCCGCAAAAGGCGATCCTGACCGTCCTCTTCAACTGCTCGAGCGCGACGATCGCCTCGTCTTCGGTCGGGGCGGCAAGCTGCATGGCTGATCATCCTCTCGACGGTCCCGCGCTCTTTCGTTCGAGCGAGAGGTAGACAAGCGCCGATGCGGCCGCAAGCCTTTGGGAGCATTTGGTAATTAGAACAATTTCAAACTGAGCCCGCGTAAGCTCCGGCGGGAGCGCGACCGCGCCGATCCGATGCGCGACGGACAGGCGTTCGGTGATAGGCTAGTCAGGATAGAGCTGTCGTTGCGAGGACCGGCGGGCTTGACCCGCGCTCCGCTCGCAATGACGAGGACCACTGGGACGGAAGGGGAGCGCATTTTCATGTTGTTCACGGCCGAGCACGACGAGCCGCGTCGAAGCTTGCAGAAATTCATCGCCGCCGAGATCAACCCTCATGTCGACGAATGGGAGGCGGCGGGCGAATTTCCGGCTCACGAGGTGTTCGGGAAGCTCGGGCGTCTCGGCTTTCTCGGCTTGAACAAGCCGGTCGAATTCGGCGGCGCCGGGCTCGACTATTCCTACGCCCTGATGATGGCCGAGGAAGTGGGCGCCGTCCGCAGCGGCTCCGTGCCGGCGGCGATCGGGGTGCAGACCGACATGGCGACGCCGGCGCTCGCGAGATATGGCTCGGACGCGCTGCGACACGAGTTCCTGGCGCCGGCGATCTCGGGCGAAGCGGTCGCCTGCGTCGGCGTCTCCGAGCCGGGAGCGGGCTCCGACGTCGCCGAGATCAAAACAAACGCGCGCTCCGACGGAGACGACTACGTCATCGATGGCGGCAAGATGTGGATCACCAACGGCGCTCAGGCCGACTGGATGTGCCTGCTCGCCAATACCGGCGACGGCCCCAAGCATCGCAACAAGTCGCTGATCTGCGTGCCGATGAAAGCCAAGGGCGTCACCGTCGCGCGCAAGCTCGACAAGCTCGGCCTGCGCGCGTCCGACACCGCGCAGATTTTCTTCGAGGGCGTGCGGGTGCCGAAGCGCAACCGTATCGGCGAGGAGGGTAAGGGCTTCGTCTACCAGATGACCCAGTTCCAGGAAGAGCGGCTGTGGGCGGCGGCCGCCTGCCTCAAAGCGCACGAGCACACGATCGCGGAGACGATCGCCTATGCCCGGCAGCGCAAGGCCTTCGGGCGCAGCATCCTCGACAATCAGACGGTGCACTTCAAACTGGCCGAATTGCAGACCGAGATCGAGCTCCTGCGCTCGCTCGTCTATCGCGCCGCCGAAGCGATGATCGCGGGCGCGGACGTGACGCAGCTGGCGACAATGGCGAAATTGAAGGCCGGACAATTGGGGCGCGAAGTGCCGAGCGCCTGCCTGCAATATTGGGGCGGCATGGGATACATGAACGAGACGCCCGTCAGCCGCGCCTTCCGCGATGGCCGCATCGCTTCGATCGCCGGCGGCGCCGAGGAGGTCATGCTGACGATTCTCTGCAAGGGCATGGGAACGCTGCCGGGGATGGGCCAATAGCGGGGCCGATGACCCTCGTGGGCATGGGCGTCCGGCGCGCGCGCGGCGCCGGCCAAAGCGGCCACGGCCCGGGCCCGGCATAGGACGAAAGTCGCAAGCCAACGGCCTTGTCGGAACCGGAGAATTTGCGCATCTTGTGACATATCGTCGCACCCGCGCGTCCAGCCATGAGCTGGCGCCCGGACGGCGCTCATCAGACGATTCGGGAGGAATTCTCATGGCCGGCGATTTCGATAGAAATAACCTTGGGCCGCTGTCGCGGAGGACCCTGCTCAGGGCCGGCGCGGGGCTCGCCGGGGGCGCGTTGCTGCCGTCCGGACTGATCCTGCCCGCGTTCGCCGAAGACCAGCCGGCGCTCGGCACCTGGCCGGACGGATCGAAGGGCGACTCGGTCACGATCGGCGCCACCGTTCCTCGCACCGGCGCCTACGCCGTGCAGGGCGAGGATGAGCTCAAAGGCATGCAGCTTGCCGTCGAGCACCTCAATGAGGGCCATGACCTGATCAAGAAGATCGCGCCCAAGGTGACCAAGGGCGTACTCGGCAAGCAAGTGAATCTCGTCGTCGCCGACTCCGCCGCCAAGCCGAACAACGCCGTGCAGGAACAGCAGGTCTTCATCAACGACAACAAGATCGTCGCCATGACCGGATCGACCTCGTCGGCGGTCGCCGTGGCGCTCAACAAGTTCGCCCAGCGCGAAAAGATCCTCTACCTGGTCGCCATCTCGGGCTCGAACGACACGACCGGCAAGGATTGCGTGCGCTATTCGTTCCGCCAGTGCTTCTATGGCGAGACCGCAGCCAACGCGATCGGCCCGGTGCTGGTGAAGAATTTCGGCAAGGGCAGGAAGGCGGCGTACATGACGCCGGACTACACCTACGGCCACACGGTGACGAAATCGGTGAACGACTACCTGACCTCGCAAGGCGGCTGGACCCAGGTGACGGACCAGGTGTCGCCGCTTGGCACCCAGGATTTCAGCCAGTATCTCACCAACATCGCCAATTCCGGCGCCGAGTTCATCATCAACGTGAATTGGGGTCGGGACGCCGTGCTGTCGGTGCAGCAGGCCAAGCAGTTCGGCCTGACGCCGAAGATGAACATGGTGATCCCCTATCAGATTCCCTTCCTCGCCAAGGAAGTCGGTCCGGAGCTCACCGAGGGCGTTTTCGCCGCCACCGACTTCTGGTGGACGCTCGAGGACAAGTACCCGCTGGCCAAGATGTTCGTCGACGAATTCCGGAAGAAGTACAACTACCGGCCTGAATGGGGCGCCGAGAACAGCTATATGCAGTTCGCGATCTGGGCGCGCATGGTCTCCGAGGCGGGCACTTTCTACCCGCCGGACGTCATCAAGCAGTACGAGAAAGGCGAGACGTTTCCATCGATGGTGGGCGACGTCCGCTTCCGCCCCCAGGACCATCAGTTGATCCGCCCGGTCGTCATCGTCCGCGGCAAGGCGCCGAAAGACATGAAGGACAGCGAAGACTTCTGGGAAGTGCTCGAAGTGGTGCCGGGCGAGCCCTTGATGCAAAAACCCGACGCCTTCGGCTGCGACCTTGGCAATTATACCTGACAGGCGCCGATGCCCTCTCCGCGCTCCCGAGGGGCGCGGAGAAGGCCGTTCAATCCACCGGGGGTTCGGCCTTGGCTTCGCATCCGGCGGGCCGGCTGCTTGACTCCCCGCAAAGTGACGGGTTGCCTGTCATGACAGCGGACGCGCCGACGGCGGTATCGGCTGGTCATCAAGGTCGATGCGGGCGGCGGCGTGGTCAACTGGGCTAATTTCATATCGCAGTGTTTCAACGGCCTGGTGCTGGGCGCGCTTCTGGCGCTGATTTCGTCCGGTTTGACGATCATCTATGGCACGCTCGGCGTGCTTAACCTCGCGCATGGCGCCATGTTCATGCTCGGCGGCTATGCCGGCTGGGTCGCCTATTCCTACTCCGGATCCTTTATTGTCGCGGTGATCGCCGGCTCGCTTTTCGTGATGCTCGTCGGCGTGCTGATGGAGCGGCTGATCATCCGCCATTTCTACACCCGTCCGAACGAGGACCAGCTTCTCGTCACCTTCGGCCTCGGCATCGTGTTCGTGGAGACCGTGCGCTTCTTTTTCGGCAGCCTGTCGAAGGCGGTGCCGCCGCCGATCGGCGGCATCACGTCGCTCGGCTTCATGGTCTACCCGACCTATCGGCTGGCTCTGCTCGGCATTGTCGCCGTGGCGCTGCTCGGGCTCTATTTCGTTCTCTACCGCACGCGCATCGGCATGATCGTGCGGGCGGGCATCGAAGATTCGGTTATGGTCGATTCGCTCGGGATCGACGTCTACAAGGTCTTCATGCTGGTCTTCGGGATCGGCGCCATGGCGGCGGGCTTCGCCGGAATCGTCAACGCCCCCGTGGTCTCGATCGCGCCCGACATCGGCGAATCGATCCTCGTTCAGACCTTCGTTGTTGTCGTCATCGGCGGCGTTGGCTCATTCCCCGGCGCGGTCCTGGGCGGCCTCATCGCCGGCGAGATCATCAGCATCACGTCGATGTTCAATCCCGGCTATGCCTACGTCATGCTTTTCGTGGCGATGACGCTTGTGCTGGTGATCCGCCCCTACGGACTCCTGGGCGCGGCGGGCCGCGAGTGAGCGCGGTCCTTTCATGACCCCGAACCGTCCCTTCGTCGTCGAGGCGCTAACGATCATCGCTCTGATCGCCGCGCCCTATGTGCTGCCGCATCTCGGCTTCTCGCTCACCACGATCAACCGCGTCCTGATATGGGGCCTGTTCGGGCTCGGCTTCGATCTGCTGTTCGGCTACGCGGGCCTTCTGTCGTTCGGTCAGTCCGCGTTCTTCGGCACAGGGGGCATGTTCGCCGCCTATCTGATGACCGAAGCCAACTTTCCCTACGTCCTGACGTCGATCGTGATCGGCGCCCTGGTTGCGGGCGTCGTCGGCTATCTCGTCGGCTTGATCGCGCTTCGCCGCACCGGGATCTATTTCGCCATGATCACGGTGGCGATCGCGGAGGTGTTCTTCTTCGTCGAGTTCAATCCGCTCTCCGACTTCACCGGCGGAGAAAACGGCTTGCCGGGCGTGCCGACGCCGAGTTTCGACCTCGGCTTTGTCAAGCTCAGGTTCGACAGCGACCCGTCGATGTATGCATTTCTTGCCTTCTGGTATTTCGTCGGTCTGGTGATCGCGCTTCGCATCGTGCGCTCGCCGGTCGGAACGATTCTCAGCGCGCTCCGCGACAACCCGCTGCGCGCGGCGGCTCTGGGTCATAGCATTCATGGCTACAAGCTCACCGCCTTCGTGGTCGCGGCGGCCTATGCCGGTTTCGCCGGCGGCCTCCTTGCGATCATGCAGGGCTTCATGCCGCCGGACGCCTTCATGTTCGACACCTCCGGCCAACTCGTCATGCAGACCGCCATCGGCGGCGCGGGGACGCTGTTCGGGCCGCTGGTCGGCGCGAGCGTATGGCTCTATCTGAGCGATTTCTTCCAGAACACGCTCCATCTTGGCGCGACGTGGAGGCTTGTGCTCGGCATCGTATTCGTGCTGCTCGTGTGCTTCCTGAGGCGCGGAATTGTCGGCGCCGTCGTCGACCTATATGGGCTGACGGCGGGCGCGAGGAAGACGACTGAGCGCGCCAGGACAGCGGCCGGACCGATCGCATCGACAGCCGATCGAGCCGGCGCCGGGACAATGCTGACGCGCCGTCGCCCGGTGGGCCAAACGTCCGGACCAATTCTCCATGCGACAGGGCTGACCAAGCGCTATGGCGGCCTGGTGGCCAACAGCGATATCGATTTCGTCGTCAATCGCGGGGAAATCCGCGGCATTATCGGGCCGAATGGAGCAGGCAAAAGCACCTTCTTCAAGATGCTGACCTGCGAGACTGCGCCGACGTCAGGCAGGATCGAGTTCGAAGGCCGGGACATCACGCGGATGAGCGTCACCGACGTCTGCCAGCTCGGGCTCACCAAGAGCTACCAGATCAATCAGCTCTTCGATCGCCTGACCGTCAGGCAGAACCTCACGGTCGCGGCGCTGAGCCAGATCCGCGGCAAGTTCAAGCTTGATCTGTTCCGCAGTTTGCAGAGCGTTCCCGGACTCGACGAACTGGTCGAGCAGACGCTGGCGCTTGTCAATCTGACCGAGCGGCCGGACTCGCGAGTGTCCGAGCTCGCCTACGGCGAAAAACGCCGGCTTGAGATCGGGCTTGCGCTGGCGACGTCGCCGAGCCTGCTTCTGCTCGACGAGCCGCTTGCAGGGATGAGCCCGCGGGAACGCGTCGAGACGGTCGCGCTGATCAAATCCATCGCCCGCGGCCGAACGATGATCATCATCGATCACGACATGGACTCGCTGTTCGAGCTGGTTGAACGGGTGACCGTGCTGCAGGAGGGCCGCGTGCTGGTCGAGGGCACGCCGAACGAGATCAAGACCAATCCCAAGGTGCAGGAGGCATATCTCGGCGGCGTCTACGGAGAGGCCGCGTGAGCCTCATCGAAGTCAAGGCGCTGAACAGCTACTACGGCGATTTGCACATCCTCTTCGACGTCGACATGCGCGTCGAGAAAAACGAGGTCGTCGCGCTGATCGGGCGCAATGGCGCGGGCAAGACGACGACGCTGAAGAGCCTGATGGGGATCGTCCGGCCGCGCACGGGCTCGATCAAATTCGACGGGGCGGAGCTGGTGGGGCTGCCGAGCCATGCAATCGCGAAAGCGGGCATGCAGCTCGTTCACGAGGAGCGGCGCATCTTCGGCAGCCTCAACGTCGAGCAGAATCTGGTCCTTGCCGGACTGACCGCGCCGAACCGCTGGCCGCTTGGCCGCCGGACTACACCTACGGCCACACGGTGACGAAATCGGTGAACGACTACCTGACCTCGCAAGGCGGCTGGACCCAGGTGACGGACCAGGTGTCGCCGCTTGGCACCCAGGATTTCAGCCAGTATCTCACCAACATCGCCAATTCCGGCGCCGAGTTCATCATCAACGTGAATTGGGGTCGGGACGCCGTGCTGTCGGTGCAGCAGGCCAAGCAGTTCGGCCTGACGCCGAAGATGAACATGGTGATCCCCTATCAGATTCCCTTCCTCGCCAAGGAAGTCGGTCCGGAGCTCACCGAGGGCGTTTTCGCCGCCACCGACTTCTGGTGGACGCTCGAGGACAAGTACCCGCTGGCCAAGATGTTCGTCGACGAATTCCGGAAGAAGTACAACTACCGGCCTGAATGGGGCGCCGAGAACAGCTATATGCAGTTCGCGATCTGGGCGCGCATGGTCTCCGAGGCGGGCACTTTCTACCCGCCGGACGTCATCAAGCAGTACGAGAAAGGCGAGACGTTTCCATCGATGGTGGGCGACGTCCGCTTCCGCCCCCAGGACCATCAGTTGATCCGCCCGGTCGTCATCGTCCGCGGCAAGGCGCCGAAAGACATGAAGGACAGCGAAGACTTCTGGGAAGTGCTCGAAGTGGTGCCGGGCGAGCCCTTGATGCAAAAACCCGACGCCTTCGGCTGCGACCTTGGCAATTATACCTGACAGGCGCCGATGCCTTCTCCGCGCTCCCGAGGGGCGCGGAGAAGGCCGTTCAATCCACCGGGGGTTCGGCCTTGGCTTCGCATCCGGCGGGCCGGCTGCTTGACTCCCCGCAAAGTGACGGGTTGCCTGTCATGACAGCGGACGCGCCGACGGCGGTATCGGCTGGTCATCAAGGTCGATGCGGGCGGCGGCGTGGTCAACTGGGCTAATTTCATATCGCAGTGTTTCAACGGCCTGGTGCTGGGCGCGCTTCTGGCGCTGATTTCGTCCGGTTTGACGATCATCTATGGCACGCTCGGCGTGCTTAACCTCGCGCATGGCGCCATGTTCATGCTCGGCGGCTATGCCGGCTGGGTCGCCTATTCCTACTCCGGATCCTTTATTGTCGCGGTGATCGCCGGCTCGCTTTTCGTGATGCTTGTCGGCGTGCTGATGGAGCGGCTGATCATCCGCCATTTCTACACCCGTCCGAACGAGGACCAGCTTCTCGTCACCTTCGGCCTCGGCATCGTGTTCGTGGAGACCGTGCGCTTCTTTTTCGGCAGCCTGTCGAAGGCGGTGCCGCCGCCGATCGGCGGCATCACGTCGCTCGGCTTCATGGTCTACCCGACCTATCGGCTGGCTCTGCTCGGCATTGTCGCCGTGGCGCTGCTCGGGCTCTATTTCGTTCTCTACCGCACGCGCATCGGCATGATCGTGCGGGCGGGCATCGAAGATTCGGTTATGGTCAATTCGCTCGGGATCGACGTCTACAAGGTCTTCATGCTGGTCTTCGGGATCGGCGCCATGGCGGCGGGCTTCGCCGGAATCGTCAACGCTCCCGTGGTCTCGATCGCGCCCGACATCGGCGAATCGATCCTCGTTCAGACCTTCGTTGTTGTCGTCATCGGCGGCGTTGGCTCATTCCCCGGCGCGGTCCTGGGCGGCCTCATCGCCGGCGAGATCATCAGCATCACGTCGATGTTCAATCCCGGCTATGCCTACGTCATGCTTTTCGTGGCGATGACGCTTGTGCTGGTGATCCGCCCCTACGGACTCCTGGGCGCGGCGGGCCGCGAGTGAGCGCGGTCCTTTCATGACCCCGAACCGTCCCTTCGTCGTCGAGGCGCTAACGATCATCGCTCTGATCGCCGCGCCCTATGTGCTGCCGCATCTCGGCTTCTCGCTCACCACGATCAACCGCGTCCTGATATGGGGCCTGTTCGGGCTCGGCTTCGATCTGCTGTTCGGCTACGCGGGCCTTCTGTCGTTCGGTCAGTCCGCGTTCTTCGGCACAGGGGGCATGTTCGCCGCCTATCTGATGACCGAAGCCAACTTTCCCTACGTCCTGACGTCGATCGTGATCGGCGCCCTGGTTGCGGGCGTCGTCGGCTATCTCGTCGGCTTGATCGCGCTTCGCCGCACCGGGATCTATTTCGCCATGATCACGGTGGCGATCGCGGAGGTGTTCTTCTTCGTCGAGTTCAATCCGCTCTCCGACTTCACCGGCGGAGAAAACGGCTTGCCTGGCGTGCCGACGCCGAGTTTCGACCTCGGCTTTGTCAAGCTCAGGTTCGACAGCGACCCGTCGATGTATGCATTTCTTGCCTTCTGGTATTTCGTCGGTCTGGTGATCGCGCTTCGCATCGTGCGCTCGCCGGTGGGAACGATTCTCAGCGCGCTCCGCGACAACCCGCTGCGCGCGGCGGCTCTGGGTCATAGCATTCATGGCTACAAGCTCACCGCCTTCGTGGTTGCGGCGGCCTATGCCGGTTTCGCCGGCGGCCTCCTCGCGATCATGCAGGGCTTCATGCCGCCGGACGCCTTCATGTTCGACACCTCCGGCCAACTCGTCATGCAGACCGCCATCGGCGGCGCGGGGACGCTGTTCGGGCCGCTGGTCGGCGCGAGCGTATGGCTCTATCTGAGCGATTTCTTCCAGAACACGCTCCATCTTGGCGCGACGTGGAGGCTTGTGCTCGGCATCGTATTCGTGCTGCTCGTGTGCTTCCTGAGGCGCGGAATTGTCGGCGCCGTCGTCGACCTATATGGGCTGACGGCGGGCGCGAGGAAGACGACTGAGCGCGCCAGGACAGCGGCCGGACCGATCGCATCGACAGCCGATCGAGCCGGCGCCGGGACAATGCTGACGCGCCGTCGCCCGGTGGGCCAAACGTCCGGACCAATTCTCCATGCGACAGGGCTGACCAAGCGCTATGGCGGCCTGGTGGCCAACAGCGATATCGATTTCGTCGTCAATCGCGGGGAAATCCGCGGCATTATCGGGCCGAATGGAGCAGGCAAAAGCACCTTCTTCAAGATGCTGACCTGCGAGACTGCGCCGACGTCAGGCAGGATCGAGTTCGAAGGCCGGGACATCACGCGGATGAGCGTCACCGACGTCTGCCAGCTCGGGCTCACCAAGAGCTACCAGATCAATCAGCTCTTCGATCGCCTGACCGTCAGGCAGAACCTCACGGTCGCGGCGCTGAGCCAGATCCGCGGCAAGTTCAAGCTTGATCTGTTCCGCAGTTTGCAGAGCGTTCCCGGACTCGACGAACTGGTCGAGCAGACGCTGGCGCTTGTCAATCTGACCGAGCGGCCGGACTCGCGAGTGTCCGAGCTCGCCTACGGCGAAAAACGCCGGCTTGAGATCGGGCTTGCGCTGGCGACGTCGCCGAGCCTGCTTCTGCTCGACGAGCCGCTTGCAGGGATGAGCCCGCGGGAACGCGTCGAGACGGTCGCGCTGATCAAATCCATCGCCCGCGGCCGAACGATGATCATCATCGATCACGACATGGACTCGCTGTTCGAGCTGGTTGAACGGGTGACCGTGCTGCAGGAGGGCCGCGTGCTGGTCGAGGGCACGCCGAACGAGATCAAGACCAATCCCAAGGTGCAGGAGGCTTACCTGGGCGGCGTCTACGGAGAGGCCGCGTGAGCCTCATCGAAGTCAAGGCGCTGAACAGCTACTACGGCGATTCGCACATCCTCTTCGACGTCGACATGCGCGTCGAGAAAAACGAGGTCGTCGCGCTGATCGGGCGCAATGGCGCGGGCAAGACGACGACGCTGAAGAGCCTGATGGGGATCGTCCGGCCGCGCACGGGCTCGATCAAATTCGACGGGGCGGAGCTGGTGGGGCTGCCGAGCCATGCGATCGCGAAAGCGGGCATGCAGCTCGTTCACGAGGAGCGGCGCATCTTCGGCAGCCTCAACGTCGAGCAGAATCTGGTCCTGGCCGGACTGACCGCGCCGAACCGCTGGCCGCTCGACCGCGTCTATGAGATGTTTCCGCGCCTGAGAGAGCGCCGTGACAGCCGCGGCACCGACCTCTCCGGCGGCGAGCAGCAGATGCTCGCGATTGCGCGGGCGCTCGTGCGCGATCCCAAGGTCGTGCTGCTCGACGAGCCGTTCGAGGGTCTGGCCCCGGTGATCGTCCGCGACCTGGTCAGCGCCTGCCGCGAGCTTGCGGCGGCGGGGCAGACGATCGTTCTGGTCGAGCAGAACCTGGCGGCGACGCTGGCGCTGGCGCAGAGGGTCTATATCGTCAACAACGGCCACGTCGTCCACGAAGGCCCGTCGAGCGAACTCAAGGAGCAGCCGAAAATCCTCGAACGCTATCTCGGCGTCTGAGGGTCCGCGGACGCGCCGCTATCTCAGCGCCGCCGCCGCGCGCCGGCGCTGTTCGGCCTCGACGCGCTCGAGCGCCGCGCGCAAAGCCTCGGCTTTGCCGACCGTTCCGAGGTTGTCCTTCGCCGGCCTTGCGCCACGCGGCTCCGCCTTGCCGCGAATCTCGCGCGTTTGCCGCGCGGCGATGGTATTGGCGCGCTTGGCCGCCTCGCGCAGCCGCCGCGCCGCGGCCTTGAGCTCGTCGTCGGACTGGCGCTCGATCTCGGGCGCCCGGGTCGAGGCGACCAGCTCAAGCTCGGAAGTGGTCAGGAGCCGCGCTTCAAGTTTCGCTGCTTCGTCCATGAAAAATCCCCCCAATCGGCCGCGCCACGCGCTCTCGGTCATGCGCGTCGCGGACCTTAGTTTATTCCCGGACGGCTCGCCACGGCTCGGCGCCGGCGCTTGCATGGACCCGGTCCGTCGGATGCGTCGATCAACCGCAGCGCTCGACATTGTCCGCGCGGAAGCGACGGCCTAGATTTGCGCAAACGAACGGGAGGAGAATTCTGCTATGGCGACCCTGCTTTCGTGGACCAGCCTCGGAATCGGCGATCTTGATGTTTTCATGCCCTCGCCGCCCTGCCTCGTCGTCTACACGTCCTATGAGGACGGCAATCCCGAGAGTTCTGTGACCTATCTCTGGCAGGACGAGAGGACCGGCGCCCTTCATCACGAGCTGGTCTACCAGCAAGAGGTTCCGTTCGAGACCGCGGTCGCGTGGGCGCAAGAGCATGCCCCGACCCGCAACGTCGAGCGCATCCATGTGAAGCACGCGCGGGCGAAAAAAGCAGTCGAGCGAAAGCCGAAAGCAGGGACGGCTGCGAAGCGGGGTCCGGCCAAGAAAACCGCGGCCGGAAAGGCCAGGCCGGCAAAGCGCTCCGGCGCGGCGAATGGCCGGCGGAAATCTGCGCGGCGCTCCGCGAAAAAATAGCGGTGCGACTGACGTTCTGACCGCGCGCGCCCTCAGCCGCGACCGAAGCCCCTCGCTAACATCGACGCCAGCGGCGTTCGCGGCAGCGATCAGGCGGTTTAGCATTTCGCCTCAAATCCGATTGGCGTCATCGCCTACACGGCACGCCAACCAACGGCGCCACTGTCCCGTATTGCTCGCTTCCAGTTCGCGACGAACACACCCCACTTCCCCGGCTCACAGGGGTCAGACT
>CAWHTU010000026.1:0-142097 GCA_963832305.1 uncultured Alphaproteobacteria bacterium | reverse complement strand
GGGAACTGAATTCGGCCGTGCGCAATTTTCAATTCCCAGTCCGGGCTCATGCCGCGGTGGCGACTCGCCACGTCTGTAGCGCTTCTTCTCGGAGGACGCGGAGCGTGCGGCGGGAGGTGAGATGGCGCTGGACGTTGAAGGTGTTTTGGACGGCGGCGTGAATGGTCAGGAAGCGCTGGGCTGATCCGGGTGATTTGAAGCGCTGCATCTTGCGCTCGCGCCGTCGCGTCGCCTGATGTGAATTCTCAGCCCGATTGTTCTTGCGCAAGCCCTGCTCGTGGCGGGCCGACAATCCCAACTCCACCATGGCCGCGCCGTAAGAGCGCAACTTGTGCGTCACCAGCATATCGGGCGCGAAGCCTTGTTTCTTGAGCAAGTTTGCGAATTAGTTTCACGGCGGCGGCCTTGTCGCGCCGTCGCTGCACCAGTAGGTCGAGGACCTCGCCTTCGTCGTCGACTGCGTGCCAAAGCCAGAACTGCCGCCCCGCAATCATTATGGCCACCTCGTCGAGATGCCACCGCGACGTTGGCCGCGGGCGTCGATGGCGAAGTTGTCGGGCGAACAGCGGCCCGAACTTCGACACCCATCGCCGCACCGTCTCGTAGGAGACATCCAGCCCACGCTCTGCGAGCAGATCTTCGACGTCGCGATAGCTGAGCGTGAAACGGAGATACAGCCAAACCACGTGTCGGATGATCGATGGCGGGAACTGATGGCGGGCAAACGAGATCGTCATGCGCCATTGTACCCGTCGGACCCATCGAATGGCGGTCCGCCATCGTTGCCGTGACAAAATCGGCCACCGGTCATTTCTGCCCGAATCGGCATTGAAGAAGGATGTCGGCCTCACCGCCCTCCAGCGTTCCTCCCCTTGGGCTCCCCGATGGCATTGACGATGATCTGACGGATTCGCTTCTCGTGGGCGATTTCATCCTCAATGAATTGTCGGTACGGCTTGTTCTTGCGGAGCTTGAGGCTCTCCGTCATCTCTGCGATTCCCAGATCGCATTCCTCGACGCGGGCATACATTCGATCCCACTTGACTTTATCCTCCTTGGTCATGGGGCCTTTGACGATGACCTGACCTGTCCGCGTGTCGATGATGATATCGTCGGGATGAGGCAGAGGCTCAGGTCCGCTAACGCCAAGGCTCGCGCGGCGCTCCAGCTCCTGCTCCCAGTGGATCTTGTACTCGATCGCCGTTTGCAGCCATTCGTCCGAGACCGCCTTGTTGGCGCCTTCGACCTGGGACAGCAAGGCGGCGAACGTCTGCTGCGATCGAAGCTGACCGCGGGCGGCGTTGACCGCGAGAGCACGGATCACCGCCTGCGCGATCGGGATCGTGATCTGCCGCCTGCCCTCGCTGACCTTAATGGTGCGGTAGGCCTCGTCGATTATGATTGTCTTGAGGCGCTCCTCGTTGAGTGCGGGGCGTTTATTGCGCACGCCCTTTGGACGGCCTCTCGGGTTGCCAGATTGGCCGGGCTTGAACCGCGCCGCGACTGGCGGCTTACGAAAGCCAACTTGGTAGGACGGCTCATCGGTAGCGGGGGGTAACTCCAGCCGGACTTTACGATCCTTCGCCATTGTCGATCACTCGGCAAACGACGAGGGACGGCGCGAGCGTTTCGCGGGAGGCCGATGAATGCCCTGATCCCGTCCTCCTCGGTTACGCGGCTCAAAGCGACGCGAACTCGTCATTCTCGGATCGCGCATCGGTGCGCGATCCGCTGCCCACTCTGTCGTTCTCGGCTCCGCCGCCCGCAGGTGGTTTCCCAACCACAGGATTTTCACCGGACGGTCGGCTCACCAATCCGCACGCGATCAGCTCAGCATCGTCCTTGGCAAAGATCTCCCAACGACGAAGGATCCGGTCGCAATAGACGGGATCGAGTTCGCAAAGTCGCGCCCGGCGTCCCGTTTTATGCGCAGCGATTAAAGTCGACCCCGAGCCGCCGAAGAGGTCAAGAACGATGCCGCCGCGGCGCGAAACGTCTTTCATCGCATCGGCGATCATTGCAACGGGTTTGACTGTTGGATGCAAAGCGAGCTCGTCGAGTCGGCCGGCCTTCAAGGTGTTGACACCCCGATACTGCCAAACGTTGGTGCGATAGCGCCCGTGCTGGCCAAGCTCGAAACTGTTGATATGAGGGGCGGCGCCTTTCTTGAACGCGAAGATGAGTTCGTGCCTTGAGCGGTAGAACGCGCCCATGCCGCCGTTGTCCTTGACCCAAACGATCAGGTTCTTGAGTTCGGAATAGTTCGCCGCGCCTGCCTCGAGCATCTCCCCGATGTGCCTCCAGTCCATGCAGACCAAGTGGATCGAGCCGTCGCAACTGTGCGCTGCCAAGTTGGCGAACCCGGCCGACAGAAACGCTGCAAATTCGTCGCGCGTCATCTCGCCCGAGGCCATCGCAAACTCGCGATGCCGGATTTTGCCTAGGCCGCTGACATTGCCTTCGATCGCGACGTTATAGGGCGGGTCAGTGAAGACCATCTCGGCCTTTTCGCCATCCATGAGAGCGGCAACTATAGCGGGGTCGAGCGCGTCGCCACAAACCAGCCGGTGAGGGCCGAGCCGCCAAATGTCGCCCGGTTGGCAGTGGGTCAGAACCTGAGCGGGATCGGGAAACCAGTCATCCGCCGGATCGTCTGGTTCCTCGGGAGCCAGCCCCTCAATCAGCTGGTCCACCTCGGCGATCGAGAAACCCGTGACGTCGATGCCGAAGTCGATATCGGCCGCCATCAGCTCTTTCAGTTCAAGCGCTAGCAGCTCCTCATCCCAGCCGGCGTTGAGAGCCAACTTGTTGTCGGCCAGTACATAGGCCCGCTTTTCGGCTGGCGACATATGACCGACGCGCAGGCATGGCGCCGTCGCCAGGCCAAGCTCTCGTGCCGCCTGGACACGACCGTGTCCGGCGAGAATACGATCTTCAGCGTCGATTAGTACCGGGTTGGTGAAGCCAAAACGGCGGATGCTTTCGGCGATCTGGCGGATCTGCTTACGCGAATGCGTTCGGGCATTGCGGGGCCAGGGCCGCAATAGGTCAACGGACAGGTTCTCGATCAGACGCGTAGACATCTTGCTCGCCCCCTGAGCATTAAGCTTCCAGCCAATTGTACACCCTTTGTTCTAAAATGACGTGACCAATTGGTTAACACTTTGTAAGGAAGGCAGCCCTCATCGAAACCCGCTTGTCTAAGGTCTCGCGGCGCATCCGTTAGTCGGGGCCTGGGGCGTTTCTATCCGGCCTGGCGATTGGCCGGCTCAGCCGCAAGAAGAACACGTCGCTGCCTATGGGGCAAGAAGCCTTCGAAAGCGAGGAGCGGGCTACCCTGCTGTTCCCTGCTCCAACAAAGGCTGATCCCTCATCGTAACGAATTCTTTCCCTGCTCGGCGATTTGAATTCCCTGTTCAGCCTTCCGGGGAATTTCTCCAACAAGCAATTGATTTAACGAGCGGAATTGCGTCCCCCTTGGGCCCTACAATCCTTTTTTCGTCCCAAATTCCCTGTATTTTCCCTGTTGTCGGGGAAATCAGGCGGCAGGAGACGGGTTTCGTAGGACTGCGTCCGCCGCCAGAAGCGCCACGGATGGATCCGCGAGTTCAGAGCAAGGGGCTGATCGAACTATTCGGCGACAGACGTCGATGTCCTGCTCTTGGAGAAAGCGCTGCCCTCGGCGCGCAGCGGCGCGAGTGTTGCCGGCCTGATCAGCGGAATATCTGCGTAGGCGACGAGAATGTCGTCGTAGCCTTGCGCGATCTGCTCGCGCTCCGACAGGACGGCGTCCGCGGCGCCTCGTCGTTCCCGCTGAATCTCGATTTTCGCCCCCCGCGTTTCGACTACACGTCCGTGCGGCGATTGTGCAGCCGGCGCTCCCAGTCGAGCGCCTGGCGCACGGTCTCGTCGAGATTGTCGCGCGTCGGTTTCCAGCCCAGCACGGTCTTCACCCGATCGGATTGGGCGACGATCGCGGCCGGATCGCCGGGGCGCCGTGCGGACACGACAACCGGAAAGTCGACGCCCGACACCCGTTTGACGACGGCGACGACCTCACTGACCGTCTGCCCGTGTCCATAGCCGCAATTGCAGACGAGGCTCGCGCCGCCCGCGCGCAGGTAGGCGAGCGCGCTCAAATGTGCCTCGACGAGGTCGGTGACCTGGATATAGTCGCGCACGCATGTGCCGTCGCGGGTCGGATAGTCCTGGCCGAAGATCTCGATCTTCGCATGCAGCCCCAGCGCGGTCTGGACGGCTCGCTTGATCAGATGAGTGGCGTTCGGCGTTGATTGGCCGAGGCGTCCCTGGGGATCCGCGCCGGCGACATTGAAATAGCGCAGCGCCACATACCGGAAGTCGTGGGCGCGCGAGGCGTCCTCCAGCATCCATTCGACCATCAGCTTGGACCGGCCGTAGGGCGAAACAGGCGCGAGCTGAGCGTCCTCCGATACGGGCTCGGCGCCGGTCTCGCCGTAAACCGCGGCGGTCGACGAAAAGATGAAGGTCTTCACTCCGCCCTTGATCGCCGCTTCGATCAGCGTGCGCGCGTTGGAAACGTTGTTGAGATAGTAGCCCAACGGATCGCCGACCGATTCGGGGACCACGATCTTGGCGGCGAAATGGGCAATCGCGTCGACCGCATGCTCCTTGATCAAACACGCGACAAGGCCGGCGTCGCCGGTGTCGCCGACGATGAGCTTTGCGCCCGCGGGCACGGCCCATGCGAAGCCGGTCGAAAGATTGTCGAGAACCACGACCGATTCGCCAGCGTCGATGAGCCCCAGCGCCATATGGCCGCCGATATAGCCGGCGCCGCCGGTGACCAGTACGCTCATGCCCCCTCCAGTTTCCGCGGCTTTGGCCCTTGAGCGGCAACTCCGATTCGCGTGGCCTGGTCTTGTCCCCGCTCAATACGAGCGGGCCGACCCAGAACGCCGCTCGCTAGCAGCCGAGTTCCTCGCAAAAGACCAGGCCAATCCAAGTAAATTTGCTTGGATTGGCTTGGGTTATTCGGCCGAATTGAGACTTTTCACTGGTCACTACAAAAAAGTAAAAAAATACTGGTCTCTTTCGCCGTGCCGCCTGGCGTCTCGCGAGACTTGGTTTCCATCTAAGTTGGGCAAAGTCCGCCTGACTTCCGATTTTCGCAACGAACCTTATGCGCCCGAAGCCTCACCAGCGGCCCTGCAGCTTCAGGCTCTCAATCAGATCGCCGCGGTAAAGGTGCTGCCCGGCATGCTGTAGCTTGGAGTTGAGGTCGACGTAAACCTTGCCGCCCATGTCGCGCCAGCGGCGGCAGAAAGCGAAGTCTTCGGACAGATAGCGGCGCGAATCCGGATCGACCATGCAATCGAAGAACAGCCAGTGCAGATGCGCCTGCGGATGCGGCCTCGGCCCGTCCGGGACGTAATTGAGCTCGGGATAGTGCTGCATCATCTTATAGAACACATGGCGCTTGATGGCCATGAACCCGGTCGGCGCCTCGGCCACTTCGGCAAAGCCGTCGGCGTCGGCGTATTGGCTCATTTTTCCCATCTCGTTGAACGGGTATTCGCCGTATCGGACCTCGAATTGCTCGCGCGTCGTGCCCTCCGGCAGGCCCTCCTTCGGCCAATGCATGCTCTTCATCGGATAGACGCCGGCCGCCACGTCGCGGTCGGCGAGCAGGAGCCGGCACACCGCCTGGGGCGTGAAGCCAATGTCCGAATCGATCCAGAACAGATGGGTGAGCGATTCATCTTCCAGGAACCGGAGCACCATCTTGTTGCGCCCGCGGGTGATGAGGCTCTCGGAATGCATATGGAGGATGCATTCCGGTCCGAACCGCTTGGTGTGCATCACGAGATCGAAGATGCCGACAGTATAGTTCATGCTGACAGCCGATATGTAGCACGGCGTCGCGAACATTACCTTCATCGAGAACAGCGCAGCGTCAGGCAGCATCGTCTATGGTTGCGGCTCGGAGGGCCGCGCTTTATGCGGCGCTGCGCTGGCCCCGGGCTTCTTGGTTTTTTCGGCTTTGGGCTTCTGGGCCGGCTGGGCGGGCGGCGGTTCTGGCGCGGCCGGTCCAGTATGAGCGAGGCCGACGCTGATCCCGAACAATCGCCACTGGCCGTTCACCGGCGCGTAGGCGAGATCGAAATTGACCTGCTCCGGCGCCGAGGGGAAAACGCCGCTCATGTGCAAGAGCCCGTTGGCTTCGATCTGGGGCAGAAGCGACAGTTGAGGCTCGAGCACCGCTACCCCCGAGAGATCGAGATTGTCGCGCCGCTGGGAGGCGAAAATCTCGCCCAACCGCGCCGCTGTGTTGGCCTGGAAGGCCGGCGCGCCAAGATCGCGCAGGACGGTATAGTTGCCGGTCTTGTTGGCCTGATCCAACGCCAGAAGCGTCTCGCGGATCAGGATGAGCACGCCGTTGCGGTCGATCTGGGCGGGCTTCGGTCCCTCTTGCGCAAGCGCGACCCCCGCCACGGCGGCCCAAGCAGCAATGGCCGCCGCCCACACCCTAACCTTCACCGCGACCTCATCAAACGAATGTCACGCCCTCTCGCTCATCGACGGAGACTTTGTCAAGCCCTCGCGTCCGACCTCACCAAGCGAATGTCGCGCCAATTCGCCCACCGACATCGCCTTTGTTCAAGCCGACGCCAATGCCGCCATTGACGTAGATATTGTCGGTAAGCTTCACGTACCCGATCGCTCCGAAAGCGCTGTACCCGTTATAGTTGCCATAGTTCGCGGTGATTGCAAACTTCTTGTTCTCCGGCATCAGGCCGCCGCCGAGGGCGATGGCGACCGCCGAGCCTTCGTTGGCCTTGTCGACCGCGCTGCGGAGCGCGCCGACCTGCCCGCTTAGGCTGTACAACCCGGAGTACAGGGCCTTGATGTCGTTCGGCCCGTAGCTCGAGCTCGCCAGATGCCCGCTGGTGTCGGTGGTGGTGAAATAGGTCGATCCCGCTTTGCGCAGCCAGGCTCGCCGACGAGGTGATGCCCGGGCAAGTAGTAAGTCGTTCCGGCCGTGCCCAGCGCCACCTGATTGGCGGCGGTATTATGTCGCGCCGGCGCCGACGGCAGTCGAGCCCGCATAGCCGCCGGTCGAGGCGCCAGAGCCGATCGCGGTGCTGTTCGCGCCGGTCGCGTTCGCCCCCGCCAGCCGAGCGCCCCCGTTGGCGTGCTGTAGCCCGGTCGCGTTCGCGTATTGGCCGACCGCTATCGCTCCGTCGCCAATCGCCTGGTTCGAGTTGCCGATGGCGACCGCGCCGTTGCCGGTCGCGGTATTGGTGGCGCCGATCGCAACCGCGCCCGTGCCGGTGGCGGTGTTGGGATCGCCGATCGCGACGGCGCCGTTGCCGCTCGCGGTCTGCATAAGGCCGAGCGCAACCGCGCCTGAGCCCGAAGTCACCGAGGACTGTGAGCCGCCCGCAATCGAGCCGGGGCCGGCGGTGGCGCTAACCGTGGAGGCATTGCCGATCGCCACCGTGGACGCCGCCGCGGCGACTGTATTGACGCCAAAGGCGGTCGCATTGGTCGCGTTGGCCTTAGCGTTGAAGCCGCCGGCCGTTGCGCCCGCGCCCGTCGCATTCGACTTCGAGCCGAAGGCCGAGGCCGTCGCGCTATTTGCCACGCTGTTTGCGCCGACCGCGGTCGCGTTCTGCGCCGTTCGCGCGGCTGAAGACGCCCATCGCGGTGGCGTTGGCGCCGTTGGCGTTGCTGGCGGCGCCAGTCGCTGTGGCGGCAATTGCCGTTCGCGTGGCTCAATACGCCGGTCGCGGTGGCGAATGTGCCGTTGGCGTTGCTGGCGGCGCCGGTCGCCGTGGCGCCCGCGCCGTTGGCGCGGCTCACGACGCCGGTTGCAGTCGCGCCGGCGCCGTTGGCGTTCGCGAAGTGCGCCGCTCGAGGTCGCGGCGATGCCATTCGCGATGCTGTTCGTGCCGCCCGCCGTGGCGAAATTGCCGTTGGCGAAGCTGTTGACGCCGGTCGCGGTCGCGTTCGACCCGTTGGCGAAGCTGCTCTGGCCCGTTGCGGTCGCCGCTAGCCCATTGGCGAACGAACTGTCGCCGGTTGCGGTGGCGCTATTGCCATTGGCGAAGCTACTCTCGCCGGTCGCCGTCGCGGCGAAGCCATTAGCGACAGCCATGTCGCCGGTTGCAGTCGCGCTTGCGCCATTGGCGACGCTCAAAGAGCCGCTCGCCGTGGCGCTATCCCCGTTGGCGAAGCTGTTCGTGCCCGTCGCCGTCGCGTTGGTCCCGTTGGCGTTGCTCGCGACGCCGGTCGCGGTCGCATAGGTTCCGTTGGCGTTGGCCGAGTTGCCGGTCGCCGTCGCGCTGTCGCCGTTGGCGTTGCTGTTGGTGCCCGTCGCCGTCGCGTTGGTCCCGTTGGCGTTGCTCGCGACGCCGGTCGCGGTCGCATAGGTTCCGTTGGCGTTGGCGCTGTTGCCGGTCGCCGTCGCGCTGTCGCCGTTGGCGTTGCTGTTGGTGCCCGTCGCCGTCGCGTTGGTCCCGTTGGCGTTGCTCGCGACGCCGGTCGCGGTCGCATAGGTTCCGTTGGCGTTGGCGCTGTTGCCGGTCGCCGTCGCGCTGTCGCCGTTGGCGTTGCTGTTGGTGCCCGTCGCCGTCGCGTTGGTCCCGTTGGCGTTGCTCGCGACGCCGGTCGCGGTCGCATAGGTTCCGTTGGCGTTGGCCGAGTTGCCGGTCGCCGTCGCGCTGTCGCCGTTGGCGTTGCTGTTGGTGCCCGTCGCCGTCGCGTTGGTCCCGTTGGCGTTGCTCGCGACGCCGGTCGCGGTCGCATAGGTTCCGTTGGCGTTGGCCGAGTTGCCGGTCGCCGTCGCGCTGTCGCCGTTGGCGTTGCTGTTGGTGCCCGTCGCCGTCGCGTTGGTCCCGTTGGCGTTGCTCGCGACGCCGGTCGCGGTCGCATAGGTTCCGTTGGCGTTGGCCGAGTTGCCGGTCGCCGTCGCGCTGTCGCCGTTGGCGTTGCTGTTGGTGCCCGTCGCCGTCGCGTTGGTCCCGTTGGCGTTGCTCGCGACGCCGGTCGCGGTCGCATAGGTTCCGTTGGCGTTGGCCGAGTTGCCGGTCGCCGTCGCGCTGTCGCCGTTGGCGTTGCTGTTGACGCCGGTCGCGGTTGCGTTGGTCCCGTTGGCGTTGCTGTTGACGCCGGTCGCGGTTGCGTTGGTCCCGTTGGCGGTGCTGCTCTCGCCGGTGGCGGTCGCAGCAAAGCCGTTTGCGACGCTGCTGTCGCCGGTCGCCGTCGCGCTCGCGCCGTTGGCGAAGCTGTTGAGACCGGCCGCCGTGGCGGCGGCGCCATTGGCGTTGCTGTTGGCCCCGGTCGCGGTGGCGGCGGCCCCATTGGCGTTACTGCCGGCGCCGGTGGCAGTCGCGTCGTCACCGTTGGCGTAGGCCTCGAGGCCGGTTGCTGTGGCGGCGGCGCCATTGGCGGTGGCGCTCGACCCGGTCGCGGTGGCGTCGTGGCCGTTGGCGTTGCTCAGCGCGCCAGTCGCGGTGGCGAGTTCGCCGTTGGCGTTGCTCAGGACGCCAGTCGCCGTGGCGGCGTTTCCGTTGGCGGTGCTCAAGAAGCCGGCGGCCGTGGCGTAGTTGCCATTGGCGTTGCTGTTCGACCCGGTCGCTGTGGCGGCGGCGCCGTTCGCGGTGCTCTGGACGCCGGTCGCGGTCGCGTTCGCCCCGTTGGCGTTGCTCATGTTGCCGGCCGCAGTGGCGCTCTCGCCGTTGGCGTTGCTCAGAACGCCGGTCGCCGTGGCGTAATTGCCATTTGCGAAGGCGGTCGTGCCGGTCGCGGTAGCGTCTTGGCCATTCGCAACGCTGTTGACGCCGGTCGCCGTCGATTGCGCGCCATTCGCGGTGCTGTTCGAGCCGGTCGCGGTGGCCCACTGGCCATTGGCGTTGCTACTTTCGCCAGTCGCAGTGGCGTTCGCGCCGTTGGCGTTGCTATTGTAGCCGGTTGCGCTGGCCCATTGTCCGTTGGCGTTGCTAAGGAAGCCGGCCGCGGTCGCCGCGTTGCCATTGGCGTTGCTGAAAGCGCCGGTCGCGGTCGCGGCGCTGCCGTTGGCGTTGCTCTGGTAGCCAGTCGCGGAGGCGCCGTCGCCGTTGGCGTTGCTCTGATATCCAGTCGCGGTCGCGGACTTGCCGTTGGCCTTGCTGAAAGCGCCTGTCGCGGTCGCATTGCCGCCGTTGGCGTTCGAGCTGTTTCCGAACGCGATCGCATTCGCCCCGTTGGCAAATGAGGAGGCGCCGATCGCAATCGCGCCGGCCGTCGCCGCGTTAGCCGATGCGCCGATGGCGACCGAATTGGCGCCGCTCGCGTTCGAGTTCGAGCCGAGCGCAACCGCCGCATCGCCGCCGGCGTTGTTGTGGCTGCCGGCTGCGACCGCGCCGACTCCGGTCGCAGTGTTCGTGTCGCCGGTGGCGATGGCGCCATTGCCCGTCGCGGTGTTGTTGTGGCCAACGGCAACCGCACCGATGCCGGTCGCAACGTTCGGATCGCCGATCGCGACCGCGCCGTCGCCGCTCGCGCTCTGCTTCTCGCCGATCGCAACCGCCGAGCCTGCGCCCGTCACCGTCGATTGGTCGCCCATGGCGACGGAGCCGGGGCCTGAAGCCGCGCTCACCGAAGAGTTGTTGCCGATCGCCGTAGAAGCAGTCGCTGCTGCATTGGTTTGCAGACCCAACGCGGTCGACTGGTCCCCCCCAGCGTTGGCGCCGAAGCCGCCCGCGGTCGACCCCGCACCCGAGGCGTTCGAATTCGTGCCGAACGCCGTCGAGCGCGCCGTGCTCGCGACGCTGTTGGTGCCATAGGCGGTCGCATTGTTGCCGCTGGCGTTGCTCTGAAGCCGGTCGCCGTGGCGTTGGCGCCGTTTGCGTTGCTGTGCACGCCGGTCGCCGTGGCGTTTTCGCCGTTGGCGTGGCTGTACGCACCGGTGGCCGTGGCGTTGGCGCCGTTGGCGTTGCTCGCTGACGCCGGTCGCGGTAGCGTTATCGCCGAGGGCGTTGCTGTGGAAGCCGGTCGCGGTGGCGTTGGAATTGAGCGCGTTGCTGCCTGCGCCGGTGGCCGTGGAGTTGTCGCCGACGGCGTGGCGTTTGGGCCGTAAGCGGTCGCATCTAGGCCGTTAGCGTTGGCCTTTGCGCCGACGGCTGTGGCGATAGTCGTTGATCGCGTTGCTGCTGTTGCCGATCGCGGTGGCCTCGAGACCGTTGGCGTTGGCATTGGGGCCGCACGCCGAGGCGCCGTCGTAACCATTGTCGGTGCCGTCCGTGGCGGTATTCGGCGTGATGCCCATGACCGCGGTGAAGTTGGACGCGTTTATTGGCACCGTGATGTTAAAGGGCGACCCTATCGTAAAAAATTGAGTTCCCTGAAGCGCGTTGGGGTTCGTTGTGATTGTAGACCCGCTGGTCAGGCACACCACCGCGTTGGCCGCGCCGGCGGCCAGGACAGACTGCAGCGCCACGACGCTTGCGGTCGCCAGTAGAAGCCGCCCGGGGCTCGACCCGACGAACCGCGCATGGAGGCTCACGCTCCCCCGCTCGTCGCGTCGGCAGCGAATTGACAGCGTCGATATTTCTTTTGGTCATCGCAAGCGTGCCCCGCTAACTCAACTCTCAGCGCGATTCCGGAACTATTGGGCGATGTTTATGCGGCCTTGCCCTTGGGACATCAAGCGACTTGCGCCGCTTTTGCGCCACGAGATGGGCTTTAATTGGCTTTTTTTCCGCCATGTTGCAAAAAGATCACGCAACGGAATGTCAATTTTCTCGCCAATTCGGCGCCAGTCCACCATCGCCTGACGCTGCTGCCCCGTGTGGGGGACCCCTGTTTTATTGAACGAAATACGTCTCAACGCTGCGTCATCGGGGTTTTGGCGGCCAGCGGGCGTTACGGGGACCCGGGCGGGTCTGAACGTGCGGCTAGGACAATATGCGCGCCGGGTTCGGAAAATGGATGGGCGCTGGCGATCGGGACTCGGACGCCTGGGGACCTGGATTCGGAGTTTAGGGATCGTATCGGTTCGTATATGTAGGCCCGCTCAGGCCACCGACTGTAGTTGTCCCGCTGCATCCGATTGGCGACAACACGAATAACCAATGTAATCCTGTGCGCTGAACCTACTCAACCAGCGCCATTGTCTGCCTTTGGAAAGCCTCAAAAAAATTGGCGAGTCGGTGGCGGACAGGGGCGGGCCCCGGGGCCTGCGAATTACTCCGCAACCGTGTTCAACCCGCGACCCGCGCCGATTGCGCGTCGACGTCCTTGAACGAGACGAGAGGCTGCGCGCTTCATCCAAGCGCCATACCCGGGCGGCTAGGCTTTGCGCGAGATAAGCGACAGCACCGTCACAGCGGGCTCGAACAGGCTTCGCCAGTCATTCGGCCGACGATCAGGGGGCACTCTGCGCCGCCAGCCTTCCGCATCAGAGAGCGAGTGCTCGCGATAGGCGTGTTTCGTCAAAGGGATTCAGCCTTTATGGGAGCGCCGCGCAAACTGCGTCCCGCGCCGTGGCTGGTCTCGATCAGGAGTTCCTTGGATGCAGCGGACCGGAGAACTAGCCGACAGCGACGATTTCGTACTCGTTGACGTTGCGTTCGAACGGTTCGGCTTGGCTCTTAATGCGATAGACCCGCGGCTTCATCTCGTCTTCCGCCGGCAGCACGCGCAAGACCTCGTAGGGTCCTTTGGTTCTCGGGGTCGGTTCGATCCGGGTGTCGAAATCGACCAGCTGGCCAATTATGAACTTATGCGGAATCATGGTTTTGAACCCCGCTTGCTGGACAGAAAAAAGGGCCAGGATATTTCCTGACCCCTCGAACCGTCCGACGAAACCTCAGGCCCTTCGCCACCGCCGGTACATCCGCGGTCGACGACGGCAGGCTCCGCCTTTTCGCTCAGACGGCCTGTAGCTTGTCGGCGGACATCTTGCCCGAACGCTTGTCAGTGACCAGCTCAAAGCTGACCTTCTGACCTTCGCGGAGGTCGTTCATGCCGGCGCGTTCCACGGCGCTGATGTGAACAAAGGCGTCCTTGCCGCCGTCGTCGGGTTGTATGAAGCCGAAGCCTTTTTGCGGATTAAACCACTTTACTGTGCCAGTTGGCATGACGATCCCTTTCGGATGCGAGTATTCAGGGCTCGGCGCCAAGAACCGGCGCCGGAATCCCGTTTCGATTTTTCGAGGGAGTTCGTCAGAACGAGTGAACATCTTCACTCGTAGCAAGAGTTGTCCGGCCGAATTTCGATGCTCGGACTTAAGGCGATTGACCGCCATTGTCAATAGCGGCGCTGGTCAGTATGGGGCGACGGCGACGCTTCGCAGGTCGGCGCGTCAAGATGGAGCCTGAAAGGCACGGCGCAAGGACAGCGGAATCCGCGCCGGACGGCCGTCTCGAATGGCCGCGACCCTCACCACGGCGGTGATCAGCTCGGCGTCGCCGCACAAGATGCGTTGCCGAAAGTCGATCGACGCCCCGCCCGTCTTGGCGATGGCGGTTTCGACTCGAAGCAGGTCGTCCATGAGCGCCGGCGCGAGAAACTCGATTTGCAAGGAGCGCACAGCAAAGGCGACGAAGGAAGTCTCCGCGAGCTCCCGATGCGCAAGTCCGCGCCCGCGCAGCCACTCTGTTCGCCCGCGCTCGAGGAACCGCAAATAGGAGGCGTGGTAGACGCGACCGGAGAAGTCGGTGTCTTCATAGTAGACGCGAACAAGCAGCACTTCGGCCGGCGGGTCGATCAAGGCCTCGACTCCTGGAACAGGGGGAAGAAAACGCGCTTCCGCGCCCTCTCGTCAACCGCTTCCCGCGCCGAAATACGACTGGCTCAATCGGCTTTGCTGGTCGGCATCGGCCATCACACAGCCGATTTACGGCCTGTTCGACCGCTTGTGAGCGATCGTCCTCCACGACCATATTTGATCGTCCGTCAATGCAAGGCTAAGACGAGCGGCAGGGCCGGGAAGCGTGCGAGGACACATGGCTGATCAAGCTGACATCGGCGTCTTCGGATTGGCCGTCATGGGCGCGAATCTGGCGCGCAATGCCGCGCGGCACGGGTTTGGGGTCGCGGTATTCAATCGCAACCATGAACGGACCGATGAACTCGTGGTCCAGCATGGCGGCGAGGGGCGCTTTTTGCCGGCGGGCTCCCTTCCCGACTTCATCGCCAGCATCGCAAAGCCCCGCCCGATCCTCATCATGGTCAAGGCGGGCCCGGCAGTCGACGAGGTGATCGACGAGCTCATTCCCAATCTCGATGCAGGCGACATCATCATCGACGGCGGCAACTCGCTGTTCACCGACACCGCCCGCCGCTACCAGACCTGCGAAGCGAAACAGATTCGTTTCGTCGGCATGGGCGTTTCCGGCGGCGAGGAGGGCGCGCTCGAGGGCCCGAGCATGATGCCAGGCGGCGACCGCGAAGCCTGGGACCGCATCGCGCCGATGCTGACCAAAATGGCGGCCCAGGTCGATGGCGTTCCCTGCTGCACCTATATCGGCCCGCAGGGCGCGGGCCACTATGTGAAGATGGTGCATAACGGCATCGAATACGCCGACATGCAGCTCATCGCCGAATCCTACGATCTGATGAAGAGCGTCTATGGCCTGGACGCCCCGGCGATGGCGGACATCTTCCAGACCTGGAAGCAGGGCGACCTCGACAGCTATTTGATCGAGATCACCGCCGCCGTCCTGCGCAAGACCGATAGCGCCGGCAAGCCGCTGGTCGACGCCATCCTCGATGAGGCGGAGCAGAAGGGGACGGGCCGCTGGACCGCCCAGAACGCGCTCGAGCTCGGCGTGCCGCTGACCGCGATCACTGAGGCGGTCTATGCCCGCGTCCTCTCCGCCAACCGTGCGATGCGCCTGACGTTGGACAAGAAGACGCCGCATCCCGCGCAGGCCAAGCGCAAGCCGGAGAAAGCGGAAATCGACGCCATCCGCGACGCCCTCTACGCGTCGAAGATCGTCGCCTACGCGCAGGGCTTCGAGCAGATGTCCGTAGCCTCGGCGCAATTCAAGTTTGACCTCAAGCTCGGCGACATGGCGACCATCTGGCGCGGCGGGTGCATCATTCGGGCGAGGTTCCTCGATCGCATCAGGGAGGCCTACGGGCGTGACGCGAAGCTCGCGAACCTCCTGCTCGACGACTATTTCCTGCAGGCGGTGTTGAAAGCGGAGGGCGCCTGGCGGCAGGTGATCGCGCTTGCGGTCGCCAATGGCGTGCCGACCCCCGCCTTTTCCTCATCGCTCGCCTATTACGACGGTCTGAGGCGCGCCCGCGGCCCCGCGAACCTGCTCCAGGGGCTGCGCGACTATTTCGGCGCCCACACCTACCGCCGTCTCGACAAAGAGGGCAGCTTCCATACCCGCTGGACGTCAGGACGGCAGCGAGGTGAAAATGTGAACGGGAGCGCGACCGCCGCCTCACGGATCTTTGACTTCGACGGGCGCTCGGGCGTCGTTCGCCAACGCCGCTTCGTCTTGGAAACAACATTGTAATTCTCTACTGATTCAGGCTCGCGGCGCCGGGCTCCGCCGGTTCGCTGCGTGGCTTTGGAGAAAAACGATGGCGTCGCTCAAAATTGCTCTCGCTGCGGCCTTCGTCTTCGCTGTCGTCCCCGCCCTGGCCCAGAATGCGCCGGTCGCCTCGGCGCGCGCGACCATCGAGACGGTGAGCGCCGACGGCGCGAGCCTTGAAGTAAAAACGCGCGCAGGGGAGGAGCGACGATCCGCATCTAGTCCGAAAACGCGCTTCGCTCTGGTGATCCCGGCGACGCTCGCCGACGTGAAGCCGGGTTCGTTTGTCGGCGTCGCCGCCACGCCGGGCGAGGGAAACGAACTCAAGGCGGTGGAAGTGCATATCTTTCCCGAGGCGATGCGGGGAGCCGGCGAGGGCCACCGCCCGTTCGATCTCGGGCCCGGCAGCAGCATGACCAACGGCAATATCACCGCGCGCGTGGACGCGACGAGCGGGCCGAAGCTCACCGTGACCTACAAGGGCGGCGAGCAGGCCATTGTCGTCGACCCCAAGACGCCGATCGTCGCTCTCGCGCCGGGCGCGCAGACCGACCTCAAACCCGGCGCGGCGATCATCGCCCGGGGACCGAAACAGGACGACGGCTCTATTGACGCCGCCTTTGTCCTGGTCGGCAAGGACGGGCTCGTGCCCCCGATGTGAGGCGCGCTCTTGGCGGTGGCCCGGAAGGAAGCGGGCGATTTGCCGGGCTGGGCTGTCCCGTGGTACCCAAGCTGCGATTCACTGAAAAGACGGGACATCATGGACGCTTCGTCGAGTTCAATCGAGACAAAGCCGGGCTCACACGCGTCGGATTCGTTATTTACTTTCGTTCTCGTCAAGCCGACCCATTACGACGACGACGGCTATCCGATTCAATGGTACCGCTCGGCGCTGCCGTCCAACACGCTCGCCTGCATGTACAGTCTCGCGGACGACGCTCGGAAACGCGAGGCGCTCGGGACGGGAATCGAATTCATCATCGAGACCTACGATGAGACCAACCGCCGAGTCCATCCGAAGAGGATCATCCGCGACCTAAAGCGCCGCGGCGGCCGCTCGCTGATCGGCATCGTAGGCGTGCAGTCGAATCAGTATCCCCGCTCCATGGATCTCGCGCGCGAGTTTCGCGCCGCCGGCCTCCAGGTCTGCATCGGCGGATTTCATGTCTCAGGCTGCATCGCCATGCTGCCGGAGATGCCGGTCGAACTCAAGGCGGCGCAGGCGATCGGCGTCTCGCTCTTCGCGGGCGAAGCCGAGGAGCATCGGCTGGACGAAGTTCTCCGCGACGCATGGCGCGGCGAGATGAAACCGCTCTACAATTTCATGGACCACCTGCCCTCGCTCGAGGGTGAGCCTGCGCCGATCCTGCCACGCCAGCACCTCGCCCGCACGACCGGCCATTATTCTTCGATCGACCTTGGCCGCGGCTGCCCGTATCAGTGCTCGTTCTGCACAATCATCAACGTCCAAGGGCGCAAGAGCCGCTTCCGCACGCCTGACGACCTGGAACAGATCATTCGCGAAAACAGGAAGCAGGGCATAGACCGGTTCTTCATCACCGACGACAATTTCGCCCGCAACAGCGACTGGGAGATCCTGCTCGACCGGGTCATCAAGCTCAAGGACGAGGGCATTCACTGCGGCTTCACCATCCAGGTCGACACGCTCTGCCACAAGATCCCGAACTTCATCGAGAAGGCGACCAAGGCGGGAGCGCGACGTATCTTCATCGGGCTTGAGAACATCAACCCCGAGAATCTGATCACTGCCAAGAAGCGGCAGAACAAGATCACCGAATATCGCGTCATGCTGCAGAAGTGGCGGGCGCACGGGGCGCTCACCTTCGCCGGCTACATCCTCGGTTTCCCGGCGGACACCAAGGAATCGATCCTGCGCGACATTGAGATCATCAAGCGCGAGCTGCCGCTCGACATCCTCGAGTTCTTCTTCTTAACCCCGCTGCCGGGTTCGGAGGACCACAAGACTCTGTTGAAGAAGGGCGTCTGGATGGACCCCGATATCAACAAATACGACCTCGATCATCGCGTCGCGCATCATTCGAAAATGTCTGACGCCGAGTGGGAGGAGGCCTATCGCGCAGCGTGGAAGACCTACTACACGCCCGAGCACATCCGCACCATCCTGAAGCGCGCCGCCCAGATCCCGAACGGCCGGCCGAAGCCGATCGCGAGCACGATCATGTGGTTCAAGCTGATGATCGAGGAGGAGGGCGTGCATCCCCTCGAAGGCGGCGCCTTTCGGCTCAAGTACCGCCGCGACCGGCGCCAGGGACTGCCGCTCGAGTCGCCGTTCGTCTTCTATCCGCGCTACTGGGGCGGGATCGCAGCCAAGACGTGGCGCTACTCGCGCTTCTTCTTGCGGACGCGGCGCATCCTCAACGAGGTTCTGAACGCGCCCGATCGATGGACCTATACCGATCTCGCCATTGCCCCGCCGCGCGAGGACGAATTCGAACAGCTTTCGCTCTATCACGCGACATCCGGCGGCGAAGCGGCGCTCGCGCGCAAGGCTCTCGGCGACAGCATTCGTGATTCCGTGCGGCCTCCCGCGGTCGCTATGCCTGCAGTCCAGGCGCGCTGACTTGAGGCGATGATCGAAGCCGCTCAGATCCGAGCCGCGCGCGCGCTCATCGGCTGGTCGCAGGCGGATCTCGTCGCGGCCGCCGGCGTGTCGCTGTCCATGGTCGATCGATTTGAGACCGGGGCGCCCGCCATCCCCGCCGACGCGGTCGCCAGGATGCGGGCCGCGCTCGAATCTGCGGGCGTCGTGTTTATTGCCCAGAACGGCGGCGGCGCAGGGGTTCGCCTTCGCAAGGGCCGCGAGGCCAAATACCTCGGCTGGGACGACCTCAACGCCTCGAACGACGAGTGAGCGTCGCCTTTGACGTAAGGGAGCGAGTTTCGTCGGCTCCCCGCCCAAACACCGCTTGAAGCGCGCCGCCGCTCTCAGGATTTCAGCGACGCTCCCAGCTTCTCCAGCAGATCGCTCGTCCCGCGCTCGCGCGCCCCGGCATCGTCGTAGCCGTCGAGGAACGCGCCCTGCTCGCTGATCCTAAGCTTCGTTCGGCCCCCGCCCACAGGCCTGATCTCGAGCGTCGCAAGGGAAACGGAGATTTTGCGATCGTCAAGGCGCATCTCATAAGTGTAGATGATCCGCTCACGCGGAACGATGTCGTGATAGACGGCGTCGAAGGTCGTGGTCACGCCGCCGTCGAAACCGCCCTTGACCCGCTCGCGTCCGCCGACCCGGAAATCCATAGTCCGCTCAATCGGCCGCCATCCGGCGGGCCCAAAAAACCACCGGCTCTTCGCGTCCTTGTCGGACAGCGCCCGGTACACCTCTTCCACCGTCGCGTCATACGCGCGCTCGAGATGAAAGGCGCCGTGGACGACGGACCGCACGGCGCCGGCGTGCATCCGCGCGACTTCGGCCTCCAGCTTGTCGAGGGTCTGGCGCCACCCCTCGGGCGCCCCTTTCAGCATCTGCTCGGCCTGCGCCGCGCCGGCGACTGAATAGGTCTGGACCACCTCCATCAGGGTTCTCCCGGCGCCCTTATCGCTGAACCTCACTCGCGTGACGGCGCTGAACAGCGGACCGCCCCCGCACGGATCGATCACATGATGGTCGATCGTCAGGCGCTCCGGAGCGACAACTTCGGTGAACGACCCGCGCGTCCAATGATCGACGCCCGCAGGCGATCGCATGCAGACTTCGAATGCGCCGCCGACGCGCATCTCGACCTTCGCCTCGGGAACCGAATAGCTGTCCGGGCAGAACCACCGCTTGATGTGATCGGCCGAGCTCCAGGCCTGGAACACCGTTTCCCGCGGCGCGGCGAAGACGCGCGAGACGCGCACCGGGGCCGGCTCGACCTCGCTGGCCACGTTATCGATTCTGCTCATCGCTCTCTCCTTCACGGTTCAGGGACTTGAGGTATTCATCGAGCCGGTCGAGCCGGCGCTCCCACTCCAGACGCCGGTCGGCGATCCATCGCTCGGCGTCGGCGAGTCCAGGGAGATTGATGCGGCAGGTGCGCACCCTGCCTGCCTTCTCGGAAACGACAAGCCCGGACGTCTCGAGCACGCCCAGGTGCTGCATCACCGCCGGCAGCGACATTTCGAGCGGCCGCTTGAGTTCGCTGACCGACGCCGGGCCTTGCGTCAGCCGCTCGACAATCGCGCGGCGGGTCGGGTCCGCCAGCGCCTGGAACGCCCGGTCCAGAGGAGTTGCATAGTTAAGCATATGCCTTAGTATCACGGTGGTGATAGATAAGCAAGAGCTTAGGTTTTACGCATGCCAAGCGAGGCAGAACGCGGCGGCGTGAATTGCGCCACGATCCGCTTCGCGTTGCTGCTTTCCGTGAGCTTGACAGCGATCACACGATTGTGAGGGATTGCTGCGCGAGTATCATCGTCTCGCCCCTCCGCGAGCTCTCCGCTCTGGACCATATGGGTCTTGCGCGTCGCAAACGCGTATCGTTGGCCGCCCTGAGACCTGGAGCCCGTGAATGAGCAGTTCGCCCGAATACACGCCCCCGAAAGTCTGGGCCTGGAACAAACCAAACGGGGGCCAGTTCGCGAGCATCAATCGCCCGATCGCCGGGCCGACCCACGACACGGAATTGCCGGTCGGCCGCCATCCGCTTCAGCTCTATTCGCTGGCGACTCCGAACGGGCAGAAGGTCACGATCATGCTCGAGGAGCTATTGGCGCTCGGGAAGAAGGGCGCCGAGTATGACGCCTGGCTGATCCATATCGGCAAGGGCGATCAGTTCGGCAGCGGCTTCGTGGCCATCAATCCCAATTCCAAGATCCCGGCCATGGTCGATCGCAGCGGCAAAAAGCCGATCCGGGTGTTCGAGTCGGGGGCGATCCTGCTTTATCTCGCCGAGAAGTTCGGGGCCTTGCTGCCGACCGAGGCCGGCGCGCGGGGCGAATGCCTCTCGTGGCTCTTCTGGCAGATGGGCGCGGCGCCGTTTCTCGGCGGCGGGTTCGGGCACTTTTATGCCTACGCGCCAACCAAGATCGAATACGCCATCGACAGGTATGCGATGGAGGTGAAGCGGCAGCTCGATGTGCTCGACCGCCGTCTGGCCGAGAGCGAGTATGTCGCCGGCAGTGAATACACGATCGCCGATATCGCGATCTGGCCCTGGTACGGCGGCCTGGTGAGGGGCGGGCAATATGGGGCGGCTGAGTTTCTCAGCGTGCACGACTACAAGAACGTCCTGCGCTGGGCCGAGACGATCGCCGCCCGCCCGGCAGTCAAGCGCGGACGCATAGTCAACCGGACCTCCGGCGAGCCTTCGAGCCAGTTGCACGAGCGCCACGACGCCAGCGACTTCGAAACCAAGACACAGGACAAGCTCATGGCCACGAGCGCACACGCCTCGTCTGGCGGGACCGCGCCCGCCGCCTGAACCGGCTTGCCTTCTTCGCAGGATTATCATTTCCGGCGCGCGGCGAGCGCCGGGTCACGAAATCGCCCGACGATCTGCAGCGCGAGGCCAGGTTCAGGGAAAAAACAGGGGACCATCCATTCGGGTCGCCGCTTCAATCGCCGTCTTCGCCCTTCTGTGGTACGCGAGCTTACGCGCGGCCGGAGCGAGCCGTGGCGCCGTCAATGTCGTCGCCAAGGCTCTGTTCCTGATCCTGACCTCTCTCGCCTGCATCGTGATCGGGTTCCTCTTGCCGATGGCTCCTGGCTTGAACGCGGTCATCGGCAGCGCGTTCTGGGCGGGATTGCTGGCGAGCGCGGGCGCCCTCGCCGGCATGGCTGCTTCTGACGCGATCCTCGTGCGCATCGCGCCGCGGAAGGCGGAAGAGCCGGTCTCAGCCGAACCATCTGACGCCAGCGAAAAGACGAGACCGAGAGATTGAGCCCGCGCCCAAATGTTCAGGTCCGCTTTCGCCCCGCGCTTGCGCTCGAGCGCGCGATGCCTTCTAACGTGACCCGCCATCGGACGGATTCTCACGATCAATGACCTATTTCTGGGTGATGCTGGGCAGCGCGCTCGGCGGGGGGGCGCGCTTTCTCGTGTCGGGCCTCGCGGCTCAGCACATCGGCCAGACTTTTCCAATCGGCACGCTCATCGTCAATGTCACCGGCTCGTTTGTGATCGGCTTTTTCGCCACCCTGACGGCGCCGGACGGGCGCGTCTTCCTCGGCTCGGACGCGCGCCAGTTCGTGATGACCGGCCTGTGCGGGGGCTATACGACCTTCTCGTCCTTCAGTCTGCAAACGCTCAATCTTGCCCGCGACAGCGAGAGGCTTCTCGCCGGCGCCAACATCGTCTTGTCGGTCGTTCTTTGCCTGCTTGCAGTCTGGGCCGGCTTCATCGCGGCGAACGCGCTCAATCAGCTGAGGGGGACCTGACGTGAACGCGTCGACACGCGTTCCGGCCCCGACAGCCCACTTCAACGTCCACGGGATCGGGTTCACCCTCTTTCTCGCCCTGCTCACCGTCTTGCCGCCGCTCGCAATCGATACGGCGCTGCCGAGTCTGGCGCTGATCCAGGCCGACTTCCATGCGCCGCAGACGAAAGCGGCGGCGGTGATCGCGGTCTTCATTGCCGGCTTCTCGACCGCCCCGATTGTGGGCGGGCCGCTTGCCGATCGGTTCGGCCGTAAGGCGATCATGACCGTGGGTCTCATTGTGTTCACGCTCACCTCGGCGGGCGCGGCGCTGGCGCCCTCGATCGACGCGCTGCTCGTTCTTCGGATCGTGCAGGGCGCGAGCGCAGGGGCGGTCGGCATCCTGCCGCGGGCGATCATCCGCGACTTGTTCGAGGGCCGCGAGGCGCGCCTGCAGCTCGCCGCCGTCTCGCTGGTGTTCAGCGCCGGGCCGCTCATCGCGCCCGCGCTCGGTGCGGCGATCCTCTCCTTCGGCTCCTGGCGCCTGATCTTTGCCATCCTGACCGGAGTCGCAACGCTCGTGACGCTCATCGCCCTCTTTCTGTTCGAGGAATTGCATGCGCCCGAGAACCGCCAGAGCCTGAGGCCCTCGGCGGTCTTCGCAGGGTACCGGCGGGCGCTGACCAACCCCGCATGCGCGGGATTTTCGCTCCTCGGCGGCCTCCTGTTCGCCGGCCTTTTCGCGTATGTCAACGTCTCCCCGCTGCTCTTCATGCAGGGCTACGGCGTGTCGAAAACCGGCTTCGCGGGCCTGTTCGCGATCACCGCGTCGGGGGTGATCGTCGGCTCAACGATCAACGCCTGGCTGCTCAATCGGCATGTCAGGCCGAAGGCGGTGCTCGACACGGCGCTCGCGATCGAGTGCGCGGCTGCGCTGGCGCTGCTCGCGGTCAGCCTCGCTGGCGCCGGCTCGGCCCTCATCGTCGCCGGCCTGGTGATGATCTTCATTTCCGCCTTCGGCCTCGTGTTTCCCAACGCGGTCCACGAGGCGATCCATCCGCTGCCCGAGATCGCGGGCCTTGCTTCCGCCGTCGTCACCACGGCGCAGATGCTGTTCGGCGCGCTCGGCGGCGTGGCCGCCGCGGCGCTTTACCACGACGCTTCGCCGCTCGCGCTTGGCGCGATCATGAGCGCCGCCGCGCTCGCCGCCGCAGCGTTGTACGCGCTCTGGCTGAGGGGGAAAGTCGGGGCGTGAGGGCGCCGAAACCGCGTGCCGGATATCGGGCCTAAGGGTGGTCGCTTTGGGCGCAGGCTGTGTGAAAACGTTGGTTGGGTTAGAATCCTGATGAATTGAGTTGGGGTTCATGATGAAGCGCTTTGTCGAGGGCGAGGACCGAACGCAAGGCGTTTTGCTGCCCGAGTTCCTTGACGACTACGTGGCTGAAGACAATCCGGTGCGGGTGATCGACGTCTTTGTCGACGAACTGGATTTGCGGGCGCTGGGGTTTGAGGGCGTCGTGGCGGAAACGACGGGCCGGCCGGCCTACCATCCCGCGACGATGCTGAAGATCTACGTCTACGGCTACGTCAACCAGATCCAGTCGAGCCGACGTTTGGAGCGCGAAACGGCGCGCAACGTCGAGATGATGTGGCTGACGGGCCGGCTGACGCCGGATTTCAAGACAATCGCCGATTTTCGCAAGGATAACGGCCCGGCGATCCGCTCCGCTTGCCGGCAATTCGTCGCGCTGTGTCGAAGCCTGAACCTCTTCGCCCGCGCGATGGTGGCGATCGACGGAAGCCGGTTCAAGGCCGTCAACTCCCGCGACAGATCGTTCTCGCGCGGCTCGATTGAGCGCCGCATCGAGCAGGTCGAGGCGAGCATCGAGCGCTATCTGTCGGCGCTGGAGACGGCGGACCGTCAGGAAGGCGAGGTGGCTGAAGCCAAGTCGGCGCGGCTGAAGGACAAGATCGCCTCGCTGCGAGAGCAGATGCGCAGGTACAAGACGCTGGAAGCCGCCGTGCGCGCCGCGCCCGACAAACAGATTTCATTGACCGATCCCGACGCGCGATCCATGGCGACGAGCGGCAAGGACACGGGGCTGGTCGGCTACAATGTGCAGGCCGTGGTCGATGCGCAGCATCACCTGATCGTTGCGCATGAGGTCACCAATATCGGCAACGATCGCAGCCAGCTCTCGACGATGGCCAAGCAGGCGCAAGAAGCGACGGGCGTGCGCGAACTGACGGCGATCGCCGATCGCGGCTACTTCAAAGGCGAAGAGATTCTGGCCTGCGAGGCGACGGGCGTGACGCCGCTCGTTCCGAAGCCGCTGACCTCAGGCGCCAAGGCGGACGGCCGGTTCGGCAAGCAGGATTTCGTCTATGACACGGGCGAAGACGTCTATCGTTGTCCTGCCGGCGAGAAGCTGACCTGGCGATATTGGAATGTCGAGGCGGGGCGAAAGCTGGATAACTACTGGACGACGAAATGCACCGGCTGTGCGCTGAAATCGAAGTGCACGCCTGCAAAGGAGCGGCGCGTCAAGCGTTGGGAGCACGAAGCCGTGCTCGACGCGATGCAGGAGCGGTTAGACCGGGCGCCCAAGACCATGCGCATCCGACGCCAGACCGCAGAACATCCATTCGGAACCATCAAAGCGTGGATGGGCGCGACCCACTTCAGGATGCGCACCCTCGAAAAGGTCAGCGCGGAGATGAGCCTTCACGTTCTCGCCTACAATCTGAAGCGGATGATCGCCATCCTCGGGGTGCAGCCGCTCATCCAGGCGATGAGGGCCGCCTGAGCCCCTCTCCGTTGAAATCTAAGCCGTCGGCAAACCCAACCCGCTTCCCGGCCGCTCCCGCATAGGCTCTTGAGCTCCCGCATAGGCTCTTGAACATCGCCTTTTCGCACGGCCTCGGCGGAAAGCAGACAAGGTCTAAATCGCCAGCAGGGACCGGTGTCGACGCGAAGCGGTCATTGGGGCGACATTTCGTTGCAGTTGCGGGGGTCGGCTTGCTCGCTGCACTCGTGCTAGGTTTAGGATGGCCCTGCGGCCGGCCCGGAAAGCTTCATGCGAAGCAGGGCAATGAGGTATTGCGCCGACAAACCTTTTGCGCATTGCTGCCCAAATCCAGTTCGGCTTGACCTTTCTGTCCCTCTTAATGCGGGGAAGCGCGCGAATGTCCCACCACTTCGACACGCCGACGGCCCGGGAAGATCCCCGAATTAACGTCTGCGACTTCTACCTATTCGGCGGACGACCTGGGTTCACGGTCATGGCGATGACGGTGAACCCGGATGCAGGTCGATCCGGTCCAGACACATTTCGCGATGACGGGCTGTACGCATTTCGCTTCGATCTCAATGGCGATGCCCGCGAGGAACTATCGTTCAAGGCGCGGTTTGGCCCTGTCCCTCACGCTGACGATCATGACCAAACACATGTGCAAAACTTCGAGGTTCGGCGCGCGTCTGGTCCGAGCGCTTCGTCCGGTGCGGATGGGGACCTGGTCGTAGCCGGGCATACTGGGCGCGTGGTCGAGACGGCTACAGGCGTGAAGGCTTTCGCTGGTCTGGCTCCGGATCTGTTCGCGGGAGACGCCATGGCTTTGGGCGAATTCCGGACCGCTCTCTTTGAGAAAGAGCGGTTCGAGCCAAGCGCGTTCGAAAGCCGGAAGAATTTCTTCGCTGGTCGAAACGTCACCGCGTTGGTGCTCGAGGTGCCCACGCCACTCGTCGGACAAGGTGTCGTGCGTGGCTGGGCGACAGCATCGCTCTACGGCCATGCCCCGGAAGCCCAAGTTTCCCGATGGGGGCTTCCGCTAATCACCAACATTTTCATGCCAGACCTCGCAATGCGAGAGGATTTCAACCGCAGCACTCCGATCGAGGACATCCCGCGTTTCTCGGCTCAGATCGCGAGCGTCGTGGCCAGACTTACCCGCCTCGCTGGCTCGGCGGCAGACCCTGACGACTATGCGCGCCGACTGATCGAGCGACTTTGCCCAGTGACGCTTCCCTACGAGCTGGACACGGACGCAGCATTCGGCATCGCCGAATTCAATGGTCGAGGCTTGGCGGACGACGTCATGGACGTAATCCTGAGCTTGGCGACAAATACGACGCTAACCGACGGGGTTGCGCCAGACAGAAGCCGCATGCGGGACGGGTTCCCTTATTTCGGAGACAGCTTTGCTCGCGCGGAGCTTCCTAAGGCGTAGCCGACAACGGCTTAGAACCCGGCGCCTGAATTCGACATCCCGGTCTACCAGTGCCTTGCTATTCTCTTGGGGCTCTTCTCCCTATTCTGCTACGTGCGCGAGCTGGAGCGGCTGGGCGGGGTTTCACCGACTGAGAACAGAGCGTGGACGCCTGAAGGCACCACCCCTTTGCGGACCGTCGCGCCCGGCAAGGTTCAGCGAATGACCGCTGTTTGCGCATAGAGGACCTACGCCATGAAGCGGATAACATTCGCTTCGGTTCAAAAGCCGCCACCCTTGATCCTGGGCCTCAAGAGGTTGCACCGGGAGCTGAAAGCGAAAATCGGGCTTCAGCGAGAAAAAGCTCGCCCCTAGCGACAAAATGCCGGTCCAACCTCCTTGGAAATCCGGTTTTTCATCTCTATCTGCGTTTTTCCGTGGCTTTCCGCGCCCTGGCGCAGGCCGCTTCCCAAATTGCAGAGCATGAAATGAACAAGACCAATGCTGCCCTCGCGCGCGTCGCCGCCTCCGACGGCAGCGCCCCGTACTCCGCCTATTTCACCGATAAGGAACCGATCGACGGGAAAATCACGGTCGTCGACCTCACCGACGGCGCATGCCGCTGGCCGACCGGGAATCCGCGCGACCTTAAAACCTTCCGCTACTGTGGCGAGGTCGCGCGCGGGCCTTATTGCGAGCGCCACGCCCAACTCGCCTATCTGCCGCGAGCCGCCTGACCCGGGCCTCGGCTTCGACCCGCTCAGAACGGGTGGTACTGGAACATCCAGGTCTCAGTCACAGTCTCGGCGCCCGACTTCAGGAACGCGCGCAGTTCGACCGGCTCGGTCCCGGTGACGATGAGGTCGAACTGCGCCCGCCAGTGTCCGGCGACGCCGTCGGGGACCGCCTCGATGAGCTGGTAGGGGCCGAAGGTTCCCCGCGAGGCCGAAACGACGAGCTCGGGTTTGACCCCGAACGGCAGTTCGGCAAGCGGGCCGCCGAGGAACTCGACCATGAACTTCCTCACGCCCTTGGGGCGCGGCTGCCCAGGCTGGCCGCCGCGCCCGAGGCGGGTCGCCCATACAACCGCAAGCTTGCTCGGATAAGGCTCGTTGGCGAGCCAGTGCAGGCGGTAGTTGAGGTTGACCTCGGCGCCAGCCGGGACCGGCTCGGCCGGCACCCACATCGCGACCACATTGTCGTGGATCTCGTCATCGGTCGGGATTTCGCAGAGCTGGATCGATCCCTTCCCCCACCCCTCGCCGCTCGGCCCCGGCAGCGGCTCGACCCACAGGCTCGGGCGCCTGTCGTAGAAGACGCCGTCGAGATAGTGGTCGAACACCCGGTCGCGCTGCAAAAGACCGAAACCGCGCGGATTGTTGTCGAGGAAGGAGGAGACCATGATCCGCGGCGGATTGTTGAGCGGCCGCCAGAGCCGCTCACCATTGCCCGACCACATCGCCAGGCCGTCCAAGTCGTGGACTTCCGGGCGCCAGTCGATCGCCGTCTCCTTTTTGGTCTCGGAGAACCAGTACATCGAGGTCAGCGGCGCGATGCCAAATCGCGAAATCTGGGCGCGGGTGAACATCGCCGCCTCGATGTCCATCACCACGCCCTTGGCGCGGGTCATCAGGAAGCGGAATGCGCCGACAATCGAGGGCCCCTCCATCAGCGCGTAAAGCGTCATCGTGTCGCCGTCCGGAGCCGCGTCGATGTAGAAGTCGGTGAAGTCGGGAAACTCTTCCGGCCTGTCGGCGACAGCGACGTCGAGCGCGACCCCCCGCGAGGATAGGCCGTACTGCCTGAGCTCGCCAATGGCGCGGAAATAGGCCGCGCCGAGGAAGGCGACCCAGTCGTTCTTGCGCCAGTCGAGCAGTCCGTCGCGCGCTTCCTGGACGCGCAGGCCGGCGAAGCCGGCGCCCTTCGGCAGGTCGCGCGCCGGCGAATTGGCCGGCATCTCGAAATAGGACTGATCGTAGATGATTTGGCGCGCCATGTCGCCCTCGACGACATGCATTCTGACGGCCTTCTGGAAGAATAGGCCGAGATGGAAAAAGGTGACCGGATACCGGCCGGGACCGTTGGCGAATAGCGCGAAATCGTCGCGGTAGCGGATCTTGCCCCACTCCTCGTAGTTGATCTTCTGGAGGATGTCCGGCGCCGGACGCTGCGGGGCGACATAGGGACCGTGGGCCCGGTCGCGGGCCCGCGACCGCAGGAGGTCGTAGGTGAACGCCACGGGCGGGTCGAACTGCAGCCCGTCCGACTGGGCGGCAAGAGCTTCCGCGAGCGGGTTCATCGCCGCCGCGGATGCGGCCGCGCCTTTCAGCAGCGTGCGGCGATCGACGCTCTCGGTCATAAACGCTTCTCCGATCGGACGCTCTGCTTACGTGATTCTCCTTGACCGGAGAATCCGTTTTGAGCGTTCCTATTGGCTCACAGGCGCGCGAAAGTGAGGTAGACGGACCTACGGCCCTCCTTGCGGGCCTTGGCCTCATAGCGTGTCGGGCGCCATTCGGGCCAGGGCCGGCGCCAATCGTCGGCCCGGTTTGCAGTCCAGCGGAAATATGGCGAATCCAGAAAGCGCTTGAGGGTCCAGCCGCCATAGTCATCGATATCGGTGACGAAACGCACTTCGCCTCCCCGCCGCATCGCGCGCGCGAGGGCCTCGATCATGCCCGCCTCCACAACGCGCCGCTTGCGGTGGCGTCGTTTTGGCCAAGGGTCCGGATAGAGGATGAAAACGCGCGAAAAGAATCCGTCCGGGGCGGCTTCGACAAGCGCTTGGGCATCGCCGCGCCGCAGCCGCACATTGATGAGTTGTTCGCGCTTGAGGCTGGCGAGCGCCGCGACGACTCCGTTGAGAAACGGCTCGCAGCCCACGACGCCCACATCCGGATTGGCCTTCGCCTGCTCAACCAGATGCTCCCCCGCCCCAAAACCGATCTCAAGCCAGGCTTCGCGCGGCGACGGGGCAAAAGCCTGCCCCGCGGCCAGCGCTTCCGGACTGACCGAAAAGAGCGGCAGCGCTTCTTCGAGCAGGCGCTCCTGGCCGGCGCGAAGCGCCTTGCCCCGGCTGCGTCCGTAGAGCCGGCGAAGCGGCGACGGACCGTCCGGTCCACCGTTCGCCATCATCAGCCCCGACCGTCGCGCCGATCTCAGGCGAGCGCGCGCAGCGTATCCGCCAGATCGGTCTTTTCCCAGGAAAAGCCGCCGTCGGCTTCCGGCGCGCGGCCGAAATGGCCATAGGACGACGTGCGGGCGAAGATCGGACGGTTCAAATGCAGATGCTCGCGAATGCCGCGCGGACTCAGGTTCATGACGTCCATCAGCGCCGTCTCGAGCTTCGCCTCATCGATTTGCCCGGTCTCGTGCAGATTGGCGTAAATCGAGAGGGGACGCGCGACCCCGATGGCGTAGGAAAGCTGGAGCGTGCATCGATCGGCCAGGCCGGCCGCCACGATATTCTTGGCCAAATAGCGGGCGGCGTAGGCCGCCGAGCGGTCGACCTTGGTGGGGTCCTTGCCCGAGAAAGCGCCGCCCCCGTGCGGCGCTGCGCCGCCATACGTGTCGACGATGATCTTGCGTCCGGTGAGGCCGCAGTCGCCGTCGGGGCCGCCAATGAAGAACTTGCCGGTGGGATTGATGTGCCAGACCGTCTTGGCCGTGATCCACCCTACGGGCAACGCCGCCTCGACATAGGGGCGGACAAGTTGGGCGACGTCCTCGGAAGTGAGCGATTCGACGAGGTGCTGATGCGAGACGACGATCTGCGTCGCCTCCACCGGCTTGCCATTGTGATACCGTACAGTGACCTGGCTCTTGGCGTCGGGTCCCAGCGTTTTTTCAGCGCCCGAATGGCGCGCCTTCGAGACCGCCCGCAGGATCTCGTGAGCATAGTAGAGAGGCGCCGGCATGAATTCGGGCGTTTCGCGGCAGGCGTAGCCGAACATGATGCCCTGGTCGCCCGCGCCCTCGTCCTTGTTGCCGGCCGCGTCGACGCCCTGGGCGATGTCGGCGGACTGGGCGTGCAGCAGCACCTCGACGTTGGCTTTCCGCCAATGGAAGCCCTCCTGCTCGTAGCCGATGTCCTTGACAGCCTTGCGAACGGCGGCGTCGATCTCATCGTTGGAGATCTTGGGCCCGCGGACCTCGCCGGCGACGATAACCCGGTTTGTCGTGGCGAGGGTCTCGCAGGCGACACGAATTTGATAGGGGTCGATGCCGGCCTTCGCCCCCTCGCGGAAGAACAGATCGACGATTTCATCAGAAATCCGATCGCAAACCTTGTCCGGGTGCCCTTCGGACACAGATTCACTGGTGAACTCGTAATATTGACGAGCCATATTCACGATTCTCCTGCTGGGGCGCCCGCCGCCGCGACGATTGCGCGGCCGGTCCCTGGCCGCGCAGGCGCCGCTTCTGCCAGCGGGTGTTCTATGCGTCAAGCCGATTTTGGCCGGATCGTTCGCTTTACCGAACGGGCGAGCCGCCATCCGCGTCGTCCGCCGCAGCCAGCGAAATGACAAGATCCACGATCTTGCGGCGCACTCTCGGGTCGCGAACGCGCAGAAAGGCGCGATTGAGCTGCAGGCCCTCCGTCGACGCAAGGAAATCCACAACGTAAGACTGCGGAGATTCTTCGGCGAACCCAAATTCTGCCGACTGCGCCGGCGCGCCGTCGAAGAAATAGCCTGGCGACACTTCAAGCACCCGCGCGGTATGCTGAAGACGACTGGCGCTGATCCGATTCGAGCCCTTTTCGTATTTTTGGATCTGCTGGAACGTTACGCCGAGAAGCTCGCCGAGCTTGCTCTGACTCATGCCGAGCATCGTCCGGCGCATGCGCAACCGCGCGCCGACGTACACATCGACTATGTTGGAGGATTTGGACATCAGCTTCCACCCCCGTGGTCCGTGCGCAACGTCTGCAACCGTACGCTCGAATCAACTGACCTAAGGGAATGCAGATACAAGATGCTCGCATAGCGCGCAAGCAAGCAATATTGCAATCGCCAGTCTCCGTTCAGCCGCGAGCCGCTTCCCGGCCAGGGCCGCCGCCAGGAGCGCCAATCCGATCAGCGCGGCGCCGGCCGACCCCAGGCGGGACTGCCAGGTCGGCGGAAGCGCCTCGGGCAATTCGGCGTCGAGGACGCCATCCGCGCCGAGCGGCGCGGCGACGATCTCGCGACCGAGGCCGTCGAGCACGGCCGAGATCCCCGAATTGGCGTCGCGCACCAGCGGCGCGCCTAGCTCGATCGCCCGCAACCGGGCCTGGGCGAAGTGCTGATAGGGCCCGGGCGTCTCGCCGAACCAGGCGTCGTCGGTAACGTTCAGCAGCCACCGCGGCCGCACGGCGCCGGAGAAGATGTCGCCGATCTCAATCGGAAAGATCGCCTCGTAGCAGACGAGCGGCATGGCGTCGGGCAAGCCCGGAATCCGGAGGACGCGGCGTCCCGCGCCCGGTTCGAAGCCGCCTGGAATGTCAACGAACTGCGTGATGCCCGCCTTTTGCAGGGCGCTCTCGAAGGGCACGTATTCGCCGAAGGGCACGAGATGCTGCTTGTCGTAATGCTCGCCGGCGAGCCCATCGCGGCCGACGATCTCGATCGAATTGAAGTAGCGCCGCGGCCCTCTTCCATCGTCCTCGAGGCGCGCCGCGCCGGTGACGAGCGTCGCTCCCCCGGAGAGGAAAGCGGCGATGTCGTCGAGCGCTTTCCGATCGCGCGAGAGGATAAACGGAAACGCCGACTCGGGCCAGATCAGGTGGGTCACGTCGCGAATGCCGGATCGATCCGGCGCCGTCGCGCGCTCCGACAGGTCGAAGTAGCGGCGCAGGATCGCGTCCTTGGTCTCTGGCGAAAATGATGCGTCGTCCTGGCCGATATTGGGCTGGATGAGACGCAGCTTGACCCCGGGCAGAGCGGCGGTCGCCGGCGCCGCGAGGCGGTACGCGCCGAAGGCGGCGATGAGGACGAGCGCGAGCGCGGCAAGTCCCGCCGGAGCAAGGTTGAGCCGCCCTTCGCCGATACGCCACAAAGTCGCCGGCGCGGCGAAGATGGCGATGGTCAGGAAGGTGAGCCCGTGGAGGCCGACGAGCGAGGCGATCTGGGCGAGCGTAAGATTGCTTCCCAGCGCCATGCCCAGGTCGTTCCAGGGAAAGCCGGTGAAGAGGAGGCCGCGCGCCCATTCGGCGACCCCGAGCCCGAACGCGAGCGCGAAAACGCGCGCGGGCCCCGGCGACCATAAGGCCCGCGCGATCGCAAATCCGGCCGCGGGGAAGAGAGCGAGAACCGCCGGCAGGGCGACGACTCCAAGCGGCAACGCCCAGGCGAACTTGTCGGCCTCGACCAGGAACGCCGCGCCGACCCACCAGAGGCCGGCGAGAAAATAGCCGAAGCCCATCCACCAGCCGGCCCCGAAGGCGGCGCGCATCGCGCCGATCAGCGGCCGTCCGGAGCCGCGGTCCTGAGCGCCATCAATCAGCCAGACCGCGATTGTGAGCGGCGCAGCAATGAGGGCGAACAGGGAAAACGGCGGCAACGCCAGCGCCCCGACCGCGCCCGACACGAAGGCGATCGCCCGCCGGCGCCATCCCCAGGACAGGATGATCCCCTCGACGAGCGAGCCCAGGACATTGACGCGGGGCATGACGGTGGAACCGGCAAGGCTCAAGGAACATCCCTCGTGGACCGTCGAATCGCCATCGCCGACCATAGACCGAACGGGGGCCAGGTTCGAACTCGGTGAGTCGCGCGCGAACATCGCCGGACATTGCGGCGGATATCTGGAGTGAAGCACTCTCCTCCGCGCGCCATTTGGGGGAATGAGCGGCGCCCGTCTCTGGACTCAGTGGGTCGCACGCTGGCAAAAATAGGCGAAAGCCCACAAAAACCGGCGAAAATGAAAATGCTTTCTTTTGCTTTTTGGAATCGGGACTTTTCAGGCATTTACGACCGATTCAGTTGATTTTTTTCCTCCGCCGGAGGTTCGGCCGCGTCCCCGCAGCGTCGCCATTTCCTCGTAGCTCAGGCCCTCGCGCGGACGCGCGAAAATCCGCTTGCGCCGCAACATCATCCCGTGCGCGCCCATTCGGCGGCGCCGGACGGGCGCCGCCTCCTGCTGATCCATGACAAGCTCCTTGCGCCGCTGTCGGCGTCCTGTGTCGACGAAAGCAAGCAGGATAACGCAGGTTTTGAAAAACAGAAAGCAAATGTCGGAAAAAACGACAAACAGTCCGGAATCCCTCATGTTTTGGCGCGGCCGAGCCGGCCGGTTCGCCGGTTTTTCCGTTGATCGGCTCGCGAGACGCAGGCGCGCCCCGCCAAGGCGCCCGTCGGGGCTGAGAGTCTTAGACCCGAGGAGCATGGCTCTTTGGTCTCAGAGATCGAAATTGGTTGGCATCATGACGACGTCGCGAATCGTCATGCCACGCGGCCGGGTCAGCATGAACATGACCACGTTGGCCACTTCGCCGGGCTCGAGCAGGCTTCCGGACTTCCTCGCTTCCTTGAGCTTCTCCGGCGGCCAGTCCGCAAGCAAGGCGGTGACGACGGGGCCGGGCGAGATCGAGCCGACGCGGATGCCGTGCTTGAACACCTGGCGCCGCACCGTCTGGACAAAGCAGTTGATCGCCCACTTTGACGACGCATAGACGGGCTCCCAGGGCGTCGGAAAATGGGCCGCGAGCGAACTCGTGACGATGATGTCGCCGCTCCGGCGCTCGATCATGTGAGGCAGCACGTCATGCACGTTCTTCATCACGACGTTGACATTAAGGTTGAGCATCCGGTCGATCGCCCCGGTGTCGGCGTCGACGAGGTCGCCGCCGACGTAGAGGCCTGCGTTTGCATGCAGGATATCGAGTTGGCCCGCCATTTCGAGGACTCTTGGCAGGAGCGAAGCGCAGGCCTTCGGATCGAGCAGATCGACGGCGAGCGGGATGACCGGCTCGCCATGCCTGGCGCGGAGCGCCTCTAGCGCCGCCTCGTCGCGGTCGGCCATCACCACACGGGCGCCCGCCGCCAGCATCGCCTCCGCGCTGGCCAGTCCGATTCCGGACGCAGCCCCAGTCACGACGGCGACCTTGCCTTCGAGTTCTCTTGCCACAGTCTCTCTCTCCTTGAAGCGGGCCGCCGCCCGAATTGTCGAGGCCGCCGGGGCAGGCAATAGCGGCGACCGGCTTCGTGCGTTGCGGCAATATAAGCTAGCCCCGCCCTATTGATGCCGCTTGGATTTCGGAAGTTCGCGCCATTCCGATGCCGAGCGTCGGCTCTACCCCTTCCGGTATCGATCGTGGAGGAAGCTCATGTCCCAGCCTGAACATTTCGACGTTCTTATCCTCGGCAGCGGGGGCGGGGGCAAGCTCACCGCTTGGCATATGGGGAAGTCCGGGCGACGGACCGCCGTCATCGAGCGCAGGTGGATCGGCGGCTCCTGCCCCAACATCGCCTGCCTCCCGAGCAAGAACGAGATTCGAAGCGCCGAGGTCGCGCATATAGCGCGCCACGCGGCGGAGTTCGGCGCAATGACCGGCCCCGTCAAGGTCGATATGGCGACGGTCCGGCGGCGCAAGCGCGAGATGGTCGACGCGCAGGTGGCCGCGCACTTGCAGAACTACAAGGCCAGCGGCGCCGAATTGATCATGGGGTCCGGGCGCTTTGTGGGCCCGAAGACGCTCGAGGTGAGTCTGAACGACGGCGGCGCGCGAACGCTCGTCGGCGATCAGATCTTCCTCAATGTCGGAACCCGCGCCCTCATCCCCGGCGTGCCCGGCCTCGAGGCTGCGAAGCCCCTGACCCATATCGAGGTTCTGGAGCTCGACATTCTGCCGGCGCATCTGATCGTGATCGGCGGCGGTTATGCCGGTCTCGAATTGGCGCAGGCTTACCGCCGCTTCGGGGCCGAAGTGACGATCATCGAGGCCGGTCCTCAGCTCATGAGCCGGGAGGACCCCGACGTCTCGCACGAGATACTGCGAATTCTGAGCGAGGAAGGCATCGAGTGCTTCGTCTCGACCGAGCTCCTCAAGGCAAGCGGCCAGTCCGGAAACGCAGTCAGCATCGCCGTGCGCGCGAACTCGAGCGAGCGAAAGATCGAGGGCAGCCATATCCTGGTCGCGGCGGGACGCGTTCCGAATACCGCCGGGATCGGACTCGACAAGGCCGGCGTTGAGCTGGACGAACGAGGTTTTGTTCGCGTCAACGAGCGGCTGGAGACGAGCGCGCCGGACGTCTGGGCGCTCGGCGATTGCGCCGGGAGTCCGCTGTTCACCCACATATCCGAGGACGATTTTCGAATCGTTCGCGACAATCTCGCCGGCGGGCGGCGCAGCACGCGCGATCGCTTCGTTCCCTACTGCATGTTCACCGACCCGCCGCTGGCGCATGTTGGCTTGAGCGAACGCGACGCTGAACGCCAGGGCGTCAAGACCCGCGTCGCGACGCTGCCGATGAGCGCCGTCCTGCGGGCGCAGGCGACCGGCGAGAAGCAAGGCTTGCTGAAGGCGCTCGTGGGAGAGAGCGACGACCGCATTCTCGGCTTCACCATGATCGGGGCGGCGGCCGGCGAAGTGATGGCGGTTGTGCATACGGCGATGATGGCGGACCTGCCGTACACGCGATTGCGAGAGGCCGACTTCGCGCATCCGACCTTTGCCGAGGGACTGGGCTTCCTGTTCTCAAACGTGCCGCCGAGGTTGACGAAGTAGCGGCGGAGAAAGCAACAGCGTTTTGCGCCGTCGTCCTGAGGAACGCCGAAGGCGCGTCCGGAAGGACGATTTCAGAGGCTGCGTCGCGCGCGCCTGCTGGACACGTCCTTCGAGACGCGACGCTCCTTAGGATGAGGTTTTCCGGTTGCGCCTGTTCCTGACCCGATCGCGGTGGGCGGCCTGCTTGGCGCGGTTGCCGCAGATCGCCATGCTGCACCACCGTCTCGCCCGCCGCCTCGTATGGTCGGCGAACATCAGGGTGCAGCTGTGTCCCTCGCACGCCCTCACGTTGGCGAAATCCTCCTCGCACACGAACCTCGCCAACGTCTCGGCGATCGGCGCGAGCAGCGATTCGGGGGATCGCCAGCGCCGCGTCGCTCGCAGCTCCAGGCGACCGCCATCGCCGCCAGAGATGCGGCTGAACGTCTCGTCGCGCTCCAATAGCCGATTGAGAGGCCCAAGCTCCCGGAGCGCCTCCGGCGCGAGCGGGCGGCCCATATGTTTGCGAACGAAGCCTCTGAACCATTCGCGCAGAGTGCGAGCCTCATCGGCGATCTTGTCCAGTTCCGCTGGCGTCGCTCGCGCACGCAACGCGTTCAGCGCTTCCGTAGGAACGAGCTTGGCCTGAGCCAGCCAGTCGAGAAGGCCCTCGCCATCATCAAGCCAATCGACAGGCGTATCGAGGGGCGTCGCGATCGAGTTCAGGAAATCGAGGCCGAGCGAGTCGGCAACGAAATTTGCGGGCGGCCTGTGCGGAGCGATTGACACTTCGAATTAGGCTAACCTGTCCAGCTGCTGTTGACAAGTTATTCAGCTTGTCGTAACCGTCAACTGCCAATTAGACAGGTTACGTTCGGCAGCCTCACGATCTGAGGAGCAACAGGATGGCGATGAATGACGTGAGCGTGGCGCTCGTGCATGGCGCCTGGGCCGACGGATCAAGCTGGGCGAAGATCATCGCGCCGCTGGCGGCCGATGGCGTCAAGGTGATGGCGGCGCCGCTGCCGCTGACGTCGTTCGCCGACGATGTCGCGGCGCTCGACCGGACCCTCGAGCGGGCGATCTCGCCGGTCGTGCTCGTCGGCCACGCCTATGCGGGCGCCGTCATCGGGGCGACGCAGAGCGAGAAAGTGAAGGCGCTCGTCTACGTCGCCGCGCTCGCTCCCGAGGAAGGCGAGACGGTCGCGGACGTATTCACCCGCGGCGCGCCGCACCCGCAGGCGCCGAAACTCGCGCCGGACGCACACGGGCTGATCTATCTGCCGGAGGCCGCCTTCGCCGCCGCGTTCGCCCAAAACGCGACGAACGCGGAGCTTGCGGTGCTGGCGGCGGTCCAGCGGCCGATCTCGCCCGCCTGCATCACTGTCAAGGTGGGGCGGCCGGTATGGAAGGACCGACCGGCCTGGTTCCTCGTGGCCGAGCAGGATCGGATGATCGTTCAGGAAAACCAGCGCTTCATGGCCGACCGGATGAAGGCCCTGGTGCGATCGCACCCTGTCGACCACGCGCCGCTGGTGACCGCGCCCGCTCCCGTCCTCGACATCATCCGCGAGGCGATCAGCAAGGCCGCCAGCGGTTGACTTCATGGAGCCGCAGCCGCCGGCTCCACAAGCAGGGTCTGACGCGTGCGGCGCGCGACAGCGCTGAATTCGAACTGCATGGGCCCGGGGGAGGAGCAAGAGGGAAACGCCGGCGCAGCCCGGCCAGCCGTCGTGGCCGGCCGCGCCACAGCGAGATGATTATTGCTCACCGAAGGAGAAGCGAGATGACCGCCATCCACTATCGGACCGCCAAGGTCGACGGCCGCAGTGTCTTCTACCGCGAGGCGGGCGCGCCCGGCGCGCCGAAGCTGCTGTTGCTGCACGGCTTCCCGACCGCCGGCCATATGTTCCGCGATCTCATCCCGCTGCTCGCCGACCGATTCCATATCGTCGCGCCCGATCTCCCGGGCTTCGGCAACTCCGACATGCCGAATGGGGCGAACACCTTCGACCGGGTTGCGGAGACGATCGACCGCTTCACCGAGACCATCGGCTTCGACCGCTATGCCGTCTACGTATTCGACTACGGCGCGCCGACGGGGTTCCGGCTGGCGGTCAAGCATCCGGACCGGATCACCGCGATCATTTCGCAGAACGGCAACGCCTACGAAGAGGGCTTGAGCGACGGCTGGAAGCCGATCCGCGCCTACTGGCAAGACCCTTCGCCGGCAAACCGGGAGGCGCTGCGCCCGTTCCTCAAGCCGGAGACGACCGTCTGGCAGTACACACACGGCGCGCCCGACCCGACGAGAGTCTCCCCCGACGGCTACTCGCTCGACAATTTCTACCTCTCCCGGCCCGGCGTGGCGGAGGTGCAGCTCGACCTCTTCGGCGACTACAAGAGCAATGTCGCGCTCTACCCGACCTTCCAGCAGTATTTCCGGACCCACAAGCCGCCCCTGCTGGCCGCGTGGGGCAAGAACGATCCGTTCTTCCTGCCGCCGGGCGCCGAGGCGTTCAAGCGCGACATCCCGGGCGCGGTCGTGCGCTTTTTCGACACCGGGCATTTCGCGCTCGAGACCCATACGGCCGAGATCGCGGCGGCGATCCGCGACTTCCTTCCCCGCTGATCACGGCTTGCGAAATCGAGGAGGCCTCTCCATGGCGAAGTCAGTCGCGATCGTCACCGGCGCGAGCCAGGGCATCGGCCGGGCGACGGCCATCCGCCTCGCGCGCGACTTCTCCGCCCTCGTCCTCGCCGCGCGTGACCGCGCCAATCTGGATGAAACGGCGAAGTCGGTGAACGCCGCCGGCGCCGAGGCGCTGGTCATCGACATCGACCTCTCTGAGCCAGCCGCCGCTCAGGCTGTCGTCGATCAGGCTTCCGCGACGTTCGGTCAGATCGACGCGTTGCTCAACATCGCGGGCGCCGTTCCGCAGATCGACCTCTTCGAGATGACCGACGCTCAGTGGGACGCGGGCCTGGCGCTCAAGCTGCACGGCGCGCGGCGGCTGACGATCGCCGCGTGGCCGGCCCTGAAGGCGGCCAATGGCGCCGTGGTCCTGATGTCGGGCAACTCCGCGCTGTTTCCGAAAGCGCCTTACGCGGCGGTCGGCGCGATCAACGCCGCCATCGTCGCGCTGGCGAAAGCGTTCTCGGATCGAGGAATCGCCGATGGCGTGCAGGTCAACAGCGTCCTCCCCGGCCCGGTGATGACCGGGCGGCGCCGGTCCTATCTCGAGCACTGGGCGCCGCTGCACAATATGACCGTCGAGGCGGCGACGGCCAATTTCCCGAAGGAAGCGGGCATCGCCCGCTACGGCGAGCCGGAGGAGATCGCCGAGCTGATGGCCTTCCTCGTCTCGCCCGGCGCCCGCTGGATGACAGGCTCGACGCTGCGCATGGACGGCGGCGAGGTGAAGTCGATCTGAGGAGGATCGGACGGAAGACGGCGATTCGTCGCCACCATCCGCTTTAAGGCTGGCCGCTCAGTTTGGCGTCCGCCGCCGCCGGCGTGGGCGGCTTCATGCCGCGCGCCGAAAGCGGCCAGATTTTCACGCGCTTGATACGGCGCGGGTCGGCGTCGAGGATCTCGAATTCGAATTCGCCCGGACCGGTCAAGATCTCGCCGCGGTTGGGCACGCGCCCGGCCGCTGCGGTCACAAGGCCGCCGATCGTGTCCACGCCCTCGGCCTCGGGGAGCAAAGCGAAATCGAAGCTGGCCGCCTTGGAGACGGCGTCGAGGGGTGCGCGGGCCTCTGCAATGAAGCCGCCGTCGCCCGACGGGTGCAGTTCCGGCGTCTCGTCTTCGTCGTGCTCGTCCTCGATGTCGCCGACGATCGATTCCATCACGTCCTCGATCGACACCAGGCCGTCGGTTCCGCCATATTCATCGATCACCAGCGCCATATGGGTGCGGGAGGCCTGCATCTTGAGCAAGAGGTCGAGCGCCGGCATCGACGGGGGCGCGTAGAGAACCGGCCTTAAGATCCGCGCCGCCGAGAGCGGCATGTCAAGTCCGGTCTCGGCGTCGGCGTCAGGCGGCTCAGGCCCTCTCATCAGCCCGAAGCGCGGATCGGACGCGAGGAAGACGACAAAATCGCGGATGTGGATCATGCCGCGCGGATCGTCGAGCGTTTCGTCGTAGACCGGCAGGCGCGAGTGGCCCGCGGTGCGGAAGCAATCGAGCACGTCGCGAAGCGGCGTATCGAGCGCGAGCGCGACGACGTCGGCGCGCGGCACCATTACGTCCTCGACCCGGACGTCGTGAAGCGCCAGCACGTTCTTGAGGATGGCGCGCTCCTGCGGGGTGAACTCCTCGCTCGCGCTCTCCTCGATGACGTCCTCAATGTCGTCGCGCGCCGAGGCCGGCGCGAGGCCAAACAAGGCCCGCACGCGGTCGAACAAGCCTGACGGCTGTTCGCGCGAACCGCTTGCCAGTGGCGTCTCCGGCGCCGGCTCGGTCTCTTCCGTCTCTTTCATGTCGTGGCGACTTCGCGCGCGTAGGGGTCGGCCGCCCCGAGCCGCGCCATGATCCTGGTCTCGAGCGCCTCCATGCGCTCAGCCTCTTTGTCCGTCCCATGATCGTAGCCGATGAGATGGAGAAATCCATGGGCGACGAGATGGCGATAGTGGTCGGCGAGCGGCACGCCAAGCTCGCCCGCCTCGCGAGCAAGCGTCTCATAGGCCAGAGCGATATCGCCGAGCGTGACGGATTCGGAGAGGCGGTCGGGCGACGGTGACGGGAAGGAGAGAACGTTGGTTGGCTTGTCGACGCCGCGCCAGCGGTGGTTCAACGCCCGCAACCGGGCGTCATCCGCGAGACAGAGGCTCAGTTCCGCGCCGTCGTGCAACACCGCTGCGCTTTCCGCAATGGCGGCGGCAATCGTCTCGCGCGCAATGGCCCGCGCGCGCGGCAAGCGGCGCCACAGGCTTGATGGAACGCTGATGTCGAGCGCAACTCTCATTTGTGCGCGATCGGCTGTCCCTCTCGACCCGCGCGCTCGTAGGCTTCGACAATCTGGCGCACGAGGTCGTGGCGCACGACGTCGATATGAGTGAAGCGGACATGACCAATGCGCGGGATCGACCTGAGAAGCGAAATCGCGTCGCCTAGCCCCGATTTCTGTCCCGGCGCGAGGTCGGTCTGGGTCGGATCGCCATTGACCATCATCCGCGACCCCTCGCCCAGACGGGTGAGAAACATCTTCATCTGCATCGCGGTCGCGTTCTGCGCCTCGTCCAGGAGGATCGCGGCCTTGGACAGCGTCCGCCCGCGCATGAAGGCGAGCGGCGCGATCTCGATCATTCCGGTCTGCATGCCCCGCTCGACCATTCTCCCGTCCATGAAGTCGTAGAGCGCGTCATAGATCGGACGCAGGTAGGGATCGACCTTGTCACGCATGTCGCCGGGCAGAAAACCCAGCCGCTCACCGGCCTCGACCGCCGGACGCGACAGCACCAGCCGTTCGACCAGGCCCTGCTCGAGCAGCGAGACGGCGTGGCCGACCGCGAGCCAGGTCTTGCCGGTCCCGGCGGGACCTTCCGCGAACACCAGCTCGTGCTTGCGCAGCGCCGCGAGATAGTGGTCCTGGGCGGCGCTGCGAGCGCGAACGACTCCGCGCTTGCGCGTCTTGACGATGCCGAAACTGTCCTTCGACCCGTCGTCACCGGGAAACAAGAGTCCCTGATAGGCGCTCTCGGCGATGACGCCCTCGACATCGCCTTCGCTCGCCGGCTGACCCTGCTTGACGCGCTCGTAGAGCATCTCGAACACCCGGCGTGCCTGCTCGCTCGCCTCGCGCGGACCCTTGATCACGACCTGATTGCCGTTGGCGTAAGCCGAGACGCCGAGGCTGCGCTCGATGCGGGCGATGTTCTGATCGTAGTGGCCGAACACCACGGAGGCGGCGGCGTTGTCGGGGAAAGCGATGGCGATTTCGGCAGGCTTGGACTCGCGAAGCGTCGGATTGCTGACAGGGGGGGCTGCGGCGATGCGCGTCGGCGAACTGTCCTGCGGCTTCAAATCGGCCTTCTCCCTTGTGTCCTCTCGGGGTCTGGAATCATCCTGCACGCCATTAAAATCCCAGATTTACGACGCTGGCGAGACAACGCGTCCGCGGAGCGAGTGGGGCTCGACGCCGACGATCTCGACTTGCGACATGACGCCGATGAGCGACTTCGGCGCATCCGCGAACACCGCCTGCATATAGGGCGAGCGCCCAATGACCTGGCCTTCGCGCCGGCCCGGCTTCTCGAACAGAACATCGAGGCGGCGTCCGAGCGTCGCCCGGTTGAAAGTCTGCCGCTCATCCTCGATCAGCGCCTGAAGCCGGGCGAGCCGCTTGTTCTTCGTCGCCGCGTCGATCTGGCCCGGCGCCTCGGCGGCTGGGGTTCCGGGCCGGGCGGAATATTTGAAGGCGTAGGACGAGGCGAAACCGACTCGGCGCACGAGCGCCAGCGTCGCCTCGAAATCGGCGTCGGTTTCACCCGGATAGCCGACGATGAAGTCGGACGAGAACGCTACGTCCGGCCGCGCCGCGCGCACTTGCGCCACAGTGGCCAGAAAATCGGCGGCGCGATGGCGCCGATTCATCGCCTTCAGAACCCGGTCCGAGCCGGACTGGACCGGCAGATGGAGGTAAGGCGCGAGCGCGCGAACGTCGCGATGGGCCTCGATCAGGTCGGCGCTCATGTCGCCCGGGTGCGAGGTCGCATAGCGGACACGGGCGATCCCGGGCACGGCGGCGGCGGCGCGGATCAATCCGGCGAGCCCGACCGCGCGGCCGTCGCCGTCCTGCCCGTGATAGGCGTTGACGTTCTGTCCGAGCAGCGTGACCTCGCGGACGCCGGCCGCCGCGAGGCGCGCGATCTCGTCCACGACCGGGCGGACGGGACGCGAAACCTCGGCGCCGCGGGTATATGGCACGACGCAGAACGAGCAGAACTTGTCGCAGCCCTCCTGGACGGTCACGAACGCCGAGACGCCGCGCCTGGCGATCGCCTCGGGCGTGGCCAAGGGGAGGTGGGCAAACTTGTCCTCGGCCGGGAAATCGGCGGCGACGACGCCCGGCCGAAGGCGTGCTTCACGCAAAAGCTCGGGCAGGCGGTGAAAACTCTGCGGACCGACCACGACATCGACGGCGGGCTGGCGGCGGAGGATTTCCGCGCCCTCGGCCTGGGCGAGGCAGCCAGCGACGACCAGCGTCGTCGGCCGCCCAGCGCGGCTGCGCTCGTCCTTGAGCTCGCGCAGCTTGCCGAGCTCGGAATAGATCTTTTCCGACGCCCGTTCGCGGATATGGCAGGTGTTGAGAACGATAAGATCGGCATCCTCGAGCGCTCGAGCCTCACGGTAGCCCTGCTCGGCCGCAATGTCGCTCATCCGCTCGGCGTCGTAGACGTTCATCTGGCATCCGAATGACTTGATGAACACCCGTCGGCCATCGTCCCGCACGGGACTGGCAACTCGACGGTCGTCTTCAAGCACAAACAATTCGGACAATTAGGACTCCAGAATGGTCTCAGACGGAATGTAGGCGCTTTCCGGTCCGGAGAAAAGCCATATCCGCGAAAACATTGATTTTGCTTGATTTTTTGGCGAGTAAATTTGAGGCGACAAACATCCAGCGCGCGGCGTTTTTGGCTTGCCACATCCGCCTGAAATATGCCACCCAAGCACAAGCATATCTGGTCAACGGGGCGCAATCGAATCAAGAAGAACAACCTCGCATACGGTGACTTGACAATATATCGAAGCGCGATGACGCCTCATCTACGGTGAGGGGCATGAAAAAGACGACTGCCGCTGCAATCGCAACAGGATTGGCTACGCTACCATTCACGTGCTTGTCACTTGCGCAGACTGCGGATGATATTTTCAGGCGGGCGCAGGAACGATTTTCTCAAGAAGAGAAGAATCAAGCGTCGTGGACCGCGGAAAGCCGCGAAGCTGCCGACAGGACGTTGGACAATCTGAAGGCGACGCGATGCTCTAACGAAGACAGTGAGCAAATCTGCCAAATCGTGGTTCTTTGCAGTAGAGCGCCGGAAATAACTGGGGAAATTCTACCCGACGACAAAGAGCTTATGGCGGCAAAAAGGGCGCTGGACGACGTAGAAGATGATTTAAAGAAAATGGCGAGCGCGATAGATCGAATGAAGATCGCTAACGCTCGTTTCCAGAGAGGAGCACGCGCAGCCAGAGATAAATGTGAAGCTAAGGTACGAATGGCGTATCGCTCAGTTTCCAACTTATCGGCAAAACCCGATCCGGACCAAGCGGCCGAGGCAAACCCCCCAAACGATATTTACAATGGTCCGGTTGCGATCCGTCCGATGGTGACGGCGCCGCAACTGATGAGAAAGGCTCCGCTGACCACAACGAATGCATCGCAGACGCCCTCGGCAAGGCGGTAGGCAGGAGCCGTAGCGGAGAGGAATTATCGTCTATAAGCCACGGCTCAGACCCAGCGACATACTATCGATCGCGCAGCGGGAACAGCGGCGTTCAATCCAGCGCCTTGCGCATGATGACCGCGGCGGCCCGGGTTCCATCCTTGCGGCGATAGTAGCCGGCGCGTTCGCCGACCTTGACGAAGCCGAACCGCTCGTAGAGCGCCAACGCCGGCGCATTGTCCTTGCCGACCTCGAGGAACATCGCCTTCGCGCCAGCGTTCGCCGCCTGGCGCAGAGCCTCGCTGAGCAACGCCCGGCCCACGCCCCTGCCTCGGGAGGCGGCCTCGACGGCGATGGTGAGGATCTCCGCTTCGTCCGCGGCCAGCCGCGCCAGCACGAACCCGCGCAGTCGGCCGTTTGCCGGGTCGAGCGCCGCCGCGGCGAGCGTCGAGGCGCTCGCGATCAGGGCGGCGACCTCCTGGGCCGACCAAGGATGGGCGAAGCCCTTGGCGTGGAGACGAGCGCAGGCTTCCGCCTTGTCCGGCCGGAGCGGGCGGATAACGGGCGGGGAGGATCGGCGCAGGCCGAAGATCATGGCTCTATGCAGTAGTCTCAGGCGGGCGCGCGGGCGATCGACTCGGCCGGGTTCGGCCGGGCGTCTGGCGGCTTCACATAGACTGGGCGCGCCGGGCTCGCCGCGGGATCGACGGCGAGGCCCATCCATGCCAGGGCGACGATGTCCGGCGAGTCCCTGCCGGCGTCGAGATCGTATGGCAGGCCGGCCCGGTGCGCTTCATTGGCGATGAGCGCGGCCGCGTCGCCCGCGAGCCAAGCCGGACCGGCGCCGATCGCGCGCACGCATTCGCGCGCCGTATCGCAGCGTGGCGGCCCCAGGGGGCGGCCGGTCGCCTCGAACAACTGAAAATAAACCGACCCGTGGCGAGCGTCGATCGCCGCGGCGATGATTCCGGGCCTCGGCGCGGTGAGGAGCGGCGTTGCGAACGCGGCCAAGGTCGAAACGCCGACCACCGGGATCGCGAGCGCGACCGCCATTGCTCGCGCCATCGCAAGGCCGACGCGGATGCCGGTGAAGGAGCCGGGACCGGTCGCGACCGCAATCCGCGACAGCGAAGCAAAACCGCCGTCGAGGCCGCGCATCACCTCTTCGACCATCGGCGCGAGCGCGTCCGCGTGACCGCGCGCCATCCGCTTGGTCATCACCGCCAGCGGCTCGGCCTGGCCGCTTTCGACGACCGCGACCGACGCCGCTCCGCAGGACGTGTCGATCGCCAGAATGCGCATGCGCCCGCTCCGCCTCGATGGCTCGCTATCGCATAATCAGCGTGCCCGCGCCATAATCCGTCAGGAGCTCGATCAGCACCGCGTGCGGGACTTTGCCGTCGAGGATCACGACGCCCTCGACGCCGCGCTCGAGGGCATAGATGCATGTCTCGACCTTGGGGATCATGCCGCCGGTGATCGTGCCCTCAGCGATGAGGCTGCGGATGTCGTCGATCCTCAGTTCCTTGATCAGCTCGCCGCTCTTGTCGAGGACGCCGGGAACGTCGGTGAGAAACAGCAGGCGTTTGGCGCCGAGCGCGCCGGCCACGGCGCCGGCGAAAGTGTCGGCGTTGACGTTATAGGTCTGCCCATCGGCGCCTTGCGCAACCGGCGCCAGAACCGGGATCAGCTCGCGGCCGAGAATCTGCTCGAGCACCGTCACGTCCACCTTGTCGGGCTCGCCGACAAAGCCGAGATCGACGACGTCTTCGCCGGGACTGTGGGGGCGGTGGACCTTGCGCGCGCTGACCATGTTGCCGTCCTTGCCGCAGAGGCCAACCGCCCGCCCGCCCTCGGCGTTGATCGAACCGACGATCTGCTTGTTGATCGATCCGGCGAGCACCATCTCGACGATTTCCATGGTCGGCTTGTCGGTGACCCGAAGGCCGCCGGAAAAATGCGATTCGATGCCGAGCTTCTTCAGCATCGTCCCGATCTGCGGCCCGCCGCCATGCACGACCACCGGATTGATGCCGGCCTGCTCCAGGAGCACCATATCCTTGGCGAAGTCGCGCGCCTTGTCCTCGTCGCCCATCGCGTGGCCGCCGTACTTCACCACCACGATCGCCTCGTCATAGCGCAGCATGTGCGGCAGCGCCTGCATGAGTATTTCGGACTGCTGCTGCGGGGTCGCGTTCAGGGGATCGGACATCAGGGCTCCGGAAGGCGGGAGACGCGGGGCCTGCTTCTAGCGGCTCGTCAGGTGAAGCTCAAACGATTCCAGGCTTGGCGTCACCCAATCATTCGATTTGACCGCGCGTCGCATGCGCCGATACTGTCAAACAATGAAGGTTGGGTCAGAGCCGTGCCGGCTGCATGATCGAGGAGGAAGATAATGAGGTTCTCAACAGTTCTGACGCTATCGGGGATTATCGCCCTAGCCGGGTCGGGCGGCGCGTTCGCCGGCGATCCGGAAAGCTGCAAGACAGTCAAGTTCTCCGACGTCGGATGGACGGACATCACCGCAACGACGGCGATCGCCGGCGAAATCTTCAAGGGTCTCGGCTACACGCCCAAAATCACGGTCCTCTCGGTTCCCGTGACCTACGCCTCAATGAAGAACAAGGACATCGACGTGTTTCTTGGCAATTGGCAGCCGTCGATGGAAAACGATCGCAAGCCGTACATCGAGGACAAGTCGGTGGTCGAAATCGGCGCCAATCTGCCGACCGGAGCGAAATACACGCTCGCCGTGCCGCAATACACTTACGATAAAGGCCTCAAGGATTTCGGTGACATCCAGAAGTTCAAGGATTTGCTCAAGGGCAAGATTTTCGGCATCGAGCCCGGAAACGACGGCAACCGGCTCGTGCTCGACCTCATCAAGGGCGACAAGTTCAATTTGAAGGACTTCCAGCTGGTCGAATTGAGCGAGCAGGGAATGTTGGCCGAGGTGCAGCGGGCGACCAGTCACAAAGAGGATGTTGTTTTCCTCGGCTGGGCGCCCCACCCGATGAACGTCAACTTCAAGATCCAGTACCTGACCGGCGGCGACGACAGCTTCGGCCCGAATTTCGGCGGCGCCATCGTCTACACCAACGAGCGCGCCGGCTGGGCCGACCAGTGCCCGAACGCCGCCAGGCTGGTCAAGAATTCTCGTCTACACCGTCGACATCGAGAACCTGGTGATGAACAAAATTCTCACCGACGGCGACGAGGGACCGAAGGCGGCCCAAGAATGGCTCAAGACCAATCCACCGCAACTGACGGCCTGGCTCGACGGCGTGACAACCTTCGACGGGCAGCCCGGACTCCCGGCTGTCAAGAAGAGCCTCGGCCTCTAGGCGCCGCACCCGCGCCGGTCCCCTGCCCCAACCGCGCCGCGCGGAGAGCGAGCATCGGGGGACCGGCGCATCCTGCCCGCAGCGGGAGGACGAGCGTTGGAAAGTTGGTTCACCGAGCCGAAGATACCGCTCGGGCGTTGGGTCAAGATTGGCATCACTTGGCTGCAGGACAACGCCGCTGGGTTCTTCGACGCGGTGACGGCGGTGATCGATTTTCTGGTCGACGGCTTCACCGCGATACTTCTGCACATCCCGTTTTTGTTGGTCGTTCTCGCACTTGCGGCGCTCGCCTACTGGATGCATCGATCCTGGCGCCTCGCGGCGTTCGTCGTCATCGCATTCTTATTCATCGCCAACCTCGGATATTGGCAGGCGACGGTCGAGACGATCTCGCTCGTCGGGTTCGCGACCATCGCGAGCGTCGTGATCGGAGTGCCGGTCGGCATCGCCTCGGCCCATCGGCCCTGGCTATATGCTCTGCTGAGGCCGCTGCTCGATCTGATGCAGACATTGCCCACGTTCGTCTACCTGATCCCGACTCTGGTCCTGTTTCACCTCGGTTCGGCGCCGGGCCTGATCTCGACCGTGATCTTCGCGATCGCCGCGCCGATTCGCCTGACCCATCTCGGTATCGTCTCCGCGCCGCTGCCTCTCAAGGAAGCCGGCGCCGCGTTCGGGGCGACGAATTGGCAATTGCTGTGGAAAGTCGAATTGCCCTACGCGCTGCCGACGATCATGGCCGGCGTCACTCAATGCATCATGCTGAGCCTGTCGATGGTCGTCATCGCCGCGCTGGTCGGCGCGGCTGGGCTCGGCGTGCCGGTCGTCCGCGCGCTCGGAACGGTCAATATTCCTATGGGGATCGAAGCCGGGGTGTCGATCGTCCTGCTCGCGATCGTGCTCGATCGCGTCTTCCGTAACCCCGAACGAAAAGGGAGCGCGTAAGAATGTCGGCGGTGGTCTTCGATCATGTCGACATCGTCTTCGGCGACAAGCAGACCGAAGCGCTCGCGCTCGTCGACAAGGGGGCGACGCGCGACGATATCCTCAAGGCGACCGGGGTCGTCCTCGGCGCGGCGGGTGTCGACCTCTCGATCGAGCCGAGCGAAATCTGCGTGTTGATGGGATTGTCCGGATCGGGCAAGTCCACGATCCTTCGCGCCGTGAACGGCCTCAACAAAGTCGCGCGGGGCAAGGTTCTCGTTCGTCACGGCCAGGGCGCGATCGACGTCGCCCATTGCAGCGCCGATGAATTGCGGATGTTGCGTACGAGCCGCATCGCCATGGTGTTTCAGCAGTTCGCGCTTCTGCCGTGGCGCACGGTGAAGGAAAACGTCGCTTTCGGACTCGAGCTTCGTCGGACGCCGCAGGCGCAAATCGACAAGATTGTTGCCGAGAAGCTTGCGATGGTCGGCCTGACGCAATGGGCGGGCAAGTTCGGCCATGAGCTGTCCGGCGGCATGCAGCAGAGGGTGGGCCTCGCGCGCGCCTTTGCCACCGACGCCGACATCCTGCTCATGGACGAGCCGTTCTCGGCGCTCGATCCGCTGATCCGCGACAAGCTGCAGGACGAGCTCCTGCTGTTGCAGAAGGACCTGAAGAAGACGATTATTTTCGTCAGTCACGACCTCGACGAAGCGTTGAAACTCGGCAACCGTATCGCCATCCTCGAGGGTGGGCGTATCGTCCAGTGCGGCACGGCGGAGGACATTCTCTTGCGCCCGGCCGACGCCTATGTCGCCGAATTCGTCAAGCACATGAACCCGCTCAACGTGCTGCGCGGCAGCGCGCTGATGACGCCGGCCGCGGCGCTCAGGCGACACGAAAATGAAGTGCTCCTCGACCGCGCCGGCCGCATCCGCGTGCGGCTTGACGCCGACGACCGGCCGATCGGCGTCACGCTGGACGGCGCTGCGGGTACGCTGTCCAAGGCGGACGCGGCGTCCGGCGAGATGTCGCATGACAGCGCCGATGTCGTCGTCGCCTCGATAGACCTGAAGATGCGCTCGGCGATCGCCCTTCGCCGGGACTCCGGCAATCCGATTGTCCTCGTTGACGATCTCGGCCGAATGGCGGGCCTTTGCGGCGACGATGAGATCTACCGCGCCCTGCTTCAGCAGCGGAAGGCGGCAGAGGGGACCTAAGGCCGGGAGGGCGCAGAGTTGAAATCTACGCCAAAAGGCCGATGTAATGCAGAATTGATATTTGCCTTTGCATCCCTTCGATGCGAATGGGCTGTGGTCAAAAATTGAGTCTCTAGGGATCCCAGCGTCCGCAAATGCCGGTCATCATCCACAGCAAGGAAATCCATCCCTTCCTGCCGTCGCTTGGCAGCCCGCTGGCGATCGAGCGCACCCGCGCCGAACAGCAAGACATTCGACCGCTGGAGATCGCCATAATCAACCTGATGGCGGATAAAATCTCGACCGAGCGGCAGCTTGCGCTCTGGCTCGGCAATACGATGCTGCAGGTGAACCTAACTTTCGTCGCGACCGACTCGTATCTCCGCGCCGTCGCTGCCGGCCGTCATTCAAAGAACACGCCCGCCGATCACATCCACAAGTTCTATAGCGCTTTCAGCGACATCAGTGACAAGAAGTTCGACGGCTTCATCGTCACCGGCGTCAACGCGCTCAAGGACCGCGTCGAGCAGGAGACATTCTGGCCGGAAGTCACCGACATCCTGCAATGGACGACAACGAACGCATTCTCCTGTCTCTTTCTCTGCTGGGGAGCGAAGGCGGCGTTGAAGTTTTTCCACGACATCAATAGTTACAAGGGCGAGCGCAAACTTTTCGGCCTGTTCGAGCATCGCTTGATCTCTGACAAGACCGGGCTCCTGTTCGGCTTCCCCGACGCCTTTCCCGCGCCGGTCTCGCGCTGGAAGAGCCCGAGGCGCGATGACATTCTCAAGGTTCCCGCGATCGAGATTGTCGCGGATTCCGACGAGGCGGGACCGAACATGCTCGTCGAGTCCGAGCCGCTCGACGACAATAGTGCGCTCTTTCCCCGCCGGGTCTACATTCTAAACCATCCGGAGTACGCGACGGACAGCCTCGGCGTCGAATATCATCGCGATAGCGCGATCGACCCCGACTATCCCTTGCCCCGCCATTATTTTCCGGGCGACGATCCGTCGCGGGCTGCGCCCAATCTCTGGCGCCACACGGCGCATGTTTACACAAACTGGGTCAAGGCAATTTACGCGTCAACGCCTTACGCAATCGAGGCCATCCCCCACCCGTCGAAAGTCGCCGAGGCCGCTCAGGCCCGCAGCGAGGTGTTGGTCGGATCGTAGGGGCTGTCGGCGATCACGACCGCGCGGCGCGTCTCGCCGAGAATCTGCAGGTTGACTTCAACGCCAATATTCGAGAACTCGGGCTTCACCATCGCCAGCGCGAGCGATTTCCCGGTCCGCCAGCCGTAGCCGCCGGACGTCGTGCGACCGACCATCGCCCCGTCCTTCGTAACCGGCTCGGAGCCCCGCGCGTCGGCGTCCCTCACGCCTTGAACTTCGAGTGTGACAAGCCTGTTCTCGAAGCCCTTGCCGACCCAGGTGATCAGCGCGTCGCGGCCGAGGAACCGGCCCTTCTTGAAATCGACGAACCGGTCGAGCCCGGATTCGAGCGCGGCGTATTCGATCGAGAGTTCCCGCCCGACCAGCTTGTACGACTTCTCGAGCCTCAGCGAGTCCATGGCGCGGATGCCGAAAGGCTTGATGCCAAACGGCGCCCCGGCCGACATGAGCGCGTCGAAGATCGCGTTCTGCATCTCGATCGGGTGGTGCAGCTCGTAGCCGAGCTCGCCGACGAAGTTCACCCGCATGGCGATGAGGCCCGCCGCCCGAATCGAAAGGCGCCGCGCGGTCAGCCAGGGAAACGCTTCGTTTGAGACGTCAATGTCGGCGACCTTCGCGAGAACCTCGCGCGACCTTGGGCCCGCGAGCACGAGAACGCCACGCTGGGTCGTAACCTTGTCTATCCGGACGCTTCCATCGCCAGGCAGCAGCTTTTCCAGCGAATCGAAATCGTGCGCTTCCAGCGCGCCTGCCGAAACGAGATAGAAGCGTTCCGGGCCAATGCGGGTCAGCGTGAACTCGGCCCGCACGCCGCCCCGCGCGGTCAAGAGATAGGTGAGCGTGACGCGCCCGATGGCCTTCGGGATGCGGTTGGTGAGGATCGAGCTCAGCCAGCTTTCGGCGCCGGGACCGGAAACCTCAAGCTTGGCGAACGCCGACATGTCCTGCAGGCCCACGTTCTCATGCACGTTGCGGCACTCGGCGCCGACGAACTGGAAATAGTTCGAACGGCGAAAGCTCCACTTCTCGCGCGGCCGTTCGCCCTCGGCCACGGCCGGATGATTCTCGTTGAGCAGCACATCGGGCTTGGCGAGGTCGGCCTCGCTCAACGCGTAGCCCGGCGGCGCAAACCAGTTCGGCCGCTCCCAGCCGTAAATCGAGCCGAACACGGCGCCGAGAGCCTTCATCCGCGAATAGCAGGGGGTCTGGCGCAGCGGGCGCGCGGCGACGCGCTCTTCGTCGGGATAATGGACGGTGAAGACTTTGGCGTAGGCCTCTTCGTTCTTCTCGACGAGGTAGCCTTTATCCGCATAGGACCCGAAGCGGCGCGGATCGACGCCAAGCATGTCGATGGTCGGCTCGCCTTCGACGATCCATTCGGCGAGCTGCCAGCCGGCGCCGCCGGCCGCGGTGACGCCGAATGAATGGCCTTCGTTGAGCCAGAAATTCCTCACGCCCGGCGCCGGGCCGACGATCGGCGAGCCGTCGGGCGTGTAGGCGATCGCGCCGTTATAGACCTTCTTGACTCCGACCTCGCCGAAGGCGGGAACGCGGGCGATGGCCGTCTCGATGTGCGGCGCAAGACGGTCGAGGTCCTCGGGAAAGAGCTCGTATTCGCTGTCCGCCGAGGGTCCGTCGACATAGCAGGCCGGCGCGCCCTTCTCGTAAGGCCCGAGCAAGAGCCCGCCCGCCTCCTCGCGCATGTACCAGGACGAATCCGATTCGCGTAGTACCCCCATCTCCGGAAGGCCCTTCGCCTTGCGCGCGACGATCTCGGGATGGGCTTCCGTCACGATGTATTGGTGCTGGACCGGAATCACCGGCACGTTGATCCCAACCATCCTTCCAGTCTGCCGCGCGAAATTGCCGGTCGCGGAGACGATGTGCTCGCAGACGATTTCACCTTTGTCGGTTAAGACCTTCCATTCGCCACCCGGTCGCCGCTCGATCGCGATGACGGTCGTATGGCGGTTGATCTCAGCGCCTCGTTCTCGCGCCGCCCGCGCCAGCGCCTGCGTGAGGTCGGCGGGCTGAATATAGCCGTCCTCTGGATGCTGGATAGCGCCAATGATCCCGTCGATATTGCAGAGCGGCCAGATCTCCTTGACCCCTTGCGGCGTCAGGAACCTCATTTTGACGCCGATGGTCGCGGCGACGCCGGCGTAGTAGTTATATTCGTCCATCCGGTCGCGAGTTCGGGCGAGGCGGATGTTGGACACCTGGCGCAGGCCGACGTCGAGGCTGGTCTCTTTCTCGAGCGTCCGGTAGAGCGCGACCGAATATTTGTGGATCTGCCCGACCGAATAGCTGAGGTTGAAGAGCGGCAGCAAGCCCGCCGCATGCCAGGTCGAACCTGAGGTCAGCTCCCTGCGCTCGACAAGAATGCTGTCGCTCCAACCCTTCTTGGCCAGATGATAGAGCGTCGAGACGCCGACCACGCCCCCGCCGATCACCACCGCCCGCGCATGCGTTCTCATTCAAGCATCCTTAGGCTATTGGCCTTCGACGCCGGCCCCGACTGCATCCTGAGGGCCGCGCGAAGCGCGGTGTCTCGAAGGATGATCCAGAACGCGGCGCCGTTCGTGCACTCTGGAGCGTTCTTCGAGATGCGCCGCCTCATGGCGCCGCTCCTCTCGACGAGGGCGTCGTGAAGGCTGCCCAAAATCAATAGGTCGCGTCCGGCATCGACGCCTTCCGCTCGTCGATGAAGGCGCGGATCGCTTCGTCTTTGCTAGGGTCGAGCGGCGGCGGTTCGTATTCGGCCAGCATGGACTTCCACAAGCCGTTGGCCCGGGTCGCGGCGTCCTTCGAGCCTTCCTCGCGCCACTGCTCGACCGAATTGTTGTCGGCGATGCTGGAACGGTAGAAGGCGGTCTCGAAATTGGCCTGGGTGTGCGCGCACCCTAAGAAATGCCCGCCCGGCTCGACCTGGTGGAACGCCTCCATCGCCTGGCCATTGTCGCTGAAGTCGACGCCCTTGGCGAGAACGTGCATCGCGCCGAGCTGGTCGAAGTCCATGACGAACTTCTCATAAGAAGCGGAGAGGCCGCCCTCGAGCCAGCCAGCGGCGTGCAGCACGAAATTTGCCCCCGCCAGCACCGTTGGCAGAAGCGTCTGCGCGCTTTCGTAGGCCGCCTGGGCGTCGGGGATCTTCGAGGCGCAGAGCGAGCCGCCGGTTCGGAACGGCATGTTCATCCGGCGCGCAAGCTGACCCGCGCCGAAGATCGCGAGCGCCGCCTCAGGCGTGCCGAAGGTCGGCGCGCCAGACTGCATCGAGAGCGTCGAGACGAAGGTTCCGAATACCACCGGCGCACCTGGGCGGGTGAGCTGGCAGAACGCGGTTCCGGCCATGACCTCGGCCAGCACCTGGGTCAGGGTGCCGGCGACCGTGACCGGGCTCATTGCTCCCGAGAGGATAAACGGGGTGATGATGCAGGCCTGGTTGCTGCGGGCGTACGCCTCCGCGGCGCCGAGCATGCTCGAATCCCAGACCAGCGGCGAATTGGCGTTGATGAGGCTCGTCAGCACGGTGTTGTCGCGCACGAAATCCTCGCCGAACAGAAGCTCGCAAATGCGCACGCTATCCTCAGCCCGCTCGGGCTTGGTGACGGAGCCCATGAACGGCTTGTCCGAATATTTCAGATGCGCATAGACCATCTCGAGATGCCGCTTGTTCACCGGCAGGTCGACCGGCTCGCAGACCGTGCCTCCGGAATGATGGATGTACGGGCTCATGTACGCGAGCTTGACGAAATTCTGGAAGTCTTCGAGCGTCCCGTAGCGGCGTCCCTTGTCGAGGTCGTGGACGAACGGCGAGCCGTAGTTGGGAGCGAACACCATCGCGTCGCCGCCGATCACGACATTGCGCTCGGGGTTGCGCGCATGCTGCACATATTGCGCCGGCGTCGTCGAGCAGAGCTGGCGCGCAAGCCCGCGGGGAAAACGCACCCGCTCACCCTTAATGTCGCATCCGGCGTTGCGAAAGAGATCGAGCGCGCGGGGAAAGTCACGAAACTCTATGCCTATCTCCTGCAGCAGCGTCTCTGCGTTGCGCTCGATCGTTGCGAGGCCTTCCTCGCTGATGAGTTCCGTGAGGGGGATCTTGCGGGTGATGTAGGGGATGGACGCGTGCGACCGATGGGCACGCGCCGACCGACGCGCCTCGCGGCCGCGTCTTGGCTCCCTGGCGGCGGCCGATGCGGTTTCCGACATGGCGCTCTCGCCTTTCCCGACTTCCACTTGCCTGTTCGCCCGGACCTTGCGCCAGCGCGAGACCGAATTGAACTCGAAAATTGAGGCCCGGCCATCAAGACCGCCACCGTGGAGATGCGCCGCAGCGACACCGCGCTGGGGGCGGCCCGTTACCGCTGCTTCGTCTCCCAGTCGGGCGCGACATAGTAGGGCGCATTCGAGGCCGGTAAGGGATCGCGGCCGAGGATCATGTCGGCCGCCTTCTCGGCCAGCATGATTGTCGGGGCGTTGAGGTTGCCGTTGGTGATCGAAGGCATGATCGAAGAATCAACGACCCTGAGGCCCTCGACGCCGATCACCCGCGTCTCGGGGTCGACGACCGCCAAGGGGTCCGACGGCGATCCCATTCTGCACGAGCACGAGGGATGGTAGGCGCTGTCGACGCGCTCGCGCACGAAGGCGTCGATCGCCTCGTCGCTGACGCAGTTCGCGCCGGGCTGGATTTCACGGCCGCGATAGGGATCGAAGGAGCGCTGACCCAAGATTTCGCGGGTCAGGCGCACGCACGCGCGCATCTCGATCCAGTCCTCGGGATGGCTCATGTAGTTGAACTGGATCACGGGCGGCTCGGCCGGATCGGTCGACCTGAGACGGACCCAGCCGCGGCTCTTCGACCGCATCGGCCCGACATGCGCCTGAAAGCCGTGCTCGCGGGCGAGCGTCGAACCGTCATAGGCGACGGCAAGCGGGAGGAAGTGAAACTGGATGTCCGGATAGCGGACGCCGGCGCGCGAGCGGATGAAGCCTCCAGCCTCGAAATGATTGGAGGCGCCGAGGCCCTTGCCCCGCAGGAGCCACTCCGCCCCAATCAGGGCGCGACCTATGAGGCCGGTGTGGCGGTAAAGGGTAATGGGCTCTTTCGAAGCGACCTGGACGGTGAATTCGAGATGGTCTTGCAGGTTCTCGCCAACGCCTGCCCGATCGGCGACGACTTCGATCCCGAAGGTCTTGAGCTCCGCCGCTGGGCCTACGCCGGAAAGCTTGAGCAATTGGGGCGAATTGATCGGTCCGCTGCAAAGGATCACCTCGCGCCGCGCGCTTGCCTTGTGCTCGCGTCCGTCGCGCCGGTAGTGGAGGCCGGACGCCCGGCGCCCATCGAAGGCGATGCGCGTTGCGAGAGCGTGCGTGACCACCTTGAGATTAGGTCGTTTCCTCGCCGGCCTCAGATAGGCGTTGGCGGTCGACGCCCGGACGCCGTCCTTTACCGTCATGTCGAGGGGGCCAACTCCCTCCTGCCGCTCGCCGTTGAGGTCGGGACTCACCGCATAACCGGCCTCGCGGGCCGCCTCGATGAAGGCCGCATAGAGCGGGTTGCGCTTGCCGCCCTGCGTGGTCGCGAGCGGCCCGCCGTCGCCGCGCCAAGCGTCGCCGCCGGCGTCGAAGCTTTCCGCGCGGCGGAAGTAGGGCAGCACGCTCTGATATCCCCAGCCCATTGCGCCTTCCTCTTCCCAGCGCTCGAAATCGAGCGGATGGCCGCGCACATAGACCAGGCCATTGATCGACGACGAGCCGCCGAGAACCTTGCCCCGCGGACAGTGAATGCGCCGGCCGTTGAGATTGGGCTCAGGCTCGGTCGTATAGCCCCAATTGTAGGCCTTCATGTTCATCGGGATCGAGAGCGCTGCCGGCATCTGGATGAAGATCGAGCGGTCGGAGCCGCCATACTCCAGCACGAGGACGGAGCATCGCCCGTCTTCGGTGAGGCGGTCGGCGAGCACACAACCCGCCGAGCCGGCCCCGACGATCACGTAGTCGAAAGCCTCATCGCTCATGGGCCTTGCAGGCGCCTCGCTTCGCTATCCACAGGTCGATTTGCGCTGGCGCAGGCGCTCCGGCAAGCGGGATGTTGAGGCGCGCGAACCGAAAAATTGTGGTCAGATCGGCTCTGGTCCGCGCGAGATGGCGGCGACGCCGGTGCGCGAGACCTCGACCAGGCCCAGTGGGCGCATAAGCTCGACGAAGTCGTCGATCTTGCGCGGCGCGCCAGTGAGTTCAAAGATGAAACTCTCGATCGTCGCGTCGATCATCTTGGCGCGGAAAGCCTCGGCGAGGCGCAGCGCCTCGGTCCTATTCTCGCCCCTGCCTTTCACCTTGATCATCGCAAGCTCCCGCTCGATCGCCCGCACGGTCAAGGTCAGATCCTTCACGGAATGGACGGGAACCAAGCGCTCGAGCTGATGACGAATCTGCTCGATGATCGCAGGTGTCCCGGAGGTGACAATGGTGATGCGGGAGAGATGGGTTTCGTGCGCGACCTCGGCGACCGTCAGGCTCTCGATGTTGTAGCCGCGGCCCGAGAACATGCCGACCACCCGGGCGAGGACGCCGGGCTCGTTGTCGACCAGTACCGAGAGGGTGTGGGTCTCGACATTGGCTTTCCCAGTCGCTGAGGAATAGGGCGAGAGCGGCTGGGCGGTCGAAATCTTGCTCATCAGCGTCAGTCCTCGTTCGCGCCAAACTCATGGAGAGCCGGCGCATTGTTTTGCTTCAGGCGGCTGCGACTGCGTTCGGCGCTGCGAACACCCATCGCCGGAAGAGATCGAAGTCAATGTTGCCCCCGGACAGCACGAGCCCGACCTTGCGCCCTTTGAGGCGGGACTTTTCCTTCACCGCCGCTGCGAGCGCCGCCGCGCCCGCGCCCTCAGCGAGATTATGCGTATCGGTCCAATAAGCGCCGATCGCCCAGGAGATCTCCTCGTCGCTCACGAGCATGATCCTCGCCGCCCCCTTGGCGATCACTGCAAGCGCCTCCTCGTCGGGAACCCGCGTCGCCATGCCGTCGGCGTAGGTGTCGGCGCTGTTGGTCCGCACCGCATGGCCGGCGGCGAACGACAGCGCGTAGGCGGGAGCTTCCGCCGACTGGACGCCGACGACGTCCGTCTTAAGGCCCAACGCGTCACGCGCCGCGATGCAACCGCAAATTCCCGACCCCTGGCCGATCGGCACATAGAGAACGTCGAGGTCGGGGCGCTCGCTGAGGAGCTCGAGGGCATAAGTCGAAACGCCGAGCACGAGATCGCGATGGAAGGAAGGAACCATGTGGAGGCCGCGGGCGTCCGCAAGCCGCATCGCCTCCTCGCGCGCGGCCTGAAAGTCGCGTCCGGATTCAATGAGGTCGGCGCCGAGCGCGCGCATGGCGGCGTTCTTTTCCCTCGAATTGCCTTCCGGCGCGACGATAGTCACCTCGAGGCCGGTCCGCCGGCCAGCGAAGGCTAAACTCTGGCCGTGATTGCCGCGGGTCGCTGAAACTAGCCCTCGCGTCTCCGGCTCGCGCTTGATCAGCTCGTCGACATAGGTGAGACCGCCGCGCACCTTAAAGGCGCCGGTCGGCAGATGGTTCTCGTGCTTGACCACGACGTCGGCGCCGAGCCGCTGTGCAAGTAGCGGCCAGCAAATCGCCGGCGTCGGACGCAGCGCGCCAAGCACGACCTCGTGCGCTTGCCGTATCTGGTCCAGGCTGAACATTGCGAAAAGGCCCTCGCCCTGCCCTCTCCCAGAGGGAGAGGAAAAACCGCTAGACCAGCATCTTGCCCTGTTCGTCGATGACGTTGTCGAGCTCGATGCCGGCGTCGTCCTCGAGCTCGGCCATGATCATTTCGTTATGGGCCTTGCCCGACGGGATCATCGGAAAGCAGTTCTCTTTCTGATCGACGAGGCAATCGAAAATGACCGGCCTCGGCGTATCGATCATCTCCATGATCGCCGCGTCGAGCTTCGCCGGGTCGGAGCAGCGGATTCCGTGCGCGCCGTAAGCCTCGGCGAGCTTGACGAAGTCGGGGAGCGAATCGGTATAGCTTTCCGAGTAGCGGCCGCCATGCAGGAGTTCCTGCCACTGGCGCACCATGCCCATGTACTGGTTGTTGAGGATGAAGATCTTGACCGGCAGGTGGTATTGCGCCGCGGTCGACATCTCCTGCATGTTCATGAGGATCGAGGCTTCGCCGGCGATGTCGACGACCAGCGACTTCGGATGGGCGAGCTGGGCGCCGATTGCCGCGGGCAGGCCGTAGCCCATGGTCCCGAGCCCCCCCGAGGTCATCCAGCGATTCGGCTCCTCGAACGCGAAATGCTGCGCCGCCCACATCTGGTGCTGACCGACCTCGGTCGTGACGTACACGTCGCGACCCTTAGTCAACTCATAGAGCCTCTTTACCGCATGCTGGGGCTTGATGATCCTCTCCGAATTGCGGAATCCGAACGAGTTGCGGGCCCGCCAGCCGTCGATCGCGCTCCACCATTTGGCCAGCGCGGCCTTATCAGCCTGATGGGAACCGGCCCGCCAGAGCCGCACCATGTCTTCTAGAACATGGGCGCAGTCGCCAACGATGCCGAGATCGACCTTGACGTTCTTGTTGATCGACGACGGGTCAATGTCGATATGGATTTTGCTCGATTTCGGCGAGAACGCGTCGAGGCGGCCGGTGATGCGGTCGTCGAACCGGGCGCCGACGCAGATCATGACGTCGCAATCATGCATCGCGTTGTTGGCCTCGAACGAGCCGTGCATGCCAAGCATGCCGAGCCATTGCGGGTCGGATGCAGGATAGGCGCCGAGCCCCATCAATGTCGAAGTGATCGGGAACCCGGTCGTGCGGACGAGCTCGCGCAACAGGGTCGAAGCGTGCGTGCCGGAATTGATGACGCCGCCGCCGGTGTAGAACACCGGCTTCTTCGCCGCCGCCATCATCTCGATCGCATGCTGAACGCGCTCGAGATCTCCCTTGAGCTGCGGCTGATAAGTCTTGTGCTGGATGTTCTTCTGGAACGCATAAGCGCCGCTCGCGAACTGCACGTCCTTGGGAATGTCGACAACGACCGGACCGGGTCGGCCGTGCGAGGCGATGTAGAAGGCCTCGTGGAGGATGCGCGGCAAATCTTCGACCCGGCGGACGAGATAATTGTGCTTGGTGCAGCTGCGGGTGATGCCGGTCGTGTCGCATTCCTGGAACGCGTCGGAGCCGATGAGATGGGTCGGCACCTGTCCGGTGATGCAGACGAGGGGAATGGAATCCATCAGTGCGTCGGTGAGGCCGGTTATCGCGTTGGTGGCGCCCGGGCCGGAGGTGACGAGGAGGACGCCGACCTTGCCAGTCGAGCGAGCGTAACCTTCCGCTGCGTGCGCCGCGCCCTGCTCGTGGCGCACAAGAATGTGCCTGAGTTTGTTCTGGTGGAAGATGGCGTCGTAGATCGGCAGGACCGCGCCGCCCGGATAGCCGAAGACCATCTCCACGCCCTGGTCCTTCAGCGCCTCGACGACCATCTCCGCGCCGGTCATGTGCTTGACCATAATCGTAAACTCCGCCTTCTCTCGTCGTTCAGGAATTCCGGGCAACAAAAAAGGCCCTCGAGGGGCCTTCGGGTAAGCGCCAGCGAACGGGTGCAGACTCTATGTCTGCCCGCCCTCCAGCGCCAAACCTACAATAAGCTTCGCCATGCGCAATAACCTCGCGAAGAACGCAATTTGTCATTTAGCCGACGAGCGACGGCGACGTCAAGAGCCTGCGCGCCGGGTTTCGCGACCTCCTCATCCAAAGTTGTGCCCCGCGGCGATGAAGACCGTTGCGCCCGCCGCAACGCCGGCTAGATTGTCGCCGTGACTCGCCTGCCCCTTGCCGAGATTCGCCGCCGCTACGTTATCGAGGCCTGCCCGCTCGATGCCGTCGCGGAATGCGCGCTCAGGGCCGATCCGCGCCTGGGCGCAAAGGCGATTCTCAGCGCCATAGGGCGGCGGCGCGCCGAGAACCGCTCGGAGGGGCAGCGCCTACGCAAGCTCTTGCAGTTCGAGAGCGCGCTTTGGGGCGCCGGCTTACTGCACGTTGCCGGCGTCGATGAGGCCGGCATGAGCCCGCTCGCGGGGCCGGTGGCGGCCGCGGCGGTCATATTCGCGCCGGGGTCGCGTATTCCCGGAGTGGACGATTCGAAAAAGCTCGATGCCGCGACTCGGGACAAGCTGGCGGTCGAGATCAAAGGGCGCGCCGTGGCGTGGTCGGTCGCCTTCGCAGAGGTCGACGAGATTGATCGGATCAACATCTATTGGGCCGGCCTTCTGGCCATGCGCCGCGCCGTTGAAGGACTCTCCGTCGCCCCTCAGCACATTCTGCTCGACGCGCGACGTCTAAAGGATCTGCAGACGCCTCAGCAGGCTATTGTGAACGGCGACGCCAAGAGCCTGACCATCGCCGCAGCGTCAATCCTGGCCAAGACCGCCCGCGACGCTCTCATGCGCCAGCTGGATGCGGAATATCCGGGATACGGGTTTTCGAAGCACAAGGGCTATCCTGTCCGCGAGCATCGGGCCGCTCTTGCCCGGCTCGGCGCCTCGCCCATTCATCGGCGCTCCTTCACGCCCGTCCGCGAGATTCTCGGCCTCCCGCCGCTCCCGCCCTGGGCGAACGTCAAAGCTGCTTTGGACGGCGCGCCGAAATTCGCGGAACCGGCGCCAGCCCCAGAACTATGACCATCCCGCCGGCAGCGGTTCGCAGGACAAAGGCCGGACCCCTCTCAGTCGCCTACCTGGAATATGGACCCGCGTCCGGCTGGCCGTGCATTCTCGGCCACGGTTTTCCCTACGACGTCCATGCCTATGCGGAGTCGGCGCCTCTCATCGCGCAGGCGGGAGCGCGGGTCATTGTTCCCTATCTGCGCGGCTACGGGCCGACACAGTTCTTGTCGCCGGACACGCCCCGCTCGGGCGAGCAGGCGGCGCTCGGCGCAGACCTTCTGGCGCTGATGGACGCGCTTCACATCGAGCGCGCGGTCCTGGGCGGCTACGATTGGGGCGGGCGTGCGTGTTGCGTCGTCGCGGCGCTGTGGCCGCAGCGCGCCCAGGCCCTCGTCTCAGGCAACTCGTACAACATCCAGAACATCGCGCACGCGATGGAGCCGGCGAGCCCCGCCGAGGAGGCGGCGTTCTGGTATCAGTACTACTTCCACAGCGAGCGGGGACGGCGCGGCCTCGCGAAGAACCGGAAGGAGATCGCGCGCCTCTTGTGGCGCATGTGGTCGCCGAAGTGGGCGTTCGACGATGCGACCTTCGATCGAACGGCGAGCGCATTTGACAATCCCGACTTCGTTGCAGTGGTCATCCATTCCTATCGGCATCGTTACGGACTCGCGCCCGGCGCCGGCGATCCTCGCTATGATGAGATTGAGGTGGCGCTCGCGGCCCAGCCGCCCATCGTCGTTCCGGCCATCACTGTCGACGGCGACGCAGACGGCGTAAACCCCGGCGGCGCCCACCACGCGAAGAAGTTCACCGGCCCGCACGAGCATCGCGTCTTCCGGGGCGTTGGCCACAACCTGCCGCAGGAACGCCCCGGGGAATGGGCGCAGGCGGTCATCGACGCCCGCGCGATGGCGCTCAGGTAGTGTCCTTCGGGTCCGTTGGCGCGTGTCCAACTCGGCGCGCCCGATGATTTCGCTCCTCGGAGCAGACGGCGAAGCGGACGTATCGCCACCAACAAGAACAGCACGACAAGCGCGATCGCGGCGGCCGGCGCAGCGAGCGCAAGAAAGGATATCAGGACTGCGCCGCCAAGCTCCGCAGTTGCAATGACGGAGTTCCCGAGGCCGCCCGTCAGAACCGTCGAGTGGGCCCTGAGGATGCCGGTCACCCCTTGCGATAAATCCGGCGACGCCGCCGCCGGCGATAATGGCCGCCGTCCACTTCATCATTGGCGGCACATCCGTCATGACCGCCGATGACACGATCGTCCCGGCGACAAACGCAGCCGGAGTCGCCAAAGTGTCGAGCAGGTTGTCAATAACAGGAATGTAATAAGCCAAGACTTCTGCGACGGCCGCAGCACTGAGCATTATCAGCGCCGACGGCGCGCCAAGCCAGGCGAAGCTGCTGTCCAACTGGATGTGCCCGGTATAGGCGGCGCCGCTGACAATGAGCATCGGCAAAAATATTCGAAAGCCAGTCGCGGCGGCCAGCGCTATGCCCATAACAATGGACAACGCCAAGTCTGACATGGAGGCCCCGCTCAAGACGACTTAGCGGCGATCGGGGGGTCTATAGCACGTTGCGATCGCGCCTGATCGGCGCTCCTGCGCGCGCCGTGGGGTCGGCCCTTCGCTCCGCCTGGCGGCTGCCTTAATGACATACCAACCCCGATGAATGGCAAGGCCCATGCGAAAAAAATTCGAGAACCAAAAACGCCGCCTTCATTCCACACAGACGCTATGGCGGCCTGCCACGACGTGCCGAGGCCACTGGAACGTCCTTCGAGACGCGTCTTCGCCGCTCCTTTGGACGAGGCGATGGTCGCGTCCGGAACGCCTCGTCCCGCTTTAGCTCGCCATCGCTCCCGGTCCCGGAATCGCGCCAGGCGGGCATTTGCCCAGGATGATCATGCCGAGCACCTCGTCCTTGGTCATGTCCTGGACCCGTCCCGATCCGACGATCTGGCCGTTCTTCATCACCGTCACGCGGTCCGCAAGGTCGAACACGTCGTGGATGTCGTGGCTGATGAGGAAGATGCCGATGCCGTCGGCCTTGAGCTGCTTGATGAGCTCGCCGACCTGCGCCGTCTCGGCGGGGCCGAGCGCGGCCGTCGGCTCGTCCATGATGAGGATGCGGGCGTTGAAATGGATCGCCCGGGCGATTGCGACCGACTGGCGCTGGCCCCCAGAGAGTGCGGTGACCGGCTCCTTGAAGCGGCGGAAGTTGGGGTTGAGCCGCCCCATAACCTTGCGCGCCTCCGCTTCCATCGAGGCGTCGTCGAGCGTGCCCCAGCGGGTGCGCAGTTCCCGGCCGAGGTAGAGGTTCGACGCCGCGTCTACGTTGTCGGCGAGCGCGAGCGCCTGATAGACGGTCTCGATGCCATAAGACTTGGCGTCGCGCGGATTGTTGATCGTCGCTTCCTGGCCGTTGATGAAGATCTGCCCGGCGTCGCGCTTGTAGGCGCCCGACAGAACCTTGATCAGGCAGGATTTGCCAGCCCCGTTGTGGCCGAGCAGGCCGACGACTTCGCCCGGGTAAAGGTCGATCGAGGCGTCGTCGACCGCCTTCAGCCCGCCGAAGGCGAGCGAGATGTCCTTCATCTCAACCAGCGGGGTCTGGGGGTTCGCGTCCATGGCTCAACCCTTGGCGGTTCGGCGGCGGTAGAACGTATCGATGCCGACCGCGCCGACCAGCACCACGCCGACCACCATCTGCTGGAAGGCCGAGTCGAAGCCGAGCAGCACCATGCCCGACTGCAGCGACTGGATGACCAGCGCGCCGATCAGCGCGCCGTAGATCGTGCCGACCCCTCCCGCGAGCGAGGTGCCGCCGATCACCGCCGCGGCGATCACGTAGAGCTCGTCGAATTGTCCGAGTACGTTGGTCGCCGAGTCCAGCCGCGCCGAATCGATACAGGCCGCAATCCCCGCCAGCGCCCCCATCAGCCCAAAGACCATGACCGTGATTCGTTTGGTGTTGATGCCCGCGAGCTCGGCGGCTTCCGGGTTGCCGCCGATCGCGTAGACGTAGCGGCCGAACCGCGTGCGCCGGGCGAGGAAGGTCATGACGAATCCGGTGACCAGCGCGATCAGGACCGGGATCGCGTAGCCGGTCGAAATGAACAGGCCGCCTTCCGGGACGGGAATGTTGTTGGCCTCCGCCCAGGCCGCAGCGACCCGTTCCGGCCACGGATAGGCGTTAACGATCGCAGTCGCGCCGAGGACCATGAAGCATCCGACGGCCGCGATGACATATTCTGCCCACATCGGCCGCTGGGGAAAACGGAATCGGGCTCGCCGCTGACGTCCGGCGTAAAGGCCGAACACGATGCCCGCGCAGGCGAGCGCAGCCAGAGCCCAGCTTGCCGTCGCTCCGATCGAGCCGTGCGGGCCCCCTCCCATCAGCGCGAAGCGGTCGTCGAGCGGAGCGATCGTCTGGCCGGTCGTCACCCACCAGGCCGCGCCGCGCCAGAACAATTGTCCGCCCAGGGTGACAATGAACGCCGGAATGCCAAGATAGGCGACGAGAGAGCCTTGAAAGGCGCCGATCGCGGCGCCGACCGCCAGAGCGATCGCGATGGCGATGATCCAGATCGCCGGATTGTCGAGGCCGAGATAGACCGGAAGAATGTGGACCTGCGCGACGCCGATGATCGTCGAGACGAAGCCGATGATCGATCCGACGGAAAGGTCGATATGGCGCATGACGATGACGAGCACCATGCCCGTCGCCATGATCGCGATAGAGGACGTCTGGACGCTCAGATTCCAGAGGTTGCGCGGGGTGAGGAACAGGCCCTCGCCGGCCTGGACCAGAGTATAGATGTTGAACCCGATCCAGATCAGCGCCAACGCGACGATCATGCCGATCATGCGGGTGTCGACCTCCGTGGCCCTCAGCAGGCGCCGGATTGCCGGCTCGTTCGGAGCCGTGCTGGTCGCGGTCGGCGCTGCAGAGGTCATGCTCCCTCCCGATCGTTATCCTTGGGCCGCCGCCGGAACGATGGCGAGCGCCGCTGCAAAAGATGGCCGCGCCGCCTTGCGAACGGCGCGGCCATCTTTTGTTTCACTCCATCCGGAACCGGTCAACTCACTTGCAGAAAGGCGTCACGCCGGGCTTCACGCCGGCGCAGACCTCGGCCTTGGTGATCCAGCCCTTGTCGACGATCACGTTGAGATTGGCCTTGGTGATCGGGAGCGGGGTCAGGAGAATGCCGTTAACGGTGATGTGCTTGGCGCCGCCCGTGAACGGCTTCACTTCGGCGATCGATGTCATCTTCTTGCCTTTGGCCAGTTCGACCGCCGCTTCGCCCGCTGTCTTGCCGAGATCGCGCGCGTCCTTCCAGATCGAGACGGTCTGGGTGCCGAGCGCGATCCGGTTGATCGCCGCGTGGTCGCCGTCCTGGCCAGAGACTGGCACGACGCCGGCGAGTCCCTGAGCGGCGAGCGCCGCGACGACGCCGCCGGCCATGCCGTCGTTCTCGCACACAACCGCGTCGACCTTATTGTTGTTCTTGGTGAGGATCTGCTCCATGTTCTTCTGCGCGTTGTCCGGCTTCCATGTGTCGGTGTAGGACTTGCCGACGTTCTTGATCTTGCCGGCAGTGATCGCGGGCTTGAGCACCTCCATTATCCCCGAGAACAGGAAGTCCGCATTCGGATCGCCTTGGTCGCCCTTGATGAAAGCATAGTTGCCCGCGGGTTTAACGGCGTAGATCGCCTTGGCCATCATCCGCCCGACTTCGACGTTGTTGAAGGTGATGTAGAGGACGTTCGGGCTCTCGATGAGGCGGTCGTAGGCGATCACGGGAATGCCTTCGTCCGACGCCTTCTTGACCGCCGGCAGAATTGCTTCCGAGTCCTTCGCAAGGATGATGAGCACGTTGGCGCCCTTCGAGATGAGGTCCTCGACGTCGGTCAGCTGCTTGGTTGGCGAGGCCTGAGCATCGGCGGAGATGTATTTGGCGCCCGACGGCGCCAGCGCGGCCTTGATCGCCGCTTCGTCGGTCTTCCAGCGCTCTTCCTGGAAGTTCGACCACGACACGCCGACGACTATGTCCTTCGCCCGCGCGGCGAGCGACGTCAGCCCAAGGGACGCCACTATCGCCGCCCCCAACACCAGTGTTTTCGCAATTTTCATTGTTTTCCTCCACTTGAGGTCCATCAGGGCCGACTGAAAGCTTCTTGGACCGCAGTCTAACCGGGCGATCGGACGGCTAATCAACACTAGGCCTCGATCGAGCGCCAGCGCAACTGGACAAGAGTCGTATAGAGAAGACTGGAATCAGGGTAGATTGTCCCTCATCACGATTTCGACACGGATCCTTTCCTGCTCGGCGAGAATCGGTTCGCCGCGGATGAGAGATAAGAGCACCCGCATCGCGGACCTCGCCTCGTGGCCAGGGTCCTGGGCGACCACGGCGTCCATCACGCCGCGCAGAAGGCACCTGCGGGTGACGTTGGACAGATCGTGCCCGATGAAGGTTATGGCCGCGTCCCGGCCTGCGCCGGTATAGTGGTGGCGACGCGAGCCGGGCACGTCGGATACGAGCGTGACGACATAAGTTCCGCCGGCGACGAGATCTTCGAGGCCGTGTTCCGCTTGCGAGAACCGCCGCGATCGTGACAAAAGCGCAAGTAACGAACCGCCGCACGAAGCGGCGAGGCGCGAGGGACATGAAACGAAGGCGGGGAGTTCTTGTTCGCGTTCGGCGCGTTCGCCAGTCTCGGCGCCGCCGGGATCGCGTTCGGCGGCAGTTGGGACGAGCGGGTCTTCGAGCCCGGCTCCCATCTGGATTTCGATGCGATCGCATCTGCGGGCCCATCGGCTCTGCCCGCCCTCATCGAGCGCGGACGGGTGCTGTTCAAGGCGAAGTTCACGACGGTCGACGGCGCCGGGCGGCCGAAGGCGACCCAGGCGATCATCCCGACCAAGGTCAAGAACGGCGTCAATCCCCCTTTCAGCCGCACCAGCGGGCCCGATTCCAACTCCTGTTTCGGCTGCCACAACGATCCGGTCGAGGGCGGCGCCGGCGACGATGTCGCCAATGTGTTCGTTTCCGAGGGATTTGAGAGCGCCCAGTTCGATTCGATCGACCCATCGTTCTCGAGCGAGCGGCATACGATCGCGCTGATGGGCGCGGGCCTGATCGAGCTTCTCGCGCGCGAGATGACCGCCGACCTGCAAGCGATACGCGCTGCGGCGGTCGCGGAAGCCTGCGCGACGGGCAAGGACGCGCATGCCGACCTGGTGACGAAGGGCGTGCGGTTCGGCTCGATTGTCGCCCATGCGAACGGCATCGTCGATCTCGACGCCATCGAGGGCGTCGACTCCGACCTCATCGTCAGGCCGTTCAGCCGCAAGGGCGTGTTCACGTCGCTCCGACAATTCACCATCAATGCGCTCAACATCCACCACGGGATGGAGGCGGTCGAGCGCTTTGGCGTCCGATGGACCGGCAGCCACGACTTCGCCGAGAGCGGGATCCCTGACGCTATCACCGACGGCGACGTCTCGGCCCTGGTGGCTTTCCAGGCGGCCCTGCCCCCGCCGACGGTCAAGGCCGACCTGCCCGACGACTGGCGGCAGGCGGCGAGCGAGGGCGCGAAGACGTTCAACGAGATCGGCTGCGCCTCTTGCCACATGGAGACCCTACCGCTGAAGTCGCTCGTCTTCACCGATCCGGCGCCCTACGACATGGCGGGAACACTGCGCTCCGGCGAAGTCAAAGAGCCGATCCGCATCGATCTTGCCGCCTTTCCTTTCGCCAAGACGCTGAAGCGGAATGACAAGGGCGAGTGGCTCATTCCCCTCTACAGCGATCTCAAGCGTCATCTCATCGTGGACGAGAGGGTCAATGCGCTCGGCAATGAACTGCAGGCGCAGCGTTTCGTCGAGCGCGACGTGTTCCTGACGCCGCGGCTGTGGGGCGTTGGCTCGACCGCTCCTTACGGCCATAACGGCGCCTTCCGCATGCTCGACGAGATCATCGTCGCGCATGGCGGCGACGCGCGCTTTTCCCGCGACGCCTATGTCGCGCTCGACCCGACAAAGCGCGACCATGTCGTCGCCTTCCTGCGGTCGCTCGTCATCGAGGCGCCGTGATGCGGGTCATTGCCTCCATTCTCACCGTCCTCGTCGGCGTCGCTGGGGCGCGCGCCGCCGATGACCGGCAAATGCCGCTCGGCGATATCCCCGTCATGCACGAGGAGGCCGAGGCGGCGGGGATTCACAGCGTCTACGACGGTCCGTGGGAATTCTTCGTCGGCGGCGGCGGGGCGGCGTTCGACTGCGACGGGTCCGGCTTTCCCTCGGTGTTCCTCGCGGGCGGCAAGAATCCGGCGCGGCTCTTCGTCAACCGCTCACGCGCCGGGGGGCCGCTCAAGTTCGAGGAGAAGCCGCTCGATATCGGCGCCGACCCCAAACTGCTCGAGAACGTCATCGGCGCCTATCCGATCGACATCTCCGGCGAGGGGCACATGGATCTTTTCGTGCTCAGGGTCGGCGGCAACCTCCTGCTCAAGGGCGGCCCGAACTGCACGTTCACGCTCGCCAACCACGAATGGAACTTCGACGGCGATCCCGGCTGGACAACGGCGTTCGCCGCCGAGTGGGAGCCCGGGCAGAAGTTCCCGACGCTGGCGATCGGCCATTATGTCGACCGCAACGCGCCAGGTTCGCCGTGGGGCACGTGTGAGGAGAACTCGCTCTTCCGTCCGCAACCCGGCGACAAGCCGGATTACTCAGTGCGCACAACCCTGGCGCCCGGCTTCTGCGCGCTCTCGATGCTGTTCACCGACTGGAACAAGTCTGGCTCGCCGTCGCTGCGGGTCTCCAACGACAGGCAATATTACCGCGGCGGCGAAGAGCAGATGTGGCGGATCGAGCCCGGCAAAACGCCACGTCTCTACACCCGCGCCGATGGCTGGCGGCATCTTTCGATCTACGGCATGGGCATCGCCGAGGGCGACCTCGACGGCTCGGGCTACCCGGAATATTTCCTTACCTCGATGGGCGACGAGAAGCTGCAGAAACTCGATCCCGATGGCGGCGACCGCGGGGAGGCGCCCGTCTATCGCGATATTGCAGGCCAGGTCGGCGCGACCGCGCACATCCCCTATGTGGGTGGCGACAAGCGGCCTTCGACCGCCTGGCACGCCGAATTCGCAGACTTCAACAACGCGGGGCTTCTCGACATCTTCGTCTCCAAGGGCAACCTTGAGCAGATGCCGGACTTCGCCGCCTACGATCCAAGCAATCTTCTGATGGGTCAATGGAACGGCAAATTCGCCGAGGCCGGCGACGAAGCGGGGATCGCAAATAACCTCAAGGGTCGCGGGGCTTTGATCGCTGACTTCAACCTTGATGGGCGGCTCGACATCCTGCAGATCAACCGCAGCTCGAACGCCTCGCTCTACCGAAACCTCGGGGCCAAGAACAGCGACGGTCCACCGCTGCCGATGGGCAACTGGAGCGAGATCAAACTCGTCGAGCCGAACCCCAACCGCAACGCCATCGGGGCCCGGATTACGATCAGGACGGGAACTCGCAGCCAGACCCGCTTCGTTGACGTCGGCGGTGGCGACGCCTCTGGCCACGCAGGCTTCATCCATGTCGGCCTCGGCACGGCCGAGCGGGCGGAGATCAGGGTGCAGTGGCCCGATGGCGAGCACAGCCCCGGTTACCGCGTGTTCGCCAACCAGTTCGTGGTCATCGACCGGACAAAGCCCCAGGCGGCCTATTGGTATCCGGGACGCTGAACGATCAGGCGAGGGCTGATCCTCGCCTGTCGCTTGAGGGTTTTACTTTCCTTAGTCGAATTCGCCCCGGCGGCGGCAACGCATTGGCGTCCAATTGCTCTCTTCGGCGATTGCGCCCTCGGACGATACGAACGCGCCGACGACCGAATATCGGAAACCGGGCGCACTCGTTCGGCAGAGCGCCGCGCCCCGTTCCATGGCAAGCCTCCCGGTGAGTCTGTGACCATCTCTCATGACGAACTTCGCCAAGGCGAAGCCCGCACCGCCCAGCCTATTGCGGATCCAATGTACCCGCGCTGAATAGGTTTCCCGGTAATTTTTCTCACCAGGCGATCGGGCGGCCGGCGCGGAAAAAGCCGCCGGTCGGTCCGTCGTCGGGCAGCATCGCCGCCCAGACGACGCTCGCCGCGCCGTCGTGCACCGGCCGCCCTCCCCGGCCGCCCATGTCGGTCGAGACCCAGCCCGGACAGACGCTGTTGACCAGCACGCCGGTTCCCGCGAGTTCGCCTGCAAGCAAGCGGGTGAGAGCGTTGAGCGCGGCCTTCGAGGCGCTGTAGCCGGGCGGCCCCCGGCCCATCGAGGCGAGTCCGCCGGCGCCGCTGCTCACATTGACGATTCTGCCCCAGCGGCGGCGCCGCATGCCGGGCGCAACCGCGCGAGCCATCGCCCAGGCGCCGAAGAGATTGGTCTCGAAGGTCTTCCGGACGCGAGCGAGATCGGCGCCGATCACGGTCTGGTCGGTGTCGTAGTCGACCCCGGCATTGTTGATCAGCACATCCACCGTCGCGAGCCGGTCGCCGGCCGCGCGGATGCTCGCTTCGTCCGTGACGTCGAGCGTGACCGGCTCGACGTCGAAACCGCCGCGCGCCAACTCCCGCGCCGCGGCTTCGCCCTTGGCGGCGTCGCGCGCCGCTAGCAGGACGCGCATGCGATATTCCGCCAGTTGCAGGCAGACCTCACGACCGATGCCGCGGTTTCCGCCGGTGACGAGGGCGGTCGGGGAAGGCCGCATGTTCGGCTTTCGTAGGTGACCTGGGTTTGGTCAGGCCAACATGCTCTGCTCGCCGTTGCAGTTCAATGGGCCGCAGCGCGGCGGCGTTCCGAAGGTCGGCCCCGTGCGCCACGCGAGCCGGCTGCCCGCCGCCGCCCAGCATACTACCGCCGGTGATGCGCTGGCTTGGCGGCGGGGCGCTTTGTCTTCGGCGCGGCGCGACGCGCGACGCCCGGCTTTGACCGCGCCCGCGCTCTCTTTTCGGGAGCCGCCTTCCTTGCGGCGGTCGTCCTTGCACGGGTCTTTTTCGCAGGAGTCTTCCTCGATCGAGCCTTCGCCGGCGGGTTGACTGCGTACATGCGGCGAAGCGCCTGCCGTCGTAGGCTTTTTTGTCGACGCCGCGGATCGAGTTCGGCTTGCCCGCATGGGCCGATGGCCCGGTTGCGGTCGCTGCGCGGACTTCTGCGCCGCCAGGCGCCGGAGCCGCCGTGGGTTTGCCCGCCGCCGCTGGAGCCGAGGAGCCCTCTCCCAGCCAGAACTTGATCTCCGCGAGATCGCCGCTGCCGGCGTTGAGGTAGCTGTCCTGCCAGGTCGCGTTGTCGACAGGGCCGTGCCACACCTGCGGGTCCTTGGCGTGAGCATCGACGTAAGTGTTCCAGCGATAGGTCTGATAGATGGCGATGATATTGGCGGCATAAGACGCCGCGAGCGGCGCGTTGCCCTCCACGATCATCATGTTGTCGTCATTCTTGGTCGAGGCCTTGTAACCCAGATTGTGCGAGCCGGTGATGACGACCGGCTTCTTGCCAAACGGATCGATCACAATCACCTTGCTGTGCACGTGCACGCCCTGGTTCATCACCTCGCTGCCCCAGGCATGGAACGCATCCTTGATCGCCTTGGGCACCATCGACTCCGCCGGAACGGGAATCGGAGCCGTCTTGCCACTCGAATAAAGCTTCACCGGGCTCGGGTTTGTTGGATCGACAGCCGCGCCCTTGCTCGGCTTTTCCGCGCCCTCCGTGGTCAGGCCGGCGATCTCCTGGTTGACGACGCCGTGGATGTAGAGCCCGCCATCGTAGTTCGGCGTTCCCGACTGATGCCTTGCCAGAATATTCTGCAGAAGCGTCCACTGCTCCGGCTTGTCGTCCGGCTCGAATACGCCGGGATTGAAGAACAGGAACAGAATGCCTTCCTCCGCGCCGTCGATAAGCTGGCGCGCATAGTCGAGATCCTCACCCTTGTCGGTCGGCGCGAACCATTGCGTGACCGCGCCGCCATCGACGTTGAAGGAGCCAGACTTCGCGTTCGCCTGCATGAGCGATGCGGGATAGGCGCTTCCCGCGGCCTTGAGCAGATTCCATTGATCGATGAAGAACGCTCCGAGATTGGGGTCGTCGACGAGGATGCCGTTGTTGGCCTGGGTGCACAGTCCGGTCTTGGTCCAGTTGGTGCTGCCGGAAAGAACGCGTTGCGGCTTGCCGGCCGCATCGCATGCAACGACGAACTTGTTGTGGGCAAAATGTCCTTGCCCGACCATGCGGTCGTGCAGATCGACCTTGCCGCGCAACTGCGCCCGCACAGCGCTGTTTTCGTCGGGTTTCTTGGAACTGAAGGCCCCGTTGGCGAGGATGAGATGGCATTTCTGCCCGAGCGCCGTGAGCCTCGGGATCAATTCCGGATCGTTCAGCTCGTAGAGCGCCGCATAGATCTCGCCGCCGTTCTTCTTGACGTCGTCGAGCAGATTGAGCAATTGCGGGCGAAGGAGACCGCTCAGCGCGTTGCGCAGCGTGTTGCCGGGCTGCCCGATGAGACTGTCAAGCTTCGCGTTGTTGCCGATGGTTGCGAGCGCGCGCGAAACCCACTGCGCCGAAACGATGCCCTTGTTGAAATAGGCGGAGATATGGGCCGACGCCTGCCCGGTAATCGTCATCGGCGGCGTCTGCGCGCTTGCGTCGGCGGCGGAAAGCGAAAGATGATCCTTGTCCTTGCCCGTGACCGGGACGACCGAATATTGCACCACGTCGCCGGGATCGACCAGATAGTCCCACCACATGTACCGTTGCAGCGGAAACTTCCACGGCGCGGTTGGATCGAGCTTGTCGGCGTCGGAAAATCCGACAAAGCCGTGCAGATAAGTCTCCTGGGCCGGCCCTCCGCCGTTCGGCTTCCGCATTCGGTGAATCGTGAAGCCGCGGCAGTCCGGAATCGCTTTCCCATCCGAGGGCAGCCAAACCAGACATGTGTGGTCGCCGTTGTCGTAGACCTTGAGTTCAATTGTCACCGCTGTCCTCCCGAAAAATGAAATCGCTCTAATGGCGCGCGCCGCCCGGTCGACAAGTCGCCCCAACCTCCAGTAGAAAATCGGTCGGAAGTTGTCTGTGACGCCGTCACACCGCGGGGGTGCGGCGCGTCCGGCGGTCGCGCGGCGAAATGCGGTTCGCCGCGGGGCGACCCTCACGTCAGAACCTCCGGGGAATTTCCAGCGAGGTCCGCGCCCCGCCGCGCTCTGAGCTCATCGAGCGCGGACTGGAGCCGGGCCGCATTGTAAGGCTTACCGATCACAGCAACGCGGCGGTCGTCCGCGAAACGCTCGCGCAATGCTTCGACGAGGTCGTTGCTGGCGATCAGGATCGGCAGGTCGCTGTGCATCGCCCGCAACGCATTGACGAGCGACTCGCCCCCCTTCTCGGGCGAAGGAACGTCCATCACTACCGCATCGTAACGGCCGCCCGCCGCCCGTATGCGTCCCAGCGCCTCGGACGCGGTCGCGGCTTCATCGACCGTGTTGCCCGCTCCAACCAGCGCTTCGACCGCGAACATGCGCACCGTTTCGTCGCTCTCGACGAGGAGCACGCGTCCGGTTCGTCCGGCGTCGAGCACGTCCGCGATCTTTTCCGCAAGACCCTGATAGGTGAAAGGCTTGGCGATCATTTCAACGCCGGGATCAAGGCGTCCGCCGTGGACGATGGCGTTGCGTGCGTAGCCCGAGGTGTACAGCACCTTCAGAGTAGGGTGGCTCCGACGGGCGGCGTCGGCAAGCTCACGCCCCGACAGACCCGGCATCACGATGTCGGTGAATAGAAGGTCGACCCGCTGTTCCTGCCTTTCGAGAAGCCTCATCGCTGAAGGTCCGTCGTGCGCCTCCAGAACCCGATAGCCGAGCTCCCGGAGGATCTCGACGGTGTAGGCGCGCACATCGTCGTCGTCCTCGACAACAAGGATACGCTGTTCGCGCCGCATGCGATCCACCTCGGCGGGCTCATCGTTTTCATCGGCCTCGTCGACATTCATGACGCGCGGCAGATAGATCTTGACAGTCGTGCCTTCGTCCGGCTCGGAGTAAATCTTGACGTGTCCCCCTGATTGTTTGACGAAGCCGTACACCATCGACAGCCCGAGTCCGGTGCCCTTGCCGACCCCTTTGGTCGTGAAAAACGGATCAAACACGCGCGCCAGCGTTTCTTTCGACATTCCGGTTCCCGTGTCAGTCACGGCGATCACAACGTAGTTGCCTGGCGCGACCTCGGCATGCGCGGCGGAATATTGCTCATCGAGACGCGCGTTCGCGGTCTCGATCGTGAGCTTGCCGCCTTCCGGCATCGCATCGCGGGCGTTGACCGCAAGATTCAGAATCGCGCTCTCGAGCTGGTTAGGGTCGACCTCGACCCGCCATAACCCCGGTGTCGACACAACCTCGAGCTGCACCTGTTCGCCCAGCGCGCGATGAAGCAGATCGGCCATTCCGGCGACAAGCCGATCCATGTTGACCAACTTCGGGGCCAGGGGCTGGCGGCGCGAAAAGGCGAGGAGGCGCTGGGTCAGCGCCGCAGCTCGCGCCGCGCCCTTCTGTGCATTGTCGAGCGCGCGCCCGGCGCGCGACGTTTCGCCTGAGCCAAGCGCGCGCCGCGCCATGTCCACGTTGCCGGTAATGACGGTCAGAAGGTTGTTGAAGTCATGCGCTATGCCGCCCGTGAGCTGGCCAACGGCCTCCATCTTCTGCGCCTGCCGAAGGGCGTCTTCGACTGTTTCGCGCTCGGCGATTGCGCGGGCCACTCGGCCCTCAAGCTGTTCATTGACCTCCCGCAGCGCCGCCTCGCTGGCTTTGATCGCGTCGGACGCCTCGCGCCGAACGCGCGCCATGGAAATGCCGGAGGCGACCCGCGCCACAAGTTCGCGCGCCGAGAAGGGCTTCGTCAGATAGTCGTCAGCGCCGGCGGCAAGACCACTGACCTTGGCTTCCTCCCCCGCGCGGGCCGACAGCATCAGGACGGGAAGTTCGCGAAGTCCGGGGTCATCGCGAACGGCCTGCAGCAGCCCAAATCCGTCCAACCCCGGCATCATGACGTCTGTCAGAATCAGGTCAGGCTTCGAAGACCTCAGCGCGGCGAGCGCCGCGTGGCCATCTCCGACAACTTCAATCTCGTAGCCCTTCTCGGTCAAAAGGCGAGCGATGTAATCGCGCAGGTCGGCATTGTCGTCTGCGATAAGAACCCGCCGACCGGCGGCCTCAGGAAGCGGCGCCGCCTCTTGCGGAATGTCGATTGCGGAGCCTGCTTCGAGCAGCGCGCCAGTCGCCCCGCTCGGCAGCCAGCGGAGCGCCTCCTCGACGAACGAGCTTACCCTCGCCGGCGCCGTCACGGGCTCTTCCGTAGTCTCGATCCGATCAGCCGGCAGATGAGCGGCGCCGAACGGAACTGTGACGGTGAAAATGGCGCCGCGGCCCACCGCGCTCTCAACTGAAATTCTGCCTCCGTGCTGCTTCACCAGTTCGGAGACGAGCGCAAGACCAATGCCAGAACCTTCAAAACTGCGTCCGTGGGCGCCTTCGACACGATGGAATCGCTCGAAGAGCCTGGGCAATTCGCCTTCGGGAATGCCCACGCCGGTGTCGCGCACCGCAAGTTGCGCGCTCCCATCGGCTTCGCGCAGCGAAACGGCAATTTCGCCCTCCCAGGTGAACTTGAACGCGTTCGACAACAGGTTCAGAACAATCTTCTCCCACATGTCGCGGTCGGCATAGACCGGGCGTGGAAGGGGGCTCACATCGACCACGAATCGCAAGCCCGCCCTTTGGATCGCCGATCGGAAGCCGCTCGCAATCTCGGCGGTGAGCGCGGCAATGTCGGTCGGGCGGAACGTCGCCTGAACCCGCCCGGCCTCGATGCGCGAGAAGTCGAGGAGCGAATTGACAAGGCGAAGCAGCCGAAGGGCGTTTCGATGCGCAATGTCGACCCGATCGAGTTGGACGGCCGCGGGCGCCCCGGAATCGACGAGCGCGTCCTCGAGTGGTCCAATCATGAGGGTCAGCGGCGTACGGAACTCATGACTGATGTTGGAGAAGAACGCCGTCTTCGCCCGGTCAATTTCAGCGAGCGCGGCGCCGCGCGCGCGCTCACGTTCGTAGTCGTCGGCGCGTGCGACCGCCGCCGAAAGCTGACCGGTGAGCAATTCGATGAACCCGCGATAGCTCGAATCCAACGCTCGATGCGGGTTCAATCCCGCGACGAGAACGCCCACTGCCGCTTCGCCTTCCGCTCCCTTGATCGGCGCCGCGATGGCCCGCGCCGGCGCGGATTGCCAGTATTCCAGCGTGAGCCCTTCAATCAGGTCCTTGGGAACGTCGACGGTCAATGATTCGCCGCTGTGAAGCACGCGGTTGAGCGGCCACTTCGACGTCCCTTCCAGACTCTCCGTGAGCCACCTTGCCGCCCGTTCTCTGCCGACGCCATGCGCGGCCATGAGTGTGAATTCGTCGCTGGTTCGGTCGCGAAGGTAGGCGACCGCGAACGGCAAATCGCGCGGGTCAGCCGCGAGACACGCCTCCAGCGCTGACATGAGGTCGATTCGGGTGGCCGCGCCGGCCAGTCTCACGCCGAGGTCGCGCAGTACGGCAAGTTGCCGTTCGCCGATGACCCTTTCGGTCACTTCCGCCACCACGCAGAGCATGCCCGCGATTTCGCCGTCGTCGTTGGCGAGCGGCGAATAGGAGAAGGTATGATAGGTTTCTTCGACGAACCCCGATCGGCCCAGATACAGCAACAGCGCTTCGTCCCAGGTGGCCACGCCGGTCGAGAGCACGTGCTCAATGCGCGGTCCGATGTCGGGCCAGATCTCCGCCCATACGCGATCTGACCGGCTGCCTATGACCCAGTCCCGTTTGATGCCGACTGTGGGGAGGTAGGCGTCGTTGCAGAAGAAGGTCAGTTCCGGACCCCACGCCATCCACATCGCGAAACGGGACGTGAGCATTACGCGAACGATGGCCCGAAGGCTCTGCGGCCAAACCTCCGGCGGCCCAACCGGCGTCGACGCCCAATCTCGCGAGCGCATGAGCGCGCGGACTTCCCCTTCCCCAGCAAGAGCCTCCCAGGCTCGCAGGGGCTCTGACGGTTGGCCCGCCGTAAATTCAGACAATCAGGCACCTCCCCGAGCGTCACCGCCAATTCTGTGCATCGATTTGCGCCGCGCCAATAAAAGCGGAACCAGGGCGGGCGCAACAGTGTCCGGTTATGTCTGTGAGATACTCTATTTTGAATTACGCTCGAAATTGCGCAAATTCAAGCGATGTGGGCTGCTCAACATCCCACTGGCTATGCCGGTATTTGATGTCGGCTTCGCGCAGCCCAATCATTTGGCGCCGCTATTGCGCCCCCGGGCAGCGCCATCGAGCCGGGGGTCGGCATCGACGCGCGGGAGCGTCAACGCCTACTGCTTTGCACAAACGATCACCGCCTTGGAGTAGCCGTCACAGCTTGCGCCGGTCGTTCCGTCGATGTGCACGGCGGCTCCGCCGGCGCAATAGGCGCTGGCCATGATTTCGCCGGCGCCGCAAGCAGCCTGCGATGTGTCGGTGACGATCCTGAAGCTTGCCCCCGCAGCCTGCTGGCCTGCCGGTCCCGCCGGCCCAGCGGCGCCGGGAGGTCCGGCCGGACCGGGAGGGCCCGGCGACCCTTGAGGCCCGGCCGGGCCCTGGTCGCCCTTGTTCCCCTTGGCGCAGCCCGAGACGGTGATGAGCGCCGCGATCGCGGCTCCGGCGACGATGATTCGCATTCGTTTTTTCCCCTGACGACCCGGTCCTGACGACCCGGTCGTCTCGAGCGCAAATGTTGGCGCTGGATTGAGGTGCGATCAAGTCGCAGCCAGGCGGCGCCAATTGACTGGACATGAGGTCTCGCGATCTCGGCGCCGCCGAAACCGATGCGCCATCACGGCTCTCCGCTGGCGGCGGCCTCGGCTTCCACGACCTCCGAACTCGTCGGCGATTGGTTTGAACTCGGGCTGAAACCAAGCCTGCGCGATCAGGGTCGGAACGACGGCGCTGCCGATGACCGCAGTGACCAAGATCGTGTACTGGGTCTGGTCGATGATCTTGTTGGTGAGCCCGAACAGCGCCGAGATCGAGCCGAAGGTAAGCCCGGTCGACATTAAAAGCGTTGTGTACATGCCCTCGCGCCGGTCGAACTCGTGATAGCGGGTGAGCGGCAGGATGCCGATGAACTTGGTCGCCATCTTGATAACGAGAAACACCGCGATGAGCCCGATCGATGCGATGACGGCGCGCGCTTCGACCAGAGATCCGGCCTTGAGGAAATAGAACGGGGTGAGGATCGAGAAGGCGATGATGCGCATGCGGCGCGGCAATTCGCGCTCGGCGAGAAAGGTCGGGGCGAGCGCCATTCCGACGAGATAAGCCGGCAGCACCGCTTCGCTTCCGACAACTGACGCCATTCCGCCGAGCGCGAGCAGAATGAGGGAGACAAATTTCGTTTGCGGCTCGCTCACCCGCTGCCCAAGGCTCTTGAACATCCATGGCGCGTAGCGCACGAGGGCGAAGATCACGACGGCAGTCACGGCGCCGAACAGGAGCAGCCATAGATCGTAGCGGGCGAACACGACGCCAAGCGCGAGCACGGTGCCGAGATCGTTGATGAAACAGGCGGCAAGAATGATCTTGCCGATCTCCGTGTTGTTGAACCCGGTTTCGATCATCACCGCGTACACGACCGCAACCGAGGTGGTTGACAGCGCGATTCCGGCGATTTGCGCCTGCGGCCACGGCCAGCCGATGACGAAATGGGCGTAGGCCAGCACGCCGAGGTACGGCGCGACAAAACCGACGACGCCGATCGTCATGCTCGACCAGAAGTGCTTCCGAACGATGCGCGGATCGATTTCCGTGCCGGCGAGGAAGGTGAGAAGGATCGCGCCGAAGCCGGCGAGGAAATTGACCCAGTCGGTGATTTGAAGGCCGATGAGATTCCCGGCGACCGCGCCGACGACGATCTCGATCAGCGCGACCGAGATGACCACCCGGATGGAAATGAGCGACGCCAGCAGCGCCAGTCCGAGCCACAGAGATGATTGAAGCCAAACACTCGCCATGATCCCTCTCCCGTCTTTGCGGCAGGGATCGTTCGGCAAGAGTCGGACGCCTACCGCGCTCTTCGCGCACGGTAGGGGTCATCAGCCGTCTGGCTTTTGGCTTTCGGGCGGTTGAAGGGGAACCCCATCCCCTTTCCAGCAAGGTCATACTATGCGGGTCGAATCCGCCACGTCAATCGGCCGATTTGGACCAAGCAGAGATCAGGGATAGCATCGAACAACCGGCCTTCGATCCCGGCCGGAGCTTTGGCGGCTCCTGCCCAGAGGCAGTTTGAGGGAGGCGGATCCCGTGGATCTCCCGCGCGACGCCATGCTTTTGCGAGTCTTCATCGGCGAGGATGCGAAGTTTCAGCATCGCCCGCTCTATCAGGCGATCGTCCTCAAGGCGCGCGAGGTTCATCTCGCGGGAGCCACAGTCCTTCGCGGCCCGTTGGGGTTCGGTCATTCGACGCGGCTGCACAGCGCGAGGATCTTAGACGTGCGCGAGAACTTGCCGCTGGTGATCGAGATCGTCGACACAGAGGAGAACATAAAAACGTTCTTGCCGGTTCTCGACGCCATGATGCCGAGCGGGCTTGTCACGCTGGAGAAGGTCCAGGTCCTGCAGTATGGCGAGCACGTCAAACACGCTCCCGCCTGACAGGACGTTCGGCCGCGGTCGTGATCGCCACAAAAAAAGGGCCGGCGCTAGGCCGGCCCCCTGACTTTGGCTCAGTGATATACGAGGCTTACTTGCCGCCGCCGACACAGGTGTCCGCGGTCTTCGGCGTGCAGACGTCGAGGCCGGTGTAGGTCGGATCGGTAGGCGCGGGCTTGCCTTCCTTCATGTCCTTGAGGGCATACATCGCCTTGTACCCCATCTCGAACGGCCGTTGGCCGACCTGCCCCGAGGACAGACCCTGCTTCATCGCGTCGATCTGGATCGGCAGCGTGTCCGCGACCACGAGGGCAAGCGCGCCCGAGGCGATCTTGTCCTTGTACTTGCTCGCGATCTTCGCATAGGCGTCCGGCAGGAACTGCGGGAAGCCGCCGGTCGGCGTGAACGCGTCGAGGTTTGGATATTTGGCGAGAATATCCTCCATCTGCTGGTTGGCGCGGGCGAAGTCGTCGTCGGTGTAGAGCGGGCAGCCGTCCGCTTCCTTCCAGCCGTTCTGGCCGGTGAGGCGGGCGCCCGGCGACTCCGCGCTCTTGGTCCCCGACAACGTATCGCGGATGCCCTGCATGCGCTCGTTGTGATTGGCCGCCGCGGCGCCGCCCGACTGGATGCAGATCGTGCCGCCCTTGGGCTTGATCTGCATGACGAGCTTGGCGATGTTGACGCCGATGTCATAGTTGTGCGTGCCGATATAGGCGGCGCGCAGTCCCTTGTCCTGCGGCAGAAGGTCCGAGTCCCAGGTCAGGACCGGGATCTTGTTCGGGGCGGCGTCCTTGAGCGCGTTGGCCATGGCCGGCGCGTTGGCGGGCGAGACGGCGATGCCGTCGACCTTCTTGGTGACAAGGTCGGCCACGATCTGCGCTTCTTCGTCGCCGCCGCCATGCTCGCCAGGTCCGATGTAGAGGCACTTCACCGCGCCCTTCAGCTCGGCTTCGGCCTTCTTGCAGCCAGCGAGCGCCTGGTCGAAGAACGGATTGTTGGTGTTCTTCGGCACGAGCGCAAAGGTGTACGCGTCGGCGGCGCGCGCCGAGGCCGAAACGGCCAACAGCGCGCCCGCCGCAACGGCGCCAGTCAGTACAAGCTTCAACATTTCATTCCTCCCAGTTGGACACGGCCCCTGCGGGGCCAGTTAGACGCGGCCTCACAATGAGGTCACTCGCGTTTCGCGCCCCGGATCTTTCCGAGGTAAACCGCTCCGATAAGGAACAGGCCGACGAACATCCCCTGCCAGTTCGAATCGATGCCCGCCATCAAAAGCGAATTGCGGATCACGAAGATCAGCGCCGCGCCGATAAAGGCGCCGTAGGCGCTCGCTTCGCCACCCATCAGGTTGGCGCCGCCGATCACGGCTGCGGAAATCGCCAGGAGTTCGTAGCTGGTGCCGAGGGCGTTGATCGCCGAGCCGGACCAGCCGACATTGAGGATCGCCGCCACGGCCGCGGCGAGGGCAGAGACGACATAGACCTGCACCTTGACCCGATTGACCGGCACGCCCGTGAGGAGCGCAGCCTGTTCATTGCCGCCGATCGCCAGCACGTGGCGGCCCCAGCTCGTCATCTTGTAGACAACCGCGAAGATCGCGGTGAGGACGATCAGGAACAGAAGCGGGTAGGACAGCGAGAACGAATGGCCGAGCGAGAGCTCGCCTCCGCCCAGAGTCTTGAACGCCGGGCCGCCCGGGCCGAACTTGTAGAGCATGCGATTGCCCGACAGCACCACCGCGCATGATCGCGCGATCGCGAGCATGCCGAGCGTGGTGACGAACGGGGACAAGTCGAGATAGGCGATGATGAGGCCGTTGATGAGCCCAGTGACGGCTCCCGCGAACAGACCGACAACAACCGCGGCCCAGGCCGGGTAACCCGCTTCGAGCGTGAGTCCGCTCGCGACCGCCACGAGACCCATGATCGAGCCGACCGAAAGGTCGATGCCGCCAGTCGCGATCACCGCCGTCATGCCGAGCGCCATGATGCCGATGAAAGCGAAGTTGCGGGTGATGTTGTAGAAGTTCTCCGGCGTCGCGAACGAGGCCGGCTGGAGGAAGCTCATCACGATGCAGATGATGATGAGCGCGATCGTCACCCAGAACGATTGCGCCGCCGCAATCCGCTGCCAGAAATTGTGCTGCTGAACGCCAAGCACCGACTCGATCGAGACGTTGGCTTGCGGCGGCGGCTTGGCGGCTTCGGTCGACATGAGGGCCCTTCAGGCAGCGTGAATGGCGCCGGTGATGAGCCCGGTCACTTCCTCAGGGCTCGTCGTCTTGATCGCCTTGTCGGCGACTTTGCGCCCGCGCCGCATCACCATGACCCGGTCGCAAACCGCGAACACGTCGGGCATGCGATGGCTGATGAGGATGATCGCCATGCCGGAATCCTTGAGGCGACGGATGAGATCGAGAACCTCGGCGACTTGCCTCACTGAGATCGCCGCAGTCGGCTCGTCCATCAGCACCATGCGCGCCTGCGAGAGCCGGGTGCGGGCGATCGCGACCGCTTGCCTCTGTCCTCCCGACATCTGCCGCACGAGGTCGCGAGGCCTCGTCTCCGACTTGAGCTCGCCGAACAATTCGCCGGCGCGCTTGGCCATCGCCTTGTGGTCGAGCCAGCGGAAAGGCCCGGCCCGGCGCCTGATCTCGCGGCCCAGGAACACATTGGCGGCAGCGCTGAGATTGTTGCAGAGCGCGAGGTCCTGGTAGACGACCTCGACCCCCTTCTGCCGCGCTTCGACAGGCTTATGAAAATGCACCGCCTCGCCCCCGATGCGAATCTCGCCATGGGTCGGAGGGAAATTGCCGGCGATGACCTTGACCAGCGTCGACTTGCCGGCGCCGTTGTCGCCCATGAGCCCCAGCACTTCGCCGGACTCGAGGGTCATATCGACTTCGTTCAGCGCATGGATCGCGCCGAAATGCTTGGATACCGACTGGAGTTCAAGGATCGGCAATCGGCTTCTCCGCTTCCACCCACGCAATATTATTCCGCGGCCCTCGGGCGCGGCTGCATTTATCCTACTATTGCACCATCGACCAGATCGGACCGACGCGCAAGGGGCGGCGCACTTTTTCGTTGAGGGGACGTTTATCTCAACCGCGATCGGTCGGGCGAGTCCGCACTAGGCTGGGGCCAACCATCCGCTTACCGCCACATCGCCCGCATCCGCGCCTGAAGGTCGACGCGCGGGCCGTCAGTCGCCGTACGCTGGGGCTCGGACTCAGCCTCGGGCCAGGTCTGGCGGTCGAAGTGCTTGAGCAGCGGCGCGGGGATGAACCGGGTCCGGCCCGCGAACACGGCTCGGTCGCCATATTTCGGCTGGCCATGGACGTAGAAGCGCTGGGGAACGACGAGCGCGAGCTCGTCCTTGGCGCGGGTCATCGCGACATAGAGGAGGCGCCGCTCCTCCTCGATTTCCTCCGACGAACCGGTCGCGAGATCGGAGGGAATGCAGCCGTCGACGCAGTTCAAGACGAACACCGAGCGCCATTCCTGGCCCTTGGCCGAGTGGATGGTCGAGAGAATGAGATAGTCCTCGTCCTTGAGCGGCGGACCGGCTTCGTCGCTGGTCTTGTCCGGCGGGTCGAGTGCGAGTTCGCTCAGGAAGCGCTCGCGAGAGGGAAAACCGGCGGCGATGCGCTCGAGCGCCTCAAGATCGCCCATCCGGACCCGCGCGTCGTCGTAGCGCATCTCGATGTGGGGCGATAGCCAGGCAACGGCGTCGGCGATTTCCGCCGGCCACGGCGCGGCACGCGAGGCCAGGCGGCGCATGACCTCGCCGAAGGCGGCAAAGCCGGCGCGCGCCCTTGCCGGCAACGATAGAGCCGCCATCGCTGCAAAGCCGTCGGCGATCGCCGCCTCGGCGACAATGGCCTCGGCGATCTTCGGTCCGACGCCGGGCAGAAGCTGGGCGACGCGGAAGCCCGCGACCCGGTCGCGCGGGTTCTCGGCGAAGCGCAGGAGAGCCACCGCGTCCTTCACGTGCGCGGCGTCGAGAAACTTCAAGCCGCCGTATTTGACGAATGGCACGTTGCGGCGGGTGAGTTCGAGTTCCAGCGCCGCGCTATGATGAGAGGCGCGAAACAGCACCGCCTGCGCTTTGAGAGCCGCGCCCGCCTCACGATTGGCGAGCACGCGAAGGGCGACGAACCGCGCCTGTTCCGCGTCGTCGGCGACGGTGACGAGCAGCGGAGCCGCGCCCGCCGGCCGCTCGGTCCAGAGGTTCTTCGTGAAGCGCTCGGGCGCGAGTGCGATCGCCGCATTGGCGGCGGCCAGAATGGCGCCGCTCGAGCGATAGTTGCGTTCGAGCGTGACAACGCGCGCAGGAGGATCGAAGGCAAGCGGAAAGTCGAGGATATTGCGCACGGTCGCGGCGCGGAACGAATAGATCGCCTGAGCGTCGTCGCCGACCACCGTCAGACCTCGCCCCTGCGGCCGCAGCGCGAGCACGATTTCGCCCTGGAGCGCGTTGGTGTCCTGATACTCGTCCACCAGCAGGTGATCGAAGCGGGCGGCGATCTCGCGCGCGATTTCCGGCTCGGTCAGCATCTGGGTGAAATAGAGCAGCAGATCGTCGTAATCGAGCACGTTCTGGCGCTGCTTCATCTCGACATAGGACTGAAACAGCGCCCGCAAAGGCGCCTCGTGCCCCGCGACCCAGGGAAACCATTTGCCGAGGACGGCCTTAAGCTCGCCGCGGGCGTTGACGACGCGCGAATAGATGGCGAGGCAGGTCGCTTTGGTGGGAAAGCGCTCCTTCACGTCGCCGAGGCCGGCTTCGTGCCGCGCCCAGTTCATGAGGTCGGCCGAATCCTCGCGGTCGTGGATCGTAAACTGCGGATCGAGGCCGAGCCGGGGCGCGTATTCGCGCAGAAGCCGGGCGCCGATGGCGTGAAAGGTGCCCGCATAGGCCGGAGTCGCCGCTTGGGCAGCCTCGGGCGCGAGGCGTCGGGCCAAAAGCCGCTCGACCCGCCGCCCAAGCTCCGCCGCGGCGCGGCGGGAGAATGTGGCGAGCATGATGCGCTTCGGATCCGCGCCGGCGAGAATGAGCGCAGCCACCCGATGCGCCAACATCGCGGTCTTGCCCGAGCCCGCGCCGGCGATGACGAGCAGGGGCCCGGGACCCTCGCGGTCGCTTATCCCATGCTCGACGGCGCGCTGCTGCTCGGGATTGAGCTCAACCGCGGGCGTCGTGCGAATCAGGGCGAGGGACATGATTTGAGGGAATCACGTTTCGTGGTTTGTTCCAAGGGCGATGGACGCGCGCGCATACATTAGCTAACAAGTGGACTAATGAGGAAATCCGCCATGTCCACCGTCACCGTCCACGCCGCGAAGACGAACCTCTCAAAGCTCCTGGCCCGCGTCGAGGCGGGAGAGGAGATCGTGATTGCGCGCGGCAAGACCCCGATCGCGCGGCTGTCGCCCATCCATCCGCCGCGGACCGCACGCCGTTTTGGCGCCATGAGAGGGATCGTGAGCGTAGGGCCAGAATTCTTCGAACCGATGAGCGAAGCTGAGCTCGAGGAGTGGGAATAGCGTGACAGGTCTCCTCCTCGACACGCACGCCTTTCTCTGGTGGCTGGCCGGCGACACGAAATTGAGCGACGGCGCGCGCGAGGCCATCGGCGAAGACTTGGACTCCGTCTTTGTCAGCGCTGCTTCGGTTTGGGAAATCTCGACAAAATACCGCTCGGGCAGGCTTCCGGGCGTGAGCTCGATTGCCAGCGATCTTGCCGCCGCAATTGCAAGCCAAGGCTTCGTGGGCATGCCGATCACGATTGCGCATGCACAAGCAGCAGGAGCGCTGCCCGGGCCGCACCGCGATCCATTCGACCGCATGCTGATCGCGCAGGCGATGCTCGACGACCTCGTCCTCATCTCAATTGAGCGCGTCTTCGATGCCTATGGCGTGCGGCGGCTCTGGTGAGGCGGCGCCTCTCCTCTCGTCGCGCGCCCATGATAGTCGATCATGCGAAAAGCTTGTGACGGGGCGGCGCGATGCCGGGAGCCGAGTTCTCACTACGTCAACCGCGCGGGCTGGCTTCGGGCCGCGGTGCTCGGCGCCAACGATGGGATCATCTCGACGGCGAGCCTCATTGTCGGCGTCGCCGCGGCGGCGGGGTCGCGCGGCGAGATCCTGACCGCCGCGATCGCCGGATGGGCGGCGGGCGCGATGTCGATGGCGGCGGGCGAATATGTTTCGGTGAGCTCGCAGGCGGATTCCGAGGCCGCCGATCTCAAGCGCGAGCAGCGCGCGCTGCGCGAACGGCCGGTCGAGGAGAAGGCGGAGCTCGCCCATATCTACGAGGAGCGAGGCTTGAAGCCGAAGCTCGCAAAGCAAGTCGCCGGCCAGCTCATGGCCAAGGACGCGCTCGACGCCCATGCGCGCGACGAGCTTGGCCTCAACGAGGCCGCAACGCCAAATCCGATCCAGGCCGCCTGGGCGTCGGCGGTTTCATTTTCGGTCGGCGCCGCGCTGCCCACCCTCGCGGCCTTCCTCGCGCCGAACGGCGCGGTCGCCATCGTCGTTCCCGCCGCCGCGTTGGTCTTTCTCGTCACGCTCGGCGCGGTCGGCGCCAGGGTTGGCGGCGCCCCGATCGTCAGGCCGGCGCTGAGGGTCGGCTTCTGGGGCGCGCTGGCCATGGCGGTGACGGCGGGGATCGGCGCGCTGGTCGGCAGGGCGGTTTAGCGGCGCCCGCCTCAGCTCACCGTCTCGGCGCTGTAGCGCGCGATGAGACCGGTGCGGATGACCGAGCGATAGACGGCGAAGAAGAACAGACACGCGAGGACGAGGTAGACGACGGCCAGCCCGCCGCCGATCGCCAGTCGATCCCAGGGCGGAGGATTTCCGGCGACCACCGCGCGCATGCCTTCGAACACGTAGGAGGGCGGCAGGACCATCGCCACCGCCTGCATCCATACGGGTAGGACCGCGATCGGATAGAAGACCCCGGCGAACGGGGAGATCAGCATCGGGATCGGCCAGATCAGCCATTCGGAGGCCGGCCCCAGTCTCAGGACCAGGGCCGAGGCCATGACGCCAAGCGCGATCCCGGTCAAGAACAGCACCATCAGAAACGGCGCCAGCGCAACCCCGTAGGCGAAAAACGAGAGGCCGAACGCGATTTGCGCCAGCGCCAGCATGGCGATGAGGCTGAGAAGACTTGTGCTCACGGCGACGACCAGCAGCCCCGCAAGATATTCCGACACGCGAAGCGGGGTGGCGAAAAAATTGAGGAAGTTTCGCGTCCACACATCCTCGAACAGCGCCATGGAGATTTGCTGCATCACCCGGGTCAGGAAGTCCCACAGCAGAACGGCGCCGAGCAGCGCCGGCACGAAATTGAAATCGGCGCGCGAGACCGAGTTGAGGTAGCGGGTGAGGAAACCCCAGAGGACGATATCGACCGCAACGAAGACGAAAATCGGAAAGACGCGCTGCGGGCTGCCGCGATAGAGGTAGAACATCCGCAGCACGATCGCGCCGACACGCGAGCGATTCACGTTGCGCCTCCCGCGTGCAGCGCCTCTTGCGCAACATTGACGAACAGGTCGTCGAGGCTCGCCGCGCCATGTTCCTCGGGCAGCGTCTTCGGATCGCCTTCAAGCACGATCCGGCCATGCGACAGGAACAGCACCCGGTCGCAGACCGCCTGGACCTCGTACATGTTGTGGCTTGTCCACAAGACCCCGCAATGTCCGCTGTCGACGAATTTGGCGATTCCCGCGCGAATGTCGCGCGCGTTTGACGGATCGATCGAGGCGGTCGGCTCGTCGAGCAAGCAAGCAGCCGCGGACGGTTCAGCATCGCCTTGGCGAGGCTGAGCCGCGTCTGCTCGCCCGACGACAGGAGCCCCGCCTTGGTCCCCCGGTAGCGGAGGAGGTCATAGGCCGCGAGCAACCGCTCGATTCGCTCGGAGAGGTTGCTCACCGCGTAGAGCATGCCGAATACCCGCAGGTTCTGCTCGACGGTCAGATTGCCGGGCAACGGCGCATAGACGGCGGCGAAGTTGGTGCTGGAGAGCGCCCGGCTGCGATCTTCGGCGAGGTCGACGCCCTCGATCCCAATCCGCCCGGCGCTCGGCTCGAGCACGCCAAGGATCATGTTGATCGTCGTCGTCTTGCCGGCGCCGTTCGGGCCGACCAGCCCGACAATCTCGCCGGGCGCCACGTGGAAGCTGATGCCGTCCACGGCCCGCAAGTCGCCGAACGACTTCGCGATGCGCTCGACGGAAAGCACGGGGGGCGAAGGCCGAATTCATCGGCCCGTCCTATCCGACGGGCCAGCGGGGGCGTCAAGCTGGCCCCGGCTCTCAGGGCTGCCCGGTTCCCCCCGACGAGCCATAAACTTGGCCGGTGGCGTAGCTTGCATCCTCTAGGGCAAGTTGAACGTAGATCGAGCCGAGTTCGGCGGGCTGTCCAGGGCGGCCAAGCGAAGTCTGCCCGCCAAACTTCTCCAGCTTTTCCATGCTGGCGCCGCCGCTCACCTGCAACGGGGTCCAGATCGGACCGGGAGCGACCGCGTTGACACGGATGCCCTTCGAAGCAAGCTGCTTGGCCAGCGACTTCACGTAGTTCATGGTCGCCGCCTTGGTCTGCGCATAGTCGTAGAGATCGGGCGACGGGTCGTAAGCCTGCTCCGACGCTGTCGCAATGATCGTCGAGCCGGGCCGCAAGTGCGGGAGCGCCGCCTTGATGATCCAGAACGGCGCATAGATGTTGGTCTTCATCGTCGCGTCGAAATCCTCGGTCGAGACATCGAGGATCGACGCTCGGGTTTGTTGCCGCCCTGCGTTGCTGACCAGGATGTCGAGGCCGCCGAGACCGCTCACCGCCTCATCCACCAGACGCCGGCAAAACGCCTCGTCGCGAATATCGCCTGGAATCGAGAGGCCCAGCCGCTCCTCGGCTCTGATCAGGTCGATGACTTCTCGCGCGTCGGGTTCCTCCTCCGGCAAATGGTTTATCGCCACGTCGGCGCCCTCGCGCGCGAACGCGATTGCCGCAGCGCGTCCCATTCCGGAATCTCCGCCAGTCACCAAAGCTTTTCGCCCGGCGAGCCGCCCCGACCCTCGATAGGAGTTTTCGCCATGATCCGGCCGCGGGTCCATCTTGCCCGCGAGCCCCGGCCAGGGCTGCGACTGCCGGCGGAAGGGCGGCTTCGGATACTTGCTGGTTGGGTCCTGCAGGACGACCGAAGCGGCCGCCTGCTTCGAACTCTGCGCGAACGCCGGAGACGCCGCGGCGGCCGCCAGCCCGATACCGCCCGCGCCCACGACTTGGCGGCGGGAGATGGGAAAATGTTCACCTGTTGACATGTACGACCTCCGGGATTGTGCGGAGGAACGCGTCTCCCTTGCCGTTTGTTGCGGTCACGGAATCTGTTTTGCGGTCGCCTGCGATGCGATCGATCTCAACCGGCCGCGGCGGCGCTCAAGTCGAGCGTAAACAATTCCTGGGGCTTGCCGACCCCACGCAACGCGAACCGTCCGACGGAAGCGAAGGCCCGGCCGTTGTCAGCGGCGGAGGCCGCGAACGCCGACGAGATGAGGATCGGCTGGTCCACCGACCGGCACATCGCCGCGATCCGGCTCACTTCGTTCACCGCCGGTCCGACGACGGTGAAATCGAGCCGTTCCTTGCTGCCGATATTGCCGTAGAAGACCTCGCCGAGATGCAGTCCGAGGTACATTTCGGTCGCCGGCAGGCCCATTTCGAGCCGCCGCGCATTCAGGTCCGCGACCGCCTCGTGCGCCGCTCCCGCGGCGTCGAGCGCGGCGGCGCAGGCCTTGGCCCGCTCCTCGGCCGGGAAAATGGCGAGCACGCCGTCGCCGATCAGCTTCAAGACGTCGCCGTCGTGTTCGTGGATCGAAGAGACGACGGCGTCGGCGTAATCATTGAGGAGCGGGATGATCTCCTCCGGCGGCGACGTTTCGGAGATGCGGGTATAGTTGCGCAAATCGCTGAACCAGAGCACGGTCTTGATCCGGTCGGCCACCCCGCGCTCGATGCGGCCCCTCAACACCCGCCGGCCGGCGTCGCGCCCGAGATAGGTTTCGACAAGGGTCGAGGCGATGCGGCCGAGGGACGCAGACTTGATCGCGAGCCCGAGGAACGGCGTGAGCCGCTTGAGCGCCCCGATCTCCTCGTCGGTGAAACCGTCGGCTCGGTCCGTCATCCAAAAGGAATACACGCAATCCATTTCGCCGATCGCGCCGTCTTCGGCGAAGCGGTTGATGATCGCGACATAGTCCGTGAACTTCGCTTCACGAAACTCGGCGAAGGAAGGAAATTCCGCTTCGGTCTCTGCGGTCACACGCAGGCGCAGCAGCGATTCGCCGCTCGTCAGGAGCCGGTAAAGAGGGCTCGTCCGCCAGCGTTCGGCGGCCTCCCCCTCAGCGGTTCGCCCGTACTCGGTGAGCGTCGCTTCCGGCTTTTCCTTCTCCCAGCGAAAGGCACGCCCCTCGTGGATGGGGTGGAGCGTGTCGATCAGGACCATCGCGCGCGCGAGCGGCAGGCCGCCGGCGACCGCGCGATTGCAGAAGCCTTCGACCAGCGCGGTTTCCGTCCGTCCTTCGAGGCCCGCCTTGGCGAGCCAGGACGCAAGCTTGGCGATCTCGGCTTCGGTCATGGCGCAATCATAGCGGTGGGCGGATTTCAGGCCAACGCCTACATCTGCCGCTTGCGCCTGTGCTTCGGACAACGTAACGGTCCCGCCGCTGCGCGTCGGCCAGCGATGGGGCTGGGAATGGCCCGAGCGTTGTGGTAAACTGATAATTATATTACTTTAGTGGACTAAGCGCGCCAAGGGAGAAATCCATGTCTCTTCGCATCAACGACACCGCCCCCAACTTCACCGCTGACACCACGCATGGCCCGATCGATTTCCATCAGTGGATCGGCGACAAGTGGGCGATCCTGTTTTCCCATCCCAAGGATTTCACTCCCGTCTGCACCACCGAGCTCGGCTACATGGCCAAGATCGAGCCCGAGTTCACAAAGCGCAACGTAAAGCTCGTCGGCTTGAGCGTCGACCCGAGCGAGTCCCATGCTCGCTGGCTCGCCGACATCGAGGAGACGCAAGGGGCGAAGGTCAATTACCCGATCATCGCCGACCACGACCTCAAGGTCTCGAAGCTCTACAACATGCTGCCGGCCGAGGAGCCGGGGACGTCTGAAGGCCGCACGGCGGCGACGAACGCAGACCGTGCGCACGGTCTATCGTCATCGGGCCCGACAAGAAGATCAAGCTTCTGCTGGCCTATCCAATGACCACGGGCCGCAACTTCGACGAGATCCTGCGCGTGATCGATTCGCTGCAGCTCACCGCCAAGCACAAGGTCTCGACGCCCGTGAACTGGAAACACGGTGAAGACGTCATCATCTCGGGCTCGGTCAACGACGACGACGCCAAGAAACTCTTCCCGGCTGGATGGAAGTCGCCGAAGCCCTATATCCGGATCGTCAAGCAGCCAGTGTGAACGCGCTCGTTCGCGTTAAAGAAGAGATCCGCGGCGGCAGAATGTTTGCACGAGCTGGAGTGGTTTCGGTGAGGTCGATCAAGACCGTCCTTGCTCTTGCGCTCTTCGCCACGGCTTTCATTCCCGCTACGGCGTCGAAAGCCGACGACGCGGCCGTCACCCCGCAATTGCAGCAGCTTGTCGACAGTTATGTCAGGGAGCGCGCTCCGATCGAGGGACTCTCTGGCGCCGCGTTGCAAGTCGATCGCGGCGCGGGCCATCCGATATTCTCGGTGTTCGCCGGCGACGACGGCCTGAGCGACAAAAAGCCGATCGGCCCCGACACGCTGTTTCAGATCGGCAGCAACACCAAGGCGTTTACCGCGGCGCTGATCCTCAAACTGGAAGCGGCCGGAAAGCTCAGGCTCGACGACACGATCGGACGCTGGCTGCCGCAATATCCGGCATGGAAGGACGTGACGATCCGGTCGCTGCTCAACATGACGAGCCCCATCCCCAACTATTCGGAGACGGTCGAGATCGGCAAGATCGAGGTCGCCGACATCCACCACCAGTTCAGCGATAAGGATCTGATCGGTTTCGTCGACCCTGCCAACGGCCACAGTTTTCCGCCAGCCACGGGATGGTTCTACTCCAACACCAACTACATCCTCGCCGGCCTGATCATCGAGGCGGCTTCCGGCATGAACTACGAGCAGGCGCTGACGACGATGATCCTCGAGCCGCTCGGGCTCAAGGACACATTCTATCCCGACGGCCCGCATCCGGGGCCTGCGGCCCTGGGATCCCAAATAGCGCGCGTGCCTCGCGCCCTCTACATGTTGCAGGATTGCCTCGACTATCAGCCGAAGCCATGCAGCGTTTCGACGCTCGCGCCGCTGATCGGCAAAGACGTGCGAACGCAAAACATGTCCTGGGCGGGAGCCGCCGGAGCGATGGTCTCGACGCCGCGCGATTTGGGATTGTGGATTCGCGCGTTGTTCGGGAAGCGGGTCATTCCCGAGACGCAGCTCGGCGAGATGACGCAGCTCGTGTCGCAGAAGACCGGCTCGCCGCTCAGCGACACAACAACCGATGATCCGAGGGCCTTCGGCCTTGCCCTCGGCCGTTTCTATTTCAAGGACCAGGGCGGCCGCTTCTGGTTCTACGAGGGTGAAACGCTCGGATTCAGGGCGATCTTCGCCTATTGGCCGCAATACGACCTCCTCATCACGGCCGCCGTCAACAGCCAGGCGCCGAACGGCGAGGACCGGCTTGGGCCAGACTCTCGTCAACGGCGCGTTCGCGGTCCTGAGCCAAGCGGATCTCATCGATGCCCTGTGAGCCCGCTGACGAAATGATTGGCCTGTGCTCCCGCTCCATGGCTCGGAGGCGGACGCCAATGATCTGCCGGCGAAGCTGCGCAAGACGGAGCCTCATGATGCCAAAGAAATCGGGTTTCAACCCGTTGGCGCTGCCGGAAAGCAACGCGACGCTTCTGCCGGAGCCTTATCGCGCCGAGATCCAGAAGCGCTGGTACCGGTGGCTCGGCGATCACGTGAAGCTGACGAATTTTGGCGTCAATCTCATCCGTATCGCGCCGGGCGGCCACTCCGCGCCGCGTCACGCGCACTCGCGCCAGGATGAGTTCGTCTACGTTCTCGAGGGCGAGGTCGAGCTCGAAACCGACGCGGGAGTGGAAGCGCTGCGCGCCGGCTTAGTGCGCGGGCTTTCCGGCCGGAACCGGCAACGCGCATCGCTTTGTCAACCGATCGGCCGCGGATGCGCTTCTGCTCGTCATCGGCGACCGAACCGCGGGCGACGAGGTGAGCTATCCGGACATTGACCTGCATGGCCGCATGGGCGCGGACGGCAAATACGCCTTCACGCACAAGGACGGGACGCCTTACTGATCCGAACAGACGTGACCGCCCGATGATCGTTCGGGAGCGGCGCGCATAGACGAAAAGGCGCTGTTCATATAAGCAACCCAAGTCGGCGCGCCCACGGCGCTGAAGGGAGGCTGCCGATGATCTTCCGGCAATTGTTCGACAGCGTCTCGAGCACCTATAGCTACGTGCTGGCGAGCCGCCGCGGCGGCGAAGCGCTCATCATCGACCCGGTGCTCGAGAAGGTCGATCGCTATCTGAAGTTGATGGAGGAGCTCGATCTTAGGCTGGTGAAGGCGGTCGACACCCACCTTCATGCCGACCACATCACCGGCCTCGGCGCGCTGCGCGACCGCACGCGCTGCGTGACCGTGATGGGGGAGCAAAGCAATGTCGACGTGGTGTCGATGCGGATCGGCGACGGCGACAAGCTTACGGTCGAGGGCGTGAGCCTCGACGTGCTCTACACTCCCGGCCACACCGACAACTCCTACAGCTTCCATTTCGACGACCGCGTTTTCACCGGCGACACGCTCTTGATCCGCGGCACCGGCCGCACCGACTTCCAGAACGGCGATTCGCGCGCCCAATATGAAAGCCTGCAGCGGCTCCTCCGGCTCCCCGAGGAGACGCTCGTCTTTCCCGCCCACGACTACAAGGGCGACACCGTCTCGACCATCGGCGAGGAGAAGCGCTTCAATCCCCGGCTCAAGGTTCGGGACGCCGACGAATACGCAGCGCTGATGGCGAGCCTCAACCTGCCGAACCCGAAGATGATGGACGTCGCCGTGCCCGCCAACATCCATCAGGGGCTGCACCAGCAGGATGTGGCGCGCAAGGGCTGGGCCTTTTCGGCCGCCGAGGCGAAGGGGCTTGTCGGACGGCAGGACATCGCGCTGATCGATCTGCGCGAGAAGTCGGAACGCGAGCGGACCGGCGCAATTCCGGGATCGCTGCATGCGCCGTACGCCGAGCTCATGGACAACATTGGCGAGGGCGGCCTCATTCACGAGCTGGCTCAATCGGGCAAGACGATCGTCTTCTACTGCGCCTTCGGCGAACGCTCGGCGATGGCGGTTCAGGCCGCCCAGGATCAGGGCCTTGCCGCCGCGCGGCACATCGAGGGCGGCATGTCGGCCTGGACGAAGGCCGGCGGCGCGACGCGTTGACCTTGTCGAACGCTTGAGCGTAGCCTTCTTGTCAACGCCTTCGCGTCAAGACGAGGCGTGTCCCGGGAGGCCGCGATGCCCAAGGTCAAGGTCAACGACATCACGATCAATTACGAGAGCCAAGGATCGGGCGAGCCGCTGGTGCTCATCCCCTACCTCGCCGCCGACAACGCCTGCTACGCGTTTCAGGTCGCCGACTACGCCAAGCATTTCACCTGCATCTCGCTCGATCCGCGGGGCGCGGGCGAGACTGACAAGCCGGACGGGACCTATTCGACCGAAATGTTCGCCGATGACGTCGCCGCCTTCATGGCTGTGATCGGGGTCGAGAAGGCGCATGTGAGCGGCGTGTCGCTCGGCGGCGCGATCGGGCTGTGGCTCGCCAGCAAATACCCTCAGCGGGTCAAGACGCTGTCGCTCCACTCCGCATGGCCAAAAACCGACCCGTTCCTGAAGGTCGTCGCGGAAAGCTGGCGAACGATCGCCAAGGGTCTCGGCAGCGTCCAGGAAATGATCATCGCGGGAATCTTTCCCTACTGCTTTACGCCCGAGCTTTACGCCGCCAAGCCCGATTATATCGGCCAGCTCGCCGCCTTCGTGCGCAGCCGGCCGAAACAGCCGTTCGACGCCTTCATCCGCCAGTCGAACGCGGTCATCGCCCATGACGCGATGTCTCAGCTCGGCAAGATCGCGGCGCCGACGCAGATCACCTTCGGCCGTCACGACACGGTGACTTCGACCCGCTTCGCCGAACCGCTGAAGAGCGGCATCAAGAAGAGCGAGCTTCTTGTGTTCGAGGATTGCGCCCACGCCGCGATCTACGAAAACGTCGCCGCGTTCAACGAGAAGACGCTCGCGTTCCTCAACCGCCACGCGGGGTGAAGGGCGCTCCCTTCGCCGGATCCGGATGGCCGGCCCTCGCACCGCAACCCAAGACGGTCTGCAAGCCTTTTCACCCGTCATCCCCGCGCCCTCAGCGAAGCGACACACTGCAGTCGGCATGAAAGGCCATTCCGGCCTTGTCCGGATCGTGCGTTACGGTCACTTCCGCAAACTTTCCTCGGAGCGGAAACGAATTGTCGTGAACCGCGCGCGCGATGACCCACCATGGCGTGTCGTCTTGAATCAAGACCGTGAGTGGGGCGTCCGGCGGAGCGTCCGGCAAAACCGCCTTGAGCGTTGCGAGCGCGCGGGTCTGGCAAACGCCGGTCCGATACATCTCCTGCTAAATCGTCAGGCCGTGTGCGATCAGGATTAGCGTGAGCACCGTGACCGGCACCGCGACGAACCACTTACGCTCCCAAACCAGGGCCAACGCAACGGCCAGAGCAACAGAACTGGCGTAAGTATATTGTGTCTCGAATTTCGAAATCGAAAGGACTGGAAGAAGCGTCGCGTAGAACGCGATCAGATAGATCGCCGCCCACCTTGGCCCGGCGCGCCACATGATGAGCGCGATCAGCACGAGGTGCGGCAGGATGAGCCTCAGGGCCTGACGCGGATCCCAGAAGGGGAACCCCTGGATTTCCACGATCTTTGCCGCAAACGGGAATCCGAAATAGGCCAGGATGTTCTTCAGAATCTGCGGCCCATCTCCGAGACGATAGCCCCCTCCGCCGGACGTGGCCATCCGGAGAATTCGGATCGAATTGAGCCCGACATAAATAATGATGAGGGTCGCCGCGGAGGCGGCGAGGTTGGTGAGTCTGCGCCGGTCGAACTCGATCGCGGTCGATGTACAGAACCAGAGCGGCGCAAACCGGAATCGAGAGCGCCGTCTCCTTGCAGCCCAGCGCGACGGCGAAAGCCGCGAGGCTCGCGACCAGATAGAGCCTCGCGCCGCCGCGCCAATACTTGATGGCGCACAACACAGAGGCCACGCCCAGAAAAGTGAACTGAAGGTCAAATCCGGCCGCCACCCACGCCGCCGAATAGGCGAAGCCCGGCATCAGCAGGAACAGGATCGCAGCGGCCAAAGCGCGATCCGGCCTGAAGAGCGCAACGGCGTGATAGAGCAGGCAAGCGGTCGCCGTCGCCAGCAGCACATTGACGAGATGGGCTCCCAAAGGTTGCAAGGGAATCCGGAGCGAGGCCGAAATGAAGATCGTCCCGAGGAGCCGGAAGAAGGGAGAAGTGACGAAATTTCCGAGCCCGAACGACCAGGGATAGTTGTTGCGGGCGATCCGGTTTTGCCAATCGAGCTCGTCGTGGCTGTAGAAGCCGGGAATAGAGATCAGAAGAATATTCGCAATCAATCCGACCGCGGCAATGGTCAGGACCGCTTTCCATAGCTTTTTTCCGTCGGGCTTAGCCTGCGGATCTGGTAAATCGGCTACAGTAAGAAGTGCGGCGTGATTACGCATGGCGCTCCTTTGGCACGAACCTTCCAATGTGCATAGGCCAGTTAAACCTCACCAAGTTTGTCTCCTGAAAACCTCGAGACCTGCGAGAGCCTACAGATCTTTGTGTCCCCGCGTGAATTCCATGTCGGCATTGAGGGGAGCGCAGTTTGGCTATCGAACTCCGCAGACAAGGATGCAGCGACAATTAAGAATCTGATCGCAAAAAAGGGCCCCCAAAGATAGGGAGGCTAGCTTCGGACGACGAAGACCGGGTCGCTAGGCCACACGCGATCCTGCCCGCCACCACAATGTTCACCCAGGCGGCCACGATCAGGTAGCGCGGGACGGGCTCGGTGGATAGCGCGATGTGGGACGCCGCGCTGGATTGCCGACGACATGACCGGCCCGGTAGGCCTGCGCGGATTTGTGAACGCGCGCGCCATTCACCTGGTCGAAGCCGCCGTCGAGAAGTTCCTTGACCAGGCGAGGCGCCGCGCCCGCGTCATACGTGCCATCGCCATCAACAAGGAGATAGACGTCAGCTTCGACATCCGCGAACATTCGTCTCACGACATAGCCTTTGCCCTGACGCCGCTCGCTTCGCACGACCGCTCCCGCCTGACGCGCGACTTCGGGGGTAGCGTCGGTCGAGTTGTTGTCATAGACGTAAATTTCGGCCTCTGGCAGGCTGGCGTGAAAGCTCCACACGACGTCGGCGATCGTTCGGGCCTCATTGAAGCAGGGCACAAGGACCGCGATCGCCGGAGCGGGCGCGCTCTTGTCGGCCGTCAATGAAATTCTCCCCTCACGCCGACTTGACGTATTCACTCCCGCCGCAGTTTGCAAATCCGCCGTGTCCCCATATTGGTAATGACCGGGACGCAATCGCGGTCGCGCGCGAGCCCCAGACTGGCCAGAGAGCCGTCGGCCACTCCCGGGGAATCGTAGGGATCGTCGACGCCCCACAATGGACCCTGATGATCCCTGACGGCCGCCGCGATGACGCTCCATAGCCTGCCTGTGCTGCCGGGATGAACGAGATTGTTATTGACCCCGATTGCGCGCGCGGAAATCGGCATTGAAGGCACCAGGAAACTGTAGGGCTGATCATCGAGAAAGAGCACCATCGCGTTCTTCTCGAGGGGCGGCAATTGAACCGAGACCGCTTGAGGACCGGGCGGGACGCCGCCCCAGTCCGGAACGAGCGTCGCCCGCAAGGTCGCGACGAGGATCAGCGCGAATAGGCTGGATTTCAGCCAGGGCCTGCCCGGCGCTCCAAGCAGAATCGGCAGAGTGGCGAGGACCAGAACCCCGCTCAGTGCCTCCTGAATGGCGAGGTAACGATATATCGAGGAGATTTTCTCCCAGAGCGCGTAGGACGCGAGGAACATGAGCGCCAACGAAAAGCCGAGAGACTCGAAACCGCCGATCGGCGGCGCCGCCCGGTTGCGCAGCCAGCGCCAGGCGAAAGCCAGAACGATAATCAGCGCGCTCAAGCAGCCGAGCAGGATTCGCGGGTCGCGCGTCAGCAGTTCGCTGACCACGGTTGAGGGACCGAAAGCCCAATACGCCGGATAAAACAGCGCCTCGGCGGCTGTCTTCGGCAAGAACCGGTCATCGGTCCAGCTCCCGAAGTCAACGAGGTCCGATTTGAAGACATTGTTCATGAACGGAAAAATCGGATTCCCGTACGCCCTGAAATTGCCCCACAGCCAGGCGCCGTCGAGTGCGGCGAAAACGACAAGGCCTCCGGCGCCGAACGCGATCGCCTCCGACAGCGCCGTTCTCTTGCCGATCGCAAATCGGGCGGCGATCGCCACAAGCATGCCGATGAAGAGCGGCGCCTGAGTAAGCTTGAGGCCGACCGAAACGCCGGCCAGGCCGCCCAACGCGAGCGCCGCCCAGACCGTATTGCGCTGAACGCGCTCGAGATGGAGCCATAACGCGAGCGCGATCAGGCACGCGAGACCGGGAAATACGTCCGATTCGGTCGTTGCAAAGGTCCCGAAGGTCGCAGCGCCACTGAAACCCAGGACTGTCGCCCCCGCGCTGACGACGACGGGCCAGCGATAGCCGGGGGTTGCGAACACACGGGCGGTGTAGAAAATCGCCAGCGCTGCGAGCGAGTACGGAATCGACAGCAGAAGATTTATGAGGACCGGCCGATCGTTCAGTGAGCTGAATATTGAATAATAGATGATGTCCGGACCGTAAAAGAAATTTGTCTGCAACTGCGCAGGGAATATGTCGAGCGCCCGGCGATCGTGAAAGACGGCGAAGCCGTTGTAAAAGTGATAGTTCGCAAAATCAAAGGTACCGTCGGTCGTCAGAAATGACGCGAGAATTGCGAATGCGGTTGCAAAAACGAGCCACCACACCAATGGTCGATCGAGCGAACTCGAGGGAACGAGCGTTCACCCATGCAAAACCGTTTTCGGCTTTGGTTGACAATTCGATTTGGCGTCGAGGCAAACTCGAGGAGGCGATCCTGCCCGCCACCACAATGTTTACCCAGGCGGCCACGATCAGGTAGCGCGGGACGGGCTCGGTGGATAGCGCGATGTGGGACGCCGCGCTGGCGAGCCCGAACGCCGCGAGGGTCAGTGTCGACGGCCTTCTGTCGACAAACAGCGAAGCCGCAAGCAATATCACCGAAATTGCCGGTATCAGTCCATAATACCACCATGCTGCCTCGAAATAGCTTCGAACTGGCGATTGAACCTCGGCCGTCTCCACCGCGCCGTGAAGCCGATGCTCGGCAAGATTCGATAAATCGTTGGCATCGAAGTTCCGCCTCGCGCCCTCGAACCTTACTCGGCCGCGCATGAATGGCTCGTCGAAATAGTCGAGATAGCTCGACCAAGCCAGGTCAAGAAACCCGATTGGATCTCGGAGGATTGTGTGGATCGCGATGCGGCTCGCGAGACGACTCTCTCGTTTTACGTTTTCCGCCGCACTTCTTCCGTTTTCGGTCGCCTGTTGAATCTGGTCTCTGGCGAGTCCCGGCGTGAACAGCTCATCGGGCCGCTGCCGCCGGTCTCTGGCTTCGTCGTCCAGAATTGCCGGCGTCCGCGCCGGGTCGGTGTAGGGTTCAACGTCGGCGCGCGAGACGATCGGCAGCACCGCCGCGAGCAGGAATCGTCCGGATGCGGCGTTGTATCCCGGGACGCCCTGATTTCTAAGGGCGTACTGCGAGAAAATGACCTGACATAAGACGAGGGACGCCAGCATGGCCGCGCCGCTGCGATAGTCGCGATAGACAAACAGGATCAGGATCAGCACCAACGCACATAGCAACGCCAGGCTCGGGATTTGCGAGCTTCGCAGCGAAGCGGCGAGGACCATGAACGGTGGCGCGAGGGCCGCGTAGACCGGGGCTTTCGCGCTCCTGTCGATCACGCGAACGCAGAAAAAAACCGCTGCCGCGGCCGTGACGAGCCCTAGACTGTCGGCAAGGAAGAAGCGCTGATAGCTCAGCGCAAGCGGTTCGACAAGGACTGCGCACGCCGCGACGAAAGCGATGACTTCGGAACGGCGCGCGTCCCGACGCAACACCAATCCGAAGGCAAGCCATGCAGGTATGACGCCGAGCGCGCATTGGACATAAATAACCAGATTCAGCGAATGGAGGAACAAAATCGGACGCAGGAACCACGCAGGGTAGGTCCACGAGCGATCGTAGGGTCCGTCGTGAAATACGGACCAGAGATAGGACCCCGAGTCCCCAGGAGATAGCGCGGCGTAGCATCCAGAACTGTCAGGCCCGCCTGAAGGAGGAGGATCAAGCCGAGAAAATGCCACGTCCTTGCGTCTGACCGCGCCATCGCGCGCGTAGGAATACCGATACTCGCGGGCAATATACCGTCTTGTCTCAATGGTGTGTCGTTCGCTGAAACGTAGTTGAGGCGCACTCGGATTAGGCGACGCCCCGAGCCTTGTCCACAGCATTGGCCCGCAGTTCGTCGACCAGAACCCGCGTATTCTCCGAGTAGTCGACCGGGGCCGAGACCAGATGCACGCCGCCGCCGGCGAACGCGGCTTCGAGCGCGGGCGCGATCCCGTCGGCACTCTCCACCCGACTCCCCTCCGCGCCATAGCTCTTCGCGTAAGCGACGAAATCGGGATCGCCGAAAGTCATGCCGAAATCCGGGAAGCCATCCGTCGCCTGCTTCCAGCGGATCATGCCATAGGCGTGATCCTCCAGCACCAGCACGACGAGATTGAGCTTGAGGCGCACCGCCGTCTCCATCTCCTGCGAGTTCATCATGAAGCCGCCGTCGCCGCAGACAGCAAGCACGCGGCGGTCCGGATTGAGAAGAGCAGCCATGATCGCCGAGGGGAGGCCCGCGCCCATGGTGGCGAGCGCGTTGTCGAGCAGAAGGGTATTTGCGACCTGGGTGCGGTAGTTGCGGGCAAACCAGATCTTGTACATGCCGTTGTCCAGGCAGACGATCCCGTCTTCCGGCACCGCCTCGCGCACGTCGTGGACGATCCGCTGCGGCGTCGGGGGCCAGCGGCTCTCCTCCGCGCGGTCGGCGATATGCGCCAGGATGTCGGCGCGCAAGCCGATGAGCGCCTGCGCCCGAGGCAGCCTGCCTTCGAGCCGATCGGCAAGGAGGGTGAGGCTCGGGCCGACATCGCCGACGAGCTCCGCCTGGGGAAAGAACACTTCCTCGACGGTCGCCGGCAGATAGCCCACATGCAGCACCGTCGGCCCGGCCGGACCCATGAGAAACGGCGGCTTCTCCACCGTGTCGTGGCCGATTGAGATGATGAGATCCGCCCGGTCGATCGCACGGTGGACATAGTCGCGCTCCGACAGCGCGGCGGTCCCCATGTAGAGCCCGGATCCGCCGGTGACGGCGCCCTTGCCCATCTGGGTGTTGAAGAACGGGATCTGCAACCGTTGCACGAACGCCGACAGCGCTCCCGCAAGGCGCGGCCGGCTTGCGGCGGCGCCCAGCATGATCAGCGGCCGTTCGGCGTCGAGGATCAATTGCGCCGCCCGATCTAGCGCCGCGCCCGGCGCGATCGGCGGGTCGATCGGATGGGACCGGACGAGGACCATATCCGGCCCCGGCGCGTGGGCGATGTCCTCCGGAAGTTCGAGATGGACCGGGCCGGGCCGTTCCTGCTGCGCCACCCGGAACGCTTCGCGCACGAGCGAGGGTATGGTCGCCGGGGAGACGATCTGGCGCGCCATCTTGGTCAGCGGCGTCAAGGTGGAGACGATGTCCACGACCTGAAAGCGCGCCTGCCTGCGGCTGAGAATTCCCTTCTGGCCGGTGATCATCACCATGGGCATCGCGCCAAGCAGCGCGTAAGCGGCGCCGGTAGCGAAATTAAGCGCGCCGGGCCCGAGCGTCGCGAGGCAGACCCCGGCCCTGCCGGTCAACCGGCCATGCGTGGCGGCCATGAAAGCCGCCGCCTGCTCATGGCGGGTCAGCGTGAGCTTGATCTTCGAACGGCGCAAGGCTTCGACGACGTCGAGATTCTCCTCGCCCGGAATCCCGAAGATCTCCTCGACGCCCTCGTTCTCAAGCGCGGAGACAATGAGTTCGGCGCCGTTCATGGGACGCGCTCCCGACGCGAATCTTGAGAGCCGCACGGTCGCGCATTACGGCCGCGCCGGCAAGCGTCAGCGCGCGGCCGACCATTTTTGCCACCGTCCCGCTCATGCTTGCCGGTCTGACCGTCCATGCGCTCTTTTTCGTCGCAGCGGGATCTCGCGGTCCAGGCTCGGACCGGTCGCGAGTGGGTGGCGCAGACTTCTCGAAACAAGGCGATTGTTTGTCTTTTTCTTGGAAAGTTACGGTTTTCCCTTGTATACGATGGAATTATGTGTTAACAAATCGTTGCGGCAACGGCGATCGGGCTGGCGGCTATCGGTCAACTTGTTCAAAGCGGGCCAATCTGATGAAACTCCAGACATTGGTTTTTGCGGGTCTGTTGGTTTGCGCCGGCTCGGCCAACGCGGGGGTCCTTTATTCCCAGCCGTGGGACGGAGGCTCCAATTTGCTTGCGAGCCAGAACGATACGACCGGCGGCAACGGCAACTTCGCGACCGTTTACGACCAATTCACGCTATCGTCCGCTTCGGACGTCGAAGATCTGGAGTGGACGGGCGGCTATTTCAACCCACCAAATCAAGGCCCAATTACAGCGTGGACGATCACGTTCTACGCCAACAACGCGGGCGCGCCCGGCGCGGTGTTGAACACGCTCAATTTTACCAACACCGGCAACGAAACGTTTGTCGGGAACGTGAACGACTTTCCGATTTATACCTACAGTGAGACCTTCCCCAGCTACGATCTCGCCGCAGGAACTTACTTTGTGTCGGTCGTGCCGGATCTGGGCTTTCCGCCGCAATGGGGCTGGGCGACCGGGACCGGCGGCGCCAATAGCGCGTATCAAACCTTCTTTGGCAGTACGAACCCGCTCGACGAGAGCATGGCGTTCGACGTTACGGGCTCGGCCATCCCCGAGCCGTCGACCTGGGTGATGATGGTTGCCGGATTCACGGGACTCGGCTTCGCAGCATTTCGCGCGCGTCGTTCGGCGGTCGCTGTCGCGTAAAAAGTCGATCCATCAGCAAAGCGGAAGGGCCGCTCCAATCGAGCGGCCTTTTTCGTCTTCTTGCTCGCTATGAGCGTATGACTGCTTTCCATCCGATCTATGATGTTCGCGGTCGCGGTCCGCTGTGTCCGCTCTACAATGCCGCTGGGGCGTTCGCTCCGAGCGCCCGCCCATCTTTCATCCGGGGGCTGTCGACACATTGAGGAGCGTCGCATGTCGGGTCAAACTCGCAGTCCTGTGTTCTCAAGGAGGGTTCGGCGCGCGGAAAGCCGCTGCGGCCGCGGCGACGAGATCGTCTGCCTCGCGCGGGCAATTTGCGAAGGGAGCGAGGGCGCCGGTCGCCCCGAACGAAAGCGCTGTGATCCTGATCACTGCTGCTCCGGCGCATTTCTGTCAGGTTGACCGACGGTAGCGGCGGCGCAACTCTCGGGCCGTGCTATTTTGACTCAGACCTCCGGGCGAAAGGAGTTCGTGATGTCATCTCTTTACCTGCCTTATGAAACAGGCGACATGGGCAGCCGCCCCCTCCCCCCGGGAGTCAACTTCTGGTCCAGTCCAGCGGTTTTCCTCGCCCAGGGGGCGGCGGATCCCAGCACCTATGAGTACGGAACGCAAAACGTCATCGACGTGGTGGTCCAAGAGAACTATCAACGCGAAGGCGACCAGATTCCGAATGTTTTCGTCGAGGTCTGGGTGTGCGACCCGGCGACGATCGTCGGTCCGGATCAAGCGCTCAACCCTTCCCAGCCAGCTCCGCCGAACAAGTGTCTGACCGGGAGCGCGGGGTGGGGAGGCGGGTTCAGCGTCGTCGTTCAAGTGCCCGGATTCGTTCCGTACCCGGGCATGAGCTCGCAGCCTGGGGGACACGCTTGCCTGATCGCCAATTGTTACGGCAGCAACAGCGCATCGGGACATCCCATAACGGACGGCCAATCGCTGATAAGCTCGACCACTGCCGACTTTGTCAGTCTCGTTCAGGACAACGCTCACGTCGCCCAGCATAATATCTTCGCCGAGGCGATGTCCGGGTCATCGAAGAGACACTTGTCTTTCCCCTTCAATGCCGTCGCCGCGGTGCGCAAGGGCGAGGAGAAGGTCATCCTCGAAATTGAGAGCGCCTCTGTGGACAAGTCGCTGACCAAGGACGACTTGTCGTTTTTGCGCAAGGGCCGATACCGGGATTTGCGGCTGCATCCGTCGAGGACGCCTCTGAAGGCGCTCGCAATTGAGGGCCACGGCGGGGCGGCAAAGAGCGTTTCGATGGACCTCCATGCCGGACATCCCGTCCGCTTGAGCATCCTGGCGGAATTGGGTCCGGGAGACCATGAGCCGGGCGGCGTCCACGTCCTCAACGTGATCCAGAAAACGACCTCGGGGCGGGTCCAGGGAGGAATTCACCTTCTTGGGGTCGTTACTTAACGGACATTCGGGCTTCGGCAGATCAGCGCACCGCTCGCCTATCGGGCCTTTCAGCCAGCCAGAAGATGCATCCATCCATCTTATTGAAAAAGAAAGATTTTCCTTCGCTTGACGAAATAGTGCACGATTTATTTCGGAAGAACCAAATATGTGATAAACTCTTCTGATGAGCAATTGCCAGAAAATGCCCGGACATAGGCTGCCCGTCAAGCTTCCGGCAAGCTCAGAGCCAAGCAAAAGACTTCTTGCCCCAGGGGGTCGCGATAAGCCATTGAAAAAGCTCAATTCGGACAAGGGCGTCAAAGGAAATCAAAGCCTTTTCCTTGGACGGATTTGGCTGGAGTCGGCGCCGGCTTTGCCGGGCTTTGATAAATTTGGCTGCGATTTGGAATATTAACCCGTGCCTATGGTGCAATAGCTCCCGAGCGCTGGCCGGCGGCCGGCTCCTGCTCGGCCCAGGCGCTCGCACGGGCGCCGACCAGCTCGCCGATCCGCTTGACGCCGCGCTCCTCAACCGAGCGCTTGAGGCCCTCGAGGATCTCCTCGATGACGGCCGCACCCTTCAAGGCGAGGCCGGTATAGAGCTGCACCAGATTCGCGCCGGCTTCGATCTTCATGAGCGCGGTCGCCGCGTCCTCGACCCCGCCGCAGCCGATCAACGGCATCGCGCCGCCGGTGAGGAGATAGGCGCGGGCGAGAAGCCTGGTGGACGGCTCGAACAGCGGCCGGCCGGAGAGGCCCCCGGGCTCCGCCCGGTTCCTCGAGCTCAGCGATGCGGGCCGGGCGATGGTGGTGTTGGAGATGATCAGCCCGTCGATCCGATGGGCGAGCGCGGCGCCGACGATGTCTTCGAGCCCGCGAGCGTCGAGATCGGGCGCGATCTTGACGAGGAGCGGCCGGTGGGGCTCGGTCTCGTCGCGCGCGGCGACCACGCGCGTGATCAGGTCGTCAAGCGCTTCGCGCCGCTGCAGGTCACGCAAGCCGGGCGTGTTCGGCGACGAGATGTTGATGGTCAGATAGTCGGCGAACGCCGCGAAGGTCTTGACGCCGAGCACGTAGTCCGCAACCCGGTCGGCCGAGTCCCGGTTGGCGCCGACATTGACGGCGATCACCCCGTCGCCGGGAGACCGCCGCATGAGGCGCGCTTTCGCCCGCTGGAAGCCCTCGTTGTTGAAGCCGAAGCGGTTGATGACCGCGGCGTCCTCGAGGAGTCGGAAGAGGCGCGGCCGGGCGTTGCCATCCTGCGGCTTCGGCGTGAGCGTCCCGACCTCGACGAAGCCGAAGCCGATTCTGAGCATCGCACCGGGAACCTCGGCGTTCTTGTCGAACCCGGCGGCGAGCCCGAGCGGATTAGGAAACCGCAATCCCAGGATCTCGACGGCAAGCCGCGGATCGGCGGGCGTCGACTTCGGCGGCGGGGCGACCTTCAGCGCGCAGATCGCCGCGCGATGCGCCGTCTCCGCCGGCAGACGCCTGAGAATCGGAGCTGCGACATCGGCGAGCCTCACACCTCGAGGCTCCCGAAAATGTGCCGCCCGTCGGCTCCGATCTTGAGCGGACGGGACCAGACGACGGCGCTCATCGGCAGGGCGGCGTAGAGGTGGGGAAACAGCGCGCCGCCCCGCGAGGGCTCCCAACGGAGGTCCGTCCCCAAGGCTTCCGCGTCGACCGCGGCGAGGATCAAATTGTCCCGGCCGGCGAACCATTTGGCCGCCGTCTCCGGCGCCTGCTCGGCGGTCGAAAAATGGATGAAGCCGTCGGCGCGATCGGCCGCCGCGCCCGCAAAGACGCCGGCCGCTTCGGCCTCGCGCCATTCATCGGCAGCGACGATCTTGAAGACAACCATAGTCAACTGGGGCCGCCGCCGATGGGGGTCCGGCGCTTTTGCCGGCTTCCGGCGCCCGCCCGCCCATCGGTCTATCCGGGGCGGCGCGCAACCGCTCACTCACTCTTGCAGCATCCGTTTCAGCAGCTCAAGCGTGTCGCGCAAAGTCGGGTCGTTCTGCAAGAGCGCCTCGATCTTGCGCACCGCATGCAGGACGGTCGTATGGTCGCGGCCGCCGAAGCGCCGCCCGATCTCCGGCAGCGAGCGCGGGGTCAGCATCTTGGCGAGGAACATCGCCACCTGCCGCGGTTTGACCACGGCGGCAGTGCGGCGAGAGGAGAGGATGTCGGCGCGGGAGACGCTGTAGTGGCTCGCGACCAGCTTCTGGATGTCCTCGATCTTCACCCGTTTGGGCTCGTGGGTGCGGATGAGGTCGCGAATGGCCGCTTCCGCAGTTTCCACCGTCAGCGGCGGGCTGGCAGGCGTGCAGTGCGCCCTGAGCCGGTTGACGGCGCCTTCGAGGTCGCGGCCGTTCGACCGGATTGAGCGCGCGACGAAGGCGAGCACGGTTGGCGAAACCTCGAAGTGGGACTCGGCCAAGCGCGCGGCGCCGACCCGCGCCTCGAGGATCTTGAGCCGCAAAGGCTCGTCGAGCGCGCCGATCTCGACGCATAGGCCAACGCTAAGCCGGGAGCGGACGCGTTCGTCGAGCGATTCGAGATCGTTCGGCGGGCGGTCTGCGGCCACGATCACCTCGCGCCCGGCGTCGAGCAGGGCATTCAGCGCATGACCGAATTCGGCCTGGATCGCCTTTCCCTGCAAGAACTGAGCATCGTCGAAAATGAGGAGGTCGATCCCTCTCAACCGCTCCTTGAAGGCGATTGACGTCTGGGCTTGGAGGGCGGCGACGAAACCGTACATGAATCGCTCAGCGGTCAGATAGATGACCGAGCGGCCTTGACTCGCGGCGGTATGGGCGACCGCCTGAAGGAGATGGGTCTTGCCGAGTCCGACCGCCGAATGAACGTAAAGCGGACAAAAGGCAGGCGTCCCGCCCCTGTTGTGGTCGGCCACCCGCTTTGCGGCGTGAAAGGCGAGCTCGTTCGACCTCCCGACCTGAAATGTCGCGAAGGTCAACCGGCGATCGAGGGGGGAGCCGGTAAGAGCGTCGCCGAACGCGGGGACCGTTGTCGTTCGGCCGGCTGGGCGGCGCTCGGCTGGGCCTCGGTCGCCGCCCGGATCAAGCGATTTCGGCGCCGCCTTGACGGGGGAGCCGAATTCGGCCGGCGAATTCTTGGCCGGCTCGAGGGGCGCGGAACAGCGCACGAAGATGAGGATTTGCACCACCGGGCCGAATTCGGCGTTGAGCGCTGCCGAGATATGCCCGACATAGTGCGTGTCAATCCAGCTCTTGAGGAAGCGAGTTGGAACGGAAAGCCGGGCCTGCCCGGCGCCAACCGACACCAACGCGAGGCGCCCGAACCAGCTGTTGAAGATATCATCGCCCACTTCCGCCCGCAGGCGGGCGCAGCATCGGCGCCATGCCTCGTTGAGCGGTGGGCCGCCGAGACCGTCTAGGTCAACGCGATCCGGATCGGTTTCGTCAAAAACATCCATGAATGTAGCCCGGGCGTGAAGGTGGACAGCCAAAATGCGGTGATGACGAGGACCGAGAGGCGCTTGGCGCTTCAGGTTTGCGTCCACGGCAGCCCGCCCGCCTTCCACCCGCCGGCGCCGCCTCTTCGGCGCGAACCGTCCAGCGGACCTTCGAATCCGTCCGAAATATTGAAACAGGGCGCCCATCCCGCGCTCGTCATTGCGATTGCGGCCTGGCGCGAACGCGCCCCTGAACGGCACAAGAACACCAGCGACGCGCCGCGCTCGACCCCCGCGGACCGCAATTGCGCCTCCAGACGGGCGGCGAAGTCAGCGTCGATCGTCATCGAAGGATAGCTCTGCCATTCCAAAAACAGAGGTGTCTTGCCGAGAGAATGAATGTCCGGCGTGCCGACATAAGCCCACTCCGCCTTTGTCCGGACGTCGATCAAAACCGCCGTCGCCTCGCCCTCGAGCAGAGCATGAGCGTCGAGCGCAAGAAGATCCCCCGCATACCCAGCGAAGTTTTGATAAGACATTGCCTCTCCCTCCGCAGCCTACACCGCGGATTTCCATCGGATTCAATCGGATTCTTGAAAATGGGCCAAGAAACCTGGCCCTGAACTTCGTGCCCGAACCTGGTTGCGACCGCCCTTGTCTCACCGCTCTTATCGGAGCGTATATTCTTTCTATCTACTTACGCCTCGCTCGCCCATACACACCACGAGCAATCAATCTTTTTCTCATTGCTTGTGGTCAGCAAGAACTATGGCACGGCCCGCGCGAGGGCGCAACATTCGCTTCACGACTGAAAGGCGACGTAAGGGCGGCGAAAGTGGACAAGATTGCACAGTCAACGCATGGTTTTATGCAAGGGCTTGATTCGAAGGACAAGATCGCGATGAGGTTGCAACCTCCCAGGCGAAAACATTCGCACGGACGGCCCGCCGCGTTGTGTGGACTGCCGGGATCGGCTTTCGAGTCAATTTGAACCGCAGCGGTCTTGGCGTTTAAGAGCTTGGCAATTATGAATTTTTTGTGAGCGGTCGGGGAGCCACCACATGGTCGTCAATTCGTTGCAAAATTGTTATATGTCGTCTCATTGTCGATTGGGCTACGGCGCGGGAACGGCGCGGGGCTAGGAAATGCCCCCCGGTCAGGCCGGTGCTTCGATTTGCTCTGGACGCTGAACCCGATCGCTGGCGATCACCCCGTAGAAAGCGGGAATCGCCAACAGATATGCGAGGCCCGCGATTTCGATCACCGCCGCGAGGCCGAAATTGGTCGCAATTACAGGCGCCGCCGCCGCCCCGATCACCGAAAAGCAGCCATTAACGCCCCAGGCCCAGACGAACATGTGCTCCTTGCCGAGACGCCCAAGCGTCGTCATAGCGACCGGCATCGGGAAGCCCATAAGGAAGGCGGGGGGCGCGATCAGAAGGAAAGAGCACAGGAGACGCGCCGAATAAGGAATGGCGCCAATCGCGTCGAGCGCCCGGCCCAGAAACAATCCGTAGAAGATCAGCAGCGCCGCAACGGCGACGAAGAGAACCGGCATCACCGTCCGCATGTGGGGCAACGCGCGCTCGGAGGTCAGCGCGCCGAGGCCCGAGAACACCAGCATACCGGTGATCAGCACCGAGGCCGAGATCGTCGGATTTCCCAGCGCCATCACAAAATGGGCTATGAGCCCCACTTCAACCATGATGTAGCCCGCGCCGAGACAGGCGAAGTAAACGACGGTCAAGAGCTTGCCTCGCGAGCGTGAGAAGATGGTCCGCCAGCCCGAGAGCAGAGGGATAACCAGAAGCACTGTCGCGGTAAGACAAGCGACGCCAAGCGTCGCCCAGATCAGGAGATAGCCCCACTCGTCCTGCAACAGTTCCAGCCGGTCGAGCACGCGCGGCAGGTCGCCGGTTTTCACATAGGCCGCGAAGTAAGGCGCATCGTTGGTGAGCGCGCGCGTCTTGAACACATAACGGTCCGCGATCTCAGGCCATTGACCCGCGACAAGTGCGTGCCAGGCGAGCCGGCCCATGACGGTCGCCGGCAAGACGCCATCGTCAGGCTTGCCGGAAGGAGGCGCATCGGCGTCCTGACCAGCCCCGGCGCTTACGTCCGCGGCCGCCGACGGCTCTGCCGCTGGCGGCCCGCCCGCCGCGCCCGCGAAAATTTGTTCGACATAGCCGGCGAGGGTGCTGTCGGTCTGCGATGAATTGTAGAAGAAGCCGGGCGAGTAAACCTCGTCGAACGACATCGCACGCGTGTGGGCGCGGAGTTTCTCAACCTCGTCGGGGGTGAACCCGCCATTCTTATATAGCACGGTCGCCGTCGAGAGGTACGACGACGCGACGAAGAAGGAATTCGCCAAATGGGCGGGATCGACCTCGCGCGCCGCCGCGGCCATCGTCGCATAGAGCTTTAGGACTGACTTCGGCGGCTCCTCCTTGTTCCAAAGAGTGACCGACAGCACGCCGCCGGGAGCCAGCGCGCGCATATAGGTCTCCATCGCCTCCTTCGTGTAAGAGAACTTCTCCACGATGGCGAAGCCGCCGGGGTTAGAGAGTCCGACCGAATCCGCGAGTGAGAGATCGATAACGTCGAATCGCTCGGCGGTTTGCGCCAGGAAGTGGCGGCCCTCGTAACCGATGACGTGAACCTTGGACAGGATGTCGCCGGTGAAGTTGCGGATGACATCGTCATGAAACGCCTCGAGAACGGCGCGATTGCCCTCGGCGACAGTCACGTCCTTGGCGCCGGAGTGCAGCGCAACCTCGGTCGAGATGCCCCCGCCGAATTGAACGATGAATGTCTTCGGCGCCGACTTGATGACGTAAGGATAGACCATCGGTAGGAAGTGGAAGTACGCCGTCTCCTTGTCGGTGAGATCGCGCATGATACCGATCGGACCGTCGCCGTCGATGTAGAGGCCGAGATAGGCGTTGGCCGGCATCGTCGGCAGATTGAAACCCGCATTGTCCGACAGGCCTGGCGCAAAATGAAGATAGGAGCTCGAGTACACCTCGAGAAAGCCGAATGGGGACGCGCTCTCGTAGACTTTCTTCGCGTCCGGGAATTTGCGCGCGTAGGCCACTCCCTTGTAGTCGTTGACGGCCAGCGTCTTCAGCCCAAGCATCTGCGGCGCGAGGAAATGGCCGCCGAACGCGAGCGCGCCAGCCGCGACAAATGGAACGAGCGTGACCCGTCCGCCCGGGCCGAACGTCCAGGCGAGGCAGGCCGCAAGCCACAGCGCCAACGGCGCGGCGATCAAATTGGCGGGCGTAAACACATACATCGCCAAGAGGACAACGAGGCCGCACAGCCCCGCGCCCGCGAGATCGGCGAAATAGACCCGCCCGAACGTGCGACTGCTCCTCAAAAAGACGCATCCCAGGAAGAAGGCGCCGGCGAGGAATGGCGTCAGCTCGGCTAGGAAAATCTGCAGCAGCTTCCACTTTTGCGCTGGGTCCGACACTAGAAAGATCGCGTTGAAGCCGAGATGCTGCACATAAAGGTTGGCGCCGACCGCGAGCGGCCCGAAGAGGGCGAGCGAAAAAGCGGCAACAACGCGCCAGTGTCGGGCGAACCAATCCTTCGCGACGGTCATCGTCGCGCTCGCCAGGCCGAAGCCGAGCATTGCCAGGCTCACCACCAGCGAGCCGAAATGCGCCCAGCTGCCGACGGAGAAGACGCGCATGACATCAATCTGCAGCGCGATCACGGCGCCCGCGCCCAGGCCGACCGCGAGGTACAGCCCGAGGCTCGAGCCCGGATCGTGCTCCGTCTCGAACTGCGCATCGGCGTCCAGGTCGCTGCCGGCCGGTAGTTTGCCCGCATCGTTCATGCCGTCTTTGAGCAGACGGTCAGGCGCGGCCCGGGTGCTCTCAGGGTCGAAGTCGCCGTCGCGGCCGAGACGAATCTGGGTCAAATCGGTGCTAATTGTTGTGCGTGCCGACGATCTGATCGCCTTCAAGCTTTGTGAACGGAACGAAGGGCACGATCCGCCCGCCATAGATGTCCGATCTCGCAACTGTCATCTGGCCGTCTGCGCCTTGACTCTTGATGACTTTCAAGACGCGCTGCGCGCCGGGCGGCCCGACCGGTATGACCATGATGCCGCCGGGCTTCAGCTGCTGAAGCAGCGGCGGCGGGACATGGTCGATGCCGCAGGTGACGATGATCTTGTCGAACGGCGCGGCCTCTTCCCAGCCATAATAACCGTCGGCGGCCTTGCTTTTGATGACCTCGAACTCCTTGTAGCCGTCCTTGATGAGCTGGTCGTAGATCGACCGCGTGCGGTCGGCCAGCGGCTTTATGATCTCGATCGTGTAAACTTGGTCAGTCAGGTGGGCGAGATAGGCGGACTGGTAGCCGGAGCCGGTGCCAATTTCTAGCACCCTCTCCCCGACCTTGGGATCGATGTTCGACGTCATCCGGCCAACGATGTGGGGGCCGGAAATTGTGACGCCGTACCCGATGTCGAGAAACGCGTGCTCATAGGCGCGGCCGAGATTCTGCTGTAACACGAACTTTTCACGCGGCGTCAGCAGAAACGCGTGCTTGTTGCGGTCGTTGACCAGGTCTTCGTTGCGCACCATGGCGCCGTATCGGTCGAATCGCTCACCAAGGAACTTGGGATCCTCGCCGCGTTGCGCTACGCCCCAGGCGACGAACTTCTCGCGACTGTCCGTCGGTGGCGCCATGTCGAACGTAAAGGCGGTCGGAACGTCAGCCATCGCAAGGCGCGGCGCGAGCGAAGCCGCAATGAGGCCGGCCGCGCCGGTGATAAATTGACGTCTGTGCACTAAAGGCCTCCTCAAACGGCTTTCGCCGGTTCGATCCGGTAGGCCTGATATCCTAAACAAATGGAAAACGCGACACTTCGAAACGTGAATTTTTGCCCATAGTGGCGCGTTTTTGAGCGGCCTCGAGAGGGTTCGCGCTTTCGGCAGCTCAGCGCCCCAATGGATTGCGCGCCCATTCTCCGAGCGTGCGCGCGCGGCGGATCGGCGCATACGCAAGCGCTGGCCCTGACCGACGTTCGCCGCGCGCGACATCGTCGAACGGCGACCCGACGATCCGAATTTCCGCCCCTTGCCGCTGCACCATGGCGAACAGCGTTGCTGCGTTGGCGGGCGAGATGCGGACGCAACCGTGTGACGCTGGCCGACCGAGGTTGCCGACCGCAGTCGTGCCGTGAATCGCATACTGGCCATAGAAGAAGATCGAGTGAGGCATCGGGGCGTTGCCGTACTTTGCCGAGTGGACCATGGCATAGAGCGCTCTTGGGCGGAACACGCCGCGCGGCGTCGCATGGCCGGCCCGGCCCGAGGAAATCGGCCAGACGTAGGTTTCGCCTGTGCCGGAATGCACAATCATCGCCTGGGACGTAAGGTCGATGTTGATTTGGACCAGGGCGAACGCGTGGCTCTCAGGCGCCAACATGACGCCAAAAGCCAGCAGCAGTCTCAGAATGACACGCATGACCCAGCTCCCTTCATGGGTTCGCAGGGGACGAGCCCGCGCAGCCTTTGCGTCTGGCGGTTTCTGCCTCAGCACCCTCGGAGTCCCAACTCGCGGCCGCGCCCCGATAGCCTGTCGCGGACCGATCAATTCATGGCGCAGAACCGGCGATCGCACAATCGTGATGGGTGAACCGCGTTGCGCGGGTTGGTTTACCGCGAGATGATTTGGTTCTGCCGCAAGCGGAATTTGGCGGGTCCAACGTCAGGAGGCATCGCTGGTCGAGCATGAGCACTTCGGCCGCTCGCGTCGTCTGGAGCGCAGTGAGCCCGGCCCGATGATGTGGCCCCAGCGCTGGCTCGGCTGCGCGACGCCGGCGACGCCGAATGAGCGCGCGGCGGCTTTTTGGTCTTTCGCCTATTTCTTCACGCTGCTGGCGGGCTACTATGTCCTGCGGCCGCTGCGCGATCAGATGGGCATCGCCGGCGGCATTAGAGCGCTCCCTTGGATGTTCACCGCGACTTTCGTCACGTTGCTGGTGATGCAGCCGATCTACGGAGCGCTGGTGGCGAAGTTGCCGCGCGCCCGGTTTATCGCGATCGTCTATCATTTCTTCGCCGCAAATCTCGCGCTGTTTTGGCTGCTGCTCACCCTCGGCGTCGCGCCGGTCATCGTGGCCCGCTTCTTCTTCGTCTGGGTCAGCGTATTCAACCTCTTCGCCGTCGCAGTGTTCTGGTCGTTCATGGCCGACCTCTTCGACAGCGAGCAGGGCAAGCGGCTCTTCGGTTTCATTGGCGCCGGGGGGACGGCAGGCTCGCTGCTCGGGCCGGTCATCACTATCGGACTCTCGGCGCCGCTCGGCCCCGTCAATCTGCTGATCGCCGCCATCGTGTTCGTGGAACTCGCGGTCTTCTGCGTCCATCGGCTCGAGCGTGCGGCCGATGCCCGCCAAGGTCCGCGCGTGGAGCAGTCCCGCGTCGGCGGCAGCGCCTTCGCCGGCCTGGCCGAGTTCATCGGTTCGCCCTATCTGCTTGGCGTTGGCGCGTGGGTCAGCCTCTTGTCCTTCGGCGCCACTGTCGTCTACCTCCAACAGGCCAACATCGTCTCCGGGTCCGTCCACGGCGCCGACGCGCAGACGCGCCTCTTCGCCAGCATAGACTTGGCGGTCGGCCTGCTGACCCTCGCAACTCAGATTTTCGCCACCGGGCCACTCCTCAACCGGTTTGGCGCAGGCGCGGCCGCGGGCGCGCTGCCGGTGGTCTATCTCCTGGGTTTCGCTGCATTGGCGCTGACGCCAAGCCTTGTCGTGGTGATCGTGATCCAGATCGCCCAGCGCTGGATGAACTTCGCAATCGCCAACCCGGCGCGCCAGGTGTTCTTCACCGTGGTCACCCGTGAGGAGAAGTACAAGGCGAAGAACTTCATCGACGTGGTCGTCTATCGCGGCTCCGACGCCTTCTATGGCTGGATGTTCGGCAGCCTGGAGGCGCTGGGGCTCAAGATCGCGGCGATCGCGCTGTGCGCGATGCCGGTGGCGGCCGGTTGGCTCCTCTTGTCGTCGGCGCTGGGACGGACGCAGGTGCGCCGCGCCGCGCGAGAGGCAGAGGCGGCGCCGGGAGGCTGGACATGATCCGCGTGACCCGTCGGAGTTTGGCGGCGCTGGCGGGCGCGGCGCTTCTGGCCCGCAAGGCCTTGGCGCAAAACGCCGCACCGCCGCTTATCGAACGCGCCATTCCGAGTTCAGGCGAGCGCTTGCCGGCTGTGGGACTCGGCACCGCCCAGGTCTTCGACAGCGACGATGACCAAACCAGGCATGCCGCCGCGAGGATCCTCGGGGCGCTGGTCGAGTCCGGCGGACGCGTCGTCGACACGGCGTCGTCCTATGGCGCGGCGGAGAGCGTGCTCGGCAATGCAATCGCCGGCGCGGCCTTGCGCGAGAAGCTCTTCATCGCGACCAAGCTCGAGGCGCCGGACGCCGTGGAACTGAAGCGCTCGCTGGCCCGGCTCGAGACGGCGAAGGTCGACCTCCTGCAGCTCCACAATGTACGCGATCCGCGGCAGTCCCTGGCTCAATTCAAGGAGTGGCGGGCGCAGGGTCTCTGCCGCTACGTCGGCATCACTTCTACCTTCCACGACGATTTCGCCGCGGTCGAAGCGGTGCTCGGCCGCGAGCGGCCGGATTTCGTGCAGATCGACTACTCACTCGATGACCGCGAAGCGCAGAACCGCATCCTGCCGCTCGCGGCCGAGGTCAAGGCCGGGGTGCTGACCGCGCTGCCCTTCGGGCGCGGTCGCCTGTTCCACGCAGTGCGCGGCCAGGCGATCCCCGACTGGGGGACGGGTTTCGCCGGCAGCTGGGCGCAGTTCTTCCTCAAGTATCTGCTCGGCGACGAACGGGTGACGGCGGTCATTCCCGGCACTTCCGACCCGGCGCACATGGCCGACAATCTTGGCGCCATGCGCGGCGCGTTGCCCGATCAGGAACAGCGCAAGCGGATGGCGGCGTTCATCGACAGCCTCTAGCCGCAAGCCACTTCTACAGTCTCAGCGGCGTCGCGAGAGCGCTTTACAGGAGTGCGATCATGGTCGTTCGTTCGTCTTGCAAGTTCGATCGCCGCAGGTTTCTCGGTCTGACAGCCGGCGGCGTCGCGGCGAGTCTCGGCGGCGGCGGCGCCGTTCGCGGCATTAGCCCAGGCCGCCGGCGGCGGGCCGCTGAAGATCGCCACAATCGGCGTCGGCCGCGAAGGCGGGGCGCTCGGCACGCTCTTTGCCAAGCAGGGGCATCCGGTGATGTTCTCGTCGCTGCATCCCGAGCAGCTCAAAGAGCTGGTCGCCAGCGCCGGGCCGACGGCGCACGCGGGGACGGTCGAGCAGGCGATCGCGTTCGGCGATGTCGTCCTGCTCGTCGTGTCCTATACCGCGGTCGAACAGATCGCCAAGGACTACAGCCAGGCGCTGGCGGGCAAGCAACTCGTCATCGACGTGTCGAACCCGATCGCACGGCGCGACGGCGACGCCATTGTGAACTGGGTCGGGGAGCAGGGCGGGGCTGGTCTCGCCACCGCCAAGCTGCTGCCCGGCGCACATCTCGTGCGCGCCTTCAACGCGATCAATTACCTCAAGCTGACCGCAGACGCGCATCGGCCGGGCGAGCCGGTCGGCGTGCCGATCGCCGGCGACGATCCGAACGCGATCGCGCTGTCGGCAGAACTCATCAAGGAGATCGGCTTCGAGCCGGTGGTCGTCGGCGGACTGGCGATGGGCAAGTATCTTGTGCCCGGAACCCCGCTCGTGGGCGAGCATACCCCGGCCGAGATCCGGCAGATCGCCGGGACCCTGAAATGAGCGGCGCAGGCTGCGGCGCCTTCGCCCTCGCGCTGCGGGCGCCTTAATGACATACCGATTCCGATGAATTTGCACAGCCAAGCGAAAAAAATCCTAGAACGAGAAGGGCCAGCTCTTTTCACTGCCGTCGATGCCGCGCATGTTTGAAATTCTCCAAGAAGCACCTTAGCACGAATCAAATTTCTGGAAAATGAAAAACAGGCGAGGCTTCGCAAAAAGACGAGCAAGCCTTTGAAAACGACAGGACTACGAGCCTCCCTCGATACGCCTCCAACAACGAAAACGAGGCCGGGCCGGCGCCCCGCAAGCCGGCCACCTCCGGCAAAAGCCGGGGCCTGACCGTGTCACGTGAGCAAAATTAACAGGGAGCTTTGTTGCGATAACAGGGATGTTTTCGCACGTAACAGGGAACGTCTTTGCGTGAGCAGGGCCAGTTTCGCGCGAAATGCGCGCCCGCGCTGCCCGTGATGACGGGAGCGCCGGATCGGGGCCACAGCCTCCTATTCCACATTCTAGCAATGAGTGTAAATCGGTCTGATTCCGCGAGCCCGGGCCGCAAGCTCAAATATGAATGGCGCGCTTCGCGACCGCCATCGCCGCCTCCTTGACCGCTTCGGACATCGTCGGATGGGCGTGGCAGGTCCTCGCGAGGTCCTCCGCCGAACCGCCGAACTCCATCAGAACCGCAATCTCGTGGATCATCTCGCCGGCGCCGAAGCCCACGATATGCCCGCCGAGCACGCGGTCGCTGGCGGCGTCGGCGAGGATCTTGACGAAGCCCTCGGTGTGGCGCATCGCCCGCGCCCGGCCGTTTGCAGTGAACGGGAACTTGCCGACGGCGTAAGCGACGCCCTCGGCTTTCAGCTCTTCCTCGCTCTTGCCGACCGAAGCCACCTCGGGACTGGTGTAGACGACGTTGGGAATGACGCCATAGTTGACATGGCCGGCCTGCCCCGCGAGCAGCTCGGCGACCGCCACGCCTTCGTCCTCCGCCTTGTGGGCGAGCATCGGCCCGCGGATGACGTCGCCGATCGCATAGATCCCCGGAATGTTGGAGGCGTAGCGCGCGTCCACCGCGACCTGGCCGCGCTCGGTCTTCACCCCCACGGCTTCGAGGCCCAGGCCGTCGGTGAACGGACGCCGGCCAATCGCGACCAGCACGACCTCGGCCTCGATCGTCTTGGACTCGCCGCCGGCGGCCGGCTCGATCGTCGCCCTGACGCCCGCCTCCGCCTTTTCCACCTTCGTCACCTTGTGGCCGAGGTGAAAGACGAGGCCCTGTTTTTCCAGCGTTCGCTGCATCAGTTTCGCGACCTCGCCGTCGATCCCCGTCAGTACCCGGTCCAGGAACTCGACCACCGTCACCTCGGCGCCCAGGCGCCGCCAGACCGAGCCGAGCTCGAGGCCGATGACCCCGGCGCCGACGACGATCAGCTTTTTTGGCGGACCGGGGAGGCTGAGAGCGCCGGTCGACGACACGATCGTCTTCTCGTCGACCTCGACTCCGGGCAGCCGGGCGACGTCGGACCCGGTCGCGATGACGATCGCCTTCGTCTCGACCGCCGTCTCCTTGCCGTCTGCGGCCTTGACTATGACCTTGCCCGGCGCGGCGATCCGCCCGTCTCCGGCAAGCCAGTCGATCTTGTTCTTCTTGAACAGGTAGGCGACGCCGTTGACGTTTGCCGCGACGGTTGCATCCTTGTGCTTCATCATCGCGGCGAGATCGAGCTTCGGCGGTCCGACGACGACGCCAAGCGCGCCAAGGCCATGCCCCGCCTCGTCGAACATTTCGGTTGCATAAAGAAGCGCCTTGGACGGAATGCAGCCGATGTTGAGGCAGGTTCCGCCGAGCGTCTTCATCTTCTCGACCACGGCGACCTTCATGCCCAGTTGCGCCGCGCGGATCGCGCAGACATAGCCCCCCGGGCCGGAGCCGATCACCACAACGTCATAGTTCATTCGAATGCTCTCCCGCTCGCCGCGACGATTGGGCGCGCGCCGGGTCCGATCTTGAGAGGCGACGACCCAGCGCTCAGAAGATGAGGCGAGCCAGCATCATCAGAAGGCCGATGACCGAGACGGCCCAAAGCGCCGTGCCGACGTAGTGACGCCCACGAGGTAGATCGGCAAGTAGACGATGCGGGCGAGTATCCAGATCGTCGCCCCCCATGCGCCAAGGCCCCCTCCCTGTCCGGTCGCGATCAGCGCGAGAGCCAACGCGATGAACGGCCCGTAATTCTCGACATAGTTGCCAAGCGCGCGAGTCGCCCGGCCGCAGGCAAGACCTTTGGCGATCGGCTGCGTGTCGCGGGGCGTGAACAAAAATGCATCGCCAAATTCCCCCCGGGCGATGATCGCCTGGGTGAGAACATGCGCCAGCCATAACAATGCGCTCAGTTCCAGACACGTCAGTTCGCTCATCAGATCCTCCCCGCCAGCTCTCCCGTGAGGCCAAGCGCTTCAGAGGTCTAGCACGAGCCGCGCAGGGTCTTCGAGCGCTTCCTTGACGCGGACGAGGAACGTCACGGCCTCCCTGCCGTCGACGATGCGGTGGTCGTAACTCAGCGCCAGATACATCACCGGCCGGATTTCGACTTTGCCGCCGACGGCGACCGGCCGCTCCTGGATCTTGTGCATGCCGAGGATGCCCGACTGCGGCGCATTGAGGATCGGCGTCGACATCAGCGAGCCGTAGACGCCGCCGTTGGTGATGGTGAAGGTCCCGCCCTGCAATTCCTCGAGCTTGAGCCGGCCCTCGCGGGCGCGTCTTCCGAGATCGGCGATCGTCTTCTCGATCTCGGCGATCGAAAGCCTGTCGGCATCGCGCACCACCGGCACGATGAGCCCCTTGTCGGTGCCGACCGCTATGCCGATGTGGTAATAGTTCTTGTAGACGAGGTCGGCGCCGTCGATTTCGGCGTTGACGGCCGGGATCTCCTTCAGCGCCTGAACGCAGGCCTTGACGAAAAAGCCCATGAAGCCAAGCTTGGCGCCGTGCTTTTTCTCGAACGCGTCCTTGTAGCGGGCGCGCAACGCCATCACTTCGCTCATGTCGACCTCATTGAAGGTCGTCAGCATCGCGGCCGTGTTTTGCGCGTCCTTGAGGCGGCGCGCGATGGTCTGGCGGAGCTTGGTCATCCGCACCCGCTCTTCGCGGGCGCTGTCGTCGGGCGTCGTTGACCGCGCCGCCGGAGCAAGCGCGGGCGCCGGGGCCGCAACGGGCGCAGGCGACTGACCCGGCGTCCGCGCGACGACTGGCGCGGAGGCGTTCGCCATTGCCGCGAGCAGATCGCCCTTGAGCACCTGACCGCGCTTTCCGCTCCCCACGACGGCGCCGAGATTGATCTTCTCCTCGGCGGCGATCTTGGCGGCTGAGGGCGCCGGCGGCATCGCGGTCGGCGGAGCGGGAGCCGGGGCGGCTTTGGCCGCCGCCGGCGCAGGCGCTGCGGCGGGCGCCGCCGCTCCGCCCGCAAGCTGGCCAAGCAAGGCCCCGATCGCAACCGTCTGCCCGGTTTCGGCGGTGATCTCGCTCAGGACGCCCGCACCCGGCGCGTTGACCTCAAGCGTCACCTTGTCAGTTTCGAGTTCGACCAGCGGCTCGTCGGCGCGCACGGGTTCGCCGGCCTTCTTGAACCATTTGCCGACCGTGGCCTCGCTGATCGACTCGCCCAGCGCCGGAACCCGGATTTCAATCGCCATGTCAGTCGCGCCGGGAGGCGCCCTTCTCAATGTCCTAGGGGGTGACGGAGGTAATCGGCGCGAGCGGCATGCTCGGGCGGACCGCGATCGCCAGCATGGGGAAATTTTCATACGCGAAACCGCGTCCGGCGGCGATGACCGGATCAGCCTGTAGCACCGCCTCCAGCGCGGCTGTGGAAGCCGCTTCGATGATCGCAACGCCATAGCCGCCGGCCGGATCGGCGACCGGGCCCATCGCCACCACCACGCCGGTCTCCACCCGGGGCGTCCAGTATTCGCGATGCGCGCGCATAAGGGCCAACTCGTCGGCCGTCATATCCTCGATAAACGTACGCCGCGGCGGCCTGAGCTTGCAAAGGTAATGCGGCATGTCGAACTCGCGTCCCCTGTCGTGTCGTTCGCCTTTGCGTCCCTTGCGCCAAATATCTTACGACAGGCTTTCGTCGAGGATGGTCCTGAGCTGGGCCAGATGCTTCGACATGAGCCCGGTCGCAGTCGAGGCCGACGCAGGACGGCCCGTGTAGCGCGGGCGCTTCGACTTGCCGCCGATCTGCCCCAGCACCCATTCGAGATAGGTCTCGACGAAGCTCCAGGCGCCCATGTTCTTGGGCTCCTCCTGGCACCAGACAATCTCCGCCTGCTTGAAGCGCGACAGCTCCTTCAGCAACGCCTTCGCCGGAAACGGATAGAGCTGCTCGATCCGCAACAGGTAGACGTCGTCGATCCCGCGTTTCTCGCGCTCGTCGTAAAGATCGTAATAGACCTTGCCCGAGCACAGCACGACGCGGCGGATCTTGTCGTCCTTGGCGAGCGTGATCTTCTCGCCCTTATGCGTCTCCGCGTGATCCCACAACAAGCGGTGGAAGGACGTCCCAGGGCCGAAGGCGTCGAGATTCGAGACGGCGCGCTTGTTGCGCAGCATCGACTTCGGGGTCATCGCAATCAGCGGCTTGCGGAATTCGCGTTTGAGCTGGCGTCTGAGCGCGTGAAAGAAGTTGGCCGGCGTCGTGCACACGACGATCTGCATGTTGTCCTCGGCGCAAAGCTGCAAGTAGCGCTCGAGGCGCGCGGACGAGTGCTCCGGCCCCTGCCCCTCGTAGCCGTGCGGCAGCATGCAGACGAGGCCCGACATGCGCAGCCATTTGCGCTCGCCGGCGGAGATGAACTGGTCGAACACGACCTGCGCGCCGTTGGCGAAGTCGCCGAACTGCGCCTCCCATAGGACGAGAGCGTTCGGCTCGGCGAGCGAATAGCCGTATTCGAAGCCGAGCACCGCCTCTTCCGACAGCATCGAGTTGATGACTTCGTAGCGCGCCTGCCCGTCACGAATGTGGTTGAGCGGGATGTAGCGCGCCTCCGTCTGCTGATCGATCAGCACCGAATGGCGCTGCGAGAAGGTGCCGCGTTCGCTGTCCTGGCCCGAAAGGCGAACCGGAAATCCGTCGTCCAGAAGGGAGCCGAACGCGAGCGCCTCGGCGGTGGACCAGTCGATCCCCTCCCCGCTCATGATCGCCGCCCGGCGGTTGTCGAGGAAACGCTGAATGGTCTTGTGGATGTTGAAACCTTCCGGCGCCGCGGTGATCCGCTCGCCGATCTGTTTCAGGCGATCGAGGTTGACGCCGGTCTGCCCCCGGCGATCGTCGTCGGCGATGTTCTGCGCCGCCTTGACGCCTGACCAGCGGCCGTCGAGCCAATCGGCCTTGTTGGCCGAATAGGATTGGCTGACCTCGAATTCGGACTCGAGCCGCTGGCGCCAGTCGGCGCGCATCTTGTCGACCTCGCCCTCGGTCACGATGCCCTCGGCGATGAGCCTCTTCGCATAGATCTGAAGCGTTGTCGGATGCGAGCGGATCAGCCGATACATGATCGGCTGGGTGAACGAGGGCTCGTCGCCTTCATTGTGGCCGAACCGCCGGTAGCAGAACATGTCGATGACGACCGGTTTGTGGAATTTCTGCCGGTATTCGGTCGCCACCTTGGCGCAGAACACGACCGCTTCCGGGTCGTCGCCGTTGACATGAAATATCGGCGCTTCGACCACCTTGGCGACGTCGGAGGGATAGGGCGAGGAGCGCGAATAGCGCGGATAGGTAGTGAATCCGATCTGATTGTTGACGATAAAGTGCAGCGAGCCGCCGGTCCTGTGGCCGCGCAGCCCTGAGAGTCCGAAGCATTCCGCGACCACGCCTTGTCCGGCGAAAGCGGCGTCGCCGTGGATCAGCAGCGCCAGCGCCTTCGAACGCTCGATGACGTCATTGAGCTGGTCCTGTTTGGCGCGGACCTTGCCTAGCACGACCGGATCGACAATCTCGAGGTGCGAGGGGTTCGCGGTCAGCGAGAGATGAACGCTGTTACCGTCGAACTCGCGGTCCGAAGACGCGCCGAGATGATACTTGACGTCGCCGGAGCCATCGACCTCGTCCGGCGAGGCCGAGCCGCCCTTGAACTCGTGGAAGATGACGCGGTGGGGCTTATGCATCACCTGGCTCAGGACGTTGAGCCGGCCGCGATGGGCCATGCCGAGCGCGATGTCGCGCAAGCCCAACTGGCCGCCGCGCTTGATGATCTGCTCGAGAGCCGGGACCATCGCCTCCGCGCCATCGAGACCGAACCGCTTGGCGCCGGGAAACTTGACGTCGAAGAAGTTCTCGAAACCCTCGGCCTCGATCAGCTTGCTGAGGATGGCCCGCTTGCCCTCCTTGGTGAACTGGATTTCCTTGTCCGGGCCCTCGACGCGCTCCTGAATCCAGGCCTTCTCGGCCGGATCGGAGATATGGATGAACTCAAAGCCGATCGTGCCGCAATAGGTGCGCCTGAGGATCGTGAGCATTTCGCGCAAGGTCGCATATTCAAGCCCGAGCACGTGATCGATGAAGATCTTGCGGTCGTAGTCCGCTTCCTGGAAGCCATAGGTCGAGGGATGCAGCTCCTCGTGGTCTCCCTGCGGCTCGAGGCCGAGCGGGTCGAGATTGGCGTAGAGATGGCCGCGCATGCGATAGGCGCGGATCATCATCAGCGCGCGGACCGAGTCGCGGGTCGCCCTGCGAATCTCATCCTCGGTCGGGGCGGCCTTCGGCCCGGCTTCCGCCGCCCTGGCCTTGAGTTTCTCGGCTACCGCCCTTTCCATCGCCGGCCAGTCGCCGTCGAGCGCGTTGATGAGATCGCTCTTCGGGGTTGCCGGCCAATTGGGGTTGCGCCACGACGCGCCGCGCGCGCTCTTGACCACGCTTGCCGGATCGTCGCCGAGGGCCGCGAAGAAATCCCGCCAACCCGGGGCGACCGAGAGCGGGTCCTGCTCGTATTTCGCCTGCAAGGCTTCGATGTAGGCGCTGTTGGCGCCGTACAGAAACGAGGTCTGCAGCAACGCCTGATTGACGTCCTGGCGGGTCATGCGACGCGGACTCCTTTACTTGCCGCTCAATAGATCGACCAATGTCCTGCCGAGCCGGGCGGGCGAAGGCGAAACGCGGATGCCCGCCGCCTCCATCGCCGCGATCTTGTCCTCGGCGCCCCCCTTGCCGCCGGCGATAATCGCGCCGGCGTGCCCCATGCGCCGCCCGGAGGGCGCCGTGCGGCCGGCAATGAAGCCGACAACCGGCTTCGCCCGGCCGCGCTTCGCCTCGCTTTTCAGGAACTCGGCGGCGTCCTCCTCCGCCTGCCCGCCGATCTCCCCGATCATCACGATCGATTTTGTCTGCGGATCTCCAAGAAACATGGCGAGCGCGTCGACGAATTCCAAGCCCTTGATCGGATCGCCGCCGATGCCCACCGCCGTCGTCTGCCCGAGACCCTCGCGCGTCGTCTGGAACACGGCCTCGTAGGTCAGGGTTCCCGACCGCGAAACAACCCCGACGCTGCCGCGCGAGAAGATGTTGCCTGGCATGATGCCGATCTTGCATTCGCCCGCCGTCATGACGCCGGGGCAATTCGGACCGACCAGAATCGACTTCGAGCCTTGGAGCGCCCTTTTGACCCGCGCCATGTCGAGGACCGGAATACCTTCGGTGATGCACACGATGAGCGGCGTCTCGGCGTCGATCGCCTCGCAGATCGCATCCGCCGCGCCCGCCGGCGGCACATAGATGACGCTGGCGTCGGCGCCGGTTTTCTCCCGCGCCTCGGCGACGGTGTCGAAAACCGGCAGTCCGAGATGGATCGACCCGCCCTTGCCCGGCGAGACGCCGCCCACGAGCTTGGTGCCGTAGGCCATCGCCTGCTCGGAATGGAACGTACCGTTCTTGCCGGTGAAGCCCTGGGTGACGACTTTGGTTTCGGCGTTGACGAGGATGGACATGGAGAGCTTTCGGCCGTTGGCGGTTCAATTCGATCGGAACGGATTTTCGCAACGCACGGAGCCGTACATCTGACCGTGACTCAAATCTTCGCTGTAAAGAACGCCCGCCCCGAGGCGATCCGCGGCGGCGACGATCTGGCTATCCCAGTAGCTCGGCCGGTAGCGCCCCTGCACGATCATCGCCGTCTCGACGATTTGCCGATCGACTTCAATGACCGGAAGTCGAAACAGCGCGCTGACCCAGAACGCCGTTTCTGCCGGGGTCAGTGGCCGCGCCATTCTCTTCGGCTTCTGTACGTTGCAGACGAACTCCCCGATCACCTGGGTCGAGATGCCGATCTCGCCTCCCAGGACAATTTCTTTGGCTCGCCGAAACTTCTCCGGATACGCGTCCCGGCCGGTCGCCGCGTAAATGATGATGTTCGAGTTCAAGGAAGGCCCTACCGCTCATGGGTCTCCTCGCGGTCAAACTTCCAATCCCCGGCCATGCGACCCTGTGACGTTTCCATAAGGCGTAGGAGTTCTTTCCTCGCTTCGGCTTGCTTCTCGTCACGGCCAGCGACTTCGGAGAGGAAATTCCGCACCATCGCGTTATCGTCGTCCGTTTTTGAGCGGCGACAACGCGCGCTCTGTCCAAAATCTCACCCTCGATGGCGAGCGTAATGTTTTTCATAGGGAGAGCCTCAGGCACACAGTATATGTGTAACTGTGTCCAGACTCCACCAACTCCACGCCCCCTGGTTGGGCGCAAGCGCCGCACACATCAACAAAGCCTGGACGGCGCCACCGCGCTCTCCCTCCCGAGCCCTCGCCCTGGGTCTCAGACCCGGGCTCTCACCCCGTTCACGATCTTCTGCGCCGCGTCGTCGAGGTCGTCCGCCGGAATCACGTTGAGGCCGGAGTCTCGGATGATCTTCTTGCCGAGGTCGACGTTGGTGCCCTCGAGGCGCACCACGAGCGGGACCTTAAGGCCGACTTCCTTGACCGCGGCGATGACACCCTCCGCGATGATGTCGCAGCGCATGATGCCGCCAAAGATATTGACAAGGATGCCCTTCACATTCGGATCGGCGGTGATGATCTTGAACGCGGCGGTGACCTTGTCCTTGGAAGCGCCGCCACCCACGTCGAGGAAGTTCGCCGGGCTCTCTCCATAGAGCTTGATGATGTCCATCGTCGCCATCGCGAGCCCGGCGCCATTGACCATGCAGCCGATCGAACCCTCGAGCGCGACATAGTTGAGTTCGTGCCTGGAGGCCTCGATCTCCTTGGCGTCTTCCTCGCTTTCGTCCCGAAGGGCGGCGATGTCGGGATGCCGGTAGAGCGCGTTGTCGTCGAACGACACTTTGGCGTCGAGGACACGCAATTGGCCGTTCGACATGACGATCAGCGGATTGATTTCCAACATCGACATGTCTTTGGCGAGGAAAGCGGCATAGAGCTTGGCGATCAGGCTTTCCGCCTGCTTGGCGAGGTCGCCGGTGAGTCCGAGCGCGCGGGCGGCGGCGCGGCCATGATGGGCCATGATCCCGGTCGCCGGATCGACGGCGAAGCTCATGATCTTTTCCGGCGAGTGGTGCGCCACGTCCTCGATATTGACGCCGCCCTCGGTCGAGAGGACGAACGCCACCCGGCTCTTTTGGCGGTCGACGAGCGCCGAAAGATAGAGCTCCTTGTCGATATGGGCGCCGTCCTCGATGTAGAGGCGGTTGACCTGCTTGCCGTGGGGGCCGGTCTGCACCGTCACCAGCGTCGCGCCCAGCATCTCCTGAGCGAACGTCCTGATTTCGTCGACCGACTTGGCGAGCCGAACGCCGCCCTTGTCGCCGGCGGACGGCTCTTTGAACCGGCCCTTGCCGCGCCCGCCGGCGTGAATCTGGCTCTTCACCACCCAAAGCGGCCCGCCGAGCTTTTTGGCGCCCTCGACAGCTTCTTCAGCGGAGAAAGCGGCAAAGCCGGCAGCGATCGGGACGCCGAAAGCTCTGAGAACCGCCTTGGCCTGGTATTCATGGATGTTCATCGCAGCGACGACCTTAAAACGAAGACAACGCCCGCCGATCGCGGGCAGCTTGGACCAGTATCAGCTGGCGAGCGCGGGATTGATCGCCTTGCAGGCCTCCATGAGGGCGTGGACCGCTGCGACCGACTTGGCGAACATGACCTTCTCGGTCTCGTCGAACTCAATCTCGATAATGCGCTCGACGCCGCCGGCGCCGATCACCACCGGCACCCCGACATAGGCGCCCTTGACGCCGTACTGGCCGGTCAGGTGCGCGGCGCAGGGCAGCACCCGGCGCTGATCCTTGAGATAGGATTCGGCCATCGCGATCGCCGAGGCGGCTGGGGCGTAGAAGGCCGAGCCGGTTTTCAAAAGGTTGACGATCTCGCCCCCTCCCTTCCGGGTGCGCTCGACGATGGCGTCGAGCTTGGGCTGGGTCGTCCAGCCCATCTTGACCAGATCAGGCAACGGAATGCCCGCCACCGTCGAATAGCGAACCGACGGCACCATGTCGTCCCCATGGCCGCCGAGCACGAATGCAGTTACGTCCTCGACCGACACATTGAACTCCTCGGCCAAGAAGTAGCGAAAACGGGCCGAGTCGAGCACACCCGCCATGCCGACGACCTTGTTGGTTGCCAAGCCGCAGGACTTCTGCAGCGCCCACACCATGGCGTCGAGCGGGTTGGTGATACAGATGACGAACGCCTCCGGAGCATGCGTTTTGATGCCTGCCGCGACCGCGTCCATCACCTTGAGATTGATGCTGAGGAGGTCGTCGCGGCTCATGCCGGGCTTCCGCGGGACGCCCGCGGTGACAATCACGACTTCGGCGCCGGCAATGGCGGCGTAATCGCTCGCGCCCATGAGGCGCGCGTTGACGCCCTCGACCGGGGCTGATTCAGCCAGATCCAGCGCCTTCCCCTGGGGCACGCCGTCCACGATGTCGAACAGCACGATGTCGCCGAGTTCCTTCATCGCCGCTAGATGCGCCAGCGTTCCGCCGATCTGGCCGGCGCCAATCAAAGCAATCTTCTTGCGAGCCATGGAGTTATTTCTTCCGCAGTTCGAGACCGCACGCTAGTCCTTGAGCGGCCTGATGAGCTTCGCTGGTCCTATCGACCTATCGCCGCACCTGATCAAGCCAAACTTTCGGCGAAAGCCCGGAGAATCCGGCCAGTGAGACAGGCGCCAGGTCCAAGGGTCCGTCATCACAACAACTTAGATGGACCCTGGCCGCCCGGCCAAGCGCGGCGGAAACCCGGCTGTTGCGTCTCCCGCGGCATCTGGTCGCAATTGGAGCTCATTCGGCGAACCCTGATCCATGCGGCCCGCGGCTGGGTAGACCTGCCGGCCGAACAGGCTCGCGGTCAGATCGACCAGCAGGAGCGCGCTTTTGCCCCGCTCGTCGAGAAAGGGATTGAGCTCGACGAGATCGAGCGACGGCTCAAGACCGGATTTATACAGAAGCTCCATCACCAGATGGGCTTCGCGGTAAGTCGCCCCGCCCGGAACCGCGGTGCCGACGCCCGGCGCGATCGTCGGATCCAGAAAGTCGACGTCAAGGCTCACATGCAGCTGGCCGGCACGGTCGCGAACCCGATCGATGATGCGGCGGATCGAAACCGCGAAGCCATGTTCGTCCAGCATCCGCATGTCGACGACGTCGACGCCGCGGTCCCGCAACAGCCGCCGTTCGCCGGAGTCGATCGACCGGATGCCGAACAGGTGCAGCCGGCCGGGTTCGATGAACCCGTGCGGTTCGTCCCCGAACACCCCCTCCAGCCCAGGCTCGCGACACAGCATGGCAAGCGACATGCCGTGCATGTTGCCGGACGGCGAGGTCAGCGGCGTGTTGAAGTCCGAATGGGCGTCGAGCCAAAGAACGAACAGCTCGCGCCCCGCCTCGGCCGCATGTCGCGCGACGCCGCCGATCGAACCCATCGCCAGGCTGTGATCGCCGCCGAGCACGATCGGAGTCCGACCGGAGCGCGCCACCGCATAGGTTTCCCGCGCCAGCAGCCGCGCCCAGGCCGAGACTTCGGCGAACCGGTGCGCCCTTCCCTCCGGGGCAGGCGCATGAATGAGCGAATTGGAAAGCGCGAGATCGCCCCGATCCTCGACGTCGTAGCCGATGTTCCGGAGCGATTTAACGATTCCGGCCGTGCGCAGCATCGCAGGGCCCATCGCCGAGCCCGGAACGCCGGCCCCCGCATCGACCGGAGCGCCGAGAATGGCGATTGCCTTGCGGGGCGGCACGCGCCCCTCGCCTTCCGGAACGTCTTCGCCGCTGTCTTTTCCGTTCAAGATCCCCCTCCTTGAACCGCCATCCCCCACTCTAGTCGATTTTGCAGTTTCGGCAGACGCAAAGCCTTGACAATCGAGCCCCGTCTGTCCAAGGGATGCCGGCCATGACGCCCGTGCTCCGCATTATCCGGATTTGCATCATTAGCCGCTAGCATCAAGCTGGCTGGTTCGCGTCTCCTTATTCTCAAAAGCCATCGAGAAGCGATCATCCGGCCAATCCCGGCGGCGCGCGATCACGCCGTCAGATCCAAGAGACGACGCTTACAAGAGCTCCCAATGAGTCCGACCAGTCAACCAAGCAGTCCGAGAGCGGCCGGAAAGCCGTCGGGAGGGGACACGACGCTTCGTCTCTACAACACGCTCACCCGCGGCAAGGAGGATTTTGCGCCCATCGACCCCAAAGCGGTGAGGCTCTATGTCTGCGGCCCGACGGTCTACGACTTCGCCCATATCGGCAACGCTCGGCCGGTCATCGTGTTCGACGTGCTGTTCCGCCTGCTCCGCCATCTTTATGGCGCGGAGCATGTCCGATACGTCCGCAACATCACCGACGTCGACGACAAGATCAACGCACGCGCCGCGCGCGACTACCCCGATCTTCCCCTGAACGAGGCGATCGCCAAGGTGACGGAGGCCACCGAGCGACAGTTTCACGACGACGTCGCCGCGCTCGGCTGCCTGCCGCCGACCGAAGAGCCGCGCGCGACCCAATATGTCGGCAAGATGCGGACTATGATCGAGAGGCTGATCGCTCGCGGCGTCGCTTATGTCGCTGAGGATCACGTGTTGTTCTCGCCCACGGCGATGGACCGGTTGCCCGGCGCGCCGCGCTACGGGGCGCTAGCGCGCCGCTCGCTTGACGAGATGCTGGCGGGCGCGCGCGTCGACGTCGCCCCCTACAAGCGCGAGCCGATGGACTTCGTGCTGTGGAAGCCCTCGAAGCCCAACGAGCCCGGCTGGCCGAGCCCGGCCGGAATCTCTGCGCCTGGCCGTCCGGGCTGGCACATCGAATGCTCGGCGATGTCGATGGCGACGCTGCTCGAGCCGTTCGGCGGCGGCCTCGAATGCGAGGATCCAACTCGCAACGTGTTCGACATCCACGGCGGCGGAATCGATCTCGTCTTTCCCCACCACGAGAACGAGATCGCGCAGTCCTGCTGCGCCTTCGGCTCGAAGCGCATGGCCAATATCTGGATGCACAACGGCTTCCTGCAGGTCGAAAGCGAGAAGATGTCGAAGAGCGCCGGCAACTTCGTGACCATCCATGAGTTGCTGCACACGACGAAGTTCGGCGGGCGCAAGTGGTCCGGCGAAGCGTTGCGTCTCGCCATGCTGCGTACGCACTACCGCCAGCCGATCGACTGGACGGTGAAGGCGCTCGAGGAGGCGGAGGCGACGCTAGACCGATGGTACGACGGAGTCGGGGATGTCGAGGCGAGAGGCGACCCGGAGCCGAAAGTGCTGCATGCGCTGGCGGACGACCTCAACACTCCGGAGGCCATCGCAAGGCTTCATCGCATGGCGCACCCTGCCTTCTCTGGAGCGGCAAGCGCCGACATTCCGCGGCAAGGCCAAACTCTCTCCCCTGAACTTTTCAAGAGGAGCGCGAACCTCGTGGGCCTTCTGCGACAGACGAGGTCCGAGCGGCTCGCTTCGGCGTTGGCCGAAGCGAGCATCGACGTGGCCGAAATCGAGGCGATCGTAGCCGAACGCATCGCAGCGCGCGGCGCACGGAAGTGGGCGGAATCCGATCGGCTCCGCGATGAACTCTCCGCCCTCGGCGTCGCCATCAAGGACAACAAGGACGGCACGACGACTTGGGAGCCGAAGCGATGAGCGCCATCGCGCTACGCCCCTATCTCCCCGCTGACGCCAAGCGCTGCGCCGAGATCTTTCGCTCGAGCATCGAGGAGCTCGCCGCCGAGGATTACGACGCCGACCAGCGCGAGGCCTGGGCCGCCCGCGCCGACGACGAAGCGGCTTTCGGCGCCCGGCTCGCCGAGGCCTTGACCCTCATCGCCGTGATCGACGGGAGAACCGCCGGCTTCGCCAGCCTCAAGGGGGCTGAGGAAATCGACATGCTGTTCGTCGATCCCGAATTCGCCCGTCAGGGCGTCGGGCGAACGCTCGTCGACGCGTTGACGAAGCTGGCCCAGGCGCGCGGGGCGGACCGCCTGACCACCGAGGCGAGCGACACCGCCAAGCCGTTGTTCGACCGCCTGGGTTTCACCGCGCAGAAGCGCAACCTTGTCCGCAAGGACGACCAATGGCTCGCCAACACCACCATGACCAAGACCCTCAGCGCCGAACTCGCGCCCCCGACCCGACATTGACGAAGAGCCCCATGGCCAAACAACGCCTTTATCTGTTCGACACGACGATGCGCGACGGCGCGCTCACGACCGGCGTCGATTTCTCGCTCGACGACAAGCGCCACATCGCCGCAATGCTCGACCGGCTCGGCGTCGACTATGTCGAGGGCGGCTATCCGGGCGCAAACCCGCTCGACACCGAATTCTTCAAGCAGAAGCCGACCAGGAGCGCGCGCTTCTGCGCCTTCGGCATGACCAAGCGGCCGGGCCGCTCGGCCTCCAACGATCCCGGGCTCGCAGGGCTTCTCGCCGCCGACGCCGACGCGATCGTCTATGTCGCGAAGTCCTGGGACTATCACGTCCACGTCGCGCTCGGCTGCACGCTCGAAGAGAACCTTGAAAGTATAGCCGACAGCGTGAAAGCGGCGGTCGCCTCGGGGCGCGAGGCGATGGTCGATTGCGAGCATTTCTTCGACGGCTACAAGGCCAATCCGAAATATGCGCTTCGCTGCGCTCATGCCGCGATTGAAGCTGGCGCGCGCTGGGCGGTGCTGTGCGACACCAACGGCGGCACGCTGCCGGACGAGGTCGAGCGCATCGTCGGCGAAGTCGCGCGGGTCATTCCCGGCGAAAATCTCGGCATCCACGCTCACAACGACACCGGCAATGCGGTCGCCAATTCGCTCGCCGCCGTCCGAGCCGGCGCGCGACAGGTGCAGGGCACGCTGAACGGCCTCGGCGAGCGATGCGGCAACGCCAATCTCGTGACGCTCATCCCGACGCTGGCTTTGAAGCCCGAATTGGCGGAGCGTTTCGAGACCGGCGTGACGCCGGAAGCGCTGCGTCAGATCACTCACGTGTCGCGCGCATTCGACGAAATGCTCAACCGCGCGCCGAACCGGTACGCTCCATACGTCGGCGCGTCGGCCTTCGCCACCAAGGCCGGCATTCACGCGTCCGCGCTCGCCAAGGACCCGCGCACTTACGAGCATGTATCGCCCGAGAGCGTCGGCAACACCCGCGCCGTGCTCGTCTCCGATCAGGCGGGGCGATCGAACCTCGTTGCCGAACTCAACCGGCTCGGGGTCGAAGCGGATCCGGCCGATCCTCGCCTGAGCCGGTTGCTCGACGAGGTCAAAGCGCGCGAGGCGCAAGGCTTCGCCTATGAGGCCGCCGACGCTTCGTTCGAGCTTTTGGCGCGCAGCGTCCTCGGCGGCGTCCCGGAATTCTTCGCCGTCGAGAGCTTCCATGTCGGGGTCGAGCGCAAGGTTGTCGCGCCCGGCGTGACCTATTCGGCTTCGCAAGCGGTGGTGAAGATCCGCATCGGCGAAGAGCGGCTGATCTCGGCCGCCGAGGGCAACGGCCCCGTCAACGCCCTCGATCTCGCGCTGCGCAAGGACCTTGGCGTCTATCAGAAACATATCGAGGACCTCGAACTGCGCGACTACCGCGTGCGCGTCTTCCAGGGCGGCACCGACGCGGTGACCCGTGTCTTGATCGAATTCGGCGACGGAAACGGCGACACGTGGTCGACGGTCGGAGTGTCGGGCAACATCATCGACGCGTCGTTCCAGGCGCTCGTCGACGCGATCACCTATCGGCTGCTGAAAGTCGGCGTTCCGGCGCAATAGGCCGTTTTGAGCTGCGCCTTCGAAAACCAGCGAAAACGCACGAAAACGAAACGGCTGTTTTTTGCTTTTTGGAATCAGGACATTTCAGGAGTTTGCATCCGATTCAAACCATTTCTTTTCCTCCCCCGGCGGCGGCTCAGCCGCGTCTTGCCCGCCCGCGTCTCCGACCGCAGCCGTCGCCGCAGCGGCCGCCTCCTTCCGAGCCCGAATCTCGCGCCGCACTTCCTCAAATTCCTCGTCGACGCCGAGATTGGCGGCAACTCGATTGAGCTTGTCGAACAGCTTCTTGCGCGCCTCGTCGTCATAGGCCTGTTGAGTCCCGGCAACCGCCTGGTAGCGGTCGAACTTGTCGAGAACCTTGAGATAGGCCGGGATCGCGGAGACGTCGCCCGCGGCGATCGCGTCGGAGGCGAGCTGCATGACGGGCCCGAGCCGCTCAAGCTGGAGCTTCGCCAGCTCGGAGCCGCTATCGACCGCCCGCTTCTTGAGCACCTCGGAAACGATCTGGCGGATGCGGGTAACGCTCAGACCCTCTTCCTCGGCAATTTCATCGTAGCTCTGGCCCTCGCGGAGCCGGGCGAAAATCCGCCGTCGCCTCAGCGCCATCGTATGCGCGCTGATCCGGCGCCTGGGGACGGGCTCGATATCGTCAACCATTCAATCCTCCTTCGTGGCGGCGAGCGCCGTCCGTTAGTGGAAAACAAAATAGATATAGCATAGATTCTGAAAAAGCAAAAGACAAAATGCGGATCCAGACCCGGCAACTCTTTCGGCGCCACTAGAAAATGTCATGAATTCAGCAAGTTATGAAGATATGCTGGTTGCCGCTCTCAGCCTCTTCATCGCTTCACGGAGGCAATATCATCGACGCGTCGTTCCGGGCGCTGATCGTGAGGCTGTAGAGGTTGCACATGGGCCGGACGCTTACGGCTCGGAGGGCGCATTGTCCACAAGATTTGTTCTTGTCTTGTTCTCGACGCCCCGGCGCGCTACGTTGCCCCATGCCCGACGACGACAAGCTCACGCCCGCCGACCCGCACGACCTTGCCGAGGCGATCGCTTTCGCGCTGCGCTATCGCGGCAAAAAGCGGGTGCATCAGGCCGACGAGTACATGGCGCAGATCACGGCCGAGCGGATCGTCGAGCATTTGGAGCGAGCGCGCTTCGTCGTCATGCGGAAGCCGGCGCTCGGTGGCCATTCGGCGCTTGGGCGAGGGTTTGAGCCCCGCTCAGGCTAAGAGCGCGTTCCTCCGCCGATAGCCCGCGAAGCCGAGCGCCGCGAAGCCGATGAGCATGAGCGCCCAAGTCGAGGGCTCGGGTACCGTCAGAACGGTTATCGGGCCTGCGGTTGTTGTGATCGATTGCGCCTCCCAAAAGCCGCCTGAACTTGTCGCCTGAGCAAACAAATTAGCAAACGGGGAAGCGTCCGCTGCACCACCTATGAAAGTACAGTATGTATTCGCAGGAACGTCGCATTCGCCCGGGTTGGCGTTTGTCGCAACTGTAAGGGTTCCGGCTCCGTCATAGGCGAAGGTCGAAGAATACGGAGGATTCGGAAGGGTGAACGAGTTAATCGTGAGACCGTTGGTGGTTTTAGCGATCAGTGCCGAAGTGTCGAAAATAACCGTGAAGTTCAGCTCTACCGGGTCAACGGCAGCCGGCGTATCCGGACCTCCGATACCGATGAATTCGAAATCGGACGCCGTGATGTCGAAGGTGCGCTCGATGACCTCTGCATTGGCGCTGAAACTGACGCCCGCAAAAGCAGCGCCCGCAATCAAGACTCTAAAGTGCATTTTGGATTCCCCCGAAACGCGCCCCGCGTTCCCCAGAGGAGACCGCTATTGCCTAATTCGCAATACAGCAATTCGGGGGAGGCGGCTTCCGGAGCGTTTAGCTGTCCCTGTGTTGACGATCGCCATCACGCCAGCCGCCTTCGCCGCGACCTGCCGGACAGCTTCAAGGCCGAATGCCGCCCGGACGGCAAGGACGGCTCTGGTCACGCTTGATCGTCAGGTTCTCGACCGGCTCAAGGCGAGGCGGTAACGATCGCTGGCCGCGAAGCGCTCATACTGGACGTGCGGTAGCCCGCGACCGGCACGGCGGGAAAGTTTTGAAACAGGGTCTTGCCCGCGAGAGCCCCTGAAGGTCGGCGTTCCGGCGCAGTGACCGACGGGCGCGTTCGATTCTGGACGCCCTACTTCTGGTCAATGAATTCCACGATCGTCGCGGTCGTCTGGCTCGGCTGCTCCTCCATCACCCAATGGCCGGAGTCGCGGATGACGCCGGTCGTCACATCGGATGCGACAAGGCGCATGATGTCGCCCATCTGCGCGCCGAACGAATGGTCTCCACCGAGCGCCAGAGCCGGCATGCTGAGCTTTCCCTTTGCAGCGAAGGCCTTATTGTCTTCGGCGTCCTGATTGAAGGCCGCGAACTGATTGAAGGCCGAATGCATCGCGCCCGGGAGCGCGTAGAGCTCGGCGTAATGATCCCGGGTCGCTTCATCGATCGCCTTGGGCTTGAATGAAAGCTCGTTCCAGAACCGATCGAGGTAGATGCGCTCGCGGCCCTCGACCAGCCGTTCGACGTCCGGACCACGGAAATTGAAATGCCACAGCATCGGGCTCTTGATGATCTCGTCCCAAGGGCCGATGCCCGGCAAAGGCGCATCGACTGCGACCCACTTGGTCACGCGCTCCGGATACTGCGCCGCAAGCGCATAGCCGACCATATTGCCGATGTCGTGGGTGACGAGATCGGCCCTGTCGACCTTCAGCACGTCCATCACTTGCGCTATGTCGCGCGCTTGCGTCTTCTTCTCGTATCCGCCCTCTGGATGGGACGAGAGGCCGATGCCCCGCAAGTCGGGAACGATCACTTTGTGCTGGCCGACGAGCGCCGCCGCGACCGGCGCCCACATGTCGCCGGTATCGGCGAAGCCATGCAGGAGGACGACCGCGGGCCCTTGGCCGCCGACGCGGACATACATCGTCGCCCCGTCCACCTTGATGTTTTCCGTATCAAAGCCCGATGGAAACGGCTTGACTGGCATGATTCTGGCCTCCGAGTTCGCGGCGATCCACTGTTTCCTCCCCGTCGCGCAAGCGCAATCTCCGATTTTTCGCGCCGCCGGGAATAAACCGCCCCTCCCCTGAGTCTCCTCCCTGAACGGCGCTTTTCGCCGGGCGAGGAGACGGAGATGACAAACGAACGCGACGGCGGGCTCGACCGCCGGCAAACCCTGAAATGCATGTTGTGGGCCGGGACCGGCGTTGTCTGGACGGTCGCCGGCGGCGTGCCGTCGTCGCGGCTGATCGGCTCGGCGAAAGCAGCGGAGGGCGGCTTTTCCTTCGTCCAGATGTCCGACAGCCACATCGGTTTCGAGAAGCCCGCCAACCCGGACGCGCGCGTCACGCTGAACGCCGCGATCGACAAGATCGCCGCGATGCCGGGAAAGCCGGCGTTCATGATCCACACCGGCGACATCAGCCACACGGCGAAGGCGAACGAATTCGACGACGCGCAGCAACTGATCGGCCGCGCCAAGCTCGACGTCCACTATGCGCCGGGCGAACACGACATCCTCGACCCCAAGACGCGCGACGCCTATCTCGTGCGCTTCGGCAAGGGCGCGACCGGCGGCGGCTGGTACGCCTTCGACCAGGGCGGCGTGCATTTCGTGTCGCTCAACAATGTCGTCGACCTCAAGAAGAACGGTCTCGGCTCGCTGGGGTCCGAGCAGCTCGAGTGGCTCGAGGACGATCTCAAGGCTAAGTCGGATTCGACGCCGATCGTCATCTTCGCCCACATCCCGCTCTGGATGATCGCGCCGGAATGGGGCTGGGGCACAGAGGATTCGGCGCAGGCGCTCGCTTACCTCTCGCGCTTCGGCTCGGTGACTGTCCTCAACGGCCACATTCACCAGCTCATGCAGAAGGTGGAGGGGAATGTGACCTTCCACACCGCGCGTTCGACCGCCTTTCCCCAGCCCGCGCCGGGGACCGCCCCCGCGCCGGGCCCCAAGCTCGTGCCGGCGGGCGAATTGCGCAAATGGCTCGGCGTTCGGGAGGTCGTCTATTCCCCTTCGCCCGCGACGCTCGCCGTCACCGACTCGGATCTTTCGTGAAGCAACGACAATGAGACTGTTTCGCTTGCCTGAACCCCTCTCCCGCGATGTCCGTCGAAAGACGGGCGCTCTCCCACCGCACCCGTCGCGGGAGAGGGACCGTTCGATTGACCCTCGCGCAATATCCCCCGCTGGCGTGCGGGATGAACGGCCCTTTGACGCGCATTTGCGCAGACAGGAGAAATATGCGGCCGCTGTGGTTCTCGCTTGCGCGATCACCGCGGCGCTCGCCAAGACCGCGTGGGCCGGCCCTGCCGGCGACGCGGCTCGCGGCGAGACGCTCTACGAGGCCTGCCAGGACTGCCACTCGCTCGACAAGAACGATGTCGGACCGCGCCATCGCGGCGTATTCGGCCGCAAGGCCGCCTCGCTGCCCGACTATGACTATTCGGATGCGCTCAAATCGGCCAATATCGTCTGGAACGAGGAGACGCTCGACAGGTGGCTGACCGACCCCCAGGCTGTCGCGCCCGGCGCCAAGATGTTCTTTCACCTGGACAACCCGCAGGACCGGGCCGATGTGATCGCTTACCTCAAGGAGCGCGCCAAATAAGGCGCGCGCGGGCGGGGCGCGCTGCTTGAGCAGTCCAATCGCCGAGCAGCGCTTTCGCGAAATCGTGCCGCCGCTTCTCGATGACGCTTACTCGCTCGCCAAATGGCTATCGCAGAGCCCGACCGACGCCGAGGACATTGTGCAAGATGCTGCGCTGCGCGCGCTTCAGGCTCTCTCCAGCGTCTCGGTCGATCGACCGAAGCCATGGTTTCTCGCCATCGTTCGCAACGCCGCCATGACCTTCATGGCTCGCGAAAGGCGCAAGACCATGGCTTACGTCGGCGACATGACCGACCTCGACGCGCTCGATTTGCGTCAGGGCGACGGCGCCGCGGCCAGTCCCGAGCAGGAGCTGATCGCCCATGAGGACGGCGAGCGACTGCGTCAGGCGATCGCGAACCTTCCCTCGCCCTTCCTCGAGACGCTGGTGATGCGCGACATCAATGGCCTCTCCTATCGCGAGATCGCCGAAGCAACCGAGTCGCCGGTCGGCACGGTGATGTCGCGGCTGGCGCGCGCCCGCGCGATGCTGGCCAGAACCTTGAGGGCCGAGCCATGACCGGGCGCGACATGAGCGAGCGGCTTCTGAGGCTCAACGCCGCCCTCGACGGCGAGCTCGACGCCATGGCTTCGCTCGAGTTCGAGCGCGAGTTGCGCGACGATCCGGCGCTCGCCGCAGAGTACCGGCGCCTCGAGCGGCTGCGCGACGCTGTCCGCCGTCATGCGCCGCGCGATACGGCGCCTCAGGCGCTTGCCGACCGCATCGCGGCGATGACGGCGTCGACTCCGTCAGTTCCAGCCCCTCCGACAGCCACCGCGGCTGTCGTTCCGCTGCGGCGGCGGACATGGCTCGACAGGCGCGCGCTGGCGATGGCGGCCTCCTTCGCGGTGCTCGGCTTCGCAGTCGGCGCCGGGCTTACCTCGCTGCGCACGCCTGCCGGCTCCGGCGATGTCGCCCGACATCTGGTGTCGGATTTCGCTCGCGCGGAAATCGCCGGGCAGCCGTTCGACGTCGCTTCGTCCGACCGCCACACGGTCAAGCCGTGGCTCGCCGCACATGCGACGGTCAGCGCCCAAATCGCCGACCTCAGCCCGGAGGGGTTTGCGCTTGAAGGCGGGCGTATCGCCGTCGTCGACCGCGTCCCGGCGCCGACGCTCGTCTATCGCAAGCGCGAACATCTGATCGCCGTCACGGAGCTTCCGGCGACAATCGCCGGCGCGCGCGACGGGCCCAAGATGGAGACCATCGACGGCTTTCACGTCGCCCGCTGGTCGGACGCGAACTTGAGCTACGTCGCGGTCAGCGACATCGACGAGAATGAGCTCGCCGCGTTCGCCGAGGCTTTCCGGGCGGCGCAAAAACCAGCGGGCGAATCGCCCGCCCGCTAAGACGCGATAAAGGGTCTTGGTGTCGAACCTCCGCGCCGATCCGAGGTTTTCCGGATTACTTGCCAGTCTGACCTGGGTTGGGGAGGGCGCGCGTGGGCAACGAGGGCGTGGCGTCGTGCGCCATCTTCATCAATTCGTCTCGCGACGGGCCGATCCCGCGAGTTGGCTCGGCGATGCTGGCCTCGATGGCCTGGCCCTGCCAAGAGACGGAACGCGTTTCGGCCTGGGCCGAAACCGCAAATGCACTGGTCAACGCAACGATCAAACAAACCGACAATCCGCGCATGCGACTTCTCCGTAGGACTGAAACCAACCTTCCGGCCGGCCGGGGTTATTTCGGACACCCCTTGGACACGTAGTCGAAAAGACCTCCATAATTTTCTTGTCGAAAGTAAGGGCCAAATGTGATGCCCGGCCAATTTGGATTGCCGAAGGATGTGACGCCAACGACAACATTCTTGTCCTGGCTTTCGCCGTTGGTGAAATTGGCGATCCACGCTCCGCCGCTGGTGCCCTGAGTCATGTTGGGGTTCGCGTGCATGAGAATGACTTCGTTCGGCCGGGAAAGCGAGAGCGCCAGCACGCCAGGGTCCCGTTGGATGATCATTCCACCTTCAATGGCTCCGGGATAGCCGATCTGCACCGCCACGGGATGTCTCCCGAGCCATTCTGTATCCACTTTCATGTGGCCAGTTATGCTATCGTGATTCACCAGTATCATCGCGTAGTCATACTGCATCGCGTCGTCAAACGCCTGTTCCTTTTGGTCGTCTGTCGCGTTAGCGGCAAGTCTTGGCACGTAGCCAGTCAAATGTCCGGTGCAAATCACCTTGTAGATGTCCGACGCGTTGTCATTCTGATATTGCAGGAAGAAGAACATCTTGTTTGTGTCGTACCATTCTCCTGTCTGGTTGTCGCGCACGCAATGGGCCGCCGTGAGAAGGACTCTCGGCGCTATGAACTGAGCAGTGCACGAGAACGTCTCGTCTTTGGCGTTCTTGAACACCAGCAACCCGACCCATTTGAGCGGCGCGACCGCTGGATTTCCCGCAATCATCGGCTGGTCCTCAGCCGCCGCCATCGTGCTGAAGGCGAGAGCGACGGCCAATCCGACAAGCCAGCGATAGATGCTCATTTGCTTTCTCCCAAGCCTGCCGGGTGTTCCGAGCCCCGGGAAGGTCCTTGCCTACACATATTGTGCGGACTTTCCGTCGCCTGACAAGCCCGACGAGGGCGCCCCTTCCCTCCAGGCTTCGCGGCCCCTATATTCGGGTCGCCGTCCGAGAGGGCGGCTATGGCGATAAATGGGCATCGTAATAAGTCTTTCGGACCCGGGGGCGGTACCCGGCGCCTCCACCCAAGCCCGCTTCTATGGAGCGGGTTTCGGCGGGGGCGAAATAGGTTCGACGGGGGACCCAAAGGGTGATCTTTTGCTCGGCATGATACCGCCGTTATCGGGTCAAACCTATAGTTGCGAATGACAACTATGCTCCGGTGGCCCTCGCTGCGTAATGCAGCGCTGGTACTGGGAATCAAGTCCTAGGGGTTTGCACTTCTAGGCGGGGTCCGGAGGCGCCTGGCAACAGAAGCCTCCACTTCCTTTCCGCCGATCTCCAATCGTCTGAAGACGCATCTGCGATGCAGATTGCAATGCCCCGGACGGTCGGCTAGTTCTGGCGCGATCCTGAGCTCATCCCTTATGGCGACCGACCTCATTCGCTACGATCTGTTGGTGCAGGACGCGCTGCGCACCGTAGTGCGCAAGGTGCTCGCCGACACCGCGCGCGGAGGGCTGATCGGCGACCATCACTTCAACATCGCGTTCAAGACCCAGGCGCCGGGAGTCGTCGTTCCGCCCGCGGTCAAGAGCCGCTTTCCCGACGAGATGTCGATCATCCTTCAGCATGAGTTCTGGGACCTCGTGGTCACCCAGGACGCGTTCGAAGTGAATCTCAACTTCTCCCGCAAGCCCGAACGACTGGTCGTGCCTTTCGATGCGATCACCGGCTTCACCGATCCGTCGGTGCCGTTCGGCTTCAAGCTCGAGCCGCGAGCGCCCGAGCCGGCGGCGGCCCGCGCGCCGGCCACGGCGGGAATAAAGGAAGCGGGAACAAAGGAAGCGGGAATAAAAGAATCTGCGCCGGGGCCCGCGCCGGCAAAGACCGCGCCGGTTAAACAGCCATCCGGAGCCGTCGCAGCGAAGCCCGGCCAGCGGCCGGAGAAGGCCGCCGATCCGGCCGCCGAAGCCAAGGTCGTGTCGATCGACGCCTTCCGAAAGAAGTAGCCGAGGCCAGCTTGAGCGAGATCGTCAATCTAAGGCGCATGCGAAAGCAGAAGGCGCGCGAGCGCCAGCAAGCGGTCGCGGCGGAGAACCGCGCCGTCTTCGGC
>CAWHTU010000025.1:0-149861 GCA_963832305.1 uncultured Alphaproteobacteria bacterium | reverse complement strand
GTGTGTCCCTCAACCTCCCGGCTTTTCTTTCGCCATCGTTGTCCGTTATGCTCAAGCTGCTCATCGGCTCGCGCCAGTGCGGGGAGGAGATTCGTGAGGAGCCGGACGCTCGCCGTCACGATCATGGTGGCGCTGTTTGGCGTTGTCGCGGCGTCGGCGGCCGCACAGAACCCGGAGCCGGCTCCAGCCGCCGCGCCCGTGAAGTCCAACCCAAAGCCGAAGACGTCGGCGGGCGGCGCAGTCACGGTGAAGGTGATAAATTGGCGCAACGCCGACCTCGTCGAGCTGCAGGCGGCCGAGAGCGGCTCGGCCAGCTGGAAGAAAGTGCTGGGTGCGCTGAAAGGCGGCCAATGGACCTGGGCTAAACTCCCTCAGGGCGCCAGTTGTCGCGTGGATTTGCGCGGGAAATACGCCGACGGCCAGTCGGCGGATGTGTCCAATGTTGAAGTCTGCGCGGACAAGACAGTCAACCTGACCAACTGATGCGCCAGAAACGCTTACGCCAGATCAAGCGCTCGGAGCGCTCTAAGCTGCTTCGACGACGCGCTCGGCGACGATCCTCGCCAGCACATCCGCCGACTGTCCTTTCGCCCGCCTCGATCCGCCGGTCAGCGCGAAGGCGATTGAGACCGCCAGATCGCGCCGATCGGCGGGCGCAAGCTTGTCGGCGCCGCTGGCGGAGTTCGGGCGAGACGCGGACCGGACCGGCGCGCGGATCACGGAACATTTGATTGACGCTTCAGATTCCTTCCGATCAAAGTCCTTCCACGATCGGCCTGGGACCGGCCTGATCCTGAAGCTCCAACGGCTATTTTCCTAGTGCAATCCGCATAACGCCGCCCAGCAGCGGCGGCGTCAAGCGTATGACTCAAAGCATTATGGAAAGCTTGCGGCCATCTCGACAAGAGCAGCAGCGCAGATCGCCAGCGAAGTTTTTCCCATCCCGTCCTCATGGAGGTACGATCGATGTTCCTGTCATCCTTACGCATGGCCGCCGCCTCGGCCGTTCTCGCGGTAACGGCCGGCGCGGCCGGGGCAACGGTCATCCTCTCTCCGGTGCCGAACCCAATTCCTAACGGAAGCACGTGGGACCTCGTCGGTACGTTCGACACTCCGTTCGGATGGGTCCGAGTCACGACTGTGTCGAACTTCCAGTTTCTCTTCGGAAGCCTCACTCCGGACGGATTGGAGGCGACGTATTCCGCCGATCTCTCTCAAACGGCATACACCATGGAGACGGGCGGAATGTCGCTTGGCGCCAATCTCCTTACGACCGACGATTTCGAAGTCTTCATCGGTGGCGGCTTCAATCCCCTGACGAACTATCTTGGCACGTTCCCGGAGACGTTCGTGTCGGCGACATTCACGGGCGACGTAGCCGGCAATGCTGTGATCGACGAGTTGGACCCCTCCCCCTCCCGCACGAGCTTGGGGTCGGTCACCATCAGCGCGGCCCCGGGAGGCGAGTTCTTCATCGACAATAGAGCCGCTATCTATGGCGTATACACGATCAACGGCGGCGACCCCATCACCGTGCCAGTTGCGCTGACTGTCGGCGCCCCGGAGCCCTCGACCTGGGCGATGGTGCTGCTTGGCTTCGCAGGCCTCGGCTTCGTTGGTCATCGGGCGCGCAGGAAGACGGTAGCGGTAGCGTAAAGCGATCCTCCGCCAGCCCACAATGGCTTCCACTGAGGGCGCAAGAAAGGGTGGCCTACGGCCGCCCGGCAACAGCCGTTAAGATCAACCCCCGCGGCGAATCCCTATCGCCGCGGGGGCGGCGCGCCCATTGGGGAGGGCATAGGCGCGCCGGAAACGGCCGAACGCGAAGGACGCAGGTTTGTTCCATTGGCGCAAGGAAACGTCCGCCTGGTCGCCCGCGGCGGCCTTGCCCCCTTGCTAGCCTGAGTATCACTGTGGCTTCGCCCCCTGGACTCGCTTCCCGTCCGGTGCTTCGATAGGCGGCTGCGGATTTGATCTCGTGCCCAAAGGCGCCCTCCATGCTCCGGGTCCCAGCCCTGCTGTGCATCTCCCTTGCAATGCAGACCGCCGCGATGGCGCAAGACGCGAATGAGGCCAAGCAAGACACCGTCCAAGTGCACGGCAAGGCGCTTCAGCTCAGTTGCGCGGAATGGAAGCGCAACCAGGACGGATCGTGGACCAGCATTGGCGCGCTTCTCGTCGGCTCGGACACGTTGAACAACGTCACCCTGCGCGGCGCGGAGACCAAAGTCTTGCAAGAGAAGTGTGAACCCGGGTCGACGCCAGCCGCCGCCCCGGCGCAAAGCCGTGAGTCAACCCGACATACCAAGCGCAGGAACTCACGGAGCCGATCCTGCCAACGGAACGTAGGAGCGCGCCAGAGCAGATCGCATTTGGGTCGAACCGTGGCCGTCATTGTTTCGAACGCCCTATGTCTCCTCGCAATGACGATTCCATCCGAAGGCAATGCGCTCTAGAATCAGTCGGTGGCGTCGAAGATCGCCCCGGTCAGGAAGTCCGGCCAATCACGCTCGAAGAACGGGCGGCGCGCGCGGTCGCAGGAGCGTATCGCCCGCGTGCGAATGACGCGACGCTCCTCGTCGAGGCGGATCAGGATCTGCTCGGTCCGGTCTTCGGCGCGCTCAGGCAGGAACCGGAAGTCGTCGAGCGGCCCTGTCCGGGCGAGCGGAACGCGCTCGCCTTCGGGACCGCATATCGCGCGCGCGCCACGGCTCCCCCCTCCGCGGTCGATGTAGAACGCGATCGCCGCGAGCACCGTCTCGGATACGATCGCCATCTGCCGCCATTGCAACGCCCTTAGCGCCTCGTAGGGACCTTCGTAGGCGATCCCGCGCCTTCGGATCGCGCGGTTGAGAGCATGAGCGCCGGCAAGCGCCTCCTTTACGCGTCCGGCGTTACAGACGATCCCCGCGTGGTCGCTCATTCGGGCCTGGACTTCAGTCCTAATGGCGCCGACGGTGATCGAGCTCTCGGGTTGAAGGACCTTAAGGATTCGGCTGAGCGCGCCTTCCACGAGGTCCCGCTCGGACGCAGGCGCGATTTCTGCGTGTCGGCGCGAGGCGATATGTTCGGCGCAGCGCGTGCCGAAAACCTGGCCGGCATTGAGCGCCGCGCCCCCCGGACGAGTGACGCCATGGCTTCCGGCCGCTTCGCCGACTGCGTAGCATCCCTCGAGGCTCGTCCGTCCCCATGTGTCGATCGCCAGTCCGCCGTTCATGTGCTGGTTGTTGATCGCGAATTCCAGCGGATCTCTTGTGATATCGTATTTGTAGCGTTTGTAGAGTTCGATCGACAAAGGGTTCATTTTGCGGAGGCGGTCGAGGGGTTTTTCGAGCAGGGCGTCGGAGTTTTTGAGGTAGGCGCGCACATCGGGATCGAGCCGGTCGAGACTGAATTCGGCGTCTCCCGGGACCGCGTGAGGATTTCGATTGAAATCCATGAACACTCTTCGCCCTGCCTGAGTTTCTCGAAACACTGCGAGGTCGAAGAGGCTCGAGCCGAAGTCGAGCATGCGTGTCGCGTGGAAGGGCCACTGATAGCCTTTCCGGAAAACGTTCGAGGCCAGTTCGCGCGTGGTCCTGTAGTAGTCGCCGAGAAAATTGTGCTCCCGGCCGCGAGCATCGACCGAATACACGTAAGGCATGCACTGCACATAGGTGCCGGACAAATTCCAGGGAAACCGCTCTCGCGACGTCCCGATGCCGAACTGGCTCTCCGTCAGGTTCACTGCTTCGAGGCCCGCCTCGAGGGCGAGGCCCAAAGAGCCGAAGCAATGCCTGGGATAGACGCTGTCTCGATAGAGTTCGCCTGGTCCTCCTGTCGCGATGACCAGGGAATCGCAAAGGAACGCGGCAAAGCCGAGAGGATTGTCGGCGGTGCGGTGCTTCGGGCGCATCGCCAGGACGCCCGCCGCGCGCGTGGGCGGCCCTGGAGCGACGAGGAGGCAAACTCCGGTGACGTGGTTGATGATCGGAATATCGAGCCGGATCGCCTCCTTGACGAGAACCTGGACCATCAAGCGGGATGTCCGCGGGCCGCAACTCGTTGCGCGACCCACTTCGTCGTGATCGGTCTGATAGCGCAATACGCCGCCCAGCGGGTCCTGTGGTATCGGCAACCCAAGGTATTGCAGCGACGAGAGGGCCCGCGCTGAACCTACGGCTTCGACATAAGCGGTGTCGCCGTCCATCGCGCCGCCGGCGCCCAGCGCGTCAGCCATGTCGCGAAAGTCGTCGCCGTGATCCGCGGTGTTGGCCGTATGCAGCGTCTGCTTGTCCGATCCCGAGCAGGCGGAAGTGCCGCCGAAAGCGCTCTGCGAGGCGACCGCAACGTCGATATCGCGGCGCTTCAGCTCCACTGCCGCGCGCAGTCCGGCCGCACCGCTGCCAAGCACCAGCGCGCGGCATCGTCGCACCGGCAACGAAAAACCGAGCGCCGGAATAAACTCCTGCGGCGGCCTTTCGTTGGCAAGCTTGGGCATTCCGACATCGGTCAGCCGGTCGAGGATTCTCTGCGGGATGGTCGCACTCAAAAGCTTGTTTCTCTGGATCGGGGGTTGACGAAAGCCTCAATAGCGGATATTGGCACGTTCCAAATTATATTGGCACGTTCCAAATCAGCGCCGGGACGCGATGAATGTCAAGGAAGGAAGCAACCCGGCGGCCGAGAATTCACCGATTGTGCCGGAACGCGCCAAAGTCTGCGCACGGAAGGCCATGAACGAAAAAGGGCTCGGACAAATGGGAGGCGGCGAGGGTCGAACGACGATCGTCGATGTCGCCCGTCGCGCCGGCGTATCGAAGTCGACGGTCTCGTTGGTGCTCGGTGGGAGCGCGTTGGTCGCCGAGGCGACCCGAGAGCGTGTCTCGGACGCGATGACCGAACTCGGCTATATCTACCACCGCGGCGCTGCGACGTTGCGGGGCGCCAAATCGGGCGTGCTTGGCATGGTCATCAACGACCTGTCGAACCCCTTCTATGTCGAGCTGGCGATTGGCATCGAGCAGGCCTGCCAGGGCGCCGGCTATATCCCGTTTCTCGCCAACACGAGCGAGAACCCGGTCCGTCAGCAACAAGTGATCCGCTCGATGCGCGAGCACGGGGCCGCCGGGCTGGTGCTGGCGCCGGCGATTGGGTCATCGCCGGGCGAGTTGAAGGCTCTGGTCGCGGGCATGCCGGTCGTACAGGTCATGCGTCGTCTTCCGGGCCTCAAGGCGTCCATCGTCTCGCCGGAGAACAAGGAGGGGGCGCGCAAGGCGACCGCTCATCTTCTGGCGGCCGGACACACGCGGGTTGCGTTCGTTGGCGGCCTGAGGTCGATGATTGTTCGCGACGAACGTCTCGCCGGTTATCGCCTCGCCTTGCGCGATGCTGGAGTTTCGTTCGAGGAATCGCTGGTCATAGAGACGATGACCAACTACTCGGGCGGCGGGGCGTCCGCCCCGCAATTGCTCAACCTCCGCGAGCCTGCGACCGCAGCCCTTTGTTACAACGACGTCGTCGCGATCGGGCTTGTCCGCGCGCTTACGGAGGCGGGGATTTCGGTTGGCGGAGACTTCGCGGTGATCGGCTTCGACGATATTGAAGAGGCCAAACACACGCTTCCCGCATTGAGCAGTGTTGCGGTCAATGGCCGCAATCTTGGCTCCCGCGCGGCGCAACTGCTGATGCGTCAACTCGCAACAGGCGACTTTGAACCCGAGACAGTTCTGAGCCCGACAACCTTGGTTTTCCGCGCCTCGTGCGGCGTTTCGAACGTCAGTAAAATGGAAGTGCGCGCATGACGAAACTCCGATGGGGACTGATCGGAGCCAGCACGATTGGGGCGGAGCACATGATTGGCGCGTTTCGGGCCAACGGAGGCGACGTCGTTTCCGTCATGAGCGCCAGCGCCGATCGCGCCGCAAAATACGCGCGCACGCACGGGATCACGCATCCGACGACAAGCCTCGCGGACATCGTCGGGTCAAAGGAAATCGACGCGGTCTATATATCGACGACCAACGATCTGCATCGCGACCAGGTCTTTGCTGCGGCGGCCGCCGGCAAACACGTGCTTTGCGAAAAGCCTCTGGCGCTGACCCTTGCGGACGCTCGGGCGATGGTCGCCGAATGCCGCAACCGCGGAGTGGTCATGGGCACGAACCATCACCTGCGCAATGCGGCGACGCACCGAGCGATGCGCGCGGCGATCAAGGAGGGGCGAATTGGCAGGCCTTTGTTCGCCCGTGTCTTCCACTCGGTCTATCTGCCCCCGCATTTGCAGGGTTGGCGAATTGATCGGCCGGAGGCGGGCGGAGGCGTCATGATGGACATCACCGTCCACGACGCGGACACTTTGCGTTTCGTGCTCAACGACGAACCGGCATCGGTGGTCGCGATGACCTCGCATGGAGGCATGGGCCGGGGGGGCGTGGAGGACGGGGCGATGGGCGTCATCCGCTTCTCGAATGGGCTGCTTGCGCAATTCCACGACGGATTCACCACCAAATACGTGGCGACCGGGTTCGAAGTGCACGGAGACGCGGGATCGCTGATCGGCCGGGACTGCATGACCCAGGCGCCGAAGGGCGACGTTCTGCTGCGGACTTCCTCCGGCGAGGAAGCGCTGAAACTGGATCACGAAGGGCTGTACGTGCGGTCGATCCGCCTCTTCCACGAGGCGATCCTGGGACGAGGCGCGCCGTCCGCCACGGGCGAGGACGGGGTCAAGTCACTGAGCGTCGCCGTCTCCGCTCGCGAAGCGGCGCGATCCGGCGTCGAGACCCCGATTGATCTGAGCGTCTGAGGCTGGCATGGGCAGGCAGAAGGTGATCTCCGCGTCAGACGCCGCCCGTCTCGTTCCGGATGGCGCGATCGTCACGGTCTCGTCGTCTTCGGCGCTCGGGTGTCCTGACGCCGTCTTGGCTGCGATCGGACAAAGATTCGAGGCCGAGGGTCATCCGCGTAACCTGACGACGCTCCATCCGATCGCCGCGGGCGACATGTGGGGCGTCAAGGGTGTGGACCATCTGGCGAAGGCCGGGTGCCTCGCCCGGGTTTTGGCCGGCTCCTATCCGTCCGGCCCATCGTCCGCCGAGCCGCCGGCAATCTGGAAGATGATCACTGGCGACGCGATCCCGGCCTATAACGTACCATCGGGCATCCTTTTTGATATTCATCGCGAGGCGGCGGCAAAGCGGCCCGGCGTTCTGACAAAAGTGGGAATGGATACGTTCGTCGATCCCATCCACGAAGGCTGCGCCATGAATGCAAAAGCCGCGTCGGAGCCGATCGTGGACCGCGTCAATTTCGCTGGCGACGAATGGCTGTTCTTCCCGACCATCGTTCCGCAGATCGCGATCATTCGCGCGACTACCGCTGATGAAAGAGGAAATCTTTCGTACGAGCACGAAGGGGGCATTCTCGGGCCGCTCGATCAAGCCCTCGCAGTGCGCAACAATGGCGGCGTGGTGATCGCACAGGTCAAACGGCTGGCCGCGTCGGGAACGCTGCGCCCCCATGACGTCGTCGTGCCGGGCATACTCGTCGACTACATCGTCATCGCGCCGGATCAATTGCAGACGACGCACACGGCCTACGAACCCGCCATTTCTGGCGAGATCTTTCGTCCCTTGTCGTCCTTCCAGACGCCGAAATTTGATATCGCCAAGGTCATCGCGCGACGCGTGGCCCAGGAGTTGCGTGACGGCGATGCGGTCAACATCGGTTTCGGCATTTCTGCGAACGTGCCTCGGATCCTGATCGAGGAGGGCAAGCATGGCGCCGTGACCTGGGTCATCGAACAGGGGGCTGTCGGGGGCGTGCCGTTGCTCGATTTCCAGTTCGGTTGCGCCTCCAACGCTGAGGCGATTGTGCCGTCGCCCGCCCAGTTCACTTACTTCCAGGGCGGCGGTTTTGACATGTCGCTGCTCTCGTTCCTGCAGATCGACCGCCTCGGCTCCGTCAACGTGTCCAAACTCGGGGTGCGCCCTCACGTGACGGCGGGCGCGGGCGGCTTCGTCGACATCACGGCGCGCGCGAGGAAGATCGTTTTCTCCGGCTATTTCACCGCCGGCGCAAAACTCGAGGTCAGCGACGGGGCGGTGACGGTTTCGAAGGAAGGCAGGGTCAAGAAGCTCGTTCACTCTGTCGAGCAAATCTCCTTTTCAGGGCCTCGGGCGATCGCTCAGGGGCAGGAAATTCTCTACGTCACGGAACGTTGCGTCCTTCGTCTGGAGCCGGAAGGCGTGACGGTTGTCGAATTGGCCCCGGGCGTCGACTTGAAGCGCGACGTCGTTGGTCAGGCCGAGTTCCCGCTGAGGGTGGACCCGGAACTACGGAAAATGGACTCGGCGCTGTTTCATCCCCCGCCGATCAAACTCGAGTTCCGTCCGGCTCGGGCGCCGCTTCAATGAGTCCTTTCGTTGAGCTTGCGTTTGAAGGCCCGCTCGCGCGTCTTACGCTGAAGCGGGCTGACAAGCTGAACGCACTCGATCGCGCGATGGTCGACGCGCTCGCGGAGGCCGTCCGCGCAATTGAGGCTTCGCGGGACGCCCGAGTTGCGATTCTTTCCGGCGAGGGCAAAGCTTTTTGCGCCGGCGGGGACATCGCCGCGTGGGGCGGGCTCCCCGCGCTTGAGATGTGGCGCGACTGGACGCGAGCGGGGCACCGCGCCTTCGAAGCGCTTGCGCGCCTGCGGGTTCCCCTGATCGCAGCGCTGACCGGTCACGCGTTCGGCGGCGGCCTGGAGCTTGCGGCCGTCGCCGACATCCGCGTTGCCGAGAGCGGGATCAAACTCGGCCTTCCCGAGTCTGGCCTCGGCATGGCGCCCGGCTGGTCCGGGACCCAGAGACTTGTCCGGCGATTTGGACCGTCGGTCGTGCGGCGCATGGCGCTGACGGGTGCAATGTTTACCGCTGAAGAGGGGCTCGCGCTCGGGCTGGTCGATGAGGTGACCGCGAAGGGCGAAGGGGTCGTGCGCGCCGAGACCATCGCCGCGGACGTCGCCAGGAGAGGCCCGGTTGCAGTCCAGGTGATCAAGGCGATGATCAATTTCGCTGAAGGAGAGGATCGTGACGCTCCAGTCGAAGGACTGGCCGGCGCCTTGACCGCGACGACTGCGGATCTTGCCGAGGGCGTCGCGGCGTTTCGGGATAAGCGGGCGCCGACTTTTTTTGGTCGATAGGCGAAGGTTTATGAACGCTGTATACCGAGGAAACGACGCTCCTCGTCTGTAAGGGTCTGCGCACGAGTTTGTGGATCCCGCGGCGAGAGGGACTGAGTATCGGAAGCGTGAATTGCTTCTGGAAAACGGCGCCGGACCGCATCCGGTGGGAGAGTACGTTTAGGAAGGGTCTGAAATGAAAGTTCGTTCAATTCTCTTGGCGAGCGCGATGGCCGTTGGGGCTGTTGGCCTCGCCGGCGGCGCTTCTGCTGCCGACAACAAGGAAGTCCAGATGCTGCATTGGTGGACATCGGGGGGCGAGGCGGCGGCGCTGAACGTCCTCAAGCAGGATCTCGCAAAGGAAGGCTACACCTGGAAGGACGTGCCAGTTGCGGGCGGCGGCGGCGAAGCCGCGATGACCGCGCTGAAGGCGATGGTGGCGGCTGGCAATCCGCCGACCGCTTCGCAGATCCTTGGCTACTATGCGGTTGACTACGCCGAGGCGGGCAAGCTTGGCGACATCACCTCGCTCGCGACGAAGGAAGACTGGGCGAAGGTCGTTCCGACTGCGCTGCAGAAGTTCACCACCACGAACGGCAAGTGGGACGCCGTCCCGGTCAACATCCATTCAGTCAACTGGGTGTGGATCAACAAGGCGGTAATGGACAAGATCGGCGGAACCGAGCCGAAGACTTTCGACGACTTCGTGGCGCTGCTCGCCAAGGCCAAGGCGGCCGGCGTGATTCCCTTGGCGCTTGGCGGTCAGCCTTGGCAGGAAGCGACGCTGTTCGACTCGGTCGTGGCGTCGACCGGCGGCATCGACTTCTACAAGAAAGCCTTCGTCGACCTCGACGAGTCGGCGCTGAAGTCGGACACGATGAAGAAGTCGTTCGATAATCTCGCCAAGCTGCGCGACTTCGTCGACCCCAACTACGCGGGCCGTGATTGGAACCTCGCCACCGCCATGGTGATCAAGGGCGACGCGCTCGTTCAGGTGATGGGCGATTGGGCCAAGGGCGAATTCAAGGCCGCCAACAAGGAAGCGGGCAAGGACTTCCTCTGCTATCGCTTTCCGGGCACCGACGGCGACGTGATCTACAACACCGACATGTTCGCGATGTTCGACGTTCCAGCGGACCGCAAGGCGGCGCAGCTTGCGCTCGCCGACGCAACGATGAGCCCGAGCTTCCAGTCGGCGTTCAACGTCGTCAAAGGCTCGGTCCCGGCGCGCATGGACGTTCCCGACACCGCATTCGACATGTGCGGCAAGAAGGGCATCGCCGATGTGAAGAAGGCGAACGCGGACGGCAAGTTCGTTGGCTCGATGGCGCAGAACTATGCGCAGCCGCCGGCGGTCGCGGGCGCCTATCATGACGTCGTGACCAAGTTCTTCCACGGCGAGATCAAGAGTTCGGACGCCGCCGTTGCGGAGCTCGACAAGGCGCTCAACAACGCCAAGTGACGCGATCGCCTCCCCCGTCCGGGCGGGGGAGGCGTTTTCATCTGCAGGATCAGGCCAGGATTTCGGGGACCAACGATGACCACGACTGTTGCGCCACTCGCCGTATCGACCGGCATGCGGGCCTGGTCGCTCCGTGGGCGGTTCCAGGACATCCTGCCGAAACTGGTGCTCGCGCCGTCCTTCCTGCTCGTGCTGATATTCGTCTACGGATTCAATCTCTGGACGCTCTTTCTCTCCTTCACCAATTCAAAGGGCTTCACGTCGACCAAGCTCATCGGCCTCGCCAACTATCAGAAGCTCTGGAATTGGACCTTCGAAACCGACCCGCCGTCGAGCTGGTATACGGCAATCGTCAACATGGGCCTGTTCGGCGGACTGTATGTCGTCTTCTGCCTGATCCTGGGTCTGACTCTGGCGATCCTTCTTGATCAGAAGATTCGCGGCGAGGGGATCCTGCGCCCGATCTATCTTTATCCGCTGGCGCTGTCGTTCATTGTCACCGGCACCGCCTGGAAGCTCTTTCTCGATCCGGGCATCGGGCTCGAGAAGGCGGTGCATGACTGGGGCTGGGCGAGCTTCAAATTCGATTGGGTCGTCAATCCGCGGATGATGATCTACTGCGTCGCCATCGCCGGCATCTGGCAGACTTCCGGGTTCGTGATGGCGATGTTCCTCGCCGGCCTCCGCGGCATTGACGGCGAAATCCTGAAAGCGGCGCAGATCGACGGCGCCTCCGCGTTCGCCACCTATTGGCGCATCGTGCTGCCGATCATGCGACCGGTTTTCCTTTCCGCCATCATCGTGCTCGCCCATATGGCGATCAAGTCATACGATCTGGTGCTCTCGGTGACCGGCAAGAACCCGGGCGGAGCGGCGGAGCTGCCGTCGACCTTCATGTATTCCTACACCTTCACCCGCAATCAGATGGCCGTCGGCTCGACCAGCGCAGTCATCATGCTGATGACCATCGCCGCGATCATGATTCCCTATCTCTATTCCGAGCTGCGCGAGAAACATCAATGAGCGCTGCTGATCTCGTCCTTTCGACCCCTGCTCGCGAGCCGACGCGGCATTCCGTGACGACGCGCGTCGTCGTCTATGGGCTCCTCGCCTTCTTCGCGCTGATCTACATCGTGCCGCTCGTCGTCATGGTGATGACCTCGCTGAAGCCGCTCGACGAGGTGACCGGCGGCAACATGTTCGCGCCGCCCCATCGCCCGACGTTCGATCCGTGGGTGCAGGCGTGGGGCGAAGCGCGCATCGGGGTATCCGAGACGGCGGGCATCAAGGGGTACTTCTGGAACTCGATCAAGATGGTCGTCCCAGCAGTGCTGATCTCGACTCTGCTCGGGGCGCTGAACGGCTACGTGCTGACCAAGTGGCGTTTTCCCGGTCACAAGCTCGTCTTCGGCATGATGTTGTTCGCCTGCTTCATCCCGTTCCAGTCGGTCATCATTCCGATGGCGGTCATTCTCGGCGAGCTTGGCCGCATCGGCAATCAGCTGATTGATCTGACCGGGATGTCGTTTGGCTTTGGCAACCCGACGGTCAATCTCGTCATCGTCCACGTCATCTACGGCCTCGGCTTCACCACCCTCTTCTTTCGCAACTACTACGAGGCGTTCCCGACCGAACTCGTGAAGGCGGCGATGATCGACGGCGCGAGCTTTTTTCAGATATTCCGCCGCATCTTGCTACCGAATTCCGCGCCGATCTTTATCGTGACGGTCATCTACCAGTTTACCAATATCTGGAACGACTTTCTGTTCGGGTCGACCTTTGCGGCGGGCGATCAGTCGCCGATGACCGTCGCACTCAACAATCTGGTCAACACATCGACCGGGATCGTTGAATACAACGTCAATATGGCCGCGGCGATCATCGCAGCGGCTCCCACTCTCCTGGTCTACATCGTCGCCGGCCGGTACTTCGTGCGCGGCCTGATGGCGGGCGCCGTGAAAGGTTGAGCCATGGGTTTCCTCGAGATCAGCGCTCTGCGCAAGCGCTTCGGAGCGCTGGAAATCCTCAAAGGCATCGACCTTACGCTCGACAAGGGCGGCTTCCTGGTGCTGGTAGGCCCGTCCGGCTGCGGCAAGTCGACTTTGCTCAACACGATCGCTGGGCTCGAATCGATCAGCTCGGGCGAGATTCGCATCGAGGGCGATCGGATCAACGATCTTCACCCGTCGAAGCGCGACATCGCAATGGTCTTCCAGTCGTACGCGCTCTATCCCAACATGTCGGTGGCGCAGAACATCGCCTTCGGCATGGAGATGCGCGGCGTGCCAAAGCCGCAGCGCGACAAGGCGGTGGCCGATGTCGCGAAGACGCTGAAGATCGAGCACCTGCTCTCGCGGCGTCCGAGTCAACTCTCCGGCGGCCAGCGACAGCGCGTCGCGATGGGTCGCGCGCTAGTGCGTCAGCCGCGCGTGTTTCTATTCGATGAGCCTTTATCCAACCTTGACGCCAAACTGCGCGTCGACATGAGGGTGGAGATCAAGCGGCTTCATCAGCAGACCGGCGCGACGATCGTCTATGTAACGCATGACCAGATCGAGGCGATGACTCTTGCCACCCGCATCGCCGTCTTGAAGGACGGCGAGCTTCAGCAGGTCGGCACGCCCAGCGAGATCTATAATACGCCCGCGAACCTGTTCGTGGCCGACTTCATGGGGTCTCCGGCGATGAACCTGCTCGATGGCCGCGTCGCCCGCGCAGATGGCGCGCCCAGGGTCGTGCTCGAGCGCAAGGATCACGAGCCGATCGTGGTTCCTGCGCCGTTGGGCGCGGATACGAGCAAGCTTGCCGACGGCCGCAAAGTGATCTTCGGCATTCGGCCGGAAGCGGTGAACGACCGGGAAAGCGTCGACCGCAACGCGAAGTCGGTCGCGACGTTCGACGCCAATGTCGAGATCGTCGAACCGGCGGGCTCGGACACTTTCGTTGTCACCCATATTGCCGGCAAGGAAGTGACGGCGCGCATGCGCGCGGACGCGGACGTTCGCGTCGGGGAGCGCCATGCGTTCGCGTTCAACCTCGACAAGGCGGTGCTGTTCGATCCCGAAACGACCCGACGAATCTGACCCGGCCGACGCGAACGGGGCGCCGGCGCCCGGCGTCCGCACGCGCCCAGGAGCCGACGCCGAGAGAGGATCTGATGCCAGGCCGGGAAGAAGTAGACATCCTGGTCGTCGGTTCCGGAATGGGGGGCGCGACATTCGCTGCCGGCCTCGCGCCCTCCGGGGCGCGGATCCTCATTCTCGAGCGTGGCGAGCGGCTCACGGACAGCGACGCCGTTCGCGACCCGCGAGCGATTTTCCAGCAGGGGAAATTCAGGCCCCAGGAATCCTGGCTCGATGACGCCGGACGGCCGTTCAATCCCGGCAACTACTATTACGTCGGCGGCAATACGAAATTGTACGGAGCGGTGCTTGCCCGCTATCGAGCGCAAGACTTCGAGCCAATCGTTCATCGGGGTGGAACGACGCCCGGTTGGCCGTTCTCCTATGAAGAGCTGGAGCCGTGGTATACTGCCGCGGAAAAGCTCTATCGGGTCCGCGGCGCGTTGGGCTTCGATCGCACCGAGCCGCGACATTCGAAGCCCTATCCATTTGGCCCCGTGCCGGATGAACCAGCGATCGCAAGAGTCCGCGAACGCTTGAAGGGCGCGGGTCTCACCCCGTTTCCGCTGCCGCTCGGCATCGACATTGAGAGATGGCTGCGACGCGCGAAGACGCCGTGGGATGCATTTCCAGACGCCGGGCACGGCAAGATGGATGCAGAGAGCTGCGGCGTCGAAGAAGCGCTGGCGCACCCGAACGTCGAGCTTCGCACCAATGCCCGTGTCGAACGGCTGATCGTGGGGCCCGACGGCAGGCGGATCGCCGGACTCGAAGTCTTGCGACATGGAGCGCGCAGCATCATCGCGGCGAAACTCGTCGTACTTGCCGCGGGCGCCGTCAATTCAGCCGCGTTGCTGCTCCAATCGGGGAAGAGCGGCCTCGCAAATCGTTCCGGCGCGGTCGGCCGGCATTTCATGAACCACAACGCCTCTGCGGTGGTGGCGATCGATCCTCGCGTTGTCAACGACTTGGTTTATCAAAAAACTCTCGGCCTCAATGATTTTTATCTCGATGACGGACACGGCGGGCCGCCGCTCGGCAACATCCAGCTCCTCGGACGCGTCACCGCCCCCATCCTCAAGTCCAGCATCCGCCTGGCCCCGGAATGGGCCCTCGGTCCGATAAGCAGGCGCTCCGTGGACTGGTACGCGATGAGCGAGGACCTTCCGAATCCGGAAAGCCGGGTCACGGTCGATGGCGGGCAGATCCGCCTGGACTGGAAGCGGAGCAATTGGACCACACACGAGCTGCTCGTCGACGCTTTCAAAGAACGTTTGCGCGCGGCGGGGTATCCCATTGTCCTCTCGCGACCCTTCGACCGCCGGACGCCCTCGCATCAGTGCGGGACCGTTCGCATCGGCGCCGACCCCGCGACCTCGCCGCTCGATCCCTTCTGCCGCGCCTGGGACCATCCGAACCTGTTCGTCGTCGACGCCTCCTTCTTGCCGACATCCGCCGCGGTCAATCCGTCGCTAACAATCGCCGCGCAGGCGCTTCGCGTCGCGGATCATATCGCGAAGAAAGATCTCGGACGAATTTAGGAAACGAACGATGGCCTACGACTTCATCATCATCGGCGGAGGTCCCGCGGGTTGCGTTTTGGCGAATCGCCTGAGCTCCGACCCAACAACGAAGGTCCTGCTGCTGGAAGCCGGAGGGGGAGATTGGAATCCGCTGTTCGCTATGCCGGCGGGCTTCGCGAAGATGACCAAGGGTGTGGCAAGCTGGGGCTGGAGCACGGTCCCGCAAAAACATCTCAACGGTCGAGTCATCCGGTACACGCAAGCCAAGGTCATCGGCGGCGGCTCCACGATCAACGCGCAGCTCTACACACGCGGCAACGCCAAGGATTACGACGCCTGGGTAGGCGAGGCTGGCTGCAAAGGCTGGAGCTACCGTGAAGTGCTGCCGTATTTCATTCGCAGCGAGGACAACCAGCGCCTCGTCAACGCGTACCATGGCTACGGCGGGCCATTGGGCGTCTCCTATCCCATCAATCCCTTGCCGATCAGTTTCGCCTTCCTGCGGGCGGCTCAGGAGGCCGGTATCCCGTTCAACGATGATTTCAACGGCGCGATCCAAGATGGCATCGGCCACTATCAACTTTCGACCCGGAACGCACAGCGGTCGTCCGCGTCGAACGCGTTCCTGAGGCCGGCGAGAGACCGCAAGAACCTGACCGTGCGTTTGCATGCGCAAACGCTGAAGATCGAGATCGAGAACGGCCGCGCCGTCGGCGCCACGATCGCGCAAGCAAATGGAACGGAGAGCCTGCGCGCGGACCGAGAAGTGATCGTGAGTTGCGGCGCGATTGGTTCGCCGCGCTTGCTGCAGCTTTCCGGGATCGGCCCCGCCGACGCGCTGAAGGCCGCAGGGGTGACCGTTGTCCACGACCTTCCGGGCGTGGGAAGCAACATGCAGGACCATCTCGATCTTTATGCGATCTCGGAATGCACCGGCGATCACACTTACGACCGGGTCGCCCAGCCGCATCGCACCGTCTGGGCGGGTATCCAGTATCTCCTTTTCAAGACGGGGCCGGTGACCTCCACGCTCTTTGAAACTGGCGGGTTCTGGTATGCGGACAAGGAAGCCCGCTCCCCGGACATCCAGTTCCATCTCGGACTGGGATCGGGAATCGAAGCGGGCGTTGAACAGATGAAAAACCCCGGTGTCACCCTCAACTCCGCCTTCCTTCGTCCCCGGTCGCGCGGGACGGTTCGGCTCGCGAGCGCCGATCCAAAAGCCGCCCCGCTGATCGACCCGAACTATTGGGCGGACCCATACGATCGCATGTGCGCTTTGACGGGCTTGAGGCTTGCGCGCGAGATTTTGCGCCAACCGGCGCTAAAGCCATTTGTCCTCGCCGAGCGGCTGCCGGGCGACAATCTAGATACCGACGAGGAGCTCGCTCAGTACGCCTATCGGTCCTGCAAGACGGACCATCATCCGGCCGGCACGTGCGCGATGGGGACCGGGCCGGAGGCGGTTGTGACGCCCGATCTCAAACTTCGCGGGATCGACCGTCTCAGAGTTGTCGATGCATCCGTGATGCCCTTCGTCCCCTCCTGCAACACAAATGCGCCGACGATCATGGTGGCGGAGAAGGCATCGGACGTCATTCTGGGCAATAAGCCACTTCCCGCCGCTGTCTTGTAGCAGCGGCTCAAAGCCAGGAGGCGTCAAGTTATAGCGGGGGACGGAAGCAGAGGCCCCGCGCCAAGGCGAATCAGCGCGGGGCCAGACGCGCGCTCGTGTGCGAGCCGCCGGGGCCGAGGCGCGACCTTGAAGACGATGCCGTGGGACCAACGCGGCCGCAATGGGTATGAATACCCAGCGGCGACGCAGTCAACCTAAGGTCGGCTGCCTTGCCGACGCGCAACGGGCTCGGGCTGTGTCAGGGCCGCTTCCGGCGCTCGCTCCCAGCCAAACACGCTGCGGCCGGAAAAGGAATGCGAGAGCCGCCGCTCTTCGGCGATCAGATCGGTGAGCGGCGGTCCGATCGCGCTTCTCTCGACCCGGCGGGCCTCGTCGTCGAGCCGCTTGACCGCGGCGAGCATCTCGTCTCGTCCGAGCTTGGCGTTTTGCACCGCGGCCTTCATGACTTTGATCGTCTCGTCATAAACCCTGAGCGGCACCGGGAAAGGATGCCGGTCCTTTCCGCCATGCGCGAACGAGAAGCGGGCAGGATCGGCGAAGCGAAAAGGCGCGCCGTGAACCACCTCAGCCACCATCGCCAGCGCGCGCACGGTGCGCGCGCCGACGCCTGGCACGAGAAGCAATTCACTGAAGTCCGCCGGTCCTCGATTCGCGGCGGCGGTGAGGCTCGCGTGAAGGCGTGGCGCCAGCACATCGGCCGCGCGAACGTCGTGATGAGCGGGCATGACGAGATGCGGCAGAGAAAGCTGGCGCGGATCGGAGCTCGATGTCGCCTTCCGAGGTTTGGTCTCGATCAGGGCGAGTTCGTGCGCGACGCGGTCCGGACCCAAGGACTGCAACAGTTCGAGCTGACCTCGGCGGGAGCTGTCCGCCCGGCGATCGGTCAGGTTGACGATTTCGCCCTGATGGATTCCTTCAATCGCCGCGTGCGGCTCATCGACGAAACTCTTCAATCCTTCGCTCAGCCAGTGATAGCGGCGAGCCGTGCGGCTGGCGTCGTTCATGCCTTGCTGGACCACCGCCCAGCGGGCATCATCGGTTACGATGAAGCCGTGCAGATAGAGGTCGAAGCCATCCTGCACGGCGGCGCTATCAACCTTCGCGACCAATCGGCTGAGACTCGCGAGCGCCGATCCATCGAACCCCACTCGCTCCCCGATCGCAACCAGTTCGTCGGGTGTATTGCGCGAATGTTTGCCGCGGCCGCCGCAGACATGGACGCCGAGTTCGGCCGCCAGCGGCTGAAGACCGCGTTTCAGGGCTCCGATGACACTTGTCGTGATCCCGGACGAGTGCCAGTCCATGCCCATGACCGAGCCGAAAGACTGAAACCAAAACGGATGGGCAAGGCGGCGAAGGAACTCGTCGCGGCCGTAGTGATGCACGATGGCCTCGGCTATGACCGCGCCGAGGCGGGTCATGCGATCCGCCAGCCACAAGGGCACGTGTCCGCCATGGAGCGGCAGATCGGCGCTTCCCGCTCTATGGACCATGCGCCGTTCTACGTCGCATCGATGGTAGCCGCAACGCGCGAACTTGGAGTCCAGACCGAGACGCCGGCCGTCCGGCGCAAGTCCGACCGTGGCGCCTTAGCTCACGCCGAAGCTTTGGTCGAAGACGTAGCCTGCGCCGCGCACGGTGCGGATCGGGTCGCGCTCGCGGCCTTTCGATAGCCTTTTGCGCAGACGCCCGATGTGCACGTCGACCGTGCGTTCGTCGATTTCCGCCGACCGCCGCCAAACCAGATCGAGCAGTTGCGCGCGCGAGAACACCCGGCCTGGCCGTTCGAGCAAATATTCCAACAACCGGAAGTCGGTCGGTCCGAGGTGAATGACGCGGTCGTTGCGCCGAACGATCCTGGTGACCCGATCCAGATCGAGGTCGCCGGCGTAGAGGCGCTCGGCGATGCGCTCCGGCCGGCTGCGTCGCAGCAGCGCCCGCACCCGCTCAGTGAGTTCCCGCACCGAGAAGGGCTTCACGAGATAGTCGTCGGCGCCGGTCGCAAGCGCACGCACCCGCTCGGACTCTTCGCCGCGGGCGGAAACCATGATGAGCGGCAGGGTGCGGGTCGCTTCCCGGGCCCTGAGCCGGCGGCAGATCTCGATACCCGACATGCCCGGCAGCATCCAGTCGAGGATGACCAGATCCGGCGCAAGTTCGTCGAGCCTCAACTCAGCCTGATCGCCGCGGCCTACGGTATCGACCACGTAGCCTTCCGCCTCGAGGCTATAGCCGATGAGCAACGCCAGATCGGCCTCGTCCTCAACGATGAGAACACGTGGCGCGGAGGCGACGGCCAGATCGGCGATGTCCCTGCTCGTCCGGTTCATCAGAAGTTGTCTCCGGCGACAAGCTTGATCCTATTCGCTCCCGGACAATTCCTCCGTCTCCCCAAGGCTTTCCTTCAGCGCCCTGATGCGGCCGAGCGCCATGCGGCATTTCATCTTGCTTTAACAGCCCCGCTTGCTGAAGGCTGGAAGGTACCGCTCCGTCACGTAGCCCCGCGGCGGAGCGGCGCCAACTGGCACAAATGTGGAGGCGTGTTGCTGACGCTGTTCACAATTGTTTGTGAAACCGCTGTGGTTATTTCGGGGCAAAACGCTTGTTTGCGTCTCTGCCGGCTCCTGTCTCGACTAAGACGTTTTGATCGCTTCTTGGACAGCGTAGAACTTTATTCAGGAGCTAAATTGCCGATATCCAAGACTTGGTGTCAGGCCCCATCAATTACTCGACCGTTTCTCAGTACGCGCTTGCATTCGCTTCTGTCCAATCATCGCCGACACTGCAGCTCTTCGAGGGCCAAACGAGGGCGCCTTGATACGCGGCTTATGCCGGCAAATCAGCCCCGGTCGGCGCCCTCGCGCACTGCTGGCGGCCTCTCGGTCCGCCGCGACAATATTGGGTCCGGACTTGTCGCCGGGGGCGATAAATCGACATTCATCTCCAATTCATCATGGCAAGCGCAGATTGGGAATGTTCGAGAAACAAGAGTCGAGAAGAACTCTATTCAAGAGGAACTGCAATGCTGAACAAATTTGTCGCGATCGGCCTCGGCGCCATCATCGTGTTGGCGCCTCTCGCGGCTATCGCCCAAACCGAGCAGCTGGCTCAGGCCGCTCCCGCTCCCGCTCCCGCCGCCGCGCCCGCTAAGGCCACCGGGACACATGGGATGCAACGGCGGGCAGGGCGGCGCACCACTCGCCATCAGAGACGGGCCAACCGCCACGGTCATCCTGCGCCCGCCGCGACCGCTGCTCCCAAAAGCTAATCGATCGGCGCGCGCTCTGCGCAGGGCGCGAACCAATGCGGTCGGTGGGGGGCTGACCATTACGGCCCCTTATTTTTTTGTCCTGTGAATGGCTCGCCGCTCGCCCTTTCGCGGCTCGAATCTTGCCCTCGACTTGTGACTTCTGGCCATTGGCGCCATGACGGCCAACCTATTCCGAGGGTGGCTTTCCAAAGTCTTTCCCTTTGCTTCGTCCGGTTGGCGCCTTCCTGAACCTGCGCATCCCAGCGCGGTCGCGCCGGTGCTTCCCGTGTTTCGGGGAACATGTTAGGTCTGCGCTGCGCCGCAGCACGCGGATTGAAGTCTCGGATGCCGACCCACGCAAGCGACCGCCCTGGGCGAATCTCCGGCCTGCGGCCCTTTCCCGGGACGCAATCGCGAATTGAGTTGCGGGCGCCCGCTGGATTTGACCGTTGAGCGCCGCGACCGGCGATTCCACGGTTGACCTGAAGCGGGCCGCGGCCTTCCGGGTGGTGCTTTTCCTCGCCTTCTGGCTCATGATTTCGGGGTGGGCGGCCGCTGACCTTCCCATTGGCCTCGCCGCGGTGGCGGGCGCGACCTGGACCAGCCTGCGCTTCTCGCCGCCCGGACGATCGCGGGTGAGGATTGCAGCGCTCGCGTCTCTTGCGGCCAGCTTTTTTCGCCAATCCATTGTTTCCGGTACGGACGTCGCATGGCGGGCGCTCAATCCGAAGTTGCAGCTGCGGCCGGGTTTCGTGGCTTGCCCATTGCGCTTGCCCGCCGGTGGCGCGCGAAGCGCATTCTGTGCGCTCTCCAGCCTGATGCCAGGGACGCTCCCGACCGGGACTGGCGAAAAGGGGGCGCTCCTCATTCATTGCCTCGATATCAGGCAGCCGGTCGCCGCCAATCTGGCGGCGGAAGAGCGTCTGTTCATCCGGGCGGTCGTCGGTGAGTGATTTTCTCCTGGCCACCGCGGGCGCGATCCTGTTCACCGTCGCGGTCGGTCTCATGCGCATCTTGGGCGGCCCCAGCGACGCCGATCGCATGATGGCGGCGCAGCTCATAGGGACCGGGGGAATCGCCTCGCTCCTCCTGATCGCGGCGGCGACCGGCGTACGCGGGGTCGATGATGTCGCGCTCGGACTTGCGATCCTGGCTGCCTTCGCGTCCGCCGCCTTCGTCAACAGCGGAGCCCCCGCCGAGGAGCCGGATCCGAATTCCGCGGACTCCCGATGACTTTGGTTCTCGAGCTCTTCAGCATCGTCACGATCAGCGCCGGCGTGTTTTTCTTTGTCGCCGGCACGGTGGGATTGTTGCGTTTCCCCGACGCATTGAGCCGCCTGCATGCGCTTACCAAGGCCGACAATCTTGGTCTCGGCCTTGTCGTGCTAGGTCTTTTACCGCGCTCGGAAAGCCTGCTTGCCGCGCTCATGCTTGTCGCCATCTGGGCGCTTGTTCAATTGGCCGGCGCGACCGCCGCCCAGCTCATCGGACGTGCGGTGCGGCGCAAGGGGCCAGCGGCATGAGTGTTCTGCAGGCGCTCGATGTCGGCCTCGCCTTGCTGGTTTTTGCAGTCGCCGCCTGGACCGTTTTCGCGCCCGGAGCGTTCGCGGCAACGGTCGGCTATGTCGTCTACGGGTTGCTGCTTTCGCTCGTCTGGATTCGCCTGTTCGCGGTCGATGTGGCGTTGACGGAGGCGGCGATCGGCAGCGGCGTGACGGGCGTCCTGCTCATCGGCGCTGCAGCGCGCCTGCGGGGCGCCGAGGCAACCGCTCAGGAATGCCCGACCGGACTGATGCGCCTGTTCGCGGCGGGTCTTTGCCTGCTTGTCGCTGCAGCGCTGGCCGGCGTCGTGCTGCAGTTGCCCGACGAGGGTCCGACACTGGCCCCTCAATCGATGCAAAGCCTGCCTGAGACCGGTCTCGGCAATCCGGTCACCGCCGTCCTCATCGCCTTCCGCTCGTTCGACACGATGCTCGAAAAGGTTGTGCTCGTTCTGGCCGTGATTGGCGTTTGGTCACTCGCCGCCGACCGATATTGGGGCGGCGCCCCAGGAGAGGCCCGAGCGGAGCGGCCCGAGCCCACGCTGGCGTTCTTCGCCCAGATGCTCGCGCCGGTCGGCATTCTCGTCGGCGTCCACGTCTTCTGGGCCGGGGCCGATGAGCCGGGCGGCGCGTTTCAGGGCGGCGCCATTCTGGCCGCGATGTGGATGATCGTCATGATGGCGCGCCTGACCGAAGCGCCGCAAGCCAACGCCTCCTGGCTGCGGGTCGCGCTCGTCGCGGGCCCCGTTGTCTTTCTTGCCGCCGGCGTCGCCGGCGCAGTTGTCGCGGGAGGCTACTTCGCCTATCCGCCCGGGCTGGCCAAGCCGCTGATCCTGTTCATAGAGACGTTCATGACGTTCACCATCGCCGTCACCCTCGCCATGCTCGTGGCGGGGCCGCCGCGCCGCGAGCCCCGGCGATGACCTCGGCGACCCTGGCGGGGCTGGTTGGGGCCGCGCTTGTCGGCCTTGGCCTCTATGGCGTGATCGCCGATCCGCAGCTTCTGCGCAAGATTTTGGCGTTCAACCTGATCGGCAGCGGCGTTTTCCTCGTCTTCGGCATCGTCGCCCGGAAAGGCGCGGCGGCCGGACTGAGCGCCGATCCGGTTCCGCAGGCGATGGTCATCACCGGCATCGTCGTCGCCTTCGCGGCCAGCGCGCTCGCCGTTGCTCTGACCCAGCGTCTCTTCGAGGAAACTGGCGGCGCAACGCTGCCCTCTGACCCTGTGGCGAGACCTCCCGGCGACGGAGCCGAGGCGGAATGACAGAGGGCGCTTCCGTCATCGCGGCGACGGCGGGCGGAGGTCTGCTGCCGCTGCCGATCCTTTTTCCGGCTGCCGGCGTTCTGCTGTCGTTCCTGCTCGGCGGCCGGCAAGCCGAACGGATCGCGCTGGGTCTGATGCCGGTGCAATTGGGCGTCGCCGTCGCGATCGCCAGTCTCATTTGGCGGTCCGGCGAGCCGCTCGTCTATGTCCTCGGTGGTTATGTTCCGCCGCTTGGCATCGCACTCAGGGCCGATGGATTTTCGGCGGTCATGCTGGTGACCGCTTCGCTGATCATGCCAGCCGCCGGGCTTTACGCCCGGGTCAATTTCTCCACGCCGCGCGGCGCGACGGAAATGCGGGGGCCCTTGGTCGTTTGGACCTTGCTTCAGGCTGTCCAGGCGGCGTTGAGCCTTATCTTTCTCGGTGGCGATCTGTTCAATCTCTATGTCGCGCTCGAGCTTCTCACCTTCGCCGCGGTGCCTCTTGTCTGCCTCGACGGCCGTCCGGAAACCTTGGCCGCCGCGCTTCGCTATCTCATGTTCGCGCTGTTCGGCGCGCTGTTCTATTTGCTTGGAGCAGCGCTTCTTTACGGGGCTTACGGCACCCTCGACATCGTCCTCCTGTCTCGCCAGATCCGGGCCGAACCGGCCGTATGGCTTGCGGCAGGGCTGATGACCGCTGGGCTCCTCGCGAAGACGGCGCTCTTCCCGCTCCACCTCTGGCTGCCGCCTGCGCACGCCAACGCGCCCGCCGCCGCAAGCGCCGTGCTTTCGGGGCTGGTGGTCAAGGGGTCGTTCTTTCTCATCGTGCGGCTCTGGTTCAATGTCCTGCCCGCGCTCCCCAATGCGGTCCCCGGGCTCATTCTCGCGACGCTCGGTTCGGCGGCGATCCTCAGCGGCAGCGTGCTCGCCCTGCGCCAGGAGCGGCTGAAACTCATGATCGCCTATTCGACTGTTGCGCAGATCGGCTACCTCTTCCTGATGTTTCCGCTCGCCTCCGGGCCCTGGGCGGGGGAGGCGTTCAGCGGCGGCGTCATGCAGGCGCTGTCCCACGCCTTCGCCAAGGCGGCGATGTTCCTCTCCGCCGGCCTCATCGCCGAATCCCTCGGCCACGACCGGATCGCCGGTCTCGGCGGCTCGGCCCGGGCGATGCCGACGACGTTCCTCGCGCTCGGTCTCGGCGGGCTCTCGCTGATGGGGCTGCCGCCGAGCGGCGGCTTTACCGCCAAGTGGCTCCTGATGAAGGCGTCGATCGAGGCCGGCCAATGGGTGTGGGCCGTGGTGATGCTGGCCGGCGGACTGCTCGCCGGCGGGTATCTCTACCGCGTGCTAAAACCGGCGCTCGCGGGTCAGCTCCTGCAATTGAAAAAGGCGCCTCGCCGATCGCGCGAGTACGTCTCCCTTGCGCTGGCGCTCGTCGCCGTGCTGCTCGCCTTTGCGCCGCCGTCGTTCTTCGCTTTCCTGCAGATCGGCCGTCCGGCTGCAGGCGTGGCGCTCCGATGAGCCCGCTCGCGGGAGCCGCGCAGGAATTCGGGTCTGGCCTTCTGATCGCTGCGTTCGCGGCTCCGTTCGTGATCCTCGCGGCTTCGCTGTTGCCATCGCTGCGCGCTTTCGCGTGGGCGATGACGCCGCTTGCTCCGGTGCTCGCGATCCCTGCCGCGGCGCTGGCGATCTGGGGCGCGCCGTTCGGGGCAGAATTGCCCATACTGCGCGCGAGCCTGTGGCTCGATCGGCCGGGAGGGATGCTGCTCGCCGCTGCGGCGCTGGTCTGGCTCATCGGCAGCGTCTTCGCCCGGACGAACGGAGCGGGCAGGCCGAACGCTGACCGCTTCGCGGCCTCGTGGCTGCTCACCATGGCGGGCAGTCTCGGCGTCTTTATCGCCGCCGATCTCCTGACGTTCTACCTCGTTTATGCGCTGGTCAGCGTCCCCGCCTATTATTTGATCGCCAATGACGAGGATGCTGGTTCGAGCCGCGCCGCCGGCGTCTACATGGCGTTCGCGCTTCTTGGCGAAGCGGTCCTGTTGATCGCCTTCGTCATGCTCGCGGCGGGCGAGCCCGGCGGGAGCCTCGACATCCGCGCCGTCGTCGCCGCATTGCCGGCCTCACCCTGGCGCGAGGCGGCTGCTGATCCTCCTCATCATCGGCTTCGGGATGAAGATCGGGCTTGTGCCGATGCACAGCTGGATGCCGCTTGCCTATACCGCGGCGCCAATTCCCGCTGCGGCTGTTATGAGCGGCGCCGCAGTCAAGGCGGGAATCATCGGCCTCATCCGCTTTCTGCCCGCGGGCGCGGCCTTTCCGAGCATCGGCGAGGCGGTTGCGTTGGCCGGGTTCGCCTCCGCCTTCTACGGCGTCGCGATCGGCCTGACGCAGCAGAATCCCAAGACCATCCTCGCCTATTCGAGCATCAGCCAGATGGGCGTGATCGCCGCAGCGCTGGGCATCGGAGTCGCCGCCGCCGATCAAGGCGCAGCGGCGGGCGCCGCCTTCTACGCGGTGAACCACGTCTTCGTTAAAGCCGCCCTGTTTCTGACGCTGGGCGTCGTCGCGGTGGGAAGCGGGCGCGGTCGAATGTTGGCGCTGATCGTTGGGGGGCTGCTTGCGCTCAGCCTCGGGGGATTGCCGCTGACCGGCGGGGCGCTCGCCAAGCTTGCGGTCAAGGGTCCGTTCGGCGACGGCCCGGCCAAATGGGCGGCCGCGGCCTCAGCGGCCGCGAGCACGGCGCTCATGCTGCATTTCGTTGTGTGGCTTGCCCGATCGCCGAGCGGCGAGCGGGGGGCCTCGTCCGGGCGCCTCTGGTCGTGGCTTGTCCTCGCTGCCGCCTCGATGCTGGTTCCCTGGCTGATGTTTCCCGCCGCCGGCGGCGATCTCGCCGAGGCGCTAGCGGCGGGAACGCTGTGGGGCGCGACCTGGCCGATGCTTGTCGGCGCCGCGCTCGCCGCCGGCTTGTCGACCCTGGGCGACCGGCTCCCGCGCGTTCCCGCGGGCGATATTGTCGTCGCCGAGGAGGCCGCCTTCCGGGCCCTGTCCCCGCTCGGGGCGCTGGCCGAGCGCCTCGACTTTGGGCTCAGGCAATGGTCAGCCGCGGGTATGGCGCTGCTGGCGATCGCGCTTGCCCTCGCCGCGGCGGGGGTCGCCGGCCGCTGACCACGCCGCCAGCGTCGCCACAACAAAATCAAAGCCGGCCGCAACAAAATCAAAGCCCAGCGCAATAAAATCAAAGCCGAGCCGCAACAAAATCAAAGGCTGGAACAACAAAAACAAAACCAGTAGCCGGAAATTACCATTCGATATAACCTTGCTATTTCAATAATCTGTCGCGAACTCTTCTCTTGACGCTTATCGTTCCTGCGGCGCTGCGCGAAGCCCGGGTCGCAACTCCACGACCAGCCTTAATCCTTAGCATGGATTTCTGATTATCGCAAGCCGGGATGTCCTGGTTCGTGTGGCCATGTCGGCCTAACTCGGCTCGACGGGTTCGACCACGGCTGTATCGCGCTCCCAGCCCTCGTTCTCGAGAACGATCTGTTCGATTGCGACGTCTGCGTTATTGGCGTCGAGCGGCGGCAACGCCTGGTAGAGGGACGGCCAGCAGCGATGGATCCGGTAGGCCAGCGCCAGTTGCCCCGCCTCGTTATAGAATTCCAGGTACACCTCCTTACGGAAGTCAGCCAGCGCAACCTCGCTGCCGAGCGCCGCGCCAAGGCGCCAGACCATGTTTGCCCAGTCTTCGAACGCATGGTCCTGGGTGAGGCCGCGCTCGAGCGTGATCGCCTCGTATTCGGTGCGGCCCGGCGATTTGCGTGACGCCGAAGCGTCGCCGCCGTCGCGAAATTCAATGACCTCGGTGGTCCGCTTGAGCGCGCTGACCTTCGAAACGCCTGCGACGTATTTGCCGTCCCATTTGAGGCGAAATTTGAAGTTCTTGTACGGGTCTAGCCGCGACGGATTGACAGGAAACTCCACCATGAGAACCTCCTCCTCCGAAGGGGCCGCCGGACGTTGCCGGAGCTCCTGTCGCTCCGGATCGCCCTGGCCCTGAGCCCGTCAGTCCGTCGCCGTCTTCCTGCCCGGCCAGAAGGCGACGGCGAGGCCGGCGATCGCCACCCCGGCCAGGAGCAGAAGCAGCGACGCCTGTTTCAGCCATGTCATTGCCGGAAGGCTGAGCGCCATGGCCAAGCCGAGGAAGCAGATCCTGAGTGACATCAGGTTGATCCCGGCGAGAAAAGTCCCGACCGCGAGCAACAACAGCAGCACGAGCCCCGCCGCCTGCACGGGCAACACCTGCTGAAAGCCTTGCAGGAGCACGAGGTTCATCGCCACCAGGATCGCGACCCAATGCGCGGCTTGCGTCCAAAGGAGAGTGAAGCGCGTTTGTCGATCGGGCGCGTTCGGCCATGCTGTGATCACGCAGACAATCCCGATCGCGATCGCCAGGAATTCCCAATAGCCGGTGACCGGGCGGCCGGAGAAATTGCTGTAGGCCACGCCGAATATGGCGAGCGCCAGCGCCGCCACGAAAGGCAGGTTCCGCAGCAAAGTGCTCGTCGAGAAGAACTTGTCCGAATGAGGCTCAGGATCCGGTTCCGGCTCCGGAAAGTCCGTAGAATCAGTCATCCTCAATCCAATTCGCGTTGAAACCCGAGACTATTTACCCCTCAGCGGCGCCGAGTTTATGCTTTCTATAACGCGGCGGCGCCTGAATTGGCGCTTTCGAAAGTCCTTGCGCGGGACAAAATCAATAGCGAGTCCGATCCCTTGACCTCAGCCTGCGCGGGCTGCGATTGGACAGCCCGCGGCGCTTCCAGCTTCGTTGCGAGGGGGCAGGGGTCACGAGACCCCGCCGATAGACCGTTCCGACACCCGTTCGAGGTTGAGAGATGCCGACCGAAAGAACAAAGCCGATCGCGCGCAAACCCGTCCTCGTGGACCTGGCGCTCCAGGGCGGCGGGTCGCATGGCGCGTTCACCTGGGGCGTGCTCGACCGCCTGCTGGAAGAGCCCTGGCTCGAGATCGACGGCATTTCCGGGACGTCCGCGGGCGCGATGAACGCGGCGGTCATGGTCTACGGCCATCAGACGGGGGGCCGCGCGGGCGCGCGCGATGCGCTCGAGGCGTTTTGGCGCGGGGTCTCGGACGCCGCCCGTTTCAGCCCGTTCCAGCGCGGGCCGCTCGACGTGCTGCTCGGCCGCTGGTCGCTCGATTCCTCGCCGATGTATGTGGCCATGGATCTGATGTCGCGCGTGGTGTCGCCATACGACGTGAACCCGATGGGCAAGAATCCGCTGCGCCAGATTCTGGCCGATCTGATCGATTTCGAAGTGCTGGCGCAGTCGCCCATTCACCTCTTCATCACGGCGACCAACGTCCGTACGGGGCGGGGCAAGGTGTTCAAGAACGCCGAGGTCACGCCCGACGTGCTGCTCGCCTCGGCCTGCCTCCCCACGATGTTCCAGGCGATCGAGATCGACGGCGAGGCCTACTGGGACGGCGGCTATTCCGGCAATCCGACGCTCACCACCCTCGTTCGCGAATGCAAGTCGCATGACACCATTCTCGTGCCGATCAATCCGATCGAGCGCAAAGGCGTGCCGCGCACCGCATCCGACATCCTCAACCGCCTCAATGAGGTGTCGTTCAACGCCGTCGCGCTGAAGGAGCTGAGGATGATGGCGCTCCTGCGCAAGGTCGCCGACCCTGGCGATGGCGAGGGGAAGCTCTGGGCGGAAATGCGCATCCACTACGTCGAGAATACCATTTTGGCCGAGCTTGGCGCCTCGTCGAAGCTCGTGGCGGAATGGCCCTTCTTCTCCTTCCTGCGCGATGAGGGAAGAAAGGCGGCGCAGAATTTCCTCGACGCGCACGCGAAGGACCTCGGCAAACGGTCGACGCTCGACATCGACGTCCTGCTCGAAGGGGTTTGACCGATGGGACTTCTGGGCATTCTGGTTGCGCTCGGGCTCCTGATCTGGCTCGCCTACCGGGGCTGGAGCATCCTCTTGCTCGCGCCCGCCGCCGCGATCCTCGCCGCCGCGCTGGCCGGCGAGCCGCTGCTCGCCCACTGGACGCAGACCTTCATGGCGAGCGCCGCCCAGTTCGTCATGCAGTTCTTCCCGATCTTTCTGCTCGGCGCCCTGTTCGGCAAGCTCATGGAGGATTCGGGCTCGGTGAGCTCGATCGCGAAGTTCATGACCGAGCGGCTCGGCCCCCAGCGCGCCGTGCTCGCGGTCGTGCTCGCGGGCGCGATCGTCACCTACGGCGGGGTCAGCCTGTTCGTGGCCTTCTTCGTGCTTGCGCCGATGGCGCATGAGCTTTTTCGCGCCGCCGCGATTCCGCGCCGCCTGATGCCGGCGGCGATCGCGCTCGGCACGACCACCTTCACCATGTCGGCGCTGCCGGGGACGCCGGCGATCCAGAACGCGATTCCGATGCCGTTCTTCGGCACGACGCCGTTTGCCGCGCCGGGGCTCGGAATCATCGCGGCGATCGTCATGTTCGGCTTCGGCATGTGGTGGCTCGGGCGGGCCGAGCGAAGCGCCCGCGCCAAGGGCGAAGGCTATGGCGATGCGGCGCCGGGCGGCGCCGACGTAGAGCGTGCGGCGGAGGATCTCGTCGTGCGCGAGCGCGCAACGACCGCAAGCACGTTCGACCCGCCGGAAGCGGCGCACGGGCGCCCGAGCGACGCGGGGCCGCCGATCGCGCTTGCGGCGCTGCCGCTCGTCATCGTCGTGGCGGTCAATCTCCTGATGTCGTTCTTCGTCCTGCCGCGGATGGACGCATCGTTTCTGGCCGGCAAGGCATGGGGCTCGACGTCGCTCGCCGCGGTCGGCGGCGTATGGGCGGTGGTGACGGCGCTCGCGGCGGCGATCGTCGTCCTGATCGCGATCAACTTCCGCCGCCTGACGGCGTTGCGCGACAGCATGGACGCCGGGGCCAACGCGTCCGTGCTGCCGGTCGTGAGCGTCGCGAGTCTCGTCGGCTTCGGCTCGGTCGTCGCCGCGCTGCCGGCGTTCGAAATGGTGCGCGACTGGGTGCTCGGCATCGAGGGCGGGCCGCTGGTGTCTCTGGCGGTCGCGACCAATGTGCTGGCGTCGCTGACCGGCTCGGCCTCGGGGGGCTTGACGATCGCGCTCGACGCGCTGGGCGCGACCTATCTCAAGATCGCCCACGAGCAGGGCATCGACCCCGGGCTCCTGCACCGGGTCGCGGTCATCGGCGCCGGCACGCTCGACAGCCTGCCGCACAACGGCGCCGTGGTGACGCTGCTCGCGGTCTGCAACTCGACCCATCGCGAGAGCTACATGGACATCGTGATGGTCTCGATCGTCGGCGGCCTTCTGGCGCTGGTTGTGGTGATCGTGCTGGGGAGCGCGGTCGGGTCGTTCTGAGACTCCGAGGACATCCACGAGCGCGGACCTACACCGCGATCGTGAGCGCGCGAAGTCACCTGGCCGCACGGCAGGATATCGAATCGACGCCCAGCCGAATCCGATCATCCGCCGTATGACATTCAGCGGACGATGGAAGCCCTCGACCAACGTCCACAAATCAAGCGTGACGAGCAGCGAGTTCTTCGTAGAGGCAGTAGCCTACCACGAGCCGCGATTGAGGAGATAGCAACGGCAAGCGCGCGCGATTGCGCGTGGCGGCCCGATACATCAAGACCGGCTTCGTGAAGTTTCCGCGACACGGCTGCGAGCAGCTACTGACGCAACTTCTGGGGTTCTCGGGCGGAAAAACATGATGACGCAGTGGATGCTTTGGTGTATTCTAATACTCTGCTTGGTCGGCGAAGGGATCGCGCCGCAGGAAATGCGTTATCTCGTGATCGGACACCTACATATGGAGAGATACGTTATGGTCTTTAAGACGAATCTTTCGTTTCTCCGCCCTTGTGTCCGGGGTCTTGCTCTTTGCCACCCCGGTATATGCTGGCGGCTTCACGGCTCAGGGGGCGGACGAAATCGGTGGATACTGGACCGCCCGTTCCAACGACGGCGTGAATGTTACCGGTACAGCAGGTTGCGACAAAAATTACCAAAATTGCAGCAAGACTGCTTTACAGGGAAAGGTCATTGCCGGGCCAAAGCAAGGCGTCGATCCGAAAACCGGAAAGACGGTCATGGCCGTCAAGGTTGACTGGGTCGGCTTCGGTCAGCGCGTCCTCGTCATCGGCGGTGCTAGGTGACGGGCTCCTCCACCAATTCCTCGCCGTCTGAAGGGAAGAGTCAGGCGGCGTCGGGCGCAGGCCGCTGCGCCCGATAGAGCGTGATGTAGAACACCGGAAGCACCAACAGCGTCAGCATCGTCGCGACGAACAGGCCGCCCATGATGGCGAAGGCCATTGGCCCCCAGAACACGGTCGGGGCGATCGGGATGAGGCCGAGCACGGTCGAGATCGCGGTCAGCATGATCGGGCGGAAGCGGGAGAGCGTCGCCTCGACCACGGCGTCCCAGATGTCGCGCCCTTCGGCGCGCTCGGTCTCGATCTGATCGATGAGGATGACCGCGTTGCGGGCGATCATGCCGACCAGCGCCAGAATGCCGAGGATGGCGACGAAGCCGAGCGGCCGGTTCGCGATGATGAGCGCGAGCACGATCCCGATCAGGCCGAGCGGGACCGTCGCCACGACCAGCGCCACCCGGCCGAAGCTGTGGAGCTGCGCCATGAGAAAAAGCAGCATCAGGAACAAAGCCGCGGGCAGGAGCGCGAACACGGACGCCTGCGATTGGGCGCTCTCCTCGACCGTGCCGCCGACGGCGATGTGGTAGCCGGCGGGCAGGCCCGCCTCGAGCTTCTCGATCGCCGGCTCGAGCGAAGCCACCGCGCCTTCCGGGGTCGCGCCGTTGTTGACGTCGGCCTGGACGGTCAGCGTCGGAACCCGGTCGCGCCGCCAGATCAGCGGAAACTCCTGGTCGAAGTCGAAGGTCGCGATCTGGCTCAAGGGCACCGTCCGCCCGCCGGGCAGTGGCAGTTGCAGCGACCGCAGGGTCGAAAGCGACACGCGCTGCTCGTCGTTGGCGCGGGCGACGACATTGACGAGGTAGATGCCGTCGCGGACCTGGGTGATCGGCGTCCCGCTCATGACGGCGTTCAGCGTGTCGGCGAGCGTCTGCGAGCTCAAGCCGAGCAGCCGCGCCTGATCCTGGTCGATCCTGACCCTGACCTCGCGCGAAGGCTCCATCCAGTCGAAATTGACCAGCCTCAGATTCGCGTTTTCGCCCATCGCCTGGCCGAGCTTGAGCGCGATTGCCCGCACTTCGGCGACGTCAGGTCCGCTGACCCGGTATTGCACCGGCCAGCCGACCGGCGGCCCGAGCTCGAGCGGAGACACGCGCACGATCGCGCTCGGCAATTGCTCGGCGAGCGCCTTCTCGAGCTTCGCGTGCAGCCGCTCGCGCGCCGGCACGTCCTTGGCGATCACGACCGCCTGGGAGAAGAAGTCGTTGGCGAGCTTGACGTCGAGCGGCAGGTAGAAACGGATCGCGCCTCGCCCGACGTAGGTGCTCCAGCTCGCGACGTCCGGATCGCCTTTCAGCATCGCGTCGAGCTTGGCGGAAGCTGCCTCACTGGCGTAGATCGAGGCGTTTTGCGGCAAGCGTCAGATCGACGGTGAGCTCAGGGCGGTCGGAAGCGGGGAAGAACTGCCGCGGCACGTAGGGCAGGGCGAGGAGCGAGGCGGCGAAGCAGGCGAGGGTCACCGCGAGCGTGACCCAGCGCATCCGCATCGCGCCGACCAGGATCGAGCGGAACGTCCGCATGACGAAATTGGGTTCAGCGGCGACGGCTCCGTCCGGCTTCTTGAGGAGCCAGACCCCGAGCAGCGGCGCGAACAGGACCGCGACGAACCACGAGACGATGAGCGCGATCGTCACCACGGCGAAGATCGAGAATGTGTACTCGCCGGCGGCGCTGCGGGCGAAGCCGATCGGCACGAAGCCCGCGATAGTGACGAAGGTGCCGGTCAGCATCGGCAGCGCCAGCGTCTTATAGGCGAACGAAGCCGCTTCCTCCTTGCTGTCGCCTTGCGCGAGCCGGGTCGTCATCACGTCGATCGTGGTCATGGCGCTGTCGACGAGCAGGCTCAAGGAGATGATGAGGGCGCCGAGCGAGATGCGCTGGAGGTCGATGTGCATCGCCCCCATGATCGGAAAGACGATCGCGATCGTGAGCGGGATCGTGAGCGCGACCACCGACCCGGGCCTCAACCCCAGGCTGATGATGCTGACCGCCATGATGATCGCGATCGCCTGCCACAGCGACTCCATGAACTCGCCGATGGCGGTCTGGACGACGACCGGCTGATCGGAGACCAGCGTCGCGTCGATGCCGAGCGGCAGGTCGGCGACGCTCGCGTCGACCGCATGTCTCACGTTGCGGCCAAGCGTCAGAATGTCGCCGCCGTCGCGCATGGCGATGGCGAGGCCGATCGCGGGTTTGCCGTTGACGCGGAACATCGGCTGCGGCGGATCGGAATAGGCGCGTCTCACGGTCGCGATATCGCGCAGCCGGATCAGCCGGCCGTTGGAGAGGAAGTTGACGTCGAGCAGGTCGGCTTCCGACCGGAACGCGCCCGAAACCCGGAGCGAAATCGTCTCGTCGCCGGTTTGGAGCTCGCCCGAGGGGCTGACCGTGTTCTGCGCCCGGAGCGCCGCGATCAGCGCGGCCCGGTCGATGCCGAGGCCCGCCAGCTCCGCCACGGAGAACTCGACGTAGATCTGCTCGTCCTGCGCGCCGATGAGCTCGATCTTCGATACATCCGGGACCTGCAGCAGGCGCGAGCGGATGTCCTCGACATAGTCGCGCAGTTCCCGGTGGGTGAAGCCGTCGGCGGTGAAGCCGTAGATGATGCCGAAGGTGTCGCCGAAGTCGTCGTTGAAGCCGGGTCCGACAACGCCTGCCGGCAGCGCGCCGCGGATGTCGCCGACGTTCTTGCGCACCTGATACCAGATATCCGGCACTTCCGCAGCCTTCGTCGAGCCTTTCAGATTGACGAAGATCGTCGTGAGGCCCGGCGTGGTGTAACTGCGCAGGAAGTCGAGGCCCCGGGTCTCCTGCAGCTTTCGCTCGATGCGTTCGGTGACCTGTTGCAGCGTGTCGTCCATGGTCGCGCCGGGCCAGGCGGCCTGAACAATCATGGTGCGGAAGGTGAAGGGCGGGTCCTCCGCCCGGCCGAGGCCGAAAAACGAGGCGACGCCGGCGAGCGTCGCGACGATCATCAGGAAGACGATGAACGAGCGATGCTTCAGCGCCCAATCGGAAAGGTTGAGTCCGCTCACGAAGTCGCCCCGAGCAGCCGGACCTTCTGGCCCGGATGCAGCGCCTGGACGCCTGCCGTCACCACCACGTCGCCGGGCTCGAGCCCGCCGGAGATGACCGCCGTCGCCGGATCGAATCGCTGAACTTCGACGTTGCGCAGCGCAACCGTGAGGCTCGCCGGATCGACGATCCACACCGCGGGCTGCCGCTCGATCGAGGTCAAGGCGCTGGCCGGAATCGAGATCCCCTTGCCGCCCTCGAGCTGGAGGCGCCCGGTCACGGTCGCGCCGAGGCGCATCGCCTCCGGATGATCGATCAGGCTGAGGCGGACGCGGAAGGTGCGGGTGACAGGATCGGCCTGCGGATCGACGGTGCGAACGCGCGCCTTGGCGGTCACCGAGGGGTCGTCGGCGAGCGCGATCGTGACCGTCGCGTCGGTGGGCGCGGCGCGCAGAACATTGGCCGGAACGTCGAACACGGCATCGCGCCCGTCCTGCCGCGCGACGGTGAAGATCGGCTGTCCCGCCTGAACCACCTGGCCCGATTCCGCGGTTCGCGCGGTGATCGTCCCCGTGACATTGGCCTGGAGCTCGGTGAAGCCCACCCGGTCCTGGGCGATGTCGAGTTGCGCGGACGCGTCGTCGACCCGCGCCTGCGCCGTCTTCAGCCCCTGGTTCGCCGCATCGAAAATCGCCCGGGTCGTGAAGCCCCTTTCCATCAGGTGGTTCTGGCGGTCGAAATTGCCCTGCGCTTCGACCTCTTGGGCCCGCGCGGCGGCGAGCGCGGCTTGGGCTGAGCGGAGCGCGTTCAGTTCGTCCTGCGGATCGAGCTTGGCCAGCACCTCATCCGGCTCGACCTTGTCGCCGACTTCGCCCTTGCGCTCGATGATCCGTCCGCCGATGCGGAAGGCGAGATTGACCTCGTTCTCGGCCCGGATATCGCCGGTGAGCACGACCGAATCGCCGACCACGCCCTTTTCCACAGTGACGGTGCGGACCGGGCGCGGCTGCGGCGGTTCGGTCTTGGCTTCCTGGTTGCACCCAGCGAGCAGGAACGCGAGCGCGGACGCCGCGAAGAGCGCGCGAGCAAGGCCGCTCGGCGCCGGATGACAGGTGGATGGAGCCAACGCACGGGTCCTCTGGCGGGAAGTTAACGCGTGCATATAGCGCAACCACGAGAGGCGCAACGACGGCGAGTTCGGTTCGCCCGCCCTTGCTACCGAACGCTCGCGCCGCATGCTATGGCGGCGCCGGCCCGGAGAAATTCCCTGCCGACGCCAAGCGAGCCTTCCCTTGATCCCTTCGAGCGTCGAATCCGAGCCGCAAAGCGTGAAGCGCGATTTGCACGGCCTCATCCTCGACCCGCGCGACGGAGACGCCGAGGACGACGCGTCGAGCCCGAAGCAGAAGTCTCTGCTCGCGATCGCCGGCAGCCTCCTCGCCGAGATCAGCCTGACGAAACTCGTGCTCGCGTGGGCGGCGTCGATCGTGCTTCCAGCGGCGATCCTCGGCCTCGCGCCGCTGGTCGCGACGGCATGGGTAGGCGACATCTTCGCCAGGGTCGTCGAATTGACCGGCATCGGCGCCGCCCTCGTGCTGCTCGCTGTCGCTGGCGTCGGCTGGATCGGCTGGCGGCCGCTGTTTCGCGCGGCGGAATCGAATTTCTGGGCCCTCAACGCGCTCGGGGTTCAGCCCGGGTACGCATTGTGCCGCGAGGCGATCCGGCATCTCGCCGAGCGTGCGCTAAAGCCGAAGGGCGGCGCTGCGCTGGCGCGCATGCGGGCGCTGAGCTGCGCCGGCGCCGGACTCCTCCTCGCAGTGATCGCGGCCATGGTCGCGGCCGCGGCCTGGCCCGCGACCCGGTGGATCGGAGCGGCGTCGGACCTCGCCCAACCGCTCGGGCTCATCTGGCCGACGCTCGCCAACGCCGTCGTCATCATGTCGGCCTATCTTGCCGCAGCCTCGCTCGTCTGGGGCTTTGCCGACGCGAGCACCGACCAGCCGCTCGACCTCGAAGCGTTCGACGCCGCGCCGCCGGTCGGGCGCGTCTGGCGGGCGGCGCATCTCTCCGACATCCATATTGTCGGCGAGCGCTACGGCTTCCGGATCGAGAGCGGGCGGGGCGGCCCGCGCGGCAACGAGCGGTTGAGGCGGGTCATGGCGCGTCTCGAAGAATCGCACGCCGCCCGGCCGCTCGACGTCGTCCTTATCACCGGCGACATGACCGACGCCGGACGTTCGGCCGAATGGGCGGAATTCTTCGACATTGCCGCCGGGCATCCCGATCTCGCCGAGCGGATGCTGATCCTGCCGGGAAATCATGACGTCAACATCGTTGACCGCGCCAACCCGGCGCGTCTCGACCTGCCGTTCAGCCCGGCCAAGAGCCTGCGCAAGATGCGGGCGTTGTCGGCGATCGCAGCCGTCGGCGGCGACCGCCTGCGCATGATAGGGGAGGGCGCCGCCGAGCCGGGCTTGACCCTTACGGCGGCGCTCGAACCGCATCGCCAGGCGATCGCGACCTTTGCCGATCAGGGCGGTCTTCGGCTGGCGAGCCGTCTTGCCCGCCTCTGGGACGAAATGTTCCCGATGATCGCGCCGCCGCACGAGGAGGATGGCCTCGGGGTCGCCATTCTCAACTCGAACGCCGACACCAATTTCTCGTTCACCAACGCGCTCGGGATGATCCCGGCCGGGCAGGCGCTTCGGCTCACGGCGGCATTCGACCTCTATCCCAAAGCTCGCTGGATCGTGGCGCTGCACCATCATCTGATCGAATATCCGATGCCGGTCACGGCCTTCTCGGAGCGCGTCGGCACCGCGCTCGTCAATGGCAGCTGGTTTCAGCGGGTCCTCAAGCCCTATGCCGGCCGCATCGTCGTCATGCACGGCCACCGCCATGTCGACTGGATCGGCGCCTGCGGCGAACTTAAGATCGTCTCCGCTCCCTCGCCGGTGATGGCGCCGCAATCCACGCCGACGCATTTCTACGTCCACGCGCTGGCCGCGGCGCCGGACGGGCGGCTCGGGCTCATGGCCCCGGAGCGGATCGACATCCCCGCCGCCGAGGAGGACGGCTAGCGGCTCTCCGCGGGCTTGCCTTCCACCGGGCCGCCGAGAAGATCGGAGACCCATCGGCTCGACGGGTGACAGGAGCAGAAGGTAACGATCGCGAGCGCGATCGGGACCCCTATGAAGGCGCCGAACAGCCCCCAGAGAAATGTCCCGAAAAAGACCGCGAACAGCACCGCCGAGGGCGACATGGCGAGCACGGCGCCGGACACCCGCGGCTCGATATAGCTGCCGACCACGAACTGGATGATGTTGAGGCAGACGAAAACGCCGACCACCGCCTGCCACGTGGCGAATTGCGCCATCGCGAGCAGGGTCGGAAACAGGGTGGCGATGAACGGGCCGATGAAGGGAATGTAGTTGAGCGCGAACGCGATCACGCCCCATTCGAGGGCGAATTGCAGCCCGGCCGCCCATGCGAACGCGAAGACGAGGGCGCCGGTCGCGAGGCTCATCAACGTCCTCACCTCCATGTACTTGCGGGTTTTGCGCGCCGTCGCCGCGGTCGCCGCCAAGAGGAGCGTCGCGGTCTCCCTGCTGAAATAGGTCTCGATCCGCCGCTGGAGATCCTCGACTTCCATCAACCCCAGAATGACGTAAACAAGGGCGATCAGCCAGAAGCTGAGCGTCGTATTGACCCGCCCCGTCACCTGGCTCGCCCAGCGCAGCAGCCAGGCGACGTTGAAATGCTCGCTCCACAAGCCGGCAACCGAAATTCCGCGGCCCTCGAGCCAGGCGATCGCATTGTCGTAGAGGGCCTGATAGCGCGCCGAGTCGGCGAGAATGGAATGGCCGACCCGGCCGAAGCCCCAGACGATCAGCGACGCAAAGAAAAGGCAGGCGGCGACGGTCACCGTCATCGTGATCGCGAGCGCGATGAGCCCTGGCATCCGCGCCTGAAGCCAGCTTTGCAACGGCCAGACGATGGCGATGATGAACAGCGCCAGCGCCAGCGGGGCGAAGACCGTGCTGGCCTGGTAGGCGGCGGCCGAAACCACAACCGCCGCGATGATCCCGACCGAGACATCGAGCGCCGAGTCGCGAGCCATGCAAGAAATCCTGGAAGATGGGGTCCCGGGCCGCGGCGTTTGTGCCCGAACGCGGCCGCCGTGTACAGGCGACGTTCTCTTGGGACTGAGCGGGCGTGGATTCTGCGATCAAGAGGATTTGTCCCGATGACATACAAGGTTTCGGCCTCGGACGGGCAAATGACGATTGACTGAGGGGTCGGCAGGACTAGGCTTCGGGACTCGGGCGCATTTCCGCTCGAGGCTCGAGACGCCATGCCCGTCAAGAACCGAATTGCCGAAATGCAAGACGAGATCGCCGCGTGGCGCCGCGATTTCCACGAACATCCCGAACTCCTGTATGATACCCGCCGCACCGCCGCGATCGTCGCGGCAAAATTGCGCGAATTCGGCTGCGACGAGGTGGTGCAAGGGATTGGACGCACCGGGGTGGTCGGGCTGATCAGGGGGCGCAGCGACTCGAGCGGCGGGGTCGTCGGGATCCGCGCCGACATGGACGCGCTGCCGATCGCGGAGGCGACTGGCGCACCCCAGGCGCATGGCGCAGAAAGGGGGCGGCTCGAGCACTTCTGAGTCACATCGTCGATGTCTCGCGTTCCCGCCGGTATCAGGTTCTGTACCTTGAGACCGGCCGTCGCCCTGCATTCGCGCCAGCCCAGGCGCTGTACGGCAGCGCGGGCTTCAAGCGTTGCGGCCCGTTCGGGGCCTTCCGAGAAAACGGGAATAGTGTCTTCATGTCGCTGTCGCTCTCGCAGCGCGCACCGTAGCATTGTCGCGGACCGGTGCGCCCCCGCGCGGCGAGACCCCGCTAAGGGCTGAGCGCAGGGCGCTTAACCCAGTATTCGTCCAGTCGTCCGCGCCACGCACGTTGCGCTCCCGGCGCGGGGCTGCATAATCGCGGGCCATGTGCAACCTCTACAGCCTGACCAAGGGCCAGGCGGCGATCCGCGATCTGTTCAGCGTGAAGCACGATCGGAGCGGCAACCTGCCGCTCTTTCCGTCGATCTTTCCCGATCAGCTTGCTCCGATTGTGCGGCGCGGGGCGGATGGCGAGCGCGAGCTCGTCACCGCGCGGTGGGGTATGCCCGGGCCGCCCCAGTTCGGCGGCCAGCCGGTGACCAACATCCGTAACGTGGCGAGCCCGCACTGGCGGGGATGGCTCGGCGCGCGGAACCGCTGCGTCGTCCCGGCGACGTCGTTTTGCGAATACGCGGACACGAAGCCCCGCAAGACCCCGATCTGGTTTGCGCTCGGAACCGATCGACCCCTATTCGCGTTCGCCGGTTTATGGACGCGCTGGCGCGGCCTGCGCGGGCCGAAGAGCGCGCCGGCCGAAGGTGAGCACGAGCTCTTTGGATTTCTCACCACTGACGCCAACGCGCTCGTCGCGCCGATCCACCCCAAGGCCATGCCGGTCATTCTAACGACACCGGCGGAAGTCGATCTCTGGCTCGGGGTAGACACGCTCGACGCGCTCAAGCTGCAAAGGCCGCTGCCCGACGACGCCCTCGCCGTGGTCGCCAAGGGCGAGAAAGAAGATGTTGTCTGCGCTTGAAATCAGGACCGACGCCGCGCCGGAACTGGCGGGCACGGGGAGAGGTTATTGGGCTTGATCGAAGCAATGCCGGGGCGAAGGAAGGACCTGTCGATGGCTACGCGTCCCTTCTGGAAGGGCTACATGAAGCTCTCCCTTGTGACCTGCCCTGTGGCGATGACGCCCGCGACCAGCGAGGAGGACAAGGTTCGCTTCCATGTGCTGAACCGCCGAACGGGCAATCGAATCGTCAGCCAATCGATCGACGCTGAAACCGGCCGCGCGGTCGGCGAGGATGACGAGGTCAAGGGCTACGCCCGCGGCGAACACGAGTATGTCCTGCTCGAGGACGAGGAACTCGAGTTGATCGAGCTCGAAAGCGCCCGCACGATCAATATTGAGACTTTCACGTCGGCCGAGAGCATCGACTGGATCTGGTACGACGCGCCCTACTACGTGACGCCGGACGATCCGGTTGGCGAGGAAGCCTATTGCGTGATCCGCGATGCGATGCGCGCCACGTCGATGGTCGGCGTATCCCGGCTCGTCCTCAATCGCCGCGAACGGGCGGTGATCCTCAAGCCCCGCGACAACGGGATCGTGCTGTGGACGCTCAGGTTCGGCGACGAAGTGCGCGATCCGGGCGAGTATTTCGCCTCGATCCGCGACGTGAAGCCCGACCCGGAGATGATGCGGCTCATCGGCGACCTCATCAAGTCGCGCAAGAAAGCCTGGAGCCCGGAGATGGCCGCCGATCCGGTACAGGAGAAGCTGCTCGACATCATCGAGGCTAAGAAGAAGGGTGCGAAAAAGGCGAAGGCGAAACCGAGCGCCGAGCCCGAGCCGCCGAGCAACGTCATCAACATCATGGACGCGCTCCGCCGAAGCGTCGCCGCGGCGAGGAAGACGAAAGGCCGCTCCTAGAGCGGGAGCGAAGCAATCCAAGGAACGAATGGCGCACCGCGTGCCTGGGCCGCTTCGTCGCATCGCTCCTCGTAACGACGATCCCACCCGAACGCGAACTGCTCCAAGCGCGTGCCCCAGTCCCGACAGATTTGGGGAAGGGCGCGGCGCCCCGCTTGGGACGATGATGCCAGTTCGGATCAAGCGAATCTGTCAAGGGGGATTTTGCGATGGGGCGATTTTCGGCGCTATTGGCGACGTCGCTTGCAAGCGTCGGTCTCCTGATTTCAACTGGCGCGGCTCACGCCATTTGCGCAATCCCCGTGGCGGGCTATCTGGGCGGCGCTTACGGCGCGGATGCGGTGACGGCTGGGGGATGCTTCGTCGGCGTCGACATGCAGGGCGGTACGGACGCAACGACGGCGGCCGCGTCGAGCACGACCACCGACACGTTCACCGGCGTTTCCTATTCTCTGGCGTCCGCCGCCAATCTCGCCACCGGCGTGCTGACGGCATATTCCGAAACCGGAATCGCTTCGGCGTCGATATGGGACACGTTCACCTTCTCCGGCCTGCCGGCCGGCGGGGCGACCGTGACCGCGACTCTCAGCCTCACGGGCACATTGACCGGCCTTTCCTACGGCATCGCCGAGCTCCAGGAAGGTCTGCCAGCAGATTTCGCCAACGGCGCCACGTCGATCAATGACGTCTTCTTCAATACTAGCGCGGATCCGATGCCTTCTTCGATCACGCTCAGCTTCAACGTCCAGAATGGGACGCCAGAGACAGTCCTGGCTGAGATCTTCATCAGCGGCGACGGCGCCGGCGGCGTCGCCAACTTCGGCGATCCGCCGACGCTGAGCCTCTCATTGCCCACGGACGCGAGCGTAACGACCGCGTCGGGCGTGTTCGCAAATTTCGCCGCCGTTCCGGAGCCGTCCACCTGGGCGATGCTGATTTTGGGCTTCATAGGAGTTGGCTTTGCCTCCTATCGCAGCCGAACGAGGCCGCTAACGTCGCTTGGATGACCTCGGCGTTTTTCGCGCCTCGATGGGGGCCGCGGCCGCGCGGAAATCCGCCCAGGGATCGGCGGCAAGCGAACCCAGGCGGGTCGGGGTGTTGCGGACAGTGAAATAGGCTGGGCCGATTTCCGGCGCGAGCTCATCCCAGCCAAGGGGCATGGAGACGGGCGCGCCCGGCCGCGCGCGAGTTGAGTACGCGGCGACGGCGGTCATCCCGCGCTGGTTTCGCAGATAGTCGATGAGGATTTTCCCATGCCGCCGCGCCTTTGGGATCGTCGCCACATAGCGCTCGGGGCTATCGGCGGCCATCGCGTCGGCAATGGACTTCGTAAACGCCTTGACGGCCGGCCATTCGGCCTTCGGCTTCACCGGCGAAACGACATGAAGCCCCTTGCCGCCCGAGGTCTTGACGAACGCGGCGAGGCCCGCGTCCTCCAGCCGGGCGCGAACCTCTTCCGCCGCTGCAATGACCGCCGTCCAATCCACGTCCTCGCCGGGGTCGAGATCCATCACGATCATGTCGGGCCGCTCCCAGTCGTCGACTGTCGACCCCCAGGGATGGATTTCGAGTGTCGCCGACTGCACGAGCGCCATCAACCCGTCGAAGTCACGAATGCTGATCAGGGCTTCCGGCTCCGCCGGATCCTTGACCAGCGCGATGCTGCGGTTGATTCCTTTCCAGGCATGCTTCTGGAAGAACGATTGTCCGCCGATTCCATCCGGACAGCGCACCAGAGCCAGCGCGCGGCCGACAATGAAGGGCTTCATGAACGGCCAAGCCTCGGCGTAATAGTCGGCGAGACCCTCCTTGGTGACGCCCGCATCGGGCCAGTAGACGCGATCGGGATGGGTCAGCGTGACGCTGCTCGTCGGACGTTCAGACGCGGCGCTCGTAGCCATGGTCGACTTGCGGACAATCTCGCGCGCCGGCTTGTCGTCGCGCAAGCCTTGGAAAGACGCCTGGCGCAAGAGCCCATCCGCGGTCCACCCGCGGAAATCGACCTCCGCCGCCAGCTCGGGCCGAACGAAGCGAACGTTACGGGCCTCGTTGCCGGTGAGGCGCGCGGCGAAAGGACTCGAGGAAATGCGCATCGCCTCGAGCTTGGCAAACAGCGCCTCGGCGACGCCTGAGGAAAAACCGGTCCCGACACGGCCGACGTAGCGCAGCGCTTTCTCGTCGTAAACGCCGAGGACCAGCGAGCCGATCGCCTTGCGTCCGGTTGTCGAGGGGACGAAGCCCGCGATCACGAACTCCTGGCGGGACGAACATTTGCACTTGATCCAGCTCTTGCCGCGGCCGGAGGAATAAGCGGACCCGCTGAGCTTCGAGATAATTCCTTCAAGGCTGAGCGCGCAGGCGCGCTGTAGCACGAGCCGGCCGTCCTCCTCGAAATGGGTGCTGAAGCGGACGGCGCCGCCGGTTCCAATCAGCCGGCTGAGCAGCTCCTTGCGTCGTACGAGCGTCGCTTCGCGCAAGTCGTATCCGTCGAGATAGAGGCAATCGAAGGCATAGTAGACGAAGCGGTCGCGACGTCCTTCGCTAAGGTCCGCTTGCAGACGCGAGAACTCGGAGACGCCGCTCTCGTTCTCGACCACGAGTTCGCCATCGAGCAAGGCGTTGCGAACAGGGAGGTCACGAAGCGCCCCCGGAACAGCGCCGGCGAATTTCTCCGTCCAATCGAGCCCTGCCCGGGTCCACAGGGTCACGTCGCCGTTTTCGATCCTCGCCTGAAGCCGGTAGCCATCGAACTTGATCTCGTGCAGCCACCGTTCGCCGCCGGGAGGGGACTTTGCCAAAGTCGCGAGCATCGGCTCGACGAAGCCGGGCATGGGCGCCTTGACAACGCCCTCAACCGCGGACGGATCCGCCGGCGTGCGAATGGGCGCGCCGGAATTCGGCCTGTCGGCGGCGCCTGCGTCGTCGGCGCGCTCGATCCTCCCGGTCTTTGACGACCATCCGGGGGGCTCACCGGCGACTTGATCGATCGAGCGTCCCGTCTTGACCGACCCCGGCCGCTCCTCGAGGATATCCGGGTCCTGGTCGGAGCGCGCGTATTGGTCGTCACCCTTGATCAGGAGCCAATTCTCACGCTTCTCGCGCGGCTTGCCGCGCATCCGCACGAGATGCCAGCGGCCATTGAGCTTCTGGCCGCGAAGCTCGAACTCGAGGTGGCCCTTCTTCAGGCCCCGATGCGGATCGCCGATCGGCGTCCACGCGCCCCGGTCCCAGACGATGACTGCTCCGCCGCCATATTCGCCCTCGGCGATCGTGCCTTCGAAATCGGCGTATTCGAGCGGGTGGTCCTCGACCGCGACCGCAAGCCGCTTCTCGCCCGGAACGAGGCTCGGCCCGCGGGTCACCGCCCAGCTCTTGAGCACGCCGTCCAGCGCCAATCGAAAATCATAATGCAGCCGCGTAGCGTCGTGCTTCTGAACGACGAAGATGTCGCTGCTCTCGACCGGCTCGCGCCCCTTGGGCTCGGCTGTCGCCTTGAAGTTGCGCTTGCTTCGGTAAGTTTCGAGCGCCATCCGTCAGCCTGCCTTGCGTCGCGGCGCGGCGGACCTTGGTTTTGCCGCGCCGCGCCGGCCCGACCTCTTTTTGGCGGCCGATTTGGCCTCCCGGGGGCGGCCGGCGCCGGCGCTCTCGCGCAGCGCCTGCATGAGATTGACGCTCGTCTCGGTTGGCGCCTGGGTCCGCTTCGGAATCGGCTTTCCCTCGAGTTTCAGCTTGACCAGGTCGGCCAGCGCGCCCTCGTATCGGTCATGGAACGCTCGCGGATCGAATGGGCCCTCCTTGGTCCGGATGATGTGAGTTGCGAGATCGAGCATCTCGCCGGTGATCTTCTTGGCCGGGACCTCCGAGAACGCCTGCTCGGCCGAACGCACCTCGTAGTCGAAGTTGAGAGTCGCCGCGGCGAGTCCATTCTCAAAAGGGCGAATGAGAAGCGTTCGGACGCGCCGGAAGAGGACCGCCTGGGCGATCGCCGCCGCCCCGGCCCCGCGCATGCCTTCGCGCACGAGCGCGAACGTCTCGTCGGCGCTGCGGTCCGAGGGCGCCAAGCAATAGGGTTTGTCGAAATAGAGGTCGTCGACGCCGGCAAGGTCGATGAATGCGGAAACCGTGAGGGTCTTGTCGCCATGCGGTATGATCGCGGCGATTTCGTCCGGCTCGACAGCGACAAATTCGTCCTTCGCGACTTCGTAGCCCTTGACCTGATCGTCCCGTTCGACCGCCTCGCCGGTCTCGGCGTCGACGTACTGGCGGCGAATCCGGTTGCCAGTGGGTCGATTGATCGTATGCAGGGCGATCCGCTCGCTCGTCGATGCAGCAGCGTAGAGGGCGACCGGGCAGGTCAGCTCCGCTATCTTGAGGAAGCCCTTCCAGCTTGCTCTTGGCGGCAATTTCCACCTCGCGCGGTTCCACGGGCGGCGTGAGCCACCGGGATTAAACCCCTTCAACGCCGGACGGTCAAACTTTGCTCCCCCCTGCACATGGCGTTGACGGCCACGGGAACCTTTCTCCGGCTGCCCTGTTCCCAACTCGACGCCTGCGCCTCCTGCCACTAGGATAGCCTATAGAGATCGTCTTCGTTCTGCGAGGGGCCGAAGATCCTCCAAAGCGAGCGGGCCGGTCGTCGCGAGGCTGGGCGCTGCTGCGCAAGTAAAGCTGGGCGGCTGTCGGAGCGGCCGGCGCGCCGAGGCTGGAGGAATGATGCGGGAGGACCGGCATCCGCAATCGGCCAACCGAGCGGGAGAGGCCCCCATCGAGGGCTCCAGCGATCCGCTTCGGCAGATTTGGACGTGGTCGCTGGCGATCTTGGCCGCGGTCGCGGTTGGCTTCGTCCTCTATGTCGCGCGCGAGATCATGTTGCCGGTCGTGGCGGCTTTCGTCGTCGGAGTCATGTTGGGGCCGGCGGCGCGGCGACTGGAGGCGCTGCGCATCCCACGCCCGCTCGCCGCGGTGCTGCTTGTGGCCGCCGTGACCTTGATCATTGTCTTTGTGATCCTGTTGATCGTGCCCCGGGTGTCGGAGTTGACGAGCGGCCTGCCGGGCATCGTCGCGTCATTGAAAGAAAAGCTGCACGTGTTCGACGGCCTGGTCGAGACGTGGCGGCGGGTCACTTCTACGGTGACCGAGACTCCGAAGGGCGACGCCATCGCATTGCCTTTGCCCGAAATCATCTCCTGGGTGCCGTCGACGATCTCCATCCTATTGCCGCCAATCACCGGATTCTTGTTTTTTCTCGTGGTGCTTCTTCTGTTCATCGGCGCATGGCCGGACCTGCGCCGCGCCTTGGTCATGACGTTTGCGAGCCGCGATTCGCGACTGACGGTGCTCAAGATCCTCAACGAGATCGAAGCCGGATTGGCCAACTATCTCCTGATCGTGACGCTGATCAACACCTGCGTCGGAGTCTTGACCGGCGTCATTTGCGCCTTGACGGGAGTGCCGAACGCGATTGGATTCGGCGCCTTGGCCGCCGCACTGAATTTCATCCCGATCATCGGGCCGATCATCACTTTCGTGGTCCTCCTCTTGGTTGGAATCGTCACCGCCCCGACCTTCGCTCTCGGCCTTCTCCCGGCGGCCGGGTTCGGCCTGTTGATTGTCGTCGAGGGACAGTTTGTGACCCCGACCATCATCGGCCGTCATTTGGAGCTCAACGCGCTCGCAGTCCTGCTATCGCTCGCGTTCTGGGCCTGGTTGTGGGGACCGATGGGAGCTTTCCTCTCGTCGCCCATTCTCATGGTGGCCCTCATCCTCAAACAGCGGCTGTACGGTGACGAAGAGCGCTGAATCGCTCCCCGCAACCGGCGTGGCGCGCGGTTGCACTTCAGGGGCGAGACGGTCATCGAGGCGTCCCCGGCGGCGATAGCGAAGAAAGCGACATGCGTCAGTTCGTCGACGTCCTGCGGATTCCGACCCCCGGTCGCGGCTTGCTTGAGATCACCAGCCAGGTTGTCGATTGGCTGAGGCCCCACGGCGTGCAGACCGGGCTCCTGACCCTGTTCTGTCGGCACACCTCGGCCGGCTTACTCATTCAGGAGAACGCGGCCACGGAAGTTCGCGCCGACCTCGAGGCGTACTTCGACCGCCTGGCGCCGGAGGAGCCGTGGCGGTACCGCCACGGGGACGAGGGGCCGACGACATGCCCGGCCACATCCGCGCTGCCCTGACCGGCGTCCAGCTCGCTGTTCCGGTCAAGGACGGGCAGCTCGCTTTGGGGACCTGGCAGGGAATTCTATCTTTTCGAGCATCGCCGCGCTCCGCACGCGCGGGAAATCGCCATGCATCTGATCGGCGAATGACCGCGACGAGCCGCCGCAAAGAGCCGCCGTCTTGAACGACTTGTGCGAACAACGTAAACAACTTGGCTCCGATGGGAGCGAGAGCGCTTCGCGGCGCACAAATTAACGGGCCAGCCTAGGGCGAAGCGTTTCCTGTGGATGAAGTTTCGGTGACATCTAGAACGCTATATTTTTCTTGATGTTCTTTGAGAATTATGATTAATGCGTGACGCCGCGACGGGCGTGAACCTGGGCCTTCGGGTCGAGAACCCCCTTCGATCCGTTGAGTGACGCGGCGCTATGGAGGCGACGCGATTAGCACCGGCCGGGAGGGCTTGCAGCAAGTTCATCTGGCACCAATGTCGTTTCCAAAAAACTGGGCGGTCCGACTGCTTTTGCGTTCGGGCCGCCAGTGTTTTTCTGTCTGCCAGAAACCATGGCAGGGATGTCGCGCACCTGCAGCCTTCCGAAGCTTGCCTTGTCGCCCTGACCCTTTTGAGAAAAACTTGGGCGCACCCCTCCGCTTTGTCTACGCCAGCAGCGACGCGCCCTTCGCGTCGCGCCATGAAGACTGGCTCACAAATGCGGGTTTCTCCGTCTCGCGGCGGCCACGTTCTCGCCGCGATTGGGCGTCACCTCTCGCGGTGTGGCGGGACGGCGGGTGTCGGGGCAGGGAGCTATTCCTTTTGGGCCAGCCGGCCGCGTGGGCGCGCACCTCGCTCGACTCGCCCGGCACGCTTTAGCGAATTCGAAACCAAGCAGGATCAATAGTGCGCAGCAGGCTTGATGGTTGGGGAATGTCTTGCCGCCGCGGTGCGCATCGGCGTTCAAAACTCGTCACCTGCTCTTGTCCGCAACTGAGTAAGCGTGATGAGCGTTCCGGGGGTTGAACCGCGCGTTTGTGCGGGCAAGCGGAGATGGCGGGGCGCCGCGAGCCTCGGGATGAGCGCTTTCGCTCTGGCGGGGTGCGCCACTCAGACCCCTCAAGTGTCGTATTCCCACGGGCACGAGCATTTCGCCCAGTCCAAATACGGCCACGCCAGCCCGAAGTTGGTGGCCGACGGACAGCCTGTGCCGCGCGGCGGGGGCCAATATCTGGTCGGCCATCCGTACTCCGTCGCCGGGCACAGATATTATCCGGCGGAAGACCCGTCATATACGGCGGTTGGGATGGCCTCCTGGTACGGCGCTGCGTTCCACGGGCGTCGCACCGCCAACGGCGAAGTCTACGACATGGCCTCGCTTTCCGCCGCCCATCCGACGATGCCGCTGCCAAGCTACGCAAGGGTGACGAATCTCGGCAACGGCTATTCGGTCATCGTGCGGGTCAACGATCGCGGCCCTTATCACGGCGGGCGGGTGATGGACGTGTCCTCGCGAGTCGCCGAGGTCCTCGACATGAAGGCCATGGGCACGGCCCGGGTGAAGGTCGAATATGTCGGGCCCGCGCCAATCGAGGGGTCAGACGATTTGCAATTGCTTGCGAGCCTGCGCACCGATGGATCGCCTGCCAGCATGATCGGATATCCCGCCGCGGCCCCGATAATGGTTGCGGCGGCGGAGACGCAGACGATCTTCTCCTTCTTTTCGGGCCGCGGGGCGCAGCAGACGCCCCCGTCTCCGCCCGAGCCTGTCCAAGTCGCAACCCCGCCCGCGCCGGCTCCCGAGCCAGAGCCTGAACCGGTTCGGGTGGCGGCGGTCGCCGAGGCCCCAGCCGCCGAGGCCGCGCCGACCCCCGAAGCCGCGCCGGTTGCAATCAGGCAGCCGCACGGCCCTGTGCCATTGCCGCCGTCGCGCCCGTTCGATCTCGGCTCCAATCGCAGCAATCTGGTGGTCGCTTCCGTCGCTACCTCCGAGCGCGGCGTCCTGCCGCCGCGCCGTCCCGACCTCCAGGCGAGCGCGGAGAAGGCGATCTACTTCTCCGCTCAGCTTCCGCCCAAGAGGCCGCCTGCCGGCGCGTTCGACCGGCTGAAGTCGACCGCGGACTGACAGGCCGTGAGCGGGAGTGAAAACCGCGCCGGAACAAGGCTTTGCTGCTGGACGCGAACAGGGAGGTTTTTCGCCGTAACAGGGAGATTTTGCGCGATAACAGGGAAGGGTTTTGCCGAAATCCGCGTCAAGGCGCCGCCGGCCTTCCCATCCTCGGCCGCCGCGGCCTTCAACCTGGAGCCGCCCCCGAAGGACGCCGGCAATCCGGATCGCGCGTGAGCGGCCGTTGCCAATCGGCGCCGAACGAGGCACTGAACGCCTGAGAGGCGGCTCGGCCGAGGCGTGAGCCCCGAAAGACGCGGTGAGTTTCATTTGATGCCGAAAATGACCCCGCATCCGAGGGCGCGCCGATGACCGGGCGGGCGAGGGGCCGGTTCATCACCCTTGAAGGGGGCGAGGGCGCCGGGAAGTCGGTGCAGGCGCAGCGGCTTCAGGAGCGCCTCGGGGCGTTGGGCCTCAATGGGATTCGCACCCGCGAGCCCGGCGGCTCGCCGGGCGCAGAAGCGCTGCGCGAGGCGATCCTCTCGGGCTTTGCGTCCGATTTTGGCCCCGCCGGACAGGCGCTCTTATTTGCCGCCGCCCGCGTGGACCACCTGGAAAAGACGATCCTCCCGGCGCTGGCGAGCGGCGTCTGGGTCGTTTCCGACCGATTTGCCGATTCGACCCGGGCCTATCAGGGGGCGGCGGGGAACCTGCCGCCGGATTTCATCGCCACTCTCGAGCGACTGACCGTCGGGGCGACCCGGCCGGACTTGACGCTGATCCTCGACCTGGCGCCCGAAGTCGGCCTCGAGCGGGCGTCGAAGCGAAGGGGAGGCAAGGGAGGCGCCGACCGGTTTGAGTCGGAGAGCCTCGCCTTTCATCGAACCCTTCGCCGCGCCTTCCTGGACATCGCCGCCGCCGAGCCTCTGCGCTGCGCCGTCATCGACGCCAGCAAAAGCGAAAGCGAGGTCGCCGCCGCGATCTGGTCGGCGGTCGAGAAGCGGCTCGATCCCGCGCGTGCGTTAGTAGCCAACCGCGCATGAAGAAAACCGAGAGCGACGAGCTTCCCCAAGCCGACGCGCTGCCCGGCGCGCCGCACCCGCGCCATGCGACCTCGCTGATCGGCCACAAGGCCGCCGAACAGGAATTGCTCACCGCCTATCGTGAGGATCGCCTCGCCCACGCCTGGCTGATCTGCGGCCGCGAAGGAATCGGCAAGGCGACGCTCGCCTGGCGGTTCGCCCGCTTCGTGCTCGCCAATCCCGATCCGTCGGCGGCGGCCGTGCGCGACGCGCGCGATCTCTCCGTCGAGCCCGGCCATCCGGCGGCGCGTCTCATCGGCCAGCTCGCGCATCCGGATTTTGCTCTCATCCGGCGCGAATGGCAGCCGGCGACGAAGAGGCTGGCGAGCGAAATCTCGGTCGACGCGGTGCGGCTCGGGTTGCAGGTTTTTCAGCTTTCGGCCGCCTTCGGCGGCTGGCGGGTCGCCATCGTCGATTCCGCCGAGGATCTAAACCGCAATAGCGCCAACGCGCTATTGAAAATGGTTGAGGAGCCGCCGCAACGGTCTCTGATCCTCATCGTCTCCCATCGGCCGGGTCAGGTTCTGGCCACGATCCGCTCGCGCTGCCGCCGCTTGCGGCTCGACCCGCTCACGGCGGACGAGATTGTCGAAGCGACGCTCAGCCTCGGGCCGCCCTGGAGCGAAGCCGCCCTGGACAAGATCGCCGCAGCCGCGAAACGCGCGAACGGATCGCTTCGCGCGGCCCTCGCTCGCCTCGCGCCCGAATCGGAAGGCGCAGGCGCGCTGATCGATTCTGTTGTCGCGGGTTTGCCGCGTCCCGATCCCCGCGCGGTCGCCAGGCTCGCCGATGCGATCGGCGGACGCGCGGGCGACGAGCCCTATCGGGCCTTCCATGGCGAGCTTTACGATTGGCTGGCGTCCTACGCCCGCGACTTCGCGCCGCCGGCCGTGCAGGTTGAGGAGATCGGCGCGCTGTGGGACCGCATCCGCGCCGCCGAGCGGGAAACCGAAGCGCTCAATCTCGACCGGAAACTGCATGTTCAGGCGCTCATCGCCGAGATCGCCGCAACGGCGCCGCGGCGCTGAAAGCTTCGATTTTCATCGCCGGCGAAATGCTCTAGGACGGCCCGCATGAGCCGCTTTTACATCACCACGGCGATCCCCTACGCCAATGGCGCCCCACATATCGGCCACGCCTACGAGCGGATCGCAACAGACGCGATCCAGCGATTCATGCGCCTGGACGGACGGGAGACGCTCTTCGTCACCGGTCTCGACGAGCACGGCCTCAAGGTCCAGCAGGCCGCCGCGCGCGAAGGCGTGACGCCGCAGGCGTTCGTGGACGGCGTCGCCAAGCTGTTCGCGGCGATGGGCGAGCTGCTCAACGCGCGCGCCGACGACATCGTGCGCACGACAGAGCCGCGCAACGACCGGGCGGCGCAGGCGATCTGGGAGCGGATGGCCGCCAACGGGGACATCTACCTTTCGAAATATTCCGGCTGGTATTCGGTGCGCGACGAATCCTATTTCGACGACGGCGAGCTGACCCAAGGCCCTGACGGAACCCGACTCGCGCCGAGCGGGGCGCCTGTCCAATGGGTCGAGGAGGAGAGCTATTTCTTCAAGCTCTCGGCCTATGCCGAGAGGCTTCTGGCGCACTACGATTCGCATCCCGATTTCGTCACGCCGGAGGCCTACCGCAACGAGATCGTCGCCTTCGTGAAGCGCGGGCTCTCCGATCTCTCGATCAGCCGCGCGACCTTCGATTGGGGCACGCCCGTGCCCGGCGATCCAAGGCATGTGATGTATGTCTGGGTCGACGCGCTGACCAATTACATCACCGCCACCGGCTTTCCCGACGACGGGCCCCGGGCGAAATTCTGGCCGGCGGACGTTCATGTGATCGGCAAGGACATCACCCGTTTCCACGCCATCTACTGGCCGGCGTTTCTGATGTCCGCGGGCCTGCCCGTGCCGCGCCAGATCGTGGTCCACGGATTTCTCTTCAACCGCGGCGAGAAAATGTCGAAGTCGGTCGGCAACGTCGTGAGCCCCGCGAGCCTGGTCGCGGCTTATGGCCTCGATCCGGTGCGCTATTTCTTCCTGCGCGAAGTCCCGTTCGGCCAGGACGGCAGCTATTCGCACGAGGCGATCGTCGCCCGCATGAACGCCGATCTCGCCAACGATCTCGGCAATCTCGCCCAGCGCTCGCTGACGATGATCGCCAAGAACTGCGCCGGCCGCGTCCCCGACTGGCATGGCGCCGCGGCGGCGCCCGAGGATCTCGCGATGCTGGCGCGCGCGGATGGGCTCGTTGGCGAAGCGCGGCGCCACATGGAGAGCTTCGCGCTGCATCTCTATATCGGCGCCGTCTTCGAGGCCGTGTCGGAGGCCAATCGCTACTTCGCCAACGCGGAGCCGTGGCGGCTGGCCAAAACCGATCCGGTGCGGATGGGGCTCGTGCTCTTCGTCACGATCGAGACACTGCGGATCGCCGCGATCCTGCTGCAGCCGGTCATGCCCGGGAGCATGGGCGCGCTCCTCGACCTCCTCGGCGTACCGCCAGAGGCGCGGACATTCGCGGCGCTCGACGCCGGCGAACGCGCGGGCCGGCTCGAGGCGCCGCATCGGCTCGAGCAGGGCAGGGCGCTTCCCGCGCCGAAGCCCGTCTTTCCGCGCTACGTCGACGAGGAGGCGAAGTGAGCGGAGCCCTCACCCCATCCCTCTCCCGCAGGCAGGAGAGGCGGCGCTCGCCCCTTCTCCCTCGGGGAGACGGTGGCCGCGAAGCGGCCGGATGAGGGCCTGCGGCCGCATGACCCTCATCGACAGTCACTGTCATCTTGATTTCCCCGACTTCGCCGACGACCTCGACGCGGTTGTCGAGCGCGCGCGCGCCGTCGGTATCGAGCGTATGATCACCATCGGCACCCAGGTTGCGAGGGCCGCCCGGGTCGCTGAAATCGCCGAGCGGTACGACGACGTCTTCTTCACCGTCGGCACGCATCCGCACGAGGCGGCGAGCGAGGGGGCGGAGGATTTCGCCGCCATGCGCAGATTCGCCGCGCATCCCAAATGCGTCGGCATCGGCGAGGCGGGCCTCGACTATCATTACGGCTACGCTCCGCGCGATGTCGCGAGGCGCGTCTTTCGCGGCCAGATCGGGCTCGCCCGCGAGCTCGCTCTGCCGCTCGTCATCCACGCCCGCGACGCCGATGACGACATTGCCGAGATTCTGACCGACGAAATGGGGCAGGGGAGGTTCAGCGCCCTGCTCCATTGTTTCACCTCGACGCGCGAGCTTGCCGAGACGGCGCTCTCCCTCGGGCTCTCGATCTCGTTTTCGGGCGTCGTGACGTTCAAGAAATCCGATGGCCTGCGCGCGATCGCCCGCGACACGCCGCTCGACCGCATTCTGATCGAGACCGACGCGCCGTACCTCGCGCCGATTCCCCACCGCGGCCGCCGCAACGAGCCGGCCTTCGTCGTCGCCACCGCAGGCGTCGTCGCCGAGGCGCGCGGCATCGACCCTGAGGCGCTTGCGGCAGCGACCCGCGCCAACACGCTGAGTGTCTTTCCCAAGCTGCGATCGGCCGCCGGGCGGTCGCATTGACCGTTCGCATGACAATCCTCGGCTGCGGCTCGTCCGCGGGGGTGCCGCGTGTCGGGCAGGGGTGGGGCGCCTGCGATCCGTCAAACCCGAAGAACCGCCGGCGCCGCTGCTCGGCGCTGGTCGAGCGCTTCGGCGCCAGCGGCGCGACAACCGTCCTTGTCGACACATCGCCGGATTTGCGCGAGCAACTCATCGAGGCGAGCGTCAAGCGGATCGACGGCATCCTGATGACCCATCCGCACGCCGACCACACCCACGGCATCGACGACTTGCGGCCTCTCTACCAGCAAATGGGCAGGCGTATCGACGTTCACATGAACGAGGCGACCTCGCTCATCGTTCGTCGAGCTTTTTCCTATGTTTTTCAAACTCCTGACGGAAGCTCTTATCCTCCGATCGCAACCGAGCTTCGCCTGACCGCCGGGAGAGCGTGCCGGATCGAGGGCGCGGGCGGCGCGATCGAAGCCATGCCGTTCGACCTCGACCACGGCGACATCAGCGCGCTCGGCTTTCGCTTCGGGTCGCTCGCCTACACCCCGGACGTCAAGCGCATCCCCGCGGCGAGCCGCCCGTTCCTCGAGGGCCTCGACCTTTGGATCATCGACGCGCTGCGGTATCGGCCGCACCCGTCCCATTTCAGCCTCGACGACGCCCTGGAGGCAATCGAAACGATGCGTCCGCGGCAGGCGATCCTGACCAACTTGCACACCGACCTCGATTACGAGACCTTGCGCGCCCGCCTGCCCGCGCATGTGAAGCCGGCCTATGATGGGCTCAGCGTCGAGGGGTTCGACGCCTGACGGGTCGATTGGGGGGAGATAAGATGACGGCGGTCGAAAGCGCGATCCATGCCTTCGTTGAGGCGCATGCCGACGCGGAGACGCGCTTCCTCGCCGAGATCGTCAAGGTTCCGTCCGACAATCCGCCGGGAGACTGCGACCTTGCGGCCGCCGCCGTCGCGGGCCTGCTTGAAGGTCTCGGATTCGCGGTCGAGCGGCACAAGGTCCCGGATCGCCTGGTCAAGGCCAACGGGATGGTGTCGGCGACCAATCTGATCGTCCGGCGCCGCTACGGGCACGGGGGTCCGACGATCGCGCTCAACGCTCACGGCGATGTGGTGCCGCCGGGATCGGGGTGGACGCACGACCCCTATGGGGCCGAGATCGCCGACGGCTGGATGATCGGCCGCGGGGCGGCGGTGTCGAAGTCGGACATCGCCACTTATGCCTTTGCCATGCTGGCGCTGGACAAGAGCGGCGCCGCGCTCAACGGCGCGGTCGAACTGCACGTCACCTATGACGAGGAGGCGGGCGGCGAGATCGGTCCGCGCTATCTTCTCGAGCAAGGGCTGTCGCGGCCGGACCTCGCGATCGGCGCCGGCTTCTCCTACGCTGTGGTCAACGCCCACAACGGCTGCCTCCATCTCGAGGTCGAGGTCCTTGGCCGCTCGGCGCACGCCGCCCGGCCCTCGACCGGCGTCGACGCGCTCGAGGCGGCGAACGCGATCCTCGCCGCCCTCTACGACTGGCGCGGCGGGCTCGCGGCGCGGACCTCCGCGGTTCCCGGGATCGGCTCGCCGCAAATGACGGTCGGCCTCATATCCGGCGGGATCAACACCAACGTCGTGCCGGACCGGGTCGTCTTCCGCCTCGACCGGCGCATGATCCCGGAAGAGAATCCGGCCGAGGCCGAGGCGGAGCTGCGCGCGGTGATCGGCCGCGCGGCGGCGCTCCATCCCGACGCCAGGGTCGCGGTCAGACGCATCCTGCTCGCCGAGCCGCTGACGCCGACGCCGGCGGGCGCGAAGCTGACCGAGGCGCTCTGCCGACATGCGAGCCGGGTCATGGGCGAAAAGGTCGTGGCCTCGGGCGTGCCGCTTTATACCGACGCGCGCCACTACGCGAAGGCCGGCGTTCCGATCGTGCTCTACGGCGCCGGGCCTCACACGATCGAGGAGGCCAACGCCCACCGCGCCGACGAGCGCCTGCCGCTCGCGGACCTGTACAAGGCGACGGAGGTCATCGCGCTGACGCTGGCGGAGCTGATGGGCGGCTGAGCCCGCCGCGAAATCAACGCCCGACGCAACGAAATCAAGCCGCACCCGCGCTGTGGCGGCCCCGGCAGCGTACCGCGCTTGTGGTTCCATAATATATATTATGCGAATCGCGGACCGACGGTCCCTGGCGCGCGCCCGGAACCAACAGCCGGCTTGCGCCGTTTTCCAACAGATGGATGGCAGGCTGCAGGACCGCGCTTTGAGATGCCGAATCTGGTGAACCTGCCGCTCCTCGCGGAGGACGGCTCGGTCAATGTCGTCATTGAGACGCCACGCGGCAGCCGGGCGAAGCTCGCCTACGATCCGAAGCTCGGAACATTCGTCCTTCGGAAATCCTTGCTCACCGGGCTGACCTATCCCCACGATTGGGGTTTCGTTCCGTCGACCAAGGCGGATGACGGGGATCCCCTCGATGTCATGGTGATCCACGACGCGGCGACCTTTCCAGGCCTGGTCGTCATTTGCCGCGTCATCGGCATTCTTCAGGTCGAGCAGAAGACCAAGGGCAAGTCGGAGCGGAATGACCGCGTGTTCGCCGCGCCGCTGCGCTCGCACGCCGAGCGCGCCCTGAAGGACGTGGGAGACCTGACAAAGCCATTCCGGGAGGAGCTCGAGAAGTTCTTCATCGCCACCGAAGAGCTCGAAGACAAGAAGCTGAAGATCATTGGCTGGGCTGGCCCTGAAACGGCGCTGGCGGCCGTCAAGCGCGCCGGCAAACGCTTCGCGAAGGACGGCAAAGAGTAGTTGCGATGGACTACGTGATCCGATTTGTCGCCGGAGGCCTCATCGTCTCAGTGTTCGCGGTATTGGCAGACATACTGCGCCCCAAAAGTTTTGCCGGCCTGTTTGGAGCCGCCCCTTCCGTCGCTCTCGTCACGCTCTCGCTCGCGTTCTTCGAGCATGGCGGCGGTTATGTCGCCACCGAAGCGCGGTCGATGATCCTTGGCGCGATCGCCTTCGGCGCCTACAGCCTGCTTGTCTGCCAGCTGCTCATGCGCGTGCGCTGCTCGGCGCTGACCGCGACTTTGACCGCGAGCGTCGCATGGCTTGGCGTGGCCCTTGGCCTCAAGCAGGCGCTACTGGGGTAGGCATGGTCGTACGTTTCAAATTCTCCGCTCTCGCGGAGAGTCGCTGGTCCGAGCACCTGGCGCGGTTTGTCCTCGGCGGACTGGCTACGGTCATGGCCGGCCTGGTCGCCGACGTCTGGGGCCCGGTCACGGGGGGATTGTTTCTTGCCCTGCCCGCGATCTTCTGCGCGAGCGCGACGCTGATTGAAAAACACGAGCGCAGGCGAAAGGAAGAAAAGGGGCTGCAAGGCCGAGAGCGAGGCAAAGACGCTGCGGCGCTCGACGCCGCGGGCAGCGGACTTGGCAGCGTGGGACTGGGCGTGTTCGCGGCAGTCATGTGGCTGTTCGCGCGGGACGCCCCGGCTGGATCCCTTGCGCTGGCTGCAATCGCGTGGTTCGCCGTCTCGGGGCTGATGTGGGTGGCGCGGCGGCAGGCGCGGATCGTCAGGACATGAGGCCAGCCTCCTCCTCCCGCAGGGCAGTCGCCCTGCCCGCTGCTCAAGCTCGCGTAGAGGGCGCGGGCGGGACTGCGGCGAGGCGGCACGCGGGGTGAGTTGCTTCGACACACGAAGACCGCGTAAAACCACGATCCGGCGCCCGGTCGCCTGCCACACCGCGTGGGCCAAGGAGTGGGCATGGTCTCATCTCGGCGATACGTCGCGGGCATCGGCGCCTTGTGGCTCGCGGCGGCTTCAGTCTCGCCCTCGCACGCTCAGGCCGGCGACGTCGCCGCGCAATCTGGCGTGGCCGTCTTCTGGGACGCGGGACAGTGCCTGGGCGGCTACCATACGGCGTTTCTCACCGCCCATTGTGAGCAAGGACCGACCGCAGTCATCCTCGACTTCAAGACGAAGACCCAGTTCTTCTGCGTGAACGACGGGGCCGTCGACATCCGATGGGCGATTCCAACCGACGCGAAGCTGGGATCGCTGGTCCCGCCAACCGAAATCGTTTGGCGTCCGGGATGCTGGAAAGCGCCGTTCGGGTTCGAGGTGGATCCGAATGCGATGGTTCTCACGCCGCAATATAGTCAATCGCCCCCGCCCAACTACTACATGACGATGAATGTGGTCGTCCTCTACGACGCGACCAAGCCGGCAATAAAGGTTTGCCTTGTGCCGCTGTTTCCCAAATTTGCCGTCGCTCCGGCGTGCGGCGACGCCGAGATACGATCGTGAAGGCGCTCCTTCGCCGAGAAAAAGGGGATCCCGCAACGCCTGGATGAATTAGCGTGCGAGGGGTGCGACGATGATCGAAAGGGGTCTCAAGATATTCATGACCGCAGGCGTTGCGATGCTATGCGCCTTCATCGTCGCCGGAAACGTCCAGGATCCAGGGTCGAATCTCTTGTTCGTCCAGCATGTCCTCAGCATGGACACGATCATGCCCGGAAGCGCGCTGGCCAGCCACGCCCTGCCCATCCCTGTTCTTTGGCCGATCGCGTTTTGGCTGATCGTTCTCGGCGAGGCGGCCACAGCCGTTCTGTTCGCGCTTGCGACGGTCGAGCTCGTGCGGGCGCGGAAACGAAAAGCGCGAGACTTTCACGCGGCCAAGCGGTTTGTCTATTTCGGCGCGGGTTGCGGATTTCTGGTCTGGTTCCTCGCGTTTCTTGCCGTCGGCGGCGAATGGTTTGCGATGTGGCAGTCCCAAGTCTGGAATGGCCAGCAGGCCGCGTTTCGCATTGTCGCGACGATTCTTCTGGTTCTCATCTTCGTCGCCCAGCCGGACGCCGAGCTTTGAGGCGCGCCCGGCGCAAGGCGCGTTATTCGCAGATACGCGCGCAGCGATCGCAGGGTTTGACGCAGGAGCGAGCCGGGCTTGCCAGCGGCGCATGAGCGGTCGCCGCGGCGGCCCGGCCCGATCCCGCTGCCCGGCATCGGGCAAGGAATTCGGGCCAGGTTTCCCCACCGGTCACTCCCGTCGCGCGAGCGGCTCGCCACTGTTCGGCGCATCGGGTCTCGGCCGCCGCTGGCGCGACAAGGCTAACCGCAACCGCGATCGCCGCCGCCCGCGCGAGGCTGCGCGGCGGGCGTTGCGCGGCAGCCGCCGTGCTTAGGGCGCGAGCGCCAATGTTTGAAGCTCCTTGCGGACGGCGCCGAAAGTGCCGAGGTGGTAGACCGCGGCTCCGACGGCTGAAAACGTGAACGCCTTGAACGGCTCTGCGAACATCTTGTCGAGATAGGTCTGAGGCGCGACGCCGATCGTGACGTGCGGATTGAACTTTTTGCCGGCCGCCACGGTGACGAAGTCGGCGACGTACTCGATAAGTCCCGGCTGGATGTCGCGCCCGTCCTCGGTGCTGTAAAATGCGGCCGGCTTTCCGGTCCGCTCGGTGAATGGCGCGACCGCGTCGAGCAGCTCGCGCTGCAGACGGAGCAAATCCTCCGTCGGCTTGACCACGACCCCGGCAATGCCGAGCGGCGGAGAAGGAATGTAATAATACCCGGTGGCCTTGAGCCTCCAGCCGGTCACGTTCTCTTTGGCCAGAACCGCGTTGGCCGCGGCGTAGACCTTCGGGAGGTCGGCGGTGCGGACGAACTGCTGCAGCATCGTCATGTGCGGGTGATGGGTCGCGTCCAGAGCGAAGAACTCCGGAAAGGCCTTGAGAAGGCGCGCGTTGTCGGCGCGGGCGCGCTGGACCATCGCCTCGCCGGGCTTGAGCGCAATGTCGATCGCCGTGACGGGATGGTCGCTCATTGATTCCGGGATTGCCCCATTCGGCCCGATGCGCGCAAAGGAAGACAGAGATGTAAGGGCGCAATTGTAAGAATATGGTGAATGGTCGGAGTGGCGGGATTCGAACCCACGACCCCTAGTCCCCCAGACTAGTGCGCTAACCGGGCTGCGCTACACTCCGACGCCGCCCTTATAGTGAGCGCGTCCGCGCGACGCAATGCGGCGACGGCGGTCCCCTGCATCACCGGGCTGGCGTGCGCGCCTGGGTCAGGATGCGCTCGGCCTCCACGATTTCGGCGAACGCGCCGTGCAGCGCCACGAGGTCGTCGTCGAGGAGCTTTGACGCGGGGGCGCTGAGGCGAGCGCCCTTTGCCGCCTCGGCGCCGCCCCCGGGCTCGGCGGCGACCGACAGCGCTTGGACGCCCTGCTCCTTGAACAGCTTCTGGACGCCCTTGATCGTGTAGCCTTCGTCGTACAGGAGGCGGCGGATGAGCCTCAGCCGCTCGATGTCTTCGGGACGGTAATACCGCCGGCCGCCGGCCCTCTTGAGCGGCCGGATCTGCGGAAATCGCGTTTCCCAGAAGCGCAGCACATGCTGCGGCAGATCCATCGAATCCGCGACTTCGCGGATCGTTCGATAGGCCTCGGGACCCTTCTCGATCGGCCCGCCCGCGGCCGCCGGGGCTGGGAGAATCATGGCGCCTCCGTTCGCGTCGACCCACTATCGGCCGAACCGGACGGAAACGCCAGTTCGGGCGCGTCTCGCCCTGCCCGGCTGGGAGCCCGCGCCCGGCGGCAGCGGCGTCTAGTCTTTTTCGGACGTGTGATCGCGCCCGTTGATCTTGGCCTTGAGCACGTTGGACGGCTTGAACACCATCACCCGGCGAGGAAGGATCGGCACTTCGACGCCGGTCTTCGGATTGCGCCCCACGCGCTCCCCCTTGGAGCGCACCACGAACGAGCCGAAGCCGGACAGCTTGACGGTCTCGCCCCGCGCGGCCGCATCACAGATTTCGTCCAGAACCGACTGAACCAGTTCCGCCAACTCGGTTCGCGACAATCCGACCTTCTGATATACGATTTCAGAGAGGTCGGCCCGCGTGACCGTCTTTCCCGTTTCCCGCCCAAGTCTAGTTTCGCCGCCAAGCCTAGCGTTCGCCATATCGAGCCCCAAATAATTTCCGCCTCGCTCGCGACGCCGGTCCCCGGCCCCGCGCAGGACCCAAAAGGGCGCGGCCCACTTTGTCGTTTCCGCGTCGGACTTTCTTTTCGGTCACCGCAAGTCCATAAGCGCGCAGCCTAGTATCGGCGCCAATGAAAATCTACTTTTGCAAGGTCGCGTGTCCTGCGCGATCGACGCCGCCGCGGCCCGGCCTCCCATCGTCTCGCGCCGGCCCGCGATCATGCCCCGAAGCCAAGCCTAGCAAATGACGGAAGGAGTGTCGATTGAGCGAGTCGAGCCCTGACGCATCGCCCCGCATCGCGCTGGTCACCGGGGCCTCCCGCGGCATCGGCCGCGCCGCGGCCGTCGCCCTGGCCGCGTCGGGCGCGCATGTTGTGGCGCTGGCCCGCACCCAGGGCGGCCTCGAGGAGCTCGACGACGAGATCCGCGCCCTCCCGAACGCCGATCCGGGCGGGACGACCCTTGTGCCGATGGACCTGCGCGACTTCGCCGCCATCGACCGGCTGGGAGAAGCGCTCTACCGCCGCTGGGGCCGGCTCGACGCGTTTGTCGGCAACGCCGGCGTCCTGGGCCTTCTGTCCCCTCTCCACCACCTCGACCCGAAGACCTGGGACGACGTCATGGCGGTGAACGTCACCGCCAACTGGCGCCTCATCCGGTCGCTCGATCCGCTGCTGCGCCGCTCCGCCGCCGGCCGGGTCGTGTTCATCACCTCCGGCGTCGCGAGCCGCGCGGAACTGCGCGCCTATTGGGGCCCCTATGCGACTTCGAAGGCGGCGCTCGACGCGCTCGCCCGCACCTATGCCGCGGAGACGCTCAACACATCGACGATCCGCGTCATGCTCGTCGATCCCGGGCCGCTCAGAACGGCGATGCGCGCAACCGCGATGCCGGGCGAAGATCCGACGACGCTGCGCGCGCCTCAGGAGCTCGCGCCCAAGATCGCGGAACTCTGCTCGCCCGCTTGGACAGAGACCGGCAAGCTCTACGATTTCCGGTCGGACAAGATCCTCGCCTTCCGGTCTCCCGGCTGAGTCAGCAGAACAAACATTGCCGCCGGCCCTGAGCGAGGCGTTTCTTCCGTATGCGCGCGGAAGCCTCTTCGGCCAGCAGGAGCCGCTCTCCTGTTCAAACGGGAGCTGAGAAGCCCGCAAATTTCCGGAACGAACCGCGGCGCGCCGAGTTCTGGCGAAAGCTTGGCCGTTTCGCTTGGCGACCCAGATGGAGGCGACGATATGATCGGATATGCGTCCGCGAACGTCATTCACGCCGTGAAAGGGATGGCCTTCCCCGCCTCGAAGGCAGACTTGATCGAGCGCGCCAGGAACCGCAGCGCCGGACAAGACGCCCTGGAAATTCTCGCGGCCCTGCCTGAAGGCGCTAGGTTCGAAAGCTTGGCCGATCTCGCCGAGGCGACGCGAGACGCCGATCAGGCGCCGCAGACGGGCGTCATCGATGTGAAGCCATAGCAGGGACAAGTTGAGCGGAGTCGCGCCTCTCGAAGCGGGCGATCCGGCCAGCCCGCCTCGAGGCGCGTCCGGGTTTACGCAGCGGCGGCGTTAACGCCGCTTTCGGCAATCTTGGTCAATTTCTTGTCCGCCGCTTCTTCCTCGTTGAGATTCGCCTTGAGCACGCTGCCGCAGTCGCTGCGGCCAAGCGCGTTCGCCCAGGCGATGAGCGTCCCGTAGCGGGTCATTTCGTAGTGCTCGACCGCCTGCGCCGCGGCGATTAAAGCCGCGTCCAGGACGCGCTTATCCTCGACGTCGCCGGCGACTTCCTCGGCCTCCTCAATGATCCCGTCGATCGCAGGGCAGCCGACTGTTTCCGGCGTGACGCCATGCATTTGGAAAACCTGCTCGACCCGTTTTACGTGGTTTCTCGTTTCGCCGAGGTGGGCTTCGAACGCCGACTTGAGTTGCGGCGCCGTGGCCTTTTCGATCATTTGCGGCAGCGCGCCAACGATTCGTTTTTCCGCGTAGTAGATATCCTTGAGCTGGTGGACGAACAGGTCGTCCATTGTCCGGATGTCCTTGGAGAAAATGCCCATCTTCGTGTTCCCTGGTTGGCATGGATCCCGCTTTCGCGATTCGATCCAACGGCAACGTCACGCCCGGCCGTTCGTTCCATTTCGCGGCGTCCCCTGCCCGGCTTTGCAGGATTTTCCTTGCCACGGCGCTGATGTTTCCATATGAACGCCGCTTCGTTGCGTCCCGCTGGGGGCTGAACGGAGGGCCGCGGGTTCAGGAATGAGCATGCGGCAGGGCGCTTGAGCGTCCGTCCTCCCGTGTTCCCGCCTTCGAACGATCCGGTTCGAGCCTTTCCCGGGCTCGAAGGGCTCTGCGTGGGACGTGGCTTGAAGAGTTGGAAAGGCACGAAATGGCTCTCTACGAGCACATCTTCCTGGCGCGCCAGGACGTCACGCCGCAGCAAGTCGAGACGCTGACGGAGCAGATCAAATCGAAAATCGCCTCGCTCGGCGGCGCGGTCACCAAGGTCGAGCCCTGGGGACTGAAGTCGCTGGCCTTCCGCGTCAAGAAGAACCGCAAGGCGCATTTTACCTTGCTCAATATCTCCGGCCCGTCCGAGGCGGTGACGGAGATCGAGCGCCTGCTCAGTCTCAACGAGGATGTCATCCGCTACCTAACCATCCGCGTCGACGAGCATGAAGCCGGCCCGTCGGCGATGTTGCGTAAGCGCGACGACGGCGACCGCGACGATCGCGGACCGCGCGGACCGCGCGGCGACCGGCCGGACCGTGGCGATCGCGGCGACCGGCCGGACCGGGGCGATCGCCCGCCGCGCCGCCCCCGTGATGATGCAAATGTTGGAGTCAGCTGATGGCCGTCTCTCCCCGCCGCCCGTTTTTTCGCCGCCGCAAGTCGTGCCCATTTTCAGGGGCCAACGCGCCGAAGATCGACTACAAGGACACCCGTCTTCTGTCGCGCTACATTTCCGAACGCGGCAAGATCGTGCCGTCGCGGATCACGGCGGTCAGCGCCGGCAAGCAGCGCGAGCTCGCGCAGGCGATCAAACGCGCCCGGTTCCTGGGCCTTTTGCCCTACGTGATCCGCTGACGGCTTCCAGGCGGCGTCGCCGCCGTTGAAGTTTCGAACCGCCGCGTTCGGCTTAAGACCGGTCGCGGCGGCAGCTGGAGGCGGCCCGCCGGCCGCCTTCTAACCGCCAACCGACGCGGGACAGCGCTCGTCATGTTGCATCGATTTGTGGTCGCGATCGGAGCGGGGTGCGCCGCCGCGCTGCTGTTCGCCGTCAGCACGCAACCGAGCGTGCTCGCGATGGCGCTCGCCTATCTCGCGCCGTTGCCGATCATGATCGCGACGCTTGGCTGGGGGCTCGACGCCGGAGCGGTCGCGGGAGTGATTTCGGTCGCCGCGCTCGCGCTTCTGTCCGAACCGCTGTCGGCGTTGCTGTTCGCCGCTTCCGTCGCCGGTCCCGCCTGGGCCCTGGCCGCTTTCTCGATCACTCCGATCGCGCGCTATTTCCGGGCGCACAAGCCCGACGCGCCCATCCACCCCTCCGTCGGCGCCGTCGTCACTCTGGCGACATTGTTTGGAATTGTCGGCAGCGCCGCAGTGCTGACGACCATCATCGTTGTATACGGGGGCTATCGAGAGGGGGCGCGCGAGATTGCCTCGGCAGTCGCCGCGCTTGCAGCCGACGCCTTCGACGGCGCGCCGGACAAACTTACGGCGCGCGATTTTGCTGACGAGTTGGTGCGATTTGGCCCTCCGGCGATCGCCGCCTCGACGCTGATGATGCTGTGCGTCAATCTCTACGCCGCCGCTCGCTCCACCCAGCTGTCGCACAATCTTCCGCGGCCGTGGCCCGATCTGCCGAAGTCGCTTGCCCTGCCGTGGCCGCTCGGCGTTGCATTCCTTGCGTGTCTGGCGCTCGCCTATGCGCTGCCGAGTCCGGCCGCCCAGTATTTCTCGACCGGCGCGGGGGGGCTTGGCGGCGCTCTCGTGCTGCAGGGATTGGCGGTCGCGCACGCGCTGTCGCGCGGTCTCAAGATGCGGCCGCTGATGCTCGTCGCGCTTTACGCCTGCTGCGTCTTGCGGGCCAAATACACGCTTCCGGTACTCGCCCTGCTTGGCCTTCTCGACGGCTTCTTGAGGCTGCGCTCGCGCGCCGCCCTCATTCCCACCCCCACTCCGACAGGACAGAAATAGGAGACGACAATGGACGTAATTCTCTTGGAACGCGTCGGCAAGCTCGGGCATATCGGCGATACCGTGCGCGTGAAGGACGGCTACGCGCGCAATTTCCTGTTGCCGCGCGGCAAAGCCTTGCGGGCGACCGAGAACAACAAGAAAAAATTCGAGTCCCGCCGGGCCGATCTCGAGGCCCGCAACCATGAGCTGAAGCGCAGCGCCGGCGAGGTCTCGTCAAAGCTCGAGGGGACGACGGTCGTCATCATTCGCCAGGCCGGCGAGACCGGGCAGCTTTACGGGTCGGTGTCGGCGCGGGACATCGCCGAAGCGCTGACCGCCGCTGGGCGCCCGGTCCAGCGTGTCCATGTCGCGATCCAGCACCCGATCAAGACCCTTGGCCTGCATCCGGTCCCGATCCACCTTCATCCCGAAGTCGAGACCAAGGTCACTGTCAATGTCGCGCGCTCGCCCGAGCAGGCCGAACGGCAGGCGAAGGGCGAGGACCTCACGGTGCGCGAGCAAACCTCGATGGACGACCTGGGGCTCGAAGTCGGAAAGGCGCTTGCCGAGGCGGGTCCCGGCGAGAGCCTCGGCCGGGAGTAGCGGCTCCAATTCTGCTCCGCCCGCTATCAGGCGGAAGCCCTCATGCTGAGCGCCGCGCGGAGCGGGGCCTCGAAGCAGGGTTCAGAGCGCGAAGCGGGTGCTGCAAGCTGGAACGGCCCTCGAGACGCAGCGCTTCGCGTTGCCCTCAGGACGGGGGCCATCGGGCGCCTTCGTTACGCGAATCGAAATTCGCTGACGTGGAGGTACTCGTCGTCCGGTCTCAGCACGCAGTCCGTGAAATGCCGCCGGTTGGGCGAATCCGGGAAAGCCTGCGGCTCGAGCGCAAGGCCCGCATGCGCCCCGTAGCGCTGGCCGTCCAATCCGGGCGCGGGGCAGTTCAGGGGCGCCGCGCTGTAGAATTGAACCCCGGGCTCAGTTGAAATCAGGCTCATCGTGAGACCGTTCTTCGGCGAACGCAGCGCCGCGATTTGCGCAAGGCCTTCGGCGTCGGGCTGAAGCGCCGCGACGAAATTGGTGTCGTAGGGCGTCATGGTCGGATTGCGAATCGAGCGTGGATTGCGGAAGTCGTATGGCGTCCCAGCGACAGCGCGGATTTCACCCGTTGGAATCAGCTCCTCGTCAGCGGGCGTGTAAAAGTCGGCAAACAGCGTCAACTCATGGTCGAGAATGTCCGGGGAGCCGTCGAGGTTGAAATAGCTGTGCTGTGTGAGGTTGACGATGGTCGGGCGGTCTGAGACCGCCGAGAGTTCGACTCGAAGCGTCGCGGGTTCAAGCAGACGATAGACGCAAGTGGCAGTGAGAGCGCCCGGAAATCCGGCGTCGCCGTCCGGCGATTCGAGTATCAATTCGACAGACGAGTCGTCATATGCGCCGAGCTTCCAAATCCGATGGCCAAAGCCATTGGGGCCTCCGTGCAGCGTGTGTTTCTGGCCGGGTTTCCGGTCGAGCTGATAGGCGACGCCGTTAAGGACAAATCGGCCGTTCGCAATGCGGTTGGCGAACCGCCCAGGCACGGCGCCGAAAGAGGGCGAGTAGGCAATGTAGTCGTCGAGAGTATTGAGACCGAGCACGACCCGCTGCAAGCCGTTGGAGGCCGGCACGACAAGGTCGCGCACCACCGCGCCCCATGTCAGAATTTTCGCGCTCGCCCCTGCCCTGGACGCGATCGTGATCTCGAACACGGGTGTTTGGTCAATCTGCCCAAAGCTTTGTGCGCTCATTCCGTCCCCCCAATCGCTGCAGACCGCACGGCCGCGCTTGCACTTTCAACTCAAGACCGGCGCCTGGGCGTCCATGCGATCGAGCTCGGCGCGAATCGAGGCGAACACCTGGCGAAACATCGCTTCCGTCAGGATCCCGGTGTTGGTGTTGTAGCGCGAGCAATGGTAACTGTCGAAGAGGATATGGCCCGAGGGCGCCAGCGCATGGCGCGCCCCATGTGCGAAGGGAAACTTCGCCGGGCTGAGGCCGATCGCGCGCAAGGCGCTCTCATGCGCGATCCGCCCGAGCGCGAGCGCGATCCGCAATCGCGGCAGCGCAGAGATCGCTTGCGTCAAGTATCGGCGGCAGGTCGCGATTTCCCGAGGGGTCGGCTTGTTCTGCGGCGGAACGCAGCGCACGGCGTTGACGATTGCGCAGTCGACGAGCCTGAGCCCGTCGTCCGGGCGGCGGTCGTAGGTCCCCGAGGCGAAACCGAACTCGGTGAGGGTGCGATAAAGAAGCTCTCCGGCATGGTCGCCCGTGAACGGCCGGCCGGTGCGGTTGGCGCCACGCAATCCCGGGGCGAGCCCTACGATCAATAGACCCGCGTCGGAATCGCCAAAGGACGCCACCGGCGCATTCGACCAGTCGGGGTATTCGGCCCGGTTCGAGGCGCGGAAGGCCGCGAGCCGGGGACAATCCGAACACTCGGCGGCGGGGCCGATGTCGAAGGCCACGGCTGCGGCTTCCCGGCTTACTCGCGCAGTTCTTCAGCCGGCTGTTGGACCGGCGCATACTGGCCGCGGCGATGATCCGCGGGACGTTGCGGCCGATCGCCGGGATCGCGGCCAATGCGCTGGATCAGATGGGCGAGATCGATGAACTCATCGGCCTGACGGCGCAGTTCGTCCGCGACCATCGGCGGCTGGGTCGAAATCGTCGAGACGACCGCAACCCGGACGCCTTTTCGCTGGATCGATTCGACCAGCGACCGGAAGTCGCCATCACCGGAGAACAGGACCATCAGGTCGAGATGCGGCGCCATGTCCATGGCGTTGACCGCAAGTTCGATGTCCATATTGCCCTTGACCTTGCGGCGTCCCGTCGAGTTCGACGAACTCCTTGGTCGGCTTGGTCACGACTGAATAGCCGTTGTAATCCAGCCAGTCGACCAGCGGCCGAACCGACGAATACTCCTGATCGTCGACCAGAGCGGTGTAGTAGAAAGCTCGAACCAGGCGACCTTTGGCCTGAAATTCCCTCAGGAGACGTTTATAGTCGATATCGAACCCGAGAGCTTTGGCGCTTGCGTAGAGATTGGCCCCATCAATAAACAGGGCGATCCGTTCCAATGATGACATATTGAGGTTCTTTTCGTTTCGCTGATTACCGCATACCGGCCGCTGTGAGCCTTATCAAGCCGCCACCGCACATGACATTTCCATGAAGCCATGATCAAGCCTGAAATACGGGCGGACGCAGGTCCATTCGCACAATTTTTCGTGCCCAATTGAGCTTGAGGCTGCCCGACTGCCCGCAGATTTGGCCTTTTTTACGGTTTCCGGCGCGCCGCAAACGATCGAGACAGCACAACCTGCGACGCGAGTAAATGGCATATAGTACCCAATTGCGCCTAAATCCAAGGGCCGGCCTTCAAATTTCCCTTAACCCCCGAGCGGTCTCATCAACAGTTCGTGGCGACGCAAGCCGCGAGGATTGACGAGGCGGCGGCGCGAGCGTTTGGTACGATGCACTTGGCGGCCCGGCTGCGGGCGGCCTCAATTCGGGGAGGGGTGATGAAACTCGCGCGATATGGCAGGGTGGGCAAAGAGAAGCCGGCGCTCGTCGACAAGGCCGGTAAGCTCAGAGACTTGAGCGGGGTCATCGAAGACATCGACGCCGATGCTCTCGCCCCGCGCGCTCTCGTGCGCTTGGCGAAGCTCAAGCCGGAATCCCTGCCTGCGGTGCGGGGCGCGCCAAGAATTGGGCCGTGCCTGCGGCGGGTTGGCAACTTCATCGCCGTCGGGCTCAATTACGCCGACCACGCCGCCGAATTGAATATGCCTGTTCCGAAGGAGCCGGTGTTGTTCAGCAAGGCGCCCAACTGCGTCGTGGGTCCAAACGACGACATCGTGATCCCGAAAGGCTCGGTGAAGACGGACTGGGAGGTCGAGCTCGCGATCGTGATCGGCTCCCACGCCAGCTACGTCAGCGAGGACAAGGCGCTCGCGCATGTCGCCGGCTATTGCATCTGCAACGACGTGTCGGAGCGAGAATTCCAGCTTGAGCGCTCCGGCCAGTGGGTGAAGGGCAAGAGCGCCCCCACTTTCGGCCCGCTGGGCCCATGGCTGGTGACGCCGGACGAGATCGAGAACGTTCAGGCGCTCAACATGTGGCTCGACGTCAACGGCGAGCGGATGCAGACCGGCTCAACCGCGACGATGGTCTTCGGCGTCAAGACGCTCATCTCGTATATCTCGCAGTTCATCGCTCTCGAGCCGGGCGACGTCATCACGACTGGGACACCGCCGGGCGTCGGACAGGGCAAGAAGCCGCCCCGGTTCTTGAAGGCCGGCGATACGATGGCGCTCGGGATCGACGGGCTCGGGCGGCAGGACCAGCATGTCGTCGCGTGGAAGGCCGCCTGAGCTGACAGCCGGTGAAACGCCTGCGGTCGTGGACGGGGGCGGCCTTCGCCGCCATCTACGCGCTCACCTTCATCGCGCTCTATGTCGACTACGTGAGGCGCGCCGCGACCTGGTTCGCCGACCTTCCGCTGACGCTCGTCGCCCTGCCCTTCACGCTTACGATGCGGGCGCTGAACGGCGGGTCTTACGCATTCGGCGGCGATATGAGCGGAAGGGTCGTCGCCGCGGGCGTCTTTGGCTCGGCGCTCGCCTATCTTGCCGGTCTGATTGTGGAGACGATCGTTCGCCTTCTCGCGCGACTGGCGCTGAGATCGCGCGCTACCGGCCCGTGAAGGGGCCCGCGCTTCATCGCCCCAGCATCAGCATGAGGTTCTGCACAGCCGCGCCCGACGCGCCTTTGCCGAGGTTGTCGAATTTGGCGACGAGCAGCGCGTGGCGGTGCGCCTGATTGGCGAACACGTGAATTTCGATGTCGTTGGTGCCGTTGAGCGATTCCGGTTCGATGCGCACGCCGTCGTCGCTCTCCATGACATGGACGTGGCTCTGGGCGCGATAGTGCTTCCTGAATGCGGCGCTGAGCTCGGCGGCCTTCGGCTTGCCCGGAAGCGCGTCGAGATGGAGGGGGACGCTGACCAGCATCCCCTGGCGGAAATTGCCGACCGACGGCGCAAAGATCGGCCGCGCCGTCAGGCCTGAGTAGAGCTGGATTTCGGGCATGTGTTTATGCTCGAGCGCGAGCCCATAGAGCTCGAACGCCGGCGCGCGGCCGCTCTCGTAAGCCTCGATCATCGACTTGCCGCCGCCCGAATAGCCGCTGACCGAGCTGATCGACACGGCCGCATCGCGGGCGATGAGGCCGGCGTCGGCGAGCGGACGCAGAAGCGCGATCGCACCCGTCGCGTGGCAGCCGGGATTGCTGATTTTCCTGGCGGAGGCGACCGCCTCCGCCTGTCCGGCGGCGAGTTCGGGAAAGCCATAGGTCCAGCCGGGCGCAACCCGATGGGCGGAGGACGCGTCGATCACCCGCGGCGCGCCGGCGCCCATCGTATCGATGAGATGGGCCGCCTCTTTCGCCGCTCCGTCGGGCAGGCAGAGGATGACGACATCGACTTCGCCATAGAGCTTCTGTTTGGCGCCCGCGTCCTTGCGCGCCTCGGGCGGCAGGCCCGCGAGCTCGATGCCGGATAGCCCTGCGAGCTTGTCCCTGATTTGCAGGCCGGTGGTGCCCGCTTCCCCGTCGATGAAGATTTTCGCCGCCATGATCGCCTCGCAGTCCGAAAGCCGAAACGTAAGTCGCGCTCGCGCGCGAACTCGCGCTTGCTTTCAGCGTCGTCGGGGTCGGATGGGCGGACGGCAGGTCATGGGACGGGTTCTTTCGTACAAACGCCCGTCCTGGTCAAGCAGGAAGGGGCGGAGTTTGGCGTCGTCGTCCGCGGGCCGGCTATGGAGCGATCGTTGCGGTGAACGTCACCGCGGGTTCGCTCGTCTTGCGGTTCGCCGGGTCGGAGAAGAAGGCGTAAGTGTCCGGCTTGGCGAAATGGGCGCCGTAAAAAGGATTGGCGAAGGTTCCGTCGGCGAGCGCATAGCCGAACCCATGCTTGGAGAGCTGCGGAGCTTCGGTCCGGACGAGATTGTCGACCGGGTAGCCGTCGTTGCCGGGGATCGAGGTCCCGGCCGGCTGCAGGCCGGTAATCGCCACGCCGTTCGCCTCCCCGGATATCGCGGTGATCTCGTAGAAGCCGGTCGCGTTCGGCGCGTCCTTGGTCGAAAACGTGCCCGACGCGGCGACGCCCTCGCCGTGATAGCTCCACCTCCACTCCGACGCCTCGGCGCCGCTCGCGAGGAGCGCCGCGCCAATGAGGAGGGGCAGTGCGAGCTTCAAGCGAATCCTCGTCGATGATTGAGCCGAGGAAGCCTAATCCTCCGCTTCACCCGTCTGCAAATGGAAACACGCGAGCGTGACACTCGGGGGGAGAGACAGGCGGCCATGCGGCCTATATGGACGTCCACATGAAGACGACGCTCAACATCGATGACCGGATCTTGGCTCAGCTCAGGCGCGAGGCGGCGCGTCAAGGGAGAACGATGTCTGACCTGGTCGAGACCGCCCTGCGCAATCTCCTTCAGCGACAGAAGAAACCCGCTGAGCTTTCTCCCCTCCCGAACTTCACGAGCGGCGGCTCCTTTGTCGACGTTGGCGACCGGGACGCTCTCTACCAAGCCATGGAAGGGCGATAGGCCTCATGCTCGTCGTCGACACGAATATCCTCGTCTACGCCGCGGACGCAGGTCATCGAAGAGCTACCTGGCTGTCAGGCAATCTCATTCACGGCATGCATACGGCGGTTCTGATGCGCGAGCACGGCGTCGCCAGAATCTGCACGCGAGACGCCGACTTTCGGCGGTTCAGCTTTCTCGAGGTGGTCGAGCGTCGGCCTTTTGCGCCGCACAGAAAGCAGTGGCCCAGCTTCGCCGGCAAAATAAGGCGGCTCCACGCCGCCCGCTTTCCAAGCGCAGCCTGAGGGCCGCCTCAGCGCTTGGAGAACTGGAAGCTCGCGCGCGCTTTGCGGTGGCCATACTTCTTGCGCTCGACCACGCGCGAATCGCGGGTGAGGAAGCCTTCCTTCTTGAGCGCGGGTCTGAGGTCCGGCTCGAAATAGGTGAGCGCCTTGGCAAGCCCGTGGCGAACCGCTCCGGCCTGGCCCGAAAGCCCGCCGCCGGTCACCGTCACCGTGAGGTCGTATTGGGTGATCCGGTTCACGACCACCAGCGGCTGGCTCAGGATCATCCGCAGCACGGGTCTGGCGAAATACTGGTCGAGCGGCTTGCCGTTGACCGTCGCCAGGCCCCTGCCCGGCTTGATCCAGACCCGCGCGACCGCGTTCTTGCGTTTGCCGGTCGCATAGGCGCGCCCGTACTTGTCGAGCTTCTGCACATGGACGGGGGCTTCGGCGGGCGCGGGCGCCAGATCCGAGCCTTTGAGGTCGGCGAGCGAGGAGAGGGTCTCAGCCATGGATTTCAGCGCTCCGGCTGTTCTTGGGGTTGAGTTTGGCGACGTCGAGCACGGTCGGCGTCTGCGCAGCGTGCGGGTGGTCCGGCCCTTTGTAGACGCGCAGGTTGCCAAGCTGCTTCTTGCCCAGAGGCCCGCGCGGAAGCATGCGCTCGACCGCCTTCTCGACGATGCGCTCGGGGAACTTGCCCTCGAGGATCGACTTCGCCGCACGTTCTTTGATGCCGCCGATATAGCCGCTGTAGTGGTGATAGACTTTCTGGTCGAGCTTGCGGCCGGTGAACACCACCTTGTCGGCGTTGACCACGATCACATTGTCGCCGTCGTCGACGTGGGGCGTGAAGCTGGGTTTATGCTTGCCGCGCAGCCGCATGGCGATGATCGAGGCCAGCCGCCCGACGACGAGCCCTTTGGCGTCGATGAGAAGCCACTTCTTCTCGACCTCGGCGCTCTTGGTCGAATGGGTTTTGCCGAACATGACTTTAAGTCCGCCTTGGTTCAGGTGGCGGGCTTCTAGCCGCGCGCAGCGCGAAATGTCAACACTCAAGCGCTGGAATCATCAAGAAAACCGCGAACTGCAACTATGCGGTATTATGATACCGCGATACTCCGAGTTATGACAGCCCAGCCTCCTCCCCGCGCGTCGGTATCGAATAGGTGCCAGTCGCATGCGCGACCATTTCGCTCTCCCCATCCGAGAACAGCGCCACCTCGCCGACCGCGAGCCGCTTGCCGAGTTTGATCAGCTTGGCCTTGCCGATGAGGTCGGCGGGCGCAGGCTTGCGCAGGAAGTTGATCGAGACGTTGGTGGTGACCGCATGGGCGACGCGCCCCAACTCGCCGAGGATCGCGACATAGAGAGCGACGTCGCAAAGCGCGAACATGGCGGGCCCGGCGATCGTCCCGCCGTATCTCAGATGTCTTGGGTGGTGGACGAGGCGCAGCGTCGCCGCCATTGGCGCGAGGTCTTCGATCCGAAAGTCGCCGCGCTTCCAGAGCTCCGGAAAGATCTCGGTCAGATAGGCGCGCAGTTCCTCGATCGTGAAGGGGCGCGGCTTGGCGTGGCTCGTCATGATCCCAAGTACCAAATTCACTCCTGCGCCTCCACTGCCGCCGCCTCGTCCGGGCGCGAAGATCATCTGCAGCGCGAACGTTGCCGCCCGGCAGAGATCGGAAGCGCCAAAGCGCTTTTTCCAAGCCTGACGCAAATTTTGCCAAGTCGAAGCCGGCGCAGAATCCCCAAAATCGAGCCCGCTCGAGCGAGGGCGAGAGGCGATAGAGCCAGTGGCCGTACACCTCCCGGACGCAAGGAAAAAACCCTGACAATGATTGTAAAATCTTCGGGACAGTGCTATGCCCGCCAAAATTGACGGTGCAACCCGCTCGTGCTCCGCACGATGATCGCGCAGGAACCATTGGAAAATATTCGCCAAAACGTATTTGTCTCGGGCGGCGCATGGCGTGGTTTCCCGAGTCGCTCCGTGCTGACCAATGACGCCGCTAACCCCGACGGCCGCCATAGGGCAAAAAAAGCCCCGCGCCGGAAGGGCTGGGCGCGGGGCAAAGCCGCGTGCGGTTGGCCTCGGCGGTCAAAACCCGAGGCGCGCGACTTCCCTATCGTTGCCTCGCCGGGGAGCCTCGCGCCAATCGACAAAAATGCGGAGCCGCGCCGCGGCGCTTGCGGGCCGGTTTGCCCGCCAGCTTCGGCGGCGATCGACCGACACGACGGTTCAGTCGAAACGGGAAGCGCAACAACCGTCCGGGTTTGATTTCGATCAAGCCAGTTCCCGGCGCGCCGCCGATGACGGAACCAAAAGGCTCCCGAATTAATTGACCGATGCGGTGTTAGGTCGAGAGAGCACGAAATGGCGAGGAAGATGAACCGCATCGATGATCCTCGCGGCTCGCTGAGGGCTGGCGGGCGCGCGCGAGGCACCGCGATGGCGGAAGATTTGCCCGAGGCGGCCGATGTGGAACGGACCGCCGACCAGCAGGCGCTGCTCGACGAGGGGTTGCGCCTGAATCGAGCCTTCATCCAGATCAAGGATCCTCGTATCCGCGAGGCCATCGTCAACCTGGTGGTCGACGCCGCAAGAAACCAAAGCGGTGAGGCGTTCTTCCTCGCCGCCGAGCGCCGCCGAAAGACCGGCTCGGGCTAACCGAAATGAGCATCGCGCGCTGGCCGGCGCGCCCGCCCCTCCCCATGTCGGCGAGCGAAGCCCCGGACGCGAGCCCGCAGAGCGATTCGTCACGCCCGGCCCTCGACCAATCCCGGCGCTCCCGCCGCTTGCGGCGCCGCGACCGCCAGGTTGTGGCCCGGCGCCTCCTTGTCCTCTACCCCACGAAAAAGCACTTGTTCGGAGATCAAAACGGCGAGCTGACACTCGTTGCGGCTCCCCTTGGCGCCGGCGACGAGCGTGACGTCGCCGTCCGGGCCGAATGTCAGGCTACGGATCCGGTTTGGGTCTTCGAGGCCGCGTAGGTCGCTCGCCCAGGGAGTGTCCCGAAACGCGGTTATGACACTCTCAAGGCGCGCGTCGGCGTTGCTCGATCGGACGCGGAAGGGAGGTCTCCAGGTGAAAGTCGTTTTGGCGATGTGGGCTTTCTCGGGAAAGAGCACGATCAGCTTGTCGACATATCCTCGCTTGACGACTTGATCGAGTTCCCATTCGACCCACTTCGTGGTCCCCGCGACCACAATGATCAGGCGCGCCGACTGAATCCATTGGCCCACACGCCCTTGCCACTCGTCGTCGCTGAGAAAAGCCCGCGCAGCGCCAGCCGGAGGCGTCTCGTGGCTCGGCGAGCCGACCGCGATGAACGGGCCAGAAGCGGCAAAGTGACCAGCCAGCCGGCCTTCCAGCGAAAAGTCGAACAGGGCGTACTGACTGGTTCGAAAGGCCTGTAATTTCTCGTCGTCGGAAAACGATCTCAGAAGGAGAGTGGCCGGCCTTCGGTCGACGGACAGTAAACCCTCGGCCTTCGGCTGGAAGTTCGCGCGGGCCCGCATGAGGACGTAGCACCCGAGCAAAGTCAGGATTTGGTCGATGTTTCCGAGACCTCCAAGACCTTTCCCATGATTGTCTTCGGCCATGTCGACAGCAATGTCGACAAAGGTTGCCCGGCTCAGGAAGATGAGCGCCGCGGCGGCCAACAGGGTCCAGCCCCGCGTTGGGTTCAACCTGGGACAACTTGCTGTCTTCTGCCGAGGCGAGTTCTCCCCTGCCCGTTCCATCAGCGTCGCGAGGCTCAATCCGAAAGGAGCAATGACGCTCTTCTTCAGTCGCCGAACCCCGAGCGCCGCGGCAAACGCGAATGGAACGTAAATGGCGCAGGACAAAGCAAGAAAAGCGTTTATGTCCTCTCCGTTGGCAAGTATGGACAGACCAATCAACGCTATGGCGCTCGCCAATACGCCGGTGTAGACGTATATCCAGAACCCGTACTTACTGAAAACTGCGCGGATCGGATCCATGGTCCGCCAAGCCAACCACAACGGCGGCGCAAGCACCGCGTATCCGATAAGCATTCCAAGGCCGAGCCTGCCTCTGATCAGGTCCTCGGCCGCGGCGGCAATCCAAAGAATCCCGGTTATCAGGAACAGGTTGTTGAACCCGGATATTGGAGTGAGAGCCCTGGCGGCGCTCCCGATCTCGACGGTTCGCATCGGCCATCTCTCCTGGGTCGCCAAACTCCTCCACTCGACCTCGGCCCGCCGAGCGCTCTCGCGGGCCGCCAAATCCTTCATGCTGGCACCGCTCTAGCACATCCCATCAGCCGAATTCATCGGCCGCGTCAGTGACGGCGGTCACGGTTCGCACACGGCGGTCGACGGTAAGCCCTACGCGACGCTTTCGCCCAATCGCAAAGTTAAGGTACCCTCCCGCCAATCCCCGCTCCTCCTGGCCCGATCCCATGTTCCCGCACGACCTTCTTGCTCGCGCCGCCGAGCTCATCCTTCGCTGTCGAGGCGCGGGGCTCATGGTCGCGACGGCGGAATCGTGCACCGGCGGGCTCATTGCGGCGCTGCTGACCGAAATTCCGGGCTCTTCCAGCGTGGTCGAGCGCGGATTCGTCGTCTATTCCAATGCGGCGAAGGAGGAGCTGCTCGCCGTTCCCGCCTCGACGCTGGCGAGGTATGGGGCGGTCAGCGAAGAGACGGCGAGGGCGATGGCCGAGGGCGCGCTGAAAGCCTCGCGCGCAGACATTGCGGTCAGCGTGACCGGAATTGCCGGGCCGGACGGCGGGACGGCGGCGAAGCCGGTCGGCCTCGTCCATTTCGCCTGCGCGCGGCGCGGCGGGCCGACGATCGCGCGGGAAGAGCGGTTCGGCGACATCGGCCGATACGCCGTGCGCGTCGCCTCGGTCAGGGTCGGGCTGGATTTGTTGGAAGGTGCGATACTCAGGCAGCGCGGATAATTTTTGGCGCTAGCGTGACGAGCAGCGATGTTCAATCGACTTATTCGTTAGCTTGCACAAGCTAATGATCAATAGTGACTTTTTGGTCTGTTGTGGTTTAAGCTCGCCTGAGACCAAGCGGCTCCGTCGCTGGGAAAGTTTGCTGACCCAGGAACCGTCCGCCGTCCCCCGCATTGTTGGTGCGCCGGGGCGGCGCGGATGAAGGATGAGCCCATGACTCCTCTTGGCGGGACTGTATGTGTTCTCGTTCTCGGCTGCGGCTTTGCCGGCTCGGCGCTGGCGGCGATGGACTCGGCCGGATCGACCAGCGGCCAAAACACGACGCCCAATGCGCAGGCGCCGGCCCGCATCAGCCAGCGCCTGCGCGATGACCTGACCAAAGCCGGGTTTACCGACATCGCCATCATGCCCTCGTCGTTCCTCGTCCGGGCAAAGGACTCGCAAGGCAATCCGGTGATGATGGTCATAAATCCGGACGCGTTCACCGAGATGACGGAACACTCCGAAGGAACAGAACACAAAGAGGCGCCGCTCGCGGGCGCAATCAAGGGCGCACCGAACAGTCCGATCCCTTCGCCGCCGCCGAAACAGTGATCCGAGGACCAACCTCTACTGCTGCGCCCGTCCGTAGACCTCGTTCGCGCGTTCCTCGAACGCCCGCGCGAACTTGCGGAATGCGACGTCGAACATCGAGCCCATCAGCGCGCTCAAAGTGCGGCTCCTGAACTCGTAGTCGATGAAGAAGCCGACGCGCGAGCCCTCGGGCTCGTCGCGGAAGGTCCAAATGTTTTCGAGATGGCTGAACGGGCCGTCGATATATTCGACCCTGACCTTAAGCGCGGGCTTGTCGAGCGCAACCCGGCTCGTGAAGGTTTCGCGAATGAGCTTGTAGCCGACGGTCATGCCGGCGACGAGGGTTTCGCGGCCCTGGTCGTCGATCTTGCGGCTGCGCACCTTCAGCGCCTTGCAGAGAGGAACGAATTCCGGATAACGCTCGACGTCGGCGACGAGAGCGAACATCTGCTCGGCGCGGTGGCGGACCCGGCGCTCGTCGCGGAAGGAGGGCAAAGTCGCAGACCTCCAGCGCCCGCGCTGGGCCTAAGGCTTCAGGGTTTGGGTTGGGGCGCCGCCGGAGCGGGGGCGGAGGGAGCCGACGGCGCGGGAGCCGACGGCGCGCTTGATCCCCCTTCCATCTGTTTCAGCTGATCGAGAATATTGCCGGGCGAGGTCGGGACAGGCGCAGTCTGGCCCGCCGGCGCGGGGGCGCCGGTCTTCTCGAGGATCGAGTGCGGCGCGCGGCTCCAGCTCGAGAGGATCGACATCAAAAGCGCGGTGGCGAAGAACATCGCCCCCAGAATCGCAGTCGCGCGCGAAAGCGCGTTCGCCTGCCCGCGGCCAGTCATGAAGCTGCCGGTTCCCCCGCCCGCCCCGAGCGCCCCGCCCTCGGAGCGCTGCAGAAGGACGACGGCGATCAGCGCGACGACGATCAGGATGTGAATGACGATCAGAACGGATTGCATGAAGGTCTCGAGCGGGCGGGACGCGGGGGCCCGGCGGCGGGCGTCCTCGAAAGATGGCGCGCTCCTACCACGGCGCAAGGGGGGCGTCCATCGGTTCAGATCGCGCGCAATCGGATCGAATCGCGCCCCGCCGATCATCCCCGTACTCAAGACCCCTTGTCGGCGATAGGCCGCCACTGCCGGTTGGGCTAGGCTTCCCTGCATCCACTTTCGTCACTAACCATGGCGGTCGGATATGCCGATTTCCCGGCGCGGGCTGATTTTGTTCCTGGCAGGCGCGCCTGCGCTTGCGTTCGCTTCCCCCTGCTGCGGTCCGATCACGCCCCAAGGCGCGCGCCTCGCCGCCCTTCTCGACGGAACGGGCGTCGACCACCTTTGGCTGGCTGGAGACAGGGTCGACTGGGAGACTGGCGTCTCACATGGCGCCTGGGGCGACGGAAGAGCGCACACCCATTGCTCGGCGTTCGTAGCGAGCGTCGCCAAGCGGCTCGGCGTCTATGTCCTGCGGCCGCCGGACCACAGTGCGGTGCTTCTGGCGAACGCGCAAATGGGCTGGCTCGGGAGCGCCACGGCCGCGGCCGCGGGCTGGCGGCCCGTGCCTGACGTCTCGGCCGTGCAGGCGCGCGCAAATGAGGGCGATCTCGTCCTGGCTACGTTTGAAAACCCCGACCCGGACAAGCCTGGGCACATCGCGATTGTCCGCCCGTCCGACATTGATGCGGCGACTTTACAGGATGAAGGCCCGTTCGTGACCCAGGCGGGAGGCCATAACGCCTTATCGACGCCGCTCGCGCGAGGTTTCCGGAATCACCGCGGCGCGTGGCTGCCCGGCGGAGCCGGGGCGGTCCGCTTCTTCGCCCACTCCATCGAGTGGTCTTAAGCTCGTTCGCCCGCGAAATTGCTTCTCACCTATTGAGCGCCCGCGGGCCGCTGACAAACGAACTGCCGCGAACGTAGAACCTGAGCGGACTGTCGGGCGAGCGGGTGATGCCGATCCGTTTGCTCTCGCCGATTTCGCCCGGCGGCGGACCGGCGGATCCGAGCCAGAGGGGGCCGGCCTGACAAAGGTCGATCCCGTCCAGCTCGCGATCGATCCGCAAGGCCGCGCAGAGGCGGCCCGGGCCGCGCGCCAGGTCTCGCACCCGCTCGGCGCCGCGATTCCGCTCCATGATCTCGACGCCGATCGTCGGCTCGATCGCCCTGATCAGGACGCCCGCGCCGACCCCGGACGTCTCGCTCGAGACATTGAGCATGAACGAGACGCCATAGGCGAGATAGACATAGGCGCGCCCACGTTCGAGGAAGAGCGCGCGATTGCGCGGGGTCATGCCGCGATAGGCGTGCCCAGCGAGGTCGCCGATGACATAGGCCTCGGTCTCGACGATGCGGCCGCCCGCGACGCCTTCCTTGAGAGTCCGCACGAGCATCTTGCCGATGAGAAAGCGCGCGAGCTCAGCGGTATCGACGGGCAGCTCCGCCCGCTCCAGCACGCGCGAGTCCAAACCAATCGTCTGGCGGGCGCCGGAGCGTCCGTCAGGCATAGGCGGCGGCGATGGCGAGGAAGTCGGCAGCCTTGAGGCTGGCGCCGCCGACCAGCGCGCCGTCGACATTGTCGAGGGTCAGGAGGTCGCCGCAATTCGACGGCTTGACCGAGCCGCCGTAGAGGATGCGGGTCTTGGCGGCGTGCGGCCCGCCCACCTCCACGAGCAGCGCCCGGATGAAGTTGTGAATGACGGTGACGTCTGCCGGCGTCGGCGTGAGGCCGGTGCCGATCGCCCATACCGGCTCATAGGCGATCACCACGGTCTCGCTCGTGCCCCCGGCCGGGAGCGACCTTCTGAGCTGCCGAATGACGACCGCGGCCTGCTTGCCCGCTTGGCGCTCGGCGTGGGTCTCGCCGACGCAAACGATCGGAACGAGGCCGGCCTTCAGCGCCGCTTCGGCCTTGGCGCGGACAAGCTCGTCGGTCTCGTTATGGATCGTGCGGCGCTCGGAGTGGCCGACGATGACGTAAGCCGCGCCTGCGTCCTTCAGCATCGCCGCGGAAATGTCGCCGGTGAAAGGGCCGCTCGCCTCCGGGCTGCAGTCCTGGGCGCCGAGCGAGAGCTTGCCGCCTCTGATCTTCCAGGCGGCCTGAGCGAGCAGCGTGAACGGCGGGCAGACCGCGAGCTCGGCGTCGCCCGCTTCGCCGGCGTCGGCCGCCCGGCGCATCGCATCGATTTCGCCGAGCGACGCGGAAAGGCCGTTCATCTTCCAGTTTCCGGCGACGAGCGGACGCACGCCAGGGGTCATCGAAGGCCTCCCGCACCTTGGTTGGCGCGGTTGTTATCATCGGCTCCGACGCCTATGCAAAACCCCCCGCCGCCGCTAGATAGGGCCCGCCCGCGGCCGCAATCGACAGATTTCAAGCGCCCGCCGGCGAGGAAAGGCGAACCGGTCGAATGCTCGAAGCGATCCGCAACGCGGCTCAGGGGGTCGTCGGCAAGGCGATCATGACCGTGGTCATGGGGCTCATCATCGTCAGCTTCGTCATCTGGGGCGTGGGCGACATGCTGCGCGGCTTCACCGCCTCGATCGTGGCCTCGGTCGGCGGGCACGAAGATCTCCGCCCAGGAGTACCGCATCGCCTACGACCGGACGATCCAGCAATACCAGCGCCGCCTGCAGGCGCCCGTTCACCAACGAGGAGGCGCGCCAGATCGGCCTCGACCGCAGCGTCCTCCAGCGGCTCCTGAGCGAGGCGGCGGTCGACGAGGAGGCGGGCAAGCTCGGCCTCAACATTTCCGACGACGCCTTGCGCCAGATCATCACCACGAACCCGGATTTCCGCGACAAGTCCGGCGCCTTCGATCCGGCCCGATTCGCCGGCGCGCTGCGCGACATGGACATGACCGAGCGCGGCTTCGTCTCCGAACTGCGCAAGCAGGCGCTGAGACAGTTCATCGTCGCGGCGCTCACCGCCGGCATCGCCGCGCCCAAGGCCGAGGTCACGGCCGAGGCCGATTACCAGGGCCAGAGCCGGTCGGTCGACTATTTCCTGCTTCCCGCCGCCGCGGCGGGCGAGATCGCCGCGCCCTCCGAGGAGGCGCTCAAGACTTTCTTCAACGATCGCAAGTCGAGCTACCGCGCGCCTGAATACCGCGCGATGGACGTTCTCGCGCTCGAGCCGGAGACGATCGCCAATCCGGCCGAGGTGAGCGACGCCGACGCCGAGGCGGCTTACGCGAAGATCGCCGGCAAGGACCCGCGGTTCGGGGCGCCTGAGAAGCGCGACCTGCAGCAGATCCTGTTCCCCAACGACGCCGACGCGAGCGCGGCCGAGGCCAAGCTCAAGGCGGGGACGAGCTTCGACGACCTCATCAAGGAGCGCGGCCTCAAGCCCGAAGACACCGACCTCGGCGAGACGACCAAGGACGCGATGCTCGACAAGGCCGAGGCCGACGCGGTGTTCGCCCTGCCGCCGGGGGGCGTGAGCGAGGTCTTGAAGAGCCAGTTCGGCCCGGTGATCGTCCGCGTCAAGGGCGTCACGCCCTCGACGATGAAACCGTTCGCGGAGGTCGCCGACGAGGTCAAGCGTCAGGTCTCGGCTTCCCGCGCCGGCGACAAGATCCAGGCGCTCCATGACAAGATCGAGGACCTCCGGGTGTCGGGCAAGTCGCTGATCGAAGCCGCCAAGGCGGTGGGCCTGACCGGGGAGTTGATCGCCGCGGTCGACGCCCAGGGTCGCGACCCCAAGGGCGCGGCGGTGAACCTGCCGGACAAGGCCGAACTCCTGCGCGCCGCCTTCGCCTCGGATGTCGGGCTGGACGAAGCGCCGATCAACACCAAGGACGGCGGCTTCGTATGGTTCGACATCACCAAGGTCGATCCGGCGCACGACCTCACGTTCGAGGAGGCGAAGCGCGAGGTCGAGAAGCAGTGGCGGACCGAGGAGGTCGACAAGGCGCTCGCCGGCAAGGCAGACGATCTCGTCAAGCAGATCAAGGCGGGCGGGAGCGTCGCCGACGCGGCGAAGAGCGCGGGCGCCGAGGTGAAGTCGGCTCAGGACGTCCATCGGGCCGAGCAGACCGCCTTGCCGGAGGCGGTCGTCGCGGCGATCTTCCGCGAGCCCGCCGACGGCGCGGGCTCGGCGGCGACGCCGGACGGGCGGGTGGTGTTCAAGGTTACCGCGGACACGACGCCGCCGGTCGACTTCGCCGACGCCCGGGTCAAGGAGATGGCCTCGCAGCTCGAGTCCTCGACCCGCGAGAGCCTGCTCGACCAGTATGTCGAAGCCTTGCGCCGCAAACTCGGCGTCGTCGTCCACCCCGACGCCTTGCAGGCGGCGGAGGGCAGCTGACAAGCCGATGACCACCCTGCCCGATTACGAGGCCTTTGCGCGCGCCTATGGCTCGGGCGAGGCCGAGGTCGCGGTGACGACGCTGGTCGCCGACCTCGAGACCCCGGTCTCGGCCTATCTCAAGCTCGCGCGCGGGCGGTCGGGCAACATGTTCCTGCTCGAATCGGTCGAGGGCGGAGCGCAGCGCGGCCGCTACTCGATGATCGGCCTCGATCCCGACCTTATCTTCCGGTCGACCGGGGATCGCGCCGAGATCAATCGCCGCGCGCTGATCGAGCCTGAGGCTTTCGTCCCCTGCCCCGGCGATCCGCTCGATGTCCTGAGGTCGCTGCTTGCCGAATCGCGCATCGCGATGCCGCCCGGCCTGCCGCCGATGTCGGCCGGCGTGTTCGGCTATCTCGGCTACGACATGGTGCGGCGAATGGAGCGCCTGGCGCCCGCCAAGCCCGACCCGATCGGCGTGCCGGACGCGCTTCTGATCCGCCCGACGGTGATGGTCGTGTTCGACGGCGCCCGCGACGAGATGGCGATCGTGACCCCGGTGCGCCCGGCGCCGGGCGTTTCGGCCCGCGCGGCCTACGAGAGCGCGATGGCGAGGCTGGACGCGGTCGTCGACGCGCTCGAGCAGCCGCTCGATCACACGGCGGGCATGGCTGTCGATCCGCTGGTCCAGGCGGGCGAAGCGAGGTCGAACACGAGCGAGGCCGAATACAAGGCGATGGTCGTGCGGGCGAAAGAGTATATCGCCGCGGGTGACGCGTTCCAGATCGTGCTGTCGCAGCGGTTCACGAGCCGCTTCGATCTCCCCGCGTTCGCGCTCTACCGGGCGCTGAGGCGCGTCAATCCCTCGCCCTATCTCTGCTTCCTCGATTTCGGCGGCTTCCAGATCGTCTGCTCGAGCCCGGAGATTCTGGTCAGGGTGCGCGAGGGCAAGGTCGTCATCCGCCCGATCGCCGGCACGCGGCCGCGCGGCGGCAGCCCGACGGAGGACGAGGCGCTGGCGGCCGAGCTTCTCGCCGATCCCAAGGAGCGGGCCGAGCATCTGATGCTGCTCGATCTCGGCCGCAACGACGTCGGCCGCGTCGCGAAGATCGGGACGGTCAGGGTCACCGACAGCTTCTTCATCGAGCGCTATAGCCACGTCATGCACATCGTCTCCAACGTCGAGGGCGAGTTGCGCGACGGCGTCGACGCGGTCACCGCGCTCGCCGCCGGCTTTCCCGCCGGCACCGTCTCCGGCGCGCCGAAGGTGCGCGCGATGCAGATCATCGACGAACTGGAGAAGGACAAGCGCGGCATCTATGCCGGCTGCATCGGCTATTTCGGCGCCGGCGGCGAAATGGACACCTGCATCGTGCTGCGCGCCTCGGTGGTGAAGGACGGACTGATGCACGTCCAGGCCGGCGCCGGCATCGTCTATGATTCCTCGCCCGCTGGCCGAGCAGAAGGAATGCGTCGCCAAGGCGAAAGCTCTCTTCCGCGCCGCTGAAGAAGCCGTGCGGTTCGCGGTGCGGGGCAAGCGCGGGCAGTAGGCGGGCGGAACGCAGCGCGATATAGATCGCCCATGAAGACAGTCGATCCGAAGACCGAACGCGCGGTGAGGGCGTTTCTGGAAAGGATTTCCGAACGATATCCCGTCGTTGAGGCGCGACTGTTTGGCAGCCGATCTCGCGCGCGTCACAATCTTCAAAGCGACGCCGATCTGGCTGTTCTGTTGCGGGGGCCGCGAGGCGACGCGATCGATGTCGGGGTCGACATGGCGGGCGTTGCTTTTGACGTTCTCATGGATACGGAGATCCTGGTTTCGCCGCTGCCGATCTGGGAGGAAGAATGGGCGCATCCGGAGGCCTATTCGAACCCGCGGCTTCTGGAGAACATCCGGCGAGACGGAATCGTCATTTGAGGGCAGAGCAGTTCAAGCGCAAGGCGGCTAGCTCTTTGGCGGCGGCGCGACTGTTGCTTGAGAACGGCTATCCGGACGAAGCTAGCAGTCGCGCCTACTATGCGATGTTCGACGCGGCTCGCGCTGCGCTCTTGGGCGTAAATGCTCCGACCGAAGCAGAGACGGCGAGAACTCATTCGGGATTGATGACAGCGTTTGCTCGTTACATTGTCGCCCCGGGGTTGGTCTCGCGCGACGTTGCGCGCACATTGGCGCAGGCGCAGCACATCCGCCTTATCGCAGATTACAAAGGAGATGGGGTTCCGCCGGCCGAGGCGTCGCAGGTTATTAATTGGGCCGCTGCATTTATCGAGGCGTTGGCGAGGCTGCCGTGACTCCTGCGCCTAGCGGCGTGGAGATCAGGGTATCGACGCGTCGACGCGGGGTTCCGCCAAAGGCGATTGATGCCCACAACTCGCAGCGCGAGCTGTTTCGGGCGCTTATCGCGCCTACTCGACCTCACGCCGTCACGAGCTTCTTCTCGCTGGCGAACGGGCTCAGGCCCAGCCACGTCTGCATATCCCGGGCGAGCGCGCGGTCGCCGGTCAGAGTCAGTTTTCCCTTGGCGACGGCATCGGGCACGGTGGTGAGGCCCATCCAGATCGCGGTCATCGTGCGCAGATCGACGGTCGCATAGAGATCGACGTCGAAACCCGGATCGACGGAACAAAGGTCGACGTCGGCGTCCGGCTCGATCACCAGCCACCAGTATCGGCGTGTGCTCGGCTGTTCGGGATAGATGAAATGAATGACGCTCCGCCGGTCCGGCATCGGAGTCGGATCGAGATTGCGCCGCATGTCCCACATCAGCAGCGCCGGGTCGAGATTCTCGAGCGAGAGCTGGGCTTCGACCCAATGCTGTCCCCATTTGCCGATCGCCATGATGACCCCTTCGAGCTCTCGGCCGGCCGGCGTCAGGTGATACTCCGGTCACGCCCGGTTCGGTTCGCGAAGCGACGCAAGACGATGCCGGCCTCCTCAAGATCCTTCAACCGCTTCGACAGCAGCGCGGGCGACATCCGCGGCACGCCGCGGCGCAGATCGTTGAAGCGGGTCGAGCCGGCGACGAGCTCGCGCAGGAGAACGACCGTCCACCGGGTGCACAGAATTTCGGCCGCCATCGCGACCGGACAGAACTGGTTGTAGCTGCCCTGCGTCATGACTTGCCTCGTAGCGGATCACAGGATTGCGAGGTTAGGGCATGAGCGACGCGCCTGCCAGTTCAGAATCTGTACTGCGCCGATTCATTTCCTGAACTGGACGAATAATTCGCGCCCGTCGCATGTTTCCCACGCCGCCAGCTTAGGCGGGGCCACGGATAATTGACCGACACAGAAGGCAAGTCATGAACAAACATATCATGAACCAAGAAGCCATTTCGAAGTTCGCGCAGAGCCTGCGCGGCCCGCTTATCGGCCGCGACCACCCCGAATACGATGAGGCGCGCAAGCTTTATAACGCGATGATCGACAAGCGGCCTTATTTGATCGCGCGCTGCGTCGACGCGGCCGATGTGATCGCGGCTGTGAACTTCGGCCGCGAGCAAAATCTGCCCATCGCCATTCGCGGCGGCGGCCACAATGGACCCGGGCTCGGCAGCGTCGATGATGGTCTCGTCATCGATCTTTCGATGATGAAGGGCGTACGGGTCGATCCGGCGACCAAGACCGTGCGGGTCGCCGCGGGCTGCCTGACCGGAGAGGTCGATCACGCGACGCACGCCTTCGGACTGGCTGTGCCGTTTGGCATCGTCTCGACCACCGGCGTCGCGGGCCTCACGCTTTCCGGCGGTCACGGCTATCTGAGCCGCCAGCTCGGGCTCGCCGTCGATTGCCTGATCGAGGCCGACGTCGTGCTGGCCGACGGGCGGTTTGTCACTGCGAGCGAGGCCGCAAACCCGGACCTATTCTGGGCGCTTCGCGGCGGCGGCGGCAATTTCGGCGTCGTGACCAGCTTCCTGTTCCGGGCCCATCCCGCGAGCATGGTGTACGGCGGGCCGATCATCTTTGAGCTCAAGGATGCTCCCGCCGTCATGCGCTGGTATCGCGACTTTACGGCCGGCAAGCCAGACGAGGCGTTCGGCAGCTTCCTCGGGCTGCAAACCGTGCCGCCCGGCGATCCGTTTCCGAAGGAGCACTGGGCGAAGAAAATGTGCGCTCTCGTCGTCTGCCACAACGGGCCGATCGCCGAGGGCGAAAAGGCCGTCAACGCGGTCCGCGCGGCGCTGCCGCCGCCGATCATCGATTGGGCCGGCCCGATGCCCTACCCGGCCTTGCAAAGCCTGTTCGACGGGCTCCTGCCGAAGGGCCTGCAATGGTACTGGAAAGGCGATTTCGTCAAGACGTTGCCGGACGCCGCGATCGACGCCCACGTCGCCAACGCCGCCAAGCTGCCGAGCGTGATATCGGGCATGCACCTCTATCCGATCGACGGCGCGGTCCATCGGCCGAAGAATGACGCGACGGCCTGGAACTGCCGCGACGCGGCGTGGTCGATGGTCATCTTCGGCGTCGATCCCGACCCGAAGAACGCCCCTGCGATCACGAAATGGGCGCGCGACTACTGGGAGGCGGTCCACCCGTTCAATCTCGCCGGCGCCTATCCCAATTTCATGATGGATGACGAAGGCGACAAGCGGCTGATGGCGACCTTCGGCGAGAACCACAAGCGCCTTGGCGAGGTGAAGAAGAAATACGATCCCGCCAATCTGTTCCGGGTGAACCAGAACGTTCGTCCGGCGCCCTGAACCATCCGAGCGGCGGAGGCGAAAAGCTTCCGCCGACCTTCCTGGGCCGCCGCGATGGGAATGACGCCGCCAATCCGCCAGTCGGCTCTGTGATCGCGGTCACATACGCTGCGGCTCGCGCCCGTTAAGTCACCCTCATCGACCGTGATCGGTTCGCCTTTTTCGCGGACGATCCATGAGGAGGGCTCAATGTTCGTCAGGAAAATTGCTCAGTCTGTCAGCCTGTGCCGGAACGGCTGCAATCAGCCTGTGGGCCTCGGCGGCTTTGAGCCAAACCCAGGCGCCGATCGAGCAGGCCAAGTATGCCCCGATTCAGATCATCAGCTACGATTTCGGCTCGAAGTCGATGAGCGGCTACTTCACGGAACAGGCTTCGAAATGCCTTGTGACGTTGATGGTCTCCGAAAAGGCGGATCCCGACGCGGCCCCGCCGGCCACGGCTGCGCGGGTTCGCCTCGTTCTCAGTCCGGGGCAAATGGCCGGCCTGGACAGCGAGCAGGGCCGCTCGCTCAACTTTACCTGCGGCGAGGGCGCGACCGCGCTCATCGTCGACGTCGGCGAGACGGAGAAGCTTCTCGACCTTCAAAGGCTCGCCTTGCGAAAGACCGCGAGCGATTAGCCGCCGGGATTGACGCCCGGCGGCCCATAGGCCGGGCGGCCCCGACGTCCTGCCCGATTCGCGAAGGCTGGAAATCATCGTCTGCCTGGGCGATGATCCGTCGCCCGGCCCCCGCCGCGGCGAATCGAGGCCAGAAAATGGCCTCGCTGCCGGCCAGGATAGACGAGAGTGAAATACCGAGAGGAAGCGCCGGGATCTGCGTGGACAGACGCTGCGGAGGCCTTTGTCAGCCCGCGGTTCTGGCTGATCGGTGATTGCGTTCCTGGCGGCTTATCTGGCGCTGAACGTGATGACCGCGCGGTATCAGTTCCATGCGCTCGGCATCACGCTGTGGAGCCCGGACGACGGGCTGGCCGTCCTCGTGCTGATGGAAGGGGTCAAATTCCTTCCCTTCGTCCTCGCCGGCGCGATGCTGGCCGACGTCCTGGTCTCCCATGTTCATCAGAGTTTTTCACACAATCAGTGCTGTCTGAATCCGCCCTGACCCTCGGCTACCTCGGGCTCGCCGTCACATTGCGCGATGTCCTCAAGTTCAGCGTCAGGCGCAGCGATCTGGCCAACCTCCTCACCATGCTCGCGGCCGTGCCGGCGGGCGCCATCCTGACCGCGTTGATCTACTGCGGCGTCCTCTTTCTCGCCGGTTCGCTGCCCGCCTATCAGTTTCTCGGCGCGCTGCGCCACTTCTGGATTGGCGACACCGTCGGGATCATCGCGATCCTTGCGGCCGCAACGGCGGTGTTCATGCTTTACTCGAGACCCCGCTGGGTCTGGCGGAAAGACGACACCCTCGACTGGACCGTGTTCATCGTGAGTTCGTGCCTGGTGTTCGCGCTCCTCCGCGGCGAGAGCAGCGAATACGCCTATCATTTGTTCTACCTGTTGTTCTCGCCGGTCATCTGGATGGGCATGCGGGCGGGCTATGCCGGCGTGGCGCTCGCGCTGCTTGCGATCCAGACCGACTTTTTTCATGACCGCCTCGCACATCGGAGTCGCGGAAAGCGATTTTGACCAGTTCCAGATCCTGATGCTCGTGCTTTCGGTCACCGGGCTCCTTCTCGGCGCAGCCGTGACCGAGCGTGAGCGCGCCAACCTGCGCCTTCGGGAACAGCAGGGGGAGTTGGTGCGCGTCTCGGCGCAGGCGACAGCCGGCGCGATGGGCATGCTGCTTGCGCACGAACTCAGCCAACCCCTGTCCACGGTTGCGACCTACGCCCTGGCGGCGCGCCGGATGCTGCAATCGGGCGCGGGCGCGGAGCCGGTGATGGTCGCCCTGCGCAAAGCCGAGGCCGAGGCGCAGCGAACCCGCCAGGTCGTGCAGCGCATCCGCGATCTCGTGTCCGTCGGCAGACTGGAAGCGCGTCCCCTGAACCTTGTCGACGCAGCCGAGACGATCCGGGCGCTGTCCATGCAGGGCGCGACCGCCCGCGGCGTCGAAATCGCCGTCGAAAGCCATCGTCCGGTCCCCCTGGTCAGAGCCGACCCGATCGGGATCGAGCAGGTCCTCAACAATATCGTCGGCAATGCCGTCGACGCGGCCGCGGAGCGCGGGGACGGGCGTGGCCGCGTCGTCGTCCGCGTGATCGGCGGCGACGATTGTGCGATTGTCCAGATTGATGACAATGGCCGCGGGGTCTCGCCGGAACTGGCCGAGAGCCTGTTCGAGGCCTACCAGACGTCGAAACCCCGCGGGCATGGGTCTCGGGCTCACTCTGAGCCGTCAAATCGTGCGCCAGCATGGCGGGCGCATCTGGTGGCAGCCCGTCGAGCCTGAGGGGACCAGATTTGTGGTCGAGCTCAAAATCAAGGGACCTGACGGCGATGCCGAATAGACGTCACGTCGATATCGTCGACGACGAGGCGAGCGTTCGCGAGTTGCTGGCCTTGCTGCTGTCCACCGCTCAGATCGAGTCGCGCACATTCGCGTCGGCGGAAGACTATCTTCAATCCTCGCCCGACGAGTCGGCCTGCGTCATTCTCGACAATCAGCTTCCGGGCCTCAGCGGCATCGGACTGCTCAAGCGAATCGCGGCTGCGGAGGGCGACACGGCGGTTATCCTGATCACCGGTCATGCCGACGTTCCGACCGCGGTCTCGGCGATGAAATGCGGCGCATTCGATTTCGTTCAGAAGCCGCTCGACCCCGAAGCCCTGCTGGTCACCGTCGAGGACGCGCTGGCGAGGACCGAACAGGCCCGCGATCGCCAGTCCCAGGTCGAGGAGTTCAGGACCCGAAGCTCGCTGCTCACCCAGCGCGAGCACGAAGTCTTCGCATTGCTGGTGGAGGGCTTGCCGACGAAGCTGATCGCGCGTCAGCTGGGCATCACCCCCCGCACGACCGAGCACCATAGGGCCGCCGTCATGCACAAGTTGCGGGCCCGCACCATTTCTCATCTCGTGCGGATGGCGCTCAGCTTCGGTCCGCCCGGTGGAGAGGCGTAGGTATTTTCCGCCATATTCGTGACCGCCACTGGGCGATAAACATACAAGCTTTAGCCGATCAATTCCTCGAGCCGATGAACGACGGGTCATTCAGGTTCGTCGCCGCCGGGGCGTTCCGAGCGCGAAAACAACCCGCCGGTCGCCACTCGCGGCGGCGGATCAATGGACCAGGCGCATCGGTGACGTTGGCCTGGTGATGGATCTTCGCTGCTAGTCTAAAGGGGGTGTGGGTCGATCCGGCGAAGGAGACAGTGAGAGTGGGAGGCCGCCTTACAGGCGACATCGGCCATGCGACTTACTCCTTCGGATCAGCGGCGCCGTTCGGCGTCGGCTCGCCCCTTCCGGGTCGCAGGGCCGTCGCTGCCGAGCAGGCATGCTATAATCCGACCCGATGACACGGGCTCGCCGCCGATTTGCGTATTCGAAAACCCGGTCGCGCCCGGGACTGAAGGCCCGAGCTCCAGTTCCGGCGGCCCGACAAGGGGAGACCTCTTGCCCATTTTTATTGACCGCCATGACCTGCGCGGCGCGACGGCGGAGCAAGTCGCGGAGGCCCACCGCAGGGATGTCGACATCCAGGACCGACACGGGGTCAAATACATGGCCTATTGGTTCGACGAGGAACGGGGCTCCGCCTTTTGTCTGGTCCACGCGCCCGACGCGGCCACCGCTGAGCGAGTCCATCGTGAAGCGCACGGCGAAATCGCCAACGCGATCATTCCTGTCGATCTCGCCACGGTCGAGGCGTTCCTCGGCCGAGTCGGCGACCCGCGCGCCGCGCCGGGAGCCGCCGCGCCGGCAATTGATCCGGGGTTGCGCGCCGTCATGTTCACCGACATCGTCGGTTCGACCGAGATGACGGCGCGTCTCGGCGACGCCGCGGCGCTCGAACTGGTGCGGGCGCACGACGCCCTGGTCCGGCGCGGGCTCGAGGCGCATGGCGGGCGCGAGGTCAAGCATACCGGCGACGGCATCATGGCCTCGTTCGTCAATGTGGCGAACGCTGTACGCTCCGCAGCCGATATCCAGCGGCGCTTTGCCGCCTATAACGCCGAAGCATCCGAGAGCCTGGGCATCCGGATCGGGATCGACGCGGGCGAACCGGTTGAGGAGCATGACGACCTGTTCGGCGCCACGGTGCAGCTCGCAAGCCGGCTGTGCGCCGAAGCGGATGCCGGGGAGATCATCGTATCCGGTTTCGTGCGGGAATTGTGCGAGGAAGACGCGGCGCGCTTTGTCGGGCTCGGCGAGCGACAGCTGAAGGGGTTTCGCGAAAAGGCTCCGGTGTTCCGGTTCGAATGGCGGAGCTGAACCGCCGCTCGAATGATGGCCGACTCACGGCGCTGACGACTCCCTGCCCCGGCGCGAGGCGGAATCCGGGCTTCGGTCGTGAAGGAAAGATGACAGGCATTTGGCGCAGGGATCGCTTTCGCGGTATAAGCCGACGCGAAAGCGAGCGAGCATGCTGTCGCAGAATACGCTGGTTTGGGCCGGAGGGGCTGCCGCCTCGACCGTTGTGGTCGTCGGCGCGGTCGCAGGCGTACTCTATTGGACGCATCCGGACTTCCTTTGGCCGACCCCGGCCGCGCCGCAGATCGTGGCCAGCGCCCCCGAACCGAAGCCGCCCGTCATCCTTCCGGCCGCGCCCGCTGTCGAGCCCGCGGCGCCTGCCGCGACGGCTTCGCCGTCCGGCGGCGAGGCGGCGATCTCGCCGCTCAAGCCGGCCTTCGATGCGGTGAACGTCGAGCCGACGGGCGAAGCGGTCATCGCCGGCCGCGCCGCGCCAAACGCCAAGGTCGAGTTGCGCGACGACGGCAAGACGGTCGCCGTGGCGACAGCCGACGCCTCCGGCGAGTTCGTCATCATTCCGCCGGCGTTGGCGCCTGGCGATCACAGCCTCTCGTTGGCCACGGACGCCGGCGCCTCGGCGCCCGAAACGTCAAGAGTGGTCGCCGTCTCGGTTCCGCAGCCGGAAGCGAAAGCAGCGGCTGCCGCAACCCCCGCGCCGGCGACTGCGGCTGCCCCGGCGCCCGCTTCGCCCGCGCTGGCTATGCGGACCCTGGCGACGCCGCCTTCGGCCGGCGCCTCCCGAGTCGCGATCCAGTCGGTCGAAGCCGACGCCGCCGGCGGCCTGATCGCCAAGGGCTCGGCCGGGCCGAACGCGACCGTGCGGCTCTATCTCAACGGCGCCGACGTTGCGGAAGCCAAGACAAAGTTGGACGGCCGCTGGTCGCTGACGATCCGCCACGGCATGACCCCGGGCGGCTATGTGATGCGCGCCGAAGAGGTCAATCCGGGCGGCGCGTCAGTCGTTGCGAGCGCCGATACGCCATTCGACTATCCCGCCCCGCCGGGTTCCGCCGGGACGCCCGCCCGGGCGGTCTCGCCCGCGCCCGCTCCGGCTGGCGTCGTTGCGGCGGGAGCGCCGCAGCTGAACACGCCGCTGTCCGCCGACGTGGTCGTCGAGTTGGTTCAAACGGCCCAGGTCGTCCCCGGGCACACCTTATGGGCGCTCAGCCAAAACTACTATGGCGACCCGACACGCTACCCGGTGATCTACGAAGCCAACAGGTCGCAGATCCACAACCCAAATCTCATCTATCCTGGCCAGGTCTTCGTCGTGCCGAAGTTCGGACCGAGGCCCTGACGGGCGCGGATGGACCCGGGCGTCGCTCGCCGAAGCGACAGGAACGAAGGTTTCCGCATGTCATCCGACGACACCGCCGAAGCGATATCCAGGCTTCGGATCAGCACGTTCGACGATGAACTCGGTCATCGGATCATCGGGACTCATATGTGGGCGGTGCGCGAAGGACTCCGCGGCGCCGACGCCTACCATTTGTTCGACGGATACTGCCAGCGTCTGGTTGTCGACGGTTTTCCGCTGTGGCGCGCGCACGCAGCCATGGAGACGCTCCATCCGCAATGGAACGGTTACGGCTATACCTGGCGGCGAGACCTCAACGCCATCGAGCCCGAGAACTACGCCCACGGCAGTTTCGAGGGAGAGGACTGGCGCAGCAGTCCGCTCAACCATTTGATCGTGCTGGCCGAGGACGGCGAGCCGAATCCCTCGATGCGCCGACGTCTGGAGAGAGGGCCGGAAGACCGCGATTTCCGGGTGCTCGAAGAGTTCTTCAGCCAGGGCGGAACCGACTATGTCGCCTATCTCTTCGTTTATGGCGAGGCCTCCCGCCGCGACCGCTCGCAGGGAACCGGCATCGTTTATTCGTTCACGACCGACCGGAAGGGAGGCTATAGCGACGACGATATAACTCTGCTGCAGGCGACGCTCCCGGGGCTGACGCTCGCAATGAAGGCGCATGCCGCGCATGTCATCGCTTCGGGCCTGCTCGAGACCTACCTCGGCGAGGACGCCGGGCGGCGCGTTCACGCCGGCTCGATCATGCGCGGCTCGGTCGACACCCTGCGCGCAGTGATATGGTACGCCGACATCCGGGGCTTCACTCCGATCAGCGACTCGGCGCCGGGTCTGGTCGTCGTCGAACTGCTCAATGAAGTGTTCGAGGTCCTGGCCGCTTCGCTTCGGGAGCACGGCGGCCAGGTGCTTAAATTCATCGGCGACGCGATGCTCGCGGTCTTCTCGTTCGATGAGCGCGACCGGGCCGAAACCTGCCGGCACGCGCTCGACGCCGCGATCGAGGCGACGCGAAACATCGATGAGTTGAACAAGGCGCGCGCAGCGGCCGGCCTTCTTGTCGCGTCCGTCGATCTCGCGCTCCATCTCGGCGAGGTGCTGTACGGCAACGTCGGAGCGGTCGACCGGCTCGACTTCACCGTCATCGGTCCGGCCGTCAACGAGGTCGCTCGCATCGAGGCTTTATGCGAGCCGCTCGGCCGCGCCGTTCTCGTCTCGGCCGAATTCGTCGCCGGGATCATGGGCGCCGACAACCGTCTCGAATCTCTCGGCCGGCACGCATTACGCGGCGTGAGGGAGCCGAAGGAAATCTTTTCGCTGGACCTCGGGGCTCGGGATTGACCGCGAGACGCTCGGTCGAAACGGCGGGGCCAGACTTGATTACGGCGTCAGGCGCGCGACGGAGATTTCAGCCTTCCGGAACGACGGCGAGTTGCAGACCCTTGAGAACGCGCTGGCGCTGGGAGAGATATCGGGGATTGTCGCTGAGGGCGCCTTCCCTGTAGCGCTTGATGGTGAAATCGGGCGCGAGCGCCAGTCCGGCGCGCATTTCGGCGCGGGCGGCTTCGACCTGGCCGGAGAGCGCCAGCGCGGCTGCGTAGTGGAAGCGGGCGATCGGATAGCTTCTATTCGCCTCAACCGACTTTCGGTACCAGACAATGGCCTCCTTGTCGTCGCCCAGCAAGAGTTTGCGTCGCCGACCAACGAGCACCAGACATAGGCGCCGGTATCGCGCGGACTGAGCCGCATCGCTTCGAACACATCCGCCTCCGTCTCTTCGGCGCGGCCGAGAACGATCTTCGCAAAGCCGATTTGCGCATGGGCGAAGGCCAGGTTGGGATCGAGCGCGAGCGCCTGCTTCAGTTCGTCGATACCCTCTTCCGCGCGACCGCTGAAGGTCAGGATGATTCCCATGCAGTAATGAGCGAGGGGGTTTCTGCGCGACATGAACAGAGCCCGCGATGCGAGCCTTTCGGCCTCGGCGATGCGCTCCTTGCGATCATCGAACGAGTGCATTTGCGTAACGATCGCATCGACAAGGACAATTCCCAGAAGCGCGCGAATGTTGTCGGGGTCCATGTCAAGCGCGCTGACGAAGCATTGTCGAGCCTTCGTCAAGGACTCGGGATTGACGCCCTTATTGATCCAGTCCACGCCGCGAAACCAGAAATCGAGTGAATCCGGATTGGGGGTTCGCTCAGCCCGACGGGCCTCCACACTTGCGATTTCAGTGCTGAGCTGGTTGGCGAGCCGGGCGACGATCTCATCCTGCATGTCGAACAGGTTGGCGACTGGCTTGTCGAATCGTTCAGCCCAGAGATGGGCGCCCCTCTCGGTTTCGATCAGCTGCACGTTGACCCGCATCCGGTCGCCATTACGCTGCACGCTGCCTTCGAGAACATAGCGGACGTTGAGCTCGCGCCCGACTTGCCTGGCGTTGACGGGCTTGCCCTTGTAGGTGAAGGCGGTGTTTCGGGCGATAACGAAAACTCCTGAGATGCGCGATAGATCCGTGGTCAGGCTTTCCGTCACGCCATCGACGAAATAGTCCTCCTCGACGCCGCCGCCGATGTTCTCAAACGGCAGGACGACAAGCGAGAGCCGAGGGGGCCTGGAAGTCATCGTGGGAGCCGACGACGCTTCCGCGCCAGTTCGCCGGGCAGTCAACGCGAAAACTCGAACCGGCCGCGCAATGTTCTTCAGCGGCTGTTCGCCCAGGTCGACGAAATCCGCGTCGATCTTGCCGCGCACGTGGTCGTAGGCCGATCCGGAAATCGTGACGCCACCCGGATCGGCGATCCCTTCCAGTCGGGCGGCGATATTGACTCCGTCCCCAAGTATGTCGTCGCCATCCACCAGAACGTCCCCGAGGTTGAGGCCGATACGGTAAACAAGACGTTTATCTTCCGGGATGCGTTCATTGTGCTCGGCCATCATCCGCTGGATCTCGAGCGCGCATCCGACAGCGGAAACGACGGAAGGGAACTCGACAAATACTCCGTCGCCCATCGTCTTGAACAGCCGCCCGCCGTGCGCGGCGATGATCGGAGCGGCCGCCTCGCGCCGCTCGCGCACCGCCTTTGCCGTCCCCTCCTCGTCCTCGCCCATCATGCGCGAATAGCCGACGACATCGGCGGCGAGGATGGCGGCCAGCTTGCGGGACGCGGTCATCCCATTCGCCGTCACCTGATCGGCGGGGCGTATTGCAGGCCGCCCTTGTCCCAGAGCGCGTTCAGCCCGCGGCGGATCTTGATCGGGGAGCCCATGCCGACGTTGCGCTCGAACGATTCGCCGTAATTGCCGACGTGCTTGATGATGCGATAGGCCCAGTCATTGGTAAGGCCGAGCCCCGCGCCGAAATCGCCCTCGACCCCGAGCAGGCGGCGGACCGCCGGATTGTCGGACTTGAGCTTCTGGTCGACATTGGCCTGGGTTACGCCGAGCTCCTCCGCGGTGATGAGCGCGTAGTGGGTCCATTGCACGATCTGGAACCACTGGATGTCGTCTTTGCGGACCGAAGGGCCGAGCGGCTCCTTCGAGATGATCTCCGGCAGCACGATGTGGTCGTCCGGATTCGACATTTTCAGCCGCTCCGAATAGAGGCCGGAGGCGTCGGTCGTGTAGGCGTCGCACCGCCCGGTGTCGTAGGCCTTGGTCGCCTCGTCGTCGGTCGCGAACACGACCGCTTCGAGTTTCATATTGTTGGCGCGGAAATAGTCGGCGAGGTTGAGTTCGGTCGTCGTCCCCTGCTGGACGCACACCGACGCGCCGTCGAGCTTGAGCGCCGAGTCGACCCCAAGCTTCTTGCGCACCATGAACCCCTGCCCGTCGTAGTAGTTAATGCCGGTGAAGAACATGCCGCCGGTCTGGCGCGACAGCGTCCAGGTGGTGTTGCGGATGAGCACGTCGATCTCGCCCGACGCCAGGATCGTTGGCCGGTCCTTGGCGTTGATCGGCAGGAACTTGACCTTGTTCGGATCGTTGAAGATCGCCGCGGCGATCGCCCGGCACTCGTCGACGTCGAGGCCCTTGTACATCCCCTGATCATCCGGCAGGCCGAAACCGGCGAGGCCCGGATTGGCGCCGCAGATCAATTGGCCGCGCGCCTTAACCTGCTCGAGGGTGGCCGCATGGGCGGAAACGGCGATCACGGCGCCGAGCGCCGCTCCTGCAAGCCAGGCAAGATGTGATCGCATGACAATCTCCTCATTGACGCTGAAATGACCGGACGTTCGCCCCGGCGAGGCGAAGGCGCCATAGTCGGGATAGCCGAACGCGGAAGTCAATCGGCTGCGTCGTCGGGCGCGCCGATGCCAAGCCGCCGCGACCGTGCTAGGCAGGCGCGCATATTAGCTGCGGAACCTCGAGGTCGGATGGCCAAGCTTACCGATGAAACGCGCGCGTCCTTAAGGCGCCGCTCGCGCTTGGTGAATCTCGGCCGGGATGTCGGGCTTTCGCACGGCTTCGTCAATCTGCCGCCCTTTCGCGGCTCGACTGTCCTCTATCCCGACGTGGAAACCCTGAAGAACGGCGCCCAGCGTTACACCTACGGCCGCCGCGGCACCCCGACCTTGGAGGCTTTGTCATCGGCCTGGACGGATCTGTGCGGCGCGGCGGGAACCAAGCTTGTCCCGTCCGGCATAGCCGCGATCGTAGCCTCGCTCATGGCGGCGCTCAACAGCGGGGACCACCTGCTCATGAGCAATTCAGTCTACGGTCCATCGCGCGCTTTCGCCGAGAGGACGCTGAAGCGAATGGGGATCGAGACCACATATTACGATCCCCGCGTCGGCGCTGGAATCGAAGCGCTGATGCGGCCGAACACCCGCGCCGTATTCACCGAATCGCCGGGTTCGGAAACCTTCGAGATCCAGGACGTCCCCGCCATCGCAGAGGTCGCGCATGCCCGCGGCGCGTGCGTCATCATGGACAACACCTGGGCGACGCCGCTTTTCTTCTCGCCCCATACGCATGGCGTCGACATCGCCATCGAAGCGGGCACCAAATATCTTTCCGGACACGCGGACCTTCTGCTTGGTCTCGTCTCGGCCAACGAGAAGTGGTTCGATCGGCTGCATCGAAGCACGGAACTCATGGGTATTCCGGCGGGCCCCGAGGATGTGTTTCTGGCGCTCAGGGGCCTGCGCACGATGGATCTGCGGTTGCGCGAGGCGGAGCTGCAGGGACTGGCGCTGGCGACATGGCTCAGCGACCGACCCGAGGTCCTGCGGGTCATTCACCCTGCCCTTCCCGAACATCCGGACCATCCTTTATGGAAGCGCGACTTCTCCGGCTCTTCGGGCCTCTTTTCGATCGTGCTGAAGCCTGTTTCGGACGCGGCGGTCGCGGCGTTTCTCGACAGCCTCGAACTGTTCGGCCTCGGCTATTCGTGGGCGGGTTTTGAAAGCCTCGTCGTGCCCGTCGATTGCACGTCGCGTCGCACCGCGACCCGCTTTGCGCCCGGAGGGCCGACGGTTCGCTTCAGCGTCGGGCTCGAGGACCTCGAGGACCTGAAGCAAGACCTCGACCGAGGTTTCGCGCAGCTAAGGGCGACGGTCTGACCTCATGCGCAATTTCCTCATCGACACCGACACCGCCTCCGACGACGCGGTCGCGATCATCATGGCGCTCGCCGACCCGGACGTTCGGGTGCTCGGGCTCACCACCGTCGCCGGCAATGTCGGCCTCGAGCAGGCGACCTCGAACGCGCTTCTGACCGCGGAGGTCTGCAATTCCGAGGTCCCGGTCTTCATGGGCGCCGAGAAGCCGCTCGCCCGCGCCCACGAGCACGCCCATTGGTTTCATGGCAAGGACGGCCTCGGCGACCGCGGATACCCCAGGCCCAAGCGTGCGCCCGAGCGCGAGGGCGCCATTGACGCGATCCTGGGCCTCGCGCGAGCCGAACCGGGCTTGACGCTGGTGACGCTCGGCCCGTTGACCAATATCGCGCTGGCGCTCGAGCGCGACCCGGAACTCGCTGCCAGGATCGGCCGCTGCGTGGTGATGGGCGGGGCGCCGTGCTGCGAGGGCAACGTCACGCCCGCCGCAGAGTACAACATCTGGGTCGATCCGGAGGCGGCGCGCGCCGTTTTCCGCTCGAAGATGCCGATCGAAATGATTGGCTGGCACGTGTCGCGCGGCCCGTCGGTTTTGAGCAACGACGAGATCGCGGCGATCGAGGCGCTCGGCACGGCGAAGGCCCAATTCGCTATTCGAACGAACAGCGCCGCCCGCGCGGCCTATCGCGTCCAGACCGGCGAGGTCGGCCTTTCGCTCGCCGATCCAACCGCGATGGCGGTCGCGCTCGACCGCTCGGTCGGCCTCTCCTGGTCCCGCCATCGGGTCGCGATCGAATGCTCGAGCGAGCTTACGCGCGGCATGACGGTGGTCGATCGGCTCAATGTCGCGGGCGACGATAACAACCGTGAAGTCTGGGACGCCGAGAGCCCGGGCGCGGACGTCCTCTGGACTCTCGACGCGGCCAAATTTAAGGCTATGCTCAAGTCGGCGCTCTCTGGTTGAAGACGCCGAGATCAGGGGAAACGGAGGCGCATCAAAACGGGAGACGGCGGTGGCATGGCCACGGGCTGAGGAATTAGGGAAAGACTATATGCTGAAAAAGGATATCAAGGACTTTCTGGTCTATTCGATAGGCGAGCCGGTCACCAGAATAATGAGTCCTCACCCCCATGAACGATTCTTTTTGGGGTGGTTGACGCGGCAACATACTTTTTCCTCCGAATTTTCACCGAGAAATGTATATTTTGAGTTTGGCGTCAGTACTGGGAATAGCCTAGTTAGATTCATCAATGCGGCGAAGACATATTGCAAACGATTTAACCGTCCTCTGACAGATATTACGATATACGCTTTTGATTCTTTTATCGGATTGCCAAAGACGGAAGACGAAAGCGACCAGCATGTTGATTGGCACGAGGGACGGTTTGCCGGTTCGAAGGAGCTTGTCGAATCCAGGATCAAGCAAACGGGCTTCCCAATGTCCAACATCCACCTCATCGAAGGCTTCTACGAGAAGAGCCTTACGCCCGAACTGTTGAATGATTTTGAAAGCAAGAAGATTTTTCCCTCCATCGTCAACGTCGATGTTGACTATTATTCCTCGACAAAAACGGTGGTCGACTGGCTGCTCCCGCTCCTTCACTCTGGGTGTGTTTTCCACTTCGACGATGTCTGGAGTTTCCACGGCAACCCGAATATGGGACAATTGAAGTATATCAACGAATTCAACAGTGGCGATCAAGGCCGATTTACGCCCAATAACATGTATGGGCTGGACAGCCACGCCTTCCTTTATTCACGGAAGGAATGGGAGTGGAAATAGACCGATCGCCGCAAAAAAGGGCGCTTCTTTCGCCCGCTTCATAGCCGAAACAAGCGTCCTTCCGGACGCCGTACAGAGAGCAGCAGGCGTGGTCGGCGATCCCGTCACCCGTGACGCGGCGGAGGGTTTCAAATGGAGGCCGGCCGCAATCTCCTAGCCGGCGAGACGTCGCCGTACCTTCTCCAGCACGCCCAGAATCCGGTGCATTGGCGCCCGTGGGGCGCGGCCGCGCTTGCGGAGGCGAAGCGGCGCGACTGCCCCATTCTGCTGTCGATCGGCTACGCCGCCTGCCACTGGTGCCACGTGATGGCGCATGAGTCGTTCGAGAACGCACAAACCGCTCGACTGATGAATGATTTGTTCGTCAACATTAAAGTCGATCGCGAGGAGCGGCCGGACATCGACCACATCTACATGACGGCCCTCCATGCGCTCGGACAGCAGGGCGGGTGGCCGTTGACCATGTTCTTGTCTCCCGACGGCCAGCCGATGCTCGGCGGCACCTACTGGCCCCCTGAGCCGCGCTGGGGCCGCCCCTCGTTCCGGCAGGTGCTCGAATCGGTAGACGCGTCCTGGCGTACGCGCCGCGACCAGATGGAGCAACGCGGCCTCGTTCTCACAGATCACCTGGCCAAGCTTTCGGAGCTGAGCCCCGGCCCGGGCGTGACGCCGGCCGATCTCACCCGCATCGGCGACGCCCTCCTGAGCGCGGTCGACTCGGTTCACGGCGGCCTCAGCGGCGCGCCGAAGTTCCCGAACGCGCCGATCTTCCGCTTCTTCTGGAACGAGATGTTCCGCCGCGGCGATCCGGCCTTCGGCGAAGCTCTGCGCGCCATGCTCGAGGCGATGAACGCAGGCGGCATCTACGATCACCTCGGCGGCGGCTACGCCCGCTACTCGACGGACGCCGAATGGCTCGTGCCGCATTTCGAGAAGATGCTCTACGACAACGCCCAAATCCTCGAACTGCTGGCCCAGGTCCACTCGCTCTGGCCGGATCCGACATTCGCCGATCGCGCGCGTCAGACGGTCGGCTGGCTCATGCGCGAGATGCGGGTCGGCGACGCTTTCGCCGCTTCGCTCGACGCCGATCAGGATGGCGAGGAAGGCCTCTTCTATGTCTGGCGGGAGGACGAGGTCGATGCCGCGCTGGGCGGCGCCGCGGCGCGCTTCAAAACCGCCTATGACGTGACGCGCGGGGGAAACTGGGAAGGGCAAACGGTGCTGCGCCGCGTCGGCCCGCGTGGCGCGCCCGATGAGGAGGCCGAGCTTGCCGCTTCGCGGGCAAAGCTGTTCGCGGTGCGCGAGGCGCGTTCCAAGCCCGGCCGCGACGACAAGGTGCTGGCCGACTGGAACGGTCTCGTCATCGCTGCGCTCGTCCGCGCGAGCGCCGCGTTCGGCGAGCCGGACTGGCTTACGACTGCTCGCTGGACCTTCGATTTCGTCATGAGCGTCATGCGCGGCGGCGATGGGCGGCTTCTGCACGCCTGGCGGGAGGGACATCCCGGCGCCCGCGCCCTCCTCGACGACTACGCGTCGATGGCCCGCGCCGCGCTCGCCCTGTTCGAGGCGAGCGGCGAGCCGCGCGACCTCGACGCCGCCCGAAGCCTCGCGGCCGAGGCTCTGGACCTGTTCGGCGACGGCGCGGGCGGGGTCTATCTCACCGCGAGCGACGCCGCCGACGTGCCGGGCGCGCGTCCGCGTCAGTCCCATGACGGGGCGACTCCGTCGGGCGTCGGCCTGCTCGCGGAGGTTTTCGTCCGGCTCTGGCATCTGACCGACGAACCGCGCTGGCGCGAGGCGGCGGACGGCCTCATTCGCGCGGTTTCCGGCGCGCCCGAGGGCCTTGGCGGCAGCCCGCTCACGCTCATGAGCGCCGATGCGCTGGAGCGCGGCGGCTCGGTCGTCATCGACGGGCCGTTGGACGATCCGCGCGCCCAGGCACTGGCGCAAGTCGCGCTGCGCGCGGCCGACCCGTCGCTGACCGTCCTGCGCCTCGATCGAAGCCTGTGGCCCGACGGCCCCCCGCGCGCCAACCTGCCCCGGGCGCCGGCGCCGATCGCGATGCTCTGCCAGGGCCAGACCTGCACTCTCCCGGTCGGCGAGCCGGAGGCGCTCACCGCGTTGATGAGCGCACGACGCGAAGCCCAGCCGGGCTGACGGCAAGCGTGGGCGGTGTCACGGGGCCGCTTGATCTTCACGCGCCCATCTGAGAACGCCGACCCCAACCTCGCCATCGAAGAAGTCGACCGGCCGAGGGTCCGTGACAATGCAAAGCTCGCCGTTCTCGAAGGAGAAATTGCGCCCTTGCGCCGACCCAACCCAAGCCGGAAACCAGGCGATATCGACATCGGTGACGAATCGGTTGGGGGGCTCGATCCTGTAGCGCCCGGAATAGGCGACAAGCTGCCGCGGCGTTGGCGGAGGATCGTCCCGCTGCAGCGACGGCGTGATGAGCGCCGCCATCCGTCCGCTCTCGTGCAGCATCAGAACGCCGCGCGGGTTCTCGCCGAAAAGGAAGGTTCTTTCTTTCGTGTCGACCCGTTCGCCATAGGCTGAGCGCAAGATCCAGACGCCCATCAAACCGGTCGCTTCATCGCCCATTGTTCGCTCTCCCGTTTGCGTTGGCGCTTCCCGTCCGTTGGCGTCACAATGCGGCGGTCCGCACAAGAGCGCCGCGTTTGACATTTCTGCGCGTTGTGTCAATATCGTCAAGTGGCTTCCCGTGAGCGCATCCTCGATTCCGCCGCCAAGGTCTTCGGCCAGCACGGCTACAGGCTCGCGTCGATGGAGCTTGTCGCGCAGGAGTGCGGGCTCACCCGGCAGGCGCTCTACCATCACTTCGCCTCGAAGGAGGCGCTGTTTCGCGCCGTCGTCGAGGCGGTGTACGAAGGCGCTTTCGAGGCCGAGCGTGCCGCGGGCCTGCGGCGGGAACAGGGCGGCGGCGGGCTCGCCGATGTTCTGGTGGCGCAGTTCGAAGCGCGATTTCGCTATCTCTTCGATCTGATCAGGGGCTCGGCCCAGGTCGAGGAGCTGATGTCGGAGCAGCAGCGCCAGACGCGCGACCTCCATCAGACTTTCATCGACCGCAAACTGAGCCTGACCGCGGGCGCCATCGAGCGCGCCCGCGCCGGCGGCAAGATCGCGTTGCGCGACGGCATGACGCCAGTCGATCTCGCGCGCTCGATTGAGCTTGTGGCGCACGGCCTCGATCTCAAAGAGGCCGAAGCGAACCTGCTCGTCGACCTCGAACGATCCGTTCGCCTGATGGTCGCCGGAGCGGTCGCCGCCGCGCCCGAAACGATCGAACGGCGCCCCTCAAGGAGACTGCCATGACCAGCGCCCTGATCAACGGCCGCAACGCAACCTTGCCGGACGACCCCGAGGCGCTCCTCGTCGACGTCCTGCGCGACGACTTGCGTCTGACCGGGACCAAGCTCGTCTGCGGCGCCGGCGTCTGCGGCGCCTGCACGGTTCTCCTCGATGGGGCGCCGGTCGCGAGCTGCCTCCTGCCGGCGAAGGCGGCCGCGGGCAAAGCCGTGACCACGGTCGAAGGCGTCGGCGCGGGCAAATTGCATGCCGTCCAGCGCGCCTTCATGGCGCTCGACGCGCTGCAGTGCGGGTTCTGCACCCCCGGCTTCATCGTCGAAGCGAGCGCCTTTCACGACGCCTGGCGGGCCGCGCGCGGCGCCGCGACTCCGACCCGCGAGGAGATCGCCCGCGCGCTTTCCGGACATCTCTGCCGTTGCGGCGCTTATGACAACATCTTTCGCGCCGTCGCCGACGCCTGCAGCGGCAAGTACGACGGCGACGCCGAACGCTCGCCGCGCATCGAAGCGCGGCAGAAAGTGACCGGCGCCGCCATCTACACCGTCGATATCCGCCATGAAGGGCAGCTCGAAGGCGCGGTCCTGCGCTCGCCGCACGCCCGCGCCCGGGTCGGGTCGGTCGACCTAGCGCCGGCGCGCGCATTGCCCGGCGTCGGGGCGGCGGTTTCCCTCCTCGACGACGACCTCATGATCCACTTCGTCGGCGAACCGGTCGCAGCCGTCGCCGCGGCCGATCGCAAGACGGCGCTCGCCGCATTGGCGGCGATCAAGGTCGCCTACGAGATCCTGCCCAGCGCCATCGGGCCGGACGCCGCGCGCAAGGCCGATGCGCCGATCCTTTTTCCCAAGGGCAAGGGGCAGAGGTACAACGCCGGCGAAGGCGGGGCCGCGCCGGCGTCCTGGTCCGGAAATCTCCGCGGGCCCACCGCCGCCTTCTCATTGAAAAAGAAGACCGCGCGCGGCGCAATCGAAGCGGCGAGGGCGGCGGGCGATCCGCTGCTGTTCGAGGGGACGTTCCGCACCTCGGTCCAGCAGCATACTTGCCTCGAGCCGCACGCGGCCGTCGCCCGCTTCGACGGCGACGAACTGACCGTTCATATCTCGACCCAGGCGGTGGCCGAGCTCAAGACGAAGATCGCCAAGACCTTCAACCTCGATCCCGGCAAGGTGCGGGTGCTCGCCGAGCACATCGGCGGCGGCTTCGGCTCGAAAGCCACGCTCGGCGCCGAGACCGTCATCGCGATCAAGCTTGCGCAAGCCGCCAGGGCGCCGGTCCGGGTGGCGTTCGACCGGCATGAAGAACTGTCAATCGCCGGGTATCGCCCGGGAGCCGAACTCAAAGTCGCGATTCTGCCGGGCCGCGATGGGGCCTTCAAGGCCCTGTCGCTCACCGCCTATTCCGACGCCGGTGTGGCCGTGAATTCGACCGTCGCCGGGCTCGCCCGTCTTATCTACCGGGCGGCCGGAGCCAAGGAGCTTGTCGATCACGACGTGGTCAGCAACCTGCCGCCGGGCTGCGCGTTTCGCGCTCCGGGCGGCCCGCCGATGGCCTTCGCGCTTGAGCAGGCGATTGACGAGGCGGCGCTTCGGCTCGGGACGGATGCGATTGCCTTGCGCAAGCGCTGGGATCCCAATCCCGATCGGCAGCGCCTTTACGACTGGGCGGCGGGGCTTGAGGCCTGGCGCCTGCGCGCTCGCGGCCAGCCGCAGACCGGCCGCTACCGGCGCGGCGTCGGCGTGGCGATGGGCTATTGGCTCTATCTCTGGCAGCTTCGAACCAAGGTCGAACTGGCGATCGAGGGCGGCCGTCTCGTCGCCGCTACCGCAGTGCAGGACATCGGCACCGGCACCCGCAGCGTCATCGCCGACACGGTCGCGCGCGAATTTGGGCTCGATCCGCACGAGGTCGAGGTCCGCATCGGCGATTCGAAGCTGCCCGAGGGGCCGACATCCGGCGGCAGCCGGGTCACCGCGTCGATCGTGCCGCCCCTCCTCATCGCCGCCGGCAAGCTGAAGGCCGGCATCGCTGAGAAGACCGGACGAAAGCCGGCGCCTGGCTCGAATGCGCCGTGGCGCGAACTCATCGCAGCCTCGCCCGATCTCAAGGTCGAGGCGGAGCGCGCCGAAGACAATTCGAGGACGGCCTACGGCAACAATTCGCTGGTCAAGGACGCCGGCATGATCGGCTGGATCTTCGGCTTCATGATGCGCCGCTCGTCCGGCCTCGCGATCGGCGCCGGGGCGCCGAGCTCGGTCCAGGTGATCGAGGTCGAGGTCGATACGCTGCTCGGCCGCGTGCGCGTGCTCGGAGCGCATTCCGGCGTCGCCGTCGGCAAGCTTGCCGCGCCGACCCTGGCGCGCAATCAGGCTTCGGGCGCCATCATTCAGGGATTGGGTTACGCTCTCTACGAGGGGCGCGAGATCGATCGCGTCACCGGCGATGTTCTGACGACGAGCCTAGACGACTACCGCATGCCCGGGATCGGCGACATCCCGCCGATCGACGTCTACTTCGACGAGGGCGGCTTCGACCACGTGCATGGCGGCAGCGTCGGCATCGGCGAGGTCGCGACCGTGCCGACGGCGGCGGCGATCGCCAACGCCATCCGCGACGCGATCGGCGTCAGGCCGTACGAGATCCCGATCCGGCCCGACCGGCTGCTCGAACTTCTCCATCGGAGGACTGCGGCATGACGGTAATGGCGCCAATCGTCCCCCAGTCGGCAGAGGCCGAATTCCGCGCCTCGGGCACCGACCTCTCGGAGCGCCGCCGCAGCGGCGTATCGCGCGGCCCGCTCATCGACATCGTTCCGACTTCGGCTATGACCGAGATTGCATGGGATGCGGCGGGAGCGGCGCGCATCGGCGCCTCGACGACCATCGCGACAATCGCGGCCGACGCCCGGTTCGCGGCGGCCTATCCCGGCGTCGCCGCCGCGGCGGGCGGTCTGGCGACGCCGCAGATCCGCCATCTCGCCACCCTCGGGGGCAATCTCGCCCAGCGTTCGCGCTGCTGGTACTACCGCAATCCCGTTATCGCTTGCCTGAAAAAGGGCGGTAGCGATTGCCCGGCGCGCGAGGGCAATCACCTTTACGGCGTCGTCTTCGATCTCGGGCCCTGCGTCGCCCCGCATCCCTCGACCATGGCGGCGGCGCTTATGGCATACGAAGCGAAGGTCACGACCAACCAGCGCCAGGGCTTGAGCATCGAGCAGTTGCTCGGCGACGGCTCGAACGGCGCAGCCGACCATGCGCTCAAGGCCGGCGAAATGATCGAGGCCGTTCAGCTTGCGCCGCCGCTCGCCGGCGAACATGCGGCTTACAAGCGCGCGATCAGCCGCGCCTATGCCGAATGGCCGCTGGTCGAGGTCGTCGCCCGCGTGGTGGTCGTGCGGGGCGCGTTTCAATTCCTGCGCCTTACCGCCGGCGGGGTCGCGCCCGTACCGATCCGTTTGCACGCGGCCGAGGCCGCGGCGCAAGGCGCGCTGGTTGCGTCGGCGACGATTGCAGCGGCGGCTCGGGCAGCGAAGCAAGGCGCGAAGCCGCTGGCGATGACGGGCTACAAGCTCGACCTCTTGTCGGGCCTTGTCCAGGACCTCCTTGAGCAGTGCACCGTGTGACTGCCCCTCTCCACGTCAGTCGCGGAGGTTGAGTTTCCGCGCCGCCGCCTCGGCATGTCCGCGGCGCTCCTCGACGATCCGCGCCATCCGCTTGCGGACCATCTCCACGACCGCCGGCCGCGTAGTGTCTGGATGACCCGCGTCGAATGGCGGGACGGGCGCATATTCGAGATTGAGCGCGATCGCCTCGGTGATCTCTCTCCCCGCAAGTTCGGCGATCAGCGTCAGCGCGAAATCGATGCCGGCGGTCACGCCGCCGCCGGTCATCAGGTTCTCGTGGCGCACGACCCGCGCGTGAACCGGAATTGCGCCGAGAGTCTCGAGCAGGTGGTGCGACGCCCAATGCGTGGTCGCGCGCTTCCCTTTGAGCAGTCCGGCGGCGCCGAGCACGAGCGCGCCGGTGCATACCGAAGTCACGAACCGCGCCCCTTCCGCCTGCCGGCGCACGAAGGCGATCGTCGCCTCGTCGGCCATCAGCGCGTTCACTCCGGCGCCGCCAGGAACGCAGAGGATGTCGAGCTGCGGACAGTCCTCGAAGCACGAATCGGGCGTAAGCACGAGACCGGTCGAGGAGGTTACCGGCTCCAGAGTCTTGGCGACGAGCCGCACGCGCGCCCCGGGCCAGCTCGCAAACACTTCGTAAGGCCCGGTCAGGTCGAGCTGCTGGACGTTCGGAAACGCCAGCAGGCCGAATTGCAGCGGAGTTGAATGCTCGGTCACTGCGATCTCCCGATCCTGCGCGCTCCCTCCAGCGCCCGGTTGACTTCGAACGGCCGAGCCTTGATGCAGGCTTCGCCGTCCCTCGTCCGTCGCATCCCCTCCCCCAACCCGCAAGGACAGGAAAGCCGCCGTGTCTCCCGAAGACTTCCGCCGTTACGGCCATCGGCTCATCGACTGGCTGGCCGACTACCAGCAGGGCCTCAGCGAAAGGCCGGTGATGGCGAAAACCCGCCCCGGCGAGGTCCGCGACGCCCTGCCCGCCACGCCGCCGGACGAGCCGGAAGATTTCGCCGCCGTGATCGCCGACCTCGATCGGGTCGTTCTGCCGGGTTTGTCGCTTTGGCAGCATCCGCGTTTCTTCGGCTATTTCCCCGCCAACGCCCTGCCGGCTGGCATCCTCGCTGATCTCGTCTCGACCGGGCTCGGGGTCATCGGGCTTTCGTGGCAGTCGAGCCCGGCGGTGACCGAAGTCGAGGAGGTCGTGACCGACTGGCTCCGCCAGATGCTCGGCCTCTCGCCGGCCTTCAGCGGCGTGATCCAGGACACCGCCTCGACCAGCACGCTGGTCGCACTCATTTGCGCTCGCGAGCGGGCGACGCGCTACGCGCTCGCGCGCGGCGGCTTGCAGGGCGAAGCGCGCACGCCGCGCGTCTACGTCTCGGCGCACGCCCACAGCTCGGTCGACAAGGGCGCGCTGCTCGCCGGGTTCGGCCGCGACAATCTGCGGCTCGTCCCGTTCGACAAAAAATATGCGATGCGCGCCGACGCTCTTGCCGAGATGGTCGCCGCCGATATCGCGAACGGCGACCTCCCCTCCGCCATCGTCGCGACGGTCGGCACGACGGCGACGACCGCGATCGATCCCGTCGCCGACATCGCCGCGGTCGCGCGGCGCCACGGAATCTGGCTGCACGTCGATGCGGCGATGGCGGGCAGCGCGATGATTCTGCCAGAATGCCGGTGGATGTGGGAAGGTGTCGAGGGCGCCGACTCGCTCGTCATCAACGCGCACAAATGGCTCGGCGCGCCGTTCGACTGCTCGCTCTACTATGTGCGCGATCCCGAGCATCTGATGCGGGTGATGTCGACCAACCCGAGCTTCCTGCAATCCTCGGTCGACGGCGAGGTCAAGAATCTTCGCGACTGGGGCATCCCGCTCGGGCGCCGGTTCCGGGCGTTGAAGCTTTGGTTCATCATTCGCGAACAGGGGGTGAGCGGGCTGCAACGGCGCCTGCGCCGCGACATCGCCAACGCCCGCCATCTCGCCGAGGTCATTGCCGCCGCGCCGGGCTGGCGGGTCGTCGCGCCGGTCAACCTGCAGACGGTCTGCGTCCGCCACGAGCCGCCCGCGCCCGACGGCTCGGCGCGGAGCGGCGAAGCGCTGGACAAGCATACCATGGCCTGGGTCGAGACGGTGAACCGCTCCGGCGCCGCCTATCTGACTCCGGCGATCCTCGACGGGCGATGGATGGCGCGGGTCTCAGTCGGCGCGCTTGCGACGGAAGCGGCGGACATCGACGCGGTCTGGGCGGCGATGCGGCAGGCGGCGGAGAGGGCAGAGAGTCGGACGTCGCTTCGGGGCGCTTGAGCCGCCCGTCCATACGCGGCGGCTTGTCGCCATCATCGAGTGTTCGTAGAACCGCATATCGGCGATGAGGAGACTCTCGTGGAGCAGCTTGATCGCATAACGCGGAACCCAGAGGTGATGGGCGGCAAGGCATGTATCCAGGGCATGAGGGTGACGGTTGGCATGATCGTGGGGCAAATCGGGGCTGGCCGCGCCATCGACGATGTCCTGAGCGACTTTCCGTATCTCGAACGCGAGGACATCCTTCAGGCGTTGCGCTACGCGGCGTGGAGAGCTGAAGAGCGCGAAGTGGTGCTCGCCAGCGGTGCGATGCCCGCCTCATGCTGAGGAGGGAGGCGAAGCCTCGCGTCTCGAAGCATGGTCCATAACGCTCCACTGACTGGGCTAGTGCTGAAAGGTCCTTCGAGACGCCCGCTGCCTGGGCTGCTCAGGACGAGGCGCCAAGCTGGAGTCATAGTCTTCGCGGAGGAACCTTGCCATGGGCCAAAGGCTCAAATTCTACGGCTGGGGCTATGAGGGCGACGGCCTCTCGGACGCCGAGCGCGAGCGCCTCTTCCGTTTCGTCGGCGAGAAGCTCGGCGTCGAGCCGCGCGCAGCCGCTGCGCCGCCGCAAGCCTCCGAGATCGCGCTGCGCGCGCCGCGCGTCTCGGCCCCGGCGGCGCTCGGCGGCGTGCTGACGCACGACTCCTACGAGCGCCTCCTGCATACCTACGGCAAATCCTTTCCCGAAACCGTGCGCGCGTTTCACCGCGATTTCGCCAACGCGCCCGATCTTGTCGCCCTGCCGAAGAGCGAAGCCGACATCGCGGCCGTGCTCGACTGGGCGGGCGCTAAGAGGGTCGCGGTCATTCCGTTCGGCGCTGGCTCCTCGGTCGTGGGCGGCGTCGAGCCGATCCTCGGCGGCGCTTACGCGGGCGCCGTCAGCCTCGACATGCGCCATTTCGACCGGGTGCTCGAGGTCGACAGCACGAGCCGCGCCGCGCGCATCCAGGGCGGCATCCGCGGGCCGGCGATCGAGGCGGCGTTGAAGCCGCACGGCCTCGCGATCCGCCACTATCCGCAGAGCTTCGAATTCTCGACCCTGGGCGGCTGGATCGCCACCCGCTCGGGCGGCCATTTCGCGACGCTCTATACGCACATCGACGATTTCGTCGAAAGCATCCGCACCATCACGCCTGTGGGCGCGATGGAGTCGCGCCGCCTGCCGGGCTCGGGCGCCGGCCCCAGCCCCGACCGGATGATGATCGGCTCCGAAGGCGCGCTCGGAATCATCACCCAGGCGTGGATGCGGCTGCAGGGGAGGCCGCGCTTCCGCGCCGACGCGGTGTTCGGCTTCCCCGATTTTTTCGCCGCCGCGCGGGCCGTTCGCGCCGTCGCGCAAGCCGGGCTCTATCCCTCGAACCTCCGGGTCATCGACAACGCCGAGGCCGGGACCTATGGCGTCAACGCCTACGAGGAGAGCCTGCTCGTGCTCGCCTTCGAGTCCGCCGACCATCCGGTGGAAGCTTGGATGGCGCGCGCGATCGAGCTGATAGCCGACCACGGCGGGCGCCGACACGACGACGAGGCCGCGGCCGGGCGCTGGCGCACCGCCTTCATCCGCATGCCTTACGCGCGCGAGCTCACCGTGCCGATGGGGCTCATCAACGATACTTTCGAGACCGCGATCACCTGGGACAGGTTCGAGGCTTTCCACGCCGCCGTCCGCAAGACGACCGAGGAAGCGCTCACCGAGGCGACCGGCCGCAAGGGAACCGTTTCGACCCGCTTCACCCACGTCTATCCGGATGGGCCGGCGGTCTACTACACCTTCAACGTGCGGGGCGATCCGGCGCGGCTCATCGAACAGTGGCGCTCAATCAAGGCCCGCGCCTCCGATGCGCTGATCGCCGTCGGCGGTACGATCACCCATCATCACGCGGTCGGCCGCGACCACATGCCCTGGTATCGCGCCCAGCGCCCCGACCTGTTCGGAAAAGCGTTCGCAGCGGCGAAAAGCGCGCTCGACCCCGCGGGGATCATGAACCCGGGGGTGCTGGTCCCCTAGGCGAGCGTATGTGTGGATCCCCGATTCGCCTCGCAAAAGTCCTCTATTTCCTCAACGTCGCTCTGTTCGACGTCATGCATGAATCGGCGTAGCTTTTAACGCATGGCCGCCGGAACTCCCGTATTCATCAGCTACTCGCGCAAGGACTACTATTTCGCGGAATCCCTGGCTCGCCACCTCGCCAACCGCGGGGTTCCCGTTTGGTTTGACGTCAAGGACTTATCCGCCGGCAGGGCTTGGGAGCGGGATCTCGAAGCCGCGCTCGATCGAGCTCCCGCGATGGTCCTGGTCGCGTCGCCGAAAAGCTGGGAGCGTCCCAACGTCCGCAAGGAATGGGAACGCGCGAAGAAACAGGGCAAGCGTATCATCGTGGCCCAGTTTCGCGGCTGGAGAGCCGCCGGACAATTCGCAGACTGCGAGTCGGTCGATTTCCGTGCGTTTGGCCCGGCGCTCGAAACCCTGATTTCAGTCCTGGGGGCGAATCGCGCAGGTCCGCATCACGCGCATTCCGCGCTGACGTGGCTTGGCTTGCCGCGCTGGGTCCTCGTCATTCTGCTCACCCTGCTGATCCCATCGCTTGCCTATGGACTTCTCGCAAACTGGGCCGAAAGCGAGCCCGAACTCGTCGCCTGCTTTCGAACTCCTTTTGCGCCTGCTGCTTCCGGTCTTCGTGTTTGGACTCGCCTGGTTCTTCTGCTTTTCCTTTGTCCGCCGTCGCATGGGTATGACCCGGCTCGTGATCTGCCTTGCCTGTCTGGCTGGGTTCTACTGTTACCCGGTGCTCTTGAATTTGGTGGGACGAAGCCTCGCAGGCTTCAGCGCCAACATAACGACAGCGTCCACCGATCACCCGGGCGTCATGGTCTTGCTCGCGGCCATCCCTCTATCCGGGATCGTGATCGTTCTCCTGGTTCGTCCCGAAGACTTATTGCGGTGGACCCCGACCGGTAAAGCATGGAACTGGTACAGAGCCAGTTGCGGCGCCCGGGTCCGAGACAAGGACAGTTGGTCCTCGCCCTTGAAGCAAGTCCGTCGATATCGCCTGTTTCACGATCCGATCGATCAACCCGCGGCTGATGAACTGACGCGCATCCTCACGCGATTGGGCGCCGAGGAGACGCAGGCTCTGCAAGAGGCCACGCCCGTCTTGCTTCTCACCAACCGAACTCGCGACAAGACGCTGACCCGTCTCGCGTCCGAGTCCGAGTTGACCGTGCTGACCGTCGTCGGCTCCGCCATCAGTGTGCCGGAGAGACTGGACTGGTTGTGGCGCCATCAGTGGGTCGACTTTCGCCACTGGGACGTGAAGCGATTCGATGAAGGGTTGCTTCTCGTTCCAGAAGCCGTCTCCGGACCCCGCTTTCCTTTTCCGGTCAGGATTGCCCATCACCTCCTATGCGCGCTTGCGGCGATGGTCTTTCTGCTTGCCGGGGACGATTCTAATTCGCAAACCGTTCTGGTTTCGGCTGGGCTCGCCTGCGTCTGGACGGGAGTGCTCGCCCGGCGCCTCTTGCGGCGCTCCATTTCCGAAACCGGCTTCTTTCGCGCTTGGCTGGTTGGCTGGGCGGCGACGGCGATAGCCTTATTTTTGGCGTTCTCGGGGGACCAAAACCACCCGGCCGCCATCGTCGTCGGCGCGGTGTACCTCGCCGCCTTTCCCCTCTTGATGATTCGGATCCGGCCCCGCCTCTCGTTCTGGTTTCCTTCGGCCGACCGCGGGGATGCAAAGAAGGATGAAACCCTCATGCCGGGCCGCAATTGGCAGACGCTTCTGTGGCTGTCTGCTTACGCGTTTCTCTGGACCGCCGTGCGAGGCGGTTTCTGAACCGGCCCCGCCAGGTGGAAGCCCCGCGGCCTGACACGCTATCTTTCCGGCGTTGGGGATGGCGTAGCGAGCATTGAGCCCGTGGGGGACGGTCCAAAGGGACGGCCTCGAAGTTTGCGCTCGACCGAGGTTTGAGCGAATAGGGCCGTTGAAGGTGCTGGCCATCGATGGAGCGCCGATTTGTCTCTGGGCCGGTTTGCCCGGGACGCTTCAGCGTGATGGCCGGCTTTTCCCGGCCTCAAAGGCTGCGCCGGCTCAGTCGCGAGCCCGACTTCGCCGCCGCCGGTGGTAGAGGTTTCGTCTTCGCTGCTTTTTGCTGTCGTTTCGACAGGTTGAGACGTCGATGACCGGGACAGGCAACGGCCACGACTTAGAGATTCTGCTGTCGAGAGCGAGTTTCCTGTCGATAGCGAATTTCCTGTCGATAGCGAATTTCCTTGCGGAAAACCGGAAACGGTGCTATACATTTCCCTTTCGCAGCATCAACGCGGCCGGAAAGGCGGCGGTCCGTCAAGGAGAAAAAATGATTGGAAGCGCTCATTACCCTTTGAAAAGTCACGAATCCGAAAAGCAAAAGAAAGCGTTTGAAAGTGCTTTCATTTTCATGGGTTTCGCTCCACCACTCGTCGGCGCTACCCTTTCGGGAATTCAAGCCCCATCGCGCGGTAGCGCTCCGGGTCGTCGAGCCAGTTCTCACGCACCTTGACGAACAGGAAGAGGTGCACCTTGGCGCCATGCGCCGCGGCGATGTCCTTGCGCGCCGCCGTGCCGATCGCTTTGATCGTGCGCCCGCCCTCGCCGAGCACGATTTTGCGGTGGCTCTCGCGGGTGACGAAGATCGTCTGCTCGATCCGCGCCGTTCCATCCGGCAGGTCCGTCCAGCTCTCGGTCTCGACCGTCGCCTGATAGGGCAATTCGTCGTGCAGCCGCTCGATCAGCTTCTCGCGAGTGATCTCCGCCGCGAGCGCGCGGATCGGCGCCTCCGCGATCTGGTCCTCGGGATAGAGCCACGGTCCGGGCGGAACGAGTTCGATCAGGGGCTCCATGAGCCGGCCAAGCCCGTCGCCGGTCGTGGCGCTGATCATGAACGTATCATCGAACGCCATCGCGGCATTGAGCCTCGCCGCCAGTTCCAGCAGCTTCGGCCGCTCGACGAGATCGATCTTGTTGAGGACGGCGAGCTTCGGCTTCAATGCGTCGGCGAGCCCGCCGAGGATCGCCTGGGTCTCCGCGCTCAGGCTCGCCTGGCCGGCCTCTTTCCTGGCGTCGATCAGGAGCGCGAGCACGTCGGCGTCGGCCGCCGCCCCCCAGGCCGTAGCGACCATCGCCCGGTCGAGTCGGCGCTTGGGCGCGAACAGGCCCGGCGTGTCGACGAACACAATCTGCGCGTCGCCCTTGGTCAGAACGCCGCGCACCGCCGAGCGGGTGGTCTGGGCCTTGCGGGTGACGATCGACACCTTCTCGCCGACGAGGGCGTTGATCAGCGTCGATTTTCCGGCGTTGGGCGCGCCAATGAGCGCGACGAACCCGCATCGAGTTTGGCTCACGTCGCGCCCCAGCGGTCGAGAAAAGCCTGCGCCGCCGCCTGTTCCGCCGCCCGCTTCGAGCTCGCCGCGCCAAGTTCCGGCGCGTAGCCTTCCAGCGTGAGGCGCATCACGAAATGGGGCGCGTGCGCCGGCCCGCTGCGCTCGACCTCCTCATAGCGGGGCGCTGAGAGCGCGCGCGACTGCGCCCATTCCTGGACCGCGGTCTTCGCGTCCCGCGCGGCGTCGGCGGTGATCCTCTCCCCCCAGGCGCGCAGGATCAGCGCCTCGGCCGCCTCGAAGCCGCCGTCGACGAACACCGCGCCGATCAGGGATTCGCAGACGTCGGAGAGGATCGCGGCCTTCTTGCGCCCGCCGCCCCGCGCTTCCCCGAGACCCAGCGCGACATGCGGCCCGACGTCCCACTCAGCGGCGATCTCGGCGCAGGTCTCGCGGCGCACGAGCTTGGCGAACCGCATCGACAGTTCTCCCTCGCTCGCCTGCGGAAAGGCCTGATAGAGCCGGCTTGCGATCACGACGCCGAGCACCCGGTCGCCGAGGAATTCGAGACGCTGGTAGGACAGCGCCCGCCCCCGCCCCCCGGAGTTTTGCGCCGAAACATGCGTCAGCGCGAGCTGAGCGAGGCCCGGAGCGCGGAAGCTGTATCCGAGCCTGGACTCCAGCGCCGACAATTCGGCTCGCGGCTGTTTGTTCATTGACCAACCGATCGGGGAACGGCCGCGCCGGGGCGCCGCCGGGCAACGCGTTGAAAACCGGAATGATGAGCCCGGACGACTATAGCGTCTTTGGGCCTGTTGCGGGAGCTGGTCGGGCCGGCCGCTAGTGCACCCGCTGGAAGATGCGGCTCCACCGCACCGTCCAGGGCCACCGCCAGACTTGCCAGGCGGGCGTCCCCTCGTCGATCGAGAAGAAGATGACCTCAGCCCTGCCTATCAAATTCTCGAACGGGACGTAGCCGACCCCGCCCTGATCCCCCGCGAGCCTTGAATCGCTCGAATTGTCACGGTTGTCGCCCATCATGAAATAGTGTCCCGGCGGCACTTCGTAGACCTTGGTGTTGTCGAAGGTTCCCTCGTCGCCGTCGATCTGAATGATCCTATGCTGCACCCCGCCTGGAAGCGTCTCGAGGTACTGCGGGGCCTCCATTGGCTTGTTGAAGTGGTTGACGGTCAGAAACGGCGCAATCGGCTCACGCGGGACCTCCTCGCCGTTGATGAAGAGCCGCCCGTGCTGGACCTGGATCTTGTCGCCGGGCAGACCGATCAGCCGCTTGATGTAATCGGTCTGGCCATCGCTCGGCAGCTTGAACACGATGATGTCGCCGCGTTTCGGCTCCGAGGCGAATATTCGGCCGGGCATCGCCTGGGGAGCGAGATCGAGAAAGCTCGGCAGCGAGAAATGCGAGTAGCCGTAGGCGTATTTGGAGACGAAGAGATAGTCGCCGACCAGCAGCGTGGGCACCAGCGAGCCGGACGGAATGTTGAACGGCTGGAACAGGACGGTGCGGACCACCAGCGCGATCAGCAGCGCTTCGATGATGACCTTGACGGTTTCCCACCAGCCCTCCTCCTTCTTGGCGGGCGTGACGGCGGCCTCGACGGGCTTCAGGGTCGGTTCGATCATTCGGGTCAATACGCCCTTCCTCGTTTCGTCCGGAGATCTGCCGGCGCCGGCTCGGCGCGCCTCCTATACAAGGGCGTTCAGCCTGCGCCAAGCGTGGCTCGTGGCGCGTAAACTTGGCGCAAGAAAGGCCGACCGTTTGGTTGCAGCCGTCCGCGCCCATCCCCCTACCCCATTGAAATGACGAAAGTTAATGCTTTGCTGTCGCCACTTGTGCGCCGCTGCGTGCCCCCGCACATATTGGACAAAAGTTCGAGAGCCAATGGCGATGGCCAGACATTTTCTCGGACGGCTCGGCCAAGCCGACGCCCAGCAGCAAGCCGACCTACGACTTCCTCGGCGGCAAATTGCATCTTGGGTATCGGCGAGGAAAAGAAGCGGGTGATCTCGCCGATGGTCCATGGACGACGCCGATAGTGATCGGGGTCGTCTCGTCGAGAAGGGCGCGGCCGAGCCGAAGCCTGTCGCCCACGCTACAACGGCATCTGTGGAACGACCTGTAGAACACGCCCGGCCGTCTACGCGGGCAACCTAGAACGCACGGCGCCCGTCGCGACCGGGTCGAGGTCCAAAGTCAAGGCGCCGAGAGGGCCCTCAGCCGACGCGAACTGGAACGACGATCCTCCATTCTGATTGGCTAGCGCGATGCAATGTTGCAGCTCGTCTCGGGAGCCAACGAGCGAACCCACCACCGCTACTCCACGCTGTGCTGATCGCCCTCGCCAACGCGCAGATGTCTCATCTCCTTCGCAAAGCGCCCGCGCTCGGGCACTAGCATGCGCCCAAGCGTTATGAACGCGCGTTTCTGTGTCTCATCGAGGCTCGCGTACAAGGGCTTGGCCGCCTCGACGATCGTCTCAAGATTTGCTGTGCCTTGCGTTAGTCGCTCCGCCTTCGCATTCAGGCGATCCATCGGTGACAAGTTGTTGCCTTGCTCTTTTTGAAGGGCGAGCACGCGCGCCTTTGCGCCGTCCTTGACCGCGGTTTCAAACGGGCCCCAATCCTTTTCTTGTTCCGCGGTCAGCCGAAGAGCCGTCTTCATGCCTTTGAGTTGGGCGTCGAGAGCCGCCGCCGCCCAACGCTGCACGAGCTCGGCATGCGTGGGCTGCTGATCGCTCTGCGCGGTGGCAGTGATGGTGAAATCGGAAGCGGAGAGGGCGGCTGCGGCGGTCGCGGCAGCAAGCATCCTAAAAAGAGTGCGATCCATATCGACGCCTCTAACGATTGGGGACCCAGTCTATTCCGGTCGGGACCGAATGGACAATCAGCGTAGCTGCTTTCGAAGCTGCCGCCCTGCCTGGTCTGCGATACTTCCCGGCTGCGCGGCTGTTTCGGCTAGCATCACGCCCGGAAAGAGAAGCCGATACTCGGGACTGGCGATGATCTCGTGGACCGCATTGCCCTAGTCAGTCGCGACATCGTTCGAGGCCGATGCCGAGTTCGATCTGCATCGTCGAGTTGCGGCCGATGCACAACGCTGGATCGCTCTTCGAAGTGAGACCTCTCGGCGCCTCGGCGGCATCTATCCTGCGCAACGCGTCCAGCAGGCGCATATTTTAGGCAGAGACCCGCTTCCGAAACTCCAACAGACGCTTCTTCCAAGTCTCCGTTTCCAGGACTTGGCGGTTAACGACGACGCGCGGATCCCGACCATGCTGAACGTCCAACACCGCGCGAACATCCACGGCGCCGTTGCCCGCGAAGCACTGGTCCGTCCAGCAAAGCGCATGCGGCGCGAAGATCACGTTGTCGAGCTTTGGAATCGGATCATTGTCATCCGGCGGCTCCGTTTCGAGCACATCAAGCCCAGCGCCCGCAATTCGCCGCCCCTGTAGGGCTTTGGTCAGCGCCTTCTGGTCGACGATGGGTCCGCGCGCGGTATTGATGAAGTAGGACGTGGGCTTCACCAAAGCGAGGCGTTCGGCGTTCACGAGATGGCGCGTCTCGGTGGTCAGCGGACAACTCACGCTGACAATGTCGGAGCGGCGGAAAACATCTTCGAGACCGACAAGCTCAACTCCCAGCTCGCCGGCGAGCTTCGAGTCGGCATAGGGGTCGTGCGCGATCAACTTCATGTCGAAGGGTATCATCAACCGGAAAAGCTCGGCGCCGATGTTGCCGATGCCGACCGACCCCAGCGTGCGTCCGACAAGGCCCAGGCCCATATGTTCGCCTCGTCTTGAGAACCCCGCGGCGCCCTCGCGCGTCAGCCGATCCTTGACTATGAGCTTGCCGGTGAGCGCCAGAATGAGTGCCATGATCGAAACCGCGACCGGTCTGCGTACACCATCCGGAGTAATGACGAGGGCGATCCCCGCACCTGTGCAAGCCTCCACGTCCACCGTGTCGTAGCCGACGCCGAAGCGCGCCACAACGGCCAGCCGGCGGTTGGGATGGATGCTCTCCTTCGTGAAGCCGTGCGCAAGAAGGATTAGCGCGTCAAAGTCCGCGAGCGCGCGGCTCTCGGTCGAGCAGCGGCAGATCGTCGAGATCGCCCGGGCCCTGATCCAGGGCACGCGTTTCATCATCCTTGACGAACCCACGGCAGAACTGGAGGGGCGGGAGGTGCGCCGATTGTTCGACCGCATATCTCACCTGCAATCAACCGGCGTCACATTCCTGTATATCTCGCACTATCTGGAAGAGATCTACGAGGTTTGTCGGAGCGTCACGGTGTTGCGCGACGGCCGCGTAGTTGCCGAGGCGCCCTTGGAAGACATGCCGAAGGAGCGCGTCGTTAGGGCCATGGCGGGCGACACCGCGCCGGCCGCTGGCGAACGCCGCCGAGCCGGGGGCATGGCTGCATCGGATCGCAGGGACCACGCGTTGGAGGTGCATGAGCTGCGCGTCGATGGTGCGGTTTTTTGGCTGCGGGTCGCAGCCGGCGAATGCGTCGGGCTTGCTGGGCTTGGCTCCGGCAAGAGCGAGATCGGCGACGCCATCGCCGGCCTGGTCGCGCCAACGGGGGGAAAGATCCTGGTCGACGGTGCGGATCTGCGCGGCGGCGACGTTACCGACGCACGCCGCAAGGGCGTGGGCTACGTGCCCCGCCACCGCCACGCGCACGGCATCATCCCGCTGCTCTCGATCGCCGAGAACATGACGATGACCACCGTCGAGCAATTGGGGCCAGCCGGCATCGTTCTGCCCCGCCGGCAGGGCGACGCGGCCGCCAGAATGATCGATTCGCTGCAGATCGTCACCGCCTCGACCGCCCAGCCGATCAACGAACTCAGCGGCGGCAACCAGCAGAAGGCGGTCATGGCGCGCGCGCTCGCCTCAGCGCCGCGGGTGCTGGTGCTGCTTTATCCGACGCAAGGCGTCGAGATCGCCTCAAGGAGGCGTTGTTCGCAATTGTCGAGCGCGCTCGCGCCGACGGCGCCGCCGTGCTGATCGTGTCAGACGAACTGGATGAGCTGTCCGCTTGCGACCGTGTGCTCGTCATCTTCAAGGGCCGGCTGACGGAGGAATTTACCGCCGGGTGGAGCAGCGAAAACTGGTCGCGGCGATCGAGGGGATCGGACATGGCGAGCCAGCGGGTTGACGCGGTGCAGGACCAGCCGGTCGTGATGCGGCGTGGCAGTTCACTGCTGGGGTTGCGCGAGCTGACGCTGGTCCCGGTGATCGTGCTGGTGATCGTCATTGGCGCATTCGCCTCCGAAGCCTTTCTCACGACCGACAATTTTCTCAACATCCTGCAGCAATCCTCGGAACTCTCCGTCGTCGTGATTGCCGAGACCTTGGTCCTGCTGGCCGGAAAATTCGACCTGTCGTTGGAATCAGTGGTCGGGCTCGCGCCGATGCTCGGGGCGTGGCTGATCATCAAGAACGTCGAGATCGGCGGATCGGGTGTCGGGCTCACGTGGTGGCTGGCGATTCCGATCGTGCTGCTGACTGGCGCGGTTGTCGGCGCGATCAACGGCTTCCTGATCGTCCGGCTGCGGCTCAATGCCTTCACCGGACTTCTGGCGATGCTGATTCTCCTGCGCGGCGTGCAACTCGGCACCACCAGCGGCAAGACGCTGTTCGACCTCCCCTCCGGATATTTGTATCTCGGATCCCGCAAATGGATGGGAATTCCCGTGTCCATCTGGATCGCGGCGATCCTGTACATCGTCTTCGGCCTGTTTCTGCGCTACCACCGGCTCGGCCGCGCCCTATACGCGATCGGGGGAAACGCCAAGGCTGCGCGCGTCGCGGGGATCCGCGTCGACCGGGTGCTGTGGGGCACATTCATTGTCGCCGGCATGCTGGCCGCCCTCGCCGGGCTGATGCTGACCGGGCGCATTGCCTCGGTGGCGCCGAGTCAGGGCCAGAACATGATTTTCTACGTCTTCGCGGCGGCGGTGATTGGAGGCATCAGCCGCAACGGCGGCAAGGGCCGCTTGCTCGGCGCGTTGACCGGCGTGTTGCTGCTCGGCATCTTGCAAAACGTGTTGACGCTGGCGGAAATCGCGGCGTTCTGGATCGACGCCGTCTACGGCGCGATCATCCTGATCGCGCTGGTGGTCAGTTGGGCGACAGGGGGCGCCGAGGAGGAGGAAGAAACATAGGCAAGAGCTCTACGCGCCCTCGGAGGAAAACCAAACCACCGACCTCGTTGATGACGAGCCCAACATTCTTTGACGACCGGAGTATCCGACGCGTAGTCGTCAGATAGTGCTGCGGATCGTTCCGCCGTCCACTCCCCAAACCGAGGACGTCACGAGCGACGCCAGATCCGACGCCAGAAAGACGATTACGTTCACGACTTCCTCGGGCGTGCCCAACCGCTTTAACGGCATCTGCCGTAGGGAAAGCTCATGTTCGACTGCTTCCTTGGGCGGCATCTTGTGAAAAGCGGCGAATGTATCCGCGAAACCTCCTCGCTTGGACCAGAACGGTGTCCAAATCGGCCCTGGCGCAACGGCATTGACGCGGATGTTTGGTCCTTCCGACCTCGCAAGGCCCTTCGTCAGCGCCAGGACCGCCGCCTTGGACGCCGAATAGTCATTCGGGACAGGCTCCCGTAGGCGAGCGAGATCCGATGCATTGTTGACGATGACGCCGGAGCGACGCTCCCGCATGCCCGGCAGCACGAGGCGGATCGAGCGGACGTAGCTCATGAAGTTGAGTTGGAGGGTCCGGTCCCAGTCCTCGTCAGAAAGCTGATCGAAGGTTCGAACGCAGCCGGAGCCAACATTGTTGACCGGAACGTCGACCCGCCCGCCGAAGTCTTTGAGCGCTGCGGCGATTCCCTGCGTGACACCTTCCAACGTGGCAAGATCGCCAAGACCTGAGTCCACGTCGACGCCGATCGCCTTGATTTCAGCGGACAGCTTTTCAAGTTCCCTATTGTCGATGTCAACGAGAGCGAGCCGGCAGCCTTCCCTCGCAAAGGCGAGTGTCGTCGCGCGCCCTATTCCTGACGCGCTCCAGTGAGTAGAGCGACCTTTCCTTTGAGGTTGGACTCCACGTTTCTCTCCCTTCAATTCTTTAGTTCAGACGGCTTTCGAGAATTGAGCCATTGCGCCTTTGAACGAGCGCTCGGCCTGCTCCCGGAGCGGCAGTTTGCGATAGGCCTTATTGACGACTTCGACCCCAACGAAGCTCCGAAAACCCGCCTGCTCGATCGCATCGATGAACCCGCGGCAATCGAAGCTTCCCTGGCCGGGATAGAGGCGTTGGATCAAGGTGTCCTCCCACAGGGAACCCACCGGTTTCGCGGCGGCGTCATCCAGCTCCACCGAATTTATCATGCCCGCGCGAAGGGTTCTTATCTTCCCGAAATCGATGCCGCCGCGGGACGAAATACCAGATATCGAGACAAAGGCCGCCGTTGGGGTAGCCTGCGCGATCGACGATTTGTCTGGCCGTCTCCAGCGTGCGCACGTTGCTCGTCGGCAGGATTTCCATCGCGATTGTCACACCAACTTTCTGAGCGTCGGCGCACACGTCTGCGAAAGCATCGCCCATCTTCGAGACGTCGCAGTGGTCAGTCCACATTTCGCCGGCGCATTTGATGTCGCGGGCACCGAGTTCATGCGCGGCTTCGAGCAAATCCTTGCGAATGCGGTCGGACGCCACTTTCTTCTCGCCCCGTTTCAAACCAGTCTCCAATAGAAACTCCACCTCGATGTGAGCGATGCCGTGGTCGTCGAAAAGCCGCTTCATCGCAGAATAGCCGATTGCTTTGGCGTTGAAGACAAAGTCCTGATGAACGAGGCCCATTCCGGTATACCCGGCAGCCGCAGCCGCCTCCACGCGCTCCCGGAGCGAAAACGTGCTCACTTCCGACGGACCCGTGGCGGAACAATCTCCAGCGAGGGTCCAGAAACCAGCGAGCAGTTCGATCTTGCGGTCCATCAGCGAGCCTTCCGTTGCGCTTCCGGCTCATAGAAATGAGATTGAGGACCAGTTTGCGACGTAACCGGTCTTGTGCCCCCGTCACAATGTGCGAACTTCGCGGATCATGATAGACCTGCTGCGCCGCGTCGCACCCGAGTTTAGGAAGACGAAGGCGATCCCACCCATTTCCCCATTGTATTCCGGCCTGGGCGGCTTATGCCAAAGGCCCCGCTGGCTGACTCATAGGGGATTCCCGAATCGGGAGCATGATGATTCAAGGCGGCATGGAGCATTGGGCCATGCCATCAGCGGTGAGATTGCGAGAGGACTATTCGGCCGAGGGGATTCGGGCGTTGGCCCGGCGGTCGAAGGACGTCAATCAGAGCCGGCGGCTTCTGTCGCTGGCCGCTGTCCGGGACTGGATGGATCGCGGATCGGCGGCGCGGATCGGCGGGATCGATCGCCAGACGTTGCGTGGCTGGGTCGCTTCAACGCATCGGGTCCGGAGGACCTCTTCGACAACTGGACGGCCCTAAGCCTCGCCTGTCGGCGGAGCAACTGCCCCAGTTCGCGACCCTCGTCGAGGCCGGGCCGGATCGTGAGAAGGACGGGGTCGTGCGCTGGCGGCGGATCGACCTCAAGCGCGTCATCGCCGAGCAGTTTGGCGTCGACTTTCACGAGCGCTAGGTCGGAAAACTGCTCAAGAAGCTCGGCTTCTCCCACATGAGCGCAAGGCCTCGCCATCCAGCTCAGGACGAACGGATCGTCGAGGCGTTTAAAAAAAACTTCCCGCGCGCTGAAGGCTCATCTCGACGGACTGCCGGAGACAACGCCGGTCGAAATCCGGTTCAGGACGAGGCCCGCATCGGCCAAAAAAACGGCCAGGTCCGACAATGGGCCCGGCGCGGAACGCGGCCTCGCCAACCGGCCGATCAGCGCTATGACAACGCCTATCTGTTCGGCGCGATCTGCCCAGCCCGCGGGGTCGGAGCTGCCCTCGCGCTGCCCTATGCCGACGCCGACATGATGCGGCTCCATCTCGACGAAATCTCGCGCAATGTCGCTGCAGGGGCTCATGCCGTCCTGCTGCTCGACAGAGCCGGATGGCAACCACCGGCAAGCTCGACCTGCCCGAAAACATCACCCCGATCTTCCTGCCTTCGCGCGCCCCGGAGCTCAACCGGTGGAGAACGTTTGGCAGTATCTCCGCCAGAACTGGCTCTCAAACACCGTCTTCGAAAACTACGACGCCATCATCGACGCCGCCTGCGCCGCCTAGCGCAAACTCATCGCCCAGCCCGAAACCATCACATCAATCGGAAGGCGCCACTGGGCTCACGTCGGTCAGCCGCTGTGACCTCTGGTATTAGTTGGCGCTTGAGGCGGCCGCGAGCGGCCGTGCCTACGAACGAATGGAGCGGAGGACGCGCCCTATGGCCGCCCGGAATGCTTGACGGCCATGAGGAGCCCGATAACGGAACGGTTTTCACCGCCCCGCGCGCTGGTCCCCCTTTACGGCAGGAGAATGAGCGAGCCCGTCGTTTCGCGCCGCTCGAGCGCGGCGTGAGCGTCGGCGGCTTCGGCGAGGGGCCACTTCCTGCCGATCCGGATCTTCACCTCGCCGCGCTCGACGACCCGAAACAGGTCGCGCGCCATTTTCTCCGCCCGCAGACGGTCTGACATGAACGTGAAAAGGGTCGGCCGGGTTGCGAACAGCGAGCCCTTCTGCGCCAAAAGGCCAATGTTGAAGGCCTCGATGCCGCCCGAGGCGGAGCCGAAGCTCACGAACATGCCGAAGGGCCTGAGACAGTCGAGCGACGCCGGGAAGGTCGCCTTTCCGACCCCGTCATAGACCGCATGGCATTTCGCGCCCTTGGTGATCTCGCCCACCCGCTTAGCGAAATCCTCGTCGCGGTAGAGGATCGTATGCTTCGCACCCATTTTCTTGGCGAGCACCGCCTTCTCGGGCGAGCCGACACAGCCGATCACCGTTGCGCCCAGCGCTCTCCCCCACTGACAGAGGATGAGCCCCACCCCGCCCGCCGCGGCGTGAACGAGGATCGTATCGCCCTCTTTCACCCGATAGGTCTGGCGCAGGAGATATTGCGCCGTGAGGCCCTTCAGCATCATTCCGGCGGCCGTTTCGTAGGAGATCGCGCGCGGCAGCTTGAACAGCAATCGAGCCTCGATGTTGCGCTCATCGGCATACCCCCCGGTCGCGCCGGAATAGACGACACGGTCGCCGGGTTTCAGTCCCGTCACCTCCGGTCCGACCTCGACCACGTCCCCCGCGCCCTCCCCGCCCGGCGTGAACGGCAGGGACGCTTGCGAATAGAAACCGGTGCGCTGATAGACATCCATGTAATTGACGCCGATTGCGTGCTGGCGCAGCCTAACCTCGCCCTTGCCCGGCGGCGGGAGCTCGACCTCCTCAAGGCGCATGACTTCCGGACCGCCGGGCTGATGGATGCGTATTGCGCGCATTGTTTCCTCTGATCATTCGCCGACGCGCCCGCGTTAGGCTTGCCAGCGCGGAGCGCCGACCTTATAGCATCGCGCCGGTCCGGCAGAACCTGATTCTGATTGCGCCCGCGCCCATCGTCTAGCGGTCCAGGACGCCGCCCTTTCACGGCGGAAACACGGGTTCGATTCCCGTTGGGCGCGCCAACAGAACCAAAGGCCTTGCGCGCAATTTGTCCGGTTCTTCTTCAACGTTTCTGCGGAGATCACACACCGATGGCGTTATTTACGATTGGCTTTCTGTCGCGCGAACACTTCGCGTCCTTCGCGATCCAGGATGCGCAACCCGATCGTCCGAGGTGGCCACTTGGCGCTCGCGGCGGCGACGATTGCAGCGGAGGCGTCTTCGGCCTCAATCCGTTTCTCGGTCAAATTCGTTGCGCCCTGATCGGGCGTCCCGCAAACGAATTGGATCCGGTACGCCTGCGGCTGGCCTGAGGCGACCAACGTCAACTCGGCGACCGGACCAGATTCGAGGAGCGGCGGTCGAGTTGCGGCGTCGGACGCGCCTCGAGAAACTCGACGGGCGACAACCCATGCTACGCTTTTCCAGTCTCGCGCCGTTCCAGGGTTACTGGCTTCCCGTTCCCGCCGGCGCGCTTCGGCGCCAGCCTCGACGCCAAACTCACTGATGAGCACGCCCGCGGCCGCGTGTATCCGCTCTATTCTTTCGAGGCGCCAGAGCAACCATGCAAGCACGTGCGTCCTCCTTTGTCCCGTCCGTTCGCGCCAAAGCATGACCTAGAGACAGCGCATCTATTACCCAGCGGAACATTCAGTATTCAGCCACTTGTGTTGACAAAAATTTAACAGGCCAAAAATTAAACTACGCATTACTTGAGGACGGCACGCCGTCGCCTGCCGCCGACCGCCAGGCGCTGCCAGTCCGCCTCGATCCCTTTGCCCGGAAGCGGGTTCGACCCCGGGCCGCGACAAAAGTCGGCGGCCTGCCGCTCGAAATGCTATTCTCGGAAGATGAACCGCAAGCTGAAAGCGTGGGCCTGGTTCGTCGTCAATATTGCGGTATCTCGCTCGCCCTATACCTCGCGGCGGGTCGGTGCGCTACTGGCAGGCATGGGTCTATTCGGAGTCGCCCTATCCGGCATTCCTCTCATGCTTTACATCACCAATGACGTGACTCCTTCAGAACAGGACCAGAGTCGGGCCCACGGCGGAGCAGCGACCCTTCCAGAAAATCGTTGTGCTCGGGTTGATGCTCCTGTGGCCGCCGCTTACATCGTGCCAGGGCTCGACCGCCGCTTCGGCTGGTCAAACGTCCCGCCGTGGGTGTCCATTGCGCGGGACCTCCTGATCCTGCCGGCGATGTGGATGTCGCTGCGGGTCTTCCGGGAAAATTCGTTCGGTTCGGCCACCGTCAAAGTCACTAAGGACCAAAGAGTGATTTGCACCGGCCGATACGAAGTCGTGCGGCATCCGATGTATTCGAGCGCGGCTGTTTATTTGATCGGGCTGTCCCTAGCACTCGGCTCCTACTGGGGGCTTGTCCCCGCCGCCCTGCTCGCAATTTTCTGCCTTATCTTGCGGCTCTTCGACGAGGAGAGATTCATTGCCAAGTATATGAGCGGCTACACGGACTATTGCGCTAGGGTCAGCTGTCGGCTCATGTCGGGGATTTTTTGATAGGGTATGTTACGATCGTACTCGGCAGGCAGGCGCCACACTCTGGGATCTCGTGTCATGACCGGGCCAGGCGAACGCGCCCGCGATCCAGACTATCTCAGAGATCCGAGTCCGCGGCCGCGTGCAGGGGATCGGCTTTCGCCCAACAGTGTGGCGGATGGCGCGCGAACTCGACCTTGGCGGCGAAGTCATGAACGACGCCGAAGGCGTGCTGGTGCGGGTGGGCGGCAAGGCCGCGGCGGTCAACGACTTCCTCGCCCGCATCGCGCGCGAGTCGCCGCTGCTGGCGCGCATCGACACGATCGAGACGCATCCCTATCGGGGCCGATTGTCGTCCACATTCCGCGTCGCCGAAAGCGAACCGGGCGCCGCGCATACCCAAATCGCGCCGGACGCCGCCATTTGCGCGGAATGCGCAGCCGGGATCGCCAATCCTTTAGAGCGGCGTTTCCGCTATCCGTTCGCCAACTGCACCCATTGCGGACCCCGGCTTAGCATCGTCGTCGTCATCCCTTACGACCGCGCTACGACGATCATGGCGCCCTTCGGCATGTGCGGCGCCTGCGCGCAGGAATCCGGCCGATCGCAAATTCCACGCCGAGGCGATCGCCTGCTATGACTGCGGCCCCCGGGCTAGCTTGATCCGTTTCGACGGCCGGGCCGTGAGTTTCGACCAGCACTCGGCGCTCGACGACGTCGACGCGGCGCGCGCCCTGTTGCAGAAGGGCGAAATCGTCGCAGTCAAGGGAATGGGCGGATTTCACCTCGCCTGCGACGTCGACCAACGCCAGGCAGTAGCGCGCCTGCGCCAGTTGAAGAGCCGCGAGCGGAAGCCGTTCGCGCTGATGGCGGCCAACGTCGAGATCATGCGCCGCTATTGCGCGGTTGACGCCGAAGAGGAGCGGCTTCTCGGCGGCGCGGCGGCGCCGATCGTGCTCCTGCGCGCCGACGGGCGGCGCCGCCTGCCGAAAGACATCGCCGGGGCTCTCGACGCTGGGCTTCATGCTGCCGACCACGCCGCTGCACGCGCTGATGCTCGAAGGGCTCGCTCGCCCGGTGGTAGTGACCAGTGGCAATGTCGCCGCCGAGCCGCAGGCGAGCGATAATGACGGGTCGCGCGAACGGCTGGGCGGCATCGCCGCTTACGCGCTGATCCACGACCGCGAGATGGCCAATCGGATCGACAACTCGCTCGTGCGGGTAATGGCGGGAAACCCCGGGTGCTGCGGCGGGCGCGCGGGTATGCGCCTGCCCCGCTCATCTCGCCGCCCGGATTCGAGGCGGCGCCGCAACTCCTGGCGATGGGCGGCGAGTTCAAGGCCACCTTCTGCCTCCTCAAGTGATCCTCTCGCAACACCAAGGCGATCTGGAAAACGCCGAAACCTTCGACGAGTATCGCCGCGCGCTCGCCTTTTACGCAAAACTGTTCGGCCATTGGCCGGTCGCGCTCGTCGCCGGCCAGCATCCGGAATGTCTCTCGGCGAAGCTCGCGCGCGAACGGGCGCGCACCAGCCGCTTGTGCTCATCGAAGTCCAGCACCATCACGCCCATTCGCCGCGTGCCTCGCGGAAAACCGCTATCCCCTCGACGCTCCGCCGGCGCTGGGCGTCGTCCTTGACGGCCTCGGATGGGGCGACGACGGGACGATCTGGGGCGGCGAGTTCCTGCTCGCGGATTATCGGGGCTACGAACGCCTCAGCTTCTTCAAGCCGGTAGCGATGTTGGGAGGCGCGCGAGCAGCGCGCGAGCCCTGGCGCAACCTCTACGCGCATCTGATTGCTGAGATGGGATGGGCGGAGGTCGAGATGAATTTCGCCGGGCTCGCACTTGTCACCTACCTTGCGCGCCGGCCCCGCGGCGCTTGGCGGCACTTCGCGCTCATCCGCTTGGGGAACACGCCGCGATCATCGGGCGGGTGCATTCGGGCGAGCTGGGGCGGGTGACGATGCGCACCGTGTTCGGCGGGCGGCGGATCGTCGACATGCTGGTCGGCGAGCAATTGCCGCGCATCTGCTGAAGGCGCTACGCATGCATGAACTCGCCATCACCCCAGAACATTGTCAGCATCGTCTCCGAGGCAGCCAAGGGCCGCCGCGTGACGCGGGTGACGGTGGGGGTTGGAAAGCTCTCCGGCGTGATGGCGGACGCCATCGCCTTCTGCTTCGACATCGTCGCTCAGGACGCCGGACTCGAGGGCGCGACGCTTGAAATTCACGAGATCGACGGACGCGCGCGCTGCGAGGCATGTGGCCTCGAGTTCGAGGCCGAGTCCTTGTTCACGCCTGCCCCTGCGGGTCGCATCGGTCGACGCGCATCCGAGCCGAAGAATTGATCGTCAAGTCGATCGAAATGATGAAGGCGGGCGTGATGTGCGGCCATTGTGGGTGCGGCGACAACTCAACGGCCACCGTCCTCAATCTGGAAACGGGGAAGAAGAACACGATGGAGTTCGGCGTCCACCGGCATGCGCGCGGCGACGGCCATTCTCATGAGAATGATCACCACCACGGCCATGCCCGATCACGACCATGGCAACAGCCATGACCACGCCCTGCTCGACTCCGGCCCGCGAAGTCGTCGAGCTGGAGGCCCGGATCCTGGCCAGGAACGATGCGATGGCGGAGAAGAACCGGGCCTGGTTCAAGGGCCGGGAGATACCGGCGCTCAATCTCGTGAGTTCGCCCGGCGCCGGCAAGACGACGCTCCTCGAACACACCATCCGCGACCTCAGGGACGAACTCAAACTTTATGTGGTGGAGAGTGACCAGGCCACCGCCAACGATGGCGAACGCATCCGCGCCGCCGGCGGTGCGGCCGCGCACGTGAACACGGGTGCAGGCCGCCATCTCGAGGCCGACATGGTTGCTCGAGGCTTGCAGGAGCTCGAGCCCGCCACTGGGTCGGTGGTCCTGATCGAAATGTCGGCAATCTCGTTTGCCCCGCTTTGTTCGACCTTGGCGAGCGGGCCAAGGTCGTTATCCTCTCGGTGACCGAGGGCGACGACAAGCCGCTCAAATATCCGCACGCGTTCAAGGCGGCCGAGATGGTGGTCCTCAATAAGATGGACCTCCTTGCCTCACGTCGAGTTCGATCCCGGACGGGCGCTCGCCAACGCGCATGAGTTAATCCGTCAATCGCCTCTATCCGCCTTTCGGTGCGCACCGGAGAGGGATTCGACGCCTGGTACGGCTGGCTTGCGGGGTGAATTGACCCGAGTGCACGAACTCGCGTTCAGCTGAAGATGGCGACGCCCGCTCCGCCCGGGCTCAGGCCGTCGAAGCGGCAACCCGCGCGCCGCATAGCCCATGAACCCAAGTCCGCCGAAGCCGACGATGAGCATCGCGCAGGTCCCCGGCTCGGGGACGCTCCACGCCAAGGCGACGCCGTAGTCCGCTGCGCAGTAGGGTTTGGTGCACCGAACCCCCTTGCTGTTCGAAGCAACTGGATTCCCCTGGTCGTGGAAGAGTTGCGCCGCCGGCCGGACCGCCTTCCCGACCCGTGCGGACCGGACCCGTAGTATTGGTTAGAATGGGGCGGGCTTTTCAGTATCGAGAGCGAATGCATGGCCGCTTTGGTCTTTCCCGTCCACGGACCGCGCTACGACGAGACGTTTCCCGAGCTCAAGCCGCTGGAAATCGACCGGCTCAGGCGCCACGGGACGCTGCGCAAGCATTCGGACGGGGAGAAGCTGTTCGAAGCCGGAAAAGTGGCGCCCGGCGTGTTCGTTGTGCTCAGCGGCCTCGTCTCGCTCACTCAGCATGATTGGCTGGGTCACACCTCTCCGATCGCCGAGCTGGGCCCAGGTTACTTTCTGGCCGAACTGAACCTGTTGTCGGGGCGCATGGCGCTGGTGGACGGCGTGGCGGAGGGCGACGTCGAGACCCTTCTGATCCCGTCCGATCAGCTGCGCGCGCTGCTCATTTCCGAAGCCGATCTCGGGGAGCGCATCATGCGAGCGCTCATCCTTCGCCGGGTGGCTCTCATTGAAGGGGGTGTCGGCGTTGTGCTGATTGGCCCGGCGGACTCGGCCGACATGATCAGGCTCGAGGGGTTTCTCACCAGGAATGGTTATCCTCACCATTTGCTCGACGCCGCGAAGGGAGAGGAAGCGCAAGAGGCTATACATCGCTACGCCGACGTCGCGGGCGGGCTTCCGCTCGTCATCTGCCCCGACGGCTCGGTTATCGGCAATCCGTCCGAGACGGCGCTTGCGCGACGAATCGGCATGACGGCGCCGTCGAAGGCGAACTTCATCTACGACGTGGCGGTGGTCGGCGCCGGGCCGGCAGGCCTGTCGACAGCGGTCTACGCCTGCTCCGAGGGCCTTTCGGTCGCGGTTTTCGACTCGCGCGCCTTCGGGGGGCAGGCCGGCGCCAGCGCGCGGATCGAGAATTACTTCGGCTTTCCGACCGGGATCAGCGGCCAGGCGCTGACCGCGCGCGCCTTCATTCAGGCACAGAAATTCGGCGCCGACGTTATGATCCCTGTCGCAGTCGAGACGCTCGACTGCGCAAGCGGGAACGGCGAGTTTGTCCTCGCTCTCGATGGCGGAGATCGCATTCAGGCCCGGACCGTCGTGGTCGCGAGCGGCGCGAGATATCGCCGTCCGGCGCTCGCCGACATCGCCCGGTTCGAAGGCCGCGGCGTCTGGTACTGGGCGTCGCTGATCGAGGCGCGCCTGTGCCTCGGCCAGGAGGTCGTTCTGGTCGGCGGCGGCAATTCGGCCGGCCAGGGGGCGGTGTTTCTTTCCGCCCACGCCTCGAAGGTCAGGATGATGGTCCGGGGACCGAACCTTGCCGAAAGCATGTCGCGCTACCTGATCGAACGCATCGGCGCCACTCCGAACATCGAGCTGATGACTGAGACCGAGATCGTCGCCCTCGACGGGCCCGTCGGCGGGGGCCTTAAAAAGGTCCGGTGGCGCGAGCGGCGCGGCGATCAGGAATCCGAGGCCCCGATTCGCAACGTATTTCTGTTCGTCGGCGCGGATCCGGCGACCGAATGGCTGCAGGGTTGCTGCGTGGCGCTGGATAAGGCAGGCTTTGTGACGACAGGGGTACCGCGGACGAACGGCGCCCCCGCGCCCTCGCCGCTGGAATCCTCAGTGCCTGGCGTGTTTGCGGTTGGCGATGTGCGGAGCGGGTCGGTCAAGCGAGTTGGCGGGGCCATCGGCGAAGGAGCCCAGGTCGTGGCGGCGATCCACGGTTTCCTTACGCATTCTCAAGGCCCTCACCTCTGGCCCGCCGAGTGAGCTCATAATGTCGAAAAGCTGCTGCCACCTGAGCGGCATTCGCGACGTGACGCCGAGCGCGCTCGGCTGTGAGGAATGCCTCGAGACCGGCGACATCTGGTTTCATCTCAGGCTCTGCCGCACTTGCGGACATGTCGGGTGCTGCGACCAGTCGCCGAACCAGCACGCGACCAAACACTTCCACGCCACCCGCCATCCGATCATCGAAGGCTATGATCCGCCCGAAGGCTGGGGATGGTGCTACGTCGACGAAGTGATGTTCGATCTCTCCAATCGCAAGACGCCTCACAACGGTAAGATTCCGCGGTACTACTGAGATGCGCCTGAATGTCCGCGGAGTGACGGTGGCGCGTTGCCGCTTGAAGAGCAGTTACCTTCGTGCAAGGCCGAGCAGAACGAGTTCAAGAACGGAACGAACGGCGAAATTTCGAACTGGAGTTCGGAGATGAAAGCGACAGAGAAGCTTCACAATGCCGGTCAGAGCCTGTGGCTCGACAACATCACCCGAGGTTTGCTGACTTCAGGCACGCTGATACGATACGTCGACACGCTCTCGATCACCGGGCTCACGTCGAATCCGACGATTTTCGACCGTGCGATCTCGAAGAGCGCCGCGTACGACCAGGACATCCGTACGATGAGCAAGAGCGGCGTCGCGCACGAAGATTTGTTCTTCAGGCTTGCGATCGCCGATTTGCAGAAGGCTGCGGATCTATTCAAGCCGATTCACGACCGGACGGCTGGCGTCGATGGCTGGGTCTCGCTCGAAGTATCGCCGCTCCTCGCGTATGACACGCAGCGGACGGTCGAGGCCGCGAGTTCTCTTCATGGGCAGGCGGCCCGCCCCAATCTGTTCATCAAGATTCCCGGAACCAAAGAGGGCGTTCCCGCGATCGAGGAAGCCATCTTCCGAGGCGTTCCGGTTAACGTCACCCTGCTCTTCTCGCGCGAGCATTATATTGCCGCGGCCGAAGCCTACGTGCGCGGCCTCGAGCGCCGGATCGCGGCCGGCTTAAGCCCGGACGTCCGCTCTGTGGCGTCCCTGTTCATAAGTCGTTGGGACAAGGCGACGATGGACAAGTTGCCGGAAAACTTGCGCGACCAACTGGGCATCGCGGTCGCCGAGGCGACTTATGCGGCCTACCGCGATCTCCTCGATTCTGAGCGCTGGCAGCGCCTTCAGAACTCGGGCGCGCGCCCGCAGCGCCTGCTCTTTGCAAGCACCGGAACAAAAGATCCTCGCGCTCCCGACACGCTCTACATCGGTGCCTTGGGGGCGCCGAACACGGTCAACACAATGCCCGAAGAAACGTTGCTCGATTTCGCCAATCATGGCCAGGTCGGAGACATGCTGCCTCGCGACGGCAGACGAGCGAGTGAGACGCTATCGGCCGTCGCCAAGGCAGGGGTCGACGCGGGTGCGCTGGCCGCGGACCTCCAGTCCGAAGGCGCCAAGTCTTTCGACAAGTCCTGGAGCGATCTTCTCAAAGCGATTGAGACAAAGGCTCAAGCGCTGGCCTGACGACCGCGTCGCCATACTCCCGGAGCTGCCCCAGCCGTGACTGTGAAGACCCTTGTTGGATGACTTTGGTTCGCAAAGCCGCACTCGAGCGCAACCGTTGGCAGCGGAATTGCGGACGAGAGCAACATTTCCGTCGCGGTTGCGACGCGGCGTTTCATGAGCTAGCGGTGCGGCGACTTGCCGGTGGCTGCCGAAAAGCGGCCGCGAAATGACCTTCACCGACGAAAGCGCCAGGGATGCAAGGGAAAGACGAGATGGAGGACCGGGAGATTCGCGCAGCTTTGGATCTTCATTGGGCGGCCTCCGACGCGAACAACTTCGAGACCGAGCACCAAATTTACCGAGATGACGCCCTGCTCGAATATCCGCAGTCGGGCGAGCGCATCCGCGGCCGGCGCAATATTCAGGCGTCTCGCCAGGCTCAGCCGAACACGAAGCGCTTCGCGGTGCGACGCATCCTCGGCGCCGGCGATCTCTGGGTTACCGAATTCGTCCTCACTTACGACGTGCGACCGTCTTACACGGTGAGCATCATGGAGTTCAAAGAGGGGAAGGTGGCGCGCGAGACCCAATATTTCAGCGATGCATTCGAGCCGGGGCCGTCACGCGCTCAATGGGTCGAACGGATGGATTGAATACGCGCGGTACGAGGGTCCAAGTCAGAGTGATCGCAAGCGCCGATTGCAGAGGCGCGTGTCCGGCGCATCAATTGCGGTCGCGGCATTCTCCACGATCGAGGAATGGTATGACTTCACTCTGTATCTCTACCTCGCCACGGTGCTTTCGCGGGTTTTCTTCGGCGCCGGCGAGGCCGCGTTGACCACGACTCTGGCTACATTTGCAATTGCCTATCAGTTGCGCCCCGCTCGGCGGCATGGCCTTCGGCCATATCGGCGACAGGTTTGGGCGCCGGCAAACCATGCTGCTGTCTGTGGCGATCATGACGATGGCGGTGTTCGGCACAGCCCTGCTGCCAACCCGCGCTCAAGCGGGCGCTACTGCCGGCTGGCTGCTCTTTCTCCTCCGTTGAGTCATGGGACTTTCGGTCGGAGGAGAGTATAACGCGGTTGTTGCGTACTTGCTGGAAGGTGCCTTGCCGAGCAGGCGCGGCTTGATCGCGTCCATGGCTTCCGCGTCCAGTGAGGTCGGCGGACTCCTCGCCGTTGGCGTTTCCTTACTGACGGTCAATTCGATTAGCGCCGCAAATCTGGATTCGTGGGGATGGCGCGTCCCCTTTTTCGTCGGCGCTGTCCCTGCGGCGAGTGTGTGGATTGCCCGTTCGACGATGCAAAAATCGCCGGACTTCGAAGAGCCGCGGGCAAGCGGCACAGTGCCTATGAGTCCGCTGTATCACGCATTGACCCACTATCGCGCCGGGATCTTGAGAGCCTTTGCCATTTCCGCGCTGGGATCGATCACATATTATATCGGGATCACTTACGTGCCCGCGTTCCTAACTTCCGAAGGAAAGCTGGCTTAAGGCGATTCTCTATGGCTATCCACCGTCGCGGCGTTCGCGGTCATCCTCGTTACGCCATTCACCGAAGCATTGTCTGACAGGCTTAGGCGAAAATCCGTCCTGATATTTCTAGCGGATGCAGCGCGATCTTGCCCACCGCGCTGTTTTATCTGATGGCGGGGGGCTCGCCGTCATACGCTTTATGGGGGATCGTCATCCTTGCCTGCATTGCTGGCGGGGTCAGCGCGGTCGGTGCCATAGCTGCCGCCGAGCAATTCCCGGGGGAAGGTCGCGTCAGCGGCTTGGCCCTCGGGGCGACCACCGCCACCGCCATCTTCGGCGGCCTTACCCCCTACGTTACCAGCTCCTGACAGAACGCACTGGGTCGACACTGGTCCCCGGCGCGATGATCGCCGCGTTGGCTCTCTGCGTCCTTCCAGTACTGGTCCCCCTGCCGGAGACGGCGCCCGGGAAAAATGATCATGCTGAATCCCGCGCGCCAGAAGATGCGCGACGTGGCTAATCTCTCTTCGGCTGCCCCGACCTCCTCCCCCGCCTCGCGCAGCTAGCCTTTCGCGTCAGAGCGCCCGTCTGCGGGCCGCGCGGCCGGCGATGCGCTTTTTCCACCTCCGGTGCTGACGTTGCGGCGCGACGAGATAACGGGTCTCCGCCGGCGCCTTCAGAAACCGCTCGGCTGCGTCCTCCATGATCTGATCGGCCATCGTCACCCGTTCCTGACGATATTTGAGCTCAAGCACGGAGTGGATGAGGTAGGTTTCGATCAGCTTTCCGGCTTCGTCCGGATCCTCGAAAATGCTCCAGGCGCAGGCGCCGTCGCGCCGTCGCTCGAAGCTGATGTCGTGCATAACGGCGAGGAAGGCGGCGCTGTCCTTCGGGTCGATCCGGTATTCGGCGATCGCCAGGATCGGCCCTTGATCGTTTTGAACTCGGTTGAGGAATGACGGCGCCCGCCAGCGCATCGACGGGGTGAGGTCGAGCGACGTCCCGGCCTGCAGCTTCCACCGCCAGGTGAGTGCCATCGCAACGAGCGCGCCGGCGCCGGCGGCGGCGAGAGCGAAGGGCACCCCTTTGAGGCTGGCGACTTCGCCCCAGAAAGCGCTCCCGACCGTCAGCGCGCCGAAATACACGGTGAGGAAAATAGCAAGGCCCCGTCCCCGCACCCATTCCGGCAAGGAAACCTGCGCCGAGACGAAGAAGGTGGTGAGCGCGACGATCCAAGCCGCACCAGCGACGAAGCTCGCGGCAAGCGCGGTCGCGGAATCGTGCGCTATAGCGAACACGAACAAGGAGGCGGCGATGCCGACGGTACCGAGAGCGGCGAGCCCGTTCGTGCCGAATCGGACCTTTAGCCAGTTGAGCGCGAAGGTGGCGACGATCGACCCTACGCCGACCGCGGCCATTAGCTCTCCATAGACTTCCGGCCCGTCGCCGATTTGCGCACGCGCCACGAGCGGCAGCAGCGCGAGATAGGCGCTCGCGAACAGAAAGAATGCGGCTCCGCGGATGACCGTGGCGTCCATCTCGCGGCTGTATCGAACGTAGCGGACGCCAGCCATCATCGCGCTGACGATCCGTTCGGCCGGCAGAGTCTCCTTTTGTCTTCGCGGCGCCCGCCACCAGATCAGCACCGCAAGGAGGACCAGATTGCCCAGGCAGCAGCACCAGAACGGAACGCCGATGCTGAACCTGGCGATTGCGTATCCGGCGATTGCCGGGCCGATTGCGCGGGCGACATTGTAGCTCGCATTGTCGATCGCGATCGCGCTGTCCAGCTGGGATCTCGGCACCAGCATCGGGGCGATCAGGAGCCATGCTGGCGCTGCAAGCGCTCCACCGACGCCGAGCAGGAACGATGTCGCGAGCAGCCAAGGGGGGCTCGCCGCCCCGCCCCAGACCGCCACGGCGAACCCGATTGAAACCGTTACGATGCCGGCCTGTGCGGCGATAAGGAGCCGACGCGGGTCGACGACATCGGTGAGCGCGCCGGCCGGCAAGGTCAGGAGAAACATTGGCAAGGTGGTGGCGACCTGCACCGCAGAGACCATTATCGGGCTCGGATTGAGGCTGGTCATCAACCAGGCCGATGCGGTGTCGAACATCGCGAACGCGACGCTGGAAAGCGAGGTGGCGACGAGTATGACGACAAACGCTGGATAGCCGAACACGCCCCAACGCGATGGCGCGCTTGCCGGCGTATCCGGATTGAGGTTCAAGTCGACAGTCAAGTCATCCGCCCTGAATCAGGGGCGCGGGCCGCACTGACCATGGCCTGCCCTCATTCTGCTGCTTTTGCAAGGGCGATCGAATGCCGAACGGCAATCGTCTCGATCGACGCCATGGGGACGTAGAAGGAGATCACCCCGCGCATCGCCCACAAAGGCCGGGACTATGTGCTCCGCTCAAAGCGCAATCGCTAGAGCGGGGCTTTGCGGGGCCAGAAGTTCGAGCATGCTGCGCAGCAGACGGTCTTTCAGGACGGCGTCGACGCCATCGAAGACGCCCTCCTGCGCCTGCACCGCCTGGAGAAGCAACTTTCCCTCATCGTGCCCGGGACGGCCTTTTCTGCCGTCCGGATGTTCACCGCGCCTAAACCTTGACCGCGAACATAAGAGACTATCCGGCCGTCGCGGCAGGCAGCGCCTCCTTGGCGCTGGGCCAGCCGCCCAGTGCACGCGCTTTGCCCGCATCGAGAAACGACTGCGGCACGCTGCGCGCTTCCGCCAGCACGTGGGTCAGCGCGGCCAAAGCTTCGATCGACCTGCATTCATCCACGCGTGTCAAAAGCCAGGAGGCGCGCTCTTCGCTGACCACACCCGCGGGTTCGGACTGCCGAAAGACATGACGGGCGATCATCTCGACGAAGAATTTTTTCCACTCAGGCGCATTGTCCATGTTTGCGCGCGCAACGGCGAACAATTCGTCGGCCTCCTCCCTTGTCACGACGCCGTCGGCGAAAACTTCCCGCCTCAGCCACACAACATCTTGCGCCGTGAGCCGACGCCCTAAGATCATCGCGCTGATGATCGTGCGGCTCCTTTCGATTGCGAAACCCATACTACGCACCTGCTTTACACTCGATCTGCCGCTCGCGGGGCCCGCTCTGAGGTTGGAGTGAACCTGCGCTCCCATATTTTCCGGCAGGTGAATCTGACCGTAACGTAATGAAATGCGTCGCGGCACAGTTAAGCTTCAGCAAAGCATCATGGTAACGCGAAGATGAAGGGCTCGTTAACGAACAAGTAAACAATGGTCGCCAGTTCACACCCTTGTCATTGGACTGCCAAGGCGTGGCGACTTATGGGCGCCGCTCGAGTCCCCAACTCGCGATCTCTCCAAGGAACGGACGGGTCGGTTCGTCGCCTGGCGGGAAAGGCGTGAGGATGGCACCGGACAGGCCAGCGAAGTCAAGCCGATCGATCGGAGCCGGTGAGCCCCATGGCCGAACTTGCAGAAACTCGCGGCGGCCGCGAGGCCATCAGCGACAGTCCGAAGCGCCGCTTCACCGTCCCTTTCGACGGCTCAATGGGCCGAGGTTATTGGCGGCGCTGACGCCGCGTGGGCTGACGGCGCCTTACCCTGCCGACTTCATCTAACGACCTCGATCCGACAGCACCCGTGGGATTCCTGAGGAGTGCGTCGCCGACCCGCGGGGACGCCTTTGGATGCGCAGCGTCTGTGGCAGGCGGCGGCCGACTGTGTCACAATCGTGGCCGGACGGGCCATGAACAGGAGGAGTCGATGGCGAAAGGCCAGATGCGAAGCAACAAAGAGGCCAAGAAGCCAAAGTCGGACAAGCCGAAGAGTGCGGTGTCGGAATACAAGAAGTCGCAAGGGCCGACCGGGCAGGCTCTAAGTCCGCCGGGGAAGAAATCCTGAACCGGCAACTTGACGGTCAGCGAGTACGGCGTCTAACGGCTGAAGCAGCTTCGCTCCGTCGATATGGCGGGCATAGGGGAAACATTGATCGCCTGCGTTCATGTCCGCGATCATGGACTTCGGCGACTCACATCCGGCGATGCGTCGTCACAGCGGGATGTTGTCGTGCTTCTTCCACGGGTTCTCGAGCTTCTTGTTGCGTAGCATCGCCAAGACCCGCGACAGGCGCCTTCGGGTCGCATGCGGCATGATGACTTCGTCGATATAGCCGCGCTCGGCGGCGACGAAGGGCGAGAGGAACGCGTCCTCATATTCCTTCGTGCGCTCAGCGATCTTGGATGGATTGTTAATGTCGGAGCGGAAGATGATCTCGACCGCTCCCTTCGCGCCCATCACTGCGATCTGCGCTGTCGGCCAGGCAAGATTGATGTCGCCGCGCAGATGCTTGGACGCCATGACGTCATAGGCGCCGCCGAAGGCTTTTCGGGTGATGACGGTGACCTTGGGAACCGTCGCCTCGGCGTATGCGAATAAGAGCTTAGCGCCGTGCTTGATGAGGCCGCCATATTCCTGCGCTGTGCCCGGCAGAAATCCGGGCACATCGACGAACGTGACGATCGGAATGTTGAAGCAGTCGCAGAAACGCACAAAACGCGCCGCCTTCCGCGATGCGTCGCTGTCGAGAACGCCAGCGAGCGCCAGGGGCTGGTTGGCGACGACGCCGACCGTCGATCCGTCGACGCGGGCAAAGCCGGTAACGATATTCTTGGCGTGCGCTTCCTGGATCTCGAAGAAATCGCCCTCGTCGGCGACCTTGGTGATCAATTCCTTAATGTCGTAGGGCTTGTTGGGATTCTCGGGAATCAGCGTGTCGAGCGACAGGTCGATCCGGTCGGGATCGTCGAAGCTCGGCAGCTTGGGCGGCCGCTCGAGATTCGAAGCGGGCAGGAAGTCGATCAACCGGCGCATCTGCAACAGGGCCTCGACGTCGTTGTCGTAGGCCCGATCGGCGATAGATGAGCGCGTGGTGTGAACCTGCGCGCCGCCCAATTCCTCCGCGGTCACGGTCTCGTTAGTCACCGTCCTTACGACGTCCGGGCCGGTGACGAACATATAGCTCGTGTCGCGCACCATGAAGATGAAGTCGGTCATCGCCGGCGAATAGACGTCGCCGCCGGCGCAGGGGCCCATGATCACCGAGATCTGGGGAATGACGCCCGACGCGAGCACGTTGCGCTGAAAGACTTCGCCGTAACCGCCCAGCGCCGCAACCCCTTCCTGAATGCGCGCCCCCCCGGCGTCGAAGAGTCCCACGATCGGCACCCGGTTCTTGACCGCCATGTCCTGAATCTTCGTCATTTTCTGCGCATGCGTTTCGCTAAGAGAGCCGCCGAAGACCGTGAAATCCTTAGCGAACACATATACCGTTCGGCCGTTAACCGTCCCCCAGCCGGTGACCACGCCGTCGCCTGGAATCTTGGTCGCCTCCATCCCGAAATCATCGCAGCGATGCTGGACGAACATGTCGAACTCCTCGAAAAAGTCGTGATCGAGCAGAAGCTCGATACGCTCGCGCGCGGTGAGCTTGCCCTTGGCGTGCTGGGCCGAGATGCGCTGCTGGCCGCCCCCCAACCGAGCACGGTCGCGGCGGGCGTCGAGGCGGGCGAGGATGTCTTTCATCGGCAGTCCCTGACGCGCTGACGGCGCGTTGAATCTGCCTCGCATATCATGCGGCGCGGGGCGCGGGAAACGACCGGGCGTTTCCGTCGGCTGGACGGCCCGCCTGCGCTCGCAGAGTCGATCAACTCCCTTCAGGGCCAGGCCCACGAGAACGAATCCCAGGAGCATCAAGCGCCCGCCGCCACAGCCGCGGCCTGGAACTCATGCCAACGTGCATCACGCCGCGCTTGCGCCTCCGCATCGACGCCCCAGCGTTCCGCCTGAAAGTTCTCGTCCACATGCGCGGCCCGCCATGCCTCCTCGGGAGAGAGCTTCCCGTGCGCGACCGCAAGCGCAAGGAGCGCCGAACCGGATAACGTCGTCAGCGCGCAGAGCCCGGCGAGCGCGACAGGATCGTTGAAATTCTCGACTGCGGAGCGGACCGCCGCGACCAACTCCGGCGGCTGCTCCACGTGCACGACGCCAACTCCGGGACGAAAGCGCGAACCGAGCGACTCTGCCGCCCAGTCGAGGATGGGATCGAACGTCAGCCGCTGGCGTTCAGCCAGCCCTTCCGTCTCTTCGGCGCGGTAGCAGAGGAGGTCGGAGCCGGCATACTTCAGGACTTCCGCCCTCGTTTGGGCCATCGTGCGCGCGACGCCGTCGATCGCAGAGTTAATGAGCCTGGTCAGCGGCATGTCGGCCGGTTCGATCGTCTCGCGCTGCCCTTCCCATTCCCTGGCCACGCTTTCCATCAGCTCCCGGCTCTTCGCCGCAAGCGCGTTGCGGCCGGGCGTCCGCGCGGCCCTACCGTCGAGCGTCAACGCGTGCTGGCCGTCTGCGGCCTCGCGGACTTCGACCGTCCGATAGAAGCGCTTGATCGGGGCCGGACGCATATTGGCCTGCGCCGCCCGCATAGGATCGCGCGGCGCCTCACTCATCGGGCGCATCCTCGATCGGGTCGCGCTCGCGCTCGTCGAAGCCGAACATGGCGAAGCTTTTTTTTATATGTTCCGGCAGCGGCGCGGTCACGTCGATAGTCCCGCCGCGCGGATGGGGCAAGATCAGACGGCGCGCCAAGAGATGAAGCTTGGGTTCGAGCCCGGGCGGAAGAGCGCGCAACGGATCGCTGCGCGCCGGATCGTTGACGGGCCGGCGATTGTATTTCGGATCGCCTACGATCGGGTGGCCGATCGCTTCGCAATGGGCGCGCAGCTGATGAGTCCGGCCCGTGACCGGACGCATCGACAGCCACGCGAGCCGCGGCGCGACCTTGTCGACGACCGCGTAGAGAGTCACCGAATGCTGGGCGTCCGGATCGCCGTGCTTGGCGACCCGCATCCGCTCGAGAGCCGCCCTGCCCTGTCCGCGCTGAGTCCGATCTTCGCCCATGCCCTCGCCCTTGGCGAGGAACATCGAGATGCGACCTTTGGTCGGCTTCGGCACGCCTTCGACCAGCGCCCAGTAGATCTTGCGCGCACCACGCGAGCGGAAGATCTCGCCGAGCTCGGCTGCGATTCTTCGCGACTTGGCGATCAGGAGCACGCCCGAAGTGTCGCGATCGAGCCGATGGACCAGGACGGGGCGATCGCCCCCCCTGTTGGTGAGCGCCTCCAGCATGCCGTCGATGTGGCTTTTCGTTCCCGAGCCGCCCTGGACCGCCAGGCCGTACGGCTTATTGAGCGCGATCACGTCGCGATCCTCGAACAGCGTCATCGCCCGAATCGCCTCGAGGTCGCCGGGGCTGGCGTGGGTGGCAGTCGGCCCCAGCCCCGCTGCCTGCCGGACCGGCGGGACGCGAACGGTTTCGCCGGCGGCGAGGCGAGTCGATCCGTCAGCGCGCCGGCCGGAGACGCGCACCTCGCCCTTGCGCACGATCTTCATCAGGTGCGAATTCGAGATCGACGGAAACCGGCGATGGAGCCAGCGGTCGAGGCGCATGCCCGATTCGTCGTCGCCGATCTCGTAGACGGCGGCACTACCGAGCGCGCTGACGCTCGACACCGGGGCGCTTTCCGCCTTCACTTTGTCGCGCATCGCAGTCTCATAGCGCGGACGCGGTTGCGCCGAAAGACCGGCCGATCCGGCCAAAATGAAGTTTGTCGCGATGCCAAGGGAACACGGAGGGGCTGATGAAGCTTTTGCTGTTTGTTTTGATCGTAGTGGGCAGTCCCCAGGAGAACGCCGCGGCGCTAACGAATGACAGCCGGTGAGCCAGCACGATAAGCTCGCCTCTTCCAAAGCAGCGTTGTCCGTGTTGTCATGGCCCATCATTTCCACGCCATCGTACGGATCGACCATAGGAAAGGCGCGCATTTTCCACTCCAAGCCGACGAGGCTGACAGGACCATGATCCGCGATCACATCGTTCGCGACATCCATCAGCGGGAAAAGCAAACGGGCCACCGGATCGGGGAGAACAAGCCGTTCTTCGAGGATGTCGCGGTGTCGATAGCGGGCGCCGGTGGCATCCTGCTCGTCGGCGCGGCGCAGGAAAGATTACTTCGCCAGATTCCTCGCCGAAAAACATCCGGAGATCCGGTCGCATGTCGAGGGGGTGGAGAGAGCGGACCACCCGACGGACGGCGAGCTCCCGGATCATGCGCGCCGCTTCGTCAAAGCCACCGACCGCATGCAGCCGTGAGACGTGAGTCAGCCAATGCCGTATGAGCTCTTCTACTGGCCGGGTATCCAAGGGCGCGGCGAGTTCGTGCGGCTAGCGCTCGAGGCGGCCGGCGCGGACTACGTGGATGTTGCTCGTGAGCCGGCGAAGAACGGGGGTGGCGTGAAGGAGCTGATGGCGATGCTCGTGCGGCGGGCCGCGCCGTTCACGCCATTCGCGCCGCCGCTCCTTCGCGATGGCGACCTGGTTATCTCGCATGTCGCCAACATCCTGCTCTACCTCGGACCGAGGCTCGGGCTGGCGACCGGCAACGAAGCCTCGCGAGCCTTCGCCCATGGACTGCAGCTCACCATCACCGACCTCATCGCCGAGGTCCACGACACCCATCACCCAACCTCGACCGACCTCTATTACGAGGACCAGAAAAAAGAGGCCAAGGCGCGTACGGCCGCCTTCCTGAGTAAGCGGGCTCCGAAATACCTCGGTTATTTCGAACGCGTGCTCAACCACAATCCGGACGGAAAAGCGCACGCGGTCGGCGACAAACTCACGACCGTCGACCTATCGCTCTTCCAGGTCTGGGTTGGCCTCGCCTACGCCTTCCCGCGGGCGTTTGCAGGCGCGGACAAACTTTACCCCGCCCTCGCCGCGCTCACTGCGTCCGTTGCGGCGCAACCGAGCGTCGCCGCCTACCTCGCGTCCAAGCGCCGTATTCCCCTCAACGAATCGGGAATCTTCCGCCACTACCCGGAGCTGAACCAGACACCAACGAAGCCGCCGCGACGCCAAGGCTAGATGTTTAGTCAAGGCATTTCCCGTAGCGGGCTGATTTTGAATCGGCTTGGGTCCGAAGTCCACGCTTTGCAGACGAAGTCGTAGGAGGTGAGGCCTGTGAGGGTCTTCCTTGGTCCTATCGGCAGATCGGAAACGGAGGTCCGCGCTTTCCGACCTGGCGACCGTCTTCGGATTGTCGCCGGTGCGCTTCGCAAGCCTTCTCAGGCTCGCTTGACTTTGTTGCCTCGCTCGACGGACCGCCTCTGTCGTTCTGGCGCACCCGGAGCCCGCGCTCTGAGAACGCTAGGGAAAGAAATCTCTGGCAACTTCATTCGGCATCGTAAGAGCTAGGGCTAATGCGTTGACAACGTATGGCTGGGGGACCTGGATTCGAACCAAGATTGACGGAGTCAGAGTCCGCTGTTCTACCGTTGAACTATCCCCCAACGGGCGCTCTAGGCGCGGGTCATCGCGCGCTCGACAGGGGCGTCAATAGCGAAGCGGGCGCGCCGGCGCAAGCGCTTCTCTGCGTCACACCTGCTCCACGGCGACTACGCCCGGAGCCGCTTTGATCGCGCCCGCGACCGCGGCGCTGACGGCGTATCGGCCGGGGAGGCGGATTTCTACCTCGCCGTCGTGCGGACCAAGGATCACCACCAGCGATACCTCGCCGTCGCCGCGCGCGCTTAGGCGCCGCTCGATCGAAATCGAGCGACGTCTCGTCGCGCACGTACACTCTGAGGCCCTTTTGCACCTTGGCCGCGGCGTCGGTCAGCCGCTCGACGTTTACGATCCGCGCCCGCACGTCCTCGCCCTCGATCGCTGCCTGGAGCGTCACCAGCACGTCCGCACCTTTCTCCAATAGATCGCGGAACTGGTTCAACCCCTCCTGGAACAGGATTGCCTCGTAGCGGCCTGACGGATCGGACAGCTGGACGACGCCGATCTTGCCGCCGCTGCGCGCCCGGCGCTCGTAGCGATCGAGAATGGTTGCACCAAGCCGCGCGGTCGAGGCGCCGGCGCGCACCAAGCGGGCAAAATCGGCCCAGCGCGTGGCTCTGAGACGCTTGAGCGCCGATTCATAAACCTCGAGCGGATGGCCCGACAGGAAGAAGCCGACCGCGTCGAACTCGCGCCTAAGCCGCTCCGAGTCCGGCCATGGCGCGGCGCGCGCTCTCAAAGGCGCGGCGTCCGTATCTCTGAAGAGCGCGTTCTGGCCCGCCGCCTTCTCCGTAGCCCCCCGGCTGGCGATCGCGAGCATCGGCTCGATCGCCGCAAACGCGCTGGCGCGGTCTCCCTCCAAGCAGTCGAAAGCCCCGGCCATGGCCAGGCTCTCTAGCGCCTTCTTGTTGACCGCTCTGGGATCTAGCCGCGCGGCCATCTCGCCGAGCGAAGCGAAGGCGCGCTTTCCCCGCGCCAATACCAGCGCCTCAGCCTGCGCTTCGCCGACGCCCTTGATCGCGCTCAGGGCGTAATGGATCGACACCGTCCCACAGTCGCCCGCGCGCACGTCGAAATCGACCAGCGAATCGTTCACCGATGGGGCCGCGACTTTAATCCCGAGGCGCAGCGCCTCGGTGCGGAACTCAGCAAGCTTGTCGGTGTTCGACTTGTCAAGCGTCATCGATGCGGCGAGGAATTCCGCTGGATGATTGGCCTTGAACCACGCGGTCTGGTAGGTGATGAAAGCGTAAGGCGCTGAATGTGACTTGTTGAAGCCGTATTCAGCGAATTTGGCGCAGGCGTCGAAAATGGCGTCGGCTGTCGTCCTGTCGATGCCGCGATCGACTGCTCCAGTCACGAAACGCTCGCGCTGCGCGTCCATCTCTTTCTTGATTTTCTTGCCCATCGCGCGGCGCAGAATGTCGGCCTGGGCGAGCGAATAGCCGGCGAGGTCTTTTGCGATCTGCTGCACCTGCTCCTGATAAGTAATGACGCCGAAGGTGTCTTTGAGGATCGGCTCGAGACGCGGATGGTCGTATTCGACCCTTTCCCGACCGAGCTTGCGCGCGCAGTAGACGGGAATGTTGGCCATCGGCCCCGGGCGGTAGAGGGCGACCAGCGCGATCAAGTCCTCGAACCGGTCGGCGCGCATGTCCACCAACGCCTTGCGCATGCCGCCGCTTTCCACCTGGAACACGCCGACCGTCTCGCCGCGCCCGAGCATCTGATAGGTCTTCTCATCATCGAGCGGGATCTTGCTGAGATCGACCACGATTCCGCGCCGCGCCAAGAGATCGACCGCACGCTTGAGGACGGTTAGCGTCTTCAGGCCGAGAAAGTCGAACTTCACTAGCCCGGCCGGTTCGACCCATTTCATGTTGAATTGCGTCGCCGGCATCGCCGACTTCGAATCGCGGTAGAGCGGGGCGAGCTCAATCAGCGGCCGGTCGCCGATGACGACGCCGGCGGCATGGGTCGAGGCGTTGGAATAGAGGCCCTCGAGCCCCTCGGCGATCGCCAGCATCCGAGCGACCTTCTCGTCGGCATTCGCCGCCTCCTGGAGCCGCGCCTCGTCGGCCACCGCCTGCTTCAGTGTCACCGGATGGGCGGGGTTCTGCGGCACGAGCTTGGCGAGTTTGTCGACCTGGCCGAGCGGCATTTCGAGCACCCTGCCGACGTTGCGCAGCACGCCCCGGGCCAGGAACGAGCCGAAGGTAATGATCTGCGCCACCCGGTCGCCTCCGTAGCGGTCGCGCACATAGGCGATCACCTCGTCGCGCCGCTCCTGGCAGAAATCGATGTCGAAATCCGGCATCGACACCCGCTCAGGATTGAGGAACCGCTCAAAGAGAAGACCGAAGCGCAACGGATCGAGGTCGGTGATGGTGAGCGCCCAGGCGACGAGCGAACCCGCGCCCGAACCGCGGCCTGGTCCTACCGGAATCCCTTGCGCTTTCGCCCATTGGATGAAGTCAGCGACGATCAGGAAGTAACCGGCGAACGTCATGTTCACGATAACGTCAAGTTCGAAAGCGAGGCGCTTCTCATAGTCTTCCACCGTGCGTCCGGGCCCGAGGCCATGGGCGCCGAGGCGTGCGCGCAAGCCCTCGCCCGCTTGGCGCCTGAGCTCCTGTTCCTCGTCGACAGGAGCGCCTCCCGCGGCGGAAAAGCGCGGCAGGATCGGCTTTCGCGTCAGCGGCCGGTATGCACAGCGCACCGCAATCTCGACGCTGGCTTCCGCCGCTTCGGGAAGGTCGGCGAAGAGTTCGATCATCTCGGCGCGGGTCTTGAACCGATGCTCCGGCGAGAGGCGTCTCCGGTCAGACGCCGAGACTAGAGCTCCCTCCGCGATGCAGAGCAGAGCGTCATGGGCCTCATAGTCGGAGGCATACGCGAAATAGGGCTCATTGGTCGCGACTAGCGGAACCCCCAGACGGTCGGCGAGTTCGATGAGCGCCGGCTCGACCGCACGCTCGCTGTCGAGGCCATGGCGCTGGATCTCGACATAGAGCCGCGAGCCGAACACCTCGATGAGGCGCTTGAGCCGACCTTCAGCGATGTCGCCAAGTCCGTTTCTCACCGCCCGGTCGATCGGCCCGGCGGGCCCGCCGGTGAGCGCGATGACGCCATCGCTATCGCGCAAGGCGGCGATTGGGATATGCGGTTCGTCGCCGTCGGTGGGATCCAGCCATAAGCCCGAGACGAGGCGCATGAGATTGCGGTAGCCGGCCTCGTTCTGGGCCAGGAGTACGATCGGGGCACGCGCTTCGTCCCGTTCGACGGCGCGCAGCAAGGCGGGCGCGGCGTCGGCAAAATCGACCGTCGTTTGGGCGCCGATGATCGGCTGGACGCCAGCCTTGGCGAGCTTCTCCGACAACTCGAGAGCGCCGAACAGGTTGTTTGTGTCAGTAATCGCCAGGGCTGGCATGGCGTCGGCCGTGGCGAGCTTGGCGAGCGTCTCGATCGTCAATGCTCCCTCGCGCAGCGAATAGGCGCTGTGCACATGAAGATGCACGAACCCGACCGCTTTAATGACCGATGATTTCATGATGTCATTGTCGCAAGGGGACGACCATGCGTCGAGCGCGACCTGTGGACAGTTCTTAAGCTCAGAGCAACCTCCCCGGCGCGCGTTCCCTCCACGAGCGGGCGCCGCGGGTGTCACCAAGAAGGCGCTTGACCCTTAGATCCCTTGACCGCGCCCAGCAACTGTTTCGTGAGTGCGATCGCGACTGGCGCCAATGCGCTCGGAGTGGAGCACCCCGTGAAAGTAGGCAGTGCGGTCTGATCAGGCGCCTGATCCTGATGACCGATCGTCCTGGCGAGGCCCTTCCGGTCGACGAGAAAGCGCTTGGGTTGCACCCAGGCCTTATTCGATTGGACGGATGAATCCGCCGCTCGTGACTGCCGATGCGCTCGACCCCATCGACCCCCGTCGACAAGGGCGCGGCCTTGCGGAGCGTATGGGCCGGCGGCGCGATGTCGCTGGTCAAGCCCCGAAGGCGCGGGCGGCGAGGGCGATCATCACCAGAAAGGCGCCAAGCGCGGCAAGTTCGGCGATGTCGCGAAGGGTATGCGCAGGGTGCAAGTCGACCTCCTCTGATCATGTTCAGTTCACTATATGTTCTCTCAACGTTCACGTCAACGCCAATGGGTTCCAGACACCCAAAAAGACGCGGTAGGACACTCGCCCTCTCAAATTCGGACACTGAGGGCTAACTTAGGACAGCACCGGGTTCCAAGGCGCTGTCCGAACTAAGTCTCTGGTTAACGGGAATTAGGATACACTAGTAACCCAAATTACGCATTTGTTCGTTGAGTCGCGTTGAGATTCCTCATTCCCTTGTTGGGCCGGCAATCGAGCTTAGTCTGACCCTGTAGGTGCCCGTGACGAGTTCGCACCCCATAAAGTCTCCCGCGCGATCCGGCAGAAGTTTAGCTGCTCGAATTGACCACGGCGCTCTTCAACCTAGCGTTGCAGTGACGCCCATTTCGCATCTATAAGTTCCGTCATCCGGCTCCAAGGTGAGTTGATAGGGCGCCTGTGCACCATTGCGCTGGCACCCGGAGGGGAGAGCGTTTGGCACGCGATCGCGCCGATTTGCGGAACGCCCATCGAATTGGAGCAGCGGTTTGCGCCCGCCGGTAAAGACCCGCGTCGGCGCGCGGCGATTGTGGAGGGTTCAGCCGGGCTCGGCGATCGTCATCATAGGCGTCGGGATCCTTTTCTGGTTTGTTTTGGATCGAAGCTGGATCAGGGGTAATGGCATTATCGCCGGCGAGCTGACTGCGGAGGCGCCGATCGTCCAGGCGCGTTTGGAGCGCCTTTTCGTGAAATGCCTCGACCATGTTTCGAAGGGCCAGCGGCTTGCGGAATTTTACAATGAAGCCATGGTCCAGCTGGCCGGCCAGGAATTGCAGCAACTCCAGTTTCAGTTGGCGCAAGCCCGCGCCGGGATCGAGATCGCCGATCGTGAGGCCCAGGCTGCACAAAAACTCACAGATGCGCAGAACGCCCTCTTGCAGCAGCAGGTCGCGGTCTTGCAGGCCGAGAGCAAACTAAGGGAGCAGAATTTCGTGGCCGATCTGGTCTGGCAACAGGCGAAAGCCGCTGTTGACCGTGCCGACGCCGAGACGCGCGCGGCTCAGTTCGTCTATGAAACAAAACGAGCCGATCAGAAGATGGCCGAGGTCAGC
>CAWHTU010000024.1:0-85076 GCA_963832305.1 uncultured Alphaproteobacteria bacterium | reverse complement strand
GGGCGACGCTGGAGCGTTCTGTGCCCCTATACCCCGCTGCTGGTTGAACCGCCGGCGACGAACTGAAATCCAAGGGGCATCAATTGCCCCAGCCGGACTTTCCAACGCGCGAATCCGCCCTCGGCTTTGATTCAGAAATAGGTAGAACGGCGAGGCCGACCGATCCTGGCGATGTCGATTCCGCCACCCGCTCAGTACGCCGTGACGTTCCTCGCCGGAGTTTGCTTCGATCGTAGACGATCGTCAGCGACGGATACATCGGATTTGCCGCGACCAAGCGTGCGCGCGGCGTAGCGCTCGGCAAAGCCTGGCCGTTGGTCCTGGTGGTCCTGCCGTGGGCCGCAACCAATCGTGATTCCATTCGAGGAAGCGCGCTTGACGCGCGGGCGCTGCGTGCCAGAAGGAAACCCTGGCGACGCCGCGCCTTCCGGCTTGAACAGGCCGGCCGGCGACAGTCGCTATCGCTGCTCCTAAACTCAGCTGAAGACCGCGTCGCTCACGGCCGCCGCTTCTCTTCGGAGCCAGTCGTACCAGGCCTCGAGCCCCTCGTTGGTGCGGGCGGACAACGCCAGCGTGATGATTGCCGGATTGATCCGGGTGGCGTTGGCTATCGCGCGCGACACATCGAAATCGAGATGCGGCAGGAGGTCGATCTTGTTGCGAATGACAAGGCCGGCGGCGCGGAACATGTGAGGGTACTTGAGCGGCTTGTCGTCACCCTCCGTCACCGAAAAAATCACGCGCGCGCGCGCGCGCGCGCGCGCGCGCGCGCGCGCGCGCGCGCGCGCGCCCCCTCGGCCCGTTCTCCGAGGGTCGAAAAGAGCGGGACACACGAGGTTGCCAACGTTTTCGATCATGACGATCGAGCCGGGCGATGGACGCAGTTCCTGCAGTCCGTGCGCGACCATGTCGGCCTCGAGATGACAGCCGGTGCCGGTATTGACCTGCACCGCAGGCGCCCCGGCGGCGCGGATGCGCTCGCCGTCATTAGCAGTTGCCTGGTCGCCCTCGATAACGAACAGCCGTAGGTCGCGGCTGAGGTCGCGGATCGTTCGCTCGAGCAGCGACGTCTTGCCCGCTCCCGGCGAACTGACGAGATTGAGCGCCAGGATCTCGCGGCCATTGAACCAGGCGCGGTTCCTCGCCGCGAGCGTATCGTTCTTCGCGAGGATGCGTGCCTCGAGGTCAGACCACCGACGAAGGGTCGCGACGCCGATGATGCGCAGGATCGTGCAGATGGTGGTGATCGTGGGGACGATGGTGATCGTGATCATGCGGATGGTCATGATCATGCGGATGGTCGTGATCTTGGAGATGGCCGTGGTCGTAAAGGCCCTGTCGCACGACCGTCTCCTTTCCGTCTCCAGATTAAGGAGCGTCGTGTCTGCTTCGATCCCGCATCCGCAATGTCCGCACATCACGCAGCCTCCATCAGCTCCATCGACTTGACGTTCAGCTCTTCGCCGTGCAGCCGCGTCAACCGGCCCGAACCGCAATCACAGGTTGCGAACAGCGTCGCGGTCGCGAACTCGGTGCCGCAGGAACTCGCAACGCGCGCGACCCTCGATTTTCCGAATTTCGAGGCTGGCGCCTTCGAGCGCAGTCCCCGCGCTCACGACGTCGAAGCAGAAGGCGATGGCCTCGCTTACGACGCCGGAGAGCTCGCCGACCTCGAGCGTCACGCGGCGTACGCGGCGGCCCTTCGCCGCCTCTTCAACGATCGCTACAATATTGCGCGTGATGCTCAGTTCATGCATCTCCTACCTCAGCAAATCCGCGGCAATTGCTCGCCGACGAGCATGTCGACAATGCGCCGTCCGCCGAAAACCGTGCGCATCGTCACGCGCCCCGCTTCGCCTGCTTGAATGCGCCCGACGACCGCCGCGCGCGCGCCGAGCGGATGAGCGCGCATCGCGGGCGAGGGCCGCCTCAACCTCTTCAGGCGGCGCGACGACGACGATCTTGCCCTCGTTGGCGAGATAGAGCGGATCAAGCCCAAGAAGTACTCCGCAAAGGGCTTTGACTTCCTCGCGGATCGGCGTCTCGGTCTCCTCAATCTCGATCGCTACCTGAGACGCCTCGGCGATCTCGTTGAGCACCGTCGCCAACCCTCCGCGCGTCGCGTCGCGCAGGAAGCGCACGCCCGGCGCCGCCGCGAGCAACGCGTCGACAAGCCCGTTGAGCGGCGCGCAATCGCTTTCGATCGCCGTTGTCAACGCCATATCCACGCGCGCGAGAAAATCGCCGCCCCATGGTCGCCAAGCAGTCCATTGACCAGGACGACGTCCCCCTCGCGCGCCAGATGCGCGCCGAGATCGACGCCTTCGCGGATGGCGCCGATTCCGGTCGTCGTGAGGAAGAGCTTGTCGCAGGCCCCCTTGTGGACGACCTTGGTGTCGCCGGTGACGATCTCGACGCCCGCCTCGGCCGCCGCGCCCGCCATCGAGCCGGCGATATGCCGCAAGAGGTCGATCGTCACGCCTTCTTCCACGATCGCCGCGCAGGAAAGGTAGAGCGGCGTGGCCCCGCCAACCGCCAAATCGTTGACCGTCCCGCAGACGGCGAGCTTGCCAATGTCGCCGCCAGGGAAGACCAGGGGGTCGACCACGAAGGAGTCCGTGGTGAAGGCGAGCCGGTCGCCATGCCGCGCGAGATCGCTAAGATCGAAACGAGCCTGATCCTCGAGCGGCGCCAGCGCGGCGCTGTCGAATGCCCGGACGAACACATCGTCGATCAGGTCCTTCATCGCCTTGCCGCCGCCGCCATGCGAGAGCGTCACCGTCGGCACGTGCACCTGGCCCAGGGTCCGGGCGCGGATGCGGGGAGCGACGTTCATTGCGCCGCCTCATGATGCTTGACGCCGCCATATTGGTAGTGGGCCGCGCAGGCCCCTTCCGAGGAAACCATCAACGCGCCGAGCGGCGTTTCGGGTGTGCATCTCGACCCGAAGACCTTGCACTGCCAGGGCTTGATGGCCCCTTTGAGCACCTCGCCGCATTGGCAGGACTGCGGATCGGCGACCCGGACGTTGGGTATCGCGAACTTTCGTTCGGCGTCGAAGCGGGCGTATTCGTCGCGCAGCTTGACTCCGGAGTGATCGATCGATCCCAAGCCTCGCCACTCGAAAAACTCACGCAATTCGTAAACGCGCGAGACCGCACGCAGTGCGGGCGCATTGCCGTCTTCGGGAACGACGCGGGCGTATTGATTTTCGATCTCGGCGCGGCCCTCTTTGATCTGCCGCACGACCATCCATATCGATTGCAGAATATCGAGCGGCTCGAAGCCGGCGACGACCATCGGCTTGCGATAGACCCTGGCGATGAACTCGTACGGCCCCGTGCCGATCACCATCGAGACATGGCCCGGCCCGAGAAACCCGTCCAGCCGGAGATCGGGACTGTCGAGGATCGCCTTGATGGTGGGGACGATGGTGATGTGATTGCAGAACACCGAAAAATTCGTCACGCCGTCGTTCTCGGCCTGAAGGATCGTCAGTGCGGTCGAGGGTGTCGTTGTCTCGAAGCCGAGCCCGAAGAAAACCACCTCGCGGGTCGGGTTGGCGCGCGCGACCGCAAGCGCGTCCATGGGCGAATAGACCATGCGCACATCGGCGCCGTCCGCCTTAGCTTGCAGCAGGCTCTTTTTCGAGCCAGGCACGCGCATGGCGTCGCCGAAGGTGGTGAAGATCACATGGCTTTGCTCAGCGATGGCGACGCAATCGTCGACCCTCCCCATGGGCAGGACGCAAACGGGGCATCCAGGCCCATGCACCAGCTCAATCTGTTTGGGCAGCATGCCCTCGACGCCGTAACGAAAGATCGAATGGGTATGCCCGCCGCACACTTCCATGATGTTGAGCGGCTTGTCGTCAGCGATATCCATCGAGGCGACCAGCGCCTCAATTTCCCGCACGAGAATGCTGGCTTTGGCGCTGTCACGAAACTCGTCGAGATATTTCATGGCGCCGCTCCCATGGTCGTCGCGGCCGACAGGCGCATCGCTTCGAGCTCGGCCTGCGCTTCACCGAGTTCGGTCAGGATCCGCAAAGTCTCGGCCGCCTCGGCTTCGTCGAGGCGGCTCATGGCGAAGCCGACATGGATCAGCACCCAGTCCCCGACGCAGGACGACACGGGGTGTTCGTCGCTGACCACGCAGGCGATATTGACCTGTCGCTTGACGCCGCCGACGTCGACGGTCGCCAGTTTCCGAGCAACGTCGTCGATTCTCTCGATGCGGCCTGGGATCCCGAGGCACATGACGCTTATTCCTTGGTTCGACCTGGGTTGCGGCAATTCGTTCCGCCGTCGATCAGAAGCGCGGCGCCGATCGCCGCCTGTCCGAGCGCAAGACCGCCGTCATTGGCGGGAACTTCAGCATGCGAGAGCACGGTGAAATTGTCCTGCTCGAGACGGCGAACGGCCTCCTCGAACAGAACTCGGTTTTGAAAACATCCTCCGGACAAGGCGACGGTATCGAAGCGTGCGCCGCCCCCTTCTTCGCGGCGGGCCAATTTTCTCGTCATTGCAACGATGATTTTGGCGAGACCCTTGTGGAAGCGCGCGGCAATCAGCGGCGCCGGCGTCTTCAGGATGAGATCGCCGAGCAGCGCCCGCCACATCGCCAACGGCTCGATATAGGGCAGGCCAGTGTCGCGCAGGTTGGAGATCGCGAACGGATAGGCGGACTCCTCTTCGTCGCGACTCATGGCGTCCAGGTCGACGATCGCCTCCAACCGCGCGCCCGCCTCGCCCTCGTAGACCTGGCGCCCCCGGCAGATGTTCAGGGCCGCGGCCACGGCGTCGAACAGCCTTCCACAGGATGAAGCCTTTGGCGAATTGAGTCCGGCGCGCGCCATTGCGTCGAGCGTCGAGCGCGGCCGGCGAGCAAGGTCGGCATAGAGCTCGAGGTCGGCGAAATACATTGAGAACTCCGCCCAGCCCATCTCAGCAATCAAATGGGCGTAGAGATTGCGCCACGGCTCGCGCGCCGCTTGGGCGCCCCCCAGCATCGCCACCGGTTTGAACGCGCCGAGCCGTTTGAAACCCCGATAATCCGCGAGCAGGAATTCCCCGCCCCAGACCGTCCCGTCGTCGCCCCAGCCCAATCCATCGAGGACGATGCCGAGCATAGGAGGCGAGTCGAGCGAAACGCCATTTTCGGCGAGGCACGCCGCGACATGGGCGTGATGGTGCTGCGTTTCGATGAGCGGCAGCGACTGGGCTTGCGCCCATTCACGCGCGAGCTTGGCCGACAGATATTCCGGATGGCGGTCGGCGACGAGAGCGCGCGGCGTGTGATGAAAGAGCTCGGCGTACAGCCTCGAGAGTCTTGCGGTAGTCGTCGAAAGTTTCGACGTTCTCGAGATCGCCCTGATGTTGCGAGAGGATCGCCTTGCCATCCTTGACGAGACAGAAAGTCGCCTTGAGCTCTCCACCCATCGCGAGAAGTTCGGGCGCCGCCTCGAACCCCGGCGGCAGCGCAATGGGCGCCGGCGCAAAGCCCCGCGCGCGACGCAATATCCGCGATCGGTCGGCCATCACGAGCGCCACCGAGTCGTCGATGCGATTGGCGATCTCGCGGTCATGCATCAGCGCGTAAGTTGCGATATCGCCGAGCCGCGCGCGCGCCGCGTCATCGTCGATGACCTGCGGCTCCTCGGAGACGTTGCCGCTGGTCATCACCACTGGGCGCTCCATCCGCGCAAGGATCAGGACATGAAGCGGCGTCGTCGGCAGCATGAAGCCGAGGGTCGCAAGACCGGGGGCGACCTCATCCGGCACCTTCTCTGACTTGTCGGCCGCGAGCAGTACGATCGGCGCCGCCGCGCTGAGGAGCGCCCGCTCCTCCTCCGGTCCCACCGTGCAATAGCGCCGGACGACGTTAATATCCCTCGCCATCAGTGCGAACGGTTTCGCGTCGCGGCGCTTCAGCCGGCGCAGGCGAGCGACGGTTGCCGCGTTGGCCGCGTCGCAAGCGAAGTGAAAGCCGCCGAGACCCTTGATCGCGACGATTTCGCCCTTGGTGATGAGCCCACGGACCGCGTCGACATTATCGAGCGTCGAATGTCGGTCGAAACTCGTCGCCCGGCCGTCGAGACGGACCAGCGTCGCCCTCGGACCGCAGACGTGGCAGGCGATCGCTTCGGCGTGGAAACGACGGTCGGCGGGATTTCGATATTCGCTCGCGCACGCGTCGCACATTGCAAACGGCGACATCGTCGTATTGACGCGATCGTAGGGGATGCAGTTGACGATGCTGAGGCGCGGCCCGCAATGCGTGCAATTGGCGAACGGATAGCGGAATCGGCGCTGGAACGGATCGACGATTTCCCGGGCGCAAGCCGTACAGATCGCGGCGTCCGGCGCAACCTCGGTGTGTGCGGCGCCCGCAAGACTCTTCAACGATCCGAAAATCGGACGGCAAGGCGCCGCCGAAGGCGCGAGCTTCTATCTCATCGATCCGAGCCAGCGGCGGCGGTTCGCTCTCCAGTCGGGCGATGAAATCCTCGACGGCGCTCGAGCTTCCCCCGATACGCACGAGAACGCCCTCGCAATCGTTGAGAACCTCGCCTGCGAGGTCGAGTTTGTGCGCAATCCGCCAGACCGTCGGGCGAAAACCAACGCCCTGCACCCGGCCCCGCACCCGGATTTCCATGGCCACGAATTCCGCCTCCTGCCGGAAGTCCTGCGGCACCGTCATTGCGCGGCCTCCCAGAGGAGCACCCAAGCCGGCGAGATCGGTGCTTCGAGACGAGGATCTGTCGATCGCGTTCACCGGAGTTCCTCAGGGGTAGCGGAGGTCCTTGAAGAGATAAGGCTGGAGGGCGCCGCCAATAAGGCCGGCGACCTGAGCGGCGAGAGAGGCGCGTCGATCAACGCAACGACGATCAACTACGGACGATCCAGTTCAGCCTACTCTACTTCAAATCCCACGTCAGCGAGATCAGCAACGACTTCGTCAAGCATCTCATCCCGATCACCGAGGCTGTCCTCTCGACCCCGATCGCCTCCGCCACGCCTGGAACTTGGGCGACGACCGGAATCCAGCTAGGCGTCATCTTCCTCGCCGACACCTGCCGGATAGTCCTCGAAGCGATCATCCCGGTCAACGGCGCGAGCGGCCATGGAATCGGCGTCACGCCAATCCTCAGAGGAGGCAAAAAATGATGAAAAGCGCTTTACCGCTCAAAATTGCCGCTTCGCTCGTCCGCGCCTGGACGACGACGCCCGGGTCGGCCGATGCAGCGATCGTCTTGCTGGTGACACCATCATGTTCATGGCTCGGGCGGCCTTCCGTTTTACCAAACAGGACGAGCGTGACGGCCGACCATCATGTGAGCCAACCTCCGTCCCATGTAACCGCGCGGACGGACGACAGGTCCATGCGGGCCAGGATCGCATCGGGCTAAAGGCGGGTACGGGCGGTCGAGCGCAGCGCCCGCCGCCTGCGCGATAAAGTGCGCCAACTTCATGTAAAAACCGCTCGCCGGAGCGTGTCTCAAGGTCCGATGATGAATACGCCAATTTTGGCGACGCTTTGCGGGAGGCCGAGAAGACGCTTTGGCTTGCGGCTGTCGCCGCAGCGCGCTTTATCGCACTGACTGGATTTCGGCGTGGCGAAGTCCTTTCGCTGAAATGGTCGGAAATTGACCTCACGCGCCGCAAGGCGACGCTCTCCCCGACTCTGTTTGGTCGCGAGATCGAGCCGCTCGGGAAAAGGAGATGGATGAAAAAAAGCGTCACGCTTGGGCGGAAGACCTCACGGAGGACCCGAGCAACCGTGTTCAAGTCAAAAATCGCGACCGAGCGGCCTCCGTTATCCTAGAGGCCTTGAGAAAGCTCTGTCCGGAGGCTCAGGAAGCGGGGCCGGTCGAGGTCATGGTTGACGACTTTGCCAAAGTTACCTTTGCCAAGGAAGGTGTCACTATGGAGCAGGTGTTTCCGTTTTGAAGGCGAGCGGGGACGATAACGGCCGGCATCCAGCGCTAGTCGGCTGGCAGACCGACAACAAGTATGGCTCCACCAACACGGTTCTCCTGGGGCGCAGAGGACTTGAAGGCGTTCCGGATCTGGCTTCGGCACAACTATCAAACGCCTAAGCGGGTCAACGAGGGCTGGCATGAAGGACGCGTTGTCGCACCCCGCTTGGCGTCTGGGTGGAAACGGCTCAGATTGGCGCAAGCCTACCGGCAATCGCGCTTGAGGAGCGCCGTCGCATATGAAGACTGCGGAATTCATCGTCGACAAGCGGCCGAGACTCGCCGCAATCGAGGGCTTCCCGAAGGTGGACCTTTCCGACTATGAGCGGCGCCTGAGCGAATTGCAGGAGACGCTGCAACGCGTGCAGCGGGCCTATCTTGACACGCCGCAGCGCGCGGTCATCGTCCTCGGGGGATGGGATACGGCGGGCAAGGGCGGCGTGGTCCGGCGGCTTGGCTGGGCGCTCGATCCGCGCAGCTTCAAGGTCGCCGCCACCGCCTCCCCGGGTGGGCGCGAAAAATCGCTGCACTACCTCCAGCGGTTCTGGGAGCGTCTGCCGGAGCACGGCCAGATCGTCGCGTTCGACCCATCCTGGTACGGCCGTGTGCTGGTCGAGCGGGTGGAGGGCTTCGCCGCGCATGCCGAGTGGCGTCGCGCCTACAAGGAGATCAACGAATTCGAGGCCATGCTCCTCGACGATGGAGTGCGGTTGGCGAAACTCTTCATGCACATCACACCCGACGAGCAGATGCGCCGGTTCCGCAACCGGCTGACCAATCCGCTCAAGCGGTGGAAGCTGTCTTACGAGGATTTCCGCAATTGCGGCCGATGGATGGACTACGAAGAGGCAATCGAGGACATGATGGAGAAGACCTCGACCCGACGTGCGCCGTGGCATCTCGTTCCGGCCAATGACAAGTCCTATGGCAGGCTAGCCGCGCTGTGCGTCATCGCCGATCGCCTGTCGAAGAACGTCTCGCTCGAGCCGCGGCCGCTCGACCCCAAGGTGATCGAGGCCGCCGAACGCCTCCTTAGTATTCGCCTCAACACGCCGACAGCGGACGGCCGATCCGCCGCTATCAATGACTAAGGATCTGTATTTATTGGAGGAAATTCCAAAGGGGTAAGGCTCGCCCTAACTTTTGCGGCCCGCTTCATCGAGGAGGGCGCCGTCGTCTTCATCTTCGGCCGCCGGCAGGAAGCGCTCGACGCCGCCGTGGCCGACCTCGGGCCCAATGCCCGCGCGGTGAAGGACTCGGTCTCGGATGAGGCCGACCTCGACCGACTCTACGCGGCGGTGAAGGCCGAGGGCGGAACCCTCGACATCGTCTTCGCTAATGCCGGCGTGGGAAGCCAGCTTCGGCTCGGCGAGATCTCCGCCGAGCACATTGACGAAACCTTCGACACCAATGTGAAGGGTACGATCTTCACGGTCCAGAAGGCGCTGCCGCTGATGGGCGACGGCGGTTCGATAATCCTGACCGGATCGAGCGCCGGCGCCACGGGCGCCCCGGCAATGAGCGCCTACAGCGCGAGCAAGGCGGCAGTGCGCAACCTCGCGCGGACCTGGGCGGAGGACCTGAAGGGCGCCGGCATCCGGGTAAACGTGCTGTCGCCCGGGGCGACTGCGACCGAACTCGCGAAGGAAGCGCTAGGCGAGGAGGGCATGAAGGCCTTCGCCTCGATGACTCCGCTCCAGCGCATGGCCGATCCGGCGGAGATCGGGGCTGTGGCCGCCTTTCTCGCATCGCCGGACAGCAGCTTCATGACCGCCAGCGAGGTCGCCGTCGACGGCGGCTTGGCGCAACTCTGACCCGCCACGCCCGGCCGGTCACTCCAGTAATCCGATTATGCGCGCATCCACGGAAGAAGATCAAATGGAACAATCTCTTAAAGGAAAAACTGCTCTCGTTACCGGGGCATCGCGGGGCATTGGCCGCGCCATCGCTGAACGTCTTGCAAAGGATGGCGCGACGGTCGCGCTGACCTACAACGCCAGCAAATCTGGGGCAGACGAGGCGGTCGCGGCGATAGAGAAAGCTGGAGGCGCCGCGTTCGCGATCCACGCGGACCTCGTTGACCCGGCGACTGTCCCGACCTTGTTCGAGAAACTCGACGACGAGTTCACCAAGCGGAACGGAAGCAAAGCCCTCGACATTCTGGTCAACAACGCTGGCAATTCCGGCTGGGTTAGCTTCAAAGACGCGACGCCGGACAGTTGGGACACCCTGATCGCGGTCTATGCCAGCGCGCCCTTCTTCATCGTTCAGGCCGCTCTGGATCGTCTCGCCGACGGCGCGACGCATCATCAACATCTCTTCCGCTGCCGCCACGAAGCCCGTGACAGCCGCGCCCGCTTACTCGATGGCCAAAGCGGCCATCAACAACCTGACCCATGCGCTCGCGTCCGAGTTGGGGCCGCGCGGAATTACCGCGAACGCCGTAGCGCCGGGCTTCACGCGAACGGACGCGAACGCCGCCTTCCGAGAGAATCCCGAACTCGTAGAGGCGGTCGAGGCCGAAATCGCGCTGGGACGCTTCGGCGAGCCTTCGGAAATCGCCGCCGTGGTGGCGTTCTTGGCTTCCGATGAAGGCCACTGGGTGACCGGCCAGACGATTGAGGCGAGCGGCGGCTACAAGCTCTGACCGCGCCGAAAAACCGAAGGAGAATATCTATGAGCTACGCAATTATCGGCTTCGGCAAGATCGGCCACGCTCTTGCCAAGGCGTTTGCCCGCAAGGGTATTGCTGTGTCCGTTGCAACCGTGAGCCGGAAAGCTTTGCGTCCGATGCGGCCGCGATCGGACCCGAGATCACTTCCAAAACACCGGCGGAAGCCTTCAAGGCGGAAGTCATCTTTTTGGCCGTCCGTTTCGAGGCGCACCCGGATGTCGTAAAGGCGCTCCCCACCTGGCAAGGGAAAACAATCATCGATGTGACAAATGCCTATGGCGTGCCTTCTGAGGAATTGGGGGCACAACCTTCTTCCAAGTTCGTCGCGCAGGCATTTACTGGTGGACGACTGGTCAAGGGCTTCAACCATTTGGTCGCCGCGGTCCTTGACCAAGACCCGGCCGTACATGGCGGCAGGAGAGTCGTGTTACTGGCGAGCGACGATGACGGCGCCGCAGCGGAGATTGGTGCGCTTGCGGAAAATCTCGGTTTCGCGCCGATCAAACTTGGCGGCCTTTCCGAAGGCGGACTGCTTGTGCAGGCCCGCGGAAACAGCTGGGACCGGCTGATCTTCAAGGACTTGATCAAGTTCGACTGACTACGACGTCCCCACCGGCAGGGACACGACGCACGCGATCGGGTCGAGCGCGATTCGATCCGGGGGAAATGGAGGAATTCCTATGAGCACCGAGAAGAACGTCCAGATCGTGAAGGACTTCTTCGCCGCGATCGGCCGCGGCGACAGGGAGGGTATGCTGGTGCTGGTTGCCGAAGATATTGAGTGGATTATTCCGGGCGAGGACTGGCCGCTGGCCGGCACCCACCGCGGGCACGCGGGATTGGCGGATGTGCTTCAGAAGGCGTCCGGAGAGCTGGAAACGACATACCCAGAGCCCCCCGAATTTGTGGCTCAGGGAGACCGGGTTCTGGTCGTCGGCGTCGCGACCGGGAAGATCAAAGCCACGAACAAGACGTTCGAAGACCATTTCGTCTTCGCCATCACCGTTCGAAACGGCAAGGTGACGAAGATCCGGGAGTATATCGACACGCAAGCCCTGGCGCGGGCTTCGGAGATGGACGCGCCCGGGCCGGCGTAGCGCCGGCCATCTGCGGCCATCGGGTCGGGACAACCGGTGGATCAGCCGTGGATCGACCCCCGCACGCCGCGCGCTCGTCGAATGCCCAACCGTAAAGGAGATCCCGATGTACGACCAATCCAAGCTATCCGAGTTGATCCGATTCGTACGAGTCGATGTGGGCTCCACCGTCATCGACGTTTACCCAGGCGACGGCGACTGGACCCGTCTCTTCTCCGACATCGTGGGAGCCGAAGGACGGGTCTACAGCTTCGTGCCGGCCGAAGTCGCCCACTTCAAGAACGATCCGGTCGGTCGCATGCGGACGCTTGCGAAGGAGCCGGGCCGAGAGAACGTCGAAGCCGTCTCGGCCGACCTCGTGGCGATGCCGGAGGCCACGCAACCAGCAGATGTCCTGTGGCTGCACCTGTTCTACCACGATCTCCACACCGCGCTGATCCAGGCCAGGGGCGCGACGGCGGCCCACTTCAATCGAGCTGTCTACGAGCGGCTGAAGCCCGGTGGGTCCTACGTCATCGTCGACCACGCCGCCGCCGTCGGAGCGGGCACGAGCGACGCCCAGTCGCTGCATCGGATTGAGCCTGCATTCGTTCGCGAGGAGGTGGAGGCGGCCGGCTTCGTACTGGACGCGGAAAGCACCATGCTCGCGAACAAGGACGATTCGCACTCGATCAAGGTGTTCGATCCCTCGATCAAGGGCGAGACCGATCGCTTCGCCTATCGGTTCGTGAAGCTCTGACAGTGAGCCACCCGGCTTCAATGAGATCAGCTCTCGCAAGCGTGGAAGCATGCCGCTTCGCCTTTCTGCGACGACGAGACCCGATGGCTCCCGTGGCGGACCGGGCCAAACAACTCGGGTTCGCACCCGTCAAGCTTGGAAGGCTCAACGAGGGTGGCGCGCTGGTGCACACACGCGGCCGCATTTGGGCCCGGCTGATCTTCCGGGACCTGTTCAAGAAGGAGCAGTAACGAACTTACTGTCCACTGTCAGAGGTGCCGCTTGCCGGGGCCCGTCCATGAGAGTCCACGCGGGCTAAGTCATAATCCGAGGTCCGGAAGCGGCGTTGAGCGGACATCGCGAGTCGCGCCCCCGAACGGCGCAAGTGGGCAGGCCGGTGGACCTTGGAGCTAGGCGCGGTCTCCGCTCCGAGCCGGAGTTCGGCGCGCGCGATTCAGCGGGGGGCAATTCTGTTCCCTCGTTGGCGCCGAATCCCGCTCAGAAAATAGTTACTCAACCGTGTCTACGGGCGAACGCCAATGGAGCGTCTTGAGAGCTCAGAATTCATGACATATGATCGATTCGTTTTGGACTCGGCGTGATATATGATGGGCTAAGCGTGATAACTGCTGTACAATTGCGCGCGGCGCGGGCGCTGGCTTCGCTCGATCAACGCGCTCTGGCGGATCTGGCGGGTCTTTCCCTCCCCACGATCCAGCGGATGGAGGCGAGCGACGGAGTCGTGCGCGGCAACGTCGATTCCCTAACCAAGCTCATCAGCGCGCTTGAAGCGGCCGGCATCGATTTTATTGCCGAAGGCGTTCCAAGCGCTGGGGGCGGGCGCGGCGTTCGCCTACGACATGCCGCCGCCAGGGCGGCCCCGGTTGCCAAGGGCAGTCCTCACGATCGCGTAAGCCGCGCCTGATGCGCATCGTCTTTTTCCTGCAATGCGACGCGGCTTTCCTTGTCATAAGCGTGGCGGCGGTGCTCTTGCGACGTCGCTCGGCGGTTGCGGCAATCGTTTACTGCGGATCGCTCGTGCTTTCGGTTGCGCTGCTCGCGGGCGCGCTTGGCCGATTGATCGCGGGAGCATCGCCAGATGGCGTCGTCCTGCCGATCGGCCTGCCCTGGGTCGGATCGCATTTCCGGCTTGACGCGCTATCCGCCTTCTTCCTCGTCGTCATCAATCTCGGTGCCGCCGCGGCGAGCCTCTACGGCCTCGGTCACAACCGACACGAGCAGGACCAGCAACGCGTGCTGCCGTTCTTTCCGGCCTTCTTGGCGGGCATGAATCTCGTGCTGTTGGCCGATGACGCGTTTACGTTTCTCGCGTCATGGGAATTCATGTCGCTGGCGTCCTGGGCGCTGGTGATGGCCCGTCATCAAGAGGCGGACAACGCGCGAGCAGGCTACGTCTATATCGTCATGGCGAGCTTGGGCACGATGGCCTTGCTGCTGGCGTTCGCACTGCTGGCGGGACCGCTTGGCGGCTACGCGTTCGCCACGATGCGCGCGAGCGGCGTGACTCCGGGCGTCGCAGGTCTTGTGCTCGCTCTCGTGCTCATCGGCGCGGGATCGAAGGCGGGACTGGTTCCGCTCCATGTCTGGCTGCCGCTCGCGCACCCCGCCGCGCCGAGCCACGTCTCCGCTCTGATGAGCGGAGTGATGACCAAGGTCGCGATCTACGCCTTCGTCCGGATCGTTTTCGATCTGCTGGGTGAGCCCGCCTGGTGGTGGAGCGTCGTGGTGCTCACGCTCGGAGGCGTCACGGCGGTCATGGGCGTCCTCTACGCGCTGATGCAACACGACCTCAAGCGCCTGCTCGCCTACCACACCGTCGAGAATATTGGGATCATCTATATCGGGCTCGGACTGGCTCTCGCCTTCAGGGTCTTTGACATGCCCACGGCCGCAGCGCTGGCCCTGACCGCAGGCCTCCTGCACACATTCAATCATTCCGTTTTCAAGAGCCTCCTGTTCCTTGGCGCCGGCGCCGTTCTCACCGCAACCGGCGAACGCGACATGGAGCATCTGGGTGGCCTCATTCACCGCATGCCGCAAACGGCTTTCGCATTTCTGGTCGGGTGCGTGGCCATCTCCGCGCTGCCGCCGTTCAACGGCTTCGTATCCGAATGGCTGACTTTTCAAGCCATCTTGCTCAGTCCCCAGTTGCCGTCCTGGGGATTGAGGATATTGGCGCCGGCGGTCGGCGCCCTGCTCGCGCTTTCCGCCGCGCTCGCCGCCGCATGCTTCATCAAAGCCTTCGGCATTAGCTTTCTCGGACGGCCGCGGACGATCGCGGCCGAGCGCGCTCACGAGACCGATCGGCTCTCGATTGCGGCAATGTTTGTGCTCGCGGCGCTATGCCTGACCGCCGGCATTTTGCCTGGCGTGTTTATCGACGCCCTGGCGCCGGTGGTGAAGACCCTCGTCGGCGATCGGATGCCAGTGCAAATTGGGATCGATTGGCTGTCGATCGTGCCGATTGCCGAGAGCCGCAGTTCCTACAACGGCCTTCTCGTGTTCCTCTTCATCTCCGCTTCCGCCTCACTCGCCGCCGCTGCAATTCACCGGCTGGCGTCGGATGCCGTGCGCAAGGCGCCGCCATGGGATTGCGGCTTTCCGGACGCCAATCCGGCGACGCAATATACGGCGACGAGCTTCGCTGAGCCGATCCGGCGCGTTTATGGCGCTTTCGCTTTCCGGGCCCAGGAGCGCGTCGACATGCCGGCGCCCGGTGAACTCCGGCCGGCGCGCCTGACGGTCGAGATGCATGACCTCGTCTGGGAGTTCATCTACGACCCTGTCACCCACGCGGTTGAGTTTCTCGCCCTAAAATTGAATCGTCTGCAGTTCCTGACCATCCGCCAATATCTCAGCATCGTCGTCGGCGCCTTGGTGTTTCTCCTCCTGGTTCTCGCGTCATGGTCCTGATTGGCGAGCTTGCCGTTCAAATCGCCCAGATGCTTCTGGTCCTCGTACTGGCGCCGCTCCTGAACGGGTTCGTGCGCAAGGTCAAAGCGCGCCTTTTGCGCCGTCAGGGGCCGCCGCTCATTCAGCCTTATCGCGACCTGATCCGGCTTGCCCGCAAGGAGGCGGTGATCGCCGACAGCGCTTCCTGGCTGTTCCGGTTCGTGCCTTATCTCGTGTTTGCGGCGACCTGGGTCAGCGCCTCGCTTGTCCCCACCTTTGCGACAGGTCTGCTCTACAGTTGGTCCGCCGACCTGATCGCGATTATCGCGCTGCTTGGAAGCGCGCGGTTTTTCCTGGCTTTGGCCGGCATGGACGTCGGGACCAGTTTCGGCGGCATCGGGTCCAGCCGGGAAGCGATGTTCGCGACGCTCGCCGAGCCGGCGCTGATCATGATTGTGTTCACGCTGGCCCTGGTGGCCGGCTCGACCCAGCTCTCGACCATCGTCGCGTTCATGACCTCGCCCGCCGTCGGCCTGCGGGTGTCGCTCGGAATGGCGCTGATCGCACTGATCATTGTGGCGCTGGCCGAGAACGCCCGCATTCCGGTGGACAATCCGGTGACCCATCTGGAGCTCACGATGGTTCACGAGGCGATGGTGCTGGAATATTCCGGACGGCATCTCGCTCTTCTCGAACTCGCCTCCTGGCTCAAGCTGCTGCTCTACGTTTCCTTGATCGCCTGCCTCTTCACGCCGTGGGGAATCGCCCATGAGGGCAAGGACTTCGGCGCGCAAGCCGTCGGGGTCTTGGCCTATGTCGGCAAACTCGCAGGCGCCGGGCTGTGTCTCGCGCTGTTCGAAACGACAATAGCCAAAATGCGCGTCTTCCGCGTTCCGGATTTCGTTGGGGTCGCCCTCATGCTCGCCTTTCTCGCCGTTCTTCTGCGCTTCGTTTCAGCGAGCCTATGATGAAAGGTCTTGCCTTCGATCTCGCCCATCTGCTCGCCGGCGGTCTGGTGCTGGTCAGTTTCATGCTGCTGTACCAGAATCGCCTCTATTCGCTTCTTAATGTGTTCGCGCTGCAGGCCGTGGTCCTCACGCTGTCGGTCGCTTGGCAAGCCTACATCCAGCAGGCGCCGCACCTCTATATCACCGCGGCGATCGCCCTGGTCTTCAAGGCGATCGTCATTCCGATCGCTTTGCATCGGATCATCGCCCGCTTGGGGATTCACCGCGAAGTCGAGAATGTCGTGAGTCTTGGTCCGACTATGATCGCGGCAATGGCGCTTGTGGCGCTGTCGATGGTCGTGATGCTGCGCGTCAATGCCGAGGCTGATCCGCTGGCGCGAGAGGACCTCGCTTTCGCTCTCTCGGTTGTGATGCTCGGCCTCCTCATGATGGTGACGCGCAGCAACGCTGTGAGCCAAGTGGTCGGCTTCATGTCGCTGGAGAATGGACTGATCCTGGCCGCGGCCGGCGCAAAGGGCATGCCGCTGGTGGTGGAGATCAGCGTCGCATTCTCGGTGCTGATCGCCTTCATTGTCATTGGCGTCTTCCTGTTCCGCATCCGTGAACGTTTCGACACTGTCGACATCGAGGCGCTCGATCGGTTCCAGGGAGCGCGGCGATGAACGCGGTCGTCCCGGACGCCACGACGGCGATCCTCGTCATTCCGGCCGTGACCGCGGCGATCCTCGCGTTGACGCCAAGTTATCGCGCGTCGGCGCGCCTCAACGTCCTGTCGAGCTTTCTTACCTTCATCGCGGCGCTGTCGCTGTTTGTGCGCAAGCCGGAGACGGGCTCGTATATCCTGGTCGACGATTTCAACATCGTCTTCATTGTCTTGAATACGTTTGTCGCCTTCACCACCAGCGTCTTCAGCGCCAGCTACATCGCCCATGAACTGGAGACCGGGCGGCTGACACCGATCCGACTCCGCTTCTATCACGCGATGTATCAAATCCTGCTGTTTGCGATGAACCTCGCTCTCATCGCCAACAATATCGGCTTGATGTGGGTGTCGGTCGAAATGGCGACTTTGACGACCGTGCTGATGGTCGGCGCCTACCGGACGCCCGAGGCGATCGAGGCCGCGTGGAAATATTTCATCCTCGGCAGCGTCGGCATCGCGCTCGCGCTCTTCGGCACGATCCTCGTCTATATCGCCGCCCGGCCGACGGTCGGCGAAGGGCTGGATGGGATGGTCTGGACCGTCTTAGTCACGCACGCCTCGACCTTCGATCCGGCGCAACTCAATCTGGCCTTCGTGTTCCTGATGCTGGGCTACGGCACCAAGGTTGGGTTGGCGCCCCTGCATGCTTGGTTGCCGGACGCCCATGCCGAAGGCCCGACGCCGATATCGGCGGTTCTGTCAGGTCTGCTGCTCAACGTCGCGCTCTACGCGGTGCTGCGGTTCAAGCTGCTGCTGGACGGCAATCCCGGAGCGATCGCGCCCGGTCCGCTGATGGCGATTCTGGGGCTCGTCTCGCTCGTGTTTGCCGCCTTCATGCTGTATCGGCGCCGCGACATAAAGCGGATGTTCGCTTATTCGTCGATTGAGCACATGGGCATCATCGCCTTTGCCTTCGGCATCGGCGGCCCGCTGGCAAATTTCGCCGGCCTTCTGCACATGATCCTGCACAGCCTCACTAAGTCGGCGATCTTCTTCACCGTCGGCCATATCGCCCAGGTCAAGGGCACCCAGACGATCGCCGATATCCGCGGCCTGACTGTGACGCATCCGCTGCTCGGCTGGGGGCTCGTCGTCGGCGTATTCGCCATCGCCGGATTGCCGCCGCTCGGGATGTTCATGAGCGAGTTCCTGGTTGTGAGCTCGACCTTCGCGCGATCGCCATTGCTGGCCATACCTCTTGTGGCCGGGTTGCTCATCGCCTTCGGCGCGCTGCTGTTGCGGCTCCAGGGCATGGCTTTCGGAGAGCCGAGTCGTGATGTGGCGCCCGTCAAGGCTTCCTACCTTCCGATCGCCACGCATCTCGGACTGGTTCTGATGGCGGGGATCTATCTGCCGCCGCCGCTGGTCGTCTGGTTCCAACACGTTGCGAGCCTTCTTCGCTGACAGGAGCAAGCAACATGCCGAACTTGAGGGACGCATTGTCGGGTGCGGCGGCCGCGCCCTCGAGCCGGCCCTGGCCGCGCTGGATCGTCTCCCCCGACCTCTGGCGTGGCCTTGCCCGTCACCTCGCTGACGGTCTTTGGACGCTTTCCGGAATGTGGGGCGAGGTCGGTATGGTTCATATGGCGCTGGTCGACGCGAAAGAGGGGCAAATTGCAGTCGTCAGTCTCGTCTGCGACGGGGGAGGCTTTCCCTCGGTCGCCGCCTCTCATGCTCCGGCGACGCGTCTGGAGCGCACGATACAAGACCTATTCGGCTACGAGCCAGTTGGCGCGCCGGATCAGCGTCCATGGCTCGACCATGGACGTTGGCCGGTTCGTCATCCGCTCGGCGCGCGAACACCAGCCTCGGCCGAAGCGGCGCCCTATGCTTTTCTCACTGCTGAGGGCGAGGGGCTTCATCAGATCCCGGTCGGCCCCGTCCATGCCGGCATTATCGAGCCGGGGCATTTTCGGTTCAGCGCAAGCGGTGAGACGATCGTCCGCCTCGAGGAGAGGCTGGGATATGTTCACAAAGGCGTCGAGGCGCTGATGGCGGGCGCTTCGCTCGATCGCGGCGCGTGCCTCGCGGCCCGAACCTCTGGCGACAGCACCGTCGCCTATTCGACCGCTTTCGCTCGCGCGGTCGAAAGCGCTTTTAACTTAAGCATTCCAGCGCGCGCAATTTGGCTCCGCGCGCTGATGGCGGAGCTCGAGCGCCTTGCGAACCACTTTGGCGACATCGGCGCGATTTGCAACGACGCTGCGTTCGCGTTGATGCACGCGCATACCGGCGTGCTGCGGGAGCGCGTGCTGCGCGCCGCCGAAGCCTGCTTCGGCCACCGCCTGATGATGGATCGCGTCGTTCCGGGCGGTATCCAAGCCGATCTGACGCCGTCCGGAGAGGGCCGCGTTCGAGAGCTTGTGGCGACCGTCCGCGACGCCTTTCCGCCCCTGGTCGAACTCTACGACAACACGGCATCCCTTCAGGATCGAATGGTGGGGACTGGGACGCTTCGCTCCGATTTGGCCCGCCAGTTCGGTGCCGGCGGTGTGGTCGGACGCGCCTCCGGCCGCTCGTTCGACGCCCGGCGCAATTTCGCTTATGCGCCTTACGATCAACTCCGCTTTGAGATTCCGACCCTCACCGAAGGCGATGTGAATGCGCGAGTTTGGATTCGCATCCGCGAAGTCGAGCAGAGCCTTGGGCTGATCGACCAGATCCTCGATGGCGCGCCTTCGGGGGAAATTCGGGTCGAGGTCGCGGGCGCTCACGAGCCGCGTGAGGGCCTCGCTCTGGTCGAGGGCTTTCGCGGCGACATCTTGGCCTGGGTTCGGCTTGACGTCGACGGCGCCATTGAGCGCTGCCACCTGCGCGACCCGTCCTGGTTTCACTGGCCGTTGCTGGAGGCGGTCATTGAGGGCAACATCGTCGCCGATTTTCCGCTCTGCAATAAATCCTTCAATTGCTCCTATTCCGGGCACGACCTCTGATTGAGTTCTGAACAATGCGCAGAACTCTGTTTCAAAGCGTGACCCGGCCGGCTCTGACCGAGCCTGCGCCCGAGCTGTCTGATCCCGAATTGATGGCGATGGCCGTTGAGTTCAAAGGCGCGGCCAAGGCTCGGCTTGGCCGCAGCCTGGCGATTCGGCAGGTCGACGCTGGCTCCTGCAACGCCTGCGAGCTCGAGATCCACGCGCTCAATAACGCCTTCTACGATATCGAGAGGTTCGGCTTCAGGTTCGTCGCTTCTCCTCGCCACGCCGACGTCCTCCTGGCCACCGGCCCGGTCACTCGGAACATGCGAGAAGCCTTGGAGCGCACCTATGACGCAATGCCCGCTCCCAAATGGGTGATTGCCGTCGGCGACTGTGCATTTGACGGAGGACTATACGCCGGGAGCTATGCTTGCGTGGGCGGCGTTTCGGCGGTCATTCCGGTAGACTTGCACCTTTCCGGTTGCCCCCCCACGCCGGCGAATCTGATAAAAGGCCTGCTTACCCTGATGACAAAATCAGCCTGAAATAGTTTTGTCGGGTCGGTTCGCTCATGGTCGCAACGTATCTCGCCCGGGACCCCGCTACGAGTCCGGGCTATGACAAATGCAACATCACAGGCTTGAATGTCGGCGCCGTTGGCCAGCAGTTTCGTATTGATCTCATGCCGCTATCGCGCCAGATGCGGCCTTTATGGCTGTGTCCTTGTTCGCTTCCATCATCGCTTCGGCCAATTCGAGAAAGCTAACCGCGCGAAATTGTGATTGCCATCGATGGGCCTCCGCTATTGGGCGTCGTCGCCCCCTGCGCCGGGGGCCAATAGGGGAGCGGCCAAAGCTTCGTTTGACATTTTTTCGTCGGAAGCTCCGTTGTCATAGCCGTTCATTCGGGTACTTGATCGCGTTTCAGGAATCATCGTCGGAAGGCCGACCGCCCTATCCATCCATCCTTCGTTGTAGCCTCGCCGATAGTCCTCGTGGTTGCGCTGGTAGGCGTCGGCTAACTCGTCGGCCAACGCGCGGGAGAAAAAAAGCATTGCGATAGCGGAGGGGATCATCTTCATTGGTCGGGGTTCCTCGATTGCCTCGGTAAACCCTCCTCTCGATCTCGTCGGCATGCTAGGCGTCCTCACCGGCCAAGGCGCTTACCCCAGAGCTACCCGCAAGAGCAATACGCACCATCCGAGCTATAAATTCTTCGTAAGCCTTTGAAATAACGATGATCGACCCAAGGAGTAAAAATTGGCCTACTGGCTGTTCAAGAGCGAGCCCTCGGCGTGGTCGTTCGACAAGCTGGCGCGCATCGGCGCCGCCGGAACGGACTGGAGCGGCGTCCGCAATCATTCCGCCAAACTTAACATGCAGGCGATGAAAATCGGCGAGCAGGGATTTTTCTACCATTCCAACGAGGGCAAGGCGATCGTCGGAATCGTTGAGGTCTGCAAGGCCTATCGACCGGATCCGACCGACTCCACCGGCAAATTCGGCATGGTCGATATTCGCGCCGTGCGTCCCCTCCCGCGCCCTGTCACGCTCGAAGAGGTCAAGAGCGACAAGCGATTGGCCGCGATGGCGCTCGTCACCAATTCGCGTCTGTCGGTGCAGCCGGTGACCGACGCCGAGTGGGCGCACGTCTTGAAACTCGGCGGCGTCTGACGCCAATCGAGGCGCGCCTCCACCGTCTGTTGGCCTAAGACCAAAGGATTGCCCGGCGACGACTTGTCGGGTTTCCCTGCGATGGGGCATAAGCGCCTTGAAGCGCAGTGCGCCCGCGGCGGACCCCACGCGCGCCCGGATTGCTTGGGAGGAGCCCATGTCCGACAAGGTTTACGACGTTCCCGCCGAATGGGCGAAGCGCGCCTGGGTGAACGCGGCCAAGTATGAGGAGATGTACAAGCGCTCGCTCGCCGACCCGAACGGGTTCTGGGCTGAGCACGGGAAACGGATCGACTGGTTCACCCCTTTCTCGAAGGTCAAAGACACCTCGTTCGACGCGCACAATGTCTCGATCAAATGGTTCGAAGACGGCGTCACCAACGTCGCGCATAATTGCATCGATCGCCATCTGCCCAAGCGGGCAAACCAGACCGCCATCATCTGGGAAGGCGACGATCCTTCGAAGTCCAAGCACATCACCTATGCGGAGCTGGCCAGTCGGGTCGGGCATTTCGCCAATGTGCTGAAGGGCCACGGGGTCAAGAAGGGCGACCGGGTCACGATCTACCTGCCGATGATTCCTGAGGCGGCTTATGCGATGCTCGCTTGCGCTCGCGTCGGCGCCATCCACTCGATCGTGTTCGGCGGGTTTTCGCCCGAGGCCCTCGCGGGCCGCATTGCGGACGCGAAATCCGATGTCGTCATCACAGCGGACGAGGGCCTGCGGGGAGGCCGGAAGGTGCCGCTCAAGGCCAACGTCGACGCTGCGATAGAGAAAGTGGGTGGGGTCAAGACCGTAATTGTTGTCAGACACACCGGCGGCGACGTCGGCTGGCGGCACGGGGCGGGATGTGTGGCTGCATGAAGCTGAAAAGGCGGTGACCGCGCACTGCCCGGCGGAGCCAATGAAAGCAGAGGATCCCCTCTTCATCCTCTACACATCGGGTTCGACCGGCGCGCCTAAAGGCGTGGTGCACACCACTGGCGGTTATCTCGTCTTCGTTTCAATGACCCACCAGTATGTCTTCGACTATCACGATGGCGACATTTACTGGTGCACGGCCGACGTCGGGTGGGTGACCGGCCACAGCTATATCGTCTACGGGCCTCTCGCCAACGGCGCGACGACGTTGATGTTCGAGGGCATACCCAACTATCCGTCGATGAGCAGGTTCTGGGAAGTCATCGACAAGCACAAAGTGAATATTTTCTACACCGCGCCGACCGCGATCCGCTCGTTGATGAGCGCGGGCGAGGAGCCGGTCAAGAAAACCAGTCGCGCCTCTCTTCGCCTCTTGGGTTCGGTCGGCGAGCCGATCAATCCGGAGGCCTGGGAGTGGTATTACCGCGTGGTCGGGGACAGTCGCTGCCCGATCGTCGACACGTGGTGGCAGACCGAAACTGGCGGCATATTGATTACGCCGCTGCCCGGGGCCATCAAGCTCAAACCCGGGTCGGCGACAAGGCCGTTCTTTGGCGTCATTCCCGAGATCGTCGACCCTGCCGGCAATGTCCAGGAAGGCGCCTGCGAGGGGAATCTGGTCATCGCCGACTCATGGCCCGGTCAGTCGAGGACGGTTTTCGGCGACCATACTCGGTTTGTGAACACCTACTTCGCCTCCTACCCCGGCAAATACTTCACCGGCGACGGCGCGCGGCGCGACGCCGACGGTTTTTACTGGATCACGGGGCGTGTCGATGACGTCATCAATGTCTCAGGACATCGCATGGGAACGGCAGAAGTCGAGAGCGCGCTCGTCGCGCACCCGAAAGTGTCGGAAGCGGCGGTTGTCGGCTATCCGCACGACATCAAGGGGCAGGGCATTTATGCTTACGTCACCTTGATGGCGGGTGAGGACCCGACCGAGGAGCTTCGCAAGGAATTGGTCGCCTGGGTTCGAAAGGAGATCGGCCCGATCGCCTCGCCCGACCTTATCCAATTCGCGCCCCTCTTACCCAAGACCCGCTCGGGCAAGATCATGCGCCGAATTCTGCGCAAGATCGCGGAGAACGAATATGGTTCGCTGGGCGACACCTCGACGCTAGCCGATCCAGCCGTCGTCAGCGATCTCATCGACAAGAGGCAGAACCGGAGTAAGGGGTAGCGCCCGGCGGCGCCGTCGGGCGACCTTCCGACCGCGACGTGCAAGTGACAAGCCTGCAGCTTGAATTGGCCCGGCTGGTCGTCAATGGTCTGTATAATTGGACTGTCACAGCAGGGCCGCACCGTGAAAAGCGTCTATATCTCTTCGACCACCGAAGACCTCGGGAGCCACCGGAGCGCCGTTGCCGCCGCGCTGCGCAGCTTGGACTACGTCGTCGAGTCCATGGACAAATATCCGGGAGCTCGTGACGCCCGACCCAAAGCCGCGTCTGAAGGCGACGTTTCGAGAAGCGACTATTATCTTGGCATTTTCGCTCGTCGATACGGTTTCATTCCACCGGAGGACAATCCTGAGAAGCGATCAATCACGGAACTGGAATATCTCACCGCCATTTCGAAATCGAAGCCCCGATTCATCTTTCTGTCGGCCGATGGCTCAACTCAACCCGCGCAGGAAGCGAATTACGACGAAGCGGAGAAGATGATCCAGCTTCGGCAGCGATTGAAGACTGAAAGATGGCTCGGCTCGTTCGAGTCGCCAGAAGAGCTTGCGAAGAAGGCCGTGATTACTTTGGTCCAGTTCGAATCCAGCAAACAGGCCGAAAGCCTGGCCGCAATGGATGTGATCGGCTCCGCGCCGGATTTCGGTCCGTCTTACATCCCAAACCTTCGAGAAAAGATGGTCGCGCTGGGCTCGGCGGATTTCGTCACGATCGGACTTGGCCCACCTCACTGGTGGAATACCCGACTTCATCTCGCGGCGGCGCTGGCTTCGGACTTCACCGAGATTCGAGGCTTTGTCATTCACGATGAACGCGGCCGCTTCTTGCTGATGGCGTCGCCAATCGAAATCCGACGAGCCCTGACCAAGACACAGCCCAAACTAGAGCAATCGTATGTGGAAGCCTCTGGTCTTGCACCGCCCATAGGCTCGAAACTGGACTGGATCCTGATGAACTACGTGGCTTCCGTAGGCGCGTGCTTCGGCGCCGCCGAGAAGGACGCCAAAGAGATCGTTAATTCGCGCGCTCTGCGAGAGATGGGCATCAGACAGGAGGGCGAAGCCGTTGAAAGGACGCCTGCCTTCAGTCCCTCCTCGCTGAACGCTGAAATCATGAAGAAGGAATCGCCTTTTGTCGTGATTACAAACAACGGGGTTGTGGAAGGCGTCGTCGATCGGGTCAAGCTGGTCACACGACTGGCCCGTTTTGCCTTTTCGCTTTAGCTTGTTTGGCTAACTGCCCGCTAGGACGCGATCAGCAATTCTTGGGCCGTTTCGATCTTGGTCGCCAGTATGACCGCCTGCGTCCGGCTCTCGACGCCGAGCTTTTGCAAAATTGCGGACACGTGGGCCTTGACGGTCGCCTCGGAGACGCTCAGTTCGTAGGCGATCTGCTTGTTGAGTAGACCCTGCGACAACATCATCAAAACCCGGATTTGCTGCGGGGTCAGCGAAGCAAGTCGTCGCGCCATGGCGCTCGAACTCGCGGTTGACCTCGGAGGCCGTATCCAAGTCGGGCGGCGTCCATCGACCGCCCTCGAGGACCTGCGCGATCGCGGCGCGCATGGTTTCAAGCGAATTTGACTTCGGAATATAGCCAGCTGCGCCGAATTCCATGCAATGGCGGATTACCGCGCGGTCTTCGTTGCCCGAAACGACGACAACCGGAGTTGCGGGACGCTCCGAACGAAGGAACAGAAGTCCGGAAAAGCCTCGAACCCCCGGCATAGTCAAATCAAGCAGCACCAGATCGGTGTCGGGCGAAGCTTCAAGCGCGGCAGCCATGCTGTCGAAATCGTGCGCGACTGCGATCTCAGCGTCCGGGGCCGCCGCGAGCACCGCTTGACGCAATCCGCCGACGACGAGCGGGTGGTCATCGGCAATGAGGACGCGAAAAGCGTTCCGCTCGCTCATCGTTTCCTCCAGCGCACCGGGACGACAATCGCTGATTTGACCATCGTTGTCACGCCTTAGCGCTCGATCATCGAGGGCAGGCGGTCAAGTTGGCGCAGAGCCTCCGTGACCGCGATTGTCGCGGCGACGCCCACGTTGAGGGAGCGCAGCCAAGGTCGAATAGGGATGACGAGCCGGCGGTCAGCCAACTCGCTCACGGCCTCGGGCACTCCGGCCAACTCACGTCCCACGAGAATTATATCCCCTTCGCGAAAGGCGAAATCCCAAAGACAGGTTTCGCCCTTCGTGGTCAAAAGCACGAGCCGGCGCTGGTTGGACGCGCGCCAGGCCGTGAACTCGGCCCAGGAGTCGTGGATCTTGAGCGTCAAGGCGTCAAGATAGTCCATCCCGCCGCGCCGGAAGCGGCTGTCATTGATTCGAAATCCTGCCGGCTCGATGATGGCGGCGTCGACGCCAAGACAGGCGCAGGTGCGTATCATCGCACCCGCGTTTTGGGCGATATCGGGCTCAAACAACGCGAGCAGGAGCGGCGAGGGCGGCTCGGCCATGGCGCTTCGCAATTACAAGCGCGCGGCAAAAAACGAAAGGGCCGCGTCGAGCGCCGAAAACCGGTGCGCTTGCGTCGCTCTCGCCTATGGACATCCAATTCGATCAATGCGAAAAACTGCGTCGAACGTTGACCTGCGCCGAGAGCGCAACGATCGACGACAACGCCGGAAGCGTGCCGGTTGCAATGTGGGGGCCGTTACCGGATAGACAGCCCGAAATCGCGTGAAGCCCGTGGGCGCCGCGCCGGGACGAACGTTGAGGGTTGAATTGACTGGCGCTGCGACCATCGATGGACCAACTTGCCCGGGCAGCTTGTTTGCCCGTCCGATTGCCGCCGCCTCGGTTGACGTTGCTGGGCGCGGCGTCGGCCCTGCGATCATTCGCGACTTGGGGGAAGCTGAAAGATCGGCCGGCCTAGCCCCGTCGACCCCCGATACGCCAGTTTAGCCCTAGTGACAATCAGAGACCTATGACATGAGCGGCCCCTCGACTTACGTTCCCAAAAGCGCAATCGGGCGTTGGTTCGAATCCCGTCTTCCCTTGATGGGCTTGGTTCATTCTTCGTTTGTAGCCTATCCGGTCCCACGCAACCTGAACTACATGTGGACTTTCGGCGCAATTCTATCCTTCATGCTCGTCGCACAGATCGTTACTGGCGTTGTGCTCGCAATGCATTATGTCCCATCCGCGACCGAGGCGTTTTCGTCGGTCAACGACAGAATCATGCGCGACGTCAACTACGGCTGGATGATCCGCTATATGCATTCGAACGGCGCGTCGCTCTTCTTCCTCGCCGGCTATATCCATATGTTTCGCGGCCTCTATTACGGGTCCTTCAAGCCGCCGCGCGAGGTGCTGTGGATTATCGGCGTCATCATCTACTTCCTAATGATGGCGACGGCATTCATGGGTTACGTCTTACCCTGGGGCTCGATGAGCTTCGCGGGCGCGACCGTCATCACCAACCTCACTTCAGCGATCCCGTGGGTGGGAAACTCGATCGCCCACTGGCTATGGGGCGGATTTGCGGTTGGCGGGCCAACGCTGAATCGATTCTTTTCGCTCCATTATCTTCTGCCGTTCATCATCGCCGGCTTCGTGGGACTCCATGTCTGGGCTCTTCACGTCGCCGGGCAGAACAACCCTGACGGCGTGGAAGTGAAGGATGTGCAGCGTGACACGGTCGCCTTCACCCCTTATGCGACGATCAAAGACGTTTTGGGCCTCTCGGTCTTCCTGATCCTTTACGCCTGGCTTGTCTTCTATATTCCCAACTATCTCCTCGATGCGGACAATTCGAATATCGCCAATCCGCTGGCGACGCCGGCGCACGTCGTGCCTGAATGGTACTTGCTCCCATTCTACGCAATGCTGCGCGCAATCCCGAGCAAACTCATGGGCGTGATCGTGCTGTTCTCCGCGATCGTCGTGCTTGCCTTCATCCCGTGGCTCGACCGGTCCCCGGTCAAGTCCGCGAAGTACCGGCCCGCCTACCGGTTTTTCTTCTGGGTGTTTGTTCTCATCTGCGTCGGTCTCGGCTATCTCGGTTCGCAAGAGCCGACGGAGGGGCTCGCGTTGATCGCGCGCATTTTCACTTTCGGCTATTTTGCTTTCTTCCTCATCATCATGCCTGTTCTGAGTTTTACCGAGAAGACGAAGCCGATCCCGACGTCGATCGCCGACGCGGTGCTGGCGAAGACGAAGACTGCGGCGGTCGCCGCCGGCTGATGCGCGACCGCTCCCGAGGAATTCCAACCATGATCCGTGTCAAGTTCTCGGCCTTCGCGTTCGCGGCCATGGCGCTTGTCGCGGCGAGCGGGCATGCGGCGTTCGCACAGGAGGAGGCCGACCAACCAAATCCGCCGCGTCAGGACTGGTCCTTCTCCGGCATGTTCGGGATTTATGACAAGGCCCAGCTCCAGCGCGGATTCCAGGTGTACAAGGAGGTCTGCAGCACCTGTCACGCGCTCAGCATTCCGTTCCGGGCCCTCGCTGATCCTGACGGTCCGGGCTTCAGCGAGGATCAGGTCAAGACGCTCGCCGCCACCTACCAAGTCACCAACGCCGAGCCCAACGACAAAGGCGAAATCTTCAAGCGTCCCGGGACGCCGGCCGACATAATCCCTCGCCCAGAAGCCTATCCGAACGATCAAGCCGCCGCCGCTGCGCTCGGCAAGGCGCCTCCCGACATGGCGCTGCTGGCCAAGGCGTTGAAATACGAGCGCGGTTTTCCTTGGTTTGTCTTCGACGCGCTGCCTGGCCTGGAATATCAGGAGATGGGCGCCGATTACATCCACGCGATCCTGACCGGCTATACGAAGCCGGACGACCTGCAGTGGAACTTATACTACCCCGGGCACAAGATCGCGATGCCGCAGCCGATCACCAACGGCGCCGTCGACTACAAGGATGGCACACCCCCGACCTTGGACAATTACGCCAAGGACGTTGCAGCGTTCCTGAGTTGGGCGGCAGAACCCAACCTTGTCGAGCGCAAGAGAATCGGCCTTCGGGTGATGATCTTCCTCTTGGTGTTGGCGACGCTGCTTTACTTCACCAAGAAGCGGATCTGGGAGTGGGTGCACTAGCGGCCCACACGTTTTGGTTCTAACCATGGCTCGACTCCGGGCGGGTTCGCCGCACGCTGCCGTTCGATCTCACGCCACGGCGGCGTCAGGTCGGCGCGCTTCGAGCGACGGCGCCGCCGCTCAGGAATAAAGCGGCTCGACGAAGAGGGGGCCCCATGGGCAAGGCAATCGTCGGAGTGATCGGGGGCTCGGGCGTCTATCATCTTCCCGGCCTGACCGACCTGCGCGAAGAGCAAATCGCGACGCCGTGGGGCGATCCTTCCGACTCGCTGCGATTCGGACGCGTCGGCCAGACGCAGGCAGTCTTCCTCGCGCGCCACGGCCGCGGCCATCGCTTTTCGCCTTCGACAATCAATTATCGCGCCAATATCGACGCGTTGAAGCGGGTCGGCGTCACCGACATCATCGCGCTTTCCGCCTGCGGATCGTTTCATCGGGACCTCTATCCGGGCATGTTCGTGATGATCGATCAGTTCGAGGACCGTACTTATCGGCGCCAGACGAGCTTCTTCGGCGACGGCTGCGTCGCCCATGTCTCGATGGCGCATCCGATCGCTCCGCTGCTGCGCCGCCGCCTCCTCGCGGCGGCCAAAGCCGAGAACGTTCCCTTCCGTGAAGGAGGAACTTACGTCTGCATCGAAGGTCCACAGTTTTCGTCGCTCGCCGAGTCGATCGGCTTCCAGGCGCGCGGCGCCGATGTCATCGGCATGACGGGGGCGACCGAGGCGAAATTGGCGCGCGAAGCGGAAATCTCCTACGCGACGGTCGCCATGGTCACCGATTATGACTGCTGGCACGAAGAGCATGGCGCGGTCGATGTCGCCGCGGTGATCAAGGTCATGGCGGACAACGCGGATCGGGCAAGCGCGGTCGTCGCGCGCACCCTGCGCGACTTTCCGGCCGATCACGAGGCCTGTCCGGTCGGATCGGACCGCTCGCTCGAGTTCGCCATTATTACTCAACCTCCGTATCGCGACCCGGAGGTTGTGAAAAAGCTCGACGCGGTCGCTGGACGCGTGCTTCACGCCGCCTGAAGTTCTCGCGATCCGCGCCCGTCCGCCGGGCCGCCCTTCGGCTTGCATGACTTCCGACATTCAAACTAAATGAGTGCATTCCGAGACGAGTGCGGCGCAGCGATTGTCGCTTGACGATCTCTGAAATCTCGAGGGATCGATGATCAAAGAAGCGTTTGAGCGTTTGCTGTTCGCGGGCCGATTTCTTTTGGCGCCGCTCTATCTCGCCCTTGCGGTCAGCCTCGTCGCCCTGATCGGGAAGGCTGGCCTGCACCTCTATCAGATGCTTACTCAACTGCCCGATATGAGTGACGAGGATCTCCTACTCTCGGACTTGGCGATCGTTGACATGACGCTGACGGCCTCGCTCGTCGTTATCGTCTTTCTGTCCGGCTATGCCAATTTTGTCGCGCCCGTCGCGGTGCGCGAAAACGACGGAAGACCGCACTGGATCTCGCAGATCGACTTTAGCGAGTTGAAGTTCAAGCTGATGGCCTCGATCGTCGCCATTTCGGGGATCAAGCTGCTGGAGGGCTTCATGAACATCGAGCATCAATCGGACCGCGAGCTCTATTGGCTGGTGGGGATTCACGTGACCTTTGTGCTCTCGACGCTGATCCTGGCGTTGGCCGATCGCTTCGCCTACCACTCGCGGCGTACCGGGGGCGATCCCGAAGGCGTGTAGGGCTTTCGGCGTTGGGGATGGGGCGTTCGGGCGCGCGCACCGCGAATCGAGGGACTGACCAAGGATCTGGGCTTCGTCCGAGGCCTCTTGCCGACCAGGTCTTCACGATTTTGTAAGCCGGCTTTGAAAAGGTCTTTTGGCGCCGCCAATGGATTGTTAAGGATCGGGCCATGCACGGTCGTCTTTTCGGGCGGACGCAATCGGTGGGTCTGGCGCTTGGCGCCGCCCTGCTCACGGCCGACTGCGCCGGTCCGAGCGTGCCCTCGGCCGGCGCGCCCGGCCAGACCACGGGCGTGACGTCGATCGACGGCGCCAATGTCCAGCTCGCCTCGTTCGAGCACTCGGCCTTCCCCTATCATGGTTTAATCCCGAACTATCAGGAGACCGGCAAGACCCGGCCGTTTCTGGATGTCGACGACAATGGCCGGCTGGGTCATTCCTCGCCGCGGGGTGGGATCCATTGGGAAGACCAGACCTACAGCGACCGCAGCGTGCTGCTCGCGGCGCCGCAGTCCTTCGATCCCGCCCGGCCGGGGGTGATTATCGTTTTCTTCCACGGCAACATGGCGACGCTGTCGCGCGACGTCATCGCCCGGCAGCAGATCGTGCGCCAGCTTGCCGATTCGGGCCTCAACGCGGTGCTGGTCGCGCCGCAGCTCGCAGTCGACGCCCAGGATTCGAGCGCCGGGCGGTTCTGGTCGCCGGCCGGGTTCGCCGCCTTCCTCGGCGAAGCGGAGGCGAAGCTCGGCGAGCTCTATCCCAACGCGCGGGGCGCGTTCCGCCGCATGCCGGTGGTTATCGCCGCCTATAGCGGCGGCTATCTGCCGGCGGCCTATTCGCTCGCGGTCGGCGGCGATCAGGGCCGCATCCGCGGCGTGGTCCTGCTCGACGCGCTCTATGGCGAGCGCGACAAGTTCGCCCGGTGGGTCGAGGGGCCCGGCCGCAACGGCTTCTTCGTCAGCGCCTACTCGACCTCGACCCGGGCGGGCAACGAGGCGATCCGAGCCGAACTCGAGGCCGACGGGATAGCCACCGTGAGCGGCCTGCCGGCGTCGCTAACCCCGGGCGTCGTCGCCTTCGTCGACGCCGGGTCGGTCGACCATAACGACTTCGTCACCTCGGCCTTTGGCGGCACGCCGCTGCGCGACATCATCTCCCGCGTTGGCGGGTAGAGAGCCTCGACCGTTCGGCGGTCGGCCCGGCGTTCCAGACAGCGCCAAACTTAGCCAAATCCATCAAAATCCAGCCAAGGACCCGCCAAATCTATCAAAGGAAAAGGCTTGGATTCCCTTTGATCGCCTTGTCAGAATTGAGCCTTTTCAATGGGTTGTGCTGACCCCCCGGCCGCTTCTTTTCTTTCTTGGCTTGCAGGAGGCTTCATACGGAGCAAAAAAGTACAATCGCGTAAATCGACCTACATCGATACTGGCGTGTGGATTGAGTCATGGCCATTGGTGAACCTAGCACGGCTTCTGTTTTGCTGGAAGAGATTGTCAAACATTTTGGAATTCTCTAAGACTCTCAAGGGCTGCGGCAGCTGATCGGCGCTCCGCGAGGGCCGCAATCAGGAGGGCCGACGAGGCGACAGGGCGCGTGGTTTTGCGGCGCGGTCGTCCCGGAGTTGCAGGGCGAGCCCCTCTCGACCGCCCTCAGACGATCTTCCCAAGATTGCTGGCTGCAGACTACAACCTGATACCAATGGCTCAGTTACCGTCATGAGCGTGGACGCCTATTTCAGCGTCGCACGCTCAACGCAGGCATGATTTTAAGAGAGATCGATCCGAGCGCTCGAATCCGGGGCGCATGTAAGGCCGCCGCAGTCCTGCGCCACGTCCAATCCAGGGGCGCGCGCAAGACTGAGGTCGGGCCGCCGACGGAATCGGCCGTCGGTTTTAGTCCACGGCTTCCGGCGTCCTCGCCAGGCCCTTAAGCGCATCGCGCTCGAGCAGCGCCGGCACATAGGCGTGAATGCCAGGCTGCAGATCCTGCAACGAGACAAAACGCCCGTCCGCCAACCTGAGACCGTCGCGATAGAGGCCGGCTTCGCGCTGAGCGAAGGTCGTTTCCGCCTCCGCGCCGACGCGCAGCGCCGTCTGCAAAGCAGGCGGAATATCGGTCAGCATCACCTTGGTGTCGCACTGCATGCAAACCGCGGTCCGCGGGTCGCCCGCCGAGGCGAAGCCGATCGAACCGCTAGGGAAACGCGTCGTGGTGTACAGCTCGCCCTCGCGGGCGGGACGCGATCCATACATCTCCAACGAATAATCGCACATGACAGGCTCCTGCGCTTTTGTGAGCCCCCCAGTTCCGTCGCGGAATCAACGTTGCGATCGTTGTTTGGTTCCAAACGCTAGATTGGCATTGGGGCATTAATGAGGGCAAGACCCTCGACGCCTCAATCCGGTGCACCGCACCTACTTTTTTTGAGCAAATGTCCCTCTTTTAATGCAGACGAGGAGCATTCTCGCTTCTCGCGTCCCCGCTTCTCGCGTTTGCGATCTCTCCTGCATCGACGGGTCGCCACGGAGCGCCGAATGATTCGACGCGGAATCGCATCGCTTCCAACCCTTCCGGCCAGCCTGTCGATTCGAGGCCGGCCTTTGCGACCAGATGACGCACGAATGCGCGCGCGTCGGGAAGCTGGCGCCAGACGCTCGGCAGGAACAGGGCGCGGCGCCGGCCGACGCCGAGAATGAGGCCGTCGCGATCGGGCTCGAGCGCGCCTGCAAGCGCCAACTCGCTTTCCGCGGGAATCGGCCGCGGGTGCGAGAGGATCGAGACGTCGAGGCGCAACCCGGAGAGATCGCCCTCCCTGAGAGGCGGGAATCGCGGATCGGCGAAGCCGGCCTGCGCCGTGTTGGCGATCGCGTCGTCGATGAGTGGCCGTCTCGGCGCGGGCGAGCCGATGCAACCGCGCAATTGGCCGGTCTCGGTCAGCGTGACGAAAGTTGCGCGCCATGGCGAAAGCGCAGGCGACTTTGAGTTCGCGCTCCGCCCGGAGGGCTTGCCGCCGTTCCGAGCGGCTTCCCCAAGGGCGGCCATGCAGGAGGAAAGCAGAAGTTCGCGATCGGCTTCGGCGAGCCGCGCCGAGGCGGAATATTCAAACGCGAACGCGCCGTAGCCGACGACGCGCGAGGCGTCGGCGCCGACGTCGGCCGAAGTCGCGAGATGCAGCCTGCTTATACGCATGTCGCGCTCGGCGGCGACTTCGAGCGCACCCTTGACGGCCAGGAAGCCGCAGGCGCGGCGCCCTTCGAGCGATTGTGCGTCAAGCGTCTCGATCCGTCGGGCGGTGTCGGCGTCGATCGTTTCGGCGGCTCTTCGCTCGAGGAAGTGCGAGAGGTCGGAGGAAATCGCGACGACCGTCTCGGGCCCGCCCCAGACGGTGCGCAGCGCCTCGGCGACATCGCGCGGATCGGCGTCGCCGACGAGGACCGGCACGATCTCGAACGGGGCCGGCAGCATCGCCTGAAGCATCACGAGATGCATTTCGAGCGAGTGCTCGCCCGCGAACGGCCGGCGATCAACGAAGACGCCGCGCGCTTTGGCGAGCCCAGCGTGAGCGACGGCTGCGACCGGCGCTTCGCCGAGCGGCGTCCGCCATTTCGCCGCCGGATGGACCGCGATCCCCCGGAAGGCGACCCGGTGCGCCGGGCCGGCGATCACGATCCGGCGGGGAGGATCGGCGCGCTTCGCCCATGGTCCGAAGGCGGTCGCGGCGACCGAGCCGGAATAGACGATGCCGGCATGTGGCGCGATCACGACCTTCGGCGCGACGCTCCCGTCGGGACGCGCCTGCTTGCGTGCATCGGCGATGAGGGCGTTCAGCGCATCCGGCGCCGCCGGATAGAACATCCCCGCCACCTGGGCGGGATGGATCGCATCGGCATGACTCGGCACGAGCCAACTTTCCCATGGAGCCGTCCGCCCGGGCGGCCGAGCAGACTACTCCGCCAACATCTCGCCTGAGCCGCCGAACTCCTTCGGGAAGTCCTTGAGCTTCGGCAGCCCGTCCTTCATCGGCAGGACTGTTTCCTGATAGTTGACATGGACTGCGGGCTGGAAGTCGAGCGTCGGGATCGTGGCGTAGTAGACGTCAATCATCCCGATCGACGAATGATTGACCATGACGTGACCGCCGCATGTCTTGCAGTACTGCCGCTCGCTGAACCGCGTTTTGGCGAACATACCGATCTGATCCCGCCCTTTCGCGACCTTCACGGCGTCAGGTTTCCAGAGGCTGAACGCGTTGACCGGGGCGCCTGACCAGGAGCGGCACGATTCGCAATGGCAATAGCCCATCGCCGCGGGCGCGCCTTCGACCTCGATCTCGACGCGCCACAGAAGCAACGCCCCTTGTGAGCCATCATTTTCTTCCTGAAGCCCGCGGGCAAGCGACGCCCGAAGCCTACGCCATCCGGCCACAAAAGGATATAGGACGGGCTTCGGCTCGCCTCGCGCGGGCGTTGCATTTGCGGTTCTCCGCGCCACATATGAACAAGAGGGCCGGCAGCGCGGAGCGAGGACGCGGCATGGACGTCGAATCCGAATTCTGCATCGATGTGGGATACTGGACGAGGCTCGAGGACGGGCGGGTCGAGTGCGTATTGTGCCCGCGCTTCTGCAAGATGCGTCCGGGACAGCGGGGCCTGTGCTTCGTGCGTCGCGCCCGCGAGGACGGCGAGGGGATGGAGCTCACCGGCTACGGCCGCTCGACCGGCTTCTGCGTCGATCCGATCGAGAAGAAGCCGCTCAACCATTTCCTGCCCGGCTCCTCGGTGCTGTCGTTCGGCACCGCGGGCTGCAACCTCGCCTGCGGCTTCTGCCAGAACTGGGATATTTCCAAGAGCCGCGAGGTCGCGCGCTTGAGCGCGCGAGCAATGCCTGAGACGATCGCGCGCGCGGCCGAGCGGCTCGGATGCGCGAGCGTCGCCTATACCTACAACGATCCGGTCGTCTTCATGGAATACGCGCTCGACACGGCTGAAGCGTGCCGGGCGAGCGGCGTCAAGAACGTCGCCGTCACCGCGGGCTTCGTCTGCGACGAGCCCCGCAAGCGCCTGTTCGCGGGGATGGACGCCGCGAACGTGGATCTCAAGGCCTTCACCGAGCGCTTCTACGCCAAGCGCTGCGCCGGCGCGCTCGCGCCGGTGCTGGAAACGCTCAAATATCTCGTGCACGAGACGAATGTTTGGACCGAGGTCACGACGCTGCTCATTCCGGGCGAGAATGATTCCGACGACGAGCTCGAGGCCATGACGCGATGGTTCGCGCGCGACCTCAGATGCGATGTGCCGCTGCACTTCACCGCTTTCCACCCTGACTATCACATGCTGGAGACGGCTCCGACGCCTTCGGCGACCCTGCAGAGGGCGCGCTCGATCGCGATCAAGAACGGGCTTCATCACGTCTATGTCGGCAATGTCCACGATCCGGCGCGCCAGGCGACGCTGTGCCCGACCTGCGGGGCGCGGGCGATCGGGCGCGACGGCTACACGATCACGGGCTACGCGCTCGATGCGTCCGGCGCTTGCTTAAGCTGCGGGACCAAGATGGCAGGCGTCTTCGCCGCGAAGCCTGGCCAATGGGGCTCGCGGCGGCTGCCGGTCGACATCGAGCGCTACGCGGCGTGAGGCGGTCGAGCCAGCGCGCCGCTACGGTCGAGCGACTCCAGCATCTGGTCGATAGGCGCCGGAGGGGAGCGGAATACGCCGGTGAAGGGCTGGCTCAGCTCGAGAATGAGGAAGAGCGCGCTGCCGACCGCGAAAGCGCCTAAAGCCGAGCGCGGTCGAGCGTGGTCGCATTGATGCGCGACAGCACGCCGAAGCCGCAAAACAGGATCAGCGCCCACGACACCACGATCACCACCAGCGGCCAGGAAACCGGACTCGCCAGTTGCAGCGAGATGAGCAAGTCGGGTCTGCTCCATGGCGCTGGCGTCGTCGCCGCCGCGGCCGCGGAATTGTTTTTGAGCCGGCGTCTTGGGGTCGAGCGATGCGACATATTCGTCCATGGCTTTGAGAGGCTGAAGCGGTTCGGCGACGGTGAAGGTTCGCGGCTTCGCGCGCTGCTTCCCCTCGCGCCACCACAGCATGCGGCGAACCCTTGTCAGCGTCTCCTTCATCCGTGGCTCGCGTCGGCGCTGTCTCCGGCCCGAATTCGGCGAGCGCCAGATCGAGCTGCAATGGCGCGGGCGGCGAAGGTCTCCATCTCCGACTTCTGGGTCGAGTAGAAGCTGTAGGCGGAGCCGATCAAGGTCCCGAGCACGAGCGCGAGCAGCAAGCGAGATGAGACCGACGATCGCCCCGATCATGTCGCGCGACCGATCGGCGGTGTGCGGCTCCGGCAACAGCTTTTGCAGATAAAGTCCGGCGATTCCGAAAGCGAAGGCGTCCAGGCTGCGACGCCGATGACTGAGCCAAAGTGTGATCGTACGCACGATCGCGAAAGCTTCCCATCGCTGAGAATTGGCGCGCGTCGCTGCTGCCTACTATGGGCGTCGAGGCGCGCAGCCCGCGGGCGACAGGGACCCGAGCGGAGCTTGCCCGCGAGCTCGCCTCGGCCTGCCGCCGCCGCTGCGCTGGGTCGCGTTCAGCGCTTGCTGGCCGCCGGCGCCGCGCGCCGGCGAGCGCCAGCGCTGGCCGCACGCTCGAGATGGGCGCGCATGCGCGCCGCCGCGGCTTCCGGATCGCGGCCGAGAATTGCCTGCGCGATGGCGCGGTGCTCCCGAACCGAAGCCGTGAGCACCGCCGGCGTCAGGACGTCGCCGACCTGGGCCATGATGAGCGGCAACTGCAGCCGCGCCGCCAGCTCGCGAAGCTGAAGATTGTCGGCAAGCGCCATCACCGCATCGTGGAAGGCGGCGTTCTCCTTGAGATATTCGCAAGGATTGCGGGGCGCATCGGCGTAGATCGGCTGGATCGCGGCGGCGAAACGCTCCCGCCGGTCGGGACCATCCGCTGCAGCGGCGAGCCGGGCGGCGAGCGCCTCCATTTCGATCCGGATCAGGAACAGCTCGCGGATCTCGCGCTCCGTGAGCCGCCGCACGACCGCGCCGCGATGCGGCCAATGCTCGATGAGCCCGTCGGCGCTGAGGCGCCGCAACGCCTCGCGCACCGGGCCGCGGCTGACCCCAAAGCGGGACGTGAGGTCGCATTCGATGAGCCGCGATCCCGGCGGAAGCCGCCCGGCCAGAATGTCCTCGCGCAGCCGTTCGACGACGAAGGCGACGGTTGCGCCATGCGCCGGCGGGACCGGGGCGCGGGGTCCCGCGATCGTCCTCTTCGTGGCGGCGGCGTTTGACACGGGCCCCCTCTCTGATATTGTCCTACAATCGTCCTACACCCTTTCGCAGCTGGCGGGAAGCGAGGGGTTGGGACGCCGGGAGGATCGCTCATGCTGATCGGCAAGCCGGGAGCCGCAAGGACCGCGATCGCCGCGGCGTCGAGCGACCGGGTGACGGTGCGCGGACGCGATCTCGCCCGCGACCTCATGGGCGCCGTGACCTTCACCGAATATGCCTTCCTGCTCGCGACCGGCCGGGCGCCGACCGACGATCAGCGCTTCTTTCTCGATCTCAGCCTGGTCGCGCTCGCCGAGCATGGCCTGACGCCGTCCGTCCAGGCGGCGCGCATGACCTACGACGCCGATCCCGCGGCGCTTCAGGGCGCAATCGCGGCCGGCGTGCTCGGCTGCGGCACGGTGATCCTCGGCGCGGCCGATCTTTGCCGGAAGGCGATTGAAGACGTGCTCTCCCGCGCCGACGCCTGCGGCTCGCTCGATATCGCCGCGCTAGCCGTCGCGCGCGAGCATCGCAAGGAGCGCAAGGCGCTGCCCGGATATGGCCACCCGCTGCACAAGCCCGTGGATCCGCGCGCCGAGCGGATGATCGAGCTCGCGCGCGAGCGCGGAGCGGCTGGGCGCTCGGTCGAGGCGGCGCTGGCGTTGACCAGGGCGGCGGCCGAGGTCTGGGGAAAGGCGCTGCCGATGAACGTGTCGATGACCATCGCGGCGACGCTCAGAGACGTCGATGTTCCGGCTGGCCTCATCCGCGCCGTGCCGATCCTCGCCCGCACCGCCGGCCTCATCGCCCATTGCATCGAGGAGGCCGAGACCCCGATCGGCTTCCTCATGGCCTCGAAGGGCGAGGAGGCGATCGTTCATACCGCCGACGCGGACGGAGTCGCCTGATGGCGATGGTCGAGCCCGAAATCGAGGCGGCGCCGTGGGAGGACCAGGCGCGCATCGACGCGCCCCTCTACCTCAAGCAGATCGAATATCTGTTCGAGCGGTCGCGCTTCTATCGCATGAAGCTCGAGCGGGCCGGATTCGCGACCCACGGCGCCGTCGGCGGCCTTGAGGCGATCCCGGCGCTGCCGCTGACCGAAAAAGACGAGCTCAGGCGCACACGCTCGCCCGACCAGCCGATCGGCGCCCATCTGACCGCCGCGCCCGAAGAGATCGTCCGCATCTATTCGACCAGCGGGACGACCGGAACGCCGAGCTATATCCCGCTGACCGCCGCCGATCTCGAAGTCTGGGTGCGCACCTCCGCGCGCTCCTACGCGGCTTCCGGCCTTTCGCGCGGCGAACGAATCGTCTCGACCTACAACGCTGGCCCGTTCGTCGCCGGCGCGGCGCTTGGCGCATTCGACCGGCTCGGGCTCTGCCACATCCCCGTCGGCTCCGGTAACACCGAGCGCCTGATGGCGGCCGTCGAGCTCCTGAAGCCGACCGTCGTCGCGATGACGCCGTCCTACGCGCTTCATCTCGTCGAATGGGGAAAGGCGCGAGGCGTCGATCTGGCCGCTTCGAGCGTGAAGCGGGTCATGGTTGCAGGCGAACCGGGCGGCGGCGAACCGGCGATGCGCGCCAAGCTCGAGGCTGGGTGGGGCGCGAGCGTCACCGAAGCGATGGGCATCGGCGACATTTCCGTTTCTTTGTGGGGCGAGTGCGAAGAGAAGGCGGGGATGCATTTCAGCGGCCGCGGCTTCGTTCACTTTGAGCTGATCGATCCCGGAACCGGGGCTGAAAAGCCGCTCGTCGACGGCGCGGAGGGGGAATTGGTGCTGACCCATCTCGTCAACCGTTCCGCTCCGCTTTTGCGCTTCCGCACCCGCGATCACGTGCGGCTCAGCGTCGGCAAATGCGCCTGCGGACGCACGAGCCCACGGGTGCGCTGCATCGGGCGCACCGACGACATGCTGATCGTGCGCGGGGTTAACGTCTTTCCCTCAGCGGTGCGCGAAGTCGTCAACGAGTTTGCGCCAGTGGTGGCCGGGGTCATCATGATCCGCCCGCGTGCGCCCGGAGTCCGGCAAGAGCCGCCGCTGCCGATCAGGGTCGAGCTTGCGCCGGGCGCGGACACCGAGGGTCTCGCCGAGCGCATCCGCGCGCGCTTGCGTGATAAGCTCCTGGTGACGACGGAGATCGAGCTCGCGCCGGCGGGCGCTCTCCCGCGCAGCGAATACAAGTCGAAACTGGTCGAGAAAGCCTGAAGGAGGACGAAATGCAAAAGATTCAAGCGCAGGGTGTGCATCACATCACGCTGGTCGGCGCAGATCGCCAGACCTCGATCGATTTCTGGGAGGGTCTGCTCGGCATGCCATTCATTTTCGAGCAGCCCAATCTCGACAATGCAAACGAAAGCCACATCTATTTCGATCCGGGCGACGGGCGGCTCATCACCGTGTTCACCCGCGAGGACCGGAAGCCCATCCAGCGTCGAACGCCGACCGAGCCGGGCTGCGTGCATCATATCGCCTTCAACGTCTCGCGCGCCGTTTGGTCGCAGACGCAGGAGCGGCTCGAAGCACACGGGATCAAACCCGCGGTGCGTGACCGGGGCTTCATGGACTCGATCTATTTTGAGGATCCGCTCGGGTTTTTGATCGAATACGCCTGCTACAAGTTCGAGCCGCCGGTCGGCTATACCCACGCCGACGTGCTGTTCGCCGCGCATAACCTCAGGGTCGCGCGCGCCGACCGCGCGATTATGGAAGTCCACCTCGCCGACGCGATCGAGAGCCTCGTCGAGTCATCGACCAAGAGCCTGTCGGCCGACCGCTCGCCCAAGGACCCCTATCGGCGAGCGCAACCGGCGCTCGCGCACTCAAACAGCAAATAGTCGAACCGCAACCAGGAGGAAGCGTCACATGTCGGTAATCAAGCTCCATGTCATCAAGCCGAGCGTCAACAACATGACAGCGCGCGTATTCGTGCGTGCAGCCAAGCTCGATTTCACCGAGGACGACGTCTACGGCAAGACCCGCACGGAAGAGTTCCTGGCCAAAAACCCGGCTCATCTGACGCCGATGATGGAGGCGGCAGGCCTGCCGAGAGGCGTGATGTGGGAGAGCTGCGCGATCATGCAGTATCTCTCGAACAAGCATCATCTCGACAAGCTCTATCCGACTGAGCCGGAAAAGCGGGCGATGGTCGACAGCGCGATGTTCTATATCGTCGGGACGCTCTATCCCTATATCGTGCGCTCGACCTATGGCGCGCTGGGCTTCCCGCAATACGCGGGCGAAGTCGGCGCGAGCGACGCCTCGGCGGCCGAGAAAGAGAAGGCGCAGAAGGCGGCGGTCGGGGCGGTCGACGAGACGCTCGATGTGTTCAAGAAGTTCTATCTCGACGGCAAGACCTTCATCGGCGGCGACCATCCTTCGATCGCCGACATCCGCCTCGCGGCGAGCCTCGAATTCCTCAAGGTGATCGACTACCACTACCCCGAATGGGCGAAGACCTACATGGCCGCAGTCGCCAAGGCGCTCGGCGACGCCTACGCCGAGCCGGCGAAAGACGTCGAGGGGTATATCGCCTATGTGAAGGGGCAGAAGAAGTAGGGGAAGCCCGCGCGTCCCTTCTTACGCGGCCGTCGACCGCGCCCGCCGCGCTCAGCGAGCGCGGCGCCAAGTCGGTGTCGCGAGCGAGATGTTGATAACCCCCCAACCGCTCTAGCCAGCCGCTTCCTTGTCGGCCTCCCTATAGTCAAGTGGAGTGCTTGATTCGGAGCCCCGGGGCGTGAAAGCAATTCGAGCGCTGTCGCTCTCCGCGCTAGCGATGTTGTCCGGCTGCGGGACTTATGTTCCGGACTTGCAGAATTTCTATGATTTCTCACTCTCCGGACGCGGAGAAGGTGAGAGTGCAGAGCCTGATTGAATACGTCGCCTGCGATGTTGTCAGGGCCGTGCGCCTGGTGCTGATAAAGGACCAAGACAACGTAGCCGATGCCGAGGCTGTGGGATTCAAGGAACCGCGACAACTGGATTGGCTCAAGACATGGGTCGCGCAATTGACCTTCACGCTCACCGTTGACGAGAAGTCGCAGATCAATCCGGGGGTCGCGATCAATCAGGTGTTGCCAACCGCCACGACGACATTCGCGCATCATCCTTTGGTGAGCACTGGTCAGACGTTCTCGATGGGCCTGGCCGCCGCCTACTCAGCCGATGCGACGCGCAAGGAAACTCTCACGCTTTACATTCCACTGTCCCCGTACACGGACGACAAGAGTCTGGCCAAGGCCAGAGCATGGTTCAGCGAGAACAATTATTCTTGCCCGTCTGTCGACGCTCAGCCGGACTTCAAGACCGTCGAATGGCTCAGCGATGTGACGCTGGGGGCCTATGTGAAGGGCGGTGTAACGGGCGATTACAGCAAGGATCTGATCGGGGCCGCAGCCGCCAAAAGCGGCGCCCTCTCTCATCAGGTGACATTTGTCGTGATCTATAGCGGAGGCGCCACGCCAATGTGGAAGCTCGTCAACTTCACCGGCAGCACGACAAGCCCGCTGTTTGGCGCGCAGCGCACCAACACCCAGGACGTCATCATCACGCTGGGTCCGCCGGCCTCCCCGCCTTCAGGAGGAGGAAAAGGTTCCGACAAATCCGCGCCGCTTGCGCTTGGGACCGCTGCCGAAAACACTACGCTTGCGGCTTTGATCGGCATTTCTGTCGCAAATCAGGTCAATATTACCCAGATCAATATTCAACCGTAATTAGAACAAAGCCTGGGAAGGGAGGATCGAAATCATGGCAAGGCGACCTTCGACGCCAACGCCTTCGCATCATCAGGGGATTCCGCGGACCCATTCGGCGGCCAAGCGGCTAAACGCCCAGCCAGCAAAGGTGACCTATAACGACCTGACCCCCGCCCGTAAATCGCAGTTCATGAAGTTCTCGGACTCCGGGGCTCGGGCGGGTTCAATATGTGGCGTGGGACCGAGCAACGACCCCAATATGGTCCTCATTTGCTATAAGAACGAGCAAGGCGTTTGCAACTGGGTGGAGTGGCCAAAGGGAAAGCCCGCGCCATCCCATGATTGATCGCGCACCGCACGCCAGATAGGGAGAGCGGAGGACTCGTTCTCGTCCGCTGCGGTGGCCATAGAATGCGCACGATCGCCCTTGAAGAGCACTTCGCCACGCCCGCCTTCCTCGACGGCCCCGAGCGCCGGTTCAAGGAGCGGGCTGAGCAGATGGGGGGCAGGTTTGCGACGCTCGTCACGAACCTTCTCGACATCGGCGACGGTCGCGTCGCGGCGATGGATGCGGCCGGCGTCGACGTGCAGGCGCTGTCGCTGACCGCGCCCGGCGTCGAGCAGCTTGCCGGAGAGGAGGCGAAGACATTTGCGCGAAGCACGAATGACGCGATCGCGGAAGCCGTTCGGCGCCACCCGGCGCGGTTCTTCGGCCTCGCTTCGCTGCCGACCGGCGATCCGCCGGCCGCCGTTGCGGAGCTCGAGCGCGTGATCGCAGAGGGTGGCTTCAAGGGCGTCGTCATCAACGGCCATCATCGCGGCCGCTATCTCGACGACCGTTTCTTCTGGCCGGTCCTGGCGCGAGCAGAAGCGCTGAAGGCGCCGATCTATCTCCATCCGACCCAATCGCCGAAAGCGCGTCAGCGACGCCTGGTACGGCGGCCTTCAGCCGCTGGTCAGCGAGATGATGGCCGGCCCCGGATGGGGCTGGCATATCGAGACGGCGCTGCACGTGCTCCGGATGATTCTCGGCGGCGTCTTCGACGCCCACCCCGAATTGCAGATCGTCGTCGGGCACATGGGCGAGACGCTGCCGGCCATGCTGAGCCGGGTCGACGTGATGTCGCCCGCGATGACAAAGCTCAAGAAGCCGATCAGCGCCTATCTGCGCGAGAATGTCCATTACACGTTCGCCGGCTTCAACTTCCTGCCCGCGTTCCTCGAATTGATGCTGCAGGTCGGCGTCGACCGCATCATGTTCTCGGCCGATCATCCCTATCAGCCGATGGCCGAGGGGCGCGCCTTCCTCGACCGGCTGCCGGTCAGCGCCGCCGACCGGGAGAGAATAGCGCACGGCAACGCCGAGCGGCTGTTCGGCGTCTAGAAAGGGCGCGTTTCCACCAACCGGCCTTGCGCCCGTTCGCGCCCTTTCGCCTCAGCGCCGCCGGCGCTAGTCTCGCCGCCGATGGCCACTCCCGCCCGCACTGGCGCGCTCGCCGCGGCCGCCGGCTTCGCCCGCGCCGCTGCGTGGGCGCCGGACTGGCGCGCGAGCGTTCTCGGGCGCGCTCGTGCGCGAGATCGAGGAGCGGCGCTTTTTCCTTTGGCTTCCCGTCTTCGCGATGGGCGGCGTCGCGCTCAATCTGGCCGCCGATCAGGAACCGGTCCTTTGGCTGCCGGCGCTGATGACGGCGGCTGTTCGCCGCGCTGGCGTGGATGTCGCGCGCTCGTCCGTTCGCTCTTGGCGTTTCGCTCGCCCTCGCAGCGTTGTTCGCGGGTTTCCTGTCGATGTCGCTGCGCACGGCGCGCGTCGCGGCGCCGGTGCTCGACCGCGTCCGCATCGTCACCCTGCAAGGCTTCGTCGAGGAGGTGGACTTAAGGACCGTCGGCGCGCGCATGGTGATCGGCGTCGCCGGCGCCGACGGCATGCCGCGCGAGAAAGTTCCGCGCCGCGTCAGGGTTACGACACGCAAGACGCCCGACGTCGCCGCGGGCGACTACGTCGAGCTCAAGGCGCGCCTGCTGCCGCCGTCGCGAGCGGTGACGCCGGGCGGATACGACTTCGCCCGCGACGCCTTTTTCGCCGGCGTCGGCGCGGTCGGCTCGACGCTGGGCCCGATCCGAATCCTGCCCGCGCCGAGCGATGCGAGCTTGAGCCAGCGCTTCACCGCGACGATCGATCACGCGCGCAATCGCCTCGCGCTCAGGGTCAACGCGATCATCGGCGGCGACGAAGGCGCGATCGCGGCGGCGATGGTGACCGGGAAACGCGACTTTCTCTCCACCGACGCCAAGGACCTGATTCGCGAAGCGGGCATCTTCCACATCATCACCATTTCCGGCGTCCAGATGACTTTGGTTGCGGGAATTTTCTTTGTCGTCACCCGCCGGCTGCTGGCGCTGTCGCCGACGCTTGCTCTGAAATATCCGATCAAGAAATGGGCGGCGGTCGTCGCCATGGCCGGCTCGCTCCTCTACGACGTCGCGACCGGCTCGCGCGTCGGCACCGAGCGGGCGCTGATCATGACGCTGATCGTGCTCGGCGCGGTGATCATGGACCGCCGCGCTCTGACCATGCGCAATCTCGCCTTCGCGGTTCTGGCCGTGGTCGCGATCGAGCCGGAGGCCATTCTCGGCGTCAGCTTCCAGCTCTCGTTCGCTGCGGTCGCGGCGCTGGTCGCGGTGATGGAGGCGCGGCTCGCCGCCCGCGACATCGATCCCGATCCGTTCGTGCCCAAGCGGGGCGAGGCGCCGAAGCGCGGCCCGCTCGCCGCCCATCTCGTCGAGAAGCCGCTCGCGCTCCTCATCGCCACCGCCTTCGCCACCTCGGCGACGGCCTCGTTCATGGCCTATCACTTTCACGATCTCAGCCCCTATGTGCTGATCGGCAATCCGCTGACGCTGACCGTGATCGAATTCTTCGCCGTGCCGGGCGCGCTGATCGGCGCCTTGCTTTATCCGCTCGGGCTCGACGGGCCGGTCTGGGTCTATGTCGGGGCGGGGATCAAGTTCATCCTTTGGGTCGCGCGCTTCATCGCCGCCGCTCCCGGCTCGACCGTGCACCTGCGCGCCTTTGCGCCCTACGCCTTGCCGTTCCTCGCTCTCGCCGTGATGAGCGCCGCCATCTGGCGGACCTGGACGTTCCGCTTGAGCGCCGTTCCGCTCGCCCTGATCGGGCTTATCGGCGCGACCCAGGGGCCACGCTACGACGTGATCGTCGCGCCGTCCGGCGATCTGGCGGCGGTGCGCGACGCCGACGGCGCGCTCGAGGTCGTCGGCAAGCGCTTCAACGCCTTCGCCGCCGAGCAGTGGCTCTCCGCCGACGGCGACGGGCGCGATCCCGCTCAAGCGCGCAGTCCCGACGCGCCCTGCGACCGTCTTGGCTGCGTCGCCGACCTGCCGGAGGGCGAGTCGCTCTCGATTGTCCTCGATCGCCTGGCGTTCGACGAGGATTGCGCCCGCGCCGAAGTCGTGGTCAGCGCGCTCACCGCGCCTCGGAGCTGCAAGGCGAAATTCGTGCTCGATGAAACGGCGCTGGCGCGGCTCGGCGCCGTCGGCCTGACATGGAGCGACGACAACGGTTTCACCCTCACGGCCGACCGCAGCCCGCTCGAGAACCGCCCCTGGTCGCCCGCGCCAGAGCCCGCGCGCGACGACCGGCTGGTTCGCCCCGGCCTCGGGGGGTCGCATGGGGCCGATCCGGCGGATGCGGGCGACGAGCCAGCCTCGGTCAACGAAAGGTAAGGCGAAAGCCGTGGCGTTGGGAGTTTCGCAGGGTTGTTTCCCGTGTTAACTTCGGGAGTTCAGGCGTCGCTAGGGACGCTTGGCTTCATTGACCAAGGCGGATTGGAATGGCGAGCGTGGTTGTGACCCACGGGGTCGGAAATATGGATGTTTGGCTCAAGGGAGCAGCGGAGCGCGAAAAGCTGTTCGCGCCCTTCGCTTCGAGCTATCGCATTTACAGAGAGAAGGACTCGAATCGCGTCGCGGTCGTCAGCGAAGGCGTCGACCTCAAGAAGATGGAAGCGGCCCTGTCGACGCCCGAAATGCAGGCGGCGATGAAAGCCCATACCGTGCTGGACCCGGTATTCTATATCGAAGTTCCCGGGGGAAAGTAGGAGGCCTCATCCCGCCTCAAGTCGCCCGGCGAGGGGCCGGGCGAAACATTCGTGCGGGAAGGTTGGGGCAGCCAGCTTCACGTCGAGCACGACAAGCGCGCGAAGAGCCGCTTGTCATCGCCTATTGAACATGTGAAAACTGGTTGAGTCGCCCGGGCGCGCGACGATTCGCAGGACGCGGAGTTTTGGGGAATGGCCGGCCGGAAAACAGCCGTCGTCGTCGGCGGCTCGCAGGGCATCGGGCTCGCGGTGGCCGAGGCGCTGGCCGCGCGCGGCGAAGCGGTGGTGGTGACGAGCCGCGATCCGAAGAAGGCGGAAGCCGCGGCGGCCAAGGTGGGCCACGGCGCAACGGCGATCGTCATCGATCTTACCCGGCCGCACGAGATCGCGGAGCGCTTGGCCGGCATTGGCGCGGTCGATCATCTCGTGATCACCGCAGTCGACCGCGATCGCAACAGCGTAAAGACCTATGACATCACGGCGGCGATGAAACTGGTGACGACCAAGCTGGTCGGCTACGCCGAGGTCGTCCACACGCTCGTCGAAAGGCTGACGCCCGACGCCGCGATCGTGCTCTATGGCGGAATGTCGCGCGATCGGCCCTATCCGGGCTCGACGACGGTCAGCTCAATCAATGGCGGCGTCACTGGGCTCACGCGGACGCTGGCGGTGGAGTTGGCGCCGGTTCGCGTCAACGCCATCCATCCTGGGTTTGTCAGCGACAGTCCATACTGGGCGGGCAACACGGAGGTGAGCGAACGAATGCTGGGTCGCACACCCGGCCGTCGAAGCCTCACCACCGAGCATTGCGTCGGCGCCACTCTGTTCCTGCTCGACAACCAGGGCATGAATGGCGCGAACCTTGTGATCGACGCCGGCATTTCATTGACCTGAACGGGCGCGTGCAGGCCCGATAACAAGACTTCGTGAGGGAGGAAAAATGCGAACACAATGGAAGCTTCTGCTCGCCGCGGCCGCCACGCTCGGCGCATCTTCTGCGGCGCTCGCCGACGGCAGCGAGATCGCGCGCGGCAAATACCTGGTGACGATCGGCGGCTGCAGCGACTGCCACACGCCCGGTTCTTTCCTCGGCAAGCCGGATTTTTCGCGCATGCTCGGCGGTTCTGAAGTCGGGTTTGCGATCCCTGGGCTCGGGGTCTTCGCCGGACCGAACCTGACGCCCGACAAGGAAACGGGGTTGGGCAACTGGACCGACGACCAGATCATCTCGGCCATCACCGCCGGGAACACGCCGGAGGGCCGCCGGCTCGCGCCGATCATGCCCTATGAGGCGCTCTCGCACCTGACCTCGGACGACGCCCATGCGATCGTCGCCTATCTGAGGAGCCTGCCGCCGGTGAAGAACAAGGTCCCCGGACCGTTCGGGCCCAAGGAGACGCCGACCGACGCTGGTCTTCGTCATCGTTCCGGGCGGGGTCTACGCCAAGATGCCGCCGCCGCCCTGAGCCCTGAACGACGCCAGCTGCCGTCTGGCCGCGGCAGGAGCTCGGCCCGGCTTAGGAGGCTCGAAGAAAAAGGGCGCCCTACGGGCGCCCTCGGCTCCAAGCGAGGCGAAATCCGCCCTACTTGATCTTCGTTTCCTTGAACTCGACGTGCTTGCGCGCGACGGGATCGTATTTCTTGAACGCGAGCTTTTCCGTCTTGGTGCGGGCGTTTTTCTTGGTGACGTAGAAATAGCCGGTGTCGGCGGTCGACAACAGCTTGATCTTGAGCGAGGCGGCCTTGGCCATGGGAAAGCGTCCTTCAACGAAGCGGCGCGCCGGACGCGCCAAGTGCGCCCGCGAGGGATCGCAGGCTCGACATTTGGCCGGCAAAATAGTGAGGACGGGCGCGAAGTCAAGCCGACGCTGCGCCCGCTTCCCGGAGCCGTCCGAGCCGAGGCGCCAGCCCCTTTCCCGAAGCTCATGAAAAATTTGAGTTCCGGCGGTCCCGATCGCCGCTATCATTGCGCCGCCGGCGTCGGCGGCGGGCGGGAGAACGGATGTGAAGAGCCTCTTTACCGGCCCGGTGTTCGAGATGGCGCGCGATCAGCTCATCGTCATCGCCGACCATCTCAGCATCCCCGAGGACGAGCGCGACTGGCTCCTCTACCCGAAGCGCGCGATCGTCGTCACCTGCCCCGTCCGGATGGAGGACGGCCGGACGAAAATCTTCGCCGGCTTTCGCGTCCAGCACCACCTGGCGCTCGGCCCCGCCAAGGGCGGGACCCGATTCGCCCCGAACGTCGACATCGGCGAAATCGCAGCGCTCGCCGTCTGGATGAGCTGGAAATGCGCGCTCGCCGATCTTCCCTTCGGCGGCGGCAAGGGTGGCGTCGCGGTCGACCCGCGCGCGCTCAAGCCCAAGGAGCTCGAAAATCTTTCCCGCCGCTACATGCAGGAGATGATCCCGTTCGTCGGCCCGAGGGTCGACGTGATGGCGCCGGACCTCGGCACCAACGAACAGATCATGGCCTGGTTCATGGACACCTATTCGATGTACCAGGGCGTCACCGTCCCCGAGATCGTGACCGGCAAGCCGGTCGGCACCGGCGGCACTCTGGGCCGGCGCGAGGCGACCGGCCACGGCGTCGCCTTTCTCGCCTTTCGCGCCCTCGACGCCTTGGACATCGCGCCGGCCAAGGCGACGGCGATCGTCCAGGGCTTCGGCAACGTCGGCTCGCACACGGCGATGGGGCTCGCGGCGCGGGGCGTGAAGCTGATCGGCGTCAGCGACCACTCGGCCGCCTATTTCGACCCGAAGGGACTCGATGTGAAGGCGCTCGTCGCTCACGCCGGGAGAAACGGCGAGCTTGTCGGCTATTCGAGAGAGGCCGTGATCGAGCCGCGCGCGCTGCTTGAGCAGCCCTGCGACGTCCTGGCTCCGTGCGCGGTCGAGCGGGTGATCGACGCCGATCTCGCCCGCCGGCTGCGCTGCCGCATCATCGCCGAAGGCGCGAACGGACCGACCACGCCCGAGGCCGACCTTGTGCTCGCCGAGCGCAACGACGGGATCTTCGTCATCCCCGACATCCTGTGCAACGCCGGCGGCGTCATCGTCAGCTATTTCGAGTGGGTCCAGGACCTGCAGCAATATTTCTGGTCGCGCGACGAGGTGATGGACCGGCTCGAACGCGCGCTCGACCGCTCCTGGGCGATGGTCGTCGCGCGCGCCAAGCGCGACGGTGTTTCCAACCGCACGGCGGCGATGGCGATCGGCGTCGAGCGGGTGGTGAAGGCCAAGCAGGCGCGGGGACTGTTCCCGTGAGCCGCGCGACGTCGCTTCCGCTATACGCGTGGCGCGACCCCGCTCACGGCATGGGGCGAGCAGGCCCGGCAGGCAGAGCCATGCGGCCCGCACATGGGCGCTGCGGCCCCAGCGCGGATTGGGGCAAGATTGTGCAATCACGCTGCTCGCGGCGATAGTTCTCCCTGTTCAGCGCCGCTACTGCTTGTCCGCTGCGCCGCCGAGCACGACGCCGACGATCGGCCCGATCGGCCCCAGCTCGTCGTCGCGCTCGAGCTCGGGCGTGTAGAGCGACGACACCGAGCCGTCGAGAAAGAGCGCGTTTGGACAGTCGAGGCCGTCGCGGAACAGCCGCGCGAATGTGTCGAAGTTGACTGGCTCGTCGGCGATGGCGAAGGCGACCGCGTCCCCGTGGCAGGCGCCGACGCCGTTGCGGATCTTCTCCGACGCGCCGCCCGGCTTGATTTTCGGGTGAATCCTGCCGTCGACAACCAGCATCGGGCCGGACTGGGTCGCAAAGCGCGCTGTGGGCGGATTGGCGAGAAAGCGGCTCGTCTCGATCACGCCGGCGACTCCGTCTCCGACCCAGAAGACGCCGTTGGGCTTCATGTGAAAATTGGTCGCGCCGGCGCGGGTGTCGGCCTCATGCAGCTTCTTGCGGTTCTCGACGTAGAGGCCAACCGGAGACTGGTCCTCTTTGAACATCCCGGCGTTCATCGCGAACATCAGCCGCTCGCCCTTCGCCTTCAGCGCCGCGGCAAGCGCCGCCAGCGATCCATAGGGCTTGCCGTCGGCGCCGCTCAGGAACAGGCGAATATCGTCATGCCGCGGATCGAAGGCGCAGACCGTGAACTTCGCGCCATCGAAGCTCTTCGGGGCGCAGCCGGCCTCGGCTGGGGTCGCGCCGTAAGCAAGCCATGCGAGAATGGTCATGCCGGCGGCGCCGACGCGCCGCATCACAGCACCTTGCCCGGATTCATCACCCCATTCGGATCGAGCGCCGCCTTGATCTGGCGCATGACCGCAAGCGAGGCGGGGTCCTTCCATCGGGCGAGCAGGGCCCGCTTGAGCTGACCGACGCCGTGCTCGGCCGAATATGAGCCGCCAAGGCGGGCGACGATCCCGTGCACGATTTCGTTCATCGCGTCCCAACGGTCGAGAAAGGCCTGCCGGTCAGCGCCGACCGGCTGCGAGACGTTGAAATGGATGTTGCCGTCGCCGAGATGGCCGAAGGCGACCACCCGGGCGCCGGGCGCGAAGGCTTCGACGGCGGGCGTCGCCTCCCGGATCAGAGCCGGCACGAGGGCGACCTCGACCGAGACGTCGTGCTTGATCGAGGCGCCCTCCTTGACCTGCGCCTCGGGAATCGATTCGCGCAGACGCCAGAACTCGGCCCGCTGCTCGAGCGAAGCGGCGATCGACGCGTCCTCGATGATCCCGCCATCGAGCGCCGCCTCCAGCGCTTCCGCAAGCGCCGCGTCGAGTCCTCCCGGCGTTTGCGACGCCGCCTCCATCAGCACGCACCAGGGATGGTCGCTGGCCAGCGGCTTTCGCGCCAGGCCGTGCTTGACCGTGATATCGAGGGCGTTGCGTCCGATCAGCTCGAAGCTGGTGACGAGGCCGAGGCGCTCGCGCGCCATCCTGAGCAGCTTCAGCGCGTCCTCCGGGCTCTTGAGTCCGACGAAGGCCGTCACCCGCGCACGCGGGTTGGGAAAAAGCCTCAGCGAAGCGGCAGTGACCACGCCGAGCGTGCCCTCGGCGCCGATGAAGAGACCCTTCACGTCGTAGCCGGTATTGTCCTTGCGCAGCTTGCTCAAGCCGTTGACGATCCGGCCATCGGCAAGCACGGCCTCGACCCCGGTGACGAGGTCGCGCGTGTTGCCGTAGGCGATTACGGTTACGCCGCCGGCGTTGGTCGAGACATTGCCGCCGATGGTGCAGGTTCCTTCCGCCGCCAGCGACAGCGGAAAGAGCCGGTCGGCGGCGAGCGCCGCCGCCTGGGCCTCGGCGAGGGTGACGCCGGCTTCGCAGATCATCACGTCGCCGTCGAGGTCGACCTCGCGGATCGCGCGCAGGCGCTGGGTGGAGAGGATGATCTGCTCGCCGCCCAAGTCCGGCGTCTGTCCGCCGACGAGCCCGGTGTTGCCCCCCTGCGGCACGATGCCGATTCGCGCCTCGTTGCAGAGAGCCGCGACGCCGGCGGCTTCCTTGGCCGCGGCCGGGCGCACGAGCGCAAGCGCTTTTCCGTGATAGAGGCCGCGCGGCTCGCTGAGCGCGCCGGCGAAAAGCGCGGGATCGGTCAGCACATTGCCGGCCCCGACGATCCTTTGCAGGGAAGCAAGAATTGCGTCCCGTTTCGTCCCATCCACCTAAAGAAGCCTCCGCGCGCGCGCTTTCGCTTTCGGCCGGCGAAAGACGGCGGCGATTTCGACATGGGGGGAAAAGCGGAACTGGTCAAGCGGCGTCACCGCCTCGACCTGATACCCCCCGTCGACGAGAATGCGGGCGTCGCGGGCGAAGGTCGCCGCGTTGCAGGAGATGGATGCGATGAGCGGCACCGCCGAGGCGGCGAGCGCGCGCGCCTGCTCGAGCGCGCCTGCGCGCGGCGGGTCGATGAGCGCCGCATCGAACGCGGCGAGTTCGTCGACCCTCAGCGGGCGGCGGAAAAGATCGCGCGTCTCGGCGGCAAGGTTGCGAAGGCCCTGGGTTGTCGCGGCTGCGCGAGAAAGCGCGGCGATCGCCGCGGCGTCGGCGTCGGCGGCGGTGACTTCGCGTCCGCGCGCAAGCCTCAGGGCAAAAGCGCCTGCGCCGCAGAAGAGGTCCGCAACCCGCTTCGAGTGGGCGAGCGTCCGCTCGGCGAATTCCGCGAGCAGATTTTCGCCGGCTTCGGTCGCCTGGAGGAAGCCGCCCGGCGGCAGCTTGACGATGGCCTCCCCGAACGCGACGCGCGGCGGCCGGCGCTCGATCACGACCTCGCCGTGATTGGAGACCCGCGCGAGGTCGAGCGCGTCCGCCGTCCGTGCGAGCTTCTGCGCTTCCGCGCGCTCGAGTGGTCCCGGGCCGCGCAGGTCGACGTCGAGCCCGTCCAGCGTCGCGGTCACGCTGATGTCGAGCGGCTTCGTCAATCCTCTCAGGTCGCCGCTCAATGCCCGGGCCGCGGCTATCGCGCCGGCCATGCCGGGGCTGAACAGCGGGCAGTCGTCGATCGCGACGATGTCGTGTGAGCGCGCGCGCATGAAGCCCACTTCGTCGGCCTGGCCATGCGGAAATCGGGCATGAAAGGTCGCCCGGCGGCGGCCCGCGCCGTGGGCGTCGACGAGCTCCCCGACCTCCGCCACGACGCCCTCGCGCTTGAGCGCCTCGACCACGAGGCCGCGCTTCCATTGGCGATAAAGCGAAGGCGACATGTGTTGCGCCGCGCAGCCGCCGCAGCGGCCGTACCAAGGGCAGGTCGGCTCGGCGCGCTCGGACGCCGCGCTCACCGTCTCGATGAGCTCGGCTCGATTGGCCCGGAGCCTGACCAGCGCCCGCTCGCCAGGGAGCGCGCCCGGAACGACCGTCCCGTTCGCGGCGAGGCCCTGGCCATGGGCGTCGAGTGCGACAATCGAAAGCTCTTCGACCAATTCAGCCATGACGGGCGCCGATCAGGAATTCCCTCGCGCCGCCTCCACCCAGGATAGGCGACGGGATGAGGCCGAGAGTCGTCCAGCCTTGCGCTTCGATGCAGGCGCTGACGTCGGCGCACGCGCGTTCGAGCGCCGCTTCGTTTCTCACCCGGCCCTTCACGATGTCAGCCCGGCCGACCTCGAACTGCGGTTTGACGAGGCTGACGAGCCACGCCGGGTTGGCCGAGAGTTTCAGCACGTGCGGCAGCACGAGCCGCTGCGAAATGAAGCTCACGTCGATGGCGATCGCGGCCGGCCGTTCGCCGAGACGCTCGGGGTCAAGCGCGCGGGCATCGAGGGCTTCGAGCGAGAGTACGCGTGTGTCCGCCGCGAGGCGAGGATCGAGCTGTCCGCGACCGACGTCGACCGCGACAACCTTCGCCGCGCCTCGCCTGAGCAGGATATCGGTGAAGCCTCCGGTCGAGGCGCCGACGTCGAGGCAGACGAGGCCGGCGGGATCAAGCGAGAAGGCGTCAAGCGCGGCGGCGAGCTTGACCCCGCCGCGCGACACATAGGGGTGGGGCGCTTCCGCGGCGATCGGCGCGTCCCCAGCCAATGCTTCCGACGCTTTCGTGAGCGCCACCCCGCCCACGCTGACAAGGCCTGCGGCGATCGCAGCCTGCGCCCGCGCCCGGCTCGAGAAGAAGCCGCGCTCGACGAGAACGATGTCCGCGCGCTTGCGCATGCCTTCACCCCGACCCTCAGCGCGAACGGCAGAAGAGGCGGCCGACGCGCCGCCGGATGAGGGTCTACAGGTTCGCCAGCGCCAACCCAAGCGCGGCGCCGCGGCAAAGAGATCGCGCCGGCGAGGCGCGCCGAGGAACAAATCCGGCCGAGCGCCGTTCCAAGAAGCGGCCCGGGGCTGGGGACGCGTTCGGACGCGGCGATGATCCCTATCCCCTATGCGCTTGACGCCCTCAATTTCTTCGCCGCCGATGTTCGCAACCTGTTCGGGCCGTTCGTCAACGTGTTCCTGGTCACGGGCCGGCACTGGAGCCAGACCGATGTCGGGCTGGTGACGACGGCGAGCGCTCTCCTGGGCATCGCGCTCCAGACCCCAATCGGCGCCGCGATCGACGTGACCCGCGCGAAGCGCGGAGTCATCGTTCTGACCATGGCGGCGATGACCGCGGCGGGCGTCATCATTTTCGCCGCTCCGACCTTCTGGCCGATGGCGATCGCGCTCAGCATTCTCGCGGTTGCGGGCGACGCGTTCGCGCCGGCGGTCTCTGCGCTGACGCTCGGACTGGTGACGAAGGACGTGCTGGCGCGCCGTCTCGGCCGGAACTCCGCATTCGATCACGGCGGCAATATCGCCATCGCGCTCGCCGCCGGAGCGGTCGGCTACCTGTTCTCTCAGCGCGCCGTCTTTCTCATGGTTCCTGTGTTCGCCGCCTTGACCGCGGCGGCCGTGCTCGCCATTCCAGCGGATGCGATCAACCACGACCGGGCGAGAGATCTGACCACCGACGGCGAAGCGCAAGGAACGGCGGCCGGATATCGCATATTGTTCCAGACCCGTCCGCTGATGATTTTCGCCATCTGCGCTATGCTGTTCCACTTCGCCAATGCGCCGCTCCTGCCGCTCGTAGGCCAGAAGCTCGCGCTTCAATTCCCCAAGGAGGCGACGGCGATGATGTCGTTCTGCATGGTCGCCGCGCAGGGCGTCATGCTGCCAATCGCGATCCTCGTCGGGCGAAATGCGGACTCCTGGGGACGGCGGCCGATCTTTCTCATCGCCTTCGCCGTGCTGCCGATTCGCGCGGCGCTCTATATTGTGTCGGACAACGCCTTCTGGCTGATTGGCGTCCAATTGCTCGACGGCGTGGGAGCAGGCATCTATCAGGCGCTTACGCCTCTGGTGATCGCTGACATCATGCGCGGCACAGGCCGTTTCAACCTTGCCCAGGGCGCCGTCGCAACGACTCAGGCAATCGGCGCTTCGATCAGCGCTCTGGCCGCCGGGGTCGTCGTCGACCATTTCGGCTACGCCGCCTCGTTTCTCGCCCTTGGCGCCGCCGCGGCGGTAGCCTTCTTGACCTTCTTCGGATTCATGCCCGAAACCCGCGACGAGCATGCGGGAGAGCGCGGCGGCGAAGCGGTGGCGCACCAAGGCGCGCCGGGCGAATGACTCCCGAAAGCGCTGCTGCGCTCATCATTCTTGTCCTGACCTATGTCGGGGTCGCAGCGGGCCGCGTTCCCGGCCTCAGGCTTGATCGCGCGGGGATCGCCTTCCTCGGCGGGGCGGCGATGATCGCGCTTGGCCCGTTGAGCCTCGATGACGCCTTTCGGGCGATCGATTTCGACACCATCGCGCTCCTCCTCGGCATGATGATCGTGGTCGCGCACCTCAAGGTCTCGGGCGCCTTTCGCGCGTTGGGCGCGCTCGCCATCGACCATGCCCGCGCGCCTTTCGTCCTCTTGGTCACCGTCACCGTGCTGACCGGGGTCCTTTCGGCGTTCCTGGTCAACGACGCGATCTGCCTCGTCATGGCGCCGATCGTGCTGCAGGTCGTCCGCGCGCTCGACCGCAATCCGCTGCCTTATCTCATCGCGGTCGCCGCCGCCTCCAATTGCGGCAGCGTGGCGACGATCACCGGCAACCCGCAGAACATGGTGATCGGGACGCTGTCGCGGATTCCTTACCCTGCGTTCGCCGCGGCGCTCGCGCCGGTCGCGGCGTTCGGCCTCGTCGTCGTCGTCGTCGTGGTGCGTCTCGTCTATGCGCAGGAATTTGCGTTCAAGAGCGAGCTGAAGCCCGAGCTCGATCGCGGCCCGATGCATGGCGGGCAGATCCTCAAGGCGAGCGTCACCTGCATCGCCCTTGCGATCGCCTTCTTCGCCGGCGTCGCTCCGGCGAAGGCCGCGATTATCGGCGGCGCGTTCCTGCTTCTAACGCGCCAGATCAAGCCTCATCGCATCTACCGCGAGCTCGACGGGCCGCTCCTCATCCTGTTCGCCGGCATGTTCGTGGTCGTCGCCGGCGCGGAAAAGGCGCTGCTGACGCCCGACCGGATCGCGATGGCGAAGACGCTCGGGCTCGATATGGTCTGGCGCCTGTCGCTGTTTACCGCTGTCATTTCGAACATCGTCAGCAACGTGCCGGCAGTGCTGGCGCTGAGGCCCTTCGTCCCGACGTTCGCCGATCCCCAGCGCGCCTGGCTCGTCATCGCGATGAGTTCGACGCTCGCCGGCAACTTCACCCTTCTCGGATCGGTTGCGAACCTCATTGTCGCCGAGCACGCCCGCGCGGAGGGGACGCCAATCAGCTTCTGGGCCTATTTCAAGGTCGGCGCGCCACTGACGATCGTCACGCTCGCGGCGGGGACCTGGTGGCTTTCACGATAGCGGTCCTTCTCCCTCCGGGAGAAGGTGGTGCGAAGCGCCGGATGAGGGGTTGGGCGCGCCCGGCCCTCACCCCAACCCTCTCCCCGAGGGAGAGGGGGAATGCTTACGCCTCGGCATTGTGGGTGAAATAGTCCGGCGGGTTCGGGCCCCAGACGTAGAACGAATCCTCCGGCGCGTGGTCGCCGCTGTTCCAGTCGCAGTCGGCGGGCACATAGTCGATGCCGGCTGAATATTCGCTGAAACTGCCCCACGGATCGCCGACATAGTGGAAAAAATTGGAGCCAAGAACGTGCCGCCCCAGGCCCCATCCTTTGGCGAAGCCCTTCTCCAGCATGTGCGTGGCGCCGCGGCCGATGTCATCCACCGAGCCCACGTCCCAGCTCAGATGATGCAGTCCCGGCGCGGTCGACGTGACGAAGGCGATCATGTGATGGTCGCTGCCGTGAATGCCGTGCAGGAAGGCGATGCCGTCGCCGGACCGGTCGGAGAGCCGCAAGCCCAGAGTGCGCGTATAGAACTGAACCGCCTTCTCGACGTCGCGCGTGAACAGGAGCACGTGCGCGAGGCGCCTGGGATTGACGCGCGCAACGTCGCGACGGAACGGCGCGGCGCGCTCGCCCGGGCCGGCAGGGAGCTCCGAGAACTCGGACTTCTCATTCGGCGACGACTTCGCCGCGACCTTGATCTCGACCAGGTTGCCGTCGTGATCGTGAAACCATAGGCCGTTCGTTTTCACGCCCGGCGGCGGGTCGAGCCGCTTCACGCCGAGCGATTGCAGCCGCTCGGCGAAGCGGTCAAAATCGTCCTCGAAGGCGCCGAACGAGAGATGTCCAAGCTTCTTGCGTGGGCCCTCGCCAATCGTGACCCAGACGTGCGGATTGCCGCGGGTCTTCATGGCGATCAGATTGCCGTCTTCCTCGAGGTCCAGTCCGAATTCGCCGTAAAAGCTCTTCGCCACCGCAAGGTCGGGCACGGCGAAATGAAACCGGTCGACCGAATGAACGCCGAGCTCGCCTGGACGCCGGGTCGGCTTGATGGCGCTGCGGATCGCGGTCATGGCGCTTCCCTCCCGATTTCGGTCTCTAACTCGCAGGCGGACAGCGGACGCGCCGCGAACTGGTTTTCGATGCTACCGCAGCATCGTCGTCGCCGCCATCCCGCATTGGCAAGTCGGGCCGCCGCTCAGGGCCAGCGCCCGCCGCGGCCGTTCCCTGGCGAGGTCGGCGCGGGCGGGTCGATCGGCGTGACGGTGACCGCATCCGGCGCCGCAACCACCGCCGGCTGAGGCTTGGGCTTCTTTCTTTTCGGCGCTGGAGCCGGAGCGGGCTGGTCGGTCGCAGTCGCGTCGGCGCCGGCGTCGGTCGGCGGCGATTCGTCCGGGTTCGGCGCCGCGGCCTCCGCCGTCGGGGCGTCGTGGATGACCACCGTGCCGCCCTTGCATCCGGTCAGCCAGACATCGAAGATCGGGTGCTCGACGCCGTGCAGCCCGGGGCTGTCGGCGAACATCCAGCCGGAGAAAATGCGCTTGAGCTGCTTCTGCTCGTCGATCTCGTCGACCTGGGCGAAGGCGTCGGTCTGCGGCGCCTCGGTCAGCGGGCGCGAGTAGCAGACGCGGGGCGTGATCTGCAGCGCGCCAAACTGCACCGTCTCGTTGATCCCGACCTCAAACGAAATGATGCGGCCGGTGATCTTGTCGAGGCCGTCGAAAATCGCGATCGGATGGCTGATCTTGTCGGCGCGCGCCGCCTCGGGCGCGATCAGCGCGGCTGCGGCCAAAGCCGCGCAGGCGAGCACGGGCCCCCTCCGGGCCAGGGCGGGAAAAGCGCGGCCGCTGATCGCGAAAGCCCGGTCGGCGAGGTTCATGTCCGGCGCTTTGCTGCTCAACGGAGGCGGAATGAAGGCGGCGCGCCTCAGGGACCGGGACTCCAGGCCTCGTAGTCGCCGCCGGTCGGCTGGCGCGGACCGGGCCTCAGCGTCGAGCCGTCGGGTCGAATCGCCGCCGGCGTGCCGGTCGGGTTCGGCATATGCGGCAATTCCCAGGGGTGAGGCTTATAGTTTTCCTCGGTCGGCGCAACATCGACGGTGTGATGAAGCCAGCCGTTCCAGCCCGGCGGGGTCTTCGAGGCTTCGGATATGCCACTATAGATCACCCACCGCCGCTCGAATCCGAGCGCCGGATCGATGCCCGGCTTGCGATAATAGGCGTTGCCCTGCTCGTCGTGGCCGACGAGCTGGCCGTGGCGCTTCGTGTAGAAGCGGGTGTTGAAGTTGGCGCCGTTCCACCAGGTGAACCAGTGGAGCAGGGATTCCTTGAGCCAATCCGGCATGCGTCGGGCGCCGTTTTTCGGGTGGAATAAACTGTAAGCGTTGCGCGGGCCGACCTTATGGCCGGACGATCGCCGGCTGTCCAGCCGTTCCTTGCAAAACGCCGGCTTCGAAATCCCGGCGCCTGCTCTCGCCTTAGCCCCTTGCGCGGCCAGCCCGACTCGGCCAACCTTGTCAACAGAGGCGGACGTTAACGTCGCGTTATAGTTTTGCTGTCCACAATATGTTGTGTTTCGGACTGGAATGCATAACTAGGGGTTGACGGCCGACGTCACAAAGGCGTAATGTTCGAGTTGTTCGGCGGGAGGGTCATCCTGAACCGCCGCCGGGCTTCCAAGCTTCCGGTTTTGAGCGGGAAAAGGCGGCGAGCGCGATCTGGCGCTTGCGGCCTGCCATGAACGAATTCATCGGAACGCGGGCCTGGACTCCGCGTTCCGAACAGGGCGGGGCGGCGCGGTGGGACGCGCGATGAAGGGGTGAGGATCGATGCGGATCGAACGGCATTATACGCAACCGGGCGTCTCGCCCTATGAGCTCGTCGCCTTCGCGACGACCAGGAGCGAAATCCGCAATCCTGACGGCTCGATCGTGTTTTCGCTCGAAGGCGTCGAGGTTCCGGCCGCCTGGAGCCAGGTCGCGGCCGACGTGCTGGCGCAGAAATATTTCCGGAAAGCTGGCGTGCCGGCGCGCTTGAAGCGGGTCGAGGAGGAGGGCGTTCCCTCCTTCCTGTGGCGCTCGGTTCCCGACGAGACCGCGCTCGGCGCGCTGCCGAAGGGCGAGCGCTTCGGCTCCGAGATCTCGGCCAAAGAGGTGTTCGACCGGCTCGCCGGCGCCTGGGCCTATTGGGGCTGGAAGGCAGGGCTCTTCGACGGCGAGGAGGACGCGCGCGCCTACTTCGATGAAATGCGGCTCATGCTTGCGCGACAGGTGGCCGCGCCCAATTCGCCGCAATGGTTCAACACCGGCCTCCATTGGGCCTATGGCGTCGATGGCCCGAGCCAGGGCCACTATTACGTCGACTTCGAGACGGGAAAGCTCGTCAAGTCGAAGTCGGCCTACGAGCACCCGCAGCCGCACGCCTGCTTCATCCAGTCGGTCGCCGACGATCTCGTCAACGAGGGCGGGATCATGGACCTCTGGGTGCGCGAGGCGCGCCTGTTCAAATATGGTTCCGGCACCGGGACCAATTTCTCCGCGCTTCGCGGCGAGAACGAGAAGCTGTCGGGCGGCGGGCGCTCGTCGGGCCTGATGTCGTTTTTGAAGATCGGCGACCGCGCGGCGGGCGCGATCAAGTCGGGCGGCACGACGCGACGCGCTGCGAAGATGGTCGTCGTCGACGTCGATCATCCCGACATCGAGGCCTTCATCGACTGGAAGGTCAACGAGGAGCAGAAAGTGGCCGCCCTCGCCGCCGGCTCGAAAGTCGTCAAGCGGCACCTGAAGGCGATCTTCCGCGCCTGCGTCAATTGCGAGGGCTCGGGCGACGACTGCTTCAATGTCGACATGAACCCGGCGCTCAAGCGCGAGGTCAAGGCCGCGCGCAAGAACGAGGTCCCTGACGGCATCATCAAGCGCGTCATCCAATTCGCCCGCCAGGGCTATGCGACGCTCGAATTCGACACCTACGACACCGACTGGGAGTCGGAGGCCTATCTCACCGTTTCGGGCCAGAACTCGAACAACTCGGTGCGCGTGACCGACGAATTCCTGCGCGCGGTCGAGAACGACGGCGAGTGGAGCCTCACCCGGCGCCTCGACGGCAAGGTCGCGAAGACGCTGAAGGCCCGCGACCTGTGGGAGAGGATCGGCTACGCCGCCTGGGCATCCGCCGATCCGGGCATCCAGTATCACACCACCATCAACGACTGGCACACCTGCCCCGAATTCGGGGCCGATCGTCGCCTCCAATCCGTGCTCCGAGTACATGTTCCTCGACGACACGGCCTGCAATCTCGCTTCGCTCAACCTGCTGCAGTTCCGCGATCCCGCGAGCAAGGCGTTCGACGTCAGGGCTTACGAGCACGCGATCCGGCTCTGGACGCTGACGCTCGAGATCTCGGTCGCGATGGCGCAGTTCCCTTCGAGGGAGATCGCGCGGCTGTCGTACGACTACCGCACGCTTGGCCTCGGCTACGCCAATATCGGCGGCCTCCTGATGTCGTCGGGCATTCCTTACGACAGCGACGAGGGCAGGGCGATCTGCGCCGCCTTGACCGCGATCCTCACCGGGCGCGCCTATGCGACTTCGGCCGAGATCGCCGCCAAAAGCGGCGCCTTCCCCGGACACAAGTCCAATGCGGATGCGATGCTGCGCGTGATCCGCAATCACAAGCGCGCCGCCGACGGCGAGGCCGCCGCCTATGAGAAGCTCTCGGTCGCGCCGACCCCGATCGACCACGGTGAGCTCGCGAACGCCGGCCCGGAATGGGCGAGCTTGAGCGAAGCCGCGCGCTCTGCGTGGAGCGATGCGCTCACGCTCGGCGAAAAGCACGGATATCGCAACGCCCAGGTTTCGGTGATCGCGCCGACCGGCACCATCGGCCTCGTCATGGATTGCGACACGACCGGCATCGAGCCCGACTTCGCCTTGGTCAAGTTCAAGAAGCTGGCGGGCGGCGGCTATTTCAAGATCATCAACCGCGCGGTGCCCGAGGCCTTGCGCACGCTCGGCTACGACGAGAAGCAGATCGCCGACATCGTCGCCTATGCGGTCGGCCGGGCGACGCTCGCCCATGCGCCGGGCGTCAATCACGCGGCGCTGAAAGCCAAGGGCCTGCCGCAAGAGGCGATCGACAAGGTCGAGGCGGCGCTTGCGGGGGCATTCGACATCCGTTTCGTCTTCAACAGGTGGACGCTCGGCGCGGACATCTTAAGCGGCGCGCTCAAGATTCCGCCGGAGCGCTACGACGCGCCGGGTTTCGACCTCTTGAGCGCGCTCGGCTTCTCGAAGTCCGAGATCGAGGCCGCGAATGGCTTCGCCTGCGGCGCGATGACGCTCGAGGGGGCGCCCTATCTCAGACATGAGCATCTCCCGGTGTTCGATTGCGCCAACCCGTGCGGGCGCACGGGCAAGCGCTATCTCTCGGTCGAGAGCCACATCCGGATGATGGCGGCGGCGCAGCCGTTCATCACCGGGGCGATCTCGAAGACCATCAACATGCCGAACGACGCGACGGTCGAGGATTGCAAGGACGCCTATCTGCTCTCGTGGCGCCTGGGCCTCAAGGCGAACGCGCTCTACCGCGACGGCTCGAAACTGTCGCAGCCGTTGAGCGCGCAATTGATCGAGAACGACGAGGAGGACGACGAGGCGGTCGAGACGCTGGTCGCCCTCAATGCGCCCGCGCGCGCGGCTGCGATCGCGGAGCGGATCGTCGAACGCGTCGTCGAGCGGGTCGAGCGCACCCGCGAGCGCGAGAAGCTGCCCGACCGCCGCAAGGGCTATACGCAAAAGGCCGTCGTCGGCGGGCACAAGGTCTATTTGCGCACCGGCGAATATCAGGACGGGCGGCTCGGCGAGATCTTCATCGACATGCACAAGGAGGGCGCCGCCTTCCGGAGCTTGATGAACAATTTCGCCATCGCGATCTCGCTCGGCCTGCAATATGGCGTGCCGCTCGAGGAATATGTCGAGGCCTTCACCTTCACCCGCTTCGAGCCGGCCGGCTTCGTGCAGGGCAACGACGCGATCAAGAACGCGACCTCGATCCTCGACTATATCTTCCGCGAGCTTGCGATTTCCTATCTCGGCCGCAACGACCTCGCCCATATCGCGCCGGAAGAGATCGGCAACACCGTGCTCGGCGGCGGCGTCGATCAGGACAAGGCGCCGGGCGACGCGTCAGGCGCGCCCGCGGCGGCCTCGGTCGTGTCCCGCGGCCTCGTGCGCTCGAAGGCCGACAAGCTGATGCTGGTGCGAGAGGCGATCAGGGCCGAAGGGCAGGGCCCGAAGGCCGCCGGCGGCGGCTCGTCGGGCGGGAGCTATGTCCAGGGCGCGACCGCGCTCAAGGGCGAGTTCGCCGAGCCCGCGCCGTTGGCCTTCGGCGCGGCGGCGAGCGAGACAGTCGCCGAGAAGCGCGCCGAAGCGCGCATGAAAGGCTACGTCGGCGAAGCCTGCCCCGAATGCGGCAACTTCACCATGGTCCGCAACGGCACCTGCCTCAAGTGCGACACCTGCGGGGGGACGACGGGGTGCAGCTGAGAGGCGGGCGCCTCCTCATCAGCTGCACCCGCCCAACTTTGGAACCGCCGATCGGGCGCTTGGAACTGTCCTAATTTCTTGTACACTAAACGGATCCCGGCCACGCATCGTCGGCGGGACCCGGACGCGAACCCTACGCCCCGCGTCCCTTCTTATGGATGAGGGCCTGAATATCAAACGGTGCCGCCATGGCGTCCATTTTCATTTCGTATTCCCACAAGGACGAATTCTTAAAGGAACAACTCGACGTTCATCTTTCGACGCTTAAGCATCAGGGTCAGATCGACGCGTGGCATGACCGTAAGATCAAGGCCGGCGATGAATTTGACAGCGCCATCAGCGCCGAACTGAACAGGGCAGATGTCATTCTCCTGCTTGTCTCGCCAGACTTTCTCGCTTCGAGGTATATTCGGGACGTGGAGCTAAAAAGGGCGATGGAGCGCAACAAAGCCCGAGACGCTAGAGTGATCCCGGTCATCCTTCAATTCTGCGATTGGGAGGGAACGCAGTTCGGGAAGCTCCTCGCCGCTCCCAAGGACGGCAAGCCTATCAAGTCCTGGCAGGACCCTGACGAAGCGTTTCTGGACGTCGTTAGAATGATTCGAACCGCCCTCCCGCCCGCGCAGCGCACCGTGAGACGGAAGCTGGCCTTTAAGATCAAGTCCCCAGGCGACGAGCATTCGATTTATCCGCTGCCGAATGTAGATAAATTACGGATTGGTCGCGCGGCGGACAATGACCTCGTGCTCGCGCGACGATCTTACAGTTTCCCGGTATCATTGTATTGCGATGGTGCTGCCGGATTCGCTTCGTATCGAAGATCAGGGGTCGACCAACACGCCAATTATAAATGGCGTCGAAACAAAAAGCGGCGAACTGAAGCTTCACCAAGTACTTGAATTAGGCGATACGGAACTCACACTAATTCCTGATGGATGACTAAAAAATACTTTTCGACTAAAATCTCCATTGTCGGCCCGCCCCGCTAGTCCCACCTGCCATGCGCCCACATCCATTGCTCGGGCGCTTCGCGGATGAAGGCTTCGTACTGGAGCTGGAGCGCAACTGTCGCCGCGAGCGCGTCGGCCGCGTGGTCGTGCGTATGCGCCATCGGCACACGGGCGATGCGGATGGCGAAGCGCGCGCCGGGACGGCGGAAGGCGGCGCCGGCGTAGAGGGGGACGCCGGTCCTGCGCGCCAGCTGGGCCGGAAACAGGTTCGAGCGCGCGGTCTTGCCGAAGAAGGCGACACGAGGTCCTCGGTCGTCGCGCAGATCGGCGAGAAAGCACGGACATGCGCCGGCCTTGATCGCGCGCACGAGCGCCCGGGCGCTCGCGGGCGTCTTGGGCATGAGGCCGCTCTTGTAGAGCGGCTCGCGCAGGCCGCGAAGGAGCGTCTCGACGTAAGGGTTCGAGACGCGCTGGTAGACGCCGATCAGCGAGACGCCGAGCCGCTGCCCGCCGTGGGCGAGGATTTCCCAATTGCCAAGATGCAGGCCGCAGACGACGAAAGGCTTCGCGCCTGCCGCCGCACGGTCGAAATCCTCCCCGGGCTCGAACACGATGCGGCCGCTTTCGACCAGCGTCCTGATGCGGAAGCTCTCCGCGAAGGTGCGGCCAAGATTCTCCCACATCGCCGCGGCGATCACCCGGCGCTGTTCGACGGACTTCTCCGGGAAAGCGAGGGCAAGATTGCCGAGCGCCCGCTTCTGGCGGCCGAGATGGGGAGCGATCAGGCGCCAGAGCTTTCCAGAAAGCCAGGACGCCGCCTGCAGGGGTATGGCGCGGGCGAGCGCCGCCGCGAGCCGGACGCCGGCATATTCGAGCCGGAGACGTAAATTGTAGGGCGGCTTCATAAAAGGTCGGACCCGGCGCATGGCCGCATCCGACCTGACTGCGATCCCTATTGCCTTAGGGCCGGGTCCGCAACCCCATGTCCGGCGCGGACTGGCCTTGTTCGGGGGAAACAATTCCCTCTATCTCAGGATCCACCCGGGTTGGGGAGGAGTTCGTATCGTCACCCTCGCCGCTTTCCTGCTGCCCATAGCATCCGGCTCAGAAGCGCGCGCCGCCGCCTGCGCTCCCGGCGACCCCGCGCTCGCCGGCCACTACTACCTTCGCGGCGTGATGGAGGTCGGCTCGGAGCTCCTGCTTCGGGCAGACGGGCGGTTCGAGTACATGCTCGCCTATGGCGCGCTGGACGAGCTTGCTTCGGGCTGCTGGACGCGAAACGGGGCCACGGTCACGCTCAATGTCCACACATTCGAGAACAGCATGGACGACCCGATGAAGTTCGAGCAGCTTGCCCTCACGGTTCAGCCCGGCGGCAAGCTGATGCGGCGTTTCGACGCCGAGCACGCCGGCGCCTATTCCCGCCACTGAAGCGACGCACCCTCGGCCGACCCCTGTCATGCCCGCGAACGCGGGCATCCAGAATCGCAGGGCTCGGACGGTCTCAATGATTGGTGTCTGCGGGTGGAACTGGCCCCCCGCTTTCGCGGGGGTGACAAAGCCTCCACGGTCGCCGGCTATTGAGGGAGGCCCTCGATGGCGAAGGTGCGGAATTTCGCGTATTTGTCGCCGATCTTCCGCGCGGCCTTGTAGTCCGCGGATGCGCGCCAGGCCTTAACCGCTTCGAGGCTGTCGAATTGGCTAATGGCGACGCGCGTCCCCGGCGGCGGCCCTTCGAGCGCAACGATATTCTGCCCGGCGGCGATGAGGCGACCGCCTGCCGCCTTGATCGTGGCCTGGACAACCGGGACGTACTCTTTCTGATAGGCGTCCAAGTCCGAAATGTCCGTCTCAGTGACGACATAGACCGGCGCCTTGGTCTGAGCATGGAGGCCTTGAACCGCGACGGCGCCGAGCGCAGCGCCCGCCAACAACGCCAACGCTGTCATAGATCGTGTTTTCATCGCTTTCCTCCCGGTCGCCAGGGTGACAGCGACAGTCTACTCTATTCCGAATCATTTGCCCTCTTCCGACGAGTGCGTCGGAAGTTGCGCTCCATGCCGGCCTGACGTCAGATGTCGAACAGCAGGAGGAGCCTGGTTTGTCGCCGTTCGGTTTTCGCCTTCCCGCCTGCGCCGGCCTCGGCGTCCTGATCGCGCTCGTGGGCGCGAGCCCGTCTTCTCTCGCCGCGGGTGGGCCGGGCGTTCCGGCGTGGCTCGAGGCCCATGTGGGCGAGGGCGAGGGGCAGATCGCGCCGGTTGTGCTCGAGCGGGCGCGCGCGCTTTATCAGCGGAAAGGGGTTCGCAATCCCTGCTACTTCGCGTTTGACGCGACGCGTCCTCATGATCTCGGCGGTGGATTGGGGCGCCGGTTCTACATCATCTGTGAAGGCCAAGGGACGTTTCGCGCGATCTCGGCCGGCCACGGCGGCGGGCGGGATCTCGACGGGATGGCGGATTTCTCCAACGGACGGCGGTGCGTGAAGAATTTCGGCAATGCGATGGATTCCGATCTGACGACGGGCGGGGCCTATGTGACCGCCGACATCGCCGCAGCCTTCAAAGGATATTATCGCGCGGGTGGAGGAGACGCGGCTTTCACGCGCCCGTTCCTCAAGTTCGACGGCGAAGGCGATACCGCGAACGCCCGAGAGCGCGCGATCGGCGGACATCCGGCGGTCCTGCTGCGGGGAGTGTGCCGTCGAAGGGAGCCGGGAAGCCCGCACGCCGATGCGGACGGCTACGTTCCGTTCGGCAAGCTCGTGAACTACGAGGCCGGACGCAGCGACGGCTGCACCAGCTGGTCGCCCTCGGACGCCGAGGCCATCATGGCGATGGTCAGCGGCAATCCGACCACGCTCTACGTCTATCCGGAGTCGCGCGACATCGACGCCGTCGCGCATGCGGTCGAGGCAGGAGAGGCGCCGTCTCGCGCCGGGCTCTATTGGAACGCCGCATGTCTCAGAGACATCGGCGCCCCAAAATTCTGGCGAAGGGAAACGCTCGAGCCGATCCTCGCGCGATGGCGCGAAGCGCATCCCGCTCCGCCCCCTCAGCCCCCGCCCATTTGCAGGGAGCCGTGACAGAGTCCTTCGCGCGCCTTTTTTTGGAAGCCGAGGCGCGAACGTCATCGCTTTTTCATTGGGCCCTGTCTATGATGGTACGGTAGGGGACAGTCGAGACCGGCGTTCGTGCCTCCAGGCGCGTCGCCGCAAGGATTTTCCATCATTCTTCCCACGGCGCAGTCGACCACCCGCTCGACGACGCTTTCCTTGAAAAGCGCATATCGGGCGGAGGTTGCAGAATGTCGGCCACGGAAACGAACAATGCGGCGCGGGCCGCGCGCGACTGGGCGCAGGCGCTCGTCCCTTTCCGTCGGCCAAGCTTTTCGCGCGGCGTCTTCGAACTCATGGTCACTTTTCCGCCGTTCGTCGCGGTCTGGACCGCAATGCTGCTTGCCGCGCATCATGGCCAGTTCTGGCTTTCTTTCGCACTGGCGCCGCTCGCCGCCGGACTGCTCATTCGCCTGTTCATCATCCAGCACGATTGCGGGCACGGTTCCTTCTTTCCAAGCAAGCTCGCCAACGACTGGGTGGGGCGCGCGATCAGCGTCCTGACGATGACGCCTTACGATCACTGGCGTCGCTGCCACGCGATCCATCACGCGACGTCGGGCAATCTCGACCGCCGCGGCATTGGCGACATCAAGACGCTGACGGTGCGGGAATATTTCGCGCGCGACTGGCGCGGCCGGCTAAGCTACCGGCTTTATCGCCACCCGCTGGTCATGTTGGGGCTTGGCCCAGCCTATTTGTTCCTGTTGGAGAACCGCTTGCCAATCGGTTTCATGCGCAAGAACGGCGCCATGCCGTGGCTCAGCACGATGACCACCAACGCCGGCATCCTGCTGCTTGCGGCTGGCCTTCTGACCCTCGGCGTGGGCTTCACGACGCTCCTTGCCGTCCATTTGCCGATTGTGGTGCTCGCCGCGACGATTGGCGTCTGGGTGTTCTACGTGCAGCATCAATTCGAGGCGACAACCTGGGACGGGGCGGCGGACTGGAACCGGCCTGAAGCAGCGCTGCACGGCAGTTCGTATTACGACCTGCCGCCGCCTCTGCGCTGGTTCAGCGCCAATATCGGCGTGCATCACGTGCATCACCTGTCGAGCGGCGTTCCCTTCTATCGCCTTCCCGCGGTCTTGCGGACCTATCCTGAGCTGCGCGAGATGGGCCGGCTCACTCTCTGGCGCAGCCTCGTTTGCATCCGTCTTGTGCTGTGGGAGGAGGAAAAGCGGCGGCTGTTGTCGTTTCGCGAGGCGCGCGCGAGCTTGCCGCCGCCCGGCTAGGGAGCCGCCGCCCTTTCCCCGCGACTTCTTCTTATTCTTGGTTTTTCCTTCCCTCCGCGTGGCAAACCCTTCCCGGCGCGCCGCTCGTCGCCGGACCCTATGGAACCAAGCTTGATCGCGAGGCGTTGCCGCCTTGCAACGCGAGCCTGGAGACGGCGAATGCCTGGCGATCCACAGCGGCCTGTTCCGAGCCCGCCCCCCGATGTGATTCCGAACCCGGTACACCCCCCGACGCCTCAGGAGGCCCCGAAGTCCGAGCCGCCGCCCGACATTCCTGCGCCGGGGCCCGACGTCATCCGGGAACCCGGGCCGGATGACGTTCCCGAGACATTCCCGCCGGAAGCGCCGCCTCCGGTCACCTTTGCCGCGAGGTTCGGCCTGGCGTAAGCGACCCGGGTCGCAAACGAGCGACCCGCGAGGTCCCGAAATGAATGGAGCGAGGCCGCTCGGAGCGCTTGTCGCGCTCGCGCTAATGGTCGCGGCTCATGGCGGCGCGGCGACGGGACAGCCGCTGCCGCCGCCGCGTCCGGCGGAGCAAAGCCCGGCGCCGGCTGCCGGGACCGCGCCGCAGCCGGCGCCCCAGACGCCCGAAGCTGCAGGCCCGGCTTGCCTCGCTCACCTTGTCGCCAGCGGCGCGCGCGCCGAAACGGCGTCGGCTCCGGCGCCGGCTGGCGAGGGCTGCGGGATCGCTTCGCCGATACGCCTGTCGTCAGTGACGCTGGCGAGCGGGGACGTCATCAGCCTGCCCGATCGCCCCATTCTCGAATGCGAGTTTGCAGCGGTGCTTGCCGACTACATTCGTATGATTGTCGCGCCGCTCGGCGAGGCGATGCTGCGCGCGAAGGTCGCCTCGATCGAGACCGGCCCCGGCTATGATTGCCGGACACAGGATCGACTCGCGGGCGCCAGGATCAGCGCCCATGGCCACGGGCTCGCCGTGGACTTCGTTGCGATTGCATTCGCCGACAAGCGGCGCCTCGTCGTCGAGCGTCAGACCAGCGCCGACGAAGCCTCATATTTGCGCGCGGTGCGGACAGCGGCCTGCGGCTGGTTCACGACGGTTCTTGGTCCGGGCGCCGACGCGTTCCACGCCGACAACATGCACATGGATATCGAGAAGCACGGCTCGAGCGGCAGTTACCGCATCTGCGAGTAGCTCACGCGTATTGCGCAATCCCATTGCCGAACGACCAGTTCTCCTTCTTGACCTCGACGAGGCTGACGAAGACATCCTCGCGGCGCAGGCTCAGCCTGCCGGCAAGCCCGTCCGCGATCGCCTTGTAGAGCGCCTTCTTCTGCTCGACGGTGCGGCCCTCATTCCAGGTGATCTGGATCATCACCAGGTCCTCGGTGCGTCGGATGCCGAGATAGGTCGCATCGAACGCCAGGTTTGGCGGCTCGTGCTCGCTGATCACCTGGAAGCGGTCGTCCTTCGGGACGCCGACGCTGACGAGCGCCTCATGCACGATCAGGCTGAGTTCCTCGCGATATGTCGCGTCCTTGCCTTTGCGGAGATCGATTCGAACGAGCGGCATGAATTCTCCTCCTCATGGTTTGATCGGGTTCGCTCGCGGGAGGCGGGCGGCGGAGAAATGACCCCGAGCGCCCCTCCCGAAGATCCCTCAGCGGCCGCCATAAAAGCCGCTGGTTTGGGCATATTGAATGGGATTGTAGGCGCTATAGTTCGGGTAGATGTTGGCGAGATTCTGCTGCGACGAAGGATTGACCGCCCCAGTGGAGTTGCAGCCGGCGAGCGCGAGAGCCGCGAGGGCGATGACGACCGCGATCCGCATCGAAGCCTTTCGCTGCGCTGAAGACAATGCGTTGACCGACGCTCCGCTCGATGGACGGAAGAACTCCGCGCGGTCAGCCATCAGGTTCTCCTCTGTCGGCGCGACGCTCTCGACCCGTCGATTGCGCTCGTCGGCGCAAGGCCGGGCTACACTACGACAGAGCCCGGAGCAGTTCGAGAAGCAAGCGCCTCAAGCTGCTGCCGTCGCGGCGCTATTTCGTGATGAACACATCTCTCTTCGGGAACCGCTCGAACAGCGCCGCGTCCTGGCCGAAGTTCGTCGCCAGCACGTCGGTCGAATTGCCGGCGATCCACTGGGAGAGGTTGATCGTCTGGTAGTGGCCGGAGTTGAAGACGATCAGGATGCGCGCCTTGTCGGCCCCGATGTTTTCGATCGAGTGGCCGAAGCCCTGGGGGATATAGCCAACGTCGCCGCGGGCCAGCGTCTCCTCGCGCCAGCGCCCATGCGAACCGAACAGGGTGACACGTAAGGCGCCGCCCAGCACGTACTGCCATTCGCTTGCGTTCGGGTGCCAGTGCAGTTCGCGCAGCGCGCCCGGATCCATATCCAGGACGACGCCGGTCATCGTTGTCGAGATCGGGAACTGCGAGCCGTCGACCCGCCATTCGACGCCGCCGTTGAACACCTCGTACGGCTTCTGTGACAGAAGCGAATACTTGTGCGTCAGCGGCGGCGTCCGCCAGTCCTGCAGTGGGGCAGGGGGGATTGCCGGCGGAATCGGGCCTTTGGCGAAGTAGACCTCCTGCCGGGGAATGCTGTCGAGGGCGGACGCCGGCAGGCCGAAGTTTTTCGCCAGGAGCGCCTTGGGCGCGTGTCCCAGCCAGTCGGTGATGCTGAAAGTGCCGAACTCGGAAAAATAGCCGTTGTCGAACACCAGAATGAAGTGACAGGGCTTATCGCCCAGCGTCTGGATGACGTGGCCGTGGCCGCGCGGAAAATACCAGATGTCGCCGGGGACGAAATCATTTGTCTCCGAGCGGCCGGCCGGATCGATGACCGAGGTGCGGACTTCGCCTTCGGTGACGAACGCCCACTCCGCCGCAGTCGCGTGCCAGTGCAGTTCGCGCATCACGCCGGGTTGCATCCGCATCGAGACGCCGGCGATCGCCTTGGAGATCGGCAGCTGCTCGACCGTCGCCTCCTTGCCGTAGCTGCCGTCGATCACCCGGCCTTCAGACTTCTCGAGCTCGAACTTGAAGGTCGGCAGTTCCTTGCCTGACGTCACCGGGTCAGGGACGTTGTTCTGGAAGCTCCCGTCTCCGCCTTCCGAACCGATCGGCGTGCTCAATGAGAACATCACTGCTTCCCCTTCGACCGCTGTCGCGTCCAAATGCGGACTTTAGCAAGATCGCGTCCCGCCGCGAGACGCGAGAAGGCAGCCTGCCCACAGCCGCGCCGGTCCGCAAATGGTTCCGCCGAGTCTCAGCTATGGCGGCGAACGAGATCGGCGCAGGACAGGCGGTCCATCATCGGCGCGCGCCTCGCCTCTAGGTCTGGGAGGCGTCGGCCAGCGACTCCGCGATCGCTGCATCGATCTGCTCGGGAATCTCCGTCACATCGATGCCGATTTGATCGCCAGGAATCCAGATCCTCGTGCCTGCGCCGTGCGGGACGAAGGTGGCCGCAAGCGCCATGTTCACCCGAATTGTCTTTCCGCCTTCGGTCAGCGTGCACTTGATCCATTTGGCCGTCATGGCTTTCCTCGCGATATGCCGTCCTAACACGACCGGCGCCGGTCACAACCCATCAAGCGACCCCAGGCCTTTTTCGAGCGTGAGTTGTCGCCGTCAATCCCCCTCGAGTTCGCCGACATGCTTTTGGGCGTAGAGCTGAACGCCGAGCTGCTCGACCAGCGTCAGCTGCGCCTCGAGGAAATCGATGTGCTTCTCCTCATCGGTGGTAAGCGATCTCGAACAGGTTCCGCGAAACCCGGTCGTTGACCTGATCGCAATGGCGGGCGGCTTCCAGGTAAAGCTCGCGAGCGCTCATCTCCGCCGCCAGATCGCAGTCCAGAATCTCCTTGACGCTCTTGCCGATCCTGAGCGGGTCCAGTGACTGCATGTTGGGCTGGCCGTCCAGGAACAGGATGCGCGCGACGAGCATGTCGGCATGGCGCATCTCCTCGATCAACTCTTCGCGCCAGGTCTTGGCGAAGTCCTTGTAGCCCCAGTTGTCGAGAATTCGGTAATGGAGCCAATACTGGTTGACCGCCGCGAGCTCGTGCCGCAACGCCTTGTTGAGATATTCGATCACACCCCGTTCGCCACGCATCACATCGCTCCGCACAGTCCTGACACGCGACGGAATTTCAAACAAAGACCCGTTCGCACTCTCGTTCTGCCTAGCACAATGGCCGGCCCGCGACGAGGCGGCCTGGAAGGCGCCAAGGGCCGCTTTGCCGGCCTGCCCGCCATCGACTACTTTCGGCCGCCATGGTGATCCCCAATCGGACTACCGCCGCCGCCTGACGCCGCCGAGCGGCGCGCCGCGAAACCCATCGTCGTCTACGCCGTCGACCGGCTGCCGGCCTATGACGCCGCGTTCTACGACAACGCGCGCGCGGGCATGGCGAAGATCGGAGAGACGATCGTGCCGCCGCGCGAGGGCGCGCGCATTCGACGTTCCTGCCGGGCATTTTTTCCGCATCGTCAGCATCGAGGGCCCGCAGGTCGGCGACCTCAACCTGTGGAACGCCGCCAATCTCGCGCGAGCGCTTCTTCAGCGGCAAGACACGCGCGCTCAACGCGACGCATGTGAGCACGGGCGACCGGCTGTGGAGCGCGCTGCCCTACCTGCGGCCGATGGCGACGATCACCCGCGACACGCTCGACTGGTACGGCTTCGACGCCGACGGCGCCGGCGTCCACGACGTCATCGGCACTCGCTGCGACCCCTATACCAACCGCCTGCTGACCGGCGGCGACTATCATCATTGCTGCCATTCGAACCTGACGCGCGCGCTGGCGGAGCGCATGAGCTTGGCCCCTCGGGAGGCGGAGCCGCACGTCCATGACGTGCTCAACGTGTTCATGTGCACCGGCTTCGAGCGCGCGATCCCACCGCTATTTCATGAAGGCGAGCCCGGTGCGTCCCGGCGATTTCATCGAATTCTTCGCCGAGATCGATCTTATCGGCGCGTTGTCGGCCTGTCCGGGCGGCGACTGCGGCGAGACCCATTCGAGCGACGCGGCGCGCTGCCACCCGCTGAAGGTCGAGATCTTCCGCCCAAGCGACGAGGCGCTGCGAGGGCTGGCGCCCGCCCGAGGTCAGCGCCTATTCAGGCGAAGTGAACCGCGCGCGCCTATCCGAAGCGCAGGCGCGATCGCTCCCGCGCTTTCCTCGCCTCGACGTCGCGGTCGCGCGGCGGGGCGGCGCTGTGAAGCGAAGAGATCAGCTTCTGCGCGGCCTCGGCGACTTCGTCGACCGCGCGCTCGAACGCCTCGGCGTTGCCCTGCGAAGGCTTGGCGAAGCCGCTCACCTTGCGCACGAACTGGAGCGCGGATGCGCGGATTTCCTGCTTCGGTCGCGGGCGGCTCGAAGTTGAACAGCGGGCGGATGTTGCGGCACATAGGAAGCCTCGTCGAGGTGGAATGGTGTCAGAGACGCCGCGGGCGTTTACTGGGTCAGTTCGAACCGCGCGGTGACGGTGACCGTGAGCTTGTCCTCTCCGGCCTCGATCGGCGTCGGCCGGGCGGCGGACTCGGCGCATAGGCCCGCGCGGCGAACGCGACCGGCGGCTGCGCGCCGGCCTCTTCGGTCAGCTCCATCAGCCGGCCAATCTGGGCGCCTCCAGCCTTGGCGTAGATCTCGGCCTTGCGGCGGGCGTCGGCGACCGCGAGCGGGCGCGCCTTGTCGAGGAGGGCGCTCGGATCGTTCTCGCCGTAGGCGATGCCATACATCGCGTTGGCGCCGGCGCTCGACCGCCTTGTCGATAATTGCGCCGAGGCGCGGGATATCGCGAACGATGACCGTCACCATCGTTGCTGACGCTGTAGCCGATGATCGCCGGTTCGCGGGCCTGGCCGGGCGGCGGTTGGAGAATTGTCGGCGAGATCGACAGGCTCGACGTCTGGATGTCGGCCGGCGCGACGCCCTCGGACTTGATGAGCGTGATGAGGGCGCTTGCCGCCCTGGCGTTGGCGGCCATCGTCTCGCCTGCGTCCTTGCCGGCGGTCGTCACGCCGAGCGTCACCCGGGCGAAGTCGGGAGCGGCGCTGACGCGCGCCTTCGCCGGTGACCTCGACCCAGCGATCGTTGTTGATGTCGAGTACGCGCTCAAGCGCTTGCGTGGGCGAGCACCACGGCGAGCGCCGGCAGGAACGCCATCAGAAACGAACTTGGCCGCATTGTTTCCTCCGACCGGCGCGACTTGCGAGCTTACTGCCTGATCCGGAGCGCCGGCGCGATAGCGGAAGTCGCAATGGCTCGCGCCGCCCATGATCGTTTGCGTCCGGGTCAGTTTGATGCGCGGATCGTAGCCCTCGCAGAAAGCGCCGTCGCGATTGCAGGAGAGGATATCGCCGATGTCGCCGAGGCCCATGGCGCGATAGGTCTCGGCGTAGCGGCAGCGCCTGACGTTGAAATCGAGCACTCCCGGTTTATCGGCGATGACCTCGATCGTCAGCGCGTCATCCTTCGTCCACAACGGCAGGATCGCCTTGAAGCTCTCGAGGTCCGCTCCCTCCGCCGCGCGCGACGCCATCTCGGCGCCGGCGTCGATCGCCGCGCGGCGAATGGCGCGACGCAGGATGTCGCGCGCTTTCGCCTCGCCGATCTCCTTGCGCATCTCGTCATAGATCGGGGCGATGATCGCCGCCTCGATCCTGCGCCGAGCCAGGATGCCGAGTTCTCCGTCGCTGCGCTCATCCATGAGCCGAAAGGGTGCGCCGCGCGCCGGGCGCGTGTCAAATCCGGCGTTGACCACCAACGACTTGACAGCCGCCCATGGAGGCGCGGACTCTGACTGAAGCTTTTGCTCGTCCGTAGCGGCATAAGGAGAAACCCGTGGCAATCGATCGGATGGATCATTTCACCATCCTCACCACCAACACCGAAGCGACGGTCGCCTTCTATTACGACGTGCTCGGACTGACTCCCGGTCCGCGGCCGGACTTCTCGTTCCCCGGCGCCTGGCTCTACAACGGCGGCAAGGCGGTGCTGCATGTCGTCGAAAAGGCGGTCATTCCGGAGGGCGGCGGGGTCCTCGACCATATCGCCTTCTGGGGCACGGATGTAGCGGCATATGTCGCCAAGCTCAAAGCGCGCGGCCTCAAATACGACTTGCGCCGGTTACCCCAATCCGGCCACGCCGGCGGGGTTTGGCAATTGTTCTTCCTCGACCCGAGCGGCGCCCGGGTTGAAATCGACTTTGCCGCGACGGAAACCGCCGAGCCTCAGGGTTGAGCGCTCGCGGCGAACGGTCCGCGACCGCCTGCGCTCTTGCTTTTGAGGGCTCCGGGTTGTAGCCGCGCTCGGCTCAAGGGCGGTCGATGGGCTCGGACCGCGTCCATAGAAGCGGATTTTTTCCTTGCGCAACAACAGCATCGTTCAGGTCGGCCGGGGGCCGCTCGCCGCGCGGTTCGGCCCGAAGCTGCCGTTGGCGGTCATCGCGGGGCCATGCCAGCTCGAAAGCCGCGCCCATGCGCTCGAAATGGCCGCGGCTCTGAAGTCGATCGCCGAGCGGCGCGCGATCGGCCTCGTATTCAAGTCTTCGTTCGACAAGGCCAATCGGACCTCGGGCTCCGCCAAGCGCGGAGTCGGGCTGAAGGCGGCGCTGCCGATCTTCGCCGAAATCCGCGAGACGCTCGGCCTTCCAGTCATCACCGACGTGCACGAAAGCGGCCAGTGCGGGCCGGTCGCTGAAGCGGTCGACGCGCTGCAGATTCCAGCCTTCCTGTGCCGCCAGACCGATCTTATTGACCGCTGCGGCTGAGACCGGGCGGCCGGTCAATGTCAAGAAGGGGCAGTTCCTTGCGCCCTGGGACATGAGGAACGTGGTGGCCAAGCTCGACGCCGCGGGCGCCGCCGATGTCCTCGTGACCGAGCGGGGCGTGAGCTTCGGCTACAATACGCTCGTTTCCGACATGCGCGCTTTGCCGATCCTCGCTCGCGAGACCGGCGCGCCGGTCATCTTCGACGCCACCCATTCGGTCCAGGAGCCGGGCGGGCAGGGGAGCGCCTCGGGCGGCGAGCGCGCGTTCGTTCCCGTGCTGGCGCGGGCGGCGGTCGCGGTCGGGGTGGCGGGCGTCTTCATCGAGACCCATCAGGATCCAGACCGCGCGCCTTCCGACGGCCCCAATATGGTGCCGCTGAAAGAGTTCGAGGCGCTCATCGCCGAGTTGCAGGATTTCGACCGGCTCGCCAAGCGCTGAACCATGCGCCCATGGCGGACGCCTGTCACATGGCGGTCGCGCGGGCGGGATATTTCGGACGATCGGCGGCGAAGACGAGTCGAATGGACAAATATCTCTTCAGCTATGCGACCGCTAGCGATCCCGCAATCAAGCGGGGCCTGATTCGGTTGGTCGAGCGGGCCACCGGCCAGCCGAAGCTGAAGCGGATGTATGTCCACAACCAGCGCTTTCCGCGCCTGGGCGAGACCTTCTGGGAGGCCGCGGTGCGGTCGCTCGAGCTCGACGTCCGCTACGACGCCGACGCGCTTTGCGCCATTCCAAGGACGGGCCCGGTCGTGTTCGTCGCCAATCACCCGTACGGCGTGCTCGACGGCATCGTCATGGCCTGGCTCGCAAGCAAGATCAGGAGCGATTTCGTCGTTCTTACTCACATCGTGCTGACCCGGGCGCCGGAAGCGGCCCGGTTCATCCTGCCGGTCGATTTCTCGCGGACGGAAGAAGCCGAGCGGACCAATCTCGCCTCGCGGGCGGCGGCGCGCGTTCAGCTCGAGCGCGGCGGGGCCGTGGTGCTGTTTCCGGCCGGCGCGATTTCGACCGCGCCTGACAAGCTCGGCCTCAAGCCAGCGGTCGACGGGCGCTGGCAGCCGTTTGCGTCGCAGCTCATCCAGCGTTCACAGGCGACCATCGTTCCGGTCTGGTTCGGCGGCCAGAACAGCCGTCTCTTTCAGATCGCCAGTCATCTCAGCCCGACGTTGCGGCTCTCCCTCATCTTCCACGAAGTCAAGGCGCGCATGGGGACCAGCCTCCCGGTCGTGATCGGGGCGCCGCTCCCCTTCGCCGCGATCTCCGCGATCCGCAACCGGCAGGCGCTCGCCGAGGAACTGCGCGCTCGGGTTTATGCGCTCGCGCGGCTTGCTCCGACGCTCGACAAGCCGCGCTTCGGCGCACGCAAGCTACTGCGGCCGAGGCCCGCGATGCATCGGACCGACCAGGCGGCCTGAGGATTGCGCGGATTGCGCTCACGCCGCCTTGTCCAAGTCAGCGAGCAGGGTCAAGTGTTCCTTGATCATGCCCCGCGCGAGTTTCGCGACATTGGCCTGATCGAGATTGTCCGGGGCCTTGAGATAGACTTCCTGAATGTCGAGGAGTTTCCGGTGTCCCTCGACTTCGTAGCGGATGTAATCGCGATCGAAATCGGACCCGGCTTTCAAAGCGCGGAGTTTCTCCACCGAAGCCTTGCCCGCATCATCGAGATTCCGCATGAGATCCGCGTCGCTGGGCGACGGCGTTGATCCGGAAGGCGCGGCGTTGGTCTCGATCGCCTTCAATATGCCGCCGACCGTTTCCTGCTCGGCGATCTCGAAGTCCACGAACTGCTTAAGCAGCGGGTGGCTCACTTTGGATTTGGCCGTTCGGCTCAGCAACAGCGACAACGAGCCGAAGGCTATCGTGTCCCTGATGTGCTTTTGCCGGGCATCCGTCATGGCGCTTGGCGCGGGCGCCGGCGGAGACAGTTGCTGGGCAACGGCCTGGCCGGCGGACAACGCCGCGACCGAGGCAAGAAGAAAACGGCGGTTCATCTGCGGGCTCCTTTGGGGTGGACGCGTCTCGCGTCCTGAAGCCGAGTGAACGCACTGCAAATGGGCTTGTTCCTCGCGCCGAGTTCCTCGATCAGCCACGCCCGCGATACGGCGGGACGCCCTGATCGGGCAGCCAGACGCCTTTCGGCAGCTTGCCGCTCTGCCAGAAAACGTCGATCGGTATCCCGCCGCGGGGGAACCAGTAGCCGCCGATCCTGAGCCAGCGAGGCTTGATGACGCCGACGAGGTCCTTGCCGATCCGCACGGTGCAATCCTCGTGGAACGCGCCATGATTGCGGAAGCTCCAGAGGTAGAGCTTCAGCGACTTCGACTCGACGAGCCAACGGTCGGGCGCATAGTCGATCACGAGATGGGCGAAGTCGGGTTGCCCCGTCACCGGGCAGATCGAGGTGAACTCGGGCACGGTGAAGCGGGAGACATAGTTGGAGTCGACCTGAGGGTTCGGCGCCCGGTCGAGCGTCTTGGCGTCTGGCGCTTCGGGAATTTGCGACGGACGTCCGAGGTGCGCGAAGGCGGGTTGGGCTTTTCTGCTCATGGGTCCGTTTAGACCCAAAGCCCCTCCCGCGGCGAGGCTATTTGTACTGCTGGCGCAGTTGGCCGGCGCTGAATTGCGACGAAACATAGCCGCTGAACCGCACGCAGACGCCATTTGCCGCCAGCACGCCGGGATTGCCGGCGATGTCGCACGTCCTGGCGGATTCGGCCTTGGTCGGCTTCTTGTTTTGGGCAGGCAGTTCGGCTGCGCGCCCGGCCGCCGCGCCGAGGATCGCGGCCGCTAGAGCGAAAGCGAACCATCGTTCGAGAATCATGTGCTTCACCTGACGCCAGCCGCCGGCCAAATCCTGAATCGCCCAAAACCTGGACCGCCAAAGAGGCGCATAGACGCCATATTGGGCCGCTATGGGGCGGCCGGCAAGCGTCTTCGACGCGAGCTTGCGACTCAGTGAGCAATCCGCAAGGGATGGGCCCAAGATGGAGCGGGGAGCGCGCAAAGGCATGGAGATGACGTCCCCTTTTGCGCGCCGGCCCGTCGCCCCGACTCTTGTCTCGGCTGCCGGCGCGGCGGCGCTTGCGCTCGGCTTCTACGCGGCGATCTGGGCGCTCCAGCCGATCGTCGCCGCGCTGGCCGGGGCTGTGGGGCTCGGTCTTATCCGCTGGGCGCGCGCCGAGCGCCCGTATTCCGCGGCGCTGATCGCCACCGACGCCGCGGCCTTCGCCATCTTCGCCTTCCAGCGCAATGATTCGATCGGGTTCTGGCAGTTGCCCGGACCCTGGGCCGATGTGTGGCGGTTCGATCCGGCCGGGGCGACGATTGCGCTCCTCGTCTATGCCGGTGGGTCGATCATGGCCCTGGTCGCGGGCTTTCGCGGATTGCGCCTCATCGAGGCGTTGAGCCTGATCGCGGTCCCCTTCCTGTTCAACCTCTTGATGGCGATCGGCGCCGATTGGCACATGGCCGAGCTTGGCGCCCTGGCGACCGCACATGCCGGCCTGCCATTCCCTGCCCAGGTTGCGATCGGGCGCGCGCTCACTCTCTGGTTCGTGGGCGAGGCGATGCTGACGATGATCAACCTCGTCAGCGTCAACCGGCTCCCGAATTCGGCGCGCACCCACGGGCTTTTCGCTCTGAGCGGCGGCCTCGCCGCCGCGACGCCGCTCATCGCCAACGCGGCGCAGACGGTCGCTCAGCCCTTTCTGGCGATTTTTTTCTCGAGCTTTTGCGCCGCGCTCGCGCAAGGCGGCCTGTGGGCGATCGTCTATCTCCTCACCGGCATTGTCCTCGATTGGCTCGGCGGCCGGCCGCCGCGCTTCGAGATGGCCTGGGAGCATTGGCGAACCGGCTTCGTCAAGGGCGCGATCTACGGCGGGCTGTTCATGGCCTTCATCCTTGTCGCGGCTCTCATCCTGCGCGCGCCCGGCGCGACAACGATCCTCGACCGGGCGGCGCTCCTCGTCGGTCCCGTAGGCGGCGCGCTCGCCTTTCCGCTCGCCCAGACGATCATGGGCAGCGCCGACGGGACGGCGCCGTTCTTCGGCCGGCTGAAGCGCGCCTATCGCGATCCACGCGGGCCTGCGCGCGGGATCGTCGCGGGCCTCGGTCTGGCGCTGGCCTACCGCGCGGGCCTTGCCGCTTACGACGGCGGCGTGCGGTTTCTGGCGATGGGCGTGGTCGGCGCCCTCTGCTACGGCGGCGTCGATCTGGCCTTTGACGCCTGGAGCGTCATCGCTGGCGAGCGGCGGAAGCTGCAAAGCTGGCGCCTCTATGCGCTGGGTCTGCTGCTTGGCGCTCTCGTCGCCGGCGCGCTCGGATGGTATTTCGACGCTGCCCAGCTTCAGGTCGTTATCGCCAAGTTCTGGGCCTACGCCGATGTCAACTACCGGCTCGACGGGCGACGTCTCGGCGATTTCACGACCTATCCGATCTTCAACAAATACGGGATGATCAATCTCGGCGAGGTGGCGGGCGGGGTCAGGCTGTTCTGGGCGGAATCGGTGGCTGGCGTGATCAACTGGTCGCTCGCCGCGCCGCTCTTCTCCATCAACTACGTCCTGCTCGATGCAGGCTTGCGGAGAAGCCTGAGGCCGATCAGGACGCTCCTCAGCCCGAGCGGGGTCGAGGGTCTGGTCGAGCAGGGCGTGCGCGTTCTCCGCTGGGGCCTGTGGATGGCGCCGATCATCAACTCGTTCCTGCGCCAGTCCCCGGACCCGACCTGGTATAACCAGGACGGCGCGATCCGGTCGGGCGTCGCTATCGCAACCGATGCGACTCGGAACCCCGGCGACTTCCGGCAATTCAGTCTGACCCTCTTTCTCGGACTGCTCGCCTACGACTGGCTACGCATCCTCATCTGGTTCGACCATATGGGGCTCAGGGTCGCGACCCTGGTCAACCTGTCGTTTCTTGGCGGCGACCGGGCCGACGAGGCGGCGGCGCGGTTCGTTGGCCACCATGGACGCACCCGAGCCATTCCCGACGGCATCCGCCGTTTCGCCACCTGGGCGCCGCTCCTCATTCCGTTTTACATTCCGCGCGGGTCGGATTGGGACAAGGCCTGGACGGGGGCCGAGACGCTTGCGCGCGGCGGCGCGCCAATGCCCGACGCGGTCAAGACGCTGGGCTTCGCCTATGGCGCGGCGATTGCCGCAACGGCCGCGGCGGGCGTGGCGGCGGCGGTAAAGGAGCGCGCGAAATCGGGACCGGCGGCGCCATGGCTCGAGGGGGCGCCGCTCGAGCTTGGGCGGCGTCCCGATCGCTTCGTCTTCAACAATGGGGCGGTCGGAGTCGAGATTCAGCGTGACGGCCGCGGCGCCGCCTTCGTCGTAGGGGCGGAGCGGGGCGGCGGCCCCATCGACCTCTTCCGCCGCCCGCTCGATCCGCTGCAGGCGCGCGGCCATTTTTTCTACGTAAGCGAAGACGGCGAAGCGCCTTGGTCGATCGGCTTCGAGCCGACGCGGCGCGCGGGCGACTACCGGATCGAGGAGCCGGGCTTCAATCGCCTCGCGATCGTCAACGCGCTCAACGGAATCGAGGCCCGAATGGAGATCGCGCCCGACTCGCGCGGCGCGATCATCAGCTGGCGCGTGCGGCTCGAGAACGCATCCGACAGGACGAGGCGGCTGCGCCTGACGAGCTTCTGTGAGATCGCGCAAGCTGAAACCGGGGCCTATGCAAAGGATCTCGATTTCGCCGGCATGCATGTCGAGACGGTGTTCGTGCGCCCGCTCAACGCCATTCTGGCCCGCAACCGGCTCCTGCGATCGGCGCGCGCGGACCGTGGTGAAACCGCGTTCTTCGCCGTCAAGCCCGGACTGGGGACCGACCTCGTCGGCTACGAGGATTCGCGCATCCGCTTCATCGGGGAAGGGTCGCTCTTGCGGCCGACCGGCTGCGAGCCTTGGCGCTGGCGCAAGCTCGACGACGAAGGCAAGGTCTGGACCTTCGATCCGGCCGCGAGTTTCACCCTTGAGGCGACGCTTGCGCCTGGCGCCGCCGCCGAGGCGGAATTCATCGTCGGCCGCTCCGACAACGCGGTGTGGGCGAGCGAACTGATTGCCGGGCGCCTCGGTCTCGCGCCTCTGCGCGAGCCCGAGTTGCAAAGGCGACTCTACGAAACCCGGGCCGTCGAGCCGTCGCCCGCTTTGCATTCGCGCTGGCCGTTCGGCTTCTCGGCCGACGGCAAGACGTTGAGCCTCACCCATCGCACGCCGCGCCCCTGGGCGCATGTCATGGCGAACGAACTCGGCATGGCGACGATGGTCTCCAACGACGGCGAGATTTTCTCCGCCTTCGGCAATGCTCGCCAGAACGGCCTCTCCGCTTTCCGCTTCGACAGCGTGACCGTGGTCCAACCGGGGCAGATCGTCTACGTGCGCGACCTCGAAACGAGCGAGACCGGCGCGGCGGGCTTCACGCCGTTCCAGCCCGAGGATGCGGCTTGCGAGGTCGCCTACGAACCCGGGGTCGCGACCTTTGTCACGACCCGCGGCGATCTGACGATCGACCATGTCGTCTTCGTTCCGCCGGACTATCCAGGCGACGTGCGCCTGTTGACCTTGCGCAATCGCGGCGCGAGCGCCAAGCGCCTGCGCATCACGCCCTTTTTCGATCTTGCGCTCGAGGACAGTCCGGACGCGAGCGTCGACCGGATCCGCGACGAGACGGTCGGCTCGACGCTCCTGTTCCAGAACCCCAACAACGATTTCGAGCACGGCTTCGCCTTCGCGGCGACGAGCTTGCGGAATCCGGCGACCGAGACCATCCGCGCCCGATTCTTCGGCGGGCCGGGGCGCAACATCCTGACGCCCGCGATGGTCGAAACCGGCTCGAGCGACGGTTCCGCGCCCGACGACGGGCGGCGCGTGGCCGCCTTCTGCGGCGAGCTGACGCTCCCGCCTGGGGGCGAAGCGAAAATCGCCATCGGCTTCGGCCAGGCCCCGAGTCGGAGCGGAGCGCTCGCCGCGGCCGGGCGCATCGGCGTCGTGGAAGCGGAAAGCGAGCTCGCGGCGACCCGGGCATCCTGGGCCAGCCGCCTGGGCCATGTCGAGGTTCGCACGAACCGGCCGGACTTCGACCGGCTGGTGAACACCTGGCTGCCCTACCAGCTTTACGCCTCGCGGCTCTTCGGCCGCTTGGGACCAAACCAGCTCGGCGGCGCAACCGGCTATCGTGACCAGCTGCAGGACGTGCTGCCGCTTGCGCTCATTGAGCCGCGCCTGACCCGGGCGCAAATCGTGCTTCATGCGAGCCAGCAGTTCCGCGAGGGCGACGTGCTCAAATGGTGGCATCGCGCGCCTGGCGGCGGGACGGGACTCGGGCAGCGGACCAAGGCGTCCGATCCACACCTATGGCTGCCGTATGTGCTCGCCCGCTATGTGCGCCAAACCGGCGACAAGAGCGTGCTCGACGAGACCACGCCTTTTCTTGAAGGCGAAGCAGTGCCGTCGAACGAGGACACCTGGATCGTCATTCCTCGCGTCTCGCGCGAGAGTGCGAGTGTCTACGAGCATGCGCGCCTCGCGATCGACTTCACTCTCGGTCATCTTGGCGCGAACGGCCTTCCGCTCCTGCGGGCGGGTGACTGGAATGACGGCATCGACGCGCTCGGCCGCCGCGACATCGGTACGAGCGTCTGGATGGGCTTCTTCCTTTTCAATGTGCTCGATGGCTTCATTCCCCTCGCGCGCCTCAAGGAGGACGAGGCGTTCGCGGCCCGCTGCGAGGCGGCGCTCGCCGGGCAGCGCAAGGCGCTCGAGGCGGGCTGGCGCGGCGACCATTACCTGCTCGACTTCGCCGACGACGGACGCGTCGTCGACGTCCGCAACGCGATGACGACCGGCTGGGCGGCCTATGCCGGCGCCTGCGACGATAAGCGCGCCCTGGCCGCGATCGAAGGCGGCCTGAAAGGAATCGAGCGGCCGAATCGCGTGCTGCTGCTCGAGACCCCGTTCTACGAGCATTCGCAGCCCTACCCGGGCCGCATCGCCGATTATCCGCCCGGCGTACGTGAGAACGGCGCCCAGTACAGCCACGGCGCGACCTGGATCGTCGATGGCTTCATGCGCCTGGCTCTTTCCGCCCGCGGCCGAGGCGATGGCGGCCTGGCTGCTCGCCTCGCCGCCCGCGCCTTCGAGATATTCGAAAAAATCTCGCCGCTGAAAAAGACCGACCCCGAGAGCCTCGCCACTTATGGCCTTATTCCCATCCAGCAGCCGGCCGATATCTACGAGGGCTGGGGCCATGGCGGGCGCGGCGGCTGGTCATGGTACACCGGGTCGGCCGCGCGCATGCTGTCGGCGGCCTATGCGCTCATTGGCGTCGAGCAGGAGGACGGCCGCATCGCGGCGCGCGCCGATCTGTTCGAGCCCAAAGGAGAATTGGAGGTCCAGTCGCTGCGCATCGGCGACTTGACCTGGCGGCGCGGCGAGCCGAAGCGCTGAAGCTCCATGTAAGCGGGCCGCTGGAAATCGCGCAGCGGCCAGCCTTTGGCGGCTCCCGGGGCTGCGTCGGTCGGCCGCAGCACGACTTTGGTCGAAACCGATCCGAAAACGCCGGCGCCGCGTTGCGGCAGGGCGCGGTTTCTGGCAAGAGGCGCCCAGAAACTAGCCGCGGGAAACCACCTGCGGCCTAC
>CAWHTU010000023.1:0-96143 GCA_963832305.1 uncultured Alphaproteobacteria bacterium | reverse complement strand
TGGGCGATGCAGGGATCGAACCTGCGACCCCTCCCGTGTGAAGGGAGTGCTCTACCGCTGAGCTAATCGCCCTCTCCGCCGCTCGACACGCTTTATGGTCGGCGACGGAGCCAAGTCAAGAAGCCTCCGTCGGCGAAACTGGCTCGCGAAGCCGCGCCAGGCTGCCGCTGTCGCTCCTTGCGGGCGAGATTCTTGCGGCTCACACAGCGCGCGAATGGCCTGGGTTACGCCCATCTTGGCTCAGGTAGCGGTCAAAGAGCGCGGCGAGCGAGCGTAGCCGGTGTAGCGCGGCACGCGCCCATCGTAGCGCGCGACAAGCTCCGCATCGCTCGGGGCGGCCATTGTCGACATGATCTCCAAAACTAGCGCCCGTCCGCGCCCCCGCCAACATGGCTTGGGTCCAATTCGAGCCGCAAATGGCCGCGAGGCGTGCGGCAAGTTGTCGCCCGTTGGGTCGATCGCCTGGTTGCAGCCGCCCGGGCGACGGGAGATAAAGGCGCGATTCGAGAAAAGGACGGGTACGACGCGATGTTCACCCTGGACGAACTCGCCCGAACGATCGACCAGCGCGCAGGCGCGAGCGCAGAAACGTCCTACACCCGCAGCCTGCTCGACAAGGGCCCAGCCCATTGCGCGCGCAAATTCGGCGAAGAAGCGATCGAATTGGCGATCGCCGCGGCGGCCCTCGACGAGAACGCCGTTCGCGCGGAGGCGGCGGATGTCCTCTATCACCTCCTGGTCGTGCTCCGGGCGCGCGGGGTGGCGCTGTCGTCGGTCCTGACCGAATTGGAGAGACGTTCATCACGCAGCGGCCACGACGAAAAGGCGTCTCGCGCAACTTGAGCACGTATTGGAAGGACCCAGTCGGACCGACCGGCCCAAGTGAGAGAGTTCTGATGAATCGCGTCGCGGCTCAATCGCTCGAGTCCCCATTCCGCCGCTTCACCCGCGACGAATGGGCGCAGCTGCGCGCCGACACCCAGCTGACCCTCACGATCGACGACCTCAGAAAGTTGCAGTCGACGCACGATCCGATCTCGCTCGACGAGGTCGTCGCCATCTATCTGCCGCTGTCGCGCCTGCTCGCGCTCTATGTCGCGGCGACGCAGGGGCTGTTCAAGGCGACGCAGCGTTTCCTCGGCGCAACCGACGGGAAAGTGCCTTACATCATCGGGATCGCCGGGTCGGTCGCGGCCGGCAAGTCGACGACCGCGCGCGTCTTGCAGGCGCTGCTGACCCGCTGGCCGAATACGCCCAAGGTGCAGCTCGTCACCACCGATGGCTTCCTGCGCCCGAACGCCGAGCTGATCCGGCAGGGCATCATGGATCGCAAGGGGTTTCCCGAGAGTTACGACGGGACGGCGGTGCTCGGCTTTCTTTCCGCGGTCAAGGCCGGGCAACACAACGTCGCCGCTCCGGTCTATTCTCACATCACCTACGACATCGTGAAGGGAGAATCGGTTGTCGTTGACCGGCCGGACATTCTCATCTTCGAGGGGATCAACGTCCTGTTGCCCAACCGGCTGCCCAGAGACGGCAAAGAGATTCCGTTCGTCTCTGATTTTTTCGACTTCGCCATCTTCCTGGACGCGGACGAGGCGTTGCTGGAGCAATGGTACATCGAGCGGTTCATGGGCCTGCGGACGACGGCGTTCCGAGATCCGCGCAGTTATTTCCGTCAATATGCGGACTTGGACGACGCGGAGGCCGAGGCGACGGCGCGATCGATCTGGCGGCGGATCAATCTCGTCAACCTGCACGAGAACATCCTGCCGACCCGGCCGCGCGCCGACCTTCTTTTGACAAAGGGCGCAAGCCACCGGATCGAAGAAGTGGCGTTAAGGAAGCTGTGAGCGCGATGCGGCGAGCGCCCAGCGCCTGCGCATGGCTTCTCAGCCTTTTGACGGTCACGCTCGCGCAAGCCAGGACGCCCGAGCCGTGCCGCGGCGCGGACCTTGCGCATGTCGAAGGGCTCGCGGCGGCCGAGGCGGCGCGCGCTGACGATCTCGTCAACGCCGATGGCCTCATGTGGCGGATCGAGAAGCCAACCCTGGCGCCGTCCTACCTTTTCGGCACGATCCATTCGACCGACAATTCCGCGCTCGAAGTCGCCGGGCGCGCGGCTCAGCTGATCGAGGGCGCCAAGGTTGTCGCGACCGAGCTCGGCGGGCCCATCGACTCCGTCGAAAAGGCCAACCTTACGGCGGCGATGCTGGCCCAGGCTCTCGATCGCGACCACGATACGTTCGAGGGCGTCATAACGCAGGACGATCGCGAACGCGTCGAGAAGCTTCTTGCCGGCCAAGGCTATCCGGTTGAATTCGCGCACCACTTGAAGCCCTGGTTTCTCGCCATCCTGACCGCGCTACCGGCATGTGAAGCGAAGCGCGAAGCGCTCAACCTGCCCGAAGTCGATCAGTTCCTCGCCCAGACGGCTAAAGACTTGGGGGTGAAGGTCGTCGCGCTCGAAACGCCACAGGGGCAGCTCGACGCCATCGAGACGATGCGCCCCGAAGTCGCTGCGACCCTGCTCGCGCTCGCCGCCCGGGAGCCGGACTTGAACGGCGACCTGTATGCAACGATGCTGCGGCTCTACCGGGAGAGCCGGCCAGCGGAAATCCTGCCCATTTCGGATGCCGCTGGCGGATTGAGCAATGCCGAGCGTGCGGCGCAGGACGAGTTCACGCGCGTCCTGCTCGTCGACCGCAACGCCGTCATGGCCGAGCGCGCCGCGCCGCTTCTCGCCTCCGGCGGCGCGTTCATCGCCGTTGGCGCGCTGCATCTGACCGGCAAGGACGGCCTCATCGAACGGTTCCGCGCCGCCGGCTACACGGTGACGAAGGTCTGGTGAAACTCCCTATTCCCCGTAAGGGGTCCAGATGTTCTTGACCTGGGTCGCCCGGCGGAGGAACTCGCGGCCCTCGGCCTGCGGCCAGTCGATGGCCGATGCAGAAACCCAGGTCGCCTTGAGATTTCCGGCAGACAGCGCTTCGACCTCAGCAGCGCCCTTCGCTTCGCCGACATACCAGAGCGCATCAACGCCGTCGTGCTCGGCAAGCGTCTTTGCGAGCGCGTTCGCTTCGCCGGTGACGATGTTGACAACGCCGGCCGGAACGTCCGACGTGTCGAGGATCGAGTAGAAGTCGGTCGCGCTCAACGGGTGGCTGGCCGAGGGAACCGCGATCACGCAATTGCCCATCGCGATCGCCGGCATGACGAGCGAAACCAACGCGAGCAATGGAGCCTCGTCCGGGCAGACGATTCCCAAGACGCCCCACGGCTCGTTCATCGCCAGCGTGACGAACCGCGACCGCGTCGCGTGAACCGCGCCGTCGAACTTGTCGGCATAGCCTGCATAGACAAAGGCGCGGCGGATCGAAGCCTCGACCTCGGCCTCCGCCGCGCGGGCGGAGGCGCCGGTCATCGCTCTCAGCCGGCGCGCGAACTCGCCCGCGCGGGCGCTCAAATTCTCGGCAACGTAGTAGAGAACCTGGGAGCGATTGTGCGCCGTCGCCGCGCCCCAGGATTGAGCCTTGGCCGCCGCCTCGACGGCGTTGCGAATGTCCTTGCGGTTGCCTAAGCCCGCAAGCCCAACCTCGCGGCCGGCAGGGTCGAGAACCGCGTAGCTATAACCGGAGTCGGGGCGCGCCTGCTTGCCGCCGATGTAAAGCTTGGCGGTCCGGTCGATTTCCGTCCCGCCGATCGCCGCGGCAGGGACGACCCCGGGCGCGGCGTCGAGGCGCGGCGGCTTGGCCGACCTCAGCCCCGACTTCGGCTCGTCGGCGATGCGATACTCGGAGAGGCCCTCGCGCCCGCCCTCGCGGCCGAAGCCGCTTTCGCGATAGCCGCCGAAGCCCGCGGCGGCGTCGAACATGTTGGTCGAATTGATCCAGACGACGCCGGCCTTGATGCGCGCGGCGACCTCAAGCGCGCGATTGATGTTCTCGGTCCAGACGGAAGCGGCGAGGCCATAGCGGGTGTTGTTGGCGAGCGCGACCGCTTCGTCCGACGTGCGGAAGGTCGTGGCGACCAGCACCGGGCCGAAGATTTCCTCGCGCGCGAGGACCGACGCGGGCTCAACGCCGGTGACCAGCGTCGGCGGGTAGAAGCAGCCGCGAGCGGGCAGCGAATCGTCGGCGCGAAAGATCTCGAGCCCCTCCTTTTCGCCCTCGCGCATGAGCCGCTTGATGCGTTCGAGCTGAACCGGCGCGACAATCGCGCCGACGTCGGTCGACTTGTCGAGCGGATCGCCGACCCTCAGGTTCGCCATCCGCGCGCGCAGCTTGGCGTACAAGGCCTCGGCGACGCTCTCGGCGACCAGGAGCCGCGAGCCAGCGCAGCAGACCTGTCCCTGGTTGAACCAGATCGCATCGACTGCGCCTTCAACCGCACTGTCGAGGTCGGCGTCCTCGAACACGACGAACGGCGATTTTCCCCCGAGCTCGAGCGACAGCTTCTTGCCCGTGCCAGCGGTCGCCTTGCGAATTAAGCGGCCGACCTCGGTCGAGCCGGTGAAGGCGATCTTGTCCACGCCCGGATGGGCGACGAGCGCCGCGCCGGTTAAGCCATCGCCGGTGACGATATTGACGACCCCTTGAGGCAGTCCCGCCTCGATACAGATCGCCGCGAACGCGAGCGCGGTCAAAGGCGTATATTCCGCCGGCTTCAAGACGATGGTGTTTCCCGCCGCAAGCGCCGGGGCGATCTTCCAGGCGAGCATCAGCAGCGGGAAGTTCCACGGGATGATCTGGCCGCAGACGCCGACGGGCTTCGTTCGCGGAAACTCGCCCTCGATCAGCGACGCCCAGCCCGCGTGATGATAGAAATGGCGGGCGACCAGCGGAACGTCGATGTCGCGCGACTCGCGGATCGGCTTGCCGTTGTCGATCGTTTCCAGGACCGAGAGGAAGCGCTCGCGCTTCTGCACGTGGCGCGCGAGCGCGTAGAGGTGCTTCGACCGCTCAAAACCGGTGAGCGCCGCCCATTTTGCTTGAGCCTTCCGCGCCGCCGCGACCGCGGCGTCGACGTCCGCTGGCGAGCCCTGGGTCGCGCGCGCGATCAGCTCGCCGGTCGCCGGATTGAACACGTCGAACAGGTCGTGGGGCTTGCCGAAGGCGCCGTTGATGAAGTGCCCGAAGCCGCCCGCGTGCTGTTCGAGCCACGCCCGGACGTGCTCGCTGCCCTCGGGCGACGGGCCATAGTCCATGGTGCGCAGGATGTCCTTGATGGCGCCCATCTTTTCCCCTCAGGCCATCGGATGGCGATGGGCGGCGGAATAACGTCCGGTCGCATAGTGGTCGAGCTGCCGCTCGATGTCGGTCAAGAGCCCGCTCGCGCCGATGCGGAAGAGGTCGGGCTGCATCCAGGGTAGACCGAGCTCTTCCTTCATCAGGATGAGCCAGGCCAGCGCGTCCTTGGCGGTGCGCAGGCCGCCGGCCGGCTTGAAGCCGATGTCGACGCCGGCGCGTTCGCGATAGTCACGCAGCCCCCGCACCATCACCAGGCTCACCGGAAGCGTAGCGTTGACGTCTTCCTTGCCGGTCGAAGTCTTGATGAAGTCGGCCCCCGCCTGCATCGCGACCATGCTCGCGGCATAAACGTTGCGCAGCGTCTTCAAATCTCCCGTGCCGAGGATCGCCTTCAAATGCGCGCGCCCACAGGCTTCGCGCATCGCCGCGACCTCGTCGTAGAGGGCGTTCCAGTCGCGGCCGAGGACGTGGGCGCGGGTGATGACGATGTCGATCTCGCCCGCGCCCTCGGCAACCGCATAGCGGATTTCGTCAAGCCGCTGCTTCAAGGGCGTGAGTCCGGCCGGGAAGCCGGTGGCGACGGAGGCGACCGGAACCCCCGAGCCTTCCAGCGCCTTGACCGCGGGGGCGACCATGGTCGGGTAGACGCAGACCGCGGCGACCGTCAGCCCGAGGTCGGCAAGGCCGAGCGCGGCGAGAAGCTCGTCGCTCAACGGGCGGCGCGCCTTGGCGCAGAGCCGGCGCACGCGCTCGGGGGTGTCGTCGCCGGAGAGCGTCGTGAGATCGATGCAGGTCATCGCCTTCACAAGCCAGGCGGCCTGGTATTCCTTCTTGACCGAGCGGCGGGTGGTGAGCGTCGCGGCGCGGCGCTCGACTGCGCTCGTGTTGACGCCTTGGCTCTCGAACCAGTCGGGCGCGAGCGGCACGCCCGGATTGCGCGGGCGGTTATGCCCGGCCAAAGCCGGGTTGGCGATCGCCTCGTCCATGCCGCCTCCCTTTGCAAGCGCTTTGGGGCCGCAACCTGTCACGATCGTGCGGCCGGATTCAAGCGGGAACGGAGTCGCTATTCTGACGCCTTCGGGTGTGGCTTGGCCAAGCCGATCCAAATTTAGCCAAATCCAGCAAAGCCGAGCCGATATCGGGCCAAATCCAGCAAAGGAATAGTCTTTGATTTCCTTTGATCGCCTTGGCGGTTTTGAGCGTTTTCAGCGGCTTGCGCCGACCAGCGGTCCAAAATCTTCTCTTCGCTCCTCTCCTTTCGGGCGGACGGAACCGGGCGATCGATCCGCCCCGATGACCGCTACCGTAGCACGTCTTTTGGTTTTCCAGAAGCAAATGTTTGCCGGCCTCCTCCCCTTGCGTCGGAACCGGGAAGGCGACGGCTCAAAATCCCGTCAGCGGGTAAGCCGAAGCGCGGCGACGTTCTCCGCCGTCAGGCGCGAGCTCTCGGCGCCGAACCGCGCGGTCACATAGTTGGCGGCGGCGGCGATCTCGGCGTCAGAATAGGCGTCCCCGAAGGCCGGCATCGCCATCCCCGCTTCGCCCGGCCGGCGGCCGCCCCCGAACAGGATGACTTGCGCGACATTGACGCCGGAGGGATCGTTGACCGAGCGCGCGCCCGCGATCGACGCAAGCCCGGAGATCGGGCTCTCGCCGGTCCATCCGTGACAGCTCGCGCAGGCTTCCGCGTAGATCTGTTCACCGAGAGGATGACCGCTCGCTCCGGGCGCGAGCGCCGCGATCGCGTTGGGCGGCCGAGGCGCCGGCAGGTCGGGATTGGCGATTGGCGGCACGGTGCGCAGATAGACGACCATGGCGGCGATGTCTTCGGCCGTCAGATGCACGAGACTAAGGTCGACGGCCTCCCCCATCGGCCCCGCGGCTGTGCCGCGCCCCTCGGCGTGTCCCGTCGCGAGATAGTGGGCCAGCGCCTCAGCGGTCCAGTCGCCGACCCCGCTCGTGGAATCGCTGGTGATGTTGTAGGCGCGCCAGCCGCCCGTGACCGCTCCGGCGAATTTGCGGCGCTGGTCGAGCGCCTGAAAAAGATTGCGAGGCGTGTGGCATTCGCCGCAATGGGCGAGCGCCTCGACGAGATAGGCGCCTCGGTTCCACTCGGCGCTCCGGTCGGCGTGCGGCTCGAACCGCCGGTCGGCGTTGAACATGAGCGCCCATATCCCCATCGCCCAGCGCTGGTCGAACGGAAAGGCGAAGGTGTTGGCAATGGCGGGCGCGTGGATTGGCTCGAGGCTGAACAGATAGGCCTTGATGGCGAGCGCGTCGGCGTCCGTCAGGTAGGTGTAGCTTGCAAACGGCATCGCCGGGTAGAGGCGCGCGCCGTCGCGGCGGACGCCGCGATGGACCGCTGCGAGAAACTCCGCGTCGCTGTACTGGCCGATGCCAGTCTCCTTGTCGGGCGTGATGTTGGTCGAATAGATCGCGCCGAAGGGCAGGACGAACGCCCGGCCACCGGCGAAAGGTCGCCCTCCAATCGCCGTGTGGCAGGCCTCGCAGTCGGCTGCGCGGATGAGATAACGCCCACGTTCGATGAGGTTCGTATCCTTGAGGCTCGCGGGAACGCCGGTGGGATCGGCCTGCTTGTAGTCAGCGAGTGCGACCCGGTCGCGGCCCGCGAAATCGGTGGGCCCGGGGCCAAATACGTTCCAGGCGACGAATCCGAGGACCGCGACGGCCACAAGCGCGGCCGCGGCGAGCAGGATGCGCCAAACGGTTCTCACGCGGCTTTCCTCGGCGTGAGCTGCTTGCGGTCGACGGGCAGACTACGCAACCGCACGCCAGTCGCCGCGAACAGCGCGTTGGCGAGCGCGGGGCCAGCGATCGAAGTCCCCGGCTCGCCGATGCCGCCCGGCGCCTCGCCGTTCCGCAGCAGATGGACCTCGATCGCGGGCGCTTCGTTGATCCGCATCATCCGGTAGTTGTTGAAGTTGCTCTGCTGCACGCGGCCCTTCGCGATCGTGATCTCGTTATAGAGAGCAGCGGTGAGCCCGAAGATGAGGCCGCCCTGGATCTGCGCCTCGACGCCGTCGGGATTGACAACCGTGCCGCAATCGACCGCCGCCGCCACCCGGCGGATCGCGATCTCCCCGTTGGCGTCGACCTCCGCTTCCACGACCGCGGCGACATACGAGCCGAACACGCTCTGGCAGGCGACCCCGCGCCCGACCCGCGCCGGAAGCGGGCCTCCCCAACCCGCCTTTTCCGCCGCGAGGTCGAGGCAGGCGAGCAGCCGCGGCTCCTTCGAGAGATGCGTCCGCCGAAAGGCGACCGGATCCTGTCCCGCGGCATGGGCCAGCTCGTCGACGAAACTCTCGACGACGAAGATATTGTGGCCCGGGCCCACGCTTCGCCAAAAGCAGGTCGGCACGCCCGGCGGCTCGGCGCGCACATATTCGACCTGAAGGTTCGGCGTGTCGTAGGGAACATCGATCGCGCCGTCGATCGCGTCAATGTCGACGCCATCCTTGAATGCCGGCGGCAGCCAGCGCGCCATAATGGAGGAGCCGGCGATCCTGTGGCTCCAGGCCGTGATCTTGCCGTTCGACAAGCTCGCTGCGAAGCGGTCGAAATAGAACGGCCGGTAGAGCGCCTGCTGGATGTCCTCTTCGCGCGTCCAGATGACCTTGACGGGCCCGTCCACCTTCTGCGCGATGCGCACGGCCTTGCCGATATAGTCCACTTCGAGCCGCCGGCCGAAACCGCCGCCGATCAGGTGATTGTGGACGATGACCTTCTCAAGCGGCAGCCCGGTCACCTGCGCCGCGATTCCTTGCGCGCGGGAAAGGACCTGATTTCCGACCCAGATTTCGCACCCGTCGGGACGAACGTGCACGGTGCAGTTCACCGGCTCCATCGACGCGTGCGCGAGGAATGGAACATGGTAGGTCGCCTCGAGCTTCGTTCCCTCGCCCAGAGCCTTGGCGACGTCGCCGGTCGATTTCGCGACCGCGCCCGCCTTCTCGCTTGCGGCGACAAGGCCGTTCAGCACATCAGCCGTTGACAGTTCGGCGTGCGGTCCTTCGTCCCACGTGATATCGAGCGCGTCGAGGCCCTGCTTGGCTGCCCACATGTGATCGCCGACGACCGCGACGAGATCGTCGAGTACGACGACCTGTCGGACGCCGGGCAAGGTCTTCGCCCGCTCGTCGTTGACATGCGCGACCTTGCCGCCGAACACCGGGCAGCTCGCGAGCGTCGCGATCTTCACGCCCGGCGGCCGGGCGTCGATGCCGTAGACGGCTTTGCCATTGACCTTGTCGGGCGTGTCGAGCCGTTTCAGCGATTTGCCGATGAGCTTGAAGTTCGCCGACGATTTCAGCGGCGGATCTTGCGGCGGAGTCACTTCGGCGGCGGCTTGCGTCAGTTCGCCGTAAGCCGCCTTCTGAGCGCTCGCATCGTGAACGACCTCACCGTTCTCCGTCCGGCAGGAGGCCGGATCGACGTTCCACTTGGCCGCCGCCGCTTGCACCAGCATGGCCCGGGCGGCCGCGCCGGCGACTCGCATCGGCTTCCAGAACGCGCGGACGGAGGTCGAACCGCCAGTCGCCTGAAAACCCAGGAGCGGATTGGCGTAGAGCTTGTCGTCGGGCGGCGCGGCGATCACCGTCACATGGTCGAAGGGCGCGTCGAGCTCCTCGGCGAGGAGCATGGAGAGAGCCGTATAGATGCCTTGCCCCATCTCCACTTGTGGGATCGTGAAGGTGACTTTGCTGTCCGGATCTATTCGAATGAAGGCGTTCGGCGCGAAATCCGCGTTCGGCTCCGCTGCGAAGGCCGCGGGAAGGCGGGGGATGGAGACACCAAGGACGAAGCCGCCGCCCGCGGCGGCGGTCGCCTTCAGGATCGTGCGGCGAGTGAACGAACGAGTGGACGAGGATGGGGTCATGGGCGAGCCTCCCTCAGGCCGAATGCGCGGCTTCTTTGATCGCGGCGCGGATGCGCACGTAGGTGCCGCAGCGGCAAATGTTTCCGGCCATCGCCGCGTCGATGTCGGCGTCATTCGGATCGGGCGTCTTGGCGATGAGCGCGGCCGCGGACATGATCTGCCCCGACTGGCAGTAGCCGCATTGCACCACTTCGAGGCCGAGCCACGCCTTCTGGATTTTGCGTCCCGCCTCCGTCGCGCCGACGCCTTCGATGGTCGTCACCTTGCGGTCGCCGATCGAGCCCACGGCCAGCAGGCAGGAGCGCACCGGCTCGCCGTCGACATGGACCGTGCAGGCGCCGCATTGTGCGATCCCGCAGCCGAATTTGGTTCCCGTGAGGCCGATCACATCCCGCAAGGTCCAGAGCAGCGGCGTATCGGGCGCGACATCGACCGTTTCGCGTTGTCCATTGATCTCGATGGTTATCGACATGGCTCATTCTCCGATCCGGATCGGAATTGTCCTGCAATGTTCGGCCCGGCTCTGAACGCCCCCCGATACGACTCGCCGGACATAGCGCGATCGATTGTTGAGTTCTGAAGTTAGGACGCGCGCTGTTGCTGCGCAACGCCCGAATGGTCTCGGCTCCGAGACCCTGGCCTCCAACCGATCACGACGATGTGATGTCGAACGCTAGCCGGCGACGATCGCCCCGAACGCCGCCTTGACCTGCTTGCGCGCTTCGTCCAGCGCCGCGGTGAACGCTTCGAAATCGGGAAAGCCGCTCGCCGCGGCGATGCGGCGCTTGACCCCGGCGGCGGCTTTGACGGGGTCGAACGGGCCGGAGGTGGACAAGCGCATGAACTGGGTCGCGCCAGTGTAAAGCCGGTGAGCGTCGACGAGCGTCTCGGCCTCCTCGGCCGTGATCAGCCCGGCGCCGCCGGCCTTCTCGAGCGCCTTGCGGGTCGAGACGTCGAGGATGGCCGGGCGCTCGTGGGCGAAGGCGAGTTCCAGATATTGGGCGATGAACTCGATGTCGATGAGCCCGCCCTTGACCAGCTTCAAATCCCAGACGTCCTTGTCGCCCTTCTCGGCGGCGATCAGCTTGCGCATCGCGCCGGCGTCGCGGGCGACGATCGCCGGTTCCCGCTTGCGGGTCAGGGTCTCGCGCACCGTCCCGGCGACTTCCGCGCCCAAGGTTGGGTCGCCTGCGACAACGCGGGCGCGGGTCAGCGCCATGTGCTCCCAGGTTTCCGCTTCGTTGAGCTGGTAGAGCTTGAACGATGTGAGTTGGGTCGCAAGCGGTCCCTGGCGGCCGGAGGGCCTCAGGCGCATGTCGACGTCATAAAGACGGCCAGCCTTGGTCGGCGCCGTCAGGGCCGCGATGAGCCGTTGGGTCAGCCGCGCGTAGTAGACCGCCGGACCGAGCGGCTTGCGGCCATCCGACTCGCCCGCGTCGGCGGGAAAATCGTAGATCAGAATGAGGTCGAGGTCGGAGGCGGCGGTCATCTCGCGCGAGCCGAGCTTGCCGAGCCCGACCACCGCGATCCGGCCGCCGCGCACGCGCCCGTGCTCGGCCGCGAACGCCTCCGTGACCCGCTCGAGCATGACAGCGATCAGCCCTTGGGCGAGCGCGCTATAGGCGCGGCCCGCGCGATCGGGGTCGAGGCGCCCCGACAAGAGGTTGAGGCCGATGTGGAACGTCTCTTCGGCGGCGAAATCGCGGGCGCGGTTGAGCGCCTCTTCGTAAGTCGCCGCCTGGGCGACGAAAGCCTCGACCCGGTCGCGCATCCTGTCGTCGTCGAGGCTTGCCTCGAAACCGACCTCGCGCGCCGGGTCGATGGCCGCGTCGAGCACATGGGGCCGGGTCGCGATCACCTGCGCGAGCCTTGGGGCGCTCCCGAGCACGTCGCCGAACAACTCGCGCACGGCCGCGTTGGAGCGCAGGATCGACATGAGCTCGACGCTTGCCGGCATCCGCGCGAGCGCTTCGTCGAACGCGGCGAGCGCGGCGTCCGGGTCGCCCGAGCCGGCGAAGGCTTCGAGCAGCGCCGGCGTCAGCTCGGTCATGACCTCCCTCGCCCGCGCGCTGCGGACCGCCGCGCGGCGGCCGAAATGCCAGCCGCGAACGGTTTCCGCCGCGATCTCCGGCCGCTCGAATCCGAGCGCGCGCAAGGTCGCCAGCGTCTCCGGATCGTCAGCGACGCCGGTGAAGACAAGACTGCCGATAGACGCGCTGAGCGCCGGCGCATCCTCGAACAGCCGGGCGTAATGATGTTCGACCCTGGTCAGATGACGGGTGACGTCCCTCGTGAAACTCTCGAGCCGCGCATAGCCGCAGAATTTGGCGAAGCGGGCCAGCGCCGGGCGGTCGAACGGCAGCCGCTGCGTCTGTTCGTCCTGAACCATCTGCAGCCGATGCTCGATCCGGCGCAGGAAAACGTAAGACCGGCTGAGATCGTCGACCGCCTCGGCGCTGACCCATTTGTCGGCGTGAAGGCGCTCGAGCATGTCGAGGGTGCGCGCCCCGCGCATCTGGGGGCGGCGGCCGCCGAAGATGAGCTGTTGCGTCTGGACGAAGAACTCGATCTCGCGGATGCCGCCGCGCCCGAGCTTGATGTCGTGTCCAGGAACGACGACCCTCTCGTGACCGCGCACGGCGTGGATCTGCCGCTTCATCGCATGAATGTCGGCGATCGCCGCATAGTCGAAATATTTGCGCCAGATGAACGGCGCGAGGTCGGCAAGGAAGCGCTCGCCGAGCCTGAGATCGCCCGCAGCCGGGCGCGCCTTGACCAGCGCCGCGCGCTCCCAGTTCTGGCCGACCGTCTCGTAGTAGGAATAGGCGCTCAAGGTCGAGAGCGCGACCGGAGTCGAAGCGGGGTCGGGCCTGAGGCGAAGGTCGACCCGGAGCACGTAGCCGTCGCTCGTCCGCTCCTGCAGCAGCCGCGCCAGCGCCTTGGTCATGCGCACGAACAGCGGCCCCGGCTCGGCGCCCGGCGGAATCGAGGCCGCCGCCGGATCGTAAAGGACGATAAGGTCGACGTCGCTCGAATAGTTGAGCTCGCGCGCGCCGTGCTTGCCGAGCGCCAGCACGACCACGCCGGAGTCGCTTTGCGGATCGGGCGCATCAGGATCGAGCTTGAGGAGTCCGGCGCGCCCATGCCGCCGCAGCAGGAAGGCGAGCGCGGCGCCGACGGCGGCGTCGGCGAAGCGGGTCAGGGCCTCGGTCGCGGCGACGACGTCCCAGACGCCGCCGATGTCGGCGAGCGCAATCAGGAGCGCCGATTCGCGCTTGGCGCGGCGGAGCGCCCGCATGAGGTCCGCCTCATCCTCGTCGCGCCGCTCGGCCAATCCGCGAACGATGGCGTCGAGCGATTCGCCGGGCGCGGTCCGCAAGAGCCGGGCGAGCCGCTGGGGGTTCTCTTTGACGAGCGTCCAAAGATAGGGCGAATGATCGGCGAGGCCGAGCAAGACGTCGCGCGTCCGGCCGCGACCAAGTTCTGGCGTGAGGTCCGTCCCGGACGCCGTTTCGATGAACGAAGCCAGCCGGCGCCGGGCTTCGGCCGGCGCGCTGAGCCTCGGCGCGTCGATAAGGCCGTCAGCGAGCGTTGCGGTCATTCATGACCAGGTCGGCGCGGGCAGGCAACGAGGGCGGCGCATCCACAGCGGGAAGGGTGAGGCGGACGCGAAGCCCAGGCTCGTTGTCCTCGAGCTCGACCGAGCCGCCGTGCATGCGCGCCACCGCTGCTGCGAGCGAGAGGCCCAACCCCGACCCGGGCCGCGAGCGCGAGCCTTCGAGCCGAACAAACCGGTCGAGAACCCGGCTCCGGTCGGCCGGCGCAATGCCGGGACCGCGGTCGGCGATCGTGAGAACGACGGACCCGCCAATTCGATTGGCCGCAATGACGACGTCGGGTTTCACCTCCGCAGCGGACGCTCGGCCCGACGCGCCGTATTTGAGCGCGTTGTCGACCAGATTGGCGATCGCCTGGCCGATGAGCTCGCGATTGCCGCTGACCATGAGCGGGCCCTGGACGCGGACGGTCAGCTCGACGCCTTCTTCCTCCGCGATCGGCTCGTAAAGCTCGGCGACGCTTCGCGCCGCTTCGCCCACATCGAAGGGCTGAAGCGGGCCGACGTCGCCGCCTGCCTCGGCGCGCGCGATCAGGAGCAGCGCATTGAAGATCTTGATGAGCGCGTCCGACTCCTCGATCGTCTTCTCGAGCGCGAGGCGATAGGAGGCGGCGTCGCCGCCGAAAGCGAGCGCCGCCTCGGCGTGGTTGCGCAGGCGGGTGAGCGGCGTGCGCAAGTCATGGGCGATGTTGTCGGAGACTTCCCGCAGGCCTTCCATCAGCTCGGCGATTCGCCCGAGCATCTCGTTGAGGCCTTCCGCGAGCCGGTCGAGTTCGTCGCCGGAGCCCGACACCGGCAGCCGGCGGGTCAGGTCGCCGGCCATGATGCCGTGCGCCGAAGTGTTCATGTCATCAATGCGCTGCAGCACCCGCCTGGCGACGAACAGCGCTCCGAGCGCCCCGAGCGCGGCGAAAAAGACCAGTGAAATCGCCAATGCGCGCGTCATCACCGCCCCGATGCGACCCCGGTCGCCGAGATCATGCCCGATCAGGAGCCGGAGGCCGTACGGCAAGACATAGACTCCGACCAACGCCTGCCGGGTCCGCTCGCCGCTCCCCGAACCGCGGTAAGAGATCGGCACGAAACCGGGGTGCGACAGCACTTCGGCAGGAATTTGCTGAACGTTGCCGGCGAGCGGCTCGCCTATGGGGTTCGTCAAGAGGTAGAGCGACGCGCCTGGTTCGCGCTTGCGCGCTTCGATAACGGCGCGGAGGGTGTCGAGTCCCCCGGTATTGAAGGCGTCCATCAGGCCCTTGGCCTCGGCGTCGATGGTCTGCGAGATCTCCCGGTCGACGACGGAGATGACTTCCCAGGCGATGAAGGTCAGCACGATGCCGGCGCCGACGGCGCTCAAAAGCAGAATCGCCAGCGCGAGGCGAAAGGCGGTGGTCCGGAAGAGCTTACCGAGCGCCGTCACGAATCATATAACCGGCGCCGCGGACGGTGCTGAGCAGCGGCGCGTCGAAATCGCGATCGATCTTGGCCCGCAGACGCGACACGTGCACGTCGATCACATTGGTCTGCGGGTCGAAATGATAGTCCCAAACATGTTCGAGCAACATGGTGCGGGTAACCACCTTGCCGGCGTTCTGCATCAGATATTCGAGCAGCCGGAACTCGCGCGGCTGCAGGACGATCTCCTCCGCCTGGCGCGTCACCTTATGCGAAAGCCGGTCGAGCGTCAGGTCGCCGACCCGCAAAACCGTCTCCTCCGGCGCGCCCTTCGGGCGGCGGCGCGCGAGGGCCTCGACCCGGGCCAGGAGTTCGGAAAAGGCGTAGGGCTTGGACAGATAGTCGTCGCCGCCGGCGCGCAGCCCCTTGACCCTGTCGTCCACCTGGCCGAGCGCGGAGAGGATGAGGACCGGAGTTCTCGTTGTTCTGGCTGCGCAGCGAGCCGACGAGCGTCAGGCCGTCCATCTTCGGCAACATGCGGTCGACGATGGCGACGTCATAGGCGCCCTCGAGCGCCAGGTCATATCCGGTGACGCCGTCATTGGCCTGATCGGCGACATGTCCGGCCTCGCGGAAGGCTTTGGCGAGGTAAGCCGCCGCATCGCGGTCGTCTTCGATGATGAGGATGCGCATGTCGGACATATAGCGAATCCGGGGCCGCTTGGGCCAAAAAAGGTATGGCGGCAGGTCCTCGGGGGGCTTGATAAGGACCTGCCGCCACCTTGTCGGGGTCGCGCGGGCGGGGATGTGTGCGACCGCCGACTTGGACGGAAGGGCGCGCTATGCGCGGGCCGGGGACAAGCCCATGAACCCTTCCGACCATTTCTTGTCGTCGTCCCGCGCCGTAGCGGGACAACGGGTAATCAGGACGCGCGCGTCGGCAGCGTGAGATAGCGCTCGCCGTCGCCCGACTTGACGCGTAACAGAACCGACTTCTTGCCGTCGGTCTTGGCCGTGTCGATCGCGTCGGCGACCTCCGACGGCCGGCTGACCGACTTTCCGGCGACCTCGAGAATCACGTCGCCCTGCTTCAGGCCCTTGTCCGCCGCGGCGCCGTCGGGATCGACCTCGGCGACGACGACGCCGTCCTGGCCATGCGCGGTGCGCAGCGTCAACCCGAGCTTGGCGAGCATCGACGCCGCGCCGCCGTTGTCGTCGGAATTATGCGTGTCCGCGCTCGCCGTCTTGTCCGCCGGCATCATGCCGAGCGTCACGTCGATGGTCATCGGCGAGCCGTTGCGGACGATCGAGAGCTTGGCCGTCTTCTTCGGGCCAAGAGCGGCGATCCGGCGGGCGAGCTCGTGCGGATCGGCGACCGCGTCGCCGTCGACCGCGGTGATGACGTCGCCGCTCTTGACGCCGGCCGCGGCTGCGGGCGAGTTCTTCTGCGCCTCGGCCACCAGCGCGCCGGACGCGTTCTTGAGCCCGAGATTGTCGGCCAGATCCTGGGTCACATTCTGAATCTGGACCCCGATCCAGCCGCGTGTCACGGAGCCGTTCGCCTTGAGCTGATCCACGACGCTCTTGACGACATCGCTCGCGATCGCGAAGCCGATGCCGACGCTGCCGCCTGACGGCGAGAAAATCGCGGTGTTGACGCCGACCACCTCGCCCTCGGTGTTAAAGGTCGGGCCGCCGGAATTGCCGTGATTGACCGGCGCGTCGATCTGCAGGAAATCGTCGTAGGGACCGGAGCCGATGTCGCGCCCGCGCGCCGAGACGATGCCGGCCGTCACCGTTCCGCCGAGGCCGAACGGGTTGCCGACCGCGATCACCCAATCGCCGACACGCGGCGCCTGGGCGGCGAAATTGACGAAGGGGAAGTTGTCGCCCTGGGCCTTCAACAGCGCAAGGTCGGTCTTGCTGTCGATGCCGATCACCTTGGCGGGCATCGACTTGCCGTCCGAAGTGGTGATGGTCACTTCCGACGCGTGGTCGACGACGTGGTCATTGGTGACGATGTAACCGTCGGACGAGATGAAAAAGCCGGACCCCTGCGCCTGGCCGAAATGATGGCGGGGGGCGCGGTCGCTGTCGCCATTGTTGTTGTCATCGGGCATGCCGAAACGGCGGAAGAAATGGTAGAACGGGCTGTTCTTCGGAAAATCCGGGAGTCCCGGGACGCTGTCTTCCTGATCGACCGGATCGGCGTCGGCCAGCTTGACCTTGACCGAGACGACGGCCGGCTTGACCCGGTCGACAACGTCGGCGAACGACGCTGGACCGGCCGCGGTGGTGGTCGTTGCGGCGGCGGAGACCGGAATGGTCGAGGTCTCGAACGCGACCCCTCCAAGGGCGGCCAGCGCGACTGCGCCGAGAAGCGCGGCGCGGAGGGAATATGAGGGACGATCAAAAGTCATAGGAGCTCCCGCTGATCCAATGGCTTGGCGCCCCAGGTGCGAACCGCCAGCCTCGGAACGGACAATGCGCCGGGACGCCTAAACGGGCGATGGCGCGAACATGAAAGCTTGGTAATGCGGAGCGGCGAGGCTCGCGTCCTGATGAGCGCCAAAGGCGCGCTTCGAAGGCTGCCGCCGGGCGCGCCGCGCCGCGCCGGCCTTATAAAAGCACAAGACTTTAGGAGTGGATCCCCCGGCCGAGCGAAGGCGCGGCCGGCCGATCTTTAGTCCAGCGTCGGTTACGACTCGGCGATCGTCGACTTCGGCTTCAGAACCTGGCGGCCCCGGTACATGCCGCTCTTGAGGTCGATATGGTGCGGGCGGCGCAGTTCGCCCGAATCCTTGTCCTCGACGTAAGCCGGCGCTTTGAGCGCATCGGCCGATCGGCGCATGCCGCGGCGGGAAGGCGAGGTTTTGCGTCTGGGGACGGCCATCGAGAAAACTCCGATCGGAAGCGGGCGGCGAGGCCCGGAATTGGAAGGCGCGGCTCTTACACGCAATCGAGCCCGAGCGCCAGTCGTTCCTAGAGCCAGAGCCGAAAAACCGCTTCGCCGCGCCTATCGATGCCTGTCGCTATCCAGCCTTTCGATCGGTAAAGGCCCGCCTTCCGTCGCCGCCTCAAGCCACGCCGGTTGTCTCGAACGCCGCCAGCGCGATCGCCTCCCGCGGGCCGCGATTCGCCCACAGGACGAACTGGAACGCCTGGAAATAGGTCTCGCAGGCGTTGACCGCCGCCTTCACCACCGCGCCGCATTGCGCATCGCTCGCCGCGGCGCCGCCGGCCAGACACAGGGAGTGGCGGAACATCACCATGTCCTGCTGGGTCCACAGGTCGAAATGGCCGAGCCACAGCTGCTCGTTGATCAATTGCGTCAATTCGCCAATCGCCGCCCGTTTGTGCGGCGGCGTCTTGAGGTCGAACGAACAGCTGACATGCAGCGATTCCTGTTCCGCGAGCCAGGTGAACGCGACGTCGTAATTGGCGAACCGGCCCGAAACCAGGATCGAAATCTCGTCGACCTGTGCCCGGTCGAAGTCCCATTCGTTGACGGCCGCGAGACGCTCGACGACGTCGACAGGATGTTCGGGCCGATCGTCGGAGCGGCTTTCGATGAGGGTCATCAGAGGTCCTTCAGCAAGGTGACGGCGGCGCGAGAAAGCCGCACGGCCATTCAAGCCGGCGGCGCGCCGCAACCTTGCTGATTCGGGACCGTCCGTAAACCCGCGCCCGATTCTCCGTCCACAGAATCAGCGAACGGAATCAAGGCTCTGCTTGAGGAAAGCGAGTCCAATCAAGGCTTTGGCTCGGCAAGCTTCGCCTCGAGCGCCGCGACCCGCTGGGCGAGCTTCTCGTTGTCGTCGCGGGCGCGCGCCGCCATCTCCTTGACCGCTTCGAACTCCTCGCGGGCGACGACGTCCATTCCGGACATCATCCGCTCCATTTGCGTCCGGGCGAAGGTCTGGGCCTCCCGCCGGGCGCCCTCGGCGAGGCCGGCCGCGTCGGTCATGAGGCGGGAGAGGTCGTCGAAGAAGCGGCTCTGGGTCTGCGGCATGGCGTGAAGCTCCGGCAGCGGCGCCCGCGGACGATGCGGGCCTGCGAGTTTATGTGGCGCGGGCTGCTTCGGGCGCAAGTGCGGGCGCGCTGCGGGTCAATTTTCCGGTTGCCCCGCCCGACGATCTCGCCCAGCATCGGAGGCTCCCCCGGTTCGAGACAACGCAATATGCGCATCCAAGCCGCCGTTCTTCGCCAGTCTGGCCTGCCGCCGCCCTATGCGGCGTCGAAGCCGCTCGAGATCGTCGAGCTCGACCTGGCCCCCCCGGGCCGCGGCGAAGTCAGGGTCGCGATCAAGGCGGCGGGCCTTTGCCACTCGGACCTGTCAGTGATCGACGGTTCGCGGCCGCGCCCGATGCCGATGGCGCTCGGCCACGAGGCGGCGGGGATTGTCGAGGCCATTGGCGAAGGCGTGACCGACCTCAAAGACGGTGATCACGTCGTGCTGGTGTTCGTGCCGAGCTGCGGCCGCTGCGGCCCCTGCGCCGCCGGGCGACCGGCGCTCTGCGAGCCGGCGGCCAAGGCCAACGCCGCCGGAACGCTGCTTTCCGGCGAGCGGCGACTTGCGTTCCGGGCCGAGCCGGTCAACCACCTCCTCGGCGTCTCGGCGTTCGCCACCCACGCCGTGGTTGCGCGCGAATCGTGCGTGAAGATCGACCCCGATCTGCCGCTCGAGCTTGCCGCCCTGTTCGGCTGCGCGGTCCTGACCGGGGTCGGCGCGGTCGTCAACACTGCAAAAGTCGAACCGGGCCAATCGGTTGCGGTGGTGGGCCTCGGCGGCGTGGGCCTCAGCGTCGTCCTCGGCGCGAAGCTCGCCGGAGCGCGCCAGATCATCGCCGTCGATCTGTCGGACGACAAGCTCGCCTTCGCCTTAAAACTCGGCGCGACCCACACGGTCAACGCCCGTTCGAACGACGCCGTCGGCGAGATCAGGCGCATCGCCGGCAATGGCGTCGACGTCGCTTTCGAGATGGCCGGCGCGGTTCCGGCGCTCGAACTCGCCTATGCGGCGACCGCCCGCGGGGGCGCGACCGTGACCGCCGGGCTGCCCCATCCGGACAAGCGGATGAGCCTCTCGCCGCTCGCGCTGGTCGCCGAGGAGCGGACGCTCAAAGGGTCCTATGTCGGCTCGGCGGTTCCGCAGCGTGACGTGCCGCGGATGATCGCCCTCTTCCGCGCCGGCCGCCTCCCGGTCGACCAGCTGCTGACCCATCGTTTGAAGCTCGACGACATCAACGAAGGCTTCGACCGGCTGCGCGACGGCGTGGGGGTGAGGCAGGTGGTGGCGTTCGACTGAAGCAGATTGGGTCCAGGTCAACCCGCGCCGTGAGCGTTCCCGCACCCCTTGTGGGGGCGGGTCAGGGTGGGGGGTCGCGCTGACCGCCAGGACTTAGTCTAAGCAACACCTCTACGGACGTGAGAGTTTGGGCTCAATCGGAAACGCCAGGCGCGACCCCCTCCCAACCTCCCCCACAAGGGGGGAGGAGAAGCGTCGGATCGCATCGAGGTCATTGCAACACGCGCGAACGGGCGCCCGCCGGTCCGGCAAGCTCACGGCGGGCCGGCGAATCGCCCGGCTTGCCCAGGGGCGAGCTAGGGCGCGTTGCCTTCGGGGGAATCGTCATTGCGAGGAGCACAGCGACGAAGCAATCCAGCGAACGAAGGACGCTCTCGATCCGGGATTGCTTCCCCCGGCTTGACCCGGGGCGCAATGACGGCCACGGTTCGAACCAAATGCAACGCTTAGAACTTGACCCTAACGCCGACCGTCGGATCGATGTTCTGGGCCGCCAGATAGCCACTGGCCAAGCCGCCGTAGACGTTCGACAGCGACACGCCCGCATAGAGGTCGATTCGCTTCAGCGGCCGGTAGTCGATCAGGAAGGACAGCGCGTCATAGGCGCCGGCGCAGCGGGGGCCTGGAGGAAATTGTTGTTCGAGACATCGGCGCGAACCGAACAACTCGGGAATGGCGTCGAACCAATTGAACACTCAAAAATTGTATATTATCCCAGCTCGCCGCCGCTGGGAAGCAGAATCAGGCGGATCGCGTCCGTTAGAAAGGCCCGTCGGAGAGCGCAAGAGTTGCACAAAAGCGCAGCTAAGCCACTGGCGTCATTGATGCGCGCAACTTGGTGCGCATCCTCCGCTCGCGCCCTCACCCCGCCAACAGCCCCTTCACGATCGCGCTCGCCTTGGCGAAGTCCATTTGCCCGGGGTGGGCCGTCTTGAGGGCGTTGACGACCTTGCCCATGTCCTTGATGCTCGCAGCGCCGGTCGCGGCGATGGCGGCCTTGGCGGCGGCGATCACGGCCGCCTCGTCCATCTGCCTGGGCAGGAATTCGTTGATGACCGCGATCTCCGCGTTCTCCTGCGCCGCAAGCTCGGCGCGGCCGTTCTCGGCGTAGATCGTCGCCGATTCCTGCCGGGATTTCACCATCTTGGTCAGGAGCGCGAGCTCGTCGGCGCGGCTGACGATCTTGCCGGCGCCGCGCGCTTCGATTTCACGCTCTTTGAGCGCCGCCATGATCAGGCGGAGCGCGCCGACGCGAACCTTGTCTCCTGCCTTCATCGCGTCTTTCATCTGCTGAGCAATGGAGTCGCGCAGCGGCGCAGAATCCGGCATGAATGTCCTCGATCGTTTGATTGATGCGCGCGGCTTGACGCGCGGCGTGGGCGGCGCTTAAGCACAGCCGCATGTCAAGCGCAACACGCATCAGCCTTGCGGACGCTCCGGACGATCAGTCGGCTGGCTGGCGCCCGCGCGTCGCGACGGGGGTGATCGTGCTCGCCGACGGCGCGGTGATCGAGGGCTTCGGGGTCGGCGCGGCCGGCTCGGCCGCCGGCGAAGTCTGCTTCAACACCGCGATGACCGGCTACCAGGAAATCCTGACCGACCCCTCCTACGCCGCGCAGATCGTTACTTTCACCTTTCCACATATTGGAATCGTCGGCGTCAATGACGAGGACATCGAGGTCGTCAACGCCGCCGGGTCGGCCGCGGTCGGCGCGATCATGCGCGCCGAAGTGTCGGGGCCGTCGAATTTTCGCAGCCATGCGCGGCTCGACGGCTGGCTCAAGGCGCGCGGGATCATCGGCGTCACCGGGGTCGACACCCGCGCACTGACGACCCTCATTCGCAAGCGCGGCATGCCGAACGCAGTCATCGCCCATGCTCCTGACGGCGCCTTCGACCTCGACGCGCTGCGCGCCCGGGCCGCGCGCTGGCCCGGCATCGACGGCATGGACCTCGTTCCGGCGGTGGGCTCAACCCAGCGCTACGATTGGGACGAAACGAGCTGGAGCCTCGAAGCGGGTTACGGCCGGCGCCATTCGACGCGCTTTCACGTGGTCGCGGTCGACTACGGGACCAAGCGCAACATCCTGCGGCTGCTCAACGATTGCGGCTGCGCGGTGACGGTGGTTCCGGCGACCGCGAGCGCGGAGGACGTCCTGGCGCTCAAGCCCGACGGCGTGGTCCTGTCCAACGGGCCCGGCGACCCGGCCGCTACGGGGGAATACGCCGTGCCGACCATCAGGGGGCTGCTCGCGGCGAAGACGCCGCTGTTCGGCATCTGTCTCGGCCACCAGCTCCTGGGGCTCGCGGTCGGCGCGCGCACCGTCAAGATGCCGCAGGGCCATCACGGCGCCAATCATCCGGTGAAGGACTTCACGACCGGCAAGGTCGAGATCGTGTCGATGAACCACGGCTTCGCCGTCGATCGCACGACGCTTCCGGCCAACGCCGAGGAGACCCATGTGTCGCTGTTCGACGGCTCGAATTGCGGCCTTGCGCTTGCCGACCGTCCGGCGTTCTCGGTGCAATATCATCCCGAGGCTTCGCCCGGGCCGCGCGACAGCCATTATCTCTTCCGCCGCTTCGTCGACCTGATCGCCGCCTCGAAGGCGGCCGGAGCGCCGCGGGCGGCCTAGGGTCCCGGACGCCCGCGGGTGTCGCTGATCGGGGCGTAAGTGAACTCCTGCACCCCGACGTCGACGACGACGTCGGCCTTGACCCGGGCGTTGACCGCCCGGATGATCGCCTTGCTCATTTTGGCCAGATCGAACCGGTCGAGGTGGTCGAAGTCGATCGTGTCGTCGTCATAGACATAGCGAAACGCTTCATCGACGAGGATCGAGTCCGGCGCCATCGCCGCGGTCTTAAGGGAGCTCATATCTACCGTGTAGCTGAGCAGCATCACGGCGTAGCCTTTGATCGCCCCGTCCTTGATGCGCGGGACATTGATCTCGTGGGTCTTGCGCGCTTCGGTCGTCCGGCTGGCCACCCCAGCCGGATGGGCTTCGCGCAGGGCGAGAAACTTGTCGGTTCCCGCCTCCGCGGCGATGACCGCTCCAGCCGCCGCGAGGCCGATGACCGCGGCCTTGATCATTCCCGCGAGCCTTTCCACGCGAGCGCGGTATAGGTTCCGTCGGACTGGCCGTCCTGGATGGCGCGGGCGATGATCTCCGAAACCGCCGCGCAGGCCCTGAGCTGCACCGCGAGCGCCCTTCGGTTGACTTCGAGCTTGGCATGGAGGTCGGCCAGCGCCTCGCGCAACGGGCTGGCGGCCGCTCGGTCGAGCGCAGGAATGAGGCGATTGAGCTCGAGCAGGCCCTGGTTCTTGCGCAGGCTATAAGCCTCATACTGAGCCGGACGGCCCTGCTCGAGGTCCCGATTTTCGGCTTCGATGGCGGCGATCAGGCGTTCGACGATCGGCAGCGCCGCGGCAGCCGCGGCCGATTGTGCCCGCCGCTGCGGTTGGGTCACGTCCGCTTGCGCCCGGCGAACAGAACGGCGCCGTTGTCCAGCGAGGCGCCGGGGGGCGCGGAGAGCATGTTCGCGCTCATTTGGGCCGCCTCGCCCGCGGCCCTGGCCGCTTCGCCCGGATGCGCCGACCCGCTGCGGAGGCTGAGCTCGTGGGTGGCGAACAGGCGCCGGGCGAGGCCGAGCTTGCCGGATTTCGCGATCTGGAGCGACACCTGCTCGGCCAGCATCGATCGCCACATGTCGCCAGCCATTCCCTGGCCGAAGACGCTGCTGGCGTCCTTGGGCAACAATTCGCCGACGAACGAGCTCATCATCATCGCCTCGAATTGGGTCTTGGCCTGACCGATCTTATCCGGCCCGCCCGGAATCTCGGCGAGGCGCGAGCGGGCGCCGGGCGCGTTCGCGAGCGGCGCGGGGATCGCCGCCGCGGAGTTCGCCGCGCGGTCGAGATCGGCGGAAAAGTCGGCCGCCGGCGCGTTCGAGCCCGCCAGCGCGCTGAGCCGCTGGGCGGCAAGGCTGGCGCGGGATGGATCCGCGGCGCTCAGAACCTCCATGATGACATCGGTGCGAGGATTGAAAGCCATGGGCGCCGTCAGGGGTAGCGAGGGACGAGCGAGGGTCCGCCTCGAGCCTTATGTCGAGCTTGCGCCTCGGCGGGCGATCGCCCGCTCGATGAGTTCGGCCAGATCCTTGCGCTCCTTGTGACGCCGTTGGGCCAAGGCGGCGGTCTCGACCGCAAGCTCCGCGAGCTTCGCGCGCGTCCCCTGCTTGAGCGCACTCAGGCGCGCCGTGTCCTGCTCGCGGACGAGCTGGTCGAGCTTGCGCTGCAGGGCCCGAATATGGCGCGCAGCCAGACCAGCCTGCGGGCCATAGGCGAGCCCGTCCGCCTCCAGGGTCTCGAACACCGCCTTGAGATCGTCGGTCAATCCCGCCTGCTGGCGTTCGAGCGAATAAAGCCGTGAGCGGCCGAGATCATGCATCAGCGCCTGAAACCGGCCGATGCGGGTCAGCGCGTCAAGACGTTTCTTCATTGTCTATCCGGAAACGAGCCAGGCGCCGAAGCCGCTGACGAAGGCGTCGATCGCCGGCTTGATGGTGAAATAAAGCAGGATGAGGCCGCCGCCGACGACGAACGGCATGGCGACGAAGAACACCTGGACCTGCGGCGTCAGCCGGTTGACCAGCGCCAGCGCCAGATTGGCCACCAGCGCATAGATCACATAGGGCGAAGCGATCCTGAGCGAGAGGCGGAACGATTCGCCGAGCGCGTCGGCGATCTGCTTGAGCGCCAGACGGGCGTTGAAGTCGGCCCCGACCGGAATGACGTCGTAGGAAGCGACCAGGCCGCGCAACAGCTCCCAGTGAAGGTTGGCGGCGAACAGGAGCGCGATCGCGGCCAGCGAGATCAGGGTCGCCAGCGGCGCCATCGTCTCGTCGCCCTCGACCTGAAACCCGAACGGATTCGAGAAACCAAGCATCGTGGCCGCGCCGACCGCCATCGCCTCGAGCGCGAGATAGAAAACCCTCGCCAGGAAACCGATCATTCCGCCAACCAGCGATTCGACGGCGATCACCCTGAGGGTGAATATCGGATCGTCGCCAAATGCGGCGCCGGGCACTCGCTCGAGCAAGAGCGGCGTCAGCGTCAGGGTCACGGCGAGCGCGACGAAGAGCCGGACCTGCGCCGGAATCTGTGCGCTCGAGAATCCCGGGGCCAGCATCAGGCAGGCGCCGATGCGGCAGAAGAGAACGAAAGCGCCGATGGCCGCCTTCGGAGCCAGCGCCTCATGCGGCGCGCCGAGGGCTCCAGCGACGAGCGCCGTCACGCGATCGTCCCGAGCGACTTGACCTCGAAGCCGCGCGCGATCTCGAGCTGCGACAAGACAGCCAGGGTCGGGAACATGCGCTCGATGATCATCCGCACGTAAGGCCGCGTCTCGGCGGCGGTGACAATGGCGAACAGGCGCTGCTCGTCCATCCGCTTGCGAATCGCCGCCGAAGCCTCGGCGGCGAATTGCTCCATCTGGCGCGGGTCGATGTCGAATTCGATCACGTCGCCCTTGGCGTCGCGCTTGAGGCTCTGGTGGAAGACAAGATCCCAACGATTGCCGAGTCTCAAGACGGAGAGCGCGCCATTGTCGGCAAGGTCGCCGCAGATCTGCTGGGAAAGGCGGACGCGCACGTGCTCGGCGATCTGCTCGGGCCGCCGCGCGTGCGGCGCGATTTCGGCCACGGCTTCGAGGATCAGGTTCAGGTTGCGGATCGAGACGCGCTCGGCGAGCAGGAGCTTCAGCGTCGCCAGAAGCCCGGACTGCGAGATCTGCGAGGGAGACATGTCGTCGAGCAGCCGCTTGTACTCGGGCTCCAGGCGGTCGAGCAGCGCGCGCATGTCCTTGAACGACAGGAGCTGCGCGAGATTGTTGTGGATGACTTCGCTCAAGTGGGTGAGCAGGACCGACACGGGGTCGACGGGCTTGAAGCCGAGGCGCTTGGCGTCCTTGACGAAGGCTTCGGGGATCGCGATCGCGCGCATCCCGAAAGCGGGCTCGCGGACTTCGTCGCCGGGGAGATTCGGGCGCGGCCCATCGCCGATGATGACGAGGCAATCCTTGACCCTTAGCTCCTGAGTGGCGACGGCGGCGCCGTGAATCTTGATCTGGTAGGTCTTCGGCGGCGCCTTGATGTCGTCGGAGAGCCGAATTTCGGGGACGACGAAGCCATATTGGCGGGCGAATTTGCGCCGCATCTTGGCGATGCGGGAGCCGATCTCGTCGCGCGAGCCGACAAGCGCGGCGTTAAGCTCCTTGCTCAAGACAAGCTCGATCTCGAATGACTTGAGCTGCTCCTTGATCGAGCCGCGAGCATCGGCTTTCGCCCGCTCTTCCTTCGCAGCCATCTTCGCAGCCTCGGCGACGCGATCCTGCTCGATCCGTCGCGGAATGGCGACCCCGACGAAGGCCATCAGGCCGCCGATCAGCGCGAACGGCAGCAACGGCAGGCCCGGCACGACGCCGAGCATCGCCATCGTCATGGCGGCGAGAAAGAGCGCGTTCGGATAGCCGCTCAGCTGATCGATGACCGCCTTGTCGGCCGACCCGCGCGTGCCGCCCTTGGCGACCAGAAGGCCGGCGGCGAGCGAGATGATGAGCGCGGGAATCTGCGTCACCAGACCATCGCCGACCGAGAGCTTGGTGAAGATGTCGGCCGCGGCGGAGAGCGACAGGCCGTGACGGGTGACGCCGATCACGATGCCGCCGAAGATGTTGACGGCGAGAATGATGAGGCCGGCGATGGCGTCGCCGCGGACGAATTTCGATGCGCCGTCCATCGAGCCGAAGAAGGCGCTTTCCTCCTCGAGCTCGCGCCGGCGCGCCTGCGCCACCTTCTCGTCGATGAGGCCGGCCGAGAGGTCGGCATCAATTGCCATCTGTTTTCCAGGAATGGCGTCGAGGGTGAAGCGCGCGCCGACCTCTGCGATGCGGGTCGCGCCCTTGGTGATGACCAGGAAGTTGATCGTCACTAGGATGAGAAAGACGATGATGCCGATGACGAAATCGCCGCCCATCACCAGCCGCGCGAAGCCGCCGATGATGTAGCCCGCAGACGTCGGCCCCTGCTCGCCCCGCGAGAGGATGAGGCGCGTGGTCGAGATGTTGAGCGCCAGCCTCAGAATCGTCGCCACCAGCAGCACGGTAGGGAAGGCCGAGAACTCCAGCGGCTTATGAATCCATAGCGCGACCATCAGGATGAGCACGGCGAGCGCGATCGAGAGCGCCAGGCCGAAGTCAATCATGAAGGCTGGAACGGGAAGAAAGAACAGACACAGGATGAGGACGATGCCGACGGCGAAGGCGATATCCTTGCCGCCGCGGCCGGCCGCCGGCGCCGTCCCCGCCGCCGTCAATGACATCGCCGCCCTCGCCCGTCACGCGCTGCGACTTGCCGCGCCCGTCGGCGGGAGAGTGGGCGGCGAAGCTTGCGCGAGGATCAAAGGACGGGAGATAAACGCCGCACGCCACGGAGACCCGCATGAGCTTTCCCATCCTCGACAATGTCGCCAAGACCGCTCGTCACACGACTTTCTATCTGTCCTGCGGCGCCGCGAGCGCGACCCCGGTCGTCTTCGTGCACGGCTGGCCGGAACTGTCGATCTCCTGGCGCGAGCAGTTGCCAGCCTTCGCGGCCTTGGGTTTTCGCGCAATCGCGCCCGACATGCGCGGCTACGGACGGTCGAGCGTCTATCCGCGGCACGAGGATTATGCGCTCGAGGAGATCGTCGCCGACATGGTCGAGCTTCTTGGCGCGCTCGGGGCGAAGAAGGCGATCTGGGTCGGCCACGACTGGGGTGCGCCGGTCGTCTGGTCGATCGCCCAGCATCATCCGGACCTCTGCCACGGGGTCGCCAATCTCTGCGTGCCCTACCAGCCCGAGGGTTTCACGGTAGAGACCTCCGCCCCCCTGGCCGACCGGGACGTCTATCCGCCCGACAGGTTTCCAGCGGCGCAGTGGGACTATCAGTTGTTCTACCGCGAGAATTTCGCGGCAGCCGTTGCCGGCTTCGAGGGCGACGTCGGCGCGACGGTCCGGGCGCTCTTCCGTTCCGGGAATCCGTCGGGCAAAGGCAAGCCCAGCCCGACCGCCTTCGTCCGCGCCAATGGCGGCTGGTTTCGCGGCCGGACTTCCGCCCCCGACGTGCCGCGCGACCCAGCTCTTCTGAGCGAGGAGGACGAGCGCCGCTACGTCGCCGCGCTCGAGCGCAACGGGTTCTTCGGGCCGTGCAGCTGGTACATGAACTGGAACGCCAACCTCGCCTATGCCGCGCGGGCCAAAGCCAACTGGCGGCTCAGGATGCCGGTCCTGTTCCTCCATGGCGCGTACGACTATGTTTGCGAGACGCTCGTCTCACGCCTCGCCGATCCGATGCGCGCCAACTGTGACAACCTGATCGAAGCTACCATCGCCTCCGGCCACTGGATGGCGCAGGAAAGGCCGGTCGAGGTCAATGCGGCGCTGGCGAAATGGCTCGGCGCGCAGTTTCCCGGGTTATGGGTCGCGTAGCGCGGCAGCCGCGCTCGGTGAGCGGCCGCGCGGTCAGCGGCGGCGCCTACAAGAGCCGGCCTATTTGTATCCTTGCTCGATCCGCCCGTAGACGCTTTGTGTGAAGATCGAGAATTTGCCGCCCACGAACGACGCGGTCAGGCTCGCGGCGAGGAAGACCGCAATCATCTTCGGGACGAAGGTCAGCGTCATCTCCTGAATCTGGGTCAAGGCTTGCAGGAGCGCAATGACCACCCCGACCGCCATCGCCGCGCCGACGCAAGGGCCGGCGCCGATCACGACCATCCAGATCGCCGACTGGACGAGATCGATCGCGTCGCCCTCGTTCACTGCACGCTCGCGCCATTGGCGAGCGAGACGGTCGCGCCGTTGGCGAGGGTCGCGACCGCGCCCGCGCCAGTGACGCTGACCGAGGCGACCTGGCCGGAAGTTGATCCGTCGGCGGAGGTGATGGTCCGGCCGACGAGCTGCTCGGCCTGCGAAAGCGAGCTCGCGGTCAAGAGCGAGGAGAGCGTGGTGTTGGTCTGCACCGCCTGCCCGACCTCCGAGACGGTCGCGAGCTGCGACACCATCTGCGAGGGGTCCATCGGCTGCGTGGGATCCTGGTTCTTCATCTCCGCCATCAGGAGGGTGAGGAAGTCATTGTAGCTCAGGCTTTGGGTCGCCGGGGTCACCGACGCGGACGAGGCGGACGAAGCCGGGGCGGCAGAAGCGGCGACAGGGTAAGCAGCGCTGACAGTCATGGCGTTCTCCTTTTCAGGCGGCGCTCGGCGTCTCGGCGAGCGCGCGAAGCTCCGTGTCCTCGATGGCGAAGAGGCCGCGGAGCGCCTTCAGCGCCTCGAAATTGCGGCCGCGGGCGAGCGACGCGGCAGCGGCCTTGAGGCCCGACGTCAACTCGGGCGCGCGATACACGCCCAAGGCCGATTCGATCAGCGAAGCGGCGAGCGGCGCGGCGCTGCGAGCGGCTGTGGGGTCCATGAGCATGATCTGGACCGCGAAATAGATCTGGCGGACGAGCGTCGTCGCTTCCTCGGACTGCAAGACATGAGTCTCGAGCAGAAAGGTGACCTCGTTCAAGAGCTCGATCGACGCTTTGCGGTCGATGCGGATAACCGCGCCGTTGATGAAGAGCCGTTCCCCGGCTCTGAGCGTGATGTTCATCGCGGGCGCCCCTCATTTCAACCCGTCACGGATCAGCTGATTAATTTCGATCATCGGCGTCAGGTCGTCGGTCTGCCCGCCGCGCACGCGCTCGATCTCCTTCATCATCCAGATGCCGATCGAGATAATCCCGCCTCTGAGCTGGTCGGGCAGCTCGTTGCTGGGGTCGTTGAGGTCGTTAAGAAAGATCATCCACAGGCGGCGTAGATAGAAGAGCGCCTCGACCCGCTCGCGGGACCCCGGACCCTTCTCCTCGGCCGCGCGCAGCATCGCAATCACCCGATCCATCGCCTGCCGCTCGCGGGCGCGCATGGTCTGGCGCGAATCTTCGATCACTTCGTTGTAAGCAAATTCGTACATCGCAACCCTTCGCGCGTCAGGGGACCGGCAGGTATTGGGCCAGATTGAGCTGTTGCAGACGTGAGGTGAGCTCGTAGGCCATCTGGATCTGATTGGTCAGGCTGTTGATTTGAGCCGCCGTCGTGTTGGCGTCGACGTCGTCGAGACTGCCAAGCTGTTGTTGCAGGATCGTGAGCTGCGAGCTCATCGAACTGTTGGCGTCGGTGACGGCGCTCTGGGTCGAGCCAAGCTCGGCCTGAATATTGGTCAGGGAGTCCATGCCCTGCGAGACGAGAGAAGACGCAGCGTCAGCGACGGCCTGCTGCGCCGCCCCACTGAGCGACGATCCGCCGAATTCGCTCAACATCGCGTAGGCCTGCGCCAGCTCCTGAAAGCCGGGCTGATTGGCGTTGGTCGAGGTCGTCACGGTCCGACCAGGCGCAATCTCGGCGCTGGTATCGGCGCTCGATGCCGACGACCAATCCGCGCCCCACGAGGCGCCTTGGAACAGCGCCGCGAACGGCCCGGCGAGAAAGCTCTGCATATCCGGGGCCGAGATGTTCGCCGCCGCCGGATCGCTCGGCAGAATTCCGAATGCGGTCTGAAACGCCTGATCGACCGCGGTCTTGGCGGCGGAGGCGGGGGCCGAATAATAGTCCGCCAGCGGCGCAACGGCGGAATTGATTCCGCCGAACACATATTGGTCGCCCGACGTCGCATTCGTCGAGGCGATAAGCGACTGCAGCGCCGACTGACCCATGTTCTGGAGCGAGTCGCCCGAATTGGCGCCGGGCGTCCAGGTCGCGAGGTCGTTCAGGGTCGTCTGGGCGCTGGAGCTGATCGCCGAAAGGGCGCTCTGCGCCGTCGCCAGGTTGGTCGAAACGATGCTGTTGTTGCTGGTCAGCGTCTGAAGCTCGGCGACTTGCTCTTTCAGCGACAGCTCGTAGCCGGATTGCGCGCCGAGCTCGAGGCCGAGATTGGCGTACTGGCCGGTCGTTTCTTCGGTTATCGCCGTTGTCAGCGACGACTGGGCCTGCATGACCGGCGCCACGAGGCTATTAGCCAGGAACTGACTCGAAACGAAATTTGCAGCCATCGTGCTCACGCGGCCTGGAGGAGGGCTGAGAACATGCTGGTCAGGGTCGTGAGCAGCTTCGCTGACGAAGCGTAGGAGTTTTCGAGGTTGAGCATGTTGGTCATCTCAGCGTCGAGATTGACGCCGGTCGCGTTCGACAGCGCCGAGGCCGCCTGCGCGGCGAGCGCATTCTGATAGGAGGACGAATTGTTCGCCTGCTGGTTCTCGGCCTGGAGCCAGCTCACCGAGGCGTTGGCGTAGTCGGCGAGGCTCGAGGATGAGCCGAGGCCGGCGGACGGGTCAAAGCTCTGGGTCGCGCCGAGCCCCGCGATGAGCTCCTGGATGCGTCTGGTGTAACTCGCCGCGCCGGTCGTGTTGTAGGTATAGGCCGAATTTCCGGGAGCGGAGATTCCGCCGTCGCGCAGGAGCGTGGGATCGCCGCCCTGCGACGGGTCGACGTTCGAATTGACTTCGATCGCCGCGGCGAGTCCGGTCGTCGCGGTGGCCATGGGCAGGCTGGTCGCTCCCGGCGTCGTGAACAGGCCCGGCAGCGAGGGCAGCGTCGGGATCGCTGATTGATCGCTTTCGGCGAAGGCGTTGATCAGGCCGCCCGCGATCTGGTCGAGCTGGGCCTGATATTCGGGCGCGAACGTATCACGCAACGCCGCATAGCCGGCGAGTGCGCCCGACTGGATCGGCATCGGCGAACTGGCGCCGGTGATCGGCACGCCGTCGACGGTGATCGGCGCGCCGTTCGCGCCATCGACGAGCGTCGGCGTCGAAGTGAAGGAGACGACGCGCGGCGTACCCTGGAACAGGGTGACGCCGCTGTCGGTGTAGATGGACTCTGAACCATTGGCGGCCGTGACGGTCGAGACGCCGATCTGTTGCGCAAGCTGGGTCACGATCGAGTTGCGCTTATCCTCGGCGCTGGCGACATTGGCGCCGGTTTGAAGTCCGGTCACGACGGCGTTGTTGGCGGCAGTGAACTGGCTCAGGAGCGAATTGATCGTATCGACCGACGAGGCCATATTCTGGTCAGCCTGCTCGCGAACCTGCTCGACGGTCGCGCTCCCGCTGTTGAGCGACGAGGCGAGGTCGGAGGCGGCCGACACGACAGCGTCGGCGGCGGACGACGAGGTCGGCGAATCCTCGTAGGTGGCAAGCGCGTTTTGCAGATTGGCAAGCATCGCCGAGGGCGAGGCGCCGTTCTGGTTCGCGCCAGAGGCCGAGGAGGCCGATGAACTGTCGTCGACGGTCTCAACGAGCCTCGCAAGCCCGTTGGAAATCGCCTGCTGCGTCGCGGCCTGCGAGGTCGAGCTCGAGACCTGCTCGAGGAGCGCCGCGTTGGCTTCGCGAGTGATCGAATTGACATCGGCGCCGCCGTAGGAATTGGTCGCGACATTCGCGATCTCCCGCGAATAGCCGATCGTATTGACGTTGGCGATGTTGCTCGCGACAACGGCGGTCTGCGCCGAATTGGCGGCGAAGGAAGAACTGATGACGCTGAACGCGGCCGAGAGGCTCATCGAGGGTTCCCGGGCTCATTCGGCCTCACGGCTTCAGCCCGTTGAGAACGTCGAGAATGTCGGCGCCGGTCTGAAAGACTTTGGAGTTGGCCTCATAGGCGCTTTGGGCCTGGATCATCTCGGTCAGTTCCGTCGCGAGGTCGACCGTCGAGCTTTCGAGGGACGAGGACTCGATCGAGCCGAAACCGGCGCCGCCGGCGGTTCCGAGGTAAACGGGGCCGGACGCGGAGCTCGGCAGGAAGGCGTCTCCATTGACCGAAGTCAGATTGTCGGGGCTCGCCACGTTGGCGAGCGGAATGTCGTAGGCGGCGCTCGACGTGCCGTTCGCATAATTGAAGGTCATGGTTCCGTCGGCGCCGACCGAGACGCCGCTGACGCCGCTCGGAGCGTTGCCGTTCGCGGTCGCCCCGGTCACGTTGAAGGCCGCGGCGAGCTGCGTCATGTTGCTCAGGTCAAGCGACATCGTCTGCCCGTTCGGGACCGCAATCGAAAGCGGCGAGCCGGAGGACAGCGCCCCGGTTGTCGGATCGAAATTCAGGGTCTGGGTGGCAAGCGGACCCGACGAATAAGGAAAGCCGCCGCTGGCCGACGCATCCGCGGCGTCGTAGGCGTCGACCTCCCAGGTATTTGGCCCGGTGTTGGTGAAATAGAGATTGATGGTGTGCGCGCCCCCGAGATTATCGTAGACGACGAGCGACGTCGCCTCGGTATAGGTCGAGCTCGCCGTATTGGCTGACGGCAGATCAGCGGCGGCGACCGGCGTCGCCGTGGACGGCAAATTGGCGGTGAGCGAGGCGGCGGTCGTCGCGGTTGCGGTCTGGCCGGCGGTGTTGACATTGACCTTGACGAGTCCGGTCAACGAATTCGCCGCGAGCGGCGAAGCGCCGTTCTGAACATTCTCGCCCATCAGGTAGTAGCCGGCGCTATTGACGAGGTTGCCTGAGGCGTCGGGCGTGAACGATCCGTTGCGAGTGAGGAAGAGCTCGCCGCTCGAGTTGGACACGACGAAGAAGCCCGAGCCCTGGATGGCGAGATCGGTCGACGTCGAAGTGGAGACGATATTGCCCTGCAGCGAATTGAGCGAAACCTGGCTCGTCGCGACGCCTCCGTAGTCCGGGTCGCTGCCGGAAATCTGATCGACGAGGGACGAGAAATTGGTTTCGACGTTCTTGTAGCCGGTCGTATTGGAGTTGGCGACATTCTGCGAGATCGACGACAGCCAGTTTGAATCGGCTAACATTCCCGACACGCTGGTGTTCAGAATGCTCATGGGGCCTCCTCGGCGGACGGCCCTATTTGATGCGCGCGGCCTTGCGCGAAGCTGGCGCCGCGCCGCTCGGCGGATGCACGCCTCGGGGATTGGCGGCCTTGCGCGGCGCGAAATCAGCTGGCGGAGCGCACCAGGCTCCCGATCAGCAGGTTCCAGCCATCGATCAGGACGAAAAAGAGGATCTTGACCGGCAGCGAGATGACCGAAGGCGGCAGCATCATCATCCCCATCGACATGGTCAGCGTCGCAACGATCATGTCGATGACGAGAAACGGCAACACGATCAGGAACCCGATCTCGAAACCTCGACGGAGCTCGGAAATCATGAAGGCGGGTATGAGCAGCCTCAAGTCCGCCTTGGAGCGGTCCGCGATCTCGAAGCGTCCTTTCGACAGGCTCTCGAACAGCGCCATGTCCTTTTCCCGCACCTGGGCAAGCATGAATTCCCGGAAAGGCTCGACGACGGCGGTGAGGGCGTCCTGCTGACTGATCTCATTGTCCATCATCGGCTTCAGACCGTTTTGCCATGCGCGATCGAAGGTCGGCGCCATGACAAAGAAAGTCATGAACAACGACAGGCTGATGAGAACGAGATTCGCGGGCGCGCTCTGCAAGCCGAGGCCCGAGCGCAGGAACGATAGCGCCACGATGAAGCGCGTGAAGCTCGTGACCATGATGAGCAGACCCGGCGCGACCGAAAGCACGGTCAGAATCGCGACCAGCTCGATGATGCGGGCGCTCGCCGAGGCGCCGCCGGCGGGGATGAGCGCGTTGAGATCGGCGGTCTGCGCCGCCGCCGGGCCGATCGCAGCCATGAGCGCGGCAGCGGCGAGGAGCGCTCGCCTCATTGGACCACCAGCGTTCGGATCACGAATCCGCGCACCTTCCCGTCGCTGCGGATCGCCGCTCGCTCATTGAGATCCTGGCGGATGTTTTCGAGCCCGATCGGGCCTTCGAGCCGGCGCAACGACACCGTGCGCAGATAGGCGAGGATGTCGTCGCCGATCCGGCCCGCCACCGCCTCGGGATGCGGCAAGGTTCTGGGGTCGAAAATGATCGACCCTTCGAGCCGAATCCAGGTGTCCTGCGGCGCGCCGAGATTGGTCACGATCGGCGGCAGATCGACGATCGCCGAGGGTTGCGTCGGCGGCGCGGCGGCGGACGATTCCGCGAGCTTGTCCGGTCCTGGCGGGGTGGGACGGGACGCCTCGAACGCAGCGCCGGCGCACGCGCCGAGAACAACCACGACCGCCAATTCGATCAGCGATGTCTTGAGCGAGTTCCCCGCGGCGGCGCGTTGCGGCAAGGCGGAATCGGACATCGGCGCTCCCGCTAGAATGGCCTGACCGCGTCGTAGATCTGCTGGCCCCAGGCCGGCTGCTGAAAGTCGTTTGACCGTCCGCGGCCGCCGTAGGCAATGCGGGCCTCGGCGATCCGGTCGTAGGCGACGCTGTTGTTGAGCGAGATGTCGAGGGGGTTCACGATGCCGGCGACGGTCAGCTGGCGGAGCTCGTAGTTGACCCGCACCTCCTGGGACCCAGAGATGACAAGATTTCCGTTGGGAAGGACCCGCGTAACGACCGCCGCAACAGAGACCTGAATCTGCTCCGACCGGTCGATGTTGCCTTGGCCGTGGGTGGTCGAACTCGGTCGACAGGTCGCCGAGAGCCTTGGATGGCTGACTGGATGAGGACGACGACGAGCCGCTGTTGTAGCCGAAGTCGATAACGACGCCGTCCTTGTTTGTCTGCGAGCGGCCCGATGCGTTGTCCAGGGTCGCTTTGTCGTTGATCGAGATGAGCACCCGCACGATGTCGCCGACATGGGCGATGCGCGGTTGGCTATAGAGCGATGGCGGCGGTCCGCTCGTCGGCGGTTGCGGCACGGCGTTGGCGCTTTGGATGCCGGCCGTCTCCTCCGGAGCGAGCCCCGCCCCGACCGGCGAGAAGAAGGGTTCGCGCATGAATTCGCTGGCGCTGTTCCAGCAGCCGCCCGCCGATACCGCGAACAAGAGCAGGGTCGGCGGCAGAATGAGCCGCATCAGGATTTTTTCTCTCCGGCGCTCGCGCCCGAGAGGAAGGATGCGAGCCTGCTCGCCCGCGCCGCCTCCATCTCGTCGAGAATGGCTCCCGCGGCGGCAGGCTTGAGCCTGCCCAGGATCGCCGCCGCCATTTGGTCGTCCATGGCGCTGAGTTGAACGGCCGCGTTTTCCGGCTGCATCCTCGAGTAGATGGCGACAAGGTCGTCGCTTGCCGACTTGAGCATGGCGTCGCGCTTGGCGACCCATTCCTGCATCGCCGCCTCGGCTTTCTCGAGATCGGCGAGCCTCTGCTTGACCTGTGCGTCGAGTTCGCCAAGACGCTTCGTCTGCCAGGCGATGCGCGCCTCGGCGACCGACGGCGCAACGGCGCCGCAGAAACGACCGGCTTCGATTTCCGCCGCTTTCTCGGCGCTCGTCTTGCCCTTTTGGCTCTCCGGCGTCCGCCCATCCTGCGCGTTGGCCGGGCAGGCGAAGAGAGAAGCGGCGGCGAGAATGCCGACAAGGCTTGGGCGGACGCGCGATCGTGTCGTCCAGCCTCGCGACAAGGTGGGAGTCGGCATGTGTCTGCCCCGGAATTCGAGCGACATCCTCGATCGTCCGCCTTGCGCTGGGCTGACCTGGGGCGGGATGCGCGCCGGGCGCGCTCCCTCAAGGTCTTCGCGCCGTCACTTCTCTTGCCGGTGGGACCAAAAAAAACGCGCGCGTCACTGAATCACCAGATCGGCCTGCAGCGCGCCTGCGGTCTTGATCGCCTGAAGGATGGCGATGATCCCCGGCGGCTTGACGCCGATCCGGTTCAAGCCGCTGACCAATGTTCTGAGGCTCGATCCGCCGACGATGGCGATCGGCCCGCCCGCCTGCTCGACGTCGATCTTGGTATTGGGCGTAACGACCGTCCGGCCGTTGGCGAACGGGTTGGGCTGGGAGACGCGCGGCTGCTCGTTGACGCGCACTGTCAGCGTCCCGTAGGTCACCGCAACTGTCGAGATTTGCACGTCCTGGCCGACGACGACCGTACCGGTTCTCGCGTCGAGAACCACGCGCGCCGCCATGTCGGGCTCGACCTGCAGCTCCCCGACCTCGGCCATGAAGCGAGCGAATGACACATTGCGCGGGCGGAACAGCTCGACGGTCCGGCTGTCGACTTCGTAGGCCGCATGAGCCCGGAATTGGTCCCGCGAATAGGCGTTGATCGCATCGACGATCCGCACAGCGGTTGCGTAGTCGGGGTTCTTCAATTCGAGCATCGAACGCAATTCATCGGGGAACGCCGGAACTTCGTGCTCGACGATCGCACCGTTGGGAATTCGGCCAGCGGTCGGAACGCCTTGGGAGAGCGTCTCGCCCTGGCCCTGGGTTTCAAACCCGGTCACGGAGACGGCGCCTTGGGCTGATGCATAGACCACGCCGTCCGCAGACTGGAGCTGAGTGAGCAGCAGCGTCCCCCCCATCAGGGACGGCGCATCGCCGAGCGCGGAGACGGTGACGTCGAGCCGGGCGCCCGTCTCCACGCCGGCGGCGAGATCCGTTGTGACGATCACCGAGGCGACATTGCGATTGCGCAGCGATGCGCCATGCACGTCGAGGCCCAGATGCTCGAGCATCGCCTGGATGGATTGCTGCGTGAACGGCGCGTTGCCCATGGTGTCGCCGGAACCCTGAAGGCCGACCACGAGGCCGTAGCCAACCAATTGGCTGTCGCGCGCGCCCCGCAGGACCGAGATATCCTTGATACGAACCGCCGCGGCGGGGGAGGCGGCGAGGCAAATCACGAGCGCAAGAAACAGCCGGCGAATCATCCCCCGCTCACTCTGACCGAGCCGTCGGGCTGGACGGCGCCGGACACGGTGACGCCGCTGTCGCTGTTGCGGACCCTGACGATGTCTCCAATCGCGCCGTCCTGCAACGCCGCGCCGGTCGTCATGATGAAGAGGCCGCCTTCGGAATAGATGAGCTTGACCTCCGCCCCGTTGGCGACGAGCTTGCGGTTGGACACGCCGGAAAAGGGGATGGCGTGGCCGGGGAGCAGGGTCAGCCGCGCGACCTTGCCGACGATCAGCGAGCGCTGCTCGACGTACGGTCCCGACCCGTCACGCGCCGGCTCGGCGACGTCGGCGAGCATATCGTCGCGGATCACGTCGCCCGGATAGATGACGACCCGAGGCGTCGGCGCGAGGGCTTCCTGCGCCGCCGCGGGGACGGCGCAACAAGCAGCGATCGCGGCGATCGCGGCGCCGAATAGGAATCGGACTCGCGTCGGGCTCATTGGGCGCTTCTCATGGTTTCAGTCTAACTGCGCATATTGGAGATGGTGCCCGACATCTGGTCCGCCGCCTGGATCACCTTGGAGTTCATCTCATAGGCGCGCTGGGCCGAAATGAGATTGGTGATCTCGGTGACCGGATCGACGTTCGAGGCCTCGACGTAGCCCTGCTGAATGATGCCGAAGGCAGTGTCGCCGGGAACGCCGACGGTCGGCTGGCCTGATGCGGCGGTCTGCTGGAAGTAATTGCCGCCGAGCGCTTCGAGGCCGGCTTCGTTGACGAAGTTCGCGATCGTCAATTGCCCGAGCTGCTGCGCGGTCGCCTGGCCCGGAATCGTCGCCGTAACGAGTCCAGTCTGGCTGACGTTCACCGCTGTCGCCGTCGCCGGGATGAGAATCGACGGCGTCACCGTATAGCCGTCCATAGTGACGAGCTGGCCGTTGGCGTTGGTGTTGAATGCGCCGTCGCGGGTGTAGACGGTGTCGCCGTTCGGCGTCGTTACCTGAAACCAGCCGCGGCCGTTGACTGCCAGGTCAAGCGCGTTGCCGGTATTGGTCAGAGCGCCCTGGATGTTGACGCTGCGAATCGCGGCGGTGCGAACGCCAAGACCGATCTGCGCGCCTTCCGGTATGGTCGCGTCGCGGCCGCGGTTGGCGACCCCCATCAGGCGCTCGGTCTGATAGATGAGGTCGGTGAACTCGGCGCGCGAGCGTTTGAAACCCGTGGTGTTGATGTTGGCGACATTGTTCGCGATCACCTCCAGGTTCTGTTCCTGGGCGCTCATGCCCGTCGCCGCGATCGCCAACGCTCTCATATCGACTTCCTCCGCTTCCACTCTGAACCAGGCCGCGCCGCAAGACTTTCGGTCAGATGGTCATCCGCGCAATCTCTTGGTAGGCGGCGACGGCTTTGTCGCGGATCGCGAGAATGGTCTGGAGCGAGCGCTGCGCCGCCATCACCGATTCGACGACCCTCATCGGCGCCGCCGCGCCTTCGACGCCCTGGATGGCGAGCGCCTCCCCGGTTTGCAGCGTGTCGACCGCCGAACCAATCATTTGCGTGAGCGCCTGATCGAAGCTCGGCCCTCCCGTCGGCGTGGTGGAGGATTGCGGGCTGCGAATGCTCGCGCTCGCAGGCCCGACGGCGGAAACGCCTTCGATCATCGCTCAGACCTTGTGTTGTGGCCGCTCGCCATTCAAGCGTCCTTCATCAGGCTGACGGCCGTGTTGAGCATGTCGGCTGACTGTTTGGCGACCTGAAGATCGGCCTCGTAACTGCGGTTGGCCTCGCGCATGTCGGCGAGTTCGACCAGCACATCGACATTCGGCATCTTCACCATCCCGTTTTGATCCGCCGCCGGATTGCCCGGATCGCGTTCGAGCTTGAATGGCGTCGAATCGACGCCGATCGACTTGATCTGGACGAGGTTGGCCCCGAGCGCCCGATCCATCTCGCTTTCGAACGAGACCGTCTGCCGCGCGTAAGGGTCGGCCCCGGGCGTCGACCCCGTCGACTGAGAGTTGGCGATATTCTCCGAAACGACGCGCAGCCGCATGGATTGGGCCTGAAGACCGGAGGCGGCGATGTGGAGCGCAGTCTGCAGCGGATCAGGCATGTCCGCTCACTTCAGCGCCGAGAGAAGAAGCTGGTGAAAGGCCCGGCGTATGTTGGCGCTCATCGTATAGTCGCGATTGACGTCGCCGAGATTGATCATCTGCTGTTCGAGATTGACGGTGTTGCCGGAGAGCGTCTGTTCCGACGGTTCGACCTCGATTTCGCGCAAAGCGCCGGCCCCGGATTGCGATGACGACAAATGCGCCGGATTGGTCGACGCCATCTCGATCGGCGAGGAGTCGAGGACCGCTGAAAACGGCTGGATGTCGAGGGCGCGGTAGCCTGGCGTGTTCGCATTGGCCACGTTGCCCGCGATCGCCGTTTGCCGCGCCGACAGCCATTGCGCCTTCTGCGAAGCAACTTCGAAGAGGTAGATCGAGGACAATTGCACACGGATCCCTGAGCGTGAACGGGATCGACCCTGCGCCGCCCGCCTTGCATGGGGCTTGCCCCGCGACCGGACTAGTGGGCGCGCAGCCGCGCGCTGTCGAGGGCGGCGGAAAGGCGCTCTGCCTTTGCCAGTTCGTCCAGCCCCTGCTCGTCAAACAGGATGTCGATGATTTGGACGCCCGCGCGATGCTGGCCGATCTTCAGGCGAAAAAACGCGCAAACGGCGGCGTGGCGGAACTCCATGTCGATCTCGACGATCGGGGTTGCGTCCCACGGCGCCGCGAAACTCGCGGACAACGCGTAACGCAGAGTTCCACTCTTGAAAAAGAGCTCGGTCGAAGAGTTGACGAGGTCGGCGATATTGGCCGCGTGATCGTTCAGGATCATCGCCATGAGTTCCGCTGCGTCGGTCAGCCTCAATTCGCTCGCGACGTCCACCAGCGCATCGGCGATGATCTGCTCGCGCGCGAACGGGCGACGTTGCCGCGGGCCCCGGCTCGCCGGATTCATTGCCTTCGTTGGGCCCATTGAGCCTTCCTCTGTTGGATCAGGTGCACGATCTCGGCCACCGCCCGATAGAATTCAGCCGGAATCGGCCGATCGACGTCGACGGCGGCGTAGAGCGAACGCGCAAGCGGCGGGTCCTCGATCACCGGGACGCCGTGGTCCTCGGCGATCGAGCGGATCTTGAGCGCGATGAAATCGGCGCCCTTGGCGACCACGATCGGCGCGCCGCCCTCGGCGCGGACATATCGCATCGCGACCGCGTAATGGGTAGGGTTGGTCACGACCATCGTCGCGCGCGGCACCGCGGAGAGCATGCGCTTGCGGGAGCGGTCGAGGCGAAGCGAGCGCAAGCGCGCCTTGATCATCCGGTCGCCCTCGGCCTGCCGGAGCTCCTCCTTGAGTTCCTGCCTGCTCATCCGGTGATCGCGCCGCCAGAGAATCCGCGACCAGGCGAGATCGGCGGCCGCCACAACCAGAGTCGCGGCGAGCACTGCGGCGATCGCCTGGACGCAGAGATCGAGCACCCGCTGCGGCAGCAGGCCTGGATCGACGTCCATCGCCGTGAGCAGGACGACCTTCTGGCCGGCCAGCATCGCCGCCGCAACCGCGATCACCGCCGCGAGCTTGATCAGGCTCTTTCCCAATTCGGTCCAGCCGCGGGCGCCCAACAGTCGGCGAAGGCCTTTGCGCAGCGAGATGCGCGACGCGTCTGGGATGATTCGCTCCGGCACGATCCGGGGCGCGCTCTGGGCGACGGACGCAAGAACGCCGGCGGCGATCAAGAGGATCGCCGTCGGCAGAACGAAGCGGGCGCTGGCGATGACGACAGGACCGGCAAGAGCAAGAATGTCTTCGCCGCGCTCGATGCGCCAGCCCGCGGGATCGTCGATCACCCCGACGAGCGCCGAAAGCAGAATCTCGGCGCGTCCGGGTATGATGAAGATCAGCGCGACCAGGGTCGCCGCCAGAGACGCGAACAGCGGCGCTTCGCGGGAAAAGGCGACCTCTCCCCGCTCCGTCGCGTCCTGCAGCCGCTTTTCGGTCGGCTCCTCGGTCTGGTCTTCGGGATCGACGTCGGCGCTCATGGATCACCGCGAAGGCGCACAGCGCTCTCCCTCCGCTCTCCGGCTCACGGGGAGTCGGCGGAAGGAGCGCCGCCAAGCTCGATTTCCTTGCGGCTCGCCATGCCGAGCACGATCTCGGCGATGGCTTTGCGCGCCTTCGCGACATCCTGAGGAGGCGCGAAGGCGCCCGAATTGAGTTCGCCCTCGACCAGACGGCGGCCGCGCGAGGGCATTGACGAGAGAACCAAATCGCGGAAATCCGCGTCGGTGCCCCTGAGCGCCATGACGACGATGTCGATGGACGCCCGGTCGAACAGGAGCGCCCTCGCCCGCTCGGACAGTTTCGGCAGATCGTTGAAGGAAAAGAGCATCGTCTTGACGATCGCCGCGTCCTTCGGGCGGACTTGCTCGAGGGCTCGGATCGCATCCTCCGCCTCCTTGGGATCGAGGCTGTTGATGATGCCGGCGAGGCGGGACTGTCCCCCGGCGTCGGCAGCCGAGGCAGGCGCCTGTTTCACTGCGGCTTCCACCGCCTGTTCGATCAGCCGGGCCGCAAGGGGCGTCACGTCGAGCGGCGCGACCAGTCCGCAGAGCGCGGCGTTGCGCCGATCGCGCGGCAGCGCGGCGACTAGCCTCGTCGCCACGGGCGGATCGAGCCTGGAAAGGATATAGGTCGCAGTCGTCGTGCGCTCGGCCATCAGCAAGGCGACAATCGCGCTCTCCGGCGCTTGCCCGAGCGACCGCCACACATCGGGTGGTCCGGTCTCTCCGGGCGAAAGGCCGAGTATGTCGGCGATTTGCTCGGGCGGCAGGGCGTCCGCGAGCAGGCTCTTCGCCTGACCGGCGTCGCCGAGCAGATCTGCGCCAGCGGAAAAATCAGTCACGAATTCCTCGACCAGCCGGTCGAGCATCGTTGCGGGGATGGCGCCGAGTTCCCGCGGCAGCCAACGCCACGGCGCGCAAGTCGGGTTGATCGAATTGCTTCAAGAGCCGGGCGGCGGGCGGCTTGCCCATCATGAGCAGCAGCGCCGCGGCCTTTTCGGGCCCGCTGAGCTCTCTTTCGCCGCCGACCGCAGCCTCGGACATGACCTTCCTTCCGAGAATAGGGTCCTACGCCGCCCGTTCACGGCCAGTTCCCGCGACCACTTCCAGGAGCGACACGCCGAAACGCTGACTGGCCTCGTCGACGACCACGATTTCACCGCGCGCGATCACGGCGCCGTTGACGACCACGTCGACGGGATCGCCGACGCGCTGGTCGAGCGAGACGATCGCGCCGCGTGCGAGCTTCATGAGGCCGGCGACCGGCATCGAGGTCGAGCCGAGTACGACCTGCACCGTCACCGGAATTGACAGAATCGCGCCGAGATTGGGAGGGTCCGGGACGGCCTCCGGCTTCGACGCGTCGAACGCGCCCGGCGGCTCGGGAGATAGGGCGGCTTCGTCCATGGGCTGAGGCCTTGCTCGCTGGTGTCAGAGGTCGGCGCCGGCAATCGGGCTGGCTCCGGGCTGCCGTTTGGCCGCCTCGGATCCTTGGGCGATCGGGCTTTCGATTTCGAGCCGGTAGCGGCCGTCCGCCTGCCCGAGTTTGCAGGTGAACATTCCGCGGCCGGAACATTCGAGGCGAACGGCGGTGAGATCGTTGGATTGCAGCGACAAAAGTCCGCCGACACGAAAATTGGCGATGTCGCCGAGAGTCATCGGGACCTCCTCCAGGATCGCGGTAACCGGGAGCCGAGTCTGCTGGACGCCGAACGCCATGAGCCGGGACCATCGCCGATCCGCGGCTGGCGTCTCGGCGTCGGGGTCGCGGGCAAGTTCGTCGCGGAACGGCAGGAGAAATGCTTGCGGGAGCAGGAGGAGGCACTCGCACGCGCCGCCATTCATCTCGAGCGAAAATCGCGCCGCCGCAGCCTCGCAATCCCTCCGGCCGAGCGCGAACGGATCGGTGAGCTTCTGGAGCCGCTCGAAGCTGACGGCGATCGGGGCGAGCGGCGCGAAGGCCGCCTCTAGCCCCTCGCCGAGAGCGCGCGCGAACGCCTCGATGAGCGCCGCCTCGATCGCCGTGCGCGGCTTGCCGGCCTCGCTTCCCGATTTGCCGGAAGCATCGGCGACCGTGACTTCGCCAAAAATCGAGGAGACGATCAGGTGGTCGATGCGCTCGTCGAGCGCGATGAGCAGCCGTGCCTCCGGTTCGACGCTCGCATACAAAGCCGCGGTCAGGCCGGAGCAGTCTTCGATCGCCCGGAACAGCGTCGTCGCTCGAACCTTCTCGATCGAGCCGCCCGAAGGACGGGCGATGAGCGATGACACGCGCAACGGCGCCTCGGCGATGAACCGATTGAGAGCATAGCCAAGTCCTGGCATTCGCTCGATCGCGAGATTCGAATGCTCGAGCATCGCACCCTGCAGCTTGCGGGCGCCATGCTCGATTTCGTTGGCTGCGCCGTCGACGCTCAAGCCGCCTCCTTGATTGCGGCCTCGCCGCCGACGGAGGTGGTTTCGTTCTCGACCACGTCGATCGTCGGCCGCTCCTTGGAAGGGATGGTCTTGCGGCCGAACTCGACCGCTACCTGCGGCATCGCGCCGTTCATGAAGGCGAGCAGGCTCTGCTTGACGAGCGTGAACAGCCGCAACTGCTTTTGCCGAACCGCCCTAACTTTCTGGGCGATCGGGGCGACGACCGCGTAGGACAGGAAAATCCCGGCGAAAGTCCCGACCAGCGCCGCGCCGATCAGTCCGCCCAGGATTTCCGGCGACTGATCGAGCGCCCCCATGGCGTGGATGATGCCGAGAACCGCGGCCACGATGCCGAGCGCGGGCAATCCGTCGGCGACCGCCTGGAACGCCTGCACCGGCTTGTACCGGTCGTGCGCCAAGGTCTCGATCTCCTCGTCCATCAACGCCTCGATCTCGTGCGTTCGCGCGTTGCCGATGATGATGAGACGGCCGTAGTCGCAGATGAACGTGACCAGGTCCCTGTCGGCGAGCAGCTTGGGAAAATTCCGGAAGATCTCGGATTCCTCCGGGTTGTCGAAGTGCGCTTCGACTTCGCTGCGGGCCTTGGCCCTGAGCTCCCTCATCAGGGCGTGAAGCGCCGACAGCACGTCGAGGAAGTCGCGCGGCTTGGGCGCCTTGTCGAGGACCGCCTCGAGGCACGCCTTGCCGCAGTCCTTGATCGTCGATGTGGCGTTGCCGACGATGAAGATGCCGAGCGCCGATCCCGCGATGATGACGAATTCGTAAGGCTGCACCAGCACGTCGAGATGCCCCCCGAGCGCCGCGTAGCCGCCGAGAATGCATCCGATTGTGATGACGAGGCCAATAGCGAAATTCAAGATTCGCTCCGGGTGCGACCGATAGCGCCAGATTTGCGGCTTCAGACTTACGCGAAGCTGTCAGGGGGAAGTCAGCCACGGACAAGCCGGTCCGGCCATCGTTCAGGCGAAACGCCGATGCGAGCGCCTGGCGAAACAGCATCATGCAAAACGGACTTTACGTCGCGGTCTCGGCACAGGTTGCGCTGCAACGACGCCTGGAGACCATCGCTGACAACGTCGCGAACATGAATACGGTCGGCTACCGGGCGACCGGCGTGTCGTTCGAAGCGGCAGTCGCCCAGGCCGGCGACGCGAGGCTGAATTACGTCTCGACTGGCTCGGACTATCTGTCCCGGCGCTCCGGAGGCCTGGTGAAGACCGACAACTCCCTCGATTTCGCGGTGCAGGGCGACGGCTGGTTCGCGATCCAGACGCCGCGCGGACCAGCTTACACAAGGGATGGCCGCGCCCGTATCGACGAATCGGGAACGCTGCGCACGCTGAACGGCGACGCGATCCTCGACGCCGGGGGCGCTCCGATTCTCGTCGATGTGGCGGGGGGGCCATTGACGGTTTCCGCCGACGGGATGATCACCCAGAACGGACAGCAGGTCGGGGCGCTCGGGTTGTTTGCGATCGACCCGAACGTCTCCCTGAAGCGGGCCGAGAATTCGAGCGTCGTGCCGGACAAACCGGCAACGGCCATCCTCGAATTCACGCGCGACGGAGTCGTTCAGGGCGCGGTCGAGAGCTCGAATGTCGATCCGGTGCGCGAAATGACCAGGCTGATCGACGTGACCCGCGCCTTCGACGGCGTCGCTGCCGAGGCCTCGCAGTCCGAGGCGTCGCTGCAGGAGGCGATCAAGACTCTCGGGTCGTCCGCTTGATCGAGGCTCGCGCCGACGCTGCCCTGCCGGCCCTCGAGCGGCTCGAGCGGCAGGTTGCGTGGGGAGTGCGAAATTTGCCGGCGGCGCGCGTGAGCGGCGTCATCGTCGAGATCTCGATGTCGCATTATCGCGTCGCTGGTCTGTCGCGCTTTCTCAAGCTCGGCGAGTGCGTCGCCGTCGATGTCGGCGATCGCGTCCAGATCGGCGAAGTGGTCAGGATCGACGAAGCCTCGGCGACGCTCAAGCCGTTCGACGCGCGCAGCGAAGCAACGATCGGCGCACGCGCCTATCGCACCGACAACCTGTCGCTGTCGCCGCATCGATCCTGGAAAGGCCGGGTCGTGGACGCGCTCGGGCGGCCGATCGACGGCGCCGGCGAACTCGCTTGCGGAGACCGGGCTGCGCCGCTCGACGCGGCTCCCCCTCTTCCCCTCAAGCGCGGGCGCGTTCATGCGCCCCTCCGGACCGGGGTTCGAGTCGTCGATCTCTTCACTCCGCTGTGCCTGGGGCAGAGGGTGGGCGTATTCGCCGGCTCCGGGGTCGGCAAATCGTCGCTTCTGGCGATGCTGGCCCGGTCGACCCCGATCGACACCGTCGTCATCGCGCTTGTCGGCGAACGCGGCCGCGAAGTGCGCGAATTTCTCGACAGCACGCTTGGCGAGGACCGCACCTCCGCCGTCGCTGTCGTTTCGACCGGCGACGAGAGTCCCATGATGCGCCGCCTCGCTCCCAAAACCGCGATGGCGATCGCCGAATACTTCCGCGATCAGGGCGATTCGGTGTTGCTGATCGTGGATTCGGTCACGCGTTTTGCCCATGCCGCGCGCGACGTGGCGCTCGCGGCGGGAGAGCCCGCCGTCGCCCGCGGCTATGCGCCGAGCGTCTTCAGCGATCTGCCTCGGCTCCTCGAGCGCGCCGGCCCGGGGGCGGAAGGCTCCGGTTCGATCACTGGCGTCTTCTCGGTGCTGGTCGATGGCGACGACCACAACGATCCCGTCGCCGACGCGATCCGCGGAGCCCTCGACGGCCATATCGTGCTGGAGCGCGCGATCGCCGACGAAGGGCGATATCCGGCGGTCAATGTTCTCTCCTCGGTGTCGAGGATGTCCCATCCCGCGTGGCGTCCCGAGCAGCGCAAAGTGGTTGCGAATCTGCGATCGCTGATCGCCCGCTTCGAGGAGACGCGCGAATTGCGTCTCATGGGCGGCTACACGTCCGGCGCCGACCCCACCCTCGACAAGGCGATCAAGTCGGTCCCGCGCATCTATGAGGCGATGAACCAGGCGGTCGACGCGCCGCGGTGCGAGGATCCATTTATCGACCTCGCCGCCGCTCTGCGGAGCGACGCCAAGACCCTCGACAAGACTCCGGAAATGTGAGGCCCCATGGTCCCGGGTCAAGAGATTGCAATTCGCGCGGTTGGAACGGCGCTCGCCGGCATGTCAGTCGGATTCGCCGTCTATATGCTGGCCTACGGCGGAGGGAAGACCCGCATCAACGGCCTCGAACATCTGGCGATCTTCGCCCAGCCGCGCGGCAGCGGGGGCGGCCCGCCTCCGGCCGAGCGTCCCGCCGCGCCGGCCGCAGACGGAGGAGCAGCCGTCGACATGGCGGCGACGGGTTCGTTCGCCGCTTCCGCGGGCATGGCCGCGCCACAATCACGGCCGATCGAAATCGTCGCGGCGCGGGCAGATCGCGTCTGGCTGAGGATCGACGGAGCGCTCCGCTCGGCCGTCCCCGGCGACAGCGTGCCTGGCGTCGGCCATATCGCGGCGATTGTCGCGCGAGACGGCGGCTGGGCCCTGCTCGACGACAAGGGCGCGCCTCTGCTTGCCGTCGCCAAGGGCGCGAACGGGGCCGCGCTCTTCTCCCGCAATCGGATCTTCCAATAACCCGCCCGCGTCATCGTCGCCTGACGAGCTCGCGCCGCGCCCGATCGTATAAGGTGTTGGCGATTGCGACCCGGGCGTTGGCGCTCTTCCGGGCGTGAGCGGGCTGCCGGTCGGGATGATTCCGCCAGACGAAATCGCGCCAATGCGATACAAGCTGATCCTGCGTGAGCGGCCCCGAAAGACCGAGCTCGACGGCGATTTCGGCGGGATCGAGCGCCGCTTCTTCAGTCGAAGCGGGCGCCTGCCGTCTCTGCCGGTCCGCCGGATCATCCGTCCACTCGAGCGCCAGACCGAAACGCGCCTCTCCGCCGGAACCCGGAGCGGGGCCAAATTCGAGCTGTGCGCGGACGCGCGCTCCTCCGCGCGGCCTCGGCCTGTCGTCTTCCCGCGCCTGGGCCTGCCGCCGCGCTTCGTCGAGGGCGTATTGAAACTCATCGTTTCGGCGGTTGGACATCGTCGCGCGCTCCCGACGAGCGGCTCAGCCTGCCGCGGCCCGCAGATCATCGGAAGGCCGCCTCGAGGAGGGCTCGCCGTCTTTTTCGCCGTCGGCGACGACGCGATTTCTTCCCCTAACCTTCGCCTCATAAAGGAGCTGGTCGACCCGGCGCAGGAAATCCGTTGGCGACTCGCCGCCGCTTAGCCTCCCAACCCCGAACGAGGCCGTCACCTTGCCCACTCGCTCGCCGCTCGGCTCGACCGTCCACTGCTTGGCTTCCAGAACTTCCCGGATTCGCTCGACGGCGCTGACCGCCTCCGCGAGACGCGCGCCCGGGAATATCAGCGCGAATTCCTCGCCGCCAAATCGCGCCACCTTGTCCTGCCCGCGTACGTTCCGCACCAAGATGTTGGCGAACAGGCGTAAGAGGCGGTCGCCGACAAGATGGCCGAACCGGTCGTTGACATGCTTGAAGCGATCGATGTCGGCGAGGGCGAGGCAGAAGCTGTCGCCTAGCCGTTGCGCCTTCTCCACTTCCTCGGCGAAGCAGGCGTCAAAGAAGCGACGATTGCCGATCGCGGTCACGACGTCGCGCAGTCCGGCCTCCTCGGCCCGCTCGAGGTTCGTTTGCAACTGCATGACCTGGAGACGCGATTCTTCGAGCTGGTTTCTGACATTGGAAAGCTTGTCGCGCATGTCACGATTGTCGTCGATGAGGGCCAGCACGATGTCCTTGACCGGGCCGATGCTTTCCTGCTGCGACAGCCGTTCGTTGGCGCCGTCCAGCCGCTCGGAAAAGCTCACGCTGTCGGCAAGATGCGCCTGAAGCACCTTCGCGATCTGGCGCAAGATCCGGTCGATCTTCTCCTCCTTCACCGCCGTCTGTCGATGTGGAGCCGTCTGGCCGCCGCTCGGAACCCGGCTCGACTCGGCTCCGACCGTGAAGCGGCCGAGCGCAACGCCGATCCAGCCGATCAGCAACAGCTGAAGGACCAGCGTTTCGCCGGGGATGAGCGACAGCAAAACGGTCAGCCCTCCCCCCTTGAAAAAAGACTGCCCGCCGGCGACCGCCGCCGCCCCGAGAGTGACCGCGCCGAGGGCGAGGGCGGCCCGGACCGTCGATCGGCCAAGTCCACGGATTTTCATGATCGGGCCGATCTCGACGGAGACGGCGCGCTCACCCTCGGGAGCGGCCAACGATCGACTTTCGGCGCAATTTCGCAATCCGCGTGGTGCATCCCGGCAGACCTTCGATGAATGCGCGGGCGGCCATCATGGCGGCCGCCGGCCCACGCTGCGGCCGGCGATAACGCGAAGGACAGGTCCAAATCATTCGGACCTCGCCCATGGTTTAACCCGTGCGGGTTACTGTTGTGTAAGCGGTCCAGGCTCTATCCGGCGATGGGTTCCGCCGCATGCCCAGAAAGCGCCGCTTTCCGCTGCGGCTCGCCTTCATCGCAAGCGACCGAAGCTCCCGGACGGAGCGTCGCGTGCGCTTTACGCGTCCGCCCTCCGGGTGTTAGCGTTCCGCTGACATGTTACCGAAAGACAAAGAATATCGAGTCCTAGGGAAGGCGCTCATGGTGACGTTCGCAATGGACGTAACTGTGCTCGGCGATGAGGAAGGAATTCCGGCGCGGAGCGATGCCATCCTCAAGGCGTGGCTGATCGCCAAGAAAAACGCGAAGGGCTTCTATCTCAACAACTCGACGTTCTAACAGGGGAGCAGCCGGGCAAGCGCGTTCGCGCGCTTCCCGTTTCTTACGGTTTGGGCGCGCGACCGGAGCGCGCAAAGCGAGGAGGTGATTTTGGCTGGTATGGTCAAGGGGCCGGCGATTTTTCTGGCCCAGTTCGCGGGCGATGCGGCGCCGTTCAATTCGTTCGCGAGCATATGCAAGTGGGCGTCCTCGCTCGGGTACAAGGGCGTGCAGATCCCGACCTGGGACGGTCGGCTATTCGATCTCGCCAGGGCCGCGTCTTCGAAGGCCTATTGCGACGAGCTGAAAGGAACAGCGTCGACTCACGGCGTCGAGATCACCGAGCTCTCGACCCATCTGCAAGGCCAGCTGGTGGCCGTCAACCCGGCTTACGACGACGCGTTCGACGCATTCGCGCCGAAGGAAGTTCACGGCAAGCCCGCCGAGCGCCAGAAATGGGCGGTCGATCAGCTGATGAAAGGCGCCAAGGCCTCGCGCAACTTCGGCCTTGCGTCCCACGTCACGTTTTCCGGCGCGCTCGCCTGGCCCTATGTCTATCCCTGGCCCCAGCGCGCGCCCGGACTTATCGAGACCGCATTCGCGGAACTCGCGAAGCGCTGGAAGCCGATCCTCGACGCGTTCGACGAGGCCGGCGTCGACGTCGGCTACGAGCTTCATCCCGGCGAAGATATCTTCGATGGGGCGACTTTCGAGCGCTTTCTCGACGCGCTGAAAGGCCACAAGCGCTGCGGCATCAACTACGATCCTTCGCACTTCGTGCTGCAGCAGCTCGACTATCTCGAATTCATTGACATCTATCACGACCGCATCTGCGCGTTTCACGTCAAGGACGCCGAGTTCAACCCGACCGGCCGGCAGGGCGTCTATTCCGGCTACGCAGGTTGGGTTGACCGCGCCGGCCGTTTCCGCTCGCTCGGCGACGGCCAAGTCGATTTCGGCGGGGTGTTCTCGAAGATGGCGCAATACGGCTATTCGTCCTGGGCGGTGCTCGAATGGGAATGCGCGCTCAAGCACCCGGAGGACGGGGCGCGCGAGGGCGCCGACTTCATCAAGCATCACATCATCCGCGTCACCGAGAAGGCGTTCGACGACTTTGCCGGCGGAGCGGTCGACAAGAAGCAGATCAACCGTGCGCTCGGACTAAGGTGAGGGGAGGACAACGATGGCAATCGAGGGACGCAGCGACGCCAAGAGGGGCGGCAGGATCAGGCTCGGAATGGTCGGCGGCGGCGAGGGGGCGTTCATCGGCGCGGTTCACCGCGTCGCCTCCCGCATCGACGACCAGTATGAGCTCGTCGCCGGCGCGCTCTCGTCGACGCCGGAGAAGGCGCGCCGTTCGGGCGCCGCGCTCGACCTCGCGCCGGACCGCGTCTACGACGACTACGAGAGCATGGCCAAAGCCGAAGCCAAGCGCCCCGACGGGATCGAGGCGGTCGCGATCGTCACTCCGAACAATGTCCACGCCGGGCCGACCTATGCGTTTCTCAAGGCCGGCATCCATGTCATCTGCGACAAGCCGCTGACGGTGAGCCTCGCGGAAGCGAAGAAGATGCGCGCGGCGGTCGAGAAGTCGGGCCTGGTGTTCGCGCTCACCCACAATTACACCGGCTATCCTCTGGTGCGCCGGATGCGCGAGATGGTCCGCGCCGGCGAACTCGGCGAAATCCGTCTCGTCCAGGCCGAATATCCGCAGGACTGGCTGACCGGCGCGACCGAGGCCGCCGGCAACAAGCAGGCCGAATGGCGGGTCGACCCGAAACGCTCGGGGGCGGGCGGATCGCTCGGGGACATCGGCACCCACGCCTATAATCTCGCCGACTACGTGACCGGGCTCGAGCTCGCCGAGCTCGCCGCCGACCTCACCTCGTTCGGCGCCGGGCGCAAGCTCGACGACAATGCGCAGATCATGTTGCGCTACGCCAATGGCGCGCGCGGCGCGATCTGGGCGAGCCAGGTCGCGCCGGGCAACGAGAACGGGCTCATGCTGCGGGTCTACGGGACCAAGGGCGGTTTCCACTGGCGGCAGGACAATCCGAACTATCTCTACTGGTCGCCCTATGAGAAATCGACCCGCATCATCGGCCGCGGCGGCCCCGACTCGGGCGAAGCGGCGGCGCGAGTGACCCGCATCCCGCCCGGTCATCCCGAAGGCTATCTCGAAGGCTTCGCCACAATCTACAACGAGATTGCGCTCGCCATCAGGGCCGCGCGGGTCGGCAAGAAGCCCGCGAAGCCAGTGCATTTCCCGACCATCGACGACGGAGTCAAGGGCCTCGCCTTCGTCGAGGCGGCGGTCAAGTCGTCGAAGGCCAACGGCAAGTGGGTGAAGCCGTAGCGGCTTGAACGCTTTAGCCAGTGCTGCGCGTTTCGATCCGCCGCCTCCTGCGACAGCTCGAACAATGCCGCAACGCGGCTCAAGATGGCAGAGTCTATGCGTCTGCCTCCTCCAGAACACGTATGTGGTGCATCCCTGAAAAATCTCCGAGATCCAGTTTCGCGACGGAGTCGGGATCGGGCCTCTTGATCCTGAACCAGGCCACGTAAAGCGCGGGGAGGAAGACCAGGGTCAGAAGCGTCGCGCCAGCCAGGCCTCCCATGATCGCGTAGGCCATCGGACCCCAGAAGATGGTCGGCGCGATCGGGATCATGCCCAGGATCGCCGCGGAAGCGGTGAGCAGGATCGGGCGGACCCGGTGACTGGTGGCCTCGACGACTGCGTCCCAGGGATGGAGTCCCTTCGCCTTGTCCGTCTCGATCTGGTTGATGAGGATCACCGAGTTGCGGGCGATCATGCCGGTGAGCGCGAGCACGCCGAGGATCGCCACGAAGCCAAGGGGCTTGTCCGCGAGCAGCAAGGCCGCGACGACGCCGATGACGCCCATAGGAGCGACGCTCATGACGAGGATCATGCTGCTGAAGCTCTGAAGCTGAACCATCAGCACGGTAAGCATGATGACGAGCATCAAAGGCACGACGGCGATGACCGACGCCTGCGCCTTGTCGCTTTCCTCCACGCTTCCCCCGACGCTGACGTGGTAGCCACTTGGCAGGGTGGCGTTCAGCGCCGCGATCTGCGGCTGGAGCGACCGCACGACCGTCGCGGCCTGCGTGCCCGGCGCGAGGTCGGCCTGCACCGTCACGGTCGGCAGCCGGTCCCTGCGCCAGACGATGGGATATTCCTGGCCGTACTCGACGGAGGCGATCTGACTCAGCGGAATGGTTTTCCCGCTCGGCAGCGGAACCTGAAGCGTCCGGATAGTCGACAGCGACATCCGCTGCTCGGCGGAGGCCCGGACCAAGACGTCGTCGAGCCAGATCCCGCTGCGCATCTCGGTGGCCGTGACGCCGGAGACGACCGCATTCACAGCCAGAGCCAATTCCTGCGAGCTGAGACCGAGAAGCCGGGCTTGATCCTGGTCGACCTGGATCCTGATCGTGCGACCAGGCTCCATCCAGTTATAGTTGACGTTCGCCGCGCCGGTGGCCGAGCCGACAAGCTCAGCCACGTGGGAGGCGATCTTGCGCACCTCATCCGGCTCCCGGCCGCTCACCCGGTATTGGAGCGGCCATCCGACCGGCGGGCCGAGTTCCAGAGGGTAGACCCGACCGACGGCGTTCGGGAAATCGGCCGCCAGCGCTTTCTCGAGTTTCACCTTCACTCGTTCGCGCTGCTCGAGTCCCTTGGTGACGACCACGGCCTGCGCGAAGAAGTCGTTCGCGAGCTGCACGTTCAGGGGCAGGTAGAACCGGACGGCGCCCTGCCCGATATAGGTGCTCCAGTGATCGACGTCCTGATCGTCCTTCAAAAGCTTGTCGAGTTGGGCCGAGGCGTCCCTCGTCGCATAGATCGACGCATTCTCGGGCAGCTGCAGGTCCACCAGGAGTTCGGGTCGATCAGACGCCGGAAAGAATTGCTGCGGAATGAAGCGCATTCCAAAGAGCGCCGTTGCGAACAGGGCAAGCGTCGCGGCGATCGTGATCCAGCGGGCTCGCATCGCCAGCGCGAGGAAGGAGCGGAAGGCGCGCATCATCGGGCCGGGCTGTTCCGGATGGGCCGTCTTGGGCTTCTTGAGCACCCAAACGCCAAGCATGGGCGTGAACAGAGCCGCGACGCACCACGATCCGATCAGCGCGATCGCGACGACAGCGAAGATCGAGAAAGTATATTCGCCCGCGGCGCTGCGTGCGAAACCGATCGGGACGAATGCCGCGATCGTGACCAGCGTGCCGGCCAGCCTCGGAAAGGCGGTCGAGCTATAGGCGAAATTGGCCGCCTGTTCCTTCTCGTCGCCCCGCTCCAGCCGCGTGACCATCGACTCGACGGTGATCATGGCGTCGTCGACCAGGAGACCGAGCGCGATGATGAGGGCGCCGAGGGAGATCCGCTGAAGGTCGATTCCGAACGCCGACATGGTGACGAATACGACGGCGAGGACGAGCGGGATCGAGAGCGCCACGACGGCGCCGGCCCGCACGCCGAGGGCGAGGAGGCTGACGCCAAGGACGATGGCGATCGCCTCCCATAGCGCCTCCATGAAGTCGGCCACGGCGTGATCCACGGTGACAGGCTGGTCCGCGACGAGCGCCGGTTCAATGCCGACAGGCAGGTTCGCCTTGATCTCGGTCATGGCGTGCTCGACATTACGCCCGAGCGCGAGCACATCGCCGCCCTTGCGCATGGCGATCGCGAGCCCGATGCCGTCCTTTCCGTTGACCCGGAACATGGGCTGCGCCGGGTCGGCAGGGCCGCGCGTGACGCGCGCGATGTCGCCGAGACGGATCATCCGGCCGTTCGCAACGAAATTGACCGACAGGATGTCGCGCTCCGACCGGAACGCGCCGGAGACGCGGACGAGAATTTTTTCGTCGCCGGTCTGCACCACGCCCTGAGGCGTGACGGCGTTCTGGGCCTCGAGGGCGGCGATCAGCGCAGCGCGGTCGATTCCGAGGCCAGCGAGCTGCTCGGTCGAGAACTCCACATAGACGCGCTCGTCCTGGGCCCCGAGGACGTCGATCTTCGAGATGTCCGGCAGCTCGAGGAGCTGCTTGCGGACGTCGTCGACAGTGTCCCTCAGCTCCCGATGGGTGAACCCCTCGGCGGTGAAGCCGTAGACGATGCCGTAAGTGTCGCCGAACTCGTCGTTGAATCCGGGGCCGACGATGCCCTGCGGCAGCTCGCCGCGGATATCGGAGATCTTCTTGCGCACCTGATACCAGATGTCCGGCACGCGAGCCGCAGGCGTCGAGTCCTTCAGGTTGACGAAGACCGTGGCCTGGCCGGGAATCGTGTAGCTCTTGAGGTAATCCACGTTCGGCGTCTCCTCGAGCTTGCGCTCGAGACGGTCGGTGATCTGCTGGAGCGTGTCGCTGACCGTGGCCCCCGGCCACCCGACCTGCACGACCATGGTCTTGACGGTGAAGTCCGGATCCTCGCTGCGCCCGAGACGGAGGTACGATCCGATTCCCGCCGCCACGATGACGAGCATGAAATAGACTACGAGGGAACGATGGCGGATCGCCCATCCGGTGAGATTGAAGTTCATCAGACTGCTCCCAGGAGGCGGACCTTCTGTCCGGGGCGCAGCGTCTGCACTCCGGCGGTGACCACGATTTCGCCCGTTTCCAGGCCCCGGGAGATCACGACCGTGGCCGGATCGTAACGCAGGACCTCCACATTGTGCAGTGACACGGTGTGATTCTGCGCATCGACCAGCCACACGGCGGGGCGCCCGTTCGTCTCGGTGAGGGCGCCCGCCGGCACCTCGACGCCGGGCGGCGCGGTCAGCCGGATGCGGCCGACGACAGTGTCTCCCAGCTTCATCGCCGCGGGCGGATCTATGATGCCGACCTTGACCTGGAACGTCCGGGTCCCGGAATCCGCCTGGGGCGAAACCTCGCACACCCGGCCGGTCGCCTTCACCTGTGGGTCGTTTGTGAGGGCGATGTCGACCTGCGTGTCCGGGGGGTTATTTCGGATGAGTTGCTCGGGAACGTCGAAGACGGCGTCGCGTCCGGCCTGACGCGCGACCTGCACGATCATCTGCCCGGCGTGGACCACTTCGCCCGGTTCGGCGCCGGTCGCGGTGACATCGACCGGCGAGTCGACTGACAACACCGTGTAGCTCTGCTGTTCTCGCGCGGTTCGAACCTGAGCCTGAGCGGCGTCGACCTGGGCCTCGGCGCTGAGGAGCTTCTGCTGGACCTCGTCGAAATTTGCGCGTGTCGTCCAGCCGTCCTTGATGAGTTGCTGCTGCCGTCCGAAGGTGAGGCGCGCCTGGGTCAGCGTCGCTTCGAGCGACGCGAGGTTGGCCTCGGCCGAGCGCAGCGCATTGTCCTGAATTTGGGGGTCGAGCCGGGCGACGACCTGGCCCGGCTTGAGGACATCCCCGATATGGACCGGCCGCTCGATCATCCGGCCGTCGAGGCGAAAAGCTAGGCTGGCTTGGTCCTTCGCGCGAACCTGGCCGGTGAGCGAGACGATCTCGCCTTCCGCGCCATGCTGGACGGTGACCGTCCGAACCGGACGCGCCTCTGAAACAGGCGGCGACGCTTTGTCGCAGCCGGCGACGGTTGCCGCAATCAGGGCCGCAACTGCAATTCGAGACGTAAACATTGGCGCCGCCTTTCGCAGAACGCTGAGTGAGATTCCGCCTGCCAGGAGCCCGGCCGGCGCGGACTGGCGTCCGCACGCCGTGGGAACCTGCATTACATCGTACAGTATATTGATATGCACTTATAGATGCAATTCTAATTTTGAGATGGCGCCATGAAAAATTCGAGTAGGCTTCCCCTGGATTCCGCCGCGCCCACGGGGCTTGCATTACATAGCTGCGTGAATTAAATTGCACTTTGTAGTGCAAGAAGGGCCTTAATCATGGAGCTTCGAAAAAATACGAATGGGGTGGTCCCGAAGGTTCCGCGCGGCGCGTCGCGCGAAGCGATCGTCGAGGCCGCCTCGCGCCTGTTCCTGGAACGCGGCTTCGGGTCGGTGAGCATGGACGAACTCGCCGAGGCTGCCGGCCTGGCCAGGCGGACGCTCTACAACCAGTTCACCAGCAAGGAGGAGATCTTCCGGGAAATGCTCCTAATGGTCTCGGGACAGTTCGAAGAGGCATTTCCGCCCGGCGTTGAAACCCAAGGCGATGTCGAGGAGGTGCTGCGCCTGGTCGCGCGCATGATTCTGGAGCTGCACGGCCGCCCGGAATACCTCGGGTTCCTTCGCATGGTGGTTGCCGACTCCCGCCAGTTTCCGTGGATCGCCGAGGAGTTGGCCGCCGTCATGGACCCTCAAGCCGAGCGCCTTGCGCGCTATTTCGCCCACCTGACTGCCATGGGCGTCCTGAACTGCCGCAATCCGACATTGGCGGCTCACCAGTTCATGGGTATCCTCAACGAGTTCTCACTATGGCCGTGGATGCTGGGTCGCGAAAGCCCGCGTGTATCCACCGAAGAGATTGTCGACGAGACAATCCGGATGTTCCTGCATCACTACCGGCGTCCGCGATCAGCCGAGTCCGGTCACAACCACGACGCAGCATGACCCTGGAATCCTTCCCCACCCGAGCGTGCCCGATGGCGACGCTGCTCGAGTGGCTATAAATCCTTACGCTGGGTGAGAGGGACCGTGCGTCAGCTCGCGAGCCGTGAGGAAGTCGCTCGGTCTGGCGTATCCTCTCCCCCAAGGAATCGGCCTATCAGCGAGTCGATGCGGGCGCCCACGCGCCATCTCCACTCCGGGGAGCGCTACGGTCTTCCTCCCTCGCCCCGGCCACCCGAGGGCTGAGGCAAGGGGCGCTTGCCCTCGATGAAAGCGCGCGTGAGCAGCCGGGCAGGCCGTGACGAACCGGCATCCGGCGCTACGTGCTGCAGCGCCTCGAGCAGATAAGCCGGATCCGCCGCCGCGTACCACGCGCCCGTCGCAACCGCGCGGAGGGGCTCGGGAGTTGTCGGATCGCCTAGCTCGGGTGGAAGGTTCGGGCCCTTGTCGGGCGGAAGGACATGCAGGCTCTGGCGCATGGCCCCGCCAGAAGCCGCCAGCTCAACCGAGTACTCGCCCGGCTTCCAGTCGATTTCGGGAGTCGCCCACAGCGTTCCAGACCCGCGTCCGCTCGCAACCGGCCGCCCGTCTCCGTCGAGGATCCGGATCTCCACGATCCCCGGCGAAACCCAGCCGATCGTGAGCTTCCGCTTCCCCGCGAGGACAGCCTGGGGCCGCGCGAACACGGGGGCGGAAAGCTGGTCCCCAACCTGGCTCTCAATGTCCCGGATCGAGGCTGAGACTTGCTCGCGCTGTTCCCGGTCGAAGAGCTGCACAACCGAGGTCGTCCAGGCGAACACCCCCGACAGGAAATCCTTCTGTGGAACCTGCCCGGTGATCGTCGCGACATCGTTCGCCTTCGAAATCACGACTGGGCCGGCCTCTCCGACGAGGCGCAGGGTGAGCGTGGCGAAGTCATGCTTGACCTCGATCGTATCGCCATCGAAGACCGGGGCGAGAATCGCGACTTCGCGGCGCGTGTCGCCCGTCTTCAGGACATAGACATCGGGGCTGTGGTCGAAGCTCTCGATATAGCCAATCTCCAGGGATTTATGCTGGGCTTCCGCCGCATCGAGGGCAGACGACCGCAGGGCGACTGCGATGAGGACCACAATCCAACGCTTCATCGGTCTGCACCCTCCTTCGCATCCTCCTGAGGTCGACGCATCCCTCCCTCATTCGAAGGCGGTTTTAGGAGCCATCGCCACCTTAGCCGTCGTATGTCCCGCGCCATCGTAACCGTCGACTTCCAGAGATCATGCACGAAAGCGCCCACCGCTGGAACCGCAAGATCCAGCACCGCGCCGGCCTGGAAGCTGTTGAGAAAAGCAAACATCAACATGAGAAGGAATATGCTGAAGGCGGCCGCAGCAACGATCGGGCGCAGAACCAGGGTGAGAAGCGAGGCGACGAGGATCACAAGAAGGCTGATCACGACGCGGAAGGGGATGGGGAATTCCCGCGGCGTCCCGTTCTGCGTGAGCGCCTCGATGGCATTGATAATCATCAGCGAGCCCGGCATGACGCCAAGCGGCGTGTTGTAGCGATCCCCGCCGCTCTCGAAGCTTCCGCCGATCACGACGATCCTGCCTTCGAGGCCGGGCAGCGGCGCCTTTGGGTCGCCGGAAGCCACAAGGCGCGCCGGGCGCACCGCGACGAGCTGCGTCTCTCCGCCGCCGGCGGCGTCGGGCAACTCCACGATCGGACCCAGTCCGACCTCGCCGGGCTTCCACGCGACGCGATAGATCACGCGCTTGCTCACGTCGTCACCTTCGATCCTGATCGGGCGATCGAGCGGCAAGGAGTCAAGCGTCCCCTCCCGGCCGCCGTTGGCGCGCTCACAATTGGCGGGTGTGAAGGCGGCGAGGCTTCTGGTCATCCGCTTGAGCGGCGGGTCCATATCCCCCGGAGGCGCTCCATAAATCGCTTGCCGCGAGATCATCGCTGCGGCGAGATGCATCGAAGGCGCGACGATTGGCGCGGATCCGTTGCATGCCTCGGCAAAAAGCTTCCAGCGTCGTACTTTGCCGTCGCTGTCGCGCTCGAATAACGGGGAGGTAAATATCACGTTGTCCTTTGCCGGGACCAGGCCGCCATTGACCGTTCTTGATGCGATCGCGTCATCGTATTCCGTGATTCTCGGTTGCGGTAACCCCCCGTCAGGATCGTCGGCAAGCGAGCGGACGAGCAGAAGCGGAGGCCAGTCCGATTTGTAGCCTTCGAGGAATGTTTTGAGCGCTTTCCCGTCGGTTCCGTCGGAATAGGCGAGGTCGACGTCGAGGGCGACCGCGAGCGGCCTGGACCGCGCGACGCGCTCGAGAAGAGTCGCGAGATAAGCCCGCGGCGTCACCAAATGCGAGCCCCAAGCCTTCCAAGTCGCATCGTCAATGTCGATAAAGACGAACGCCGGCGATTTCGGGATGCTGTAGGTGGTTCGTTCCAGGAGCCGGATCATCTGATCGGCCGTGTCGTCCCCTACCCTCCGAACCATGAGAAGCGGCGGCTGGAAGCGGAGAATGACGATTTCGATCAGGATGCCGAACACAACCGAGAGCGCCAGCTCGAAGGAGTTCGGATAGTGCGCCCTGCACCACTCCAGCGCCTTTACCGGCATGCTACTTTCCCGAAAGCTCCAATGCCGCTTGAACAAGGCAGCGACCGGAGGCCGCGCAACTATTCTATGATTCCGCCATTGGCAGCGCTACGGGCTCGAAGAGATTAACCTCCGACGAGCTTGCGGTTCGCGGGCGCGCGCCCGTCGCGGCTTTATCGAGGCGGGGCGCATTTCAATGGCATCGCGTCTTCATCAAGTCACATACGCTGGCCGCGATGCGGTCGATCGTCGGGTTCTCGACCAGAAAGTCCTTCGGTAGGGAGACGTCGAAAGATTCCTCGAGGAATCCGGTAATCTCGATCAGATCGGAGGTCGTTGCTCCGAGGTCTTTCGCAATGTCCGCCGATCGGGTCAGTTCCGCCTCTGGCTTCGCCAGGCTTGCCTCGAGCGTACGTCGTATCTCCTGGATCGCGTCTTCTCGCGACCACGCTTTTGGTCCGACAGGCTCAGGATTCAGTTGTTGCTGGTTAACTGGCGCGGTTTGCGTCGTTGGGGGGGCGCCGGGGCGGGGGGCCAAACGCAGGGCCACGGCAGCTCTTTCAACCCACGCTCCCGCGAGGCGATCGGCCCATGTCATCACGTCCTTGATGAAGGCGGGAGGCGGCTCGCTGGCGCTGTCGAGCGATTCGTCGAGCAGAAGCGGGGTGGTTCGGAACAGGTCTCTTCGCCGCTGCACGGGCTTCTGGAAGCTCGGGAATTTGTTGAACCGAAGAACCGACAGTTTCGCAACCTCATCCATTATGGCCGCCTCGTCGGCGTGCTCTGCGGCGGCCTTCGTGTACATGTTGCGGGCGGCGCGGACGCCCTCCTGAACCATGACGTCGACCATGAAGGCCACGCCTCGCTCAGTGCGGATCATTGGCATTTCAATCTCGACCATCCGGCGATCCACTTCGAAATCCGCCAACGCATGGTCGATCTGCACTTGCTGAAATGGAACGAAGTCTCCTCCGGCGCGAAACCTGGCTTGCCATGCATCGGTCGACAAATCGTATTTCGGATCGCTGCTGCCGTAGGATCGCACGAAGCCGCCGTTGGGCCGCTGCAGAAAGTTGATCAACCCGACCGATTTTTGCGCGTCGCCGTCGGAAAAAATCTCGTCGAAATGCGACGGGTCCTTGTCACGCATGGCTTTCATCAGAACTTCCAGGCGCCCCGACGACTGGGACCATCCCAGATACATGCCGAATATCAGGCCTTCGCCGTCATCGAGCGTGACCGAGTTGAAGTCGCGGGTTTCTTCGACTTTCTGTGACAAGACCAAGCTGGTCGTAAACAGCCGCCGCTCGGCCCAGGTCGTCGCGCGCGCCTGCTCTCGGCGGGCCTGCTCGGCTTCGCGAATGGCGATGGCGCCGCCGGCGAGTGAGGCGGCGGTCAGCAAGGCGAGGCCCGCGATGACCATTCCCGCCAGGCGCATGGTCCGCTTGCGTTGGCGAACGTCTTCGCCGGTGATCGCGTCCTTGTCGACTCCACGAAGAGTCGCCGAGATCGAGGCTACAGCGTCGCGGAACGGGAGAAGCTGAGCTTGCTCGTCACTCTTGTCACCCGCGAACCAGGTCAGATCCACCCACAAAGGCTCGGCGGACAGTCCGGCAAGCGCCGACGGCGGCAACGAGTTCGTCGCGTCGCGGTCGAGACGGCCCGTTTCCTTGTCCCAGACGAGGCGCCCATGGGTGAGCACGATCAGGATTGACGACTGGCCCTTGGTCTCAAGCCAGTGCGCAACTTCCCTGTTGACCCAGAAGGACTTCGCCGCGTCGGGCGAGGCGATGAGAAGGAGAAAGCGCGATTGATCGAGGGCAGCCTCGATAGTTCCCCACAGATCAGGCCGAGCGCCGAGATTGGTTTCGTCTCGGTAGAGTCGAACCGCGCGCATCTGATACCAGGGCTTTGCGAAGCCGTGGAGCGAATGTTGCAGGATGCGGGTGATCTTCAGATCCCGTTCAGAATGCGGATAGGAGATGAAGCCGTCATAGAGATAGATGCGGCGGGCGCTGTCAGCGGGCGCTTCCGCCGCGCCATCCGCTACGCCTGAAAGCCCGTGGGCGCCGTCCGGTTTGCCCTGGGGTTCGACGGACTCCGTGCTAGCCTGCAGTTCCCGCTCCCGTTGCCGGCGGCCGTTGCTTTCGGCGGTCGAATTATATCGCTGATGAAAATTTCGTCCTGAGGAATCGACATTTTCTTGCCGGACGGCCGGGCGTTCGTTGCGCCGGATTTGGATTTCGCTGCGGTGGGCCTTGATTTGCAGCTCCGCGCCTTGACAGCCATCCCCAGACCATCCATTTAATCACTATTAGCCATCCATACGGATGGTCAGCGAGGATAGTCCGAATTGGCGAAACCGCCCGACAGCGAGAAACTCACGCTCAACCTAGGCTTCGTTGACCTCGGGTCGATCGATCTCCTTGTTCGCGACGGCTTTTATTCCAACCGCTCCGATTTCATTCGCACCGCGATCCGCAATCAACTGGCCCGACATGCGGATACGGCGAAGGAAGCCGCCTCCCGGCTCACGCTCGAACTGGGCTTGAGGACCTTCACCCGCCGGGACCTCGAGGCCGTTCAGGCCGCGGGGAAGCCGCTCAGCATTCGCGTCCTTGGCCTCGCCGTGATCGGCGACGACGTCACACCCGATCTGGCGCGGGCCACAATCGAGTCGATCACCGTGCTGGGCGCCCTGCACGCGCCTGCCGACGTCAAGTCAGCGCTCGCCGACCGCCTGCGCTGAAAAACACCAATGGGAACAAGTGATGAAACAGCGCGTTCTTGACGCCATGAGCGAAGCCCTGGACCTCGTGCGCCAATCCGACCTTGCCAGGGCGACCGCCGTTATCCGCAAGGCGCTGTCCGAAGGTAAGACGCGGGGCGACAGGGGCGTCCCGGAGGAACGGCCGCCGCGTCCGGCGGCCAGGATCGCTGCCCCTCTGGCCCGCCGTTCGTTGGGTGAAACACTGCGGGCCCTGCGCACCGGGCCATCGTTTCCACCAGCCGCTCCCGTTACCCCTGGAGCGGAGCCGCCCAATGAGTTCCCACCCGGGATTCTTGCGGCGCACCTATGTCGACCCTGCGGGCTCGCTCGGCTACCGCCTCTATGTTCCGGAGGATTACGAGCGGCGGGAGCTCGCGCTCGTGCTCATGCTTCACGGCTGCACGCAAGACCCGGAAGATTTCGCGCTCGGCACCCGGATGAACGCGCTCGCCGACGAGTTCGGCCTCATCGTCGCCTATCCGCACCAGCCGCGGCGCGCCAACGCGTCAGGCTGCTGGAACTGGTTCGACCGGCGCCACCAGAAACGGGGCTCCGGCGAGCCAGCCAAGCTGGCCGGCTTGGCGCAAGCTCTGGCGAAGGAATTCGGCGTCCGCGCCGAGCGCATCTTCGCTGCGGGCCTGTCCGCCGGCGGCGCGATGGCCGAGATCCTCGCGGCGACTTACCCGGACGTATTCGCCGCCGTCGGCGTCCATTCAGGCCTGCCCTATCGGTCGGCGGTCGACGTCCCTTCGGCTTTCGCCGCGATGAAAGGAACCGCGGCCGCCAACTCGGAATTGCCTGCCGTGTACGAAAGCCCGTGCCGCAAGATCATCATCCATGGCGGCGCGGACGCGACCGTTCACCCGATGAACGGCGAACGGATCCTCGATCAGGCCGGGCGGGGAGCGACCCCGCTCGAGCGGGTCGATCTCGAATGGCGAACCGAAGGCACGCGCGTAAGCCGCACGGTGCTCAAGGATCCCGCAGGTCAACCCGTGGTCGAACATTTTTTCGTCGAGGGGGGCGGTCATGCGTGGTTCGGCGGCGACCCGCGCGGCAGCTTCACCCAGACCATCGGCGTCGATGCTTCACGCATCATGGTGCGCTTTTTCCTGCAGCGGGGGCCTGCTGGCCGCGACGCCGAAGTCGGCCTCGCGATGGTCGATGATTGAAATTTAGCAATCAGGTAACCTTTTCCCATCACCATGGGAAAGCGCTCATTTTCACCCGCAATCGGAAGGGACGAGACGAGCCTTCACGGAAGCGCTGACTTTTTGCTCGTTTCCGTTCGACGAAGTCGGAGGATAGGTTGCAACCCTCCTTGTTTACCCGCCTCCAAGCCGTCGAGGCGGAGCTGCAGGCAATGAAAGACTTGCTGGGCGAACTGACGGTGAATCAAAACGCATTGCGCCTGGATCGTGACGAATGGCGATGGCGCGCCGAGCGTCTGCTGAAGGATCGGGAGCTTGGACTGTTCTGGCGGTGGCGTCGCCGCGCCGATGCGGCGCTCGACATCATATCCGCGACCTCGTGCAAGCTCATGGTCGACTTGCGGGCCAAACTGGCCACGGCCGAGCTGCATCAACGCGCCGCCGCCTGGCTTGGTCGCGCCGAGCAACTCGCCGCGGGCCGGCTGAGAATGGCGGGACGGTTCGCTTGGCTGGGTCGTATCCGGAAGGCGGCCCCGCCGGCCTACCGCCGCAGTTCGTCCTAAGACCGCCGCGTCCCGTTCAGCGAGACGCAAAAGACTTGCCCTGTAGCGCTCGCATGCCCTCATGCGATCGACTGCAGCCGCCCCGACAAGAATATGGCATTTGCTCCCGCCCGCCGCCTGACTGCGCGGTCAGTTCGCGAGAGGAGGTGACCAAGCACCGAGGACTCACCAGTCCGGAACAACCCTCTGCCTCCAGCGTTTACCATTCATCGATGTCATGAAGAAATCCGCGGAGACGGCAATGATTGGTTTGTTTCCTACGCCGCTGTTTGCAGCCGGTGAAATCGTTCTCGGCTTGTCGCTCACTATATTCGTCGGAGCTTTGATTGCGAGCGTCGGCGACCGGATGAAATCGCATCGGCGATAAGCGAGACGTTTGACCGCGGCTCGCGACTTCGCGTCCAGTCAGACGGTTGGCGCCGGCGCCTGATGGCGAATGGCGATCCAGAACGAGGCTTGCGCAACAAAGCCGGCCAGCACAAGCACAACCCCGGCCGCCAGCGCCGGGTCGCTGCCGAGACCCGCGAGCGCGGTCAGCGCCGCGCCCACCGCCATCTGGGTGAAGCCATAAAGGCCGGACGCCGACCCGAGGACGTGCCGATTGACGCTCATCGCCTGGACCAGAGCGGTCGGTCCGGCGCAGCCGACCCCGATGTTGTAGACAAGCATCAGGCCGACCATCAGCGCCACGGTCAGATGCCCGCTGAGGACAGCGGCGAGGAATCCAAGGGCCGCCGCGACGCTCACCGCATTTGCGCCCACGAGGAACGTCTTCAGCGCGAACCGGTCCACGAAACGGCTTGTCAGCATGCTGCCGAGCCATATCCCCGAGACAAGCAGGGCCAGGTATAGGCCGATCTCGCTGTCAGGCCTGTGCAACCGATCCACGATGATGAACGGCGCGCAAGCAATGAAGGCGTAGAGCGAGGTCGTTGCGCAGCCGCCGCCGATCGCATAGCCAAGGAAAGCCGGCGAAGCGAGAAGCTGGCGCGTGTTCCGCGCCAGCACCGCGCCGCTCAAGCTCGTGCGCTTGCCGGTTTCGGGCAGGAGCAGCCAGGCGCAAAGCGCGTTCAGAGCGCCGAGGAGGCATAGCGCGACAAATATGGAGCGCCAGCCGAATAGCCCTGCCAGCGCGCCGCCGACCAGCGGCGCCACTCCAGGCCCTGCGGTGGCCATGAGGTTCATCAGCGCGAGGCGGCGTGTCGCCTCATGCGATGCCGCAGTGTCGCGCACAATCGCACGCGCGAGAATGAGCCCGGCGCAGCCGCCAAGCGCCTGAAACAGGCGGGAGACGATCAGGGCGTCGACGCTCTGCGCAAGCAGCGCGGCCAACCCGGAGACCGTGAACAGGATGAGGCCGCCGATCAGCGTCGGCCGGCGGCCGAAGCGATCGGAGACCGGGCCATAAACGAGCTGGCCGATCGCGAGTCCGGCTATATAGACGCTGATCGTGAGTTGCAGCGCGCGGGGGCTGGAGTGGAGACCCGCCGCCGCGCTCGGAAGCGCGGGCACGAAAATGTGCATGCCCAGCGTCCCGCTCAAAGTGAACAACGCAAGCATCCACAGCGGGACGTGACGGCGCGGCCCTTCGATGTCGTTCGGCGCGGGGATCTCTGTAAGGTGGCGATTCATGGCCCGGGCTCGTCGGCCAGCGGGGCCAACATCCGGCGCACATGATCAAGGACATGCGATGCGGTCGCAAGTTCATTCTCGGTCCTATGAGGGCGTCGCCTCGCGCCTGGAGCGCGACGCGCTCCACCTTTGCCGCGGTCGCAAGCCCGCTCACCGTCCCACCCTTTGCAGCGCTTCGGGCTTAAGATCGGCGAGGGTAGGATAGCCGTTCACCGCCATCAGGAGATCGGCTTCGGCCAGGAGCGAACGCAACACGTGGACGATGCCCTCGGTCCCGCCGAGCGCGAGCCCATAGGCATAGGGGCGGCCGACGCCGACGGCGGCGGCCCCCAGAGCGAGCGCCTTGACGACGTGGGTTCCGGAGCGGATCCCGGAATCGAACAGGACCGGGATCCTCCCGGCGGCCTTGACCACACCGGGGAGCATGTCGAGCGCCGGGATGCCGCCGTTCGCCTGCCGGCCGCCGTGGTTGGAGCAATAGATCCCATCCACGCCGCCATCGACGGCGCGCCGGGCGTCGTCGGGATGGCATATCCCCTTGACGACAAGCGGCAGGCGGGTCAGCGAGCGCAGCCACGGCAGGTCGTCCCACGTCAGCGGATTGCCGAAGATCGCCGCCCACGTGGCGATCGCGGCGCGCAGATCCTTCTCCGGCGGCCCGCCCAGCAATTTCGCGAAGCGCGGATCAGTGAAATAATTGGCGAGGCAATGGCCGCGCAGCTGGGGGAAGTTCGCGGACTTGAGATCGCGCGGCCGCCAACCGGTTATCCAAGTGTCCAGGGTGACAACGATCGCCTTGAAGCTGGCCTGCTCGGCCCGCCTGACCAGAACTCTCCGCAAGCTCGCGATCGGTCGGGGTGTAGAGCTGGAAGAACCCGGGCGTCGACTTGAACTCCGCGGCGACGGTTTCAAGCGGATCGACCGATAGGGTCGAGGCGACCATCGGCACGCCGGTCAGGGCGGCCGCCCGCGCGGTCGCGAGATCGCCATGGCCGTCCTGGGCGCAGAGACCGATTACGCCGTTCGGGGTCATGAACAGGGGCGAGGGCAACTTCATGCCAAACAGTTCGACCGAGAGGTCGCGCCGCTTGGCGCCGACGAACATGCGCGGCATGAGGCCCCATTTGTCGAATGCGGCGACGTTGGCCACTTGGGTGTGCTCATCGCCGCAGCCGCCGGCGACATAGGACACCAGGCTTTCCGGCATCGCCGCATGCGCCTTGGCCTCCAGTTCGTCGAAGCGCATCGGAAACTGGGGCAGGCGGCCCGCGAGGCCGCCGAGGTAGATCTCGTTCTGGTAGGCTCCGTAGTCGGGCATCAACGCCCCCAATCATGGTCGCCGGATCGTCCCGGGAAGGATTATGGACGACCGCGCCGCGCCGCAAGACGTTGATGGTTGGCGAGAGAATATCCTGCCGGTGAATCGCGTTCGCTGGCCAGATGCCGCCATGGGGGTTGACGCCAACGGCATTCTCGACGCGAAATAGGCGCTGATCGCGCAGATTTCCCGTTTTTAAAGGTGAGAGAAGCATGGAGGCCGCCCAATCCGACGCCCTGGTGTTCTTCGGCGCTTCCGGCGATCTGGCGTTCAAGCAGATCTTCCCAGCTCTTCTGGGTCTGGTCGGCGACGAAGGGGTCAATGTCCCGATCGTCGGCGTCGCCAAGAGCGGCTGGAAGGTCGATGACTTGAAGGCGCGCGCCAAGGCGAGCATCGAGAGCCATGGAGGCGCAGACCCCGGGAAACTGGCGCGTCTTCTCGCTCTCCTGCGCTACGTCGACGGCGACTACGGCGATCCCGGGACATTCGCCAAGCTCAAGCAAACGCTGGGCGACGCGAAGCGGCCTCTGCACTATCTCGCCATTCCGCCAAGTCTGTTCGCGGTCGTCGTCGCCGCCCTCGCTCGCAGCGGGCTCAACGAGAACGCGCGTCTCGTCGTCGAGAAGCCGTTCGGCCACGATCGCGAATCGGCGAAGGCGCTCAACCGCTGCCTGCACGAGGATTTTCCGGAATCGGCGATCTTTCGCATCGATCACTATCTTGGCAAGGAGCCGGTGCAGAGCATTGTCTACACCCGGTTCGCCAACGCGCCCTTCGAGCCGCTCTGGAATCGCAACTACGTGCGCAGCATCCAGATCACCATGGCGGAAGCGTTTGGAGTCGACGATCGCGGCAGCTTCTACGACGCGACCGGGGCGCTTCGCGACGTGGTGCAGAACCACATGCTTCAGGTGCTCGCGAACGTGATGATGGATCCGCCGACCGGCGAAGACCATGAGTTGATGCGGGACCAGAAGGCCGCGCTCCTCAAAGCTGTCAAACCCCTGGACGCGGCGAGCATTGTTCGGGGCCAGTATCGCGGCTATCGGCAAGTCAAGGGGGTCAAGCCGGACTCGACCGTTGAGACCTATGTCGCCGTGAAATTGTCGGTCGATTCCTGGCGATGGGCGGGGGTCCCGATCTACATCCGCGCCGGCAAATGCCTGCCCTTGACGGCTGCCGAGGTCACGGTCGAATACAAGCCCCCGCCACGGGCGACCTTCGGCGACGAGGCCGACGCGCCGCCCAGCTATATGCGCCTGCGGATAAGCCCGGACGTCGGCGTCGCAATTGGCCTGCGGGTGAAACACCCGGGTGAAGGCATGACCGGCGAAAGTGTGGAGCTCATGCTGTCGGAACGCGCCGCCTCGCTGATCCCTCCCTATCAGCGTCTCCTGGGCGACGCGATGCGCGGCAACGACGAGTTGTTTGGGCGCGAGGACGCCATAGACGCGCAATGGCGGATCGTGCAGCCGATCCTCGCGAATCCGCCGCCGGCCCTTGAATATGCGCCCGGGACCTGGGGACCCGAGGCAGCCCAGGCGCTCATCGGCGCCGATGGGCCATGGCGCAATCCCAAACCCGCTAAGACCGGGTGAGCGCTACGCGCGCGGCGCCTCAATGCGAGAACAGCACCGGCGCGGTCATGTGAGCGAGGATCTGCGGCGTTCCAGAGCCGTGGCCGAATAGAAAGCGCCAGCCCGCGTCGAAGGCGCCGATGGCCATGAGATCAGCCGAATGGTCGGAAATGGCGCTGAGAAGGGCGTCGCTGACCGAGATATCGTCGACAATGGCGTGCTGGTAACGCGCTTTCACCTTGTGGCGGGCGAGGTTGGCGACGAGAAGATCTGAAAATTCATAGCGTTGATCGCCTTTGTGGCCGACTTCGACGATGAGCGCTTGGCAGCCGCTCGTGACCAGCGGCAGGGCGTCGAAGGCGGCGCGGGCGGCGCCGCGCTCGCCGTGCCAGGCGAAGAGCGGTCGGGCGCCGACGTCGGCGTAAGTTCCGACATAGGGCACAACCAGGACCGGCCGACCGCTTTCGGCGATCACCTCGTCCGGCAATTTGGCCGGGACGGGAACGTCGTCTTGCGCCTGGCCGAGGACGACGAGATCGAAGGTGCGCGCGATCTCGGTCGCGCGGCGAACGATCTCGTGGTCGCTGCCGCGGTTGACGTCGATAAAGGCGGCGCGGTCCTTGAGCGGCGCGGTTGCGGCGGCGAACGCAGCCTGCGCCTTGTCGCGCGCGGCGACGTAATGCGCGCTCGGCCAGGTCGCGACCGTCCCCACCACATGGGCGTCGGCGCGCTCAGCAAACATTCCCGTAAGCCGCGCTCCGCACCGTTCGGCGATGCGCAGGCTCAGGACTACGCGGGCTGCGGTGCGCGGCCTCGAATCGAGATGAACGAGGATGTTCGCGAGAGCCATGGTCGTTTCCTTGTCAAAGCCCCCGGCTTGAAGCCGGCGCCCCGACGGCTCGCCGCGCTTCCCGGATTCGGGACGTGGCTAGAGCCGCTTTTGCTTGTCGTCCGACCATAATCGACGCGGCCAGCCGGATCAACGAACGGCCGGGGTTGACGCGTCAGCCCGGACATTTTGCCGCGCTCACGACCCTGAAACCAACATATCTCCGCATTGCCGGCCGGGAACAGGCCGTTCTACAGTGGTTGTCGAGCATCGAAGCGGCGAGATTTCCCGGAGCGTCGCGGCCGGCAGCGGAGGATGGGGATGAACGACGCCCTCTCGGCGATGCGCGTACGCGGCGACCCGCGGAAAGTCGGCGCCGACTTCGACGTCATTATCGTCGGCGCGGGGCTTTCGGGGATTGGCGCGGCCTGCCATCTGGTTCGCAAGCGGCCGAAGACGAGTTTCATCATCCTTGAGGCGCGGGACGCGATCGGGGGCACCTGGGACCTGTTCCGCTATCCCGGCATCCGCTCGGATTCCGACATGGCGACATTCGGCTACGCGTTCCGCCCGTGGGACGACACGAGGGCGATCGCCGACGGAGGGTCAATTCTCCGTTATCTCGCCGAGACCGCGCGAGAGTACGGCGTGGATCGCAGGATTCGATTTGGCCACAAGGTCGTTCGCGCTTCCTGGCGATCGGGGGACGCGCGCTGGACGCTGGACGTGACGGGTCCCGAAGGCGAGACGTCGCGGTTCTCGTGCAATTTTCTGTTCATGTGCGCGGGCTACTACGAATACGCGGAAGGCTATATGCCCGGCTGGCCCGGCATGGAGAGATTCGCCGGCCGCATCATTCACCCGCAGCACTGGCCCGAAGACTTGCGCCACGAAGGCAAGCGCGTGGTCGTCATCGGCAGCGGAGCGACCGCGGTCACCCTTGTTCCGGCCATGGCGCAGACGGCGGCGCATGTCGTCATGCTGCAGCGATCGCCGACCTATGTCGTCGCCCGTCCGTCCGAGGAGGCGGTGGCGAAAAGGTTTGGACGATGGCTTCCGGTGCGGCTCACCCACGCTATCGTGCGCTGGAAGAACATCGCCCTGCAGCTCTACCTTTTCCGCCAGTCGCGAAGCAAACCGGCAGCGGTGCGGGCGGAAATCCTGAAGCTCGCTCAGGCCGCGGTCGGACCGCGAATCGACGCCGCCAAGCACTTCAACCCTCGCTACGAGCCGTGGGACCAGCGCGTGTGCCTCGTCCCGGACGGCGATCTGTTCGCGGCGCTGCGCGCCGGCAAGGCGTCGGTGGTGACCGGCGAGATCGAAACCTTCACCGAGACCGGCCTTGGTCTGGCTTCGGGCGAGGAACTGCAGGCCGACCTCATCGTGACCGCGACCGGGCTCAAGCTGCGCCTGGTGGGCGGGATCAAAATCGAGGTCGACGGCAAGCCGGTAGAGGTGGGAGGCACGACGATCTATAAGAGCGTGATGTTCAGCGACGTCCCGAATCTGGCGTCGGTTTTCGGCTACACGAACGCATCCTGGACCCTCAAGTCCGACCTGATCGCCGACTATGTCTGCCGGCTCCTGGCCCATATGGATCGCTGCGGCTACGCGATCTGCACGCCTCGCCGGAACGACGCAGACATGGCCGAGGAGCCGACCCTGCCGCTCACGTCAGGCTACATCCAGCGGGCGAAGGCCCTGTTGCCGAAGCAGGGGACGAGGAAGCCCTGGCGGATGAACCAGAATTACGCCCTCGACCTCCTGGCGCTGCGCTTCGGCGCGATCGACGACGGCGCGCTCGAGTTCGGGCGGCGCGGGGCGCCGGGCCGAGCCGGATGATGGGCGTCTCCTCGACTTTCAACAGTCTTGGGAGGGCGAGATGACCGCGCTCGCGATCGTCGTTCTCGCGCTCGCGCTCGCCGTTTGCGGCCTGGTCGGGTTCACGGCCTACACCGCCCGGCGAGTCGAGAGCGCCGACCCGCCGCGCGGGCGCTTTCTCGAACTCGACGGCTGCCGCATCCACTATGTCGACGAGGGCGCGGGTCCGCCGTTGTTCCTGATCCACGGTCTCGCCGGACAATTGGGGAATTTCACCTATGCGCTGGTCGGCCGCCTGGCCAAGGAGTTCCGGGTCGTTGCAGTCGATCGTCCCGGATCGGGCTACTCGACCCGCCCGCCGGCCGCCGACGCGCGTCTTCGCGCGCAAGGCGAGCTCATGGCCAAAGTCATCGGAGCCCTGAAGCTCGATCGCCCCCTCATCGTCGGGCATTCGATGGGCGGCGCGATAGCCCTGGCGGTCGGGCTCGACCATCCCGAATGCGTGAGCGCGCTGGCGCTGGTCGCTCCGGTCACTCAGGTCGTCGAGACGCCGCCCGAGCCGTTTCGCGGCCTCGACATTCGCTCGCCGTTCCTGCGCCGGATCGTCGCCTGGACGCTGGCGGCGCCGCTCGGGATCCTGAACTCCGACCGCGTGCTCGGCCAAGTGTTCGGGCCGGTACAGGCTCCGCCCGATTTTCTTGCCCGAGGAGGGGGAGCGCTGGGCCTGCGGCCCCAGAGCTTCACCGCGGCGTCGACCGACATGGAGTCGATCAACGACGGTTTCGCCGAGATGATCCGCCGGTATCCGACGCTCACCATCCCGGCCGGGATCCTGTTCGGCAAGGGCGATCAAATGCTGGACTACCGCGTGCATGGACAAGCGACAAAGGATCAGATTCCCGGTCTTAAGCTCGAACTGATCGAGGGCGGCCACATGCTGCCGGTGACGGCGCCCGACGCAGTCGCCGATTTCATCCGCCGCATGGCGCGCGCCGGGGCGGCGACAATGCGTTGAGCGGGACTGGAGCGGGCGAAGGGAATCGAACCCTCGTATGAAGCTTGGGAAGCTTCCGTTCTACCATTGAACTACGCCCGCCCGATCGCTCCGGTTTCCTCTATTCCGCGATGGCAGGAGAGGAGGGACTCGAACCCCCAACCCCCGGTTTTGGAGACCGGTGCTCTACCAATTGAGCTACACTCCTAAAGCCCGTCTTCTTTTGCCGCATCGCGAGGGCCGATGCAAGGCTTGGGGCCCTTCAGAGACTTCGCGGTCGCTTGACTTCGCCTCTTCCCGCCGCCAGTTTCCGCGCGCCGCCGCGCGCCCCGGGGCGGTTGGCCGCAAGGATTAGATGCGCACCTATCTCAGCTTCGAAACGGCGGTCGCCGAGATCGACGCCCGCCTGGACGAACTGCGCGCGGTCGCAGAGAAGGGCGATTCGCCCGCTCTCGCCGAGGAAATCGCCCGGCTCGAGGCGCGGGCCGACAAGGCGCTGGCCGATCTCTACGCCAGCCTGACGCCCTGGCAGAAGACCCAGGTCGCGCGCGTCCAGGGCCGTCCGCGCTTCGGCGACTACGTCAAGGGCCTCATCACCGAGTTCACGCCCCTCGCCGGCGACCGCTATTTCGGCGAGGACGAGGCGATCGTCGGCGGCCTCGGAAGATTCGAAGGCGAATCGGTCTGCGTCCTCGGCCAGGAGAAGGGCGACGACACGGCGAGCCGGGTGCAGCACAATTTCGGCATGGCGCGGCCGGAAGGCTATCGCAAGGCGGTGCGGCTGATGGACCTTGCCGACCGTTTCGGCCTGCCGGTGATCTCGCTCATCGACACCGCCGGCGCCTTCCCCGGGGTCGAAGCCGAGGAGCGCGGCCAGGCCGAGGCCATCGCCCGCTCGACCGACGCCTGTCTCGCGCTTGGCGCGCCCAACGTCGCGGTGATCATCGGCGAGGGCGGCTCGGGCGGCGCGCTCGCCATCGCCGCCTGCAACATCGTGCTGATGCTCGAGCACGCGATCTACACCGTCGCTTCCCCCGAAGCGGCCGCCTCGATCCTGTGGCGCAATTCGTCGCGCGCGCAGGAAGCGGCGACGGGCATGAAGATCACCGCCCAGGACCTCATCAGGTTCGGCATCATCGACGGCGTCATTCCCGAGCCCGTCGGCGGCGCCCACCGCGATCCGCCGGCGGCGGTCGCCGCGACCGGCCATGCGATCAGCGACGCGCTGAGGTCGCTCCACAACCTCGGCCCGGAGGAATTGCGCAACGCGCGAGCGGAGAAGTTTCTCGCCATGGGGCGGAAAATCTAGCGCTCGCCTCGCTCCCTTGCGGCGAGAAGGTGCCCGATGGGGGCCCGCGCTCCGCAAAGGGAGGCCTCGAATGCTTCAGACCTGGCGCTGGTTCGGGCCGGACGATCCGGTCAGCCTCGAAAATGTCGCCCAGGCTGGCGCAGCCGGCGTCGTCAGCGCGCTGCATCACATGAACCGGGGCGAAGTGTGGAGCGAAGACGAGGTGTCGAAGCGCCGGGCCGAGATCGAAGCGGCCGGGCTCGTCTGGCCGGTGGTCGAGAGCATCGGCGTCGGCGAGGAGATCAAGACCCGCTCGGGCGACTTCCGGCAGAAGATCGACAACTACAAGCAATCGATCCGCAATGCGGCGCGCGCCGGCGCCAAGACCTTCTGCTACAATTTCATGGCGATCACCGACTGGACCCGAACCAACCTCAATTGGCCGCTCGCCAACGGCGGGACGGCGCTGAGGTTCGACGCGGTCGATTGCGCGGCTTATGACCTTTTCATCCTCGAGCGCGACAGCGCCGAGGCCGATTATGCGCCCGAGCGCGTCGCCGCGGCGCGAGCGCGCTTCGAAGCGATGACGCCCGAGCGAAATCGATCGGCTCGAGCGAACGCTGATCGACTGGCTGCCGGCGCGCGACTTCACCTACGACAGGCAAAGCTTCAAGCGGGCGCTTGCCCAATACAAGGATGTTGGGGTCGAAGACCTGCGCGCCAACCTCTTTGCGTTCGTGCGCGAGATCACAACCGTCGCCGAGGAGGAAGGCGCGCGCCTCGCCATCCATCCCGACGATCCGGCGTTCCCGATCTTCGGCCTGCCGCGGGTGATGTCGACCGCCGAGGACGTGCGCAAGCTCTTCGCCGCCGTGCCTTCGCCTGCCTGCGGGATCACGCTCTGCGCCGGCTCGTTCGGCTCGAACCCGAACAATGATCTCGTCGCCATGGCGCGCGAGTTCGGCCCGCGCGTGCATTTCGCCCATCTGCGCAACGTCAAGCGCGAGCCGGACGGCTCATTCTTCGAAGCCGACCATCTCGCCGGCGAAACCGACATGGTCCGCCTCGTCGCGGCGCTGATGGCGGAAGAGGAGCGCCGGCGCGCGGAAGGCCGCGCCGACGCCGAAATCCCGATGCGCCCCGACCACGGGCATCTGCTCGGGGACGACGGCAAGAAGCGCGTCAACCCCGGCTATTCGTTCATCGGCCGCCTCAAGGGCCTGGCGGAGCTGCGCGGCGTCATGCAGACGGTCGAGGCGTTCCGGGCCGGCCGGGTGGGGTGAAAAATGCATAGGCGAGGACGTTCGGTCCGGTTGAAAAATTGGCGAAAATGGCCGAAAGCCCACGAAAACGAAACCACTGTTTTTTGCTTTTCGGAATCGAGGCTTTTCAAATGGTTCCGACCGAAAAAAATACTTTCTTTCCCCCTCGTCCCCGCCGTCCCATTTCGCCAAGGCTCAACCATTGTTTCCATCGACTCCGGAGCATAACTTGATTTCTGCTTTTTTGCAAGATATTTTCACGCTTACTAATTTTCCGATGGAGCGACCATCCATTGCCAGACGGTCGAGGCGTTCCGGAGCGGTCGCGCGGGGTGAGGGGTGAACCACCTTGTGAGTCGATTGTCCGTCAATCCGGGCAGCGTCCGTCGGCCGTCGGCGGCGGGATGAAATTGCGGCCGACTGCGCGGCCGCAAGGCGCCCTGACGATGCGCCCGGCCTGCCGGATTCAGGACTGGATCGCCCAGTCGTCCATGGTCGCCTTTCCGGCGGGGGGATTTTCCCAAGAGATTTTCTGGTAGACCATCTGGATCTTTTCCGTCTCGGCTGTGTCGTCGGAAGTTGCGAGCGCGACGCTGGTCAGCGACGCGTTCGTCAGCTTGACGACGAAATAGGCGATCTCCCGGCCCTGCGGGTCCGCCCGGTAGAATGTGACGACGACGCTCGTCAGGACTTCGTTCGTGACGAGCGCCTGCAACAGGCCCGGCGTCGCCGGGTCGAGCCTCTTCGTCACCGTGATCGGCCGGTGCTGCCGCTTTCCCGAGAGCTTGCCCGTCGCGAGATCGAACGGCGCGTCGATTTCCTGGGCGAGCGAGAGGAGGGCGATCGCTCCCTCGCGGCCCCTGTCGGTGACGTCGCCCTTGATCTGCCCCTGCTTCGCCCCGGTTGCGGTCATGTAGGCGATCGTCGCGCCGCCTCCGCTGGCGCGAATGGGAGCGGCCTGCCCAGCCGCCGCGGTCGCGGCCGGCGCCGCGTCCCCTCCGGCCGCGGGCAGAATGGGCGTGATCTGCCCGGGCGGGTTTACGATCGTCGGCATGCTTCCTCCTTTTCGAGCGTCGAAGCGCGCGCGCAGGCTTCAGGGAACCCTATACGGAAAGGGCGCGAGTTGCGACGCGCCAAAAGCGAACTCAGCTCGGACAACGGCCGTCAGCCGTCGGCGGCGGGATGAAATTGCGGTCGGAAGCCGGATGCGCGGTCGGCAGTCCGTAGGCGTCGCGCTGCGCCTGGCTGAGGCAGCGGGAAAGGCGCGGCCGGACCTCGGCGATCAGCTCGTTCACATCGGGATAGACGCGCCACACCCGCGCCGTCTTGTCGCCGGACGCGGTGACGACATGGGTTCCGTCCGGGCTGAACGCCGCCGACATAGACCGGACCCTGATGGCCTTCGAGGGCGACGAAGCTCGGCGGCTTCGCGCGCAGGTCCCACACCCGCGCCGTCTTGTCATCGGACGCGGTGACCACATGGGTTCCGTCCGGGCTGAACGCCGCCGAGTCGACCGGACCCTGATGGCCTTCGAGGGCGACGAAGCTCGGCTGCTTCTCGCGCAGGTCCCACACCCGCGCCGTCTTGTCCCAGGACGCGGTGACGACATGGGTTCCGTCCGGGCTGAACGCCGCCGAGTTGACCGGATCCTGATGGCCTTCGAGGGCGACGAAGCTCGGCTGCTTCTCGCGCAGGTCCCACACCCGCGCCGTCTTGTCCATCGGACGCGGTGACCACATGGGTTCCGTCCGGGCTGAACGCCGCCGAGAGGACCGGACCCTGATGGCCTTCGAGGGCGACGAAGCTCGGCTGCTTCTCGCGCAGGTCCCACACCCGCGCCGTCTTGTCGTCGGACGCGGTGACGACATGGGTTCCGTCCGGGCTGAACGCGGCCGAGTTGACCGAACCCTGATGGCCTTCGAGGGCGACGAAGCTCGGCTGCTTCTCGCGCAGGTCCCACACCCGCGCCGTCTTGTCGTCGGACGCGGTGACCACATGGGTTCCGTCCGGGCTGAACGCCGCCGAGACGACCGGACCCTGATGGCCTTCGAGGGCGACGAAGCTCGGCTGCTTCTCGCGCAGGTCCCACACCCGCGCCGTCTTGTCATCGGACGCGGTGACCACATGGGTTCCGTCCGGGCTGAACGCCGCCGAGCGACCGCACCCTGATGGCCTTCGAGGGCGACGAAGCTCGGCTGCTTCCGCGCAGATCCCACACCCGCGCCGTCTTGTCGTCGGACGCGGTGACCACATGGGTTCCGTCCGGGCTGAACGCGGCCGACAGACCGAACCCTGATGGCCTTCGAGGGCGACGAAGCTCGGCTGCTTCTCGCGCAGGTCCCACACCCGCGCCGTCTTGTCGTCGGACGCGGTGACGACATGGGTTCCGTCCGGGCTGAACGCCGCCGACATGGACTGGACCCTGATGGCCTTCGAGGGCGACGAAGCTCGGCTGCTTCTCGCGCAGGTCCCACACCCGCGCCGTCTTGTCGACGGACGCGGTGACGCACATGGGTTCCGTCCGGGCTGAACGCGCGCCGACCTGACCGGACCCTGATGGCCTTCGAGGGCGACGAAGCTCGGCTGCTTCTCGCGCAGGTCCCACACCCGCGCCGTCTTGTCGCGGACGCGGTGACGACATGGGTTCCGTCCGGGCTGAACGCCGCCGACGATGACCGGACCCTGATGCCCTTCGAGGGCGACGAAGCTCGGCTGCTTCTCGCGCAGATCCCACACCCGCGCCGTCTTGTCGTCGGACGCGGTGACCACATGGGTTCCGTCCGGGCTGAACGCCGCCGACGACGGACCGCACCCTGATGGCCTTCGAGGGCGACGAAGCTCGGCTGCTTCTCGCGCAGGTCCCACACCCGCGCCGTCTTGTCAGCGGACGCGGTGACGACATGGGTTCCGTCCGGGCTGAACGCCGCCGACATCGACCGCGACCCTGATGGCCTTCGAGGGCGACGAAGCTCGGCTGCTTGCTCGCGCAGGTCCCACACCCGCGCCGTCTTGTCGTCGGACGCGGTGACCACATGGGTTCCGTCCGGGCTGAACGCCGCCACGCGAACCGCGCCGCGATGGCCGGCGAGCGTCGTCTCGCGGTTCCTGAGCCACGCCTGATGCAAGGCCGCCGCCGCTTCGTAGGAGAGCGGACGATGAAGACCGGGCTCTCTGTCGCCGAACCCCGGCTCTGGCAGCGCCTCCAGCGCCAGCAGCATCGCCGTCGGCTGGTCGCCTTTGGCGCTCGCCTCCTGCGCGAGAATCGCCAGCGCGCGCGACTCCTGCAACTGAGCCTGTCTTGTCGCTTCCTGCGCGTTGTCGCGTTCACGGTTGGCGTCCTTGGACGCGTCCACCGCGCTCTTGCGTCGCCGTTTCCGCAATCCGGCTCTGCCGGTAGGCGTTCACGCCGAACCATGCCGCTGCGACCGCGAGAACGAGCGCCGCAACCAGCCCGGCCAAGGTCCGCTGGGCGACGCGCCTCGCCTGCTGAGCGCCTCGCGCTTCTGCGCCTCCGCCTCACGCCTCTGGGCCTCAGCTTCGCGCTTTTGCGCGCCCTCCCTCTCGTCCAACGCCGCCTTACGCTCGGCCTGCGCCGCCGCTATGTCTTTGAGCCGCTGCGCCTCTATGCTCTCCTGGCGGACAGCCTCGGCCTCGCTCTCCTTGATGAATTCGAGCTGCAATTCGGTCGGCGCAGGGGCGGTTTTCGGGTCTGTGCGCCACCCAGTCCTTGGCCGAGGCAATGTCGGCGCCGGACAGGAGCCGGTTTGCCGTTCGACCGCCCGCGTCCCACTCGGTCGCGCGCTGCTGATACCGCGTGTGTGCGCGCAGCCAGTCGAAATCGGTATCGAGCGCCGAGGCGAGTTCGAGAAGCCCAGGACCAACTCCTGCGCCTGGCGACTTCGGCTCGGGATAGCAGAAGATGTAATCGCGATCCGCCAGTTCCTTCGGAGGCTTTTTGCCTTCAAGCGGGCGGCAGACCACCGGGATGATGCGCTTGCCCAATCTGACCGCCTCTCCAACCTCCCAAAGGCAGATTTCGGATTCGGCCGAGGAGGGCGACAGCACAAAGACCACAGTGTCGGCGGCGAGGATGAAGCCGCCGAGGCGCTTCCGCCAGTCCTCGCCGGGCGAAGTCCCGTGCCGGTCGATCGTTGTCTCAAACTTGGCGAGACGCAGCGCCGCGTCGACGACATCCGCGAACTCGAGATCGTCGCGGCTGTAGGAAATGAAGACGTTAAGCTTCTCGCCCTGCCCGGCCGCCCCGGCCATGCCTTCCCGCCCTGATGAAAATCCTTGCGCCGGTCGCCCGGCCAATCAATGGAAGCTAGCCGCTGCCGTGGCGCGCGGCAAGGCGGCCCGGCTCACATCCCGCCCAGATGTTCGGCGACGGCGAAGATGTCCTTATCTCCGCGGCCGCAGAGATTCATCACCATCAGGTGGTCCTTCGGGCGTTTCGGGGCGAGCTCGATCACCTTGGCCAGCGCGTGCGCCGGCTCGAGCGCCGGGATGATGCCTTCGAGCTTCGAGAGTAGCTGAAACGCGGCAAGCGCCTCCTTGTCGGTCGCCGCGAGGTAAGTCACCCGGCCGACGTCATGGAGCCACGAGTGCTCCGGCCCGACGCCGGGATAGTCGAGCCCGGCGGAGATCGAGTGGCCCTCGAGGATCTGACCGTCGTCGGTCTGCAGGAGATAGGTGCGGTTGCCGTGCAGCACGCCGGGCGCCCGCCGTTGATCGAGGCGGCGTGGCCGTTGGGAACGTCGAGGCCGTGACCGGCCGCCTCGACCCCGAACATCTCGATTTGAGGCTCGTCGAGGAAGGGATGAAAGAGGCCGATGGCGTTCGAGCCGCCGCCGATGCAGGCGACGAGGCTGTCCGGCAGGCGGCCCTCGAGCTCGAGCATCTGCGCCCGCGTCTCCTCGCCGATCACGCACTGGAAGTCGCGCACCATCGCCGGATAGGGATGCGGGCCGGCGACGGTGCCGATGCAATAGTAGGTCGTGTGGACATTGGTCACCCAGTCGCGCAGCGCCTCGTTCATCGCGTCCTTGAGCGTGCGCGCGCCCTGCTCCACCGGCCTCACCTCCGCGCCAAGCATCTTCATCCGGAACACGTTAGGCTTTTGTCGCTCGACATCGACCGCGCCCATATAGACGATGCATTCGAGGCCGAAGCGAGCGCAGGCGGTCGCGGTCGCAACGCCATGCTGTCCGGCGCCCGTCTCGGCGATGATGCGCTTTTTCCCCATGCGGCGGGCGAGCAGGATCTGGCCGATCACGTTGTTGATCTTGTGCGCGCCGGTGTGGTTGAGCTCGTCGCGCTTGAAATAGACCTTGGCCCCGCCGAGCCTCTCGGTCAGCCGCTCGGCGAAATAGAGCGGGCTTGGGCGCCCGACATAGTGCTTGAGCAGGTGATCGAGCTCGGCCTTGAACGACGGGTCGGCCTTAGCCTCCACGTAGGCTTTCTCGAGCGAGTGGATGAGCGGCATCAGCGTCTCGGGGACGAAGCGTCCGCCATAGATGCCAAAACGGCCGCGCTCGTTCGGGCCCGCGCGATAGGAATTGGGTTTCTCGAGCTTACTCATTCACCCAACCCCCTCGGCCGCCCGCGCCAACGCGCGCCGCGCCGCGGCGACGAACGCCTTGATCCGGGCCGGATCCTTCACTCCGGGCGCGCTCTCGACGCCCGAGGACACGTCGACGCCGCGGGCGCCGCTGCGTGCAATCGCCGTCTCGACCATCCAGGGATCGAGGCCGCCGGAGAGCAGCCAGGGACGCGAGGGATGAAAGTCCCGCGCCAGGCCCCAGTCGAATGGCCGGCCATTGCCGCCGGGCAGAGCGGCGTCCTCGGGCGGCTTGGCGTCGATCAGCAGGAAATCGGCGACGCCCTCATACTCGCCGGCGATGGCGAAGTCCTCGCGCGCCGCGACCCCGATCGCCTTCATCGTCGGGCGGGCGCAAAGCTCGGCAATCTCTTTGACCCGGGCGGGAGTCTCTCGGCCGTGCAGTTGCAGGAGGTCGGGCGCCAAGGCGTCGGCGATGCGTTTGAGCATGTCGTCGTCGGCGTCGACGCTGAGCGCGACGATCTTCGCTCGTCCCCGCGCCTGCCTTCCGAGAGCGCGCGCGGTCGCCCAGTCGACATGGCGGGGACTCTTCGGGAAGAAGACGAACCCGACCATGTCCGCGCCGGCGTCGAGGGCGGCGTCGAGGGTAGAGGGCGTGGAAAGGCCGCAGATTTTGATGAGTGGCGTCATCGCGGGCTTCTTTCGGTCAAAGCGCCCGCCCTGTCAAAGGGGCTGAGGCGCGCCCACTCCCGCCCTGCCTGCCGCAAGATCGCCTTCGATCGCGCCGATCTCGCTCTGCGCGGCGGCCCGCATCTTCGCCTCGGCGCTGCGGTAGAGGGCGACGATCCGCCGGCCCTGGTCGGTAAGCTGGGCGCCGCCGCCTCTTGTCCCGCCGTGATGGGCCGCGACGACGGGGGCGGTAAAGAGCTGGTTGAGTTCGTCGACCAGCAGCCAGGCGCGGCGGTACGACATCTTGTGGGCGCGGCCAGCGGCTGAGATCGAGCCGTTTTTCTCGATCGCTTCGAGCAGCGCGACCTTGCCGGCGCCGAGACGCCGCCCCTCATCGAAATCAAGCCGTATCGTGAGCCGTGTCGCCATTCATCCTCCCTCCCGCGAGCCTTGCGTCTGCTTCGGGCCTTTCCCTCTCAGCGCGCGTGGGCGAACTCCCAGTAGAGCTTGCGCGCGCGCTGGAAGAGCGGTCCCGGCTGCAGGTCGCGCCCGTCGATCCGCCTGACCGGCGTCACTTTGCCGTAGTTGCCAACGACGAAGATCTCATCGGCAGCGTCGAAATCGGCGAAGCCCAGCGTCGCCTCTCGCGCGTCCCTGCCGTCGGCGCGCAGAAGCTCGAGCACGCGCTGCCGGGTGACCCCGCTCAGGAATGATCCATTGGCGATCGGCGTCATCACCACGCCGTCCTTGGCCATGAACACATTGGCGGTCGCGAGCTCGGCGACATTGCCGAGCATGTCGCACATGAGGCAATTGTCGAACCCGCGGACACGCGCCTCGATCAGCGCCCGCCCGTTGTTGGGATAAAGGCAGCCCGCCTTTGCGTCGATCGGCATGGTCACGGCGAGGGGCTTGGCGAACGGGGAGCGGGTTATCGACACGCCGGTCGGCGCGGGCAGCGGCGCCTCGTAGATGCAAAGGCAGAAGCGGGTCGAGTCCGGGTCCGGCGCCACCGAACTCGTGGCGCTGCCCCCTTCGGGCCAATACATGGGGCGGATATAGAGCTCGGCGCCGGGCCTGAATTTCTTCACCCCGTCCGTTGCAATCTCGAGCATCGCTTCGACGCTCATCGTCGGCTTGAGGCACATCGATTGAGCCGAGCGGTTGAGCCGCGCGCAATGCTTGTCGAGATCGGGGGTCACCCCCTCGAAGGCGCGCGCGCCGTCGAACACGCTCGACGCGAGCCAGAAGGCATGCGTGCGCGCGCCGACGATCGGGCGGTTGCCCTCGAGCCATTCGCCGTCGAGGAAAGTGAAGGTTTGCGACCAGGCGGGCATGGCGTCTTATCCGATGGACGAGGTTCTATCCAGGAGGCGGGTTGCTGGACCGCACTTTAGTGGGGTTCGGGCGACCGAGGCCAGCGCGAATCGAACCGGCGCAAGTTCAATCGAGCGGCGTGACCTCCGCGGCCTGATCCCCAAGCCGCTCGATGGCGTCGCCGATCCTGACGCCCTCGATCACAAGGTCTGAGGCGATCTCGGCCAACGGTACAAGGACGAAAGCGCGATTGAAGAGTTCCGGATGGGGCAGAGTCAGCTTTTCGCTTTTGAGCTCAACGTCGCCGTAGGCGATGAGGTCGATATCGATCACGCGCGGCCCCCACCGCTCGGTGGACACGCGGCCAAGCTCGACCTCGAGCGCCTTCATGCGCGCGAGCAGCGCCTCCGGGGCCAGGCGAGTCACGCCAAGGGCGCAGGCGTTGACGAACCAATCCTGATCTTTTTTCCCCCACGGGGCGGTGCGGTAGAGCCGGGAGACGGCGGTGAGCTTGATGCCCGGCTCGCCGGCGATTGCGCGAAGGGCGCGGCGCAGGCTCAAGGCCTTCTCGCCGACATTGCCGCCGAGCGCGAGCACGATCCGCGCCTGGCCGTCGTCCTTGGGCCTCTCCGTGGACGGGGGCGCGGCTGCTGCCTTGAGAGCCGCGAATACGGCGAGCGCCGCGCGGTTTTCTGCCACATCGTGCACGCGCAGCACAGAAGCCCCGCGCATGAGCGCGATTGTGTCGGCGGCGAGCGTGCCTGGCAGACGCCGACCGACCTCGGCGTCGATAATCCCGCCGATGAACGACTTGCGCGAGAGCCCGACCAGGATCGGGGCGCCAAAGCGTCGGAAGCGATCGAGGTTCCAGATGCAGGAGTGGTTTTGCTGCCGCGTCTTGCCGAAGCCAATGCCCGGATCGAGCAGAATGCGGCCGAACGGCACGCCAGCGCCCGCGGCGAGGTTGAGGGAGCGCTCGAAGAAGCGCTCGACGTCGTCGAGAATGTCGATCGTCGAATCCGAGCTCTCGCGATTGTGCATGACGACGACGGCGGAGCCGGTTTCCGCGACGGCATTCGCCATATCCGGATCGCGCTGAAGACCCCAGACGTCGTTGATGACGCAAGCGCCGAGCCGCGCCGCCTCGCGCGCCACCGCCGCCTTCGAAGTGTCGATGGAGATTGGGGCGTCCAGATCGGCCAGCGCCGCAAGGACCGGGACCACCCGTTGAAGCTCCTCCTCGGCCGGGACAGGAGCGTGGCCGGGCCGGGTCAATTCGCCGCCGACGTCGACGACCGCAGCCCCCTCGGCGATCATCGCCCTCGCGCGCGCGGCGGCGGCCTCGGGCTCGAAATGGCGGCCGCCGTCGGAGAACGAATCCGGCGTCACATTGAGAATACCCATCAGCACGGGCGAACGTCTCAAGTCGGCGAGGAACTTGTCGCGTCTCGTGGCGCCTCGGTCGGCGGTCATGCCGCATTGCTCCGTTGGCGGCGTCGCACCGTCGTTGCGACCGCAGCGACGAGAGAGCGATCGCATTGGCGCCCAGTCCCGCCCGCTCTCACGCTGCGAGGGCGGCCAGGATGCGCACCCAGGATCGGGCGCCCTTGTGAAAGGACGTGCGCTCGTATTTCTCGTTGGGCGAGTGGATCCGGTCGTCTTCGAGAGCGAAGCCGACCAGGAGGCTATCCATGTTGAGCTCGCGCTTGAACGAACCGACGATCGGGATCGAGCCGCCGCTGCCCACCAGCGCCGCAGGTTTCCCCCATTCGACTTCGAGCGCACGGCGGGCGAGGCGCAAGGCCTGGTTCTTGACCGGCAGCGAAATGGCGGGGCTGCCGGCGTGGCTGATGAATTCGGCCTTGACATCGGGAGGCAGGCGGGAGGCGACGAAGGCGCGGAAAGCTTGGGAAACACGCTCCGGGTTCTGCTTGCCGACCAAGCGAAACGACACCTTGGCGCTGGCCTTGCCCGGCAACACGGTCTTGAACCCCTCGCCCGCATAGCCGCCGGCAATTCCGTTGACGTCGCAGGTCGGCCGCGACCAGAGCTGTTCGAGCGGCGTGCGGTCGCGCTCCCCAGCCGGCGTCGTCAGGCCGACGTCGCCCAGGAACGCCGCGGCGTCGAAATTCAGCGCGTTCCATTGGTCGAGGATCTCCTGCGGGACCTCTTCGACCCCATCGTAAAAACCCGGCAAGACGACTGCGCCCGAACTCGTCGTGCAAGGCGCCCAGGATGCGTGAAAGGACATGAATCGGGTTGACGGCCAAGCCGCCGTAGATGCCCGAATGCAGATCCCGATTGGCGCCGGTCAGCACCACTTCTTCGCCGACGATCCCGCGCAGCGAGGTGGTTATGGCCGGCGTGGACCGGTCCCACATCCCGGTGTCGCAGACGAGGGCGACATCGGCGGTGAGCTCTTTGGCGTTTTCGGCCAGGAAGCCCGCCAGCGACGGCGATCCCGTCTCCTCCTCGCCTTCGAACAGCACAGTCACATGGCATGGCGGTCCGCCGAATTGCCTGAAGGCGCGGCAGGCTTCGACAAAGGTCATAAGCTGGCCTTTGTCGTCGGACGCGCCGCGCGCCACGATCTGCTCGCCGCCCGGCCCAACCTCGAGTTTCGGCTCGAACGGCGGATTGCGCCAGAGACTCAAAGGATCGACCGGCTGCACGTCATAGTGGCCGTAGAACAACACATGCGGCGCCTCGCGCCGACTGGCCGCGACATGACCGACGACCATTGGCCTGCCTGGCGTCGGGCGCTTGGCGGCCTCGAATCCGAGCGCGCCAAGCTCGGCGACCAGCCAGTCCGCTGCCCGATCGCAATCCGCGAAATGCGCCGGAACCGCGGAAATCGACGGGATCGACAAAAGGGCGAACAGCCGGTCGAGCGCCGCGGTCTCGTCGGCGTCGACCGCAGCGAGAATGTCGTCAATTGTGGCCATCTACACTCTGCCCCTGGCGACTTTCGCCGCCCCGATGTTCTCCTAACCATTACGCCAGACCTTGGTCGTCTTGCCAAGGGCGGGCGAGGCAGGGACAATCGAGCGTCGCGGAAGGAGAAAGGGATGGCGCAGCCATTCGACGCCGGCCATGCGCCGTTCAATCGCCTGACCCCAAAAGAAATCGAGATTCTCCGCGCCGCGCTCGACATCGGATATTTCCGCCCGGGAGAAACCATCATCGCCCGCGACGGCGCTCCCGAAAGCCTGTTCATCATCATCAAGGGGTGCGTCGAAGAACGCGATCACGACGGGGTCGTGGCCTTGCGCGGTCCCGGCGACGCGTTCGACAGCCGGGCTCTGGTGCAGGGCGGGAGCTCCAACGCCTTCGTGGCCCGCGAGGAGACGCTCTGCAATCTCTTGCCGCGCGACGTGACGCTCGGGCTAATCAACGACAACCCGCGCTTCGCCTCGTTCTTCTATCTCGATATTTCGCGCAAGCTCGACGCGATTTCGCGCGAGGAGGAGGCGTCGCGTTTCGCCCCGCTCATGAACGCGCGCGTCAGCGACCTCGTCCTCCGCCAGGCGACGTTCGTCGACGCCGCGGATTCAATTCAATGCGCCGGCGTTCGCATGCGGGAGAGAAACTCCTACGCGCTATTCGTGCGCGACGGCGACCGGACCGGCGTGCTGACCCGCAGCGACCTCGTCAACGCGACGATCGTGAACCGGCGTCCGATCGATGAGCCCGTCGGGCCGCTCGCCTGCCATCCGGTCATCTGCGTCGCGCCGGACGATTTCGTCTCAACCGCGCTCCTGCGCATGACCAAGCACAACAAGCGGCGGGTCGCGGTGGCGGAGAACGGCGAGTTTGTCGGCGTCCTGGAGGACGTCGACCTCCTGAGCTTTCTGGCCGGCAATGCGCAGCTGGTGGCGGGGCAAATCGACCGCGCCTCGACCATCGCCGATCTCGCCGCGGCGGCGCAGAAGATCGAGCCGCAGATCCGCACGCTTCGCCGGCAGGGGGTCAAGATCGAGGTGGTGAACGAGATCGTCACCGACCTCAACCGGCGCCTGCACGCGAAGCTGTTTGCTCTGATCGCGCCGCCATCGATCCGGGAGCACGGCTCGCTCATCGTGATGGGCAGCGAGGGACGCGGCGAACAGACCTTCCGCACCGATCAGGATAACGGGCTCATCCTCTCCGAGCCCGTGCCGGCAGAAGATCTCGATCGATTCCGCGCCGAGGTCTTCGACGCGCTCGAGAGTTGTGGCTTTCCGCCCTGCCCCGGCGAAGTCATGGTGCGCAATCCTTTATGGTCGAAAACGGTTGAGGAGTTCGGGGACGATTTTCGCCGCTGGCTGGCGCTGTCGGATGAGGCCGGCGCAATGAATATCGCCATCTTTTACGACGCTGAGGCGGTGGCCGGCGACGCCGGCCTCCTGCGCGCGGCCAAGCAGAATCTGATCGACGCCATGCGCGGCGAGCGGGTGCATCTGGGGCGCTTCGCCCGCGCGGTCGATGCGTTTCCAACCCCGATCGGCTTTTTCAATAACCTGGTCACTTCGAAGGCCGACGGCGATGCGCTCGATTTGAAGAAGGGAGGAATCTTCCCGATCGTGCACGGCGTGCGCGCGTTCGCGCTAGAGAAGGGGCTGACCGAAACCAACACCGCCGCGCGCATCGCCAGGCTTGCCGAGCGCGCGATCTTCGAACCCCAGTTCGCGCGCGAGCTGACCGAGGCGCTCCGCTATCTCATGACCATGCGGCTCGACGCCCAGATCGCCGAGAGGGCCTCGACTAGCCTAGTGAGGCCGGCGGAGCTGTCGACCATGGAGCGCGACCTCCTCCGCGACGCCTTCCAGGTGACGAAGCGGCTGCGCGAGATGGTGCGGCGCCATTTCAATCTGGCAATGTTCTGATGTGGCTCGCGATCAAGCGGCGCGTTCACCAATATCTACTGCGCGATCAGGCTTTTCGCTTCCTGTTCGACGAGCCGCCGGCCGGGGAGGCGGTCGCGATCGACTGCGAAACGACCGGGCTTGATCCGCGACGGGACGACATCGTGACGGTCGCCGCCATTCCCATCCACGGCGCCCGGATTCTTGCGAGCGCCCGGTTCGAGGCGATGGTCAAACCCAGCGCGAGAATGAAAGCAGAGGCGATCAAGGTCCATCGCCTGCGCGAAGGCGACGTGGCCGGCGGCCGAACGATTCAGGATGTCCTGCCGGAGCTCTTGCGCTTCATTGGCTCGCGGCCGTTGGTCGGCTACTACCTCGAATTCGACGTCGCGATGATCAACAAGCACGCGCGGCCGCTGCTCGGAATCGAGCTGCCCAACCGCCGGATCGAGATCTCCAGGCTCTATTACGAGCGCAAATACCGCGACGCGCCCCCCGGCGTGCAGGCCGATCTTAGTTTCGCCGCCATCCGCGCCGATCTCGGCCTGCCCTTGCTCGACCAGCACGACGCCTTCTCCGACGCCCTGATGACGGCGATGATGTATGTCGCGCTCGCAGACCTCAAGGCGCGCAGCATTCGCATTCCGCGCCATCGCGCGAAGCAATTCACCCAGTTCGGCGGCGGCTGAGCATCAGCGCCTCACGAAAAAGGGCCGCGCCAAGAGCGCGGACCCCGGAGGCGAACGGGCGATTCCCGTCGGTCAGAAAATCTGGCGGAAGATAACATACAGCAAACCGGACATGATCATCGCCGCCGGCAGCGTCAGCACCCAGGCCATCGCGATGCTGCGGACCGTCGACCACTGCATTCCCGAGCCGTTGGCGACCATTGTGCCCGCGACGCCGGACGACAGAACGTGGGTCGTCGACACTGGCAGGCCGAACCCGTCAGCCGCGCCGATCGTCGCCGCGGCGATGAGCTCCGCAGCCGCGCCCTGGCCGTAGGTCAGGTGGGTCTTGCCGATCTTCTCGCCGACCGTGATAACGATGCGCTTCCAGCCGACCATCGTGCCGAGACCGAGCGCGATCGCCACGCAGATCTTGACCCATAGCGGAATGAACTTGGTCGCCCCGTCGAGCTCTTTCTTGAAGGCGCCGATCTGAGCCTTGTCCGCGGCCGACAGCTCGCTCTCCTTGTCCTTCGCCAGGACCCGGAAACCCTCCGACGCGAGATACATGTCGTTGCGAAGGTTCTGGACCTTGTCGAGCGGCGTCTTGGCGATGGAGCCGTAGTGCTCGACCGAGTCGCTGATCTCCTTGGTCAGGACCGCAAGTGACGGATAGGTGCCCTCGGAAATGATGTGGGAGTGAACGTATGCCGTCACGGCGGGGCGGGGATCGCCGGTGATATTGTATCCAGCGCCATGGGCTTCGACGATCTTCGAAGCGGCGTGCGCGGCGGAGACGAACGCGGCTGCGTGACCCTCGGCCGGCGCGCGATTGAGCGCGTAAGCCGTCGGGGCGACGCCGATCAGGATCAACATGATCAGGCCCATGCCCTTCTGGCCATCATTGGAGCCGTGAAAGAACGAGACCAGCGTGCAGGTAAGGACCAGCAATCCGCGGATCCACGGCGACGGCGGCTTGTTCGTGGTCGGGGCGGTGTAAAGTTCCGGCACGCGAATGACGGACTTCATCGCCAGGAGCAGGAGCGCCGACAGGGTAAAGCCGAACAGCGGCGAGAACAGCAGCGCCTCGCCGACTTTCGTCACCTGATCCCAATCCACGCCGGCTGTGCCGTTCTGGCCGCGAATCAACGCATTCGCGACCCCGACGCCGACGATCGAGCCGATCAGCGTGTGCGAGCTCGAAGCGGGAATGCCAAGCCACCAGGTGCCCAGGTTCCAGATGATCGCGGAGATGAGCAGCGCGAACACCATGGCGTAGCCGGCGGCCGAGCCGACCTGGAGAATGAGCTCGACCGGCAACAGGGACACGATGCCGAAAGCGACCGCGCCGGTCGACGCCAGCACGCCAAGGAGATTCCAGCAGCCAGACCAGACGACCGCGACCTGCGCGGGCAATGCGTGGGTATAAATGACCGTGGCGACAGCGTTGGCCGTGTCGTGGAAGCCGTTGACGAATTCGAAGCCAAGGGCAATGAGCAACGCGACGCCGAGCAGGAGGAACGGCAGGATCGTCGTCGGCCCGCCGCCGGCCGCGGAAATGTCCGATCGGATCGAATAGGCCATGTAGAACAGGCCGAGGGCGAGGACCGCGAGGATGCCGAGCGCAAATCGGGGGTCGACCGGATGATCGAGGTGCGGCTTGACCGGCGCTACGGCATGAGGACCGAGTTGAGCGTCGAATGCGGCGGACATGAAATCTCCCTGGCCCGTTTGATCACGATCTATTGCGACCCCGCATGACAGGAATGTGAAGGATCGCCCGAGGACGCGGGCGCCTCGCCGCAACTTTTGCGTAATTTGCGTCGATCGGGAAAAATACCTAGTGGGGAAAAATTCCCGCAGGCATTGCCAAATCGCGGCGTCTAGGCGATCCTGCATTGTAAATAATGAGGGCGGGCGCGCGACAATGGGCCTTTTATCGATTCTCGACCGTAGCCATTCTGTGGCCAAACCAGGCTTCAGCCGCTGGATGGTGCCCCCCGCGGCCTTATGCATTCATTTGTGCATCGGGCAGGTTTACGCGTTCAGCGTCTTCAACAAGCCGATGCACACGCTAATCGGAATCAAGGACGCCGTTGCGGACGACTGGAAGGTGACCGATCTCGGCTGGATCTTCTCGATCGCCATTTTCTTTCTCGGCGCTTCCGCCGCGGTGCTCGGCCGCTGGGTTGAGGAAGGCGGGCCGCGGCGCACGATGTTTACCGCAGCGTTGTGCTTCGGTGGCGGGTTCCTCGTCAGCGCCTTCGGCGTATACGTGCATCAGTTGTGGATCGTCTATCTCGGCTACGGCGTCCTCGGCGGCGTGGGCCTGGGACTGGGTTACATTTCCCCGGTATCCACCTTGATCAAATGGTTCCCTGACCGGCCGGGCATGGCGACCGGCATGGCGATCATGGGTTTCGGCGGCGGCGCGATGATCGCATCGCCGCTCTCGGTGTGGCTCATGAGCGTGTTCTCGTCGCCCACGCATGTGGGGGTCGCCGAGACCTTTGTCGTGCTCGGGATCGTCTACGCCATCTTCATGCTGGTCGGCGCGGCCATTGTCCGCGTGCCGCCGCCCGGGTGGAAGCCCGAAGGATATGTTCCTGCCGCCCAAGCTACGAAACTCGTCACCGACAGGGACGTCTATGTTTATCAGGCGTTGAAGACGCCGCAATTCTGGCTGATCTGGATCGTGCTGTGCATGAACGTGACCGCGGGGATCGGCGTGCTAGGTCAGGCGTCCTTGATGAGCCAGGAAATGTTCCCGGGCCGCGTCACCGCCGCCGCCGCCGGGGGCTTTGTCGGGCTGCTCAGCATCTTCAACATGGCCGGACGCTTTTTCTGGGCCTCGACCTCCGACTACATCGGCCGCAAGAACACCTATTTCGTCTTCTTCGCCCTCGGGTTCGTGCTCTACGCGCTCGTGCCTTATTTCGGCGGCGCCGGCAACCTCGCGCTGTTCGTGCTGTGCTTCTGCATCATCCTGAGCATGTATGGCGGCGGCTTCGCCACTGTGCCCGCGTACCTTCGCGATATGTTCGGCACCCGCTATGTCGGGGCGATCCACGGAATGCTCATAACCGCGTGGTCGGTGGCGGGGGTGCTGGGGCCGGTGCTGGTCAACTACATCCGGCAGTACCAGATCGACAGCGGCGTGCCGAAGGCCCAGGCCTATAACGTCACCATGTACATCATGGCCGGGCTTCTGGTCGTTGGCTTCATCGCCAATTTCCTCATCCAGGCGGTTGACGACCGGCACCATATGGAGATCGAAACGGTCGATGACGCCGTCGGCGTGGCTTGAGAGAAACGGCAATGAACAGCAACGACAATAGCGGCGGCACGACCTCCCTCGAGCTCGCGCTGGCCTGGGCCTTCGTCGGCATCCCGCTCTTGTGGGGCGTCTACGGAACGCTCGTGAACGCGCTGAAACTCTTCCAGTAGCGTCTGTAGATGCGGCCGCGTCGATCGCGGGCGGCCAGCGCGCGCCAGCGCTTGCGCCTTTTAGCTCGCTTCCGCTAGCAGCGACAATTGCTGCCGTCCCGGCTCTCCAAGCTGATCGGCGAGGCGAGTCGGATAGTCGCCGGTGAAGCAATGATCGGTGAACTGCGGCTGTCTCAAGTTGCGGCCGGGATAGCCCATGGCGCGATAAATGCCGTCGACGGACAGGAACGCGAGACTGTCGGCGCCGACAAACCGCCGCATCCCCTCGAGATCCATGCGCGCGGCGAGCAGCTTGTCGCGCTCGGGCGTATCGATGCCGTAAAAATCCGGGTAGGCGATCGGCGGCGACGAGATGCGGAAGTGGACCTCGCGCGCGCCTGCGTCCCGCATCATCTGCATGATCTTGACGCTGGTCGTGCCGCGCACGATTGAATCGTCGATCAGCACGATCCGTTTGCCCTCGACCACCGCGCGGTTGGCGTTGTGCTTCATCCTGACGCCCAGCTCGCGAATCGACTGGGTCGGCTGAATGAACGTGCGTCCGACATAGTGATTGCGAATGATGCCGAGCTCGAACGGCAGGCCGCAGGCGCGAGCATAACCGATTGCCGCCGGAACGCCGGAATCGGGGACCGGCACGACAACGTCGGCTTCGGCCGGCGCTTCGCGCGCCAGCTCCGCTCCCATCGCCTTGCGGGCGTCGTAGACGGATCGGCCGCCGACGATCGAGTCCGGCCGGGCGAAATAGATATATTCGAAGATGCAAGGCCGCGCCGGCAGCCTTGGCAGGGGAAAGAAGCTCGTCACGCCATCGCCGTCGATGACGACCACTTCGCCGTTCTCGACATCGCGAACGAATTTCGCGCCAATGATGTCGAGCGCGCAGGTCTCTGAGCACAGGATCGGGCTGCCGTCGAGCTCACCGAGCACAAGCGGGCGGATGCCGAGCGGGTCACGGGCGCCGATCAATTTCTTGTTGGTCAGCGCCACGAGCGCGTAGGCGCCCTCGATCTCCGCCAGCGCCTCGACGAAACGGTCGACGATCCGCGGGCGACGTGATCGCGCGGCAAGCAGCAGCACGACTTCCGTATCGGTCGTCGACTGGCAGATAGCGCCCCCGCGAATAAGTTCTCGCCGCAGCGTCAGACCATTGGTCAGGTTGCCGTTATGGGCTACCGCGAGGCCGCCCGCCTCGAGTTCGGCGAACAGCGGCTGGACATTGCGAAGTATGGTTTCGCCGGTGGTCGAATAGCGCACATGGCCGATTGCGGAGCGCCCCGGAAGGCGATCGATGGTTGCCGCGCTGGAGAAGTGATCGCCGACCAGCCCCTGGCGGCGCTCGGAGTGGAACCGCACGCCGTCATAGGCGACGATCCCCGCCGCTTCCTGGCCGCGATGCTGGAGCGCATGCAGCCCAAGGGCGACAATCGCCGCCGCATCGGGATGATTGAAGATGCCAAACACCCCGCAATGCTCGCGCAAGCGATCATCGTCGAGATCGACGCCGGTCTCGCCGGCGGCGGCCGAGGGGATGGACGAAGTCTCGCCCATCACGGTTTTGGCGCCGGCGCGAAGGGCGCCGGAGGCGGAACGTTCTTGTTGATCAAGGCGTCCAGTTTCTGCTTGTCCGTCGCCGAGCCGTTCGCCCCCCCGGTCGAATCGCCCTTCTTCGGCGCCGCCGGGGCCGGGGTCGCTACCGGCGGATCGCCAGTCGTCCTGGGGGTCGATGCCGCCGAATCCTCCGCCGACGGCGGAGCCAGCTCGTTCGTCGCGGCGCTCGCGCGCGACTTGATCCAGCCGTCGACAGTCGCCGCCGCGTCCTCCGGAAGCAAGGCGACGATCCGATCGGCCGTCTCGGTGAGAAGCGGCCGCGTCCTGGCGTTTTTGACCCATTCCGGCTGCTGCTTCTCCGAAACCAGCCAGTTGAAGATGGCGAAGGCGACGACGGCGAGCAGGAACCCCCTCGCAACTCCAAACACGAAGCCAAGCGTCCGATCCAAGGCGCCGATCTTGCTGTCGAGGATCGCGTCCGACAGGCGTACCGTAAACAGTGAGACGATGATCAGCGTGACAAAGAACACGATCGCCGCCGCAGCCGCCTGGGCGATGATCTCCTTGTGGATATAGGGAGCGAGGTAGGGCAAAACGAGAGGATAGAAGTAATAAGCGGCCGCCGCCGCCGCCGCCCACGAGGCGATGGCCAGAACCTCGCGGCTGAACCCGCGCATCATCGACAGCAGCGCCGAGACGAGAACGATGCCGAGAACCGCGAGATCGAGATAAGAGGGCATTTTTCGAGCGAACCTCGTCGGGACGGTTCAACGTCTTCATGCGCCGTCCGGCGGCCGGCGCGAGCGCCTTATAACCAAGCCGCCCCAGTTCGTCACCCCATGCGAGCCGAGGCGCTCACACGCGCCGCCCTCGTCTCGACGGCGCTCGCGGCAATCAACGCAACGAGCGTCGCCACCGTCGCCATCGGCTGGACGGCGATATTTGCGCTTTCGCCGTCGCCGCGCGGCGAGGGCGGCGCGAACGCCGTGGCGAATCCGAGCTTGGCGGCCTCCTTGAGGCGCAAGCCGGGATGAGCGACCGCTCGCACCGCGCCCGACAGCGCAATTTCGCCGAAATACACCGCATCCGGCGGCAAGCTCGCGCCGGTGAGCGAGGATATCAGCGCCGCAGCCGCCGCGAGGTCGGCCGCCGGCTCCACGATCCGCAAGCCTCCGGCGACGTTGAGATAGACGTCATATTGCCCGAGCTTCAGTCCGCCGTGGGCCTCGAGGACCGCGAGCACCATCGCGAGCCGGCTCGGCTCCCAGCCGACCACCGAGCGGCGCGGGGTGCCGAGAGTCGTCGGCGCGACCAGGGCCTGGATCTCGACCAAAAGCGGTCGCGCGCCCTCGACGCCCGCAAACACCGCCGCGCCCGGATTGGCGGCGCCGTCGCGATCGGCCAGGAACAGCGCCGAGGGGTTCGGCACTTCCCGAAGGCCGCCGCCGGTCATCTCGAAAACCCCGACCTCGTCGGTCGCGCCGAATCGATTCTTGGCGGCCCGCAGCAGACGGAAAGCGTGAGCGCCATCGCCCTCGAAGGAGAACACTGCGTCGACCATATGCTCGACGACGCGCGGGCCGGCGATCTGGCCGTCCTTGGTCACATGCCCCACCAGCAATAAAGCCGCGCCGCTCGCCTTGGCGAAGCGGATCAGCGCCTGGACGGAGCCGCGCACCTGACTCACCGTTCCCGGCGCCGATTCGATCGCGTCGCTCCACATCGTCTGAATGGAATCGATGACCACGAACTTCGGCGCGTCGCCTGAGCCGAGCGTGGCCACGATATCCTCGACGAAGGTCTGCGCGGCAAGCTGCACCGGAGCGTCCGCGAGCCCGAGCCGCACTGCGCGCAGGCGGACCTGCGCGGTCGATTCCTCGCCCGAGACGTAGACGACCCGACCGCCGGACCGGGCGACCGCCGCGCAGGCCTGGATCAACAGCGTCGACTTGCCGATGCCCGGCTCGCCGCCGATCAGCGTCGCCGACCCGGCCACGAATCCGCCCCCGGCCACGCGATCGAGCTCAGCGAGCCCAGTGACAAGTCGCGGCTCGAACCTGGACGCGCCGGACAGATCCTCGAGCGCGAACGGCCGGCCCGCTGCTCCCCTACGTGCGGCCGCGCCGCCGACGCCGAGCGCCGCCGCCTCTTCGATGATCGTATTCCACTCGCCGCACGACTCGCATTTGCCCTGCCAGCGCTGGGTGACGGCCCCGCAATTCTGGCAGACATAAGAAGAACGAAACTTGG
>CAWHTU010000022.1:0-41659 GCA_963832305.1 uncultured Alphaproteobacteria bacterium | reverse complement strand
CCCGATTTCCAAAAACGCGCGAACTGCCCTATTGCCTGCCGCGCATGAGTCCGGGCCGGTCCATCGGCCGGGCGGGAGATGAGCGGGCATGAAGCTGCCGGACCAGATCGGCCCTATCCACTTCGTCGGCATCGGCGGCATCGGCATGTCGGGCATTGCGGAAGTGCTCATCAACCTCGGCCACACGGTCCAGGGCTCGGACCTCTCCGACAACGCCAGCGTCAAGCGGCTGCGCGAGAAGGGCGCGACGATCGCAATCGGCCACGACAAGACGAATCTCGGCCAGGCCGCGGTGGTCGTCGTTTCATCGGCCGTCAAGCGCGACAATCCCGAGGTCGTCGCGGCGCGCGCGCGGCGCATTCCGGTCGTGCGGCGGGCCGAAATGCTCGCCGAGCTGATGCGGCTCAAGCAATGCATCGCGATCTCCGGAACCCACGGCAAGACGACCACGACCGCGCTGGTCGCGACGCTGCTCGAGGCGGCGGGGCTCGATCCGACGGTCATCAACGGCGGCATCATCAACGCCTACGGCGCCAACGCCCGGCTCGGGGCCGGCGACTGGATGGTGGTCGAGGCCGACGAAAGCGACGGCACGTTCCTGAAGCTCCCGGCCGACATCGCGGTCGTGACCAACATCGACCCCGAGCACCTCGACCATTTCAAGACCTTCGACGCCATCAAGGACGCGTTTCTGGCGCTGGTCGAGAACCTGCCGTTCTACGGCTTCGCCGTCATGTGCCTCGATCATCCGACGGTGCAGGAGCTGGTCGGGCGCATCGAGGACCGCCGCGTCCTGACCTACGGCGAGAATCCGCAGGCCGACGCGCGCCTGCTCGACGTCAACCTTGCCGGCGGGCTCACCCGGTTTTCGGTCCTGATCCGGGAGCGGGCGACAGGTCGCGCGACCTTCATCGACGACCTCGCGCTGCCGATGCCCGGCCGGCACAACGCGCTCAACGCGACCGCGGCGATCACGGTCGCGCACGCGCTCGGAGCCCCGATCGACGTCATTCGCAAGGCGATCGCGAGCTTCGGCGGCGTCAGGCGGCGTTTCACCCGCACGGGGACATGGAACGGCGTCGCCATATTCGACGACTACGGCCATCATCCGGTCGAGATCGCGGCGGTCTTGAAGGCCGCGCGGGCGGCGACCGAGGGCAAGGTCATCGCCGTCATGCAGCCGCATCGGTTCACCCGCCTGGCCTCGCTGTTCGACGCTTTCGCCACCTGCTTCAATGACGCCGACAGCGTGATCGTCGCCGATGTCTATCCTGCCGGAGAGCCGCCGATCGAAGGCGTCGACAAGAAGGCGCTTGTGACCGCGATCGCCGCTCACGGCCATCGCCATGCCCTTCTCCTGCCTTCGCCCGATAAACTGGCGGGCATGGTGCGCTCGCTGGCTCGGCCGGGCGACTATGTCGTCTGCCTGGGCGCCGGCTCGATCACCCAATGGGCCTATGCGCTGCCCGCTGAACTGGCCGCGCTCGACAAGCCCTGAAGCCGATGAGCTTTCCTGACCTTGTCGAGGAGGTGAAGGCGAGCGCGCCCAAGCTGCGCGGGCGCATCGTCGCCAATGCGCCGATCGCCGAGGCCACCTGGTTTCGCGTCGGCGGGCCGGCCCAGGCCCTGTTCTCTCCGGCCGATGAAGACGATCTCGCCTATCTCCTGGCCGCGCTCCCGCGCGCGACGCCGGTCACGGCGATCGGCCTCGGCTCGAACCTCATCGTGCGCGACGGCGGCGTCGAAGGCGTCGTCATCCGCCTCGGCGGCCGGGCGTTCGGCGCAGTCGAGATCCGGGACGGCTGCCGCGTCGCCGCCGGGTCGGCCGCGCCGGACCAGTTCGTCGCCAAGGCCGCGGCGGCAGCCGGCGTGGACGGCCTTGCATTCCTGCGCGGGGTGCCCGGGTCGATCGGCGGAGCGCTCAGGATGAACGCCGGCGCTCACGGCGGCGAGGTCAAGGACGTGCTGATCGAAGCGCGCGGCGTCGACCGGACCGGGGCCAGGCGCGCGTTCTCCTGCGCTGAGATGGGCTTTTCCTATCGTCACAGCTCGGCGCCCGAGGACGTAATCTTCACCGCCGCGGTGTTTCAGGGCCGCCCGGGCGACCCGGCGGCGATCGAAGCCGAGATGGAGCGCATCACCCGGGCGCGGGAAGCCTCGCAGCCGATCCGCGAGAAGACCGGCGGCTCGACGTTCAAGAACCCGCCCGGCGCGAAAGCGTGGGAATTGATCGACGCGCCGGATGCCGGGGCTTGCGGCTCGGCGACGCCGAGGTTTCGACCATGCATTGCAACTTTCTCATCAATCGCGGTCAGGCGAGAGCCGCCGATCTCGAAGCGCTCGGCGAGGAGGTGAGGCGCCGGGTGCTCGAGACGAGCGGGGTTCAGCTCGAGTGGGAGATCAAGCGGCATCGGGGTCGCCCTCGAGTCCAAGCTCCGTTGAGCCTGACCGGTTTTAGGCCCAAGCGGCGGTGGGACGCGGCAAGTTCGTCGACAGCTGCGGTTGGACCTCCGTTCGTGTGGGCCGAGCCCGGCCCGAGTCGAGAGGCTGCTTGAGCAGAATCGGTGTGGCTTCTTCGTTCGTCGTCCGCTCCTCTTACTCGGTGTGCTTGATCGATTATGCAATATAATTCAATGCCTTATTGTAATAACAGTAATGTATTGTGTTTGTGTTGAGCCGCGCGTCTTGGAGTTGAATCCGCGTAAATCACTGGTCATGCCTGTGCTTTTTCGCGCGCTTACGCCTGCGCCGGCGCGGCTTTTCTCTCCGCCGCTTGGGGCTGACTCCGCTCAAGGCTTGCGCGCAAATTCGCCTGCCGCAGCCGCTCGCCGTCCTCGTCGAACAGGAACGTCAGGAACACATAGCGCCTGCCGCGCGCCATGCGCGAGACCTGGTGCAGGATTGAGGCCGAAAACACGACCGCCGCTCCCGGGGCCGCCTTGAAGGTTTGCGGACTGTATTCCGGAAACGAAATCTCGCCGCCTTCGAAGTCGGCGTTGAGATTGATCGAGACCGCGAACCGGCGATGCGCCACCGCTATCCCAGTGTCGTCGCGATGAGGACCGAAATGCCCGCCGGTTTCGGCGTCGTAGCGGGCGACGAGGTCGCGTTCGATCCGGGTGACGGACATCTGGAACGCCTTCCGGATCTCCGGAACGATCCGCCGCCCGATCCTGGCGCGAATCGCTCGAATCAGATGCGGATCGGTCAGGGGGAAATCGCGCCTGCGCTTCCAGCCGTCGTCGAAACGCTCGACCGACCGTCCCTCCGCATCCTGCATGAAGCCGCTTTCCCTGCCGCCGCCGCGCTCGAAGCCGTCGACGAGATGGCGGCAAAGCTCCGGCTCGAGAACGTCGGCAAGCGTGAGAATTGGCGCCGGCGGCCAATCGCCGACGGCCTGGCTCGGCGGCGGCGGCCGATCCAGCCGTCCCAGCACCCGCTCGTACTGATCCAACGGAGCGACGTCGACGACCCGGAGCATCCGATCGAGGACAACCCAGGCTCGGGCGACCCCAAAAGCCTTGGCGAGGCCCTCGTCGTCCCGCAGGAACCGGATCGACGGATGTCGCGTCTCGAGCGCGCTCCACGAAGCCGAGTCCGAATCCGGGGACGACAGCGAAGAAGGCGGCTTTGCCGCCTTCGACGATGCGCGACCGGGCCGCGAGAGCCTGGAGCGCAGCATCCGTCCGCGGATCGCCGGCCGAGCCGAAGAAGGCCAGCGCGATCGTGCGGCCGGGAAACGAATCGAAGGCAAGGCGATGGCGCCCCCGATTGAAGAGAAAGGCGCTGTCGCCCGGTTGAACGCCGGGCTTGAGCGCAAACTCGATTGGCTCGCTCATCGGACTTCCGGTCGATCCGCCTGCGCATCGACGCTTAGCCGCAAAAGCTTAAGGCTTGGCGAGGATCGCGGTCCGGCGCGCCGAGCAATTCCGCCCGTTGGCTCGCGGGGGTTAACGTATCGTTAAGCCGTTGGATTTAATCGTGTCTTAACTGTGCGTCCTCGTGCAGCGTTAGGGAATTGGCGGGCGATGAAGCCACTCGCGGTCCTCAGGACTGACCGGCGAACCGGGCGCGCCGCGCTGCTCGGGCGCGAGTACGGTCCCGTTCGCTCGCTCGAGCGGGCGGCCGGCGGCGGCAAATGCGGTCCCGCTTCCCAAGCGTTCCGCGAATATGACGCAAAAGACGTCAACTGCGGCCCGCATCATATCCGGCCGGCAAATCTTAAACCGAATATTTACTATAAAGCCCAAGACTTCGCGCGAGGCGCCTATCGGGCTCCGGGTTGTCGCGGCGCGAGCCGCGCCGACCGTCATCTCAAGCCGGTTGCCTGGTTGGCGGAGGACGCAGCGTGCGATTGTTGAGCGCGATGCTCGGATGGGGACAGGCGGCCCGGCCGGGGCTGGCCGGCGTCGCCCTCGAAGCCCCTCCTCACAGGGTGGTGCTGCGCGGCGAGCGTTCGGCGCAGGCGTCGCTGCGCTGGCCAATCCGACTGGACCGCCCCGCGCCGCGCAAGTTCGAGATCGCCCTCACCGTCGCTGTTCTCGTCGGCGCGGCTCTTCTCGGCGCCGAACGCGGCGGGCAACTCGATGCGGTGACCGCCCAATATGGCGGCGTCGGGGATTGGGTCGCCCGCACGCTGAGGCTCGGCGTCCGAGTCGTCACGGTCTCCGGCGCGACCCACATGAGCGAGCGCAAGATCCTGGCCATCGCTGGCGTCGACAGCAGCAAATCGCTGCCGTTCTTCGACGTCGCCGAGGCGCGGGCGAAGCTCGAGGCCGATCCGCTGATCAAACAGGCAAGCGTGCGCAAACTCTACCCCGACCGGCTCGTGATCGAGATCGTCGAGCGCACGCCCTACGCCGTCTGGCAGAAGGACGGCGACGTCCACGCGATCGCAGCCGATGGCGCGTCGATCGACGAGGTCAGCGACGGCCGATACGCCGGCCTTCCCTTCGTCGTCGGCGAGGGGGCGAACGGAGCGGGTGCGCGAGTTCGTCGCCCTGCTCCAGCGTCATGGACGAATTGAAGCCGCGCGTCGAAGCAGGCGTGTCTGGTCGACCAGCGGCGGTGGAATCTGCGGTTGAAATCAGGCATCGACGTCAAGCTGCCGGAATCGAATCCGGAAGCCGCGATCGCCGAGCTCCTGACCCTCCAGCGCCAGTCCCGCATCCTGGAAAAGGACGTGCTCGCGCTCGATTTCCGGGTTCCGGGCCGGGTGTTCGTGCGCCTGTCCGAGGAGGCCGCGGCCGCCTGGGCGGAGGCCCACACGGCCAAGAAGGGCCCCCAGCCATGAGCAAGCCGCTCGCCCCGCGCATGCGCCAGATCCCGCCGCGCAAGAGCGCCCTGCTGTCGGTGCTCGATGTTGGCGCTTCGAAGATCGTTTGCCTGATCGCGCGGCTGACGCCGATGGAGCCGTCGGAGGCGCTGCGCGGGCGCACCCACCGCTGCAAGGTGCTCGGCGTCGGCCATCAGCGGTCGGTCGGCGTCAAAGGCGGCGCAGTGGTCGATTTGCGGTCGGCGGAACACGCCGCGCGGCTGGCCATCGACGCGGCCGAGCGCATGGCGGGCGTCGAGGTTGGAGGCGTCATCGTCAACATGTCCGGCGGCCGCCTGGCCTCGCGTCGCCGCAGCGCCGAGGCGCGCTGCGCGGCAAGACCGTGGCCGAGCACGACATTCAACGGGTTTTCGAGACTGCGGCGCTGGCCAACGTGGAGCCCGGACGAACGATTCTGCATGCGCTTCCGACCGCCTTCAGACTCGATGCCACCCGCGACATTCACGATCCGAAGGGCATGGTCGGGGCCGAACTCGGGGTCGACCTTCATGTCGCGACCTGCGATTCGGCCGCGGCGCGCAACCTGATGCTGGTGATCGAGCGCTGCCATTTGCGGGTCGAGGCGATGGTGGCGACGCCTTACGCCGCCGGGCTCTCGACGCTGGTCGACGACGAGGCGGAGCTCGGCGCCGCGGTGGTCGATTTCGGCGGCGGTTCGACTACCGTCGGCGTGTTCTCCGGCGGGCGGCTCATCCATGTCGATGCGGTCGCCCTCGGCGGCATTCACGTGACCAGGGACGTGGCGCGCGGCCTCAATGTCTCGGTCAGCGACGCCGAACGCCTGAAGACGCTCTACGGCGCCTGCATCGCTTCGGCGTCCGACGATCGCGAAACCATCGCCGCCCACCGGCTCGGCGACGACATGGATCATCCGAGCCACCTGCCGAAGTCCGAGCTCACCCGAATCATCCGCCCGCGCGTCGAGGAGATCCTCGAGCTCGTGCGCGACCGGCTGCGCGCGTCCGGACACGCCGCCCAGGCCGGCCGCAGGCTGGTGATGACCGGAGGCGCGTGCCAGCTCACCGGCATGCCGGAGCTCGCGCGCGCGATCATCTCCAACCAGGCGCGGATCGGTCGGCCGCTCGGGATCGAGGGGCTGCCGGAATCCGGCAAGAGTCCCGCCTTCGCCGCCGCGGTCGGTCTGATGGTTTATCCGCAGATGGCGGGGCTCGAATATCACGAAGTCACGCGCCAGTTCTCGCGTCCCCGTCAGGGCGAAGGCGGGTACGCGGCTCGGGTCGGACGTTGGCTCAAGGAGAGTTTCTGAGGCGCGTTAGAGGCGCTCGCCTGCGGCGAGGGCGCAAAGTGAGAGCAAACACGCATTACAATCGGCGCCGGCGGGCGTCCAACGCAACGAGGCAAGCATGTCGATCAATCTGAAAGCGCCCGAACTCAGGGAACTGAAGCCACGCATCATGGTGTGCGGAGTTGGCGGCGCCGGCGGCAACGCGGTCAACAACATGATCGTCTCCGGCCTGTCCGGCGTCGACTTCATCGTCGCCAACACCGACGCCCAGGCGCTGACGTCCTCGCGCGCCGAGCGGATCATTCAGATGGGCCTGCAGGTGACCGAAGGGCTCGGCGCCGGGTCCAAGCCCGAAGTGGGCAAGGCCGCCGCCGAAGAGGCGCTCGAGGAGATCCGCGATCACCTCGCCGGCGCCCACATGGTGTTCGTCACCGCCGGCATGGGCGGGGGCACCGGCACGGGCGCGGCGCCTGTCATCGCGAGGGCTGCCCGCGAACTCGGCATTCTCACCGTCGGCGTCGTCACCAAGCCGTTCCATTTCGAGGGCGGACGCCGCATGCGGGTGGCGGAGAACGGCATCGCCGACCTGCAGAAGGCTGTCGACACGCTGATCATCATTCCCAATCAGAACCTGTTCCGCGTCGCCAACGAAAAGACCACCTTCGCCGACGCGTTCTCGATGGCCGACCAGGTTCTCTATTCCGGCGTCGCCTGCATCACCGACCTGATGGTGAAGGAGGGGCTCATCAATCTCGACTTCGCCGACGTGCGCTCGATCATGAGCGAAATGGGCAAAGCCATGATGGGAACCGGCGAAGCGGCGGGCGACAAGCGCGCCGTGCAAGCCGCCGAGGCCGCAATCGCCAATCCGCTGCTCGACGAAACCTCGATGCGGGGCGCGCGGGGCCTCCTCATCTCGATCACCGGCGGCAACGATCTCACGCTCTATGAGGTCGATGAGGCGGCGAGCCGAATTCGCCAGGAGGTCGACGAGGAGGCCAACATCATCCTCGGCGCCACCTTCGATTCGGCGCTCGACGGCGTCGTGCGCGTCTCGGTCGTGGCGACCGGCATCGATCAGGCCGCAATCGCCCAAATCGAGCCGGTCAACTTCCAGCCGCGGATCGAAGCGATGGCGCGCCCGCGCGTCTTCGCGCCGCTCCGCTCCGCTGTCGCTTCCGCCGACATCGACGCCGCCTCGGCGCCCGCCGCCTACGACGGCCCCTACCAGCCGGCGGCTGCGATGGTCAGCGCCTTCCCGGAACCCATCGAACCCTACCACGAAATGGAAGATGAAGATTCCCAGCAGGCGGAATTCATCCCCCCCGCCCCGGAGCAGCCGATGCCGCGCGCGACCCGCATGCCGCAGATCGAGGACCTGCCGCAGGTGGCGCAGAACCAGCTGCGCGCGCTGCGCGAAGCTCAAGGAGCCGCCTCCCCCGCGCCGGAAACGCGGCGCCGGTCGCTGCTCGAGAAATTGGCGGCGTTCGGCATCACCCGCCATGAGGATGAGCCCGCTCCGGCTCCGGCGCAGGCCCCTGCCCCGGTGACGCAGCTCCATCGGCCGTCTCCTGTCACCGCCCCGACCCAGGCGGATGTTGGCCGTCCCCAGCCGCGCCAGCAGCCCCAGCGCCAGACCGCCGCGGCTCCCGCCTCCCACGCCAGGCCCGTTCCCCGTCCTCCCGTTTCGGAAGACGATCATCTCGACATCCCGGCGTTCCTTCGCCGGCAGCAAAACTGATTCGGCCGGCCGCGAAGCGCCGGCTCGCGGCCGGGCTCGCCCTCAAGGGGCCAGCCTCAGAAAAATTAGTGGTCCGTTAACCATTCAAGCATTTGAAAAATATCGATTAAATGTTTGTCGGACGATTGTAACTTTTGTTCACCAAAGGTGATTTGTCGCGTCGCCCCCGGTCCCCTTAGTGTGGCGAATCAGAAGCTGTCGCTAGACTTTTTGGCGGCGGCGGGGACAGCGGTCGGCGGCTTTCGGTAGCGACGCGTTGTGGAGGCCGAGAGGCTTCTCACCGCGGCTGACGCAGCAAATCGGGGCCGGGCGCAAGCCCGGGAACAATAGAAGATGCGGTTTGGGTTTCAGACCACGCTGCGCGACCGCGTGACGATCTGCGGCGTCGGCGTGCACTCAGCGGCGCCTGCCCAAGTCACCCTTCATCCTGCCGGCGTCGATACCGGCGTCGTCTTCCTTCGCACCGGGCTGCCCGGCGGACGCGAGCGTCTCCTGGAGGCCAAGCGCGTCAATGTCGCGCAGACCGCGCTCTGCACCATGCTCGGCGACGCCTCGGGCGCCAGCATTTGCACGGTCGAGCACCTTCTGGCCGCCCTCTCGGGTTTGAGGGTCGACAACGTCCTGATCGAGATTGACGGGCCCGAGACGCCGATCATGGACGGCTCGGCCGCCGATTTCGTGGCGGCGATCGATTCGGTCGGCCTCGTCCAGCAGGCCCGCCCCCGCCGGCATCTGAAGATCGTCAAGCCGGTCCGGGTCGATCACGACGGCGGCTTCGCCGAATTCCTGCCGGCCGAACGCGGCTTCCGCCTCGACGTCGAGATTGACTTCGAATCGCCGGCTATCGGACGCCAGCGGCGCGTATTCGACCTCGATCCGTCGACATTCCGCCGCGAAATCGCCCGCGCGCGCACCTTTGGCTTCGTTTGCGACGTCAAGAAGTTGTGGCAGGCGGGCTACGCGCTTGGCTCCTCGCTCGAGAATTCGGTCGCCATTGACGGCGACGTCATCCTCAATCCGGAGGGCCTGCGTTACGCCGACGAATTCGTGCGCCACAAGGCGCTCGACGCGGTCGGCGACCTGTCGCTTGCCGGCGCGCCGATCGTCGGCCTCTACCGGACCTATCGCCCGGGGCACAAACTCAACGCGCTCGCGCTCGAGGCTCTGTTCGAGCGCCGCTGGGCCTACGAAATCCTCGAAGCGCCCTCGCACCGGGTCGCGATCATGGCGCGTGGATCCGGCGCGCATGTGCCAGCCGCGGCCTTCGCCGCCCCCGATTGACCTTTCCGCGCGGATCGCCGGCGCGGGATCCCTGCCCCGCTTTGACGCCGAGAGGCGGCTGCGACAGCCGCCCGCGCCTTGCCGAGCGTATGGCGCGCCCGCCGCGAGTGCGGTAATGAGGCGCGTCGCCGCTACATGGGCGGCGGTGGGGCTTCGCCTCCAGCAACCGACCGAGTCTCTGAAGCATGAATGACGTCGAATTCGGCCTTATCCCGCTGAACGCCGGCAGACGGCTGGCGAGCCGGTGGGCGTCCGGCGCCATGCTCGTCGCGATTGCGTTCGGCGGCTCGTCCTGCTCGATGATCGACCAGTTCAACCCGTTCGGAAGCGAAAAATACAAGATGGAAATCACGCCGGACACCCCGGCGAGCAAGACCTACGACCAAGGCCTGCAGAAACTGGCCAACGGCTCGCCCGGGGACGCGGCGAAGAAATTTACCGAACTCGGCAAGCAATATCCAAGCTCGGACTGGGCCCAGAAGGGCCAATTGATGACGACCTATGCGGAATACCAGGCTGGCGACTATACCAGCGCCGTGGCCTCCTCCGAGCGCTACCTCAAGGACTATCCGAATTCGCCCGACGCGCCTTATGTCCTGTACCTGCAGGCGAATGCGTATTACATGCAGATTCCGGATATATCGCGCGACCAGGAGAACGCGCAGAAGGCGCTTACCGCTTTCCAGGCGGTCGTGCAGAAATACCCGAAGTCGGAATATGTCGAAGACTCGAAGTACAAGATCGACGTCACCGAGGATCAGCTCGCCGGCAAGGAAATGTCGATCGGCCGGTTCTATCTCAATCGGCGCAACTATACGGCGGCCATCAACCGCTTTCGCAACGTGCTTCAGTATTACCAGACGACCCGGCACGCCGAAGAAGCGCTCTATCGTCTCGTCGAGGCCTATCTGGGCTTGGGCATCACCGACGAAGCGCAGACCGCGGCGGCGGTGCTCGGGCATAATTTCCCCAACAGCCAATGGTACCAGGACGCGTATAATCTGTTGAAGGGCAAGGGTCTCTCGCCACACGAATTCGGCCAATCGTGGATCTCGCAGATCTGGCACACGGTCGTTCCATCCTGATCGGGCTTCTATGCTTTCGCGCCTCTCCATTCGCGACGTGGTGCTGATCGATCAGTTGGATCTCGAATTCTCGCCGGGACTGACGATCCTCACCGGCGAGACGGGCGCGGGGAAATCGATTCTTCTCGATGCTCTGGCGCTTGCGCTCGGCGCGCGGGGCGACGGCGGCCTGGTGCGGCACGGCCAGGCGCAGGGCCAGGTGACGGCGATCTTCGACCTGCCCAAGGGCCACGCCGCCCATGCGCTGCTCGAAGGGCAGGACATCGAGATCGGCGACGAACTGATCCTGCGCCGGGTTCAATTCGCCGACGGGCGCACGCGCGCCTACGTCAACGACCAGAGCGTCAGCGCCCAGGCGCTGCGCACACTGGCCTCGGCGCTGGTCGAGATCCATGGCCAGCACGACGAACGGGCGCTCACCGACCCGTCGACCCATCGCGCCCTCGTCGACGCGTACGGCGGACTCGAGCCGCTGACGGCGGCGACTGAGCAGGCCTACGCGACCCTGCGCGAGAGCGAGCGAGCGCTCGAGACCGAGCGCGCAAGGTTGGCGGCGGCGGAAGCGGAGGCGGACTACGCCGCCCACGCGCACGAGGAGCTCAGCCGCCTCGCCGTCCAGCCGAACGAGGAAGCGACGCTGGCCGCGCGCCGGCAAGCCATGATGCAGGGCGAAAAGGTCGCCGCCGACATCCGCGACGCACGCGATCATCTGACCGGCGACGCCGCGATCCTGCCGCTGCTGCATTCCGTCTCGCGGCGGCTCGAGCGCCGCCTGCCCCAGGCGCCGGGGCTCATCGAGCCGAGCGTGAAGGCGCTCGACGAAGCGATCGAAGCGCTCGAGCGCGCCAATCGCGCGGTCGAGGACGCGCTCGACGCCAGCGCCTTCGATCCCCAGGAGCTCGAACGTTGCGAGGAGCGCTTGTTCGCGCTGAGGGCGATGGGCCGCAAGCACAACGCTCCGATCGAGGCCCTCCCGGCGCTTGCGCAAAAATTCGCCGACGATCTCGCGGCGCTTGCGGAAGGCCGCAGCGAGATCGGACGCCTCGAGGCCGAGGTGAAACGGGCCGGCGAGACCTTTCGCGCCGCGGCGGTCGCGCTGAGCCAGGCGCGCGAGCGAAGCGCGCGGGCGCTCGAGAAAGCCGTGAGCGCGGAGCTGGCGCCGCTCAAGCTTGAGCGGGCGGAATTCAGCGTCGACCTCAAGCGCGACGAGGCGATCGTCGCGCCGAGCGGCTACGACCGTGCGGAGTTCTTCGTCCGCACCAATCCCGGCTCGCGGCCCGGCCCGCTGATGAAGGTGGCGTCGGGGGGCGAACTGGCGCGGTTTCTCCTCGCGATCAAGGTCCGTCTGGCCGAGCGCGGCACCGCGCCGACCCTCGTGTTCGACGAAATCGACACCGGCGTCGGCGGCGCCGTCGCCGACGCGATGGGTCAGCGCCTTGCGCGGCTTTCGGCGCGGGCGCAGGTGCTGGCGGTCACCCATGCGCCGCAAGTTGCGGCGCGGGCGCAGAACCACTATCGAATCGTCAAGAGCGATGTCGGCGCCGGCGAACGCGTCGCGACCCGCGTCTCCCGTCTCGAGGCGATCGAGCGGCGGGAGGAAATCGCGCGCATGCTCGCCGGGGCCGAAATCACCCGCGAGGCCCGGGCCGCGGCCGAAAGCCTGATCGAAAAGGCCGAATAACAGCCGGACAAGCCGCAGGCGGCGCCGGAATTGGCTTGCCCGGCCGCCCTCCTTGGCCCTATCAAGCCGTTTCGCCCGTGGGTCGAGGAGGTCTTCCACAATTGTCGGAGAGCGGTGTGAGCCGGGACGGGCAGCCATCGACGGCCGACGAGCGCCGGCGGGCGCGTCTCGCCGCATCGCTGAGGGAGAATCTGAAGCGTCGCAAGGCGCAGAGCCGCGCGCGCTCGGCCGAGGCCGCGCCCTCGGACGAGCCGGCGGAGCGGAGGCCGGGCAATCCGAAAGCTGAGGGCGGCTAGCCGAGCTGATTGGATTCGAGCTAGAGGGACGAGGGGATGGATCGCATACAAATTCGCGGCGGCGCGGCGCTGAACGGGGTGATCCCGATTTCAGGCGCGAAGAACGCCGCGCTGCCGCTGATGATCGCGTCGCTGCTGACCGATCAGCAGCTGACCTTGGAAAATCTGCCTCGTCTCGCCGACGTCGCCCAATTGGCGCATATCCTCGGCAATCATGGCGTCGATTATTCGATCGACGGCAAGCGGGTCGGCGAGGATGCCGGCTCTGGTCAGACCGCGCATTTGCGCGCCCGCACGATCGTCGACACCACGGCGCCCTACGAACTGGTTTCGAAGATGCGCGCCAGCTTCTGGGTGATCGCGCCGCTCGTCGCGCGAATGGGGGCGGCGCGCGTGTCGCTGCCGGGCGGGTGCGCGATCGGCACCCGGCCGGTCGACCTGTTGCTGATGGCGCTCGAGAAGCTCGGCGCGCGGATCGACATCGACGGCGGCTATGCGATCGCCAAGGCGCCCAATGGGCCTGAGCGGAGGGGAGATCGAGTTTCCCAAGGTGACGGTCGGCGGAACGCACGTGGCGATGATGGCCGCCTCGACCGCGCATGGGGCGACGCTGATCCGTAACGCCGCCTGCGAGCCGGAGGTCGCGGATCTCGCCGCCTGCCTCAACAAGATGGGCGCGCGCATCCGCGGCGCTGGCTCCCCGACAATCGAAATCGAGGGCGTGACCCGCCTCAATGGCGCCCACCATCGCGTTCTGCCCGACCGGATCGAGGCGGGAACCTACGCGACGGCGGTGGCGATGACCGGGGGCGACCTGATGCTCGAGGGCGCGAGCGAGGACCTTCTTGAGGAGGCGCTGGAAGCGCTGACGGCGGCCGGCGCGACCGTGACCAGCGACAATCGCGGCGTCCGCGTCAGGCGCAACGGCGCCGGCATCAGTGCGGTCGACATCGCAACCGCGCCGTTTCCCGGCTTCCCGACCGATCTGCAGGCTCAGTTCATGGCGCTGATGACGCGCGCGCAGGGCGTCTCGCGCATCAAGGAGACGATCTTCGAGAACCGCTTCATGCACGTGCAGGAGCTCGCCCGCCTCGGCGCAGAGCATCAAGCTCGAAGGCGACACGGCCATCGTCAGCGGGGTCAAGCGCCTGCGCGGCGCGCCGGTGATGGCGACCGATCTGCGCGCGTCCGTCTCGCTGGTCATCGCCGGCCTCGCGGCGGAGGGGGAGACGATCGTCAACCGCGTCTACCACCTCGATCGTGGCTTCGAGCGGCTGGAAGAAAAGCTCGGCGCCTGCGGCGCCGACATTGCGCGCATCGCGGGCTAGGACGATGGACGGCTCGCACGGCATTCGCTCAAGCTGATCGCGCTCGACCGCGAGGGACTTGGGGTCATTTCCGCGCATGTGCAGAACACCTGCGTCGAAGCGCTCCGACATGGCCTGGCTGCCGCGGCAGCGCCGGTTCGTCGTCGCCGGGCATGCGCTACGACTGGGTCGGCGCGAAGACCGGCCCGGCGGAACGCGTCGCCAGCGTGCTGAGGTTCGACCGGGTCCTCAAGGTCTCGCATCTCGGCCTCGGGCGCATGGACCCCGAGACGACGCTCAATCTGCTTGCGGTCACGTTCGAGAAGACCGATCCGCCGGCCGGCATGATCATCCTCGCCTTCGCCGACGGCGCGCTGGTGCGCCTCGAGGTCGAATGCGTGGAGGTCGAGATGCGCGACATGGGGCTGCGCCACCCCGCCGCGGCCTGCCCCGGCCACGCCCTGACCGATACGTCGGCTGTCTGAAGCGCCGCGTTGGAGAGTTCTTTTAGCCATGGCCATGGCGCTCGATATGCAGTCGGCGGATTTCGAGCGGCGCTTTGCGGCGCTGCATCGCCGCCAAGCGCGAGTCGTCGGCCGACGTCGACGCCGTGGTCGCCGCCATCATCGCCGACGTGCGCGGGCGCGGCGACGAGGCGTTCGCCGAACTATCGCTCCGGTTCGACCGCGTCGACCTCGCCAGACTCGGGCTCAGGATCGACGCTGCCGAGATCGAGGCGGCGTTCGCGGCATGCGAGAGAACCGCGCTCGAGGCGCTCAAGCTCGCGCACGACCGGGTGACGGAGTTTCACCGCCGTCAAAAGCCCGCCGACCTTCGCTTCACCGATCCGCTCGGGGTCGAGCTCGGCTGGCGCTGGCGGCCGATCGACGCGGTCGGGCTCTATGTTCCGGGCGGCGCCGCGAGCTATCCGTCCTCGGTGATCATGAACGCCGTGCCGGCGAAGGTCGCGGGCTGCCGCCGGCTGGCCATGGTCGTGCCGACCCCGGACGGCCACATCAATCCTTTGGTCCTCGCCGCGGCGCGCATCGCCGGCGTCGCATGAGATCTATCGGGTCGGCGGCGCGCAGGCGATCGCCGCGCTCGCCTATGGCACGCAGACGATCGCGCCGGTCGACAAGATCGTCGGCCCCGGCAACGCCTATGTCGCGGCGGCCAAGCGGCGGGTGTTCGGCGACGTCGGCATCGACCTGATCGCCGGCCCGTCAGAAGTCGTCATTCTCGCCGATCGGGGCGCCGATCCGCGCTTTGTCGCCGCCGATCTCCTGGCGCAGGCGGAACATGACGAGGCTGCGCAGTCGATCCTCATCACCGACGATGCGAGCGCTTGCGCGCGCCGTCGAGGCCGAAGTGGACCGCCAGCTCGCCGATCTGCCGCGGGCCAAAATCGCCGGCGCGAGCTGGCGCGACAATGGCGCGGTCATCCTCTGCCCGTCGCTCGAGGCCGCGCTGCCGCTCATCGAGCGCCTCGCGCCGGAGCATCTCGAGATCATGGCGGATGACGCCGAGGCGCTCGCCGGCAAGATCGCCAACGCCGGCGCGATCTTCCTTGGCGCCTATACGCCCGAGGCGATCGGCGATTATGTCGGCGGGTCGAACCATGTCCTGCCGACCGCCCGCTCGGCGCGCTTCTCGTCGGGCCTCGGCGTCCTCGACTTCATGAAGCGCACGTCGCTGCTCAAATGCGATCGCTCTTCGCTCGAGATTCTCGGCCCGGCGGCGATGACGCTCGGCGAAGCGGAGGGCCTGGATGCGCACGCGCGTTCGGTCGCGGTGCGCCTTCGCGCTAACAGCCCATGAGCCGCAAGCCGGCCAGAAGCCGCAATCGCCTCGCCGAGGTCGTCCTCGACGAAGCGACGATCCCGCGCGGCGCGGCCGATGTCGATCACGAGCGGGCGGTGGCGATCTTCGACCTGATCGAGGAGAACGCGTTCGCCGTTCCGGAGCGCGACGACGGCCCCTATACGCTCAAGATCTCGCAGGAAGAATCGAAGCTGACCTTCGACGTGAGGACGGCCGGCGGCGAGCCTGCCGCCTCGATCGTCGTGTCGATGACGCCGTTCCGGCCGCTGCTGAAGGATTATTTTCTCGTCTGCGAGACCTACTATTCCGCCATCCGCACCGCGAGCCCGCGCCAGATCGAGGCGATCGACCGCGAGCGGACGACGCTCCACAACGAGGGCGCCGATCTCATGGCCCAGCGCCTCGCCGGCAAGGTCGAGATCGACCAGGCCACCGCCCGGCGCCTGTTCGCGCTCGTTTCCGCGCTGCGCTGGCGGGTGTGAGCGCCATCTGCGGGCTGAGTGTGGCTCAAGGCCGTCGTCAGAAGGCGTGACACCCTCCATTTGGATTTTCCTTCCTCACGATTTGGATTTTCCTTCCATCGGCTTTGACAACGCTTCCCCCGGCTTGGTCGCCAAACGCGACTTCATCCTCGCCAACACCCGGCTCGTCGCGCCGCCGCTGACGCCCGAGATCAGGCTTTGGCTCGCGGACGAAGCCGTGCCGCTCTGGCAAAAGACCGAGGAGGAGCTCGGCGCGATGGGGCTGCCGCCGCCGTTCTGGGCGTTCGCCTGGGCGGGCGGCCAAGCGCTCGCGCGCTACGTGCTTGACAACCCCTCGCTGGTTCAGGGCAGACGGGCGCTCGATTTCGCCTCCGGCTCCGGGCTGGTCGCGATCGCCGCCGCCCGGAGCGGCGCCGCCGCGGTCGAGGCCAGCGATATCGACGGTTTCGCCGTTGCCGCGATCGAAGCCAACGCGGCCGAGAACGGCGTATCGGTCGCGCCCCGTCTCGAAAATCTGATCGGCGCCGACGAGGGCTGGGAGGTCGTCCTGGCGGGGGACGTCGCCTACGAAAAGGACTTCGCCGAAGCGGCGGCGGAATGGCTCATGGGGCTCGCGCGGCGCGGGGCGACCGTGCTGATCGGCGATCCCCGCCGCGCCTATCTCCCGCTTGACCGGCTCGAATGCGTGATCGAATATTCGGTTCCAGTGACGCGCGAACTCGAAGATTCCGAAATCAAGCGGACCGGGGTCTTCCGCTTTCGATAGCCCCGGCGATCGGAACCATCGGCGAGGGCCGCGCGTTTTCTCTGGTCGCTCCGGCATTGCGACAAGGAGCCGTCGAATGCGCGCTTTGCATCTCACCGTGGTTGCGGTCATGCTGGCAATCCCGTCCGTTGGCTATGCGCAGGCCGATGGACCGGTTGGCGGCAAGGTGGGCCCCAATCTGGAGTCGTCCTCGACGCGACAAGGCTCTTCCCTTGGAGCGCAGCCTTATGGCTCTCGCCCTCCCGGGCCGCCGCAGGAACGCGCCGGCTACGCGGGCGCAATATCGCCGGGCCAGGTCGTGCCGCATGGCACGCCTGTGACCCAGCAATGGGGCGGAATGGGCTCCGCCATCGTCGACGGTCACCGCGTCCAGGTCGATCCAGGCACCGGCCGCATCATGCGCGTCCTCAATTAGCGGATCCGCGCGGGGGCCGACAGCCGCCTTCGGCGCGGCGGGTCCCCGGCCGTACCTGCCGCACCGATGGCATGCGCATACTGCATGGCTGCTGGTTGCCAAGGGCGCCTCGAGCTCGTGCTTTCTCCACGCCATTGCGATAGACCCGGCTCCGCGTCTCGGGATATTTTGTCGCAGGCACGTTGCGATCAAAGCGTATAGACGGATCTCGATCTCTCGCCGCTGATCGGATAGTTTGCTCCCCATGACCCAGGATTCGAGTTCGAACGTGGAACAGTCGCCGGACGACCCCGTGACGTCGGATATCGTCTATCCTTCCGCCATACCCTTCGTGATCGTTCATCTCGCTTGCTTCGCGGCGATCTGGACGGGCGTCACCGTCGAGGCGCTCGCGATCGGGGTCGGGCTCTACTGGCTCCGGATCTTCGCCATCGGGGCTGGCTATCACCGCTACTTTTCCCACCGCGCCTATGAAACCAGCCGTGTATTTCAGTTCGTCCTCGCGGCGATGGCGCAGACGACGGCGCAGAAAAGCGTGTTGTGGTGGGCAGCCAACCACCGTGACCATCACCTCCATTCCGATACCGAACTCGACGTCCATTCGCCGCGCCATTTCGGATTCGTCTATAGTCACCTGGGCTGGATCTTCGCCCGACGCCACGAGACGACAAATTTCGCCAGGGTGGCCGATCTCGCCCAATATCCCGAGCTGATGTGGCTCCATCGCTACGAACTCGCGCCTCCATTCGCGCTCGCGCTGGCCTGTTTCGCCGCCGCCGGTTGGCCGGGCCTCATCGTCGGCTTCTTCTGGAGCACCGTTGCGGTCTATCACGCGACGTTCTGCATCAACTCGCTCGCCCATGTCGCCGGACGGCGGCGCTACGTGACTGGCGACGATTCCCGCAACAACTGGCTCCTGGCCATTTTCACCATGGGCGAGGGCTGGCACAACAACCATCATGCGTTCCAGAGCAGCGTCCGCCAGGGGTTCCGCTGGTGGGAATATGATCCGACTTACTACCTCCTGACGCTGCTTGAGCGGCTTGGACTGGTCTGGAAATTGAAGCGCCCGCCGCTCGAGGTCGTGCAAAACCAGCATCGGCTCGGCAGCCGTGTCACCGGTCGCGCCGCCCTGCAAGTCGCCGAAAGTTTCAACGCCGAGCGCATCGCAGCCGCGGTCGCGAGCGCGCTTGGAAATCGGGGCTTGGCCGATCTCCGCGCCCGCCTCTCCCAGGCGCAGCCGTTCGCCATCATGGAAGTCTTCAGCGAATTGAACCTGCCTCACATTCCGAGCAAGGCTGAGATCGTGCGCCGGGCCCGGTCGCTGCTGGCCAACTCGCCCTCGCTGGAGGACATCGCCGCAAAGGCGCATGAGCTTCTTCTGGAGGCGATCGGGACGCGGCTGGCGACGCTGGCCGCGCAATCGGCCGACCTGAGCCGGCGCGTCATTTGACTTTCGCCGGCTCCGGCGGGCCCTGTCGAAACTTGACGGCGGCGCCGTCGAGCCAGACGGTCGCATTTTTCGGATCGAACACGATCGTACCGAAAACTCGCAAAAACGAAGCGCCAAGCTGGGCCGCCGGCTCGGTCATGTCCGCGATCCCGCCACATGCGTCGGGCGGCTTCACGATCAAATGGAAATCGTCGACTTGCGCGATCGTCCTGTTCTGCTCGTCTTCGATTTCAAGCTTATGGTCCTCGACCGCGTAACGAGCCCGTCGCTCGCGGCCGTCGCAGGTCCAGACGTCGATGTCGCCGGTCCGGTCGAGTTTGATCCCACTCGCGACAAGACGCTCGAACAGCGCCTGGTTGATGTCGACCGAGTGGGCATAAACGGCATCCTCGTAGCCGGTGTCGATTTGCGCGAAGGCGCGCACCTCTCCGAGACGCACGAATACGACCGGAACATTCGGAAGACGCGCGTCCGTCGCTGAAGGCTCGGACGAAAAGAAGCCGTTCTGGGCGATCGGAACGAGGCCGCGCGCGATCAGAGTTTCCCGCCGGCATGGCTCGTCGCCTAGATAGGCCGCGTCCGCAGTCAATTGGACGGTCAAATGGGACAGGAGATTGGCGCCAATGACGCCGAGCTGGCCTTTTTCCGGTTGCCGCAGCAAGCCATAGCGCGCGAGATGAAAATCGCCTCGTCCAACCCCCGGCAGTGAAATCGCCGCCTCCCGCGCCGCCCCTTCCGGACCAGGGAAGGCGTCTGCCGACAACGAGCTTCGCGTCGCGCCGTAATCGAGGAGGAAAGGGCCGGTCACGCCGTCGGCGGTGAGCTCAATATAGGGCGACGTTCCATTCGGGACGCCAACCCTCGCGTACCGGCGCCCGCCGCAGAGCGCCTCCTGGTCTTGGTCTCCGATCGCCATGCCGGGGTCAGATATAAGAACTGCAAGGGCCGCGAACGAGAGAGAAATGGTCCTGACTGTCACCATGCGATTGTTAGGATGGGCAAAAACGGGCCTGTCAATGGCGCCCCGACTTCTGGCGCAGACCCCGGTTTGTGATATGGGCGTCCTGGACGGCGACAGAGTCGCCTGCTTTCGGTTAGACGTCCGGTTCGCAAACTTGTCTCGTGCGCCTGGGGGGTTCCGCGCGTGTCCCAATCTGCGTCACCTATCAATTACCGGCTGGGAAGCCTTTATTCGGTCATCACTGCCTTCCTGTACGCGACCCAGGAGCCGTTCTCCTTTCCGGCCGCCAGGCATCTCAACACCTTGCAGTTTGTGTGCCTGACCCAGATCGCGCTCTTCGTGTCCATTCCGCTGTTGAACGCGCGTCCGGCGAGCCGCAGCGACTTCTTTGCGCTGATGCGGGACCCCGTCAGTTACGGGTATCTGGCGGTCATCTTCGCCATCGGAATGTGCGGGCTGCTGCTTTACAACCTCGGCCTCAGCCACGCCCATCCGATCATCATCTCGGCGATCCTGAATTTGTCGCCCTTCTGGGGCGCCCTGGTGGCGCTCGTCATCTCACGAGTGCCAATCCCGATCTCGCCGGCGACCTTTTTCGGCTGCTTCGCCGGAGCATTCATCGGCGCGATGGTCGTGGCGTGGAGCCAGCTTGGCGACGCCGACAAGCCGACGCTCGGAGAATTGGCCGACAATTTCATCCATGGTAGCTGGGTCTACGCCATTCCTATCCCGCTTTGCTCCGCGCTGGGGGGAACGCTGGTCGCCCGATGGTTCGGGAAATACAACGAATCAGCCGCGATCGCCGCCAATTTCCTGTTCGCGAACGTCATCCTGATTCCTTCCTGCCTGCTCATCCTATTCTGGCGAAGCGAGCTCACCTTCGACCAGTTGCCGGCGATGATCCTGATGATCGTGGGCACCATCCTGGCCTCGTCGGTCGGACGCGTCTTCTACCAGGTCTCGCTGACGGTCACCGGCGGGGACAACGGCTTCGTCACCATGTTCTGGAACCTTGTGCCCGCGCTGACCGCGCTCGTGTCGCTCATCCTGTCGCACTGGATCGCGGATGAGCATTTCGCGATCAACCTGACGTTCTTCCTCGGATCGGCGCTCATCGGCGCGGCGCTCGTGCTGTTCTCGCTGAAGTCCTGGCGGCAACCCTCTCGGCGCGGCTAGGGCGCGTTCGAAAGACGGTGCTCAAAGTTGCGCATCCACATCCGCAGTGAGGCGCAAGAAGGCCTCTGAAACAGTTGCCGCCGCGCCGGTTGTAACGCCTATTCTTGCGACTGGCCCCCTGCGAACCGAGCAACCATCAGCGACCCCAGAATGATCGCGCCATAGATCGCCTGGATCCAGAACGACGGCACCTGCGCGAGCGTCAACAGATTGCCGACGACCCCGAGAAGCAGCACGCCCGTTAGCGCTCCCAGCATCGTGCCCTTGCCTCCGTCAAGCGAAATACCACCAATAACGGCGGCGGCGAAGACGGTGAAGATGAGGCCGTTGCCTTGATTGGCGCTAATCGCGCCCACGTAGCCGGTGATTGCGAGGCCGCCGAGCGCCGCGAGAACGCCTGCCAGCACATAGACGCCCCAGGTGATGCGCTCGACCCGAATGCCGGCGGCGCGCGCGGCTTCGGGATTGCCGCCGATCGCGTAGAGCGCGCGGCCCAGCCGATGGTACCTCAACATGACCGCGGCAACCGCGAACGCCGCGGCCGCGAGCCAGACGGCGAGCGGAAGACCAAGGAAGGTGATGACCATCAGGCCGTAAAAGGCGGCCGGAAGGTCGAAGAGGGTCCGTCCGTGCGTCGCGCCGACCAGCATGCCGCGCAGAATGATCAGCATCGCCAGAAGTCACAATGAAGGCGCTGAGTCTTAGCCTCACCACCATGAAGCCATTGATGAAGCCGACAAGTCCCCCGACAACCAACACGGTCAGAATGCCGATCGCGGTCGGCCACTCGAACCCAAAGCCGAAATTCTCGGCGGGCAGGACGACCATGGCGCCGACCGCGGGCGCAATGCCGTATATCGACTCGAGGGACAGATCGAACTTGCCCGTGATGATCACGAGCAATTCGGCCAGCACCACGAGCGCCAGAGCCGCCGAAGAGGTCAGGATTGTGTTGATGTTCCCCGAGGTGAGGAAGACGGGACTGACAACCGAGCCAATGACGATCAAAACCGCGAGCGCAGGAAGAAGCGCCAGGTCGCGCAGCCGAGCCAAAGCGACCGGCGCTCGCGGGGTCAGCGCCGCTCGCTGAGCGGCAGGTGCGGGAGCCGAACTCTGATCCAATCTAGATCCCCTCGACCGACGCGACCAGCTCGTTATCGCTCCAGCCCGCCGCGTGCTCGGCGACGACCTTGCCGTGGCGCATCACCAGCACCCGGTCGCAGACCCGCAAATCCTCAATCTCGCCGCTCGCAACCAGGATCGCCCGCCCGTCGCGGCGGGTGTTCTCGACAACTCGCAGCAGCGCTTCCTTCGATTTGACGTCGACGCCGGCCGTGGGGTCAATGAGGACGAGAACCGAAGGCCGGCTTGCGAGCGCCCGTCCCATCACAACCTTCTGCTGGTTGCCGCCGGAAAGGTCCGAGACGAGCTGGTCGGGCCCCTCGGTAACGACGCCGAGGGTGTCGATCGCATTCTTCGCCGCCGAGGCCCGACGGGCTGGAGCGATGAAGCCCACTGGCCCAAGCGTGTTCGCGATCGGCATGGTCACATTGTCGGCCACGGATTGCGTCAGAACGAGGCCTTGCTTGTGTCGGCTCTTCGGTACGCAGCCGACCCCGAGCGCCAACGCAGCGGGAACGTCGCTCGCACGCAAGTGCACCCCGTTGATGCGGATCGTTCCCTGGTCGTATGGCCCCAGGCCCGCCACGGCCTCAGCCACCCCGAGGCGCCCACTGCTCGTCGCTCCGCAAAGCCCAATGATCTCGCCCTTCCTGACTGCGAAACTGACATCCTCGAAATCTTCCCCGCTCAGGCTGCTCACCTCGAGAGCGATTGCGCTCGCGCCCGAGCGGTCGCGGTTCGCGGCGTCGACGAAACTGAAATTCACCTGCTCCCCGGTCATGGCTTCGATCAGCGCATCCTTTGGCAGGCCCACTGCCGGAGCCGTCAGGATGTGCTTTGCGTCGCGGAGCACGGTCACGGTCTGACAGACCTCGTAGACTTCCTGGAGATGATGAGAGATGAACAGGAACGTCACCCCTTGCGCCTGCAATCGGCGCATTTGCGCGAACAGGCGCTTGATCTCTTCTCCGTCCAGCTGAGCCGTCGGCTCGTCAAGAATGATGAACCGCGCGCCGTAAGAAAGGGCGCGCGCAATCTCGACCAGTTGCCGCGCCTCGATGCGGAGATCGCCCGCGCGCGAGCGCTCCGAAACAGACACGTTCCAACGGTCGAGCACCTCTCGGGCGTCTCGCCAAAGCGTGTCCCAGCTTATGAAGCCACGCCGAAGCGGCTGCCGGTTGATGAACAGGTTTTCGGCAACGGTGAGGTCGGGAATGATGGTCGAATGCTGGTAGACGCAGGCGACGCGTTGACGCCAGCCCTCACGGTCGGCGATTGGCGGCGCCGGTTCGCCTTGAAAGCGGACTTCGCCGCTGTCAGGCTCGCGCAGCCCGGTCAGGATCCCGACGAGAGTCGACTTGCCGGCGCCGTTGCGCCCGACGAGCGCATGGGACTCGCCGGGCAACACACTGAGACTCGCATCGCTCAGCGCGACAGTCGCGCCGTAACGCTTCGAGACGCCGAGCGCTTCCGCAATTGGAACCGCGTTGGACTCGGCAGACTGGACTGGGCCCTGGAGCGGCGTCCGGGACATCGACGACGTTGACAGACTACTTGGGATTATTCCCCCAAAACGCCTTGTCATCGACATTGGCTTTGGTGACCAACGGCGCGGAAAGCTGATCTTCGAGAACCCCAGGGGCGACTTCGACGATCGTGCTGTCATGGTCCGTTGGGCCGGCCTTGAACGTCTTTCCCTCGATGGCTTCCTTCAGATACATGATGCCATACTTCGCATAGAGGTCCGCCGGCTGCGAGACCGTGGCGTCAGCCTCACCCTTACGGATCGCGTCGAACTCCTGAGGAATGCCGTCGTTGCTGACGATGACAATATGACCTGCTTCTCCAGCGGGATGCAGGAGGCCCTTGCGCTTCAGGGTCTGCAAGGTCGGCGCAAGGAAGACGCCGCCCGCGTGCATGTAGATCGCCTTGAGATCCGGCGTCGAATTGAGAATCGCGTCTAGACCGGCGGCGGCGTCCTCGCCCGACCAAGCCTTGGTCGGAATTTCGAGCAGCTTGAGCTTGGGATAGTTCTTCTTGATGCAGTCGCGGAACCCGTTGCCGCGATCCCGGCCGTTGATCGACGCCTGGTCGCCCATGATCTGTACGACTGGCCCCTCCGGCACGTGCTCGCCAATATATTTACAAGCCTTCTCGCCATAGGCGATGTTGTTGGCGCGCACGACGATCGCGACGGGTCCGGAAGTCGGCGCCACGTCGACGGCTACGACCGGCACCTTGGCCGCTTCAGCGGTCTTCAGCACCGTGCCCGCGGCAGAGCTGTCGAACGGCGAGAAAATAATGCCCTTGGCTCCGAGCGTGATGGCGTTCTTCACTCCCGTAATCTGCTTTGCAGTGTCGAACTCGGAGTTGAAAGGCTCCAGGAGATCGACGCCCTGCGCCTTCGCCTCCGTCACGATGTATTTATTGTAGGCGGTCCAGAACGGCGACGTCAGCGTCGTGAGATCGACGGCGATTTTCGGCGCGTCGGCGGCCGATGCGGCGGCGGAGAGCATGGCAAGCGCCGACGCCGCCAACACGGTCCGGACAAAAGCGCGTTTCGTTTGCATTGTATTCTTTCCTCCCTATTTTCGCCGTCTTGTTTTAGGCAGCGGATTCAAGGCCGCACGGGCAGTTCCTCTGGTCGGCGCGAAAGGAACTCGTCACGGCTAGCTTCAAGATGTCGGCGCAGCGCATCGAGAACGGAATCCGCTTCGCCGTCGGCGAATGCGTCGATGATCGCGGCGTGTTCCCGGCGGGTTCGTTCGACATCATATCGCGCAAGCGGATAATTGCGAATCGTCTGGGTTTGGAGCAGGAGCGTCCCGTGCCAACGCTCGAACGTCTTGTTCCGGGCGAGCCCCAGGATCAGAGCGTGAAAGTCGCGATCAAGCCGGATCGCTTTGCTCAGACCCTCCTTGGTCCGCTTCTCGACATTCGCCATGTGACGAGCGAGGTTCTCCCTGAGCTCGGAGACGAAAGCCGGGGAGGCTCGACCGGCTTTCAGCCCGATCTCCGCTGCGCTCGCTTCGAGAAGAATTCGAGCGACGTAGATTTCCTGGATATCGGTCGGGCTAAAGCGCCGAACAATGGTGGCCCGGCGCGAGAAGCCTTCGACCAGTCCATCGCGCTCGAGGAGCGCGAGCGCCTCCTTCACTGGGGTCTGGCTGATCGAGAGAGAGTCAGCGAGTTCGTCCGGCCGTAGACGCTGCCCGGCGGGCAGGTGGCCGGAGACAATCCGGTCTTGGAGCTGCTCGTACGCCTGCTCAGCAAGCGTCGAACGGACAAAGGACACCATATCAAGTTGGCTAGCATCCTGCGATATTGATCGCAAGATATAATATTTAATATCTGGACAACCGGCTCTTCCGCTGGAAATGTCATCCACGGTAATCTGGGCCGAAGCGCCAAGGCCCTATCGGGAGGAACGAATGAACGGCGAAACCGATCCGCGCCTGCTCCTGCTGAGCGGCGCTGATAACGTTCTCGTCGCAACGAAGTCGCTGGCGGCTGGCGCCATTGTGCTTGTCGACGGAGCGCATGTGGTGCTCGGCTCGGACCTGCGCTTGGGGCACAAGCTCGCCCGGCGCGCCATTCCTGCGGGCGAAAAGATCGTCAAGTACGGGGCGCCGATTGGCGTCGCGACCATCGCGATCGAGGCGGGAGCGCACGTTCACGTCCACAATGTCAGAAGCGACTATACGCCGACCTACCACCTCGAGGACGCGCGTATCGCCGCGGAGGGGCGGACATGACGCAAGGCTATCTGCGGGCAGACGGGCGCAAGGGGATTCGCAACACGATTGTCGTCGCCTATCTCGTCGAATGCGCACGTCACGTCGCGAGCGAGATCGTCATTCCGTTTCGCGACCGCGACGTCCATCTCATCGGCTTTCCGGGTTGTTATCCGAACGCGTACGCCCAAACGATGATGGAGCGGCTGTGCACGCACCCGAATGTCGGCGGGGCGCTGCTGGTGTCTCTTGGGTGTGAAAGCTTCAACAAGTTCAGCCTTGCCGAGGCTGTCCGCGTAAGCGGCCGGCCCGTCAGGACCATTGTCATCCAGGGGAACGGCGGCACACGGAAATCGATTGCCGAAGGCCGCTCCTGGGTGGCTGAGATTCGCGACGAGCTCGACCGGCTCGAGACCGTGCCGATGCGCGTCGATGAATGGATCGTCGGCACGGTTTGCGGCGGCTCGGACGGGACGTCGGGCATCACCGGAAATCCGGCGGCGGGCCGCGCCTTCGACATGCTGATCTCGGAGGGCGCGGCGTGCATATTCGAGGAGACGGGCGAACTGATCGGGTGCGAGCATATTCTGGCGTCGCGCGCCGCGACAGAGGCGCTGGGGTACGAGCTCGAGGCCAGCGTCGCCAAGGCCGCGCGCTACTATGCGACGCTCGGGTACGGTTCGTTCGCCGCGGGCAACGCCGAAGGCGGTCTCACGACCATCGAGGAAAAGTCCATGGGCGCTTACGCCAAATCCGGCGCCTCGCCGATCTCCGGCCTCATCAAGCCCGGCGACATACCGCCGCGCGGCGGACTTTATCTCTTAGACGTCGTCCCCGACGGCGAGGTTCGCTTTGGCTTTCCCAACATCAACGACAATGCGGAGATCGCCGAGCTCATTGCCTGCGGCGCGCACGCTGTGTTGTTCATCACCGGGCGCGGCTCGGTGGTTGGCTCGGCGATCGCGCCCGTTGTCAAAATCTGCGCCAATCCGGAGACCTATCGACGCCTCGCCGACGACATGGACGTCGACGCGGGCCGGATCCTCGAGGGCAAGGGGACGCTCGAGGAGGTTGGACGCGAAATTCGAAATCTCGTGCTGGCGCTCGCGGATGGGCGCCGCACGCGCTCGGAGGAGCTTGGTCACCAGGAATTTATACTTACCTACAAGACCTTTGAGCCAATCGGGCCTGCTTGCCTGCCCGCGGCGTGAGGAACTCGATGTTCCCCGATATCTCGGACAGCCTCGCCGCGTGCTACCGGCGCCACAGTTCCTTGCCGAAGATCTAGCGACAAAGGCTGAGGCCGCGATGGCGACAGAAAGCATGGTGCGGCGGGCGATTCTGGATGGGACGGACCCCCAAGACGCATATCTGAAGTATGGAAAGTTCTGAGCAGTCATCGTCTCTATCGAAACGAGCTGCTCCGCGAAATTCCTTGCCACTCGGCTGATCCCCGCGCGCACGTTCAGTCGCTCGCACCGGAATTCGCGTTGCAGATCGCGAAGGGGGGCGGCGGAGGCGCGGACGACGGATGCTGGTCGACCGCAACAAGCGCGCGGCATTGTCCTCGCCCCGCCGCGCGCTCTCACAGAGCCTCGACGTTGCCGTCGACCGCCAGCGAGAGTCCGGAAAGATTGCGGCCGGCGGGCGACAGGAGATAGGCGATGCTGGCGGCGACATCGCCGGGGGTGACCATTCGGCGAAGCGACACGCGATCGAGATAGGTCTTCTCCATTGCCTCGTAGCTGACGTCCATCTGCTTCGCACGTGCTTCGATCACGGCGGTCATACGTGGACCCTGGACGATGCCAGGCAAAACCGCGTTAACGCGGATGTTGTGCGGCCCTAATTCCTTGGCAAGGCTCTGCGTCAGCCCTACGACGCCCCACTTGGCCGCGGAATAAGGAGCACGAAAGGCGTACCCGAAGCGCCCGGCGGAAGACGAAAGGTTGATGATGGCGCCGCCGCCCGCATCCTTAAGCATCGGTACGCCATGGTGCGCGCAGAGGAATTGGCCGGTGAGGCATACGTCGATGGTGCGTCGCCAGTCCTCCGGCCTTATCTCGTCGACGCCACCGGTCGGTCCTGCGATGCCGGCGTTGTTGACAAGCGCGTCTAGTCCGCCGAGCGAAATTTTCACGTCGGCAAAGAGCCTCGCCACGTCGACATCCGACGACACGTCGGCTTTGGTGGCAGATGCGTCCGCATGCATCTTCCTGAAATCCGCCAGGAATTCGTCTGACACGTCGCAAATGTGGACTTTCGCGCCGCGCCCTATCAGGAGATCGGCGGTGGCCCGGCCGATGCCCGAGGCTCCGGCGGTGACGAGGACACGCAGGCCCCGGGCGAGTTCAAGGACATCGGCAGGTTCCGCCATGGAATGCACTCCTGAGATCATGCGCGCCGCTCGCGAAGCATCATAACCGCGAAAAGGACGACGAGCCGAAAAGAACGGTCGGAGCCGCAATCGGCTGGACCGTACCGTCGAAAGCCTGACGCGTTGAACCGCGATCCTGATAGGCCCGAGCCCCGGTGATCCTTGAGTTGTCGCCCTTATCCGGCCTTAAGCGGGCTCTTGCCGCGCGAACAGTTTGGTCAGTTGCGGAGAGCGGACAAGGTCCAAGTCGATAGCAAGGTCCGCGGTCCACGTTGACGCGGATGCCGCGCGGCGAATCGCGCTGCTGCGCCAAGACCAGACATTGGAGGAAATTCCCAATTGACGTTGCGTCGCAATGAGAGATAGATTTATTAGAACGATCTAAATCGAGATCAGGCGGAGGAAGCCTTGGGCCCGACGGTGAAGGACATTGCCCGGCATGCGGGCGTGTCGCCGGCGACCGTCTCTTTGGTGCTGCGCAACAGTCCGCTCGTTGCGGCGAGCACCCGGGCCGACGTCCAAATGTCCATGAACTCGTTGGGATACGTCTACCATCGCGCCGCCGCCAACTTGCGTATGCGCCTCACCCACACCGTCGGGCTGGTCATCTGCGAAATCACCAATCCGTTCTATGCCGAGCTCGCGGCCGGAATCGATGACGCGCTGGATCAGGCAGGCTGGGTCGCATTCGTCGCCAATACCGCGGAATCGCCCGCCCGCCAGAGCCGCTTCATTGCCCGGATGCGCGAGCAACGGGTCGACGGCATCCTGCTCGCCCCGGCCGAAGGCACCCTCGCCGACGTCGTCGACGAGCTGAAGCGCAACAGCATCCCGGTCGTCCAAATGCTGCGGCGCGTCGGCCAGCGCAACGCGGATTATGTCAGCGCCGACTTTCGACTCGGCATGACACTGGCGGCCGAGCATCTGATCCGGCTCGGGCATAAGCGCATCGCCTTTGTCGGCGGGGCGCGCCAGGTGTCGCCTGCGCGCGACCGAACCGCGGCCTTCCGCTCCGTCCTGCCGAGATTTGGATTGCCGGTCGGGCCGATCATCAACTGCCTGCCGACGCGAGAGGGAGGGGCGGCCGCAGTGGGCCAGCTCTTCCAGGACAAATCGAACGCTCCGACCGCGGTTGTCTGCCACAATGACTTGTGCGCGCTCGGCGTCATGCTCGGTCTCGCCGACCTTGGTCTTGCGCCTGGCCGAGACGCGGCTGTCATTGGCTTCGATAATATTCCGGAAGGCGCGATGCACCGGCCGGCGTTGACAACCGTCGCGATCGGCGCGCGCGAGATCGGCGAGGAGAGCGCTCGCCTTTTGCTGCGCCGGATCGAGGCGCCCGAGGGCTCGCCCGAGAGCATCATCCTGCCGCCGAAGCTCGTCATTCGCGAAAGCTGCGGCGCGAGACATTGACGTGAAAAAGAATCCTGTTCGACGCCGAGGCGCGAACTCGAAAAGGGAGGAAAGCACTATGAAAGGTAAAATCAGTCAGCGGGCCATGTTCGCAAGCGCTGTCTCACTCGCTACGGCGCTCGTCGTCGTCCCCGCTCGCGCCGACGCCGTATCCGACGCCAAGGCCGCAGTCACGAAATACGCCGGCCCGCAAACCACCTGGGAGGGGCCGACCAAGGCGCCGAAGCCTGAGCCCGGCAAGAAGATTGTCTTTCTGTCCGGCGACGAGCAGAACGACATTTCTCACCTCTATGGCGTCTACATCAAGGAAGCGGGCGAGAAGCTTGGGTGGAACGTCACCATCATCGACGGCAAAGGCAGCCCCACCTCCTGGCTTGCCGGCATGAATCAAGCGATCGCCCTCAAACCGGACGGGATTGCGATGTTCGCCGACGCGGCCAGTCTGCAAGATCCGATCAAAGCCGGAGTGGCGCAGGGCATCAAGTTCGTCGGCCTCCACGCCGCAGGATTGCCCGGGCCGCAGCCCGATCTCAATGTCTTCGTCAATATCCAAGAGGATCCGCGCGAAATCGGTAAGGCGGAAGCCGATTGGGCGATCGCCGATTCGGACGGCAAAGCGCATGTCGTCGTGCTCAGCCACAATGAATATGCAATCGCCAAGGTCAAATCGATGGCGACCAAGGACGAGATCGAGAAGTGCCCCGGCTGCAAGGTACTCGACTATGTCAACTCGCCCGCGTCAGAGGCGGCGCAGCGTCAGCCGCAGCTCACCACGAGCTGGGTCCAGCGCTTCGGAGTTCCGCTCTATGCGACTTCGGTCGGCGACAACGACTGGGATTTCGCTGTGCCGACGTTGCGCTCGGGCGGCGTCAACCCGGCGCAGGTGAAGCTGATCGCAGCCGACGGCAATCGCTCGGCCTACGATCGGATCCGAAAGGGCGATCAATACCAGGTGGTGACGGTCAGCGAGCCGATCGAATTGCAGGCGTGGCAGGCGATCGACGAGTTGAACCGCGCCTTCCACAACGAACCTCCAAGCGGATATGTGCAGCCGCCGTTCCTGGTCACCAAGGAAAACATCCATTCCGAGGGCGGCGACCAGAATACCTTCGTGCCCAGCAACAACTATAAGCAGCACTACCTCGAGATCTGGGGCGTCAAGTAGTGTTGGGGGCGCCTTGGACGAAACCGGGGCGCCCTCCTCATGCGATTGAAGCGAAGCAATCCAGGGGCGTCCAGGGTCTTTTGATTGCGTGCTCGTTTTGCTCCTCGCAAAGTCGATTGAGCGACAGATGATCGATCTTGGACCTGTTGACCAAGCCCGTTCCGCGGGTCGATCGGCGCCGCTTCTCGCGATGACCGGGCTCGTCAAGCGTTTCACGGGCACGCTCGCGCTCGATCGGGTCGACTTCGACGTCCATCGCGGAGAGGTGCACGCGCTGCTGGGACAGAACGGAGCGGGCAAATCGACGCTCATCAAGGTCTTGGCAGGGGTTTATCAAGCCGACGCCGGAGAGATCCTTTTTGACGGAAAGCCGGCCCGTCCTGGAGCAGACGCGCTCCCGATCGCCTTCATCCATCAGGATCTTGGGCTCGTCGAGTGGATGACAATCGCCGAGAACGTCGCGATTCAGACCGGATATCCTCGCTCGCGGACCGGCGTCATATCGTGGCCGAGAGTGAATACCGCCGCCGCCAAGGCGCTCGCGATCATGGGGAGCGATCTCGATCCGGACACTCCGGTCGCTTCCCTTCCGGCCGCCGAGCGCTCCCTGGTTGCGATCGGCCGGGCGCTGGCAATCAAGTCCGACATCCTCGTTCTCGACGAGCCGACCGCCGCGCTTCCCGAGGCCGACGTCGAACGCCTGCTCGAGTCGCTCCGACGACTGCGCGCCAGCAACATCGGGATCGTCTATGTGACCCATCGTCTCGACGAGGTCCTCCGGATCGCCGATCGCGTGACCGTTCTTCGCGATGGCCGACGGCTGGCGACGGTCGCCGCGCGCGAGACCAATGCCGGAGAACTGGTGCAGATGATCGTCGGACGCTCGATGAGCGATGCGTTCGTCAGGCCGACGCAGCCTTCGCGTCGCGGCGCGTTGTCGGTCGAGGGCCTCATGGCCCAACATGTCGGCCCAGTGTCGTTCTCCGTCGCCGCCGGCGAAACCCTCGGCCTCGTGGGTTTGCGCGGCGCCGGGCATCATACGGTTGGACGGGCGATCTTCGGCCAGACGGCAATGGATTCAGGCCGACTGACGCTCGACGGCGAACTCATCGCGCCTCTGAACCCGGCGGAAGCAATGGCGAAGGGCGTCGGGTTCGTGTCGAGCCGGCGGGCCGAGGAGGGCCTCGCATCGAACCTTGACGTGCGCGAAAACATCTACTTGAACCCGGCGGCGAGCGGGAAAGGCGTGCTCGAATTCGTCTCGCGGGCGAGCGAACTCGACGAAGCCAAAGCGGCGGTGCGGCGCTTTTCCATCAAGACGGCGGGGGTGGAGGCGCCGGTAGCGACGCTGTCCGGCGGCAATCAACAGAAAGTGGTTCTGGCGCGCTGGTTGGAGGCGCATGTCAAGCTCCTCATTCTGGAGGAGCCGACGATCGGCGTCGATGTCGGCGCCAAGGCGGACATCTACCATCTGCTGCAGCTGTCGCTCAGCAAGGGACTGACGGTTCTGTTGATCTCCTCCGATTTCGAGGAAGTGGAGCGCATCTGCCATCGCGCGCTGGTCTTCAGCCGCGGACGGGTGGCGGCGGAGATTCCCGGTCATGCGTTAACCATCGCCGCGCTGACTGCCGCCGCGTCGGGCGGAACTTGGACTACCCGGGATGGAGCCGCGTCATGAGCCGCGCGTCCGCCCGTTCCTTTGCCGCCCTGGCGACGCGGGCGATCTCCGTCTGGGGCCTTCTTATCCTGTTTATTCTCCTCGTCAGTGTGTTTTCGTTATTGAGGCCGGACACATTTCTCACCTATTTCAATATCCGATCCATTCTCAGCAACAAGTCGGTTCAGCTCCTGGTCGCGCTTTCGGTGTTCATCCCGATGGTCGCCAATCAGTTCGATCTCTCTGCGGGCTTCAATGTCGGCATCTCGCAGGTGCTGGCGATCGGGCTGCAGGGCCAAGGCTTGCCGTGGTGGGCGGCGATCGTGGCGGTGCTTCTGATGGGCGCGGCAGTCGGGCTCGTGAACGGGCTCTTGATCACCCGGGTCAAGATCGACTCGTTCATCGCCACGCTCGGAACCGGCACCATTCTCTATGGGCTGAACGCCTGGTATACCGGCGGCCAACAAGTGCTCGCTTCGCTGCCGCCCGAGTTTCTGGCGATTTCGGGTAGCGTCTGGATTGTACCGGCGCCCGCGATTTACGCGCTCGTCGTCAGCCTTACCTTATGGGTCGTGTTCGAATACCTGCCCCTCGGCCGCTACCTCTATGTGCTCGGAGCGAGTCCCCGGGCGGCGGAGCTCAACGGCATCTCGGCCAAGCGATACATCACGCTTGGTTTTGTCGCCGCCGGTACACTCGCCGCCTTCGCCGGCGTTGTCCTGCAATCCCAGTTGCAGGTTGGCCAAAGCTCGGTTGGCCAGGAATATCTGTTGCCGGCTTTCACCGCCGCGCTCCTCGGCGCCACGTCGATCCGGCCGGGCCGGGTCAACGTCTGGGGAACGGTGCTTGCCGTCGCGGTGCTTGCGGTGACCGTCGCCGGCCTCAACCAGCTCGGCGCGCCGTTCTTTGTGGAGCCGCTGTTCAATGGTTCGATGCTGATCCTCGCGGTTGGGTTGGCGGTGCAGGCCGCCGGGCGCCGTCAGCGCCGCGGCACGCAAGCGGAGAAGGTCGCGGCCGCCGCCGCCGGCGCGCCAGTCGTCGAATGATCAACAGGATCTCGCCATGAGCGACGAAGGAGCCGAACCCAACCGCGTGAGCCCGGTTCTCAAGGCCGATTGGTTCAATTCGCGCTGGGGACGCGAGGATCAGCGCGGCAACGGCAATCTCATGACCCGCGAGAAGGTGCTCGAAGCGGTCAAGCTGATCCGGACCGGCGAGATCGTCAGCCTTGGCATGCCCTACGACGCGCGGATGCCGCTCGCTCCCGGGCGCGCCTACGCCTTGCGCATGCCCGGCGGGCCGACCGGCGGACCCTATGGCGGCAAAAGCAAGACGATCTGGAACGACGAATTCATCGCCACCGAAATCGGCCAGATCGGCACCCAGATGGACGCGCTCGGGCATCTCGGGTGCATGTGCGGCATGCGCGGCGATAAGACGAACATGCTGTTCTACAACGGCAATCGTCTGTCGGACATGTGGTCGCCTTACGGGCTGAAAAGGCTCGGAATCGAAAATGCGCCACCCTTCTTCACCCGCGGCGTCCTGTTCGACGTCCAGGGTCTGAAAGGGCGCGTGCTCGACGTCGGCGAGGAGATATCGCTCGCCGACCTCAGGGCCTGCCTCAAGCGCCAAGGCGTCGCTGAGGAGGTGATAACGCCGGGGGACGCCGTTTTCGTGCGGACGGGGCACGGGAGCCGCTGGTACACCGAGACCAGGACCTTCTATGACGGGGCGCCGGGCATCGGCCTCGAATGCGCGCGCTGGTTTTCGAGCCTTCAGGTCTGCGTTGTCGGAGCCGACAATTTCGCCGTTGAGGTGGTGCCGCCGGTCGATCCGGAGATCTTTCATCCCTGTCACCAGCACCTCATCATGGAGAACGGAATCCATCTGCATGAGGGCATGACGTTCGAAGGCCTGGTCGAACGCCAAGCCTGGGTTTTCGCCTACGTCTTCGCGCCTCTCCCAATCGTCGGCGCGACCGGCTCGCCGGGGAACCCAATCGCCCTGCTCTAGCGGCATGCGGCGAAAGCGGCCGTCTGGCGCGCTTTGGAGTCGAGCCGGTTTTGCTCCCTTTCGTCAGCGGTCCGCGGCGTTGGTCCGGTCAATCCGTTTGGGTTTCCTTGGCCCGTGGCCGGTTCGCGCCGAAGAGCTCCGCTCATCAGGGTTGGATTGTCTTGGATTTTCTTGGATTTTCTCGTCAGAATCGAGAGTTTTCAATGGGTTGCGTGGCTTGAACGGGGGGACGACTTTTCTCGCGCGTGAGGGGGACGCCGGAACGGCGGCGCGCGGTCTTGGCATGAGGATGGGCAGGATTGTTCATTGGGGCAGCTTAACCTGAATTTCCGATTTTCCGCAAGAGATTGTCGTCGGAAGAACGGGCCGCCGTGTGATCGTGATAAGTCACCAAGGGTGGCTTTCCCGCCGGGGGGCTGCGCCGGCAGTTCAGCATGATGGTCCTTTCGGCCTGATAGGCGGCGCTTTGGGGAGGATTTCTTGATGCGATCGTGGCGCGTGGCGGGAATCAATTTCGACCACCTGCACATGGGCGACCTTCTCCGCGAAGTCCATGACCATCCTCACGCCGAGATTGTCGGAATATGTCACTCGGATCTCAATCGGATGGCTGCCGCACGCAAGGCTCTCGGCATCCCAGATGACCGTGTGTTCACCGACCTGCAGGAGCAGGCGGTTACGCTTTATACCGAGGCCGGCGTCGCGCGCCCGGCGCTGACCGGCGCATGGTTCAACGGCGGCTTCCACGGGGCCATGGCGGAGCTCTTCTCGGCCCTCGAAGAGGATCGCGAGCCTTCCAACAACGCCCGAGATAACTTGCCGAGCTTGGCGCTGGCCTTCGCGGCGATTGATTCCTCACGGACCGGCGTCGCGCGCCATGTCGGCAGCGTGCGCAAGCTCCCGGCGGCGGGATAGAGCGCGACCCGGAAATGCGGGTTCCCGCTCTTCGCAAGGGAAATTGTAATGGTATAAGATTCGCGTCACAGTACGTGGCTGAACCAATAACCAGAGTGGGAGGAAAAAATGAGACGCTCAAGCGGAATTGCTGCCCTTGCCCTGCTGACGGCGGCAGGGGCCGCAGTCCCCTTCGCCGGCGCGAGCGCCGCGGATCAGTTCGTAATCGGGGTCTCCAACACGCATATCGGCAACAGCTGGCGCGAGGAGTTCGTCTGCTCGATCAAAGCCGAAGCCCTCGCCTCCGGGCTGGTTTCGAAGGTGATCCTCGCCAATCGCGAAGCGGGGCCTCCCGAGCAGATCGCGGACTTGCGCACGCTGATTTCGGCCGGCGTCAACGCCATCATCATCAACCCGTCCGACGAGAAGGCGCTGAACGGCGTCATCAAGCAGGCGGCGGACAAGGGGATCATCGTGGTTGCGGCGGACCAGCCCGTCAGCGCCCCGGAAGCCTATATTGTGACCGGCGATCAGGTCACCTACGCCAAGGTCGGAGCCAAGTGGCTGTTCGATCAGCTGAAGGGCAAGGGCGACGTCTATGAGATGCGCGGCATCGACGGAGCTCCGGGTGACAGCGTGAGGCAGACCGGCTTTGACGCTGTGCTCAAGGATTACCCCGGGATCAAGATCGTCGCGACGACCTTCATGGATTGGTCCAACGAAAAAGCAGCCCAGCAGATGTCGGCGATGCTGGCCTCGGGCAAGCATTTCGACGGCGTATGGACCTCCGGGATCGACTATACGGTGATCGAAGCGATCAAGGCCGCGGGCAAGCCGTTTGTGCCATTCGTCGGCGCTGACAACAACGGTTTCATCAAGCAGCTGATCGACTACAAGAAGGACGGGCTCGTCGGCGTTGCGGTCAGTAATTCGCCGGCGATCGGCGCAGCCGGACTGGTGGTCGCTCTTGACGTCCTCCAGAAGAAGCCTCGCGACAAGGTAACGACAGTTCCGACCGCTTGGTATGACAACACGACCGATGAAAACGTGGCGAAACTGAAGGCGCTGTACGATCCAAACGTCGCTCCGACCGATCCGGTCTACGGTCCGGAGAAGGACTACGGGCACTTCACCGCTGCGCAGGAAAAGGCCTGCAAGGGTCCCGGCGAGTAGCAGCCCGACGGCGCCGGCGTTCGTTTCATTCGTTGCGCCGGCGCTGGCAGTCAATCCGATTGCAATCGCCCGATCCGCTCGCCCGCCTTGGGCGGGCGCTGACTGATATGTCGCGAAAAGACGCGAGCACCGGCCAATGAACGAATTCGGCGCCTCTGCTCGAGGTCCGCGATCTCGCCAAACGATTCGGGTCGGTCGTCGCTCTGAGGTCGGCGGCGCTCGCTGTGCGTCGCGGAGAGATTCACGCGTTGATGGGGGCGAACGGCGCCGGCAAGAGCACGCTCGTAAAGATTCTCACCGGCGTCTTTCAGGCGGACAGCGGAACCATAACACTCGACGGCGTGGTGCGGAGCTTTCGCTCGCCTGCGGAGGCGCGCGGCGCGGGTATCGTCTCGGTCTACCAGGATCCCGCGCTCGTTCCCGATCTCACGATCGCCCAGAATATGCGATTGGCCGACGTCGACCTCCACACCGTGCGCGGCCATTTCAAGGACCTTGGGATCGCGGATCTTAGCTTCGGCGCGCTCGCGCGGGACATTTCGTACCCGGTCTTGCGTCTCATCGATCTAGCGAGAGCGCTCGCGTCATCGCCCGTCGTGCTCATGCTGGACGAGATCACCGCCGCTCTTCCCACGGACCTGTCGGAACGAGTGTTCGCGGTCGTCCGGCGCTGGCGGGAACGCGGAAGTTCGGTGATCTTCATCTCTCATCGCATCGCCGAGGTTTCCGCGCTCTGCGATCGCGCAACGGTGTTGCGCGATGGCGCCTTCGTCGGCGTCACCGACGCCGCCCAGGGCAACGAGGATCGAATCGTCTCTCTGATGTTGGGCGCGGAGATCGTGAAAACGGCTTCCGTTCGGGCCGCGGTTGGACGGGTCGATCGCGGCCCGACTGAAGAGCCGGCGCTCGAGATCCGCGATCTCAGCTATGGCGCCATGCTCAGCAATGTATCCTTCAGCCTTAGGGCCGGAGAGATTCTCGGCGTTGCGGCGCTTGAAGGACAGGGGCAGCGGGAGCTGTTCGATTGCATTGCCGGGGTGCGCCGCCAGAGCGGCGGGGAGATCCTGGCGCGCGGCCGAAAGTTGAAGCTGAACCACCCGGGCGATGCAATCGCGGCGGGCCTCGTCCTCGTCCCGGCGAACCGCCTTCAGGCCCTCCTGCCGCAGCGCCCTCTCCGCGAGAACGTGGCTCTGCCGCTTGTCCGCGACCCGGTCAACTGGGGCCTCATCCCTGCCAGCCGCGAGCGCGAACGGGTCGCCACAGCTGTCAAGCGGCTGCAGATCGACGCCCGCGCGGGATCGGAAGTGCGCAGGCTCAGCGGCGGCAACCAGCAGAAGGTGGTGATCGCGCGATGGGTGGCTGCCGGATTTCAAACTCTGCTTTGCTTTGACCCGACTTCCGGCATCGATGTCGGGACCAAGCATCAGATCTATCGGTTGTTGCGCGAGATGGCTGATTCCGGGTCGGCGGTTCTGCTGTTTACCTCCGAGCTGCCGGAAATCGGCCTTGTATGCGACCGGGCGATCGTCCTGTTCGGCGGCGAGATCGTCGCAGAAATGCCGGCCGCCGATGCGGACGAGGGCGCCCTGCTGCGCGCAGCGCACGGGATCGGAGTCGTCAGCGGATTTGGCGGCGCGCGCGGCAAGACCGCCGCCGAAGAAGCAGACGCTCCGCCCGGAACAGACGGCGCGACGGCGCCGCTGCCCGGCGAATTATCCTTCAAAGTCGAAGAGGTTCGCCGGAACCCTGGCCCGATCGAGAAGCTCCGGGCCGCGTTGGCCCGCTATCCGGCGCTCTTCGGGATGCCGGCGCTGCTGATCCTCTTCTTCGCCGCCACAGTCGCGATCCATCCCACGTTCGATTCGTTCGACGCCCAATCGGTCGCGATGGCGGCGTTCCCGCTGGCCTGCGCCGCGGCGGCCCAGGCCGTCGTCGTGATTTCCGGGGGCATCGATCTCTCGATCGGATCGGTCATGGCCGTCGCAAACGTGCTCGCCGCAAGCACGATGAGGAGCGCGAGCTTCGCCGAGGCGCTCGTGCTCGCCGCGGCGATTCTCCTTGCAGGCGCTGCGATCGGCGCGGTCAACGGGCTGCTGGTGATGATCTCTCGCGTCCCCGACGTCATCGTGACGCTCACCACCGGCTTCATCTGGGGCGGCGTGGCGCTCTTGATACTCGAGAGGCCCGGCGGCGGCGCTCCTCCTGAATTCCTCAATCTCGGCACCGGCACGCTCATCACCGAATGGCTGTCCAATTCTCTCGTTTTGCTCATCGTATGCCTTGCCGCCGTATGGATTCCCGTCAGCAGGTCGAAAGCCGGCCTTCGCATCTACGCGACCGGCAGCGACCCGATTGCGGCGTTTCGCAGCGGCGTGAACGTCACGCTGGCCAGACTCCTCGCCTATGTGCTCGGGGGCGTGTTCAGCGCGATCGGCGGCCTGGGCCTGACGATGACGACCGGCATCGGGTCCGCGCGCGCAGGCGTCCTCTACACCCTGAGCGGACTGGCCGCCGTCGTCATCGGCGGGGTCAGCCTGACCGGAGGCCGCGGGGGGATCGTCGGGCCGGTCATCGCCGCTTTCGTGCTCACCCTCATTCCCGCCGACCTCATCTTCCTGAACATCGACCCCAATTTCGGCCAGGTCATCCAGGGGACGCTGATCGTGCTGGTCGTCATGACGGGCGGCCTGATCACATCGCTGAGGAACCGCAAGTGAGCAGTTCGCCGAACGCCTCGGCGCCGCGCTCGCGCTTCGAGGCGCGCAGCGCGCTCATCTGGTTTCAGCGCAACACAATCGCCGCGCTCATTCTGCTTCTTCTGGCCTTCATCGCGATCGTCGAGATCGTGAAGCCGGGCACAGTGAACCCGGTCTGGCTGTCGAACACGCTCCTGTTCGCGGCGCCGCTCGGTATTCTCGCCGCCGGGCAGACCATGGTGATGCTGACCGGCGGCATCGATCTGTCGGTGGTCAGCATCGCAACTGGCTCTGCGTTCTTGATGACCACCACGGCGCTCAAGTTCGGCAATCTTTCGGCAGTCGCGATTGGGCTCGCCCTCGGGCTGGTTGTCGGAGCGGTCAACGGCGTCGGCATCGCGCTGCTCGGCGTTCAGCCGCTGGTGATGACCCTCGGCACCGGGCTCATGACGCAGGGCGTCATCATCGTCTACAGTCAGAAAATACTGGCGTCGCGCTCGATCGTGCCCGACTTCATCCACGCGATCGGTTCCGACCGTCTCGGCGGCTTCATTCCTCTCGACCTGTTTCTTTGGCTGCCGATCGCGGCGCTGCTGTTGATCGCGCTGGCGCGAACTGGCTTCGGGCGCCTGCTTTACGCCATTGGCGACAATCGCGACGCGTGCCGCCTCGCCGGCGTGCGCGTGTGGAGGATTATTCTCATCGACTATGTGATCTGCGCTCTCCTCGCGTCGATTGCGGGCTTCGTCCTCGTCGGCCACACCAACTCCGCCGATCTCAGCCTGGCCTCCACCTATCTCCTGCCGTCGATCGCAGCGGTCATCATTGGCGGGACCTCGATCTTCGGCGGACGCGGCGGCTATTCCGGCAGCATCGTAGGCGCCTTGATCCTGACGGTGCTCGACGGCCTGTTGACCCTTCTCGATTCGCCCGAGCCGATCAAGCAGGTGCTGTATGGGGCGATCATCTTCACACTCGCCGCGGCCTATTCACGCCTCACCGAGCGCTGAAACCGCCGATCCCAAGGCGCGGGGCGCACTTGTCAGGCGAGTCCGAGCAGGCGGCTGACAAGATCCTGTTCGCCGCCGGCGCCGGCGAAGTCGTCGAACGCTCTGTCGGTCACGCGGATGATATGGGCGGCGATGAAGGGCGCCCCCTCGGCGGCCGCGACTTCCGGGTGTTTCAGGCAATCCTCCCACTCGTACACCGCCCATCCGTCGAAATCGTATTCGGCCAGCTTCGAGAAGATCTGGTTGAAGTCGACTTGCCCGTCGCCGAGCGACCGATCGCGCGCCGCACGCTTCAGCCAAGGCTGATAGCCGGAAAAGAAGCCCTGTTTGCCGGTCGGACGAAACTCGGCGTCCTTAACGTGAAAACCCTTGATGCGTTCGTGGTAGAGGTCGATGAACGCAACATAGTCGAGCCCCTGCTTGATGAAGTGGCTGGCGTCATAGTTGATGTTGCAGCGGCGGTGATTGCCGACCGCGGAAAGGAACTGTTCGAACGTCTCCCCGTCGAAGACGTCCTGACAGGGGTGCAGCTCAAACCCAATATCGACGCCCTCTTCGTCGAAGGCGTCGAGGATCGGCTTCCAGCGCCGGGCGAGCTCGTGGAACGCCGATTCGATCAGATGGCCGGGCCGCTGCGGCCAGGGATAGACATAGGGCCAGGCGAGGGAACCACTGAACGTCTGCGCGACCTTGAGACCGAGGCGCCGTGAGGCGCGCGCCGCGATCTTCATCTCCTCGACCGCCCAGGTCTGACGGGCCTTCGGGTTCCCGCGCACGCTCGGCGGCGCAAAAGCGTCGCAGATCGCGTCATAGGCGGGATGGACGGCGACAAGTTGACCCTGAAGCGCGGTCACGAGTTCGGTAACCGCCAGGCCATGCTGCTTGAGAACGCCTGTGATCTCGTCCGCATAGGTCTGGCTCTCGGCGCAACGGCGGAGGTCGATGAAGCGGGTATCGGAGCTCGGAAGCTGCAGCCCCTTGTAGCCGAGACTCGCCGCCCACTTCGCGATCGCAGGCAGGCTGTTGAACGGCGAACGGTCGGCTGCAAGCTGCGCTATGAGCAGCGCGGGTCCTTTGATTGTGCGCACCGAATTCCTCCCTCATCTCCGCTCCGGACGGGTTGCGATCGAGCTGGCGCGCCATCGAGGCCATCGATCGAGCCGAATGGAACCGCAACAGCTACGACGTTTCCGACAAATTGTGCAGGGGTTTTCGCATTCGCGTGACGACCCGCTTCGGGCCGGCTTGACTCGATCGCCGTCTCGGCGCCCTGCGCGCAGGCGCGACGCAATCAGTTTTTGTCTCGATGGGTGACGATGGTGCTGCAAGAGAGGATTGAACTCTCGACCTCTCCCT
>CAWHTU010000021.1:0-145299 GCA_963832305.1 uncultured Alphaproteobacteria bacterium | reverse complement strand
TGCCCCGGTTGGCGGCCTGACGCTGGCGGCGCATTGATCCCGCTGCCGCACGCGGCTCCGCCGCCCGAGGCGCTGTCGTTTCGGGGTCTGCGCGCAGTCAGCGGGCTCGCCGCGCCGATCGCAGAATTGGAGCGACTGGACGCGCTTGCCCGCGCCGCCCTGCCCGACGGCGCCGGCGCCGTGGACCTCACTCCGGCGCTTCTGGCGGACCTCGGGTGGCAGCGTGAGCAGGCTGAGCACGTCCTGCGCGGGCTCGGCTTCGCCAGGGTGCGCAAGAGCGAAGGCCTTGAGGGCGGCCTCTGGCGCCGACGCGCGGCGGCCGCGCCCGCGACGCCGGTCGGAATCGCGGTCACGCCGTTCGCCGCGCTCGCCACGCTCAAAAGGCCGAACTCCGTCGCCGCGCGGCGGGCGCGACGCGCCAAGGCCAGGCGGCGCCGCGCGACGGGCGCTTCGTGATTGACGACGCCTGCCGGATCGACGTCTGGCTGTGGCGCGCGCGCTTTTTCAAGACGAGGAGTCTTGCCGCGCGGATCGTCGAAAATGGCGGCGTCCGGCTGATGCGCAGCGGCGCGCGAAGCCCGGTCGACAAGCCGAGCCGCGCGGTCAAGCCCGGCGACGTCCTCGCCTTCGCACAAGGGGCGCGGTGGCTCGCGGTTCGGGTCGAGGCGCTCGGCGAGCGCCGCGGCCCGGCGACCGAGGCGCGCGCGCTCTATAGCTTCATGGATGAGAGAAGCGGCGGCGCGCGGGTGGATTGAGCATCAACTCGCGTAGAGCTTGGGCCGCCGGCGAAGCTTTACCGGCTCGCGCTTCTTGCTCTTGAGCGCCTTGACGCCCGCCAGCGTCGTGACGGTCGCGACATAGCCGTCCCAGGCGCTCGGGCCGGCCACGCGGCCCTCGCTGGCCGCCGCGATGAAGGCGCGGAACTCGGCGTCGAAAGCCGGGGCGAACCGCTCCCGCCAGTCGGGCGGAATGCGGCCCATGAAGGCGCCGTTCGTCTTGACCACGACCTCGCTGCGGTCGGGCAGGCTCACTGCGCCGCTCTCGCCGATCACTTCGCCACGGATGTCGTAGCCATAGGCGACATTGACCGAGGTCTCGATCGCGACCAGCGCGCCCGAGCGCATGTCGATCAGCGTCATCAGCGGATCGGCGACGTCGCCGGCGCGGCTGTTGCGTTTCGGCGCACGGACCATGATCGAAGCCGGCTCGTCATCGAGCAGGAAGCGGGCGATGTCGATGTCGTGGACGGCGGTGTCGGTGAGCGACATCTCGCCGGTGTAACGCGCCGGAACGGATGCATTGCGATGGCCGCTCTGGAAGATGAGCGGCGCGCCGATCGCGCCCGATGCGATCGTCTCCTTCATCGCCAGATATTGCGCGTCGAACCGGCGCATGAATCCAACCTGCACCAGCCGGCGCCCGAAGGCGATCTCGGCGTCGATGATCGCCGAGCAGTCCGCTTCCGTCGTTGCGAGCGGCTTCTCGCAGAGGACCGGCTTGCCGGCCTTGATCGCCGCCAGCACGAACGCCGCATGGGTCGGACCCCACGAAGCGACGATCGACCGCCTCGACCTCCCTGGCGAGGATGAGGTCCTCGCCGAGGGCGAAGACCTCGGCGCCGCTGAGGAGCGAAGCCGCCTCCCGCGCCCGCGCCTCGTCGACGTCGCTGACCGCGACCACGTTCGCGCCGGGGACCGTGGTCATGAGCCGCCGAATATGCTCCTGGCCGATCATCCCGACGCCGATGACGCCGACATTCACTGTCATGGCTCGTACTCGCCCCCTATAGGTCGGTCGATCAATATCCCACCGCCAGCGTTCCGCGCTGGCGCAGATCCGAGGCGCCCTCAAGCTCGCCGTCCGGCGCGCGCATGATGGTGTTGGCCGAGCCCATCGATGGGCTCAAGACGACCTTATGGCCCATCGCCTCGAGCAGGCGGATAGTGTCCGGCGATACGCCCCGCTCGACGCGCAGTTCATCCGGCCAAAGCTGGTCATGGGCGCGCGGCGCGTTCTCAGCCTCGGCGACATTGAGGCCGTGGTCGATCACGTTGACGATGACCTGCAGGACGACCGTGATGATGCGCGATCCGCCGGGGCTGCCGGTCGCCAACACGAGCTTGCCGTCCTTGAACACGAGTGTCGGGCTCATCGACGACAGCGGACGCTTCATCGGTCCGGGAGCGTTGGCGTCGCCGCCGAGGAGCCCGTAGACGTTGGCCGCTCCGGGTTTGGCGGCGAAGTCGTCGAGCTCGTCGTTGAGCAAGACGCCCGTGCCGTCAGCGACCAGCCCGCTGCCATACGGAAGATTGAGCGTATAGGTGTTGGCGACCGCGTCGCCGTCCGAATCGACGATCGAGAAATGGGTCGTCTGGTCGCTTTCGTAGCGTTGCGGCTCGCCGGGACGGATGTCGGCGGCGGGGCGGGCGCGATCGGGCGAGATGAGCGAGCGCAAACGCTCGGCGTAGGCCTTCGAGGTGAGTCCGGCGAGCGGGATCTTGATGAAATCGGGATCGCCGAGCCAGGCCGCGCGATCGGCATAGGCGAGCTTCTCGGCTTCCGCCATCTCGTGCAGAGCGGCAGCGGAATTGAGACCCTGCTCAGCAAGCGGAAAGCCCTCGAGGATGTTGAGGATTTCGATGATGTGCGCGCCCCCCGACGATGGCGGCGGCATCGAGACGACGTTGTAGCCGCGATAGGTTCCGCTGACCGGCTGGCGCTCGACGGCGCGATAGTTGGCAAGGTCAGCCATCGTCATCCGCCCGCCCGCCGCCTGAACCGCGGCGACGATCTTCTGCGCCACCGGCCCCTCATAGAAGCCGGCCGCGCCGTCGGCGGCGATCGCCTCGAGCGTTTGGGCGAGCTCGTCGAGCGCGATATGATCGCCGGCCTGCTTCACGCTTCCGTCGGCCCTGAGATAGATGTGCGCCGACGAGGTATGGCTGGCGAGCGCCTTCGCGGCGAGGGGGAGCGAATCGGCGACGTCGTCATCGACGGTGAGGCCCTCGCGAGCGAGCGCGATCGAAGGCGCGATCAGGTCGGCGAACGAGAACTTTCCCGAGCCGTATTTGCGCCAGGCGAGCTCGAGGCCGGCAACCGTCCCCGGCACGCCGACCGCGAGGCCGGAAAAGCGCGACTTGAACGGATCGGCCTCGCCGTTGGCGTCGAGGAAGACGTCCTTGGTCGTCGCCGCGGGCGCGGCCTCGCGATAGTCGATCGCGATCGTCTGGTTGCGGTCGGCGCGATGGATCAGCATGAAGCCGCCGCCGCCGATGTTGCCGGCGCGCGGCAGGGTTACGGCAAGCGCGAAGCCGACGGCGACTGCCGCGTCGACGGCGTTGCCGCCGCGCTTCAGGACGTCGAGACCGACCCGCGACGCCTCGGCCTCCTGGGTCACGACCATGCCGTGCCGGGCGATGACCGGCCGCGCGGTGGCGAAGGGGGAGATCAGCGGCGCCGAGTCGGCGAAGACCGCGGCGGGGGCGAGGCAGAGGAGGGCGAAGGCGGTGAAGCGAAGCGATTTCAAAAAGCATGGTCCTCGGAATGAGGCGAACCGCATAATAGAGGGTGGTCGCTCCGCGTCGACCCGCCTAGCCGATCGCCATGATCCCGCCGCGCTTGAGGCGGGGGCTGAGTCTGCGCATGTCGGCGGCAGAAATTGCGATGCAGCCGGCGGTGGGAGTGAGGCCGGGGCGGGCGAGGTGGAAGAAGATCGCGCTGCCGCGTCCCTTCGCGCGACGGGAGAAATTCTGGTCGAGGACGAAGGTCAGATCATAAAGATGATCCTCGCGCCACATCCGGTCGGCGCCCTCCGCGGCGGGCAGGCGGACGGGACGGTTGTAGCGCCGGCTCTCCGGGTCCTCGCACCAGCCCTGATCGCGCCGCATGGCCTTAAGACGGACCCCTCCGGCTTGCGGTCGCGGGCGGTCGGGCCGGTAATAGCCCCAGAGAAGCCGGAACCGCCCCGCCGGCGTGCCGCCGTCGCCCTCGCGCTTGATGCGGACGATTCCAGTTGGCCCAAGCGCGCAAGGAATGCGGAACGGACCCGCGGTGAGCCAACCGCGCGCGCGGTTTCCGGCGAGCGGGCGGACGCGGAGAACGGCGAGGCGCGAGAGCAAGGGTCACCCGAATCGGGAGGGAGGCGCATCATGCGCGCCCAACCCGCCGCCTTTGCGCGTTATTCCCAGCTCGTCAATCCGGTCACCGCCGCCATGCGGATCGAAAGCGCGGTGCTCTACGGCCTCACGGCGGCGCTGTTCGGTGAGATCACGATCAAGCAGGGCCCAGTCGAGCAGGGCAATTTTGACACCTACCCGATCGCCCGCATGGCCGACGCCCCGGTGATCGAGACCCATTTCGTTCTTTCGGGCGGCGACAAATGGGCGGCCTCGGCGAACCCGGCACGCCGCCGATCGCGCCGGCGGTCGCCAACGCAATTTTCGCCGTCACAGGCAAGCGCATCCACTCGCTGCAGCTGAAGAACGCGGCGCTCGGGGTGTAGCGCAGCGCTTCACGCGGCGCGGCCAAACGGCGCCAGGTCAATCCATTCCCAGCCAGGCAAATCCAAGCCTAACACATTGGATTTGCTTGATCTTGCTTACTCGGAGCGGAACTTTTCAAAGAATCCAAAGACGCTCGGAACTCGACGCGGCAGGTTCTCCTCCCCCGCCGCCATTCTCGGCCAGCGCTCCCTCGATCCCTGGGTCGCATTTTTGCCAATTGATGATATTCATGCGGCCAATTCCATCCGGCCGATCAGCAGGGCGCCCATGAATTCAGAGACCCGGGTTTCCAGACGCGTCGAGACGCCGCGGCAAGATCCGCTCGCCGATATGGTCTTTGTGCCGGGCGGCGAATTCCAGATGGGCTCGGACCGGCATTACCCCGAGGAAGCGCCAGTCCACCGCGTCAGCGTTGGCGCATTCTGGATCGACGTCGCGCCGGTGACGAACCGCCAGTTCCGCAAGTTCGTCAACGCCACAAACCACGTCACCTTCGCCGAGATCGCGCCCGATCCGAAGGACTATCCGGGCGCGCTGCCGAAAATGTTGAAGGCCGGGTCGCTCGTCTTCTCGCCTCCCGACGCGCCGGTCGATCTCAACGATTGGTCGCAATGGTGGCGGTTCAAGTTCGGGGCCGACTGGCGCAGGCCGTATGGACCGCGAAGCTCAATCAGCGGGCTGGACGACCACCCGGTCGTGCATGTCGCCTATCGCGACGCGGAGGCCTACGCGCGCTGGGCCGGCAAGGAGTTGCCGACCGAAGCCGAGTGGGAGTTCGCGGCGCGTGGCGGCCTCGACGGGGCGGAATTCGCTTGGGGCGACGAGTTGACGCCCGGCGGAAAGCAAATGGCCAATACCTGGCAGGGGGCGTTTCCGCACGAGAACAAGGCGCTCGATCGTTATGAGCGCACCTCGCCGGTCAAGGCGTTTCCGCCGAATGGCTATGGCGTCTACGACATGATCGGCAATGTCTGGGAGTGGACGACCGATTTCTGGACCACGCGCCACCCTTCTGACGCGGCCAAGGCGTGCTGCGTGCCGCAAAATCCACGCGGCGGGCCTGAGGCTGAGAGCTACGATCCCTGCCAGCCCGAAATTCGCATCCCGCGCAAGGTATTGAAGGGCGGTTCGCATCTCTGCGCGCCGAACTATTGCCGCCGCTACCGGCCTGCCGCCCGGCACGCCGAGCCGGTCGACACCTCAACGAGCCATGTCGGCTTTCGTTGCGTGGTGCGCGGGTCTGCCCCGTCTTGACAGATGCGCCCTCGAGAAGCGCGCTCATTCAGGCCCGACTGGCGGTCGGGCTGCTCGTTGGCCTCATCGTCGGCGGGGCGCTCTGGTATGGCTTTACGGCAGAGAGTTCTCGGTCGTTTGTGGAGCGACATTCTGGACAGGCCCGGCGGCCCAATGACATTCCGGTTCATTCTGCAACCGGCGATGGCGATTGTCGCCGCGCTGCGCGATGGCGTGAGTGACGCGCGTATCGGGCGAAGGCCGTACGTCTGGGCATTGATACATGGCGTTCGCGAGCCCCAGGGCCGCAGCGGGCGTCTCTGGGAGGGCATTGTCGCCACGGCGAGGATCATCATCCTCGGCATTGTTATGGACACCGTCTACCAATGGGTGGTGTTCAGGACTTTCTATCCGGCGCAAGCGGCGGTAATCGCGATTTTGCTCGCCTTTGTTCCCTATATCGTGCTTCGCGGTCCCATTGCGCGCATTGCGCGTCATTGGGTCGCGTCGCCCGCATCCAGCTGAACACGCCTGCAGAGAAGACGATGGCGAGCCCCGATCTCAAGTTCGACACCAACACCGAGCTCGCAGCCCGCCGCACCGGCATGTCGTTTCAGCGCACCCGGTTGAGCGCCGACCGGACGCTGATGTCGGTGATCCGCACCGCGTTGTCGCTGATCGGCTTCGGCTTCACCATCGCTCAGGTGTTTCAGAAGCTGCGCGATCAGGATATCGTCACCAAGGCCGCCGCGCCGCGCAACTTCGGCCTCACTCTCGTTGGGCTCGGCATCGTGATGCTCGTTCTCGGCATCGCCTACCACCTGCAGTTCATGCTAGGGCTGCGCCACTTGAGGGAGTCGATGCGCGCGGAGGGCTTGATTCACGGCGAGAGCGGCTTTCCTGTGTCGCTGACGCTGATTACCGCGCTCATTCTCCTCGTCATCGGCGTTTTTGCGATCATGAGTATGGCCTTTCACGTCGGACCGTTCGAATAGGGAGGCGCTTGGCTCAAGGTTCAACGGTGATCGCGCGCTCGCCGAGTCGGCGCGCCAGGATCAATCGTCCATTGGAGATTCAATTCAAGGATTTAGGAGTGGAAATGCCTAAGAAGACCGACAAGCCGAACATCCTCGTCATCTGGGGCGACGACATCGGCATCGCCAACCTGAGCTGCTATTCGCACGGGCTCATGGGCTACCAGACGCCCAACATCGACCGTATCGCCAAGGAGGGCATGCTGTTCACCGATTCGTACGGCGAACAGTCCTGCACTGCGGGACGCTCGTCCTTCATCACCGGCCAGAGCGTCTATCGCACCGGCCTTTCCAAGGTCGGCATTCCGGGCGCGCCGATCGGCATGAACGAAAAGCTCATCACCATCGCCGCGGCGCTCAAGAACCAGGGCTACGCGACCGGACAATTCGGCAAGAACCATCTTGGCGACCTTAACTCGATGCTGCCGACCAATCACGGCTTCGACGAGTTTTACGGCAACCTCTACCACCTAAATGCCGAGGAGGAGCCGGAACAGGAAGACTACCCTAACGAGAAGGACTTCCCGAACTTCAAGAAGACGTTCGGGCCGCGCGGAGTGATGCACAGCTTCGCGACCGACAAGGACGATCCGACCGTCGAGCCGCGCTGGGGCAAGGTGGGTAAGCAGAAAATCGAGGACACGGGCCCGCTGACCAAGAAGCGCATGGAGACATGCGACGACGATTTCGTCGCTCGCGCGAAGGAATTCATGAAAAAGGCGAACGACGCCGGCACGCCGTTCTTCGTCTGGCTCAATACGACCCACATGCACGCCTTTACTCACACCAAGCCCGAGAGCATGGGTCAGGCGGGACGCTGGCAGTCGCCCTATCACGACACGATGATCGACCACGACAAGAACGTCGGTCAGGCGCTCGACTTCCTCGACGAACTCAAGATCGCCGACAACACCTTCGTGATGTATTCGACCGACAACGGCCCGCACATGAACTCATGGCCCGACGCCGCCATGACGCCGTTTCGCAACGAAAAAAACTCAAACTGGGAAGGCGCGTTCCGGGTCCCAATGGTGGTGAGGTGGCCAGGCAAAATCAAGCCAGGTCAGGTCTCAAACGAGGTTGTCCAGCACCACGATTGGTTTCCGACTTTCCTCGCCATGGCCGGCGAGCCCGACATTATCGAGAAGCTGAAGAAGGGGTATCAGGCGATCGGGCGCACCTACAAGAACCATCTCGACGCCTATAATCTGCTGCCGTACCTCACCGGGCAGGAGAAAAAGAGCCCGCGCAATTTCTTCATGTATCTCAGCGACGACGGCGACGTGCTCGGCTTGCGCTACGACAATTGGAAGGTCGTGTTCATGGAGCAGCGCTGTCCCGGCACTCTCCGGATCTGGGCGGAGCCGTTCACGAAGCTCAGGGTGCCGAAGCTCTTCAATCTCCGCACCGACCCTTTCGAGCGGGCGGATATTACTTCGAACAGTTACTACGACTGGTTCCTGCGGCGCGTCTTCATGATCTACGGCGCCCAGGCGGCAGCGTCACAATGGGCGGCGACCTTCAAGGACTTCCCGCCGATTCAGAAGCCCAACACCTTCACGCTCGACGACGCCTTGAAGGCGATGCACGAGACCGCCGCCGGAATGCACTGAGCGCGCTTCTATGGACCCGAGCGGCTGCCTTTTGGCCGCCGCTCGGGCGGATGGACGGTTTCGGGTGGAAGAGAGCGCGCCAGAGTCCTCCGATTCGGCCGACGAGGTGCGCGCCTTCTACGAGAGCCATCCCTATCCGGCGCCGCTTGCCAACCTCGACCGGCATCGCGAGCTCAATCGCAACCCGGACCGCCGCCGGGCGCTCGCGCTTCTCCTTTGGCCGGCGCGACGAGCGGCGCCGGACCGCAAGATTCTGATCGCTGGCTGCGGCACGTCGCAAGCGGTGATCCATGCGATGCGCGAGCCGGACGCGCGCGTGACCGCGATTGACATCAGCGAAACCAGCCTCAGCCACAGCCGCGATCTTCAGCAAAAATACGGGGTCGGGAATCTCGATCTTCGCCGGCTCCCGATCGAAGACGCCGGCAGCCTCGGCCTCGTCTTCGACGAGATCGTCTGCACCGGCGTGCTGCATCATCTGCCCGACCCGGACCTGGGCCTGCGCTCGCTGAGCGCGGTCCTCGCCCCGGACGGCGCGATGCACCTCATGGTCTACGCGGCTTACGGCCGCGCGGGCGTCTACATGATGCAGGAATACTGCCGGCTACTCGGCGTCCGCGCCGCCGAAGATGATCTGCGGCAGCTCGGTGGCGTGATCGCCGTGCTCCCCCCCGACCATCCGCTCGCCTCTGTCGCCCGCCGGGCGAAGGACTTCCGTGCGCCCGACGCCCTCGCCGACGCGCTTCTTCACCCGGTCGATCGTGCCTACACGGTTCCCGAGCTCCATGCATGGCTGCAACGATGTGGGCTGAAGTTTGCGCGCTGGCGCGAGCAGGCGCCCTATTTACCCCAATGCGGGGCGATCGCCGCCGCGCCGCATGCGGCGCGTTTGGCCTTGCTGCCGGCGCCGCTGCAACACGCCGCGGTTGAACTCCTGCGCGGAACCATGACCAAGCATGAGTTCATCGCCTATCGTGGAGATGGCGTCGGCCTGGCTCAGCCGATTTCGTTCGATGGCGAGGGCTGGCTCGACTATGTTCCGCTGCGCTTGCCGTGGGCCGTCATCATGCGCGAGCGCCTGCCTCCCGGCGCTTCGGCGGTTCTCATCAATCGGGCGCACGGCTATCCCGACCTCGCGCTGTCGATCAATGCCGCGCAGGCGCGGGTAGTGGCCGCGATTGACGGCAAGCGCACGGTCGGCGAGATTTTGAGGGATACGAGGGCAAGCGCAACGCTCGACCAGGGGCGCGAGTTCGTGGAGCGGCTCTGGCGCTATGATCAGATCGTGCTCGACGCGACGGCCATGGGCCGAACATCGCGCGCGGAGGAGACGACGCTGAACCCAAGGGGCAGCCGCTAATGGAGGTCTGGCCGCTGAAGGATTGGCTGATCCTTGCGACCAACGTCGCCGTCGACATCATCGACTGGCTGGCGCTTATCTTGATCGTCGTCGGCGCGGTCGAAGCCTTCTTCCAGGGCCTGTGGACTATGTTCGCCTCGCCCGACGGCCACCACGAGCGCGACGTCTGGCTGAGGCTTGGCCGCTGGCTTGTCGCCGGCCTCACGTTCCAACTCGCCGCCGACGTACTGGAAACCGCGATCACCACGAGCTGGGACGAGGTCGCGCGCCTGGCCGCGATCGCCGCCATCCGCACATTCCTCAATTATTTCCTCGAACGCGACCTAGGCGAAATCCGGGGGCGACAGCGCACGCCGCCCGCCGAAGCCCCTTCAGCGCCGCCATGAACCGCTCGCGTCGCGCAACCTATGCCGGATCATTGCCAATTGGTGCGAGGAAAAGACTCGAATGAAGTGCGCATACGGCTGAAATTAGCTGATAATTCATACGACAGAAAGTCTTCCGTACCAACATAAACGCCAGCGAGGACCTTCCGGCGAATGGCGCTCATCTCGGCAGCCCAACGCCGCGTCGAGCAACGCTGCGGGCGGCTTCTGGACTTGACGCAGAACAATAGATTCGAATTTCCCTTGTGATAAAGGTAATGTTTGGGGGCGTGCTGGAAGACGTAAGAAGCGGCTGGGAAGCGTTGGCATGCGCAAGACGAACACGAAACACGATCCGATCAGAGACGACTCCAGCGCCCCGCGCTCGTACATCTCGGCCGACGAGCGGCGCGCTGCGGGCAAGGCGTTGCGCGACGCGACGCCGCGCGCCGCCCATGGTGGTTGGAAGGCGCCCAAGGACCGGCGCGATCCGATCGAGCTTCTGCTCGAGTCCAACGAAGGCCGCATCCCGGAACTGATTCCGATCCGCTTCGGTCGCATGTCCCAATCGCCTTTCGCCTTCTATCGCGGCGCGGCCGCGGTCATGGCAGCCGATCTGGCGTCGACCCCGGCCTCCGGCCTTCGCGTGCAGGCCTGCGGCGATGCTCACCTCATGAATTTCGGCGGCTTCGCCACACCTGAGCGCAACATTTTCTTCGACATCAACGATTTCGACGAGACCCTGCCGGCTCCCTGGGAGTGGGACGTAAAGCGACTTGCGGCCAGCATCGTCGTGGCAGTCCGCCATCTTGACCTCCTCGACAGCGACGCGGCGAAAGCGGCAACGAATGCTGTGTGCACCTACCGTGAACGAATGACCGATTTTGCCTCGATGCGCGCGCTGGACGTTTGGTACGACCGCATCGATCTCGACCGCGTTCTCAAAGTGCTGCCGTCCGGAGCGGAAGTGGCGCGCGTAAGGCAAAGAGTTGAGCAGGCGCGTCGGAAAAGCTTGCCCGAAAGCTTGTTCCCGAAACTGGTCGAGCATTTCGGCTCGGCGCCGAGAATCAAGGATGAGCCGCCGCTGATCTTCCACCCCACAGACAAGCAGGCTCCGGGAATGAGAACTGGGTATGCCGAGGCGCTCGAGGGATACAGGAAGTCGTTGCCCGAGCATATTCGCGTGCTGTTCGAGCGGTTTCAGCTGTTCGACCTCGCGATCAAGGTCGTCGGCGTGGGCAGCGTCGGCACCTATTGCGCGCTGGGGCTGTTCATGGCGGCCGATGACGATCCAATTTTCCTGCAGGTCAAGGAAGCGCGGAGGTCCGTACTCGAGCCTTATGCCGGCAATTCCCTGCACAAGAACCACGGCGAGCGGGTGGTCGCGGGCCAGCGTCTCATGCAGGCGGCGAGTGATATTTTCCTCGGCTGGACCCGCGGAGTGATTGGGCGCGACTACTACTTCCGCCAACTTCGGGATGCGAAGATCTCAGCAGTTCTGGAAGATTGGGATCTCACGACCTTGCAGGAATTCGGCAAGCTCTGCGCCTGGGCGCTTGCGCGGGCCCATGCGCGCTCCGGCGACCCGGCGAAGATTGCCGGGTACATGGGCTCCAATACGACGTTCGACGACGCGGTGTGCGAGTTCGCGGTTGAATACGCCGACCAGAACCTTCGCGACTATCGGGGCTTCGTCAGAGGGATCCGAGAGGGCCGCATCCCGGTGGCTTCCGAAGATTGAGATGAGCCCTGGGATTCGGGCGAGCCACGCCGGGGAGCCGGGCCTTTGTACTTGTCGGTCGCGGGGTCGGCGCCTCATGTGGCGGAACACTAGAACGATCTTGGCTGGTGGACTTCTCGCCGTCGGTACCTTCGCATTTGCGGAGGCCGGCCAGCTCGAGGACGGCGAGGCTGCATACCTTAAACACGACTACGCTACTGCGATGCGGCTCTTGCGTCCGTTGGCCGATGGCGGAAACGCGTCGGCGCAAAATTGGCTCGCATCAATATATTTCTGGGGCGGCCATGGCGTGCAGCAGGACGCTGCTCAGGCAGCCCAATGGTATCGCAAGGCGGCAGACCATGGGAACGCCTTGGCGCAGGCTCACCTTGGTCTGATGTATGAACACGGCTACGGGGTGCCCAGAGACCCCGTGATGGCCCGGATGTGGCTCAACCTGGCCGTGTCGCGCGCGCCGTCGCTCTCCATGGCGGTGAAACTTCGCAAAGAAGTGGCGGCCAAAATGACGCCGGCGCAGATCGCCGAGGCGAAACGGTTGGCGGAGGAATGGGAGCCCAAATGAACCCGCGTCGTCCGCTGCCCCTCGAGCGCGGTCGCATCGCATAGCGCCTCGCGCGAGCGACAGATCCTTGCTGACCGTAGTCGACTGCTCAGGTCGCGTCCGAATGTCGCCGAGACAACCCGATCCCCTGCCGGTCCTCTTGGCGCGCCATCCTCTTGTCCTCGACGTCGAGTGGTGAGGCTTCGATGACGAGGTCGAGGCGCTCGATATATCGTCGGACCGACTCCGCCCGTTCTTGGCTCGGCAGCGAGGCCGCGAGGCCGACCAGAGCGGACCTCATCCGCCGCATCACTTGAACGGAACTCGAGCCGAACTGCCTGATCTCATCGAATGCGAGCGTGAGATAATCCTCCCAGGTCGGCGTCGGGAAGACCAGTCGGAGAGCGCCGGTCTCGTCCACGACACGGCCGCCGTCGAGTTCGGCCGCGCCGAGACGGCGCAGGAGGTCCTCGAGCTGGTCGATGGTCTGGACCGCCGTCGTCGGATCGTTGATCGCCGGCGACAACGCCTTTATTGCGATATCGACAAGAAGCCGGATCGGATATTTTGGGTCCTGCTCGAAGGTTCTTTCGCGCTCAAGACGGACGGCTCGTCTGAGCGCGTCTTCCGGTAGCGGCGCCCCGGAGCCATGAACATGGAGAAGAGCCGCGCCCTCGACCAGCGTGTCGCCGACCGCGCAGGCGATCACGATCGTCCCGCCTGCGCGCTGCGCCAGAACGACGAGAGACTCGACGTCGACCTTGGCGATAGTCCGGGGCTTGCCGAAATACATTATGGCCTGCGTCGGGCGCCCGAACGGCGCCATGCGCGCTGCGCTTTCCGGAACGTGAGAGACGACGGACGCATCGTTCAAGCGCCGGAACATCTCGCCGATCACCGCGCGTCCTCGGTCGCCGACGAGGTGAAGCACGTTGCCAATCTGAAGGTCGCCGAGGCGCTGCATCAACCGTGCAAACATGAGCATGCTGATAATGATCATGATCCCGGCGAGAAGCATCGAGAACACCGGGACCTTTTCGGAGCCGCCGCGGTCCACCCAGGCGAGTGTGAATAGGGCGTAGACAAAAGTCGCCATGAACGCGCCCAGCGCATGAAACAGCATCCGGTCGCGCGCGAACCAAAGCACGAGCCGCGGGGAATAGGCGATCGCGCTGAACTGGACCATCACAAACGCCATCGCGAAAACAATCCCGGTCAGCGCCATCATCCCGGACGCCGCAGCCGAGAGCAGGGCCTGGGCCGAGGCCACAGACAATGCGATGGCGTAGCTCGAGAGGTAAGCCTGCTCAAATCGTGGCAGCGCGAGCCCGCCGAGCACAGCCCCACTCACATAGAACATCGGAATGAACCAGGGCTGCATCGCGGGCCGACCCTTCTGTCATGGCTTCGATTGTCGCTCATTTCCCGGGCAATCCTGGCAGTCTATGAGATCGAAGATGAGAAGAGACAAGGATCAAGCGTTCTTAGGCTGGTGTTTTTGCGCCTGATCGAGTGACGCCCCGCCCGCATCCAAGGAGCGTGGCAATTCCGGACGGATCCAAGCCGATGCTGCTAGGATCGCGTTTTGGTCGGTTCTACAGATTCCGAAAGAGTAAGAAAAATGAGCCAAGCCGAAAGCCTCACCGACGCGGGATTGAGAACCCCGAGGGCCGCCGCGGTCGCGGGCGTCGTATTTTCTCTGCTGACCCTGGCGAGCTTCGGATTGCTGTGGAGCGCGATTCCCGCCGATCCGCAGGCGTCGGGCGGGTGGCTCGCCACGAACACGGCCGAGGTCGCGCTGGCGCTCAACCTCATCCCCTTCGCCGGAATCGCCTTTCTGTGGTTCATCGGCGTCATTCGCGACCAACTCGGGCCCCGGGAGGACCGCTTTTTTGCGACCGTGTTCTTGGGAAGCGGCCTCCTGTTCCTAAGCATGTTGTTCGTCGCCGCGGCGGTGGTGGGCGCCATGCTGGTCGCGTTCAAAGACGATCCCGCTGCGTTCGCCTCGCCAACGTTTCGCTTTGCAAGGGCCTTTTCATACAACCTCGTCAACATCTACATGGTCAGAATGGCCGGCGTGTTCATGATCTCCACTTCGACGGTCGCAATGGCAACTCATTTCGCGCCTCGCTGGCTGGCCGCGCTCGGCTACTTGCTCGCGATCTTGCTGCTGCTCGGCAGCCCTTTCTTGCGCTGGAGCTTCGCGCTCTTCCCCCTGTGGGTGCTTTTGTTGAGCGTCCAAATCCTGGCGAGTAGTCTTGGCCGACGCGTAGAAGGCTGAAGCAGGGGCGTCCGTACCGGCTGTCGGCGGGAGCCCAAACGCTTTGCCACGCTCGGGCTGTTCTGAGTGAGCACCCGCCCGCGAGCGCGTCGAAGCTTCGCCCTCCGCTTCGACTGCCGGCAACAGCGTGACCTTTGGGCGCTGAATTTATGAATAGACCCCGTCGAGAACCAAGCTGTCAAAGCTCAGGCAGATCGACCGCGATCATCTGCCCCAAATAATTCATCCGACGCTGCGCCTGTTCGACGTCGCCTATCCGCTCTGGGAAAAATGTCAGCTTGCGCTTCCCGCAAGCACGGCGTCGATGGTGGGAAGCAGATCCGTCGCGATGGATCGCTTGAGGACAAATCCATCGGCTCCCGCTTCAATCGCGGCGAACTCCGCGTTCTTTTCCTCGTGGACGCTGAGAGCGATGAGCTTCAGCTGCGGGAAATGACTCCGAATTCGTCGAACTAATCCCAGCCCGTCTCCTCGTCGCAGCGAGAGATCGACCACGGCCATAGCGACGTGGAGCTGACGAACACTCTCGAACAGCGAGACTTCGTCCCCCACCACCACAACTGCCTCAAACTCAGTCTCAAGGAGGCCGCGTACGCCTTCCGCCAAGCCCAGATGCCGATCTGCTAGAAGCGCGCAACCTCTCTCTTTTGCGGGCATCTCTTCATTTCGCGTTCGCGCCCGGGAGCGTCCCGACTTTCCCGGTGAACCTTGGACCCGAAACGCATCAGTATGACCTCGAAAATTTACTAGCTTTCTGGATGAAAAATTACGAGGCGCGCCGATCGAGAATTTGTATCCTCAAGGCTCCGACTCATCTCGGATCCGCAAGCTGCTTGACAACAGAGCTGAGTTCTAGAGTATCGGTTCGTTAATACCCCCGATGCTTACGGACAATGTATCCATGGGATGGGGGCGCAGCGCGTGGGTAGCAATCACTCTGCTGGCTTTCGCCGCAGGGAACGCGACGGCTGCAGAGCCGAAGCGAGTGCTCTTGTTGCATTCGTTCGGCTGGAATTTTCAGGCCGAGGATGCATTCGCAGACTATCTGCGGACGGATTTGGCTGAAAAATCTCCTTATCCGCTGGACCGCTATGAAGTGTTGTTGGAGATCGCGCGCTTCAACGACGGCGAGCAGGACGAAGCATTCGTGGGCTATTTGCGAGCCCTCTTTGCGGCCAGTCCTCCCGATTTGATCGTTACGATGGTCAGTCCTGCGGCGCGGTTTATTCAGCGCCATCGACAAGATCTCTTTCCTTCGACGCCCGTCATTTTTGGCGCCCTCGACGAGAGAGCAATAAGAGACGGGACGCTTACCGCCAATGACACGACCGTCGCGGTCTCGATTGACCAGCGCGCGTTCATTGAAAACATCTTGCGGACGTTGCCCGGCACGACCACCGTCGCCATGGTGATCGGCGATGCTCCGATCGAGAGATTTTGGGTGAAGGAACTTCGTCGAGTAATCCAGCCGTTCGTGAACCGGATCAATTTTGTTTTCCTCAACGAACTGTCATTCGGAGACATGCTGGCCCGCGTCGCCGCGCTCCCGCCCGCATTCAGCAATCTACTTCGGAGACTTGGTCGTCGATGCGCAAGGCATCCCGCACAGACAGGAGGAGGTTCTGTCCCGGCTGCACGCCGTAGCCAACGCGCCAATATTCGGACAGTACGATTATCAGCTGGGCGGCGGCATCGTGGGGGGACCTCTCCTCTCTATTCGCACGCTGAGCCAGAAGACCGCCGACGTCGCCGCGCGGATCCTTGCGGGAGCGTCGCCCGGCGATATCAAGACCCCGCCACAGAAACTTGCGGAGCCTAAGTTTGACTGGCGGGAGTTGCGGCGTTGGGGAATACAACAGGCAAATCTTCCACCTGGCAGCACGATCAGCTTCAGGGAGCCGACGCTGTGGGAGCAATACAGGTGGTACATCCTTGCAGCCGCGGCCTTCTCCGTGCTTCAGGCGATCCTTATCGTTGGTCTGCTGCTCAACCGGCTGCGGCTGCGGCGTGCGCATGACCAGCTCAGGACAAGCGAAGAGGGCATGAGCCTTGCCGCGATCGCCGCCAAGCTGCGCTTCTGGGTTTGGGACATTCCACGAGACGAAGTGCGGGCGAGTGAGAGCGACTGGAGTTCCGGAAATTGGCGCTCGGCGCATCCCGTCCATTTTGATCAATTCATCGACGTCGTGCATCCGGACGACCGCGCGTCGCTGCGCCAGGCGATCCGCGGGGCCCTTGAAGGCGACGGCCAATACGAAACGGAATATCGAGTGATGTCGCCGGATTCGACCGTGCGTTGGATCGCCGCGCGCGGCCGGACCGAATTCGATCACAGAGGCAAGCCCTGGCAATTGCGCGCCATATCGATCGACATCACGGAACGTCGGCGCGGCGAAGACGAAGCTCGCGACCTGAACGGCCGCCTGATCACCGCTCACGAGGATGAACGCGCCCGGCTGGCGCGCGCGTTGCACGATGACGTCACCCAGCGGTTAGCTTTGCTCGCGATCGGCGCGGGACAGAAGGAAAAGGGACTGGGCGATACGATCGCTGGCCAGGCGATGCGTTCGATACGTCACGACCTGGTCCAACTCAGTGAGGACGTGCATGCGCTTTCCTACGCGCTGCATCCTGCTATCCTCGAGGACCTCGGTTTGATCGAAGCGCTCAAGGCCGAGTGCGCGCGTTTCGGCGCCGTGGAGGGGATACCAACGAGCTTCAGAGCGAGCAGCGACGTCAACGAGCCGACCCCGGAGCTGTCCCTTTGTTTCTACAGGGTCGCGCAGGAGGCGCTTCGCAACGTCGCGCGCCATTCAGGCGCGAGCTCGGTCGAGATCGAGCTTCGCGCGGTCGGCGTCTGTCTTGAGCTTGCCGTGCGCGACGATGGCGTCGGCTTCGATCCAACCCGAAAACAAAGCCGGCCGAGTCTCGGGCTCGCCGGAATGAGACAACGCCTCGCGCTGGTCGACGGCGAACTCACTATCGACAGTGCGCCAGACGCCGGGACGACCATTGTTGCTCGGGCGCCATCTGAAACAAGGAGACGCGCCGTGAGTTGTCCGCGGGTGTTGCTGGCTGACGACCATCGCATGATGGCCGAAGGCCTCAAGGCGCTTCTTCCCGACGAGTTTGAGCTCGTGGGAATTGTCGAGGATGGGCGCGCAATGATTGAGGCCGCGGAAAGGCTGCGGCCCGATGTGATCATCGCCGACGTCGCCATGCCAAACCTCAACGGTTTCGAGGCTCTGGCTCGGCTGAGGAAGTCCCACCCGAATATCAAGGTCGTTTTCTTGACGATGCATCAGAACGCGGCGTATGCGCGCCGCGCGCTGGACGCCGGCGCTTTGGGTTTCGTGGTCAAGCATTCAGCTGCCGAGGAACTCGTACAGGCCATCCATGCAGCATTGAAAGGGAAGACATACATCACCCCTTCCTTGACGAAGCAGGTGCTCGTAGAAGCCGAGAGCGGCGCACGAGGCGAGAACGAAGGCGCGAGGTTGCTCACGCCACGCCAGAGAGAGATTTTGCAATTGCTCGCGGAGGGTCGTTCAGCGAAGGAGATTGCAAACGATCTGGCGATTTCCGCGCGAACCGTCGAATTTCACAAGTACCAAATGATGGAGACGAACGGACTTCACAGCAGTGCTGAACTCATTCACTTCGCGATTAAGAATGGGATCGCGACGATCTGATACGGCCATCGTCGCGATGTGACTTACATTCCCCACATCCGTAACCTCGTAAATTTTCAGGGCGCGGCCTCGTAAATCTACGAGGTTACATGCGGCCGCCCCTTACGTACCCTCACGCCATTCTCGGCATGCGCGTCCATCGGAAATGGAAGCCCCGGGAACCTTCGCGCACGAGTCTCAACGTTCGCGGCATTTAGGGAGATGGGACGGTCCGGTGGCCATGGGAGGTCAATTCAACCGAACTTTCGTCGTCGGATTGGCGGGCGCAATCATTGTAAGCCTCGGACTTTTTGTATTGTCGCGTGCTAGCGGCGAGATCGGGGATGACGGGCGCTCCAAACTCAACGCGGTCTCGGACTGCGTCTCCGGTCAACAACCAATTGCACGGACTCTCCGTTCGGACGTCGAGTTGATCGCGTCCAACTTGCCGCCAATCTAGTTCGATAATCGTGAGTGACTGGGAGCTGGATATGAGCCAAGAAATCACAACAGGGATGGTGTCGCGCCGAAAGGCGCTGTCGCTGCTTGGATTCGGGGCGGCATTGGGCATCACGCTATCGTCGGCGCTGGAGCCGTCGGGCGCCGAAGCACAAGAGGCCGCCCCGCCCGCCGCCGCGCCCGCTGAGGCCGCCGGGACCCATGGGATGCAACGCCGACAAGGACGGCGCACCCGTCGCAGCGAACGACGGGAGGGCCGCCATGAGCGACGTCACGAGCGACGAACGGGTGAAAAACCAGAGGCGGAGCCTGCCGAGCCGGCGAAATAACCGTCCGTCTACCACCAAACGCCTGACTGCGCAGTTTCATCAACGATGGCGCTACGCGACCAGCGGGTCAAGCGATGAGCGAGACCGCAGATGAAAGAAAAGGAAGGAAGCCGAAGGCCCGCGCTCGAGTGGGCGAACGCCTAGCAATGGACGAATTGTCGAGACGCGGGTTCGAGGCGCAGCTTTCGGATCGCAAAGAACACGTACTGCTCGTTCGGGCGGGCGACTCAGCGCAGCAGCCCGTTCAAGTGAAAACCGTACACTCTGCGCCGTGGTTCGTGCGCCGCGCCAGTTTTGATGGAAGGCTCGCGGATCAGGTGACCGTGTACGTACTTTTGGGGCACGAACGAGGTGTAAAGTCTGCTCGTTTCTTTGTGGCCAGGAACAGTGATCTGACGACCCAGTTTCGCCAACCGCCGACTTCCAACCCTATCGGATTCATCGACGCCAAATCTGTCGAAAAATTCGAGAATAACTGGGAGATTTTAAGGTAGGCCGGTGCATGTCTTCAAACTGAAGGGAGAAGTGACATGAGGAGTGCGTTTTATACGGTCGTGCTTGGCGCGGCGATGGTTCTTACGGCATCGACGGCGTCGGTTCGAGCCGAAGACCGAGATTGCACAGTCGATCTCAAATCCGTGTGCGCGGATATCGCGCCCGGCGAGGGACACATTCGTGCGTGCTTGCAGGCGCACATGAGCCAACTCTCCGTAGGCTGCGCATCCAGGTTGTCGAAGGCCGCATGGGTCTTGTCGGAGTGCAAAGGGGACGTCCATCAATTCTGCCCCCAGGCCACATATGGCAACATTGCCGACTGCATGAGGCCGCATCTTGGCGAGGCCAGCGACCAGTGCAGGGCAGCGATCGCGTTCATCGCCTCCCCCGCCGGCGATTAGGAACGCCGAGCGAGTTTGTCGGCTCGCTTCAGCGCGAAGCCAGCAACCGATCTGATTTGCGCGAATAAAGCTTTAGTCGACAGGTCCAGCGGCGTGTCGCCGCTGGATACCGCCTCTGTGTCAATGCAAAGGGTCGACGACGGCACAGTTCTTAGGGCAGAACAGTAACCCCGCCTTACGAACTCTCGGGCTCGTCAGCAGCGCCGCTCTGCTGGTCATCGCGAACGCGCCAGGCCGGGCGCAAACTGCGGAGGAGCAGGAACGCAGCTATCGCCGCGAGGTGATGAAGCAGGCGCTCCAGACGAAGGAGCGCTTCGACCTCTATGGCCTGCACTTCGATAGCGGCAACGCGAAGGCGCGTGTCGGACGCCCGCTGACGCCAGTCAGCGTCGCCGGCGTTGCGCGAGGGACGACCCGCCGCTGCGCGACCGGCGTTTACAATTGCTGAGGGCGTCCGGCCGTTCCGGTCGCCCCGAACTGTCGAGTTGGCGACCCTCGTTGAGGGGTGGCGATTTATGTCAAGGTAGAAAGCAAAAATAGAAAGGGAGAGCGATGTTAGGGAGCAATGCAGCGAGGGGCCTTGCGGCCGCGGCGGTATGTCTTTTTGCAGCTTACGCTGTCACAGCGCAAGAAGTGAAGAATCTGCCGCCAGGAGCTACGGTCCATTTTATCTATTTTCCGACCAGCGGCTATGCGTTGGATGCCAAAGACCAAACTCAAATACGCGACGTGGCTGGATTGATCGAAAGTCACCCGGATTTCGTCGCCACAATCCTTGGCAAGACCGATTCAGTTGGCTCTGCGGAATTTAACGAGCGCTTGTCACAACGACGCGCCAATGCCGTACTCGAGGCTCTCGTGTACGACAACAAAGTGGCGGAGAACCGGATAGAGATGTGCTGGACCGGCGAGCGGCTGCCCTTCATGTCAACTGCAGATGAAACAGCGGCGGCGCAGAACAGGATGGCTGCGATTATCGTGAGCAAGCAGACGGATGCACATTTTTGTGGCGGATGAGCCGCTCCTGGTAGAAGTGGCTCCACTGGTTCATGTGTCTCATGTCCATGAGCATGGTCTGATCGACTTCTAGGGGGCAGCTCCGAGCGACGCGAAAGGGATGCTATGTCGCGCTGGTTATGGGCTTTGCTCGGGGCCGTCATCCTCGTCGCGATCGCAGCCTTCTTCTGGACAGTCGGCAACCAGACGAAGGTCACGTCCCCCGCTTCGCCAGGCCGAACGGCCGTCGCTCCCGCGCCTGTTCCGGCGCCGCCTGCTCCTCCACGGGTCGTGCAGCAACCCACACCTGCGCTTCCGGCTGCGCAGGAGGCTGCGGCTCCGCCCGCGCCTGCTCCCTCTCCGACCCCACCGCCCGCTCCCTCTCCGCCGCCCGATGCAGGACAGCAAGCCGCCCTGCCGCCTGCCCTTCCGCCGCTCCCCGAAACGCCCTCGCCTCCGCCGGCCGCCGAAGCGCCCCTGCCGCCGCCCGCGCCCGGACGGGAGGCGTCGGATGTCCAGGGCGTATATGCGCCCAAGAGCCTCGCGCAGCTGGTCGGGACCTGGGCCTATTCCGCGGAGGATTGCGACCGGCTATTTCAGCGGCGCGGCGGCGGCTGGAGCTATCGCGAGCCGGTGGACAAGTTCGCCCAGGCCGCGATCGTCGAGTCGACGAAGAAGATCCTTCTGCCTTCCGCCACCTGCCGGATCGAGGGCGCGTCCGAGGTGGAAGGCGCTCTCAAGGTGAGCGCCGACTGCGCGGACTCGATTAGCTACACGTCTCGGAGCGTGATGATTGCGCTCCGCTCCGCGACCGAACTCATCTACAGTGCTTCCGGCGACCCGGCGCTCGCGACAACCCTGAAGAAATGTGCGCCGTAGGAAGGGATCGTCGACGCTGTGACCTATTCCCATTTCGAGGCCGGATCGGCCGAGGACAAGCGGGGGCTGGGCGCCGAAGTCGAACCATGTGCATGATGCCGAGGACTTCGGGCGGACGATCTTGCCGACTGCCCGCACAGCGAGAGAGGGTAAACTGAATGTCGAGCGAATCCAAGACGCAGGACTGGTCGAAGCCGGCCGCGATGGCGATCCCCAAGGGGGGGTACTTTCAGGACAAGGTCGAGCAGGGGCGTTACGGACCCATCTTTCCGAAGACCCCGGCCTGCTACGGCTTCTCGATCCTCGCGAAAATAATCCCAGGCCGCGAGGACGTCTTCTACAAATACGCCAAAGACATCGAGAACACGATCGCGGCACAGCCGGACGCGCTGGCGGTCTTGCAGCTGCATTACCTGCGCTGGGTGCTCTTTCCCATCAAGGGGGACACTTACTTCATGTATCAGGGCATTTTTGACACCGACTTCGATAAATATACCGAAGACGCGGTGACGCTGTTCGGCATCACCGGCCTCAGGACGGTGTTCGAGAATCTCGAGGGTTTCCCCACGGACTGGCAGACAAACCCCGCCGCGTTCGTCAAGTTTGTCCGCGATCATCAATGCCCGAGCTTCCTCGAGTACGCGGAATATCCGTATGCGAGCGCCACTGAAATCAAAAAAGCGCTCAAACTGAAGGCCGCGTTCTCCACCATGCTCGACCAGATGCAGTGACGCCTAGGGAGAGGATCGTTGCTCGAACGTCCATGATAGGCGATGCGTTGAACTGCGCGACTGGAGGATAATGTGGCTGACAACCCCCCGAGAGAAATCCAGACCCTTATCGACAATCACATTGACGGTTTCAACACCCAGAATATTGAGCTTTTCCTGAGCATTTTTGGAGACACAGCCATCATCATTGACGGCATCGCGCCGTATCGCTGGTTGAACCCGAACGCGCCGACCAATTGGCTTGCTGACGTAGAAAAGTGGCGTGAGAACCTTGGGGTCACGTACGAGCACCTGTCGTACGAAATGGGGTTCTGGAACGTGGAAGGATCCGATGCGTACGCCGTCATAGCCGGGACGCTCGCGGTCACCATCAAGGGTCAAACCGTCGCGCGGACCGGCACCCTCGCATACACATTTTCAAAGCACGGCGATGAATGGAAGATCGACGCACAGGCGTGGGGGCGCACGTCGTAATGCGTGCAACCCCATCGCATGGTCGGGTCTGAGATCGGCCGGCTGACAAAGGAACGCCGCGATGCTCGAATTCGACGACATCCAGCATCTGCTGCTGACGCGCGCCCCGGCGCTCACGGCTCGATACGAATTTCTGTCGTTTCGCGATGGAGCCGGCGGCCGCGCCTGGGTGTCGGCGATCAAGGAGACGATACATTCGGCGGCGTCGATGCGCGCCAGCGTCGATCACGACAAGCGCTGGGTGACTGCGGCATTCACATGGAACGGTTTGCGCGCGCTCGGACTGGACGAGGCTTCGCTCGAGTCTTTTCCGGAGGAGTTCAAGCAGGGCATGGCGGCGCGGGCGGAGACGCTCGGCGACACCGGGATGAACGCCCCCGAACATTGGGTCGGCGGCCTTGCGAGCCCGGATCTGCATGCGATCGTCATTCTCTTTGCGCGAGACGCGGCGGAGCATGACCGGTGTATCTCGGAGCACGCGAAGCTCGTCGCAGGTTGCCCCGGCGTCGAGGTCCTCTCCGTGCTCGATCTTCATGCCATTCCGCCGTTCGGATACGCGCATGAGCATTTCGGTTACCGCGACAGACTGTCGGAGCCGGCCATCGAGGGGAACGACGCCAAACCGACGCCGGGAACCGGCGAGCCTTTGAAGCCAGGGGAGTTCATCCTTGGCTATCCCGACGAATACGGCGTCATAGCCGAGAGCCCCCGGCCCGCAATTCTCGCGCGGAACGGCAGCTTCATGGCCTACCGCCGGCTCGAAGAGCACGTGGGCAAGTTTCGCGAATTTCTGCGGCAACACGGCGACACTGCGGAGGAGCAGGAACTGGTCGCGGCCAAGCTGATGGGGCGCTGGCGCAGCGGCGCGCCGCTCGTGCTGGCGCCTGAAAAAGACGATCCGACGCTGGGCGCCGACATGCAGCGCAACAACGACTTCAAATACAAGGAGGCCGACCCGCACGGCTACGCGGTCCCGCTCGGCTCGCACATTCGCCGGATGAATCCGCGCGACACGGGCCACAACATGAATCGTCGCCGGATGATCCGACGAGGAGCGCCGTACGGGCCTCCTTTGCCGGAAGGCGCGCCCGACGACGGGGTCGAGCGCGGTATCGCCGCCTTCGTCATCTGCGCGAGCCTCATCCGACAATTCGAGTTCGCGCAGAACGTCTGGATCAACGACCGAACTTCAACGAGCTCGGCAACGAACGCGACCCGATCATTGGCGCCCAGGACGGAACGCTGGAATACAAAATCCCCAAGCGGCCCATTCGCAAGAAAATCGTCGGCTTGCCGGCGTTCACAACGCTAAAGGGCGGCGCGTACTTTTTTCTCCCGGGCCTCAAGGCGCTTGGCTATCTCGCGTCACTGAACACGCAGGGCCGGACCTGAGGCAAAGGAAGGATCCCAATGTCAGCGCAAGCTTCGGCCCGGACCTACAACCAGGATCACATTCCGCGCAAATACACGCCCGGTAAGCGGCGGGTCAGCATCTATTGGACGTGGAGCTATCCGTGGGAGTCGCAGCGCGACCTTGCCGAGATGGACAATCGGTTCTCGACCATGACGGATGTTCGGCGCGTCGCTTGGCCGGCCTACGAGACGCCGGAATGGAGCGCAGCGCAGTTCCTTCAGGGCATCGCGGGAACGCTTGAGCTGTTTCACCGCTCGACCCTCAGTTTCCAGAAGATCGCCGGCGAGACGACAGGCCATCCGGTCGCGGTCTTCCAGCGCATCGATCAGGCCGGCTACAAGCTGCCGATCGATGAACGCATTCTCGCCGACGCCGACACGCTCATGGTGTTCGGGCTCGACCATATCGCCTCCGAACAGGAAGCGGCGCCGGAGGAGATCGCCGCGATCCGCGAATGGCTGAAGCGGGACGGCGCCTGTCTCCTGCTCGCGCCCCATCATGACGTCGGCTTCGCCGGGGACCCGAAGCAACGCCAGATGGAATATCTGCACCACGGCGACCCGCTCGTGCCTCGCCAGCAGCGGTTCGGGCAGTACACGCGCTCGTTGATGAAGGGGCTTGGCGTTCCGGTGCACAACACCTACGGCCTTCGGCCGGCGCTGGTGAAAGGCACAAACGAAATTGCTCCGCTCACCGCCTTTCACGACCTCGACAGCCTCGGCCTCTTGCGGAATGTCCCGACCCTCAACTTCCACCCGCATCTGCCGCACTACGAACTGACGGAAGGCGCGGGCTCCGTCCAGGTGCTGGCGCGGCAGCCGATCGACCTCGACCGGCCGCACCCGTTCACCGAAGCTGGCGCGAGGGAGTTCAACTGCCTGCTGTGGATGCCGCCGAACGAGCATAGGGCCGGAGACATCGTTCTGGTCGATTCCACCAATTTCACCACCCTCTTTGGCGGCACGAAGAGTCTCGAGACTTTCTGGAGGAATCTCGCGGCTATGAGGTGAGCGGCGGTTCCTGGCCGCAGTGCTGCTGAGACTAGGCGCGCCCTTTGCACACGCGAAAGAAAAAATCCCTTTGGACTCTTGCGCGCTACGCTTCTGTCGCCGGAGCGTTGAGCGTGGCGGGCCCGGTTCTCGCCGACTCGGATCGCCCCGACGTCGTAAATGGGACCGGCGACGATCCAACTCAGCCCTTGGGCAAGATCGAGCTTCTTGATCGCTATACCGAAGCTCCTGGTCCAGGCGTCGAGGAGGGAACGACCAAACGAGTCGAGACGAACACGCCCTTCGCCCGGATCGAGGCCCCGCTCAGGCTCGCGCCGCAATGGGAATTGAACTTCCGCGCCGAAATTCCGGTCGTGTGGACAAACGGAGTAACCCCCGAGAACCCGACCGGGGCGACCGTCTCCGGCTTCGGCAACGTGCTCAGTCAGGCGTGGATCGTGCACGACATCGATCAACGCTGGGCAGTCGCGCTCGGCGGGCAGCTAATCGCGCCGACCTCGACGAATGGAGTGGCGGCGGACGCCTGGGAACAAGTCACAGGTTTGGTTGTCCGCGCGATGCTCCCGGAGATTAGCCCTGGCAGTTATTTTGCGCCGCAGGTTCGGTACGGGATCGATTTCGAAGGCAATGACGACGGCAAAATGCTGCGGCAGTTGCGGATCGCTCCGACCCTCAACATCAACCTGCCGCACAACCTGTTCTTCACGCTCTACCCCAGCCCCGACATCCGATGGAACTATGGGACCGCGGTGTGGGGTCAGACGGGACGGTTGTTTCTGCCGCTCAACTTCATGGTCGGCTGGAAGCCGACCGAGCATACGGTCATTTCAGCGGAGTTCGGCGTTCCGATAATCCGGGATTTTCCCGTTTACACTTTCAAGACGCAATTGAGAGTTGGCTATTTGTTCTAGTTCCAGTTCCCGTCGATACGACGGGTTTCGAACGCGGTGACGCCGATTGCTGCCTACGCGCGAGCGCATTCCGAACGCCTATCGCGCGCCAGCGCCCGCCGGGGGGCATGGTGGCCGTCGCCTTCTTGTCTCTACGCCTCTTCTTTGCCAATTCGTCCGCACTGGCGGCGAAGGTGTTCGCGCCCTCTTGGGGCTTCGCGGCTTTGGCGGCTTTCTTGACCAGTAAGGGAGCGCCGTCGCGACGCGAACGTCGCGGAGTTGGCTAGGCGTCACTTCGAACGCGATCGGACGTCCATAGGAATTGACCGTGGCGTGGATTTTCGTTGTGCGCCCACCCCGCGAGCGACCGATCGCCTGCGTATCGCTCGGCCAAAATCCGCCCGCCATGACCCAAAGCCGCCAAATCACCGATTTGGCTTGAATTACAGCTCGATATAAAGCTCAATGCGTTGATTGGGTTTCGACCCCTAGAGCGTCCAAGTGGTGCCAGGAAAGGAATCGCCTTGTAAATCGAACTTATTGATTTTCTGACATATATTCTCAGCAAAAAATATTTGTACCAACAAACATACCAACATTCATTCAGACTAGGAGGAGGCGCTCGAGTTTATTCGGGGCTGGCGTCCTGCTAATCCCCCGCTACCGCAGGGAGTTCGGGGTTAGCTCGACTGGAATGACGGCTCGCAATGAACTCAACAACGACGTTCGGCATCCCTTGCTGCCGCCGGGCGTTAACGCGCGCGATGGCGGCGGTTGTATCGGAGATCTCGCGCCAAACCGCAAGACCCTGCTCGCGGGCAGCGCGCGGCGGCCTGAAGCTATTGCAGGTTCGGGATAAGCGATGCGGAAGAGATTCACGACTTGATCGTGGGCGGACAAAGACCATTGTGCATCCCAGGCTGACTTGAAGCGATACATGGGCCGCTCCCGTGGCCTTGTCGGCTCGTGAGAGTTCGCCGCGCGATTGTTCTCCCCTGTGCTGGCGATGCTCGACGCGAAGGCCCCTCCGAACCGCGGCAACTTTGGATTCGCATTGGCAACGAGATTTTCCGAGGGCGTAAGAATGGAACCCGAGAAACCTCCTCCCCCTAAGAGTCACCGCAACGCGACTTGCGCGAGCCGTCGCAGTCTTCGCAAATTCCGAGGCCGGTTGGAAAGCAAAATGGCTTTTCGCCGCGCTCCTCATGTTGTTGCTCGCTGCGAACGGCCTGACCGTCGTCAACAGTTTCGTCGGCCGAAATTTCATGACGGCGATCGCTGATCGGCGCGAGGCGGAATTCGTGCGTCAAGCAATCTTCTAATGTCGGGGTCTTCGCGGCCTCCACCAAAGTTGCGGTGGTGGCGCGGTTTGCCGAGGAGCGCCTCGGACTGCTGTGGCCCGACAGCCTCACTCGAGACATGCTGAAGCTCTACCTGGCCAATGGCGCCTATTCCCGCTTGGCCGTTTCTGGCGAAGTCGCCAACCCCGACCAGGGGATATTCGGAGCACGCCCGAGCGTTTACGACCTCCATGCTTTCGTTCGCCTTGATGGCGTTCAACAGCGTTGTGACGATCTTGGCCTTTGCCGGAATAATGTTTTCCATCAGCCCCGTGCTGTCGGGGGTGGCCGTCCTGTACGCTGCTCTTGGCTCGTTGGCGACCCTATTGCTTGGGCGGCCGCTCATCAAACTGAACTCGGATCAACTGGACGAAGAGGCGAGCTTTCGCGCCGCTCTTATTCACGTGAAGGAAAACGCGCAGCCGATTCTGCTGGCGCGCCAAGAGAACGCGCAATCGTCGCGACTGCTCCGCCGACTCGACGAGTTGATCGCCAACGGTCGCGCAATCATCGCCGTCAACCGGAATGGCGGCTTCTTCACGACCGGCTACAACTGGATGATCCAGATCATCCCCATATTGATCATGGCCCCTGCATACATCGCCGGCCGAATCGAGTTCGGCGTAATCACCCAGTCGGCCGGAGCGTTCGCGACAGCGGTGGCCGGCTTTTCCCTCGTCGTCAACCAATTCCAGTCGCTTTCGGCCCTCGCCGCGGTCATAGAGAGGCTGAACTCAATGGCGGAGGCCTTCGATTCCGCGAAAGCGAGACCGTCGGCGATCCAGGTGGTCGAGTCGGACGCGCCTCTGACACATGAAGGTCTGACTCTTTTCGCGCCAAGAGACGACGGGCTCCTGCTTGAGAAGCTTTCGGCGACGGTCCCGTTTAGGTCCCGCGTATTTGTCACTGGAACGGATCCAAGCGCGGGCAATGCGCTTTTCATGGCGAGGGCGGGCGTATGGACTGCAGGCGAGGGGCGCATCCTTCGTCCGCGAGACATTCTCTTCCTCGCCAAACAGCCATATTTGCCGCCAGGATCGTTGCGACAAGTTCTTACGCTTGCTGGACGCGAAGGCGAACTCGCCGACCAGCGGATCTTGAACGGGCTTCACGAGCTCAATCTCGATCATCTCTTGAGCCGGGCGGGCGGCTTGGACGTAGAACGGGATTGGGCGACATCGATTTCACTGCGTGAACAACAACCCCTCACCTTCTTGCGGTTTCTTCTCGCCTCGCCGCAGTTCGTCTTCGCGGATCGCGCCTGGGCGACATTGACCCCGAACGAGCGCCGCCAACTCCTCAGCATGCTGTCGAAGGCTTCAGTCGGGTATATATTCAATTGCGAAGCCGACGGTTGTGGCGATCTTTATGATACGGTCCTCGACTGCAAAGAGGGTGGCGGCTGGATGTGGACAGCAGGAGGCTCGGCCGTATGAGGAAGCCTCATGAGGCATTGAATCAGGGGGCTGCCCTCGGCTTCTATTCCGGCCTAATGGGGTTGGCGTTGCTCAGCGCCTGCTCGCCCACCGACGGCCTACTGATACCGACGCCTGCGAATTTCGTCGCTCCTCAGGATCGAACGCCGGTTAATAGCGCCCAGCCCATCTACACATCCAACGATCTCAATCTTCTTTACGTCACCGACCGGGCGCCAATCGCAGATCCCCAAACGAACGCGCTCTCCTACGGGTCGGAGCGCTCGCGCACGATGAGTTTTGGATCGATCGATATCCGAATCGAGCCGGATTCAGACGGAGCCGTGGGAGAGATGAAGCTCGGGGAAATTAAGGAAATTGGCCAGTTTCCCGAAGTTCCTTATCCGGCCGTGGTCAGTTCCGCCGGCTATCGCCGCGCGGCTGGCGTCGTGGCCGCGCACGAAGTGGCGGTTGCCTCGCTTCAGGGCGAAATTCGTCGCCGCCTGGCGAAGACTGAACGGAAGGAAGTCGTGGTTTTCATCCATGGCTACAACAACACTTTCAACGACGCGGCCAATGAGACGGGGAGCATCTGCCGCCTCCTCGGGGGGGATTTCGTTTGCGTCGTGCTGACGTGGCCGGCCGGCGGGTCTCGCGGCGCTTTCTTGGGTTACAACGTCGACCGAGAATCCGGCGAGTTCGCCGTCGCCGACATGCGGAAGGCGATCCGCGCGATCGGCCAGACCGAGGGCGTGCGCGGAGTCCATATCATCGCCCACAGCCGCGGCACCGACGTGCTGGCGTCGGCTTTTGAGCAGCTGAGCGCGGAGGCCTATGTTTCACGCTTTTCGAACACCGAGAATTTAAAGGTAAGGAACATTGTTTTGTTCGCGCCGGATATCGACATCGACATCGCCGCGACAAAAATATTTGACGTGTTTTCTGATCCGGACGCGCCCTACGGCGCCAAGAAGAACCCGAACGCCGCGATCCCGGGATCGTTTCATCTGACCGTCTATTCGTCTCCTGGCGACCAGGCTTTGGGCCTTTCGAGCAGCATCTTCGGAAGCAGACTGCGACTCGGCCAGCTGGACCTGAGCGGGCCGGAAGCGAGAGCGCTGCGCGCGGACCCCGGCCATCGCGTTGACCTGATTGAAGTCGACGAAAATACCGGCGCCTGGGGGCACGGATACTTCCTGTCGAACCCGGCAGTCCGTTCCGATCTGGTCGCTTTGATCAATGGATTGAAGCCGGGCGATCCTGGGAGGTCGCTGGTCGAAATCAGAAGGCCATTTTGGCGGATCGCCGGGGCTCAGGCGCAGCCGCGTTAATCGTTGTTCGCCCGCCCTTCTTCATCGACGCAAAAAGCCCACGGTGTCGGCTACTTTTACTATTCTAGACGGGGTTACGCTCGACATCTTGAGGCCATCACGCAGGGTGACGTTCGCGCCCGCCTTACGGTGTCGGAACTTGCGCGAAAGCTGTCGCATCGTTGGGAGAGAGACAGAGAGCAGTGTTTGGGGTCGCTAATAGCAGGGACAAGTTAACGGCGCAGCCGTTACCAACTACAACTCCCCGATGACGCTCAGAACAAGTTGCATGCGGCCAGAGTCGGTTAACTCGTAAAGCGCGCAGCCGTTTTCGTTCATTTCAACATAGCGGATCCATCCCCGGCTCGAACATCGTCCGACAGGTCCGGAACTGAGCGGGAGGCGTCCTAGGGCAAGCCGACTGAGGAGTTCAATTTCGTTTTGCCGCGGTTGTCGTGTTCGTGGATACATTTTCATAACGCGCCACACATGTCGTCAACCGCTGCGTTTCTCGCTCTTACCAATGCGGGCTCTTCGAGCTATCGTCCTCGCTCAAACCGTATTGCCAGGGTCATCTCCGACTCGCGTGGCGCGTGCAAATGTTCCGCGGTTGCCGACTACTCATTCGGCGGAAGCGCACTCCCGAGTTGGCGAAATACAGGGCGCTGTTGATCGTCATCATGAGAAGTTCGGGCCAGACAATATCGAGGCCGGCCGCCCGGCAGAGATCGGCCCGGAGAAGCTGACGAAATGCGGCGTGGGAAAGATTTGCATGGCGTCCTGCAGCCAGACCGGCATGCTACCCGCGACGTCGCCGAACCGGACACCAACTGCATGGGGAGCAGCGTGAGAACGAAAAGCAGCGCGAACTGCGGCATGGATTCGGCCAAGGGGGCCAACGCAACCCCCATCGTGACCATCAGAGCGGGCACCGAGTCATTGAAGTCTCAAGCGCCGGATCGCCGTTCCGGTTGAACACGATCTCATTCTTGGATCTGAGTTTAATGGATGCAGTTTGTGACGTGTAGCTGATCGAGTTCTTGACACTCGCCGCTTACCTCGAGCGCGCCGCCTTCGCGGGACGCGCGCTCCAACCGGCAGACGCCGGTCGGCAGGCGGATCCGCTGCGATTCGATAATCGCGGCCTGTGCAAATTGATCCACAGGCTGCCGGTAGGCCACAGCGTTGCCCCGCCGCTGGAAAAGCTTATTGCAGTCGGCGGCGGAGGGAGCCCAGGCACCCCTTAGCTGCGCGAGGTTCTCGGGAACAACCCCAGCGGCAGGCTCCGGCCCGAGCCCCGTGGACATGGATGCCTGCGCGGCATGCGCATGAGCGGGGGCGGGCGAGGGCAGAGGAGCGGGAAGCGGCGGGGGCGCAGGAGCGAGCTTCGCTTCCCGCGCAACCGGCGAAGACTTCGAAGCCTCCGCTAAGGGCGCAGGAAGGGGCGCTGGAGCGGGCGCAGACGTCGGCTGAGAAGAGGGCGCGGGCAGCGGCGGGACCGGCGCGGCGGCCTCCGTTTGAGGCGCAGAAGCCGGTGCGGACCCCGGTGCCGAAGTCTGCGTAGCCGGCTCGGACTCAGACGCCTCGGCGACAGGCGCTGGAGCGGGCTTGGGCTCCTGCGCAACGGGGGCGGGCGGCAGCTTGACTTGCAGGTCGGCCGGCCATTTCGTATCCGACCTCGTGCGCACGAATCCTGCGCCGCGCAGCCCAGTCTCAACTTTCCCGTAATATGTTTCCACGACCTTGGGATCGATCTTGAGATCGACCCGGAGCATCAGCTTGGCGAATTCGTCCTTGGTCTCGACGGCCTTGGGCGCGGCTTGCGAGTCAGATGCGACAAAGCCCACCGCTGCGGGAACGACATAGTCCGGCGCCGCGTCCAAGATGAGGCGGGCTTCGTCGCCCGTTGCAAGTTTGCCCGCGTCGGCGGCGCGAAGAAACACGGTCATGTACACGTCGGTAAGATCGATGAGCGTCACGATCGGCGCGCCCGCCGGGACGCTATCCCCCGCGCGCGCCAGCTGGTACTGGACCTTTCCTTCGCGGGGCGACACGAGCGTGAGTTCGCCAATCATCGACTTGATCTGCTCGACTTTGGCCTCCGCCGCTTTGATCGCGTCTTGCGCCTGCACCTCCCTAGCGGATCGAAGGTCTGATTGCGCGGCGCGAAATTGCGCCTCGAGCTCAGGCGAACGCAGCCTTGCAATCACCTGACCTGCGGCGACTTTGTCTCCCTCCTGCACCGCAACGTCCACGACTTCGCCAGCATATTTCCACGAAACATCGACCTGTGTCGCTTCGATACGTCCCTCCGCCTTGACGATCCCGGCAGGCATGGTGAGGCGGCGCAACCAATCGATCAATCTGCGGATCGGCTCGGGCTGGGCGTGCGCCGATGAGACAAATCCGGGATGGTGGGTTTCTCCGGCGTAATGCACGACTGACGCAAGACAGATCCCGCCGACTATCGCCGCCGCGAAAGCCCGCCCGTTCCAAGCTCTCATCTGGGACTCCTGCGTATGATATTCTTTCCCCGCCCGGGCGCCGCCTCGCTTGCCTTCGCGGCGCCTGCGCGCGCAATCATCGATGCTCCTCCTTATCCCAGCACGACAAGGGTCTTCCGAAAGCGCGCGCCGGAGACGGCGAAGTAGAAGGCGCTGATGATCGCCATGACGAGGAGTTCCGGCCAGACAACATCGAGGCCAGCGGCCCGATAGAGAACGGCCTGGGAGAAGCTGACGAAATGCGGCGTGGGAAAGATTTGCATGGCTCCCTGCAGCCAGACTGGCATGGTCTCCATCGGCGTGGCGGACCCCGAGAGCATTTGCAGGATGACGAGGACCGGGATCACCAGGAGGCCGAACTGCCCCATCGAGGTCGTATAGGTGGCGAGCAGAATGCCCATCGAGGTAACGGAAAACGCGTAAACGACAGCTCCGACCAAAAACAGAACGAGCGAGCCGGCGATCGGGACCTGAAGCCACAATTGCACGACCAGCTTCACCGAGAGGATCGCCGCCACCAGGATCACAAGTCCGTTCGCCCAGATCTTCGAGAGCATGATTTCGCTCGGCGTCACCGGCATCGCCAGCAGATGCTCGATCGTCCCATGCTCGCGCTCGCGAATGAGCGCGGCGCCGGTCAGGATGATCGAGAGCATGGTGATGTTGTTGATGACCTGCATCACCGAGTTGAACCATTCGGACTTGAGATTGGGGTTGAACATGACGCGGATAGCGAAGTTGACCGGCTGAATTTCCGTTCCGCTGGGGGTTGTGGGGGTTCCTGCGGCGCGAGTGGCGTAGGTCTGCACCACTTGGTTGATGATCTGCTGCAGATAGGCCCCGCCGTTGCCGGCCTGAGCGACCGCAGTCGCGTCCATATTGATCTGGAGGCTCGGATAGCGGTTCGAGATGACGTCCTGCTCGAACTTGGGCGGAATCTCGATCACGAACACATAGCGGCTCGCGTCCATCGACGGGCCGATTTCCGTCGCCGGGATCTCGACCGGCGGCTGGAACCAGGGCGGAAGGATGGCTTGCCGGAGCAGCCGGGAAAGCTCGGAGCGGTCCTCGTCGACAATGGCGGTCGAAACATGATCGACCTCGGTCTTGGCCCCGGTCGCCACGGCGTAAACGGCGTAGCTGAAGGTATAGACCGTCAGCGCCAACAGGATCGGGTCGGCGCGGATGCTGTTCAGTTCCTTCAAGCCCAGCGCGAGGATGTGGAGCAGCTTCCTGAGCACGTTCAGGACTCCTGTTTCCGCAGAATGAGCGCCGCCACGCCAAGAAAGCCGACGGTAAAGCCCGCGAGCGCCAGATGGTTGAGCCAGAGCTCGGGAAAGCCGAGCCCCTTGGTGAAGGCGCCGACGCTGATCTGCTGGAACCAGGACGACGGAAAGCCGGACCCAATGGCGCGCCCGGCGCCTGAGAGGGACGAGACCGGAACGAGCAGGCCGGAGAAGCTGACTGTGGGAATGAGCGCGATGCAGGTCGTGCCGAACACCGCCGCCACCTGGGTGCGAACAATGGTCGAAACCAGAAGGCCAAACCCGGTCGCCGCGCACACGCAGAGCAAGCCGCCGGCGATCAGCGCCGCCCACGAGCCCTTGACCGGAACGCCGAAGACGAAAATCGCCAACACGACGAGCGTGACGAAGCTCAAGACGCCGATCACGACGTAAGGAAGCTGCTTGCCGAGCAGAAATTCGAGGCGCGTCACCGGAGTCGAGCGGAAGTTGGCGATCGAGCCGGTCTCCACCTCGCGCACGACGCCCAGCGCCGTCATGATCGCGGGGATGAGAATCAGCATCACCATGATGGTGCTGGGCACCTCAGAATAGATGCTCTTGAACGACTGATTGTAGCGGTAGCGCTGCTCGACATTGATCAGCGAGAACGACGAGGGTTTGCCGGTCAGGCGCTCGGACTGGTCGGCGAGGTAACTTTGCATCACCCCTCCGAGATAGCTGCGCGTCGTCTCGGCCCGGAACGGCATGTCGCCGCTGATCCAGGCGCCGATCTCCGGCGTCTGTTGCGTGATGAGGTCGTGGCCGAAGTTCGTCGGGACCTCGACGGCGAATTTGAGATCGCCGCTGCGCAGGCCGGACACGATCTGATCGGCGGTCGCGCGGTCTGGCTTCCGGTCGAAGTATTTCGGGTTCTGGAAGCTGTCCAGAAACTGCCGGCTCTCGAGCGACCGGTCCTGATCGAAGACCGCCCAGCGCAGATGCTCGACGTCGAACGAGATGCCGTAGCCGATGGCGAACATCAGGATGATCGGATTGAATAGCGCAAAGGCGATTCGCACCGGGTCGCGCATGATCTCCACCGCTTCGCGACGCGCGTAGGCCCAAAGCCGCGGAATGCTGAAGCCGGAACCGGCCGCCTTCGGCGGCGCGAAGACCTTCGCCTCGGCCGCAGGCGCCGGTTCGGCCGCTTTCTCGCCCTTGTGGGCGAGGCCGGCCGCGTCCTCGAGAAAGCCGATGAACGCCTCCTCGAGCGACTTGGCGTGACGGGCTTCGATCAGCTCCGGCGGCGTGCCCGCGGCCAGGACCTTGCCGGAGTGCATGAGCGAGATGCGGTCGCAGCGCATCGCCTCGTTCATGAAGTGCGTGGAGAGAAAGATCGTCACCCCGTCGTTGCGGGAGAGATCGATCAGGTATTCCCAGAACTGGTCGCGGGCGACCGGATCGACGCCCGATGTCGGCTCGTCCAGGATCAGCATCTCGGGGCGATGCTGGATGGCCACCGCCAATTGCAGGCGCTGACGGATGCCGAGCGGCAGGCTTTCCGGCTCGACGTCGGCCACCTCCCTGAGCCCGAACCGGTCGAGCATCTCGTCGACGCGCTTGCCGCGCGTGGCGACAGGGAGATCGAACAGCTTGGCGTGGAGCTCGAGGTTGTGCCGGACCGTGAGCTCGCCATAGAGCGAGAAGGCCTGCGACATGTAGCCGACGCGCCGGCGCATCTCGATGTCTTCTGCCCCGCTGACGGGCTCGCCGAACAACTTGGCCGTGCCTTCGGTCGGCGGCAAAAGGCCGGTCAGCATCTTCATCGTGGTGGACTTGCCGCAGCCGTTCGAGCCGAGAAAGCCGAAGATCTCGCCCTTCTCGATTTTGAAGCTCACGTGATCGACCGCGACGAACTTGTCGAAGCGCTTGGTGAGCCCGTCGGCTTCGATCGCCGGCGTCCCGCCCTCATGCTTCAGCGGCGGAATCTCGATCGCCTTGTGGCCCTTTCGCTTTTCCTCGGGCAAGAGCGCGATGAACGCCGATTCGAGGTCTTTGGCGCCGGCGCGGCTCTTGATCTCGGCCGGCGAGCCCGTCGCGATCACGTGGCCGCCGTCCATGGCCGCGAGCCAGGCGTACTGCTCGGCTTCGTCCATATAGGCGGTCGCGACCACCACGCTCATCTGCGGCCGCCGTCCGCGGATGCGGTCGATCAGCTCCCAGAACTGCCGCCGCGACAGCGGATCGACGCCGGTCGTCGGCTCGTCGAGGATCAGAAGATCGGGATCGTGGATCAGCGAGCAGCAGAGCGACAGCTTCTGCTTCATGCCGCCGGAGAGCTTGCCGGCGGGCCGCGCGAGGAACGGGTCGAGGCCGGTCGAGCGGGTCAGATCGTCGATACGCGCCTTCCGCTCCGCCTCCCCCTGGCCGAACAGCCGGCCGATGAAGTCCATATTTTCGAACACGCTGAGCGTGGGGTAGAGATTGCGGCCGAGGCCTTGCGGCATGTAGGCGATGCGCGCGTAGGCGCCCTGCCGGAACGCTGCGTCCTTGAGGTCTCCGTCGAGCGCCCGCACCTCGCCGGTCTGGATCTTGCGCACGCCGGCGATCAGCCCGAGCAGGGTCGATTTGCCGACGCCGTCCGGGCCGATCAGTCCGGTCATCCGGCCCGCCGGAATGGCGATCGACACGTTATCGAGCGCGACGGTCTTGCCGTAGCGATGGGTGACGCCTTGGAGCGAGGCGGCGACGGCGGCGGCGACCTTCTGCGGCCTTTCCGTTTCGATGAGCGCAGTCATGGTCCCGGCAGCCTATTTGCCGGCCTGCTCGCTGGGCGGCAGCTTGACCGCGAGCCTGTCAGGCCAATTCGCAGAAGCATCGATCCTCACATAGCCCATGCCGCGCAAGCCCGCCTTGACCTGATCTTCGATCCCCTTGAGCAACTCGAGCGGCGCCTGGAGCTTGACGCGAAACATGAGCTGCTCGCGCTCGGACTGGACCTCCACCGTCTTGGGGGTGAACTGCGACTCGGGCGCTACGAACGAGACCGTGGCGGGAAAAACGTATTCTGGGGCCGCGTCCACGACAATGCGCGCCTCGTCGCCGATCTTGAGCCGCCCTGCCTGCGGGCCGGGAAGGTATACGGTCGTGTAGACGTCCGAGAGATCGATCACCGTCGCGATCTTGCCGCCCGGCGGAAGCACCGCCCCCGGCTCGACGAGGCGATACTGCACCCGGCCGCGGACCGGCGACTTGATCGTCGAGTCGTCGATCACCGCCTGCAGCTCTTCGACCTTGGCGTCGGCGGTCTTGACGGACGCTTGGGCTTCGTCGACCTGCGACTTGGCCGCCTTGAGAGCCGCATCCGCGCTATTCAGCTGCTGTGTCCGCTGGTCGTATTGTTCGTGGGTGGACCAACCTTTTGCGACCAGCGTCGCCGTGCGCCGCATCTCCTCGTTCGCGAACTGCAACTGGGCGTCGTCGCTGGCGACTTCCGCGAGACGGGTTGCGACCGTTTGGCGGGCGAGCGCCGCCGCGGCCTGGGCTTGATGCAGCTGCGCCATGGTCTCGGACGTGTCGATGAGGGCCACGACCTCTCCGGGCGAAACGATGTCGCCCTCGTGCGGCACGATCTCGATAACGCGCCCAGGTATCTTCGTCGAAATGTCCACCTGGGTGGCCTCGACCCGGCCGTTGACGCTGACGATGCCCGCAGGCAACAGCGAGGCCTCGTACTGTTGCCAGAAGAAGTAGGCCGCGGCGGCGCCGCCGACCAAGACCACCGCCGCCGCCACAATGACCACATACCGATTGAGCTTCACAGGTTTCGCCTCTGAAAATGCAACCGCCATTCCCTATCGCCGGAAAAGCCAAGTCGGACGCGCCCACGAGTCCCTGGTCAATGCATTACCGGGCCGCTTCTTGCGGAGGATCCCTGTCCCCGATAACGCAAGTTGAAACGAAGTCTCGCGCGAAATACGTTGAGCGCCAGGCTAGCCAGCAACGACTCGCTCGTCATTGACCCAGATCAAACGCTTTCGCTCCGCCTTCAGCGTTGCGGGGGCGGGATCGGGCAGGCGCCAACAGATTATGCGATCAGCAGCGCCTTTGGCGTCGCTGCGGGAAGGCGGTCGGTCGCGCCCGCGTCGCCCTTCCAACTTATAGCGGTCCGGCACGCCGAACTCGGGCTTCAGATTCCAGAACAGCCGCATCAATTCCTCCTCGTCCTTGGAATTCGCTTGCTTCGCCCGTTGAGCATCAGTTGCGTGCTTAAAGTCGGAGGCGGCAAGCGAGAGGAACGTTGGTCCTCCGAAAAATTCGCGGCTGCAATGGCTCTCGCTCGCTGACCGAGCTGGCCGACCGACATTCTCCCCCTGGAAGTACTCTCCGAGAAGATCGTCGATCCGTCGCGCAGTGCGTAGCCGGCGATTCCGGTAGATGCCAAAAGCGAGTGTCGCCCCGAGGGCGACCAGGCCCCAAACGATTGCCGTAACCCTATACATGCACAGTTCGCCTCCAGCCCTCTCAACAGACACAACGCTGCCGGAATGAGTGGCCTCGGCCGTGGCGCGAAGCAGCCGTTCATCCGGTCGGATCGACGGGGAGCGCTTGGCGAGCGTCAAGCGGAACCCGAATGCGTTGGCCACTGCGCGATCGCCGGCCACGTCTCTCTGAGCGTGCGCGAGCCCATGAAGAGACCGATGTGTCCGCCGGGGACGAGTTTCTTCTCGATCCGGCCTCTCCGGGTTCCGACGAGCCTCTCCGCCGCGAACACCTGCTCGCTGGTCGTGATGTCGTCGCTCTCGCCGGCGATGAGATAGAGGGGACATGCGATCGACCTGAGGTTCAGGCGGCGGCCGAGCCCTACGAACTCGCATTTGGCGAAGCGGTTCTCCTTGAAGAGCTCGCGGATCGCTTGCAGGTACCAACGCCCGGGCAGGTCGAGCGGATCTTCGTACCAGCTGTCGAACACCTCGACCCTTTCCCTATACGCCGGATCGTCCATGTGCTGATAGAAGTCGAGGTCCTCTGTGACATAGTGCTTCTCGGGATGCATGTTCTTCCATCCCGCCAGCATGATCTGGCCCCGCATCCGTCCGCCCCCGAGCCTGACAAGATCCTCGTAGGCCGACATCGGCGTGTCATGAGCCATGCGCTTAATCGGGCCGTCGCCGGCGTCCGTGTCGATCGGTGACCCGGCGAGAACGAGCGCGTTCAGCTTGTCGGGAAAGCGCGCAGCGACCATCGCCGAGGACCAGCCGCCCTGGCAAAGCCCGACGAGATTGACCCGGCCGCCGAGGTCGTCGATGGCGACGATCAGCTCCTCGAGGTAGTTGTCGATTTCGAAGTCCTTCATGTCGTCGCTCGCGGACTTCCAGTCGGTCAGCGCGACGTGGCCGACGCCGCCCGCGAGCAGCGTCCCGACGAGGCTCTGGTCTACGCGATAGCCGGCGATCATCGCCCTGTGGCCGGCGAAGGGCGCATTGACGAGAGTTGGAATCCCGCCCGGGCGCCCATAATCGCGCAAAACCATGGTGCGCAGATCGAGGCGCACGACATTGGCCGACGCCACCTTCGCCTTGAGCCCGCCGTGGAGCTTGATCTCCTCCTGGACGAACTCGAGATTTCTGAGAGCGAGATCGGCCTTGGCTTTCTCCATTCCCGCCACCATGGCGACGGGCCAGAAGAGGGGAAGGGGAAGACTGAGCGGCGGAGGCGTCGAGTTAGCGGGAGCGGGCGTTTCGGGCATGACAGCCTCGCAAAGGAGCGTTCCAACGTCCGCAAGCATCGTCTGCCAGCGTTCCATGTGGGCAATGCGTCTGAAAGTCGCACTGACCGGCGGCGGCTATGACGAGCGCGCCAAGACCCCTTTGGGGCCGCGTTCGCGGAGCTTCCTGAAGTCGCGCTTGAAGCTTCTTGGCCTCGTCGCAGCGGGCGCGCTTGCGATCGTCGAGTGAGCCGCGCGACGCCGCATATGCCGCAAGGGGCATACCCAAGCCACGCGCCACAAAATCAGTAGGCGATTTCGCAAGTGAACGTCGTTCAGGCCGCTTTCGTGCCCTGGGCACTGTCGGCGTCCTTGCGCGCCAACCAGGCTTCGAGTGATGCTTGCTCAGCCTCGTCCACGGCGGCCAATGCCACGACGGCCGCTCCGGCGGCGTAGCGTTCGGCGGCTTCGGCGCGGCCCGTCAGCTTGGTCTTTTCCAGCTTGGCCTTCCACTCAGCGATCTTCTCATTGGTAGCCGCCTTGCGTTCTTCGGCCCACTTCTTGATGTCGGCTTGCGCGGCTTCGCGTTTCGTACGATCTTGCGCGATGCGTTTCTTGACGCTGTCCAGGTGAAATTGGACGTCCTGCTCGACGGTTCGCTCCTTGTTGTCGATCTTGGCCTTCAACGCCCGCATGTTGTTGTCAATGCTTGTGACCTTGACTCGGAGATTTTCGCAGAACTGATCAATGCGTTCGTTCACAACGGTTTCTCCTGAGCGAAGGTTCTCTACAGTCGTATCAAGCCCGGCAAAAGGGCGATGCGCCTTGATCTAGATCAAACCACTACCGCCACCAATGTCCGGGCGGACTGGTTGGCGTGTGCGCATAACTTGCCGCGCTGATCGAAAGCCATGTCCTCCTTCGCAAATTTGCACCACAGTGCCCAGATGGCCTGGCGATTACACCGGCTTGTCACATGACCGCGTCGAGGTCGCATTGACATGTTCGCCACGCACTCGCGGAAGGATCGCTATTTGCGCATTCCTGCCCGTGTCCCGCACCATCTATGCCTCAATAGGGGAAGCTCAACCGTCGCCGCCGGACGCGTAAAAGGGAAACTCACTTCGCCCGCTCCAATACGTCGGCCAGTTGTCTCAGAAGCGCGGGCTCGATCAGATTGTTGGACGCCTCTGTCCCTGGAGCGAGCCGGCGAATGATGTCCGCCTGGCGAGCTGGCGGAATCTGCCCGTAACTGGAAAACGTCGTCAGGCAGCTTTCGTGCCCGAGGTTCTGCGACCACGCCTTAAATGCTTCGACGTTGAGTTTCCGGTCATAGGCGACCTGAACGAGCGTGTTCCGAAACAGGTGCGGATTGAAATACGGCAAACCCGCCCGCGCACAGGCTTCACGGAAGATTTCGCGAACCGGAGTGGCGTTCGCCCAGGGCGCGCGATCGAGGGACACTACACGGAAAGCAAGGTCGTCGCCGGGGAGGACATTGGCGCGCCCGGCAGCCAGGGACACGAGCTTTTTGATCATCGCGGCTTAAGGACTGATCGCATTGTCGAGCGTCAGCGGCCCATCGACAAGCCCGCGAATCTGCCCCCGTTCCGCCATTTTGCACTCGCGTCCTGACATTGGAGATCAACCGCGGGTCTTGGCGGTTTCGCGCCTGGTTGAGCGGATCAACGAATGTTTGCGAGAGAAAAATGATCTAGATCAAAGCGTCTTTTCGCGGCGGCGGCGAATGAAGAGGCAATGCCTAGGAATGCTCTTGCGCGCGATGTCGCCGTCGTGGTCGCCGTCAAATTGGTCTTGGCGATCGCTGCCGCGATGTTCCTGTTTGGACCGCATCAGCGTCCGAGAATTGACGCCGGCAGCATCGCGGCGCGTTTTGACCTGTCGTCCTTTGGCCGCCAATCGGGGAACTCGTCGCCGTGACCACCACTCTCGACGTTGTGCAGCTCTCGCGGCTGCAGTTCGGCCTCACCGCCATGTATCACTTTCTCTTCGTGCCGCTGACGCTCGGCTTGTCCGTGCTTCTGGGCGTGATGGAAAGCGTCTACGTCATGACGGGCCGGGAGATCTGGCGGCAGATGACGAAATTCTGGGGCCTTCTGTTCGGCATCAATTTCGCGATGGGGGTGGCGACCGGCATCACGATGGAGTTCCAGTTTGGGATGAACTGGGCTTATTACAGCCATTACGTCGGCGACGTTTTCGGAGCGCCGCTCGCGATCGAGGGCCTGATGGCCTTCTTCCTAGAGGCGACCTTCATCGGCCTATTCTTTTTCGGATGGGATCGGCTATCGAAAATCACCCATCTGGCAGTGACGTGGCTCGTTGCCCTCGGCTCCAATCTGTCCGCTTTGTGGATCCTCGTCGCCAACGGCTGGATGCAGCATCCGGTGGGCGCGCGCTTCAACCCAGATACGATGCGCATGGAGGTTACCGACTTCGCGGCTGTAATCTTCAATCCCGCCGCGCAGGCAAAATTTGTTCACACGGTAAGCGCCGGGTATGTGACCGGCTCGGTCTTCGTTCTGGCGATCTCCGCATACTATCTCCTGAAACAGCAGCACATCGAACTCGCCAAGCGTTCGATGACGGTCGCGGCCAGCTTTGGCCTCGCGTCGGCGTTGTCGGTCGTCGTCCTCGGCGACGAAAGCGGCTACATGGACAGCGAGAACCAGAAGATGAAGATCGCTGCGATCGAGGCGATGTGGAACACAGAGCCTGCGCCGGCGTCCTTCACGGTCTTCGGGTTGCCGAACGAGGAGACCCGTCAGACGGACTTCGCGATAAGGGTGCCCTGGATGCTCGGCCTGATCGCGACTCGTTCGATCAGCGGGGAGGTTCCCGGAATCAACCAGCTCGTCGCCAACGCCGGCCAGCGCATCCATTCCGGCCTTATCGCCTATGAAGCGCTGCAAAGACTGCGGGCCGACAGCACCGACGCCGGAGCACGGGCGCGTCTTACCGACCACGCCGACGATCTCGGCTATGCCCTGCTCCTGAAGAAGGCGCGACCCGACGTGCTCAACGCCTCCGACGCCGAGATCACGCAGGCGGCGTGGAGCACCGTGCCTGAGGTCTCGCCCCTCTTCTGGAGTTTCCGCTTTATGGTCGCGCTCGGGCTTTTCTTCATCGCCCTGTTCGCCGTCGCGTTCTATCTCGCGTCCGCCCGCGCGCTGCAGGCATACCGGGCGTTCCTTTACGTCGCGCTGTGGACCCTTCCCTTGCCGTGGATCGCGTCTGAGCTCGGTTGGTTCGTCGCCGAAGTGGGCCGCCAGCCTTGGGTCATCGAAGGCGTGCTCCCCACGTTCATGGCCGTTTCAAGCCTGTCGGCTGCCAATGTGGCAACAACTCTCATTGGTTTCATCGCCTTTTATTCGGCGCTGCTCGTCGTCGAAATCTATCTGATGGTGAAGACGGTGCGCATCGGGCCGGACTTCGTCGCCGAAGGCGGCGTAAAAGAGCTCGCGCCGATGCTCGTCGTTCCAGCCGAGTGAGTTTCGAGAGGTTCGATCATGCCGAGCTACGAGATTCTGCGCCTTATCTGGTGGGCGCTTCTTGGGATCCTTCTTATCGGCGTCGCCGTAATGGACGGTTTCGACCTGGGAACCGCGATCCTGTTGCCGTTTGTGGGCAAGACGGACGTCGAGCGACGTATCGTCATCAACACGGTCGGTCCCGTCTGGGAGGGCAATCAGGTCTGGCTAATCCTCGGAGGCGGCGCGATCTTCGCGGCATGGCCGCCACTCTACGCGGTCGCCTTTTCCGGCTTCTATCTCGCTATGTTCCTGGTTCTGTGCGCGCTTATCCTGCGGCCGGCCGGGTTCAAGTACCGGTCGAAGCTCACCGATCCCACCTGGCGGGAGGTGTGGGATTGGGTGCTGTTTGTCGGCGGTCTGGTCCCCGCGCTGATCTTCGGCGTCGCGTTCGGCAATGTCCTTCAAGGCGTGCCCTTCCGCTTCGATGAGACGATGCGCATGACCTACGAGGGCAATCTTCTCGGTCTGCTTAATCCCTTTGCGCTGCTGTGCGGCCTGGTGAGTGTCGCGATGTTGACCATGCATGGCGGAGCGTATCTCGCGCTCAAGGCCGAGGAGCCTGTCGCCGCCCGGGCGGCCTATTTCGCCGCCCGAGCAGCAATGGTCCTTATCGCGCTGTTCGCGATCGGCGGCATTTGGGTCGCCTTTCTCATCGACGGATACGTAATCCAGGGCCCCGTCGCGCACGACGGTCCGTCAAACCCGCTCCTCAAACATGTGGCGACAAGCTCTGGCGCTTGGCTTGCGAACTACGGACAACAGCCGCTGACGCTCGCCGCCCCGATCCTTGGCTTTGGGGGCGCGATCCTGACGATTGTCCTGCTCCGGTCGCCGAAGTCTTATGCGTTTGCGATCGTGGCCAGCGCGCTGAGCGTCGCGGGAGTGATCGCGACGGCGGGACTCAGCATCTTTCCCTTCCTGCTCCCGTCATCGCTCGATCCGAGCGCAAGCCTGATCGTCTGGGACGCCTCGTCGAGCCGGTTGACCCTATTCATCATGCTGATCGCGACGTTGGTCTTCCTGCCGATCGTGCTCGTCTACACCGCTTGGGTCTATCGCGTGCTGCGCGGCCGCGTGACGGCCGCCTATGTCGCCGCCAACTCAAGCGGCGTGTACTGAAAGGGCATGCTCGATGTGGTATTTTGCCTGGGTTCTCGGAACCGGCTTCGCGGCGACGTTTTCGATCCTCAACGCGATGTGGCTTGAGCTTCATGAGAGCAAGGCCGGCGCGAGCGCAAAATGACGCTGGCGCGGCCCGAGGGTTTAAAACCCCGGCGAACAAGCTCGTGGGGCCGCGGGGCGGCGCTCGCGGCGGCGGCGGCGATCAGCCTCGGGCTGACTCTGGACCCTTACGTCCTGAACGGCCTCTCCTCGGCGAGGCTGCACGAGGGGCTGCCGCTTCTGATGCTGGGCGTCTCGAGCGCCTACGCCTATGGCCTCGGCTTCCGGGCCAATAACGCGCTGATACGCGCTCTGACGCATCCCGCCGCGGCATGGACTCTGCTTGTCGGCGGCGCAGGGCTTATCTTCGCCCGCTAGCTCAGCCTAGAGCGCGTTGCTTTTGGTTTTACGCATAGCCTGCGTTTCTGAGGTAGGCGGCGCATTCGCTTGCGGGAAAGCGTTTGAGGATTTCGCCGCAGGCGGCGGAGATGGCCTCGTAGGTTCGCGCTCCGACTTTTCGCAGCAGGGTTTTGAACTTGGCGAAGAGCTGTTCGATCGGGTTGAGGTCAGGGGAGTATTTCGGCAGGAAGACGAGGCGAGCTCCGACGTCGCGGATCGCCTTCCGCACGGCCTTGCCTTTGTGCGAGCCGAGATTGTCGAGGATCACGACATCGCCGGCCTTGAGCGTCGGGACGAGGAACTGTTCGACATAGGCGCGAAAGCGCTCGCCGTTGATGGGGCCGTCGAACAGGCAGGGCGCGTCGATGCGGTCTGAGCGCAAAGCGGCGAGGAAGGTCGCGGTCTCCCAGTGGCTGTGCGGGACCTTGTCGATGAGGCGCTCTCCCTTCGGCGCCCAGCCGTAGAGGCGGGTCATGTTGGTTTTGGCCCAGGTCTCGTCGATAAAGACGAGGCGGGCGGGATCGATGCGGCTCTGATAGGTTCGCCAGCGCGTCCGATGCCGGCGGATGTCCGCCCGGTCTTGTTCGCGCGCGACGAGCGTCTTTTTTTGAGCGTGACGCCGATCCGGCGGAAGAACCGGCTCATCATCGAGGTGTCGGCCTTGACGCCCTTCTCGGAGCGAAGCCGGTCGCACAGCTTTTGAAGCGTGAGGTCCGACTTCTCGGCGCGCGCGGCCTCGAGGAACTCCCGGTGCGGCATCAAGGCCGAAGGACGATGGCCGCCGTGTCCCACCGGTCCGCGCAAGCCGTCGCGTCGGTAGCGCTCAAGCCACTTGATCGCCGTCAACTCGCTCACCTCGTAACGGCGCGCCGCGGCCCGGCAGCTCATCCCGCCCTTCCTAACCGCATCGATCACGCGGTTGCGCAAATCTTGAGAAAAAGGCTTCGGCATCTCCTGCTGACCTCCACCCAGCCAGGAGTTTAAATCACAACCAAGGCAATTCGGGAATCCCCACCCGATTCAAGCCAAAATCAGACCGCTCTAGAGGCGCTGCGTCCAACGTCCGGTTTCGAAGTCGGCAATCGCACCGCGCGCGACAGCGCCGCTGCGCCTATTCGGGAACAAGAGAGCCGCCTAGCCGTGGCTCCGCTCTTTCTAGTCCTTCTTTTTTCGCAAGCTCATGACATAGGCAGCGACGTCGCGCGCCTCGTCCTCGGTGAGTTGCGGGTTCGGCATGTCCTTTCCGTTCGCCAATGAGAGATGAATGGTCAGCAGAAAATTCTGAACGGAGGTTGTGCTGGTCCCTGGTCTGCTCGCGATCGAACTCAAGACTGGGAGTCGGATTGCGCAATATTGGCGGCGCCGTTTGGTCTGGCGCGGCGACATGGCAGGCGCTGCATCTCGAGCGCCAGCCTGTGACCCGTGGCGACCTGGTTAACGTCAATGCTATCGCGGGTAGCTGCTTGCGCGACCGCTACGCCGAGAACCTGAAACACGACAAGAAACATCGGGGAGAGGATCGGCAAGAGCAGCCTGGGAACCCAGCGGGCTTCCAACGCGAGCAACCTCACTTTTTTAATGGCGGACGCTATGCGTTCATCGATCTGCGTCAATGCTAAGGGCCGCGGATCGTATAACTGCTCATAACTTATTCTGTCTCGCACGCCGCGAAAAGAGCAGCACGGTGGCGACGCGCGCCGAAACATTGGCGTGTGAGTCGAGGTCAGGCGCTCGAACCACTGCCTCAGCGATCAATAAATCAGGAGGCTACGGATGGCAAAAATGAAGGCAGCGATCTTCATCAAACCGGGCCGGATCGCGCTCGACGAAAAGTCGATCCCAGATATCGGTCCGCTCGACGCGCTGATGCGCATGACAACCACGACCATATGCGGCACCGACATCCATATTCTCAAGGGCGAGTATCCGGTGGCGCGGGGTTTAACGATCGGTCACGAGCCGGTTGGCGTGATCGAAAAGCTTGGGTCGTCCGTCACCGGCTTTCGCGAGGGGCAACGAGTCATCGCTGGCGCGATCACGCCGAGCGGCCACAGCAGCGCCTGCTTGTGCGGTTGCCTGAGCCAGGACGGACCGGGCGAGAAACACGGCTTCAAAGCGATCGGCGGGTGGAAATTCGGGAATACGATTGACGGCTGCCAAGCCGAATTCGTCCGCGTTCCTGACGCCATGGTCAATCTCGCGCCCGTGCCCGATGAACTTAGCGACGAACAGGTGTTGATGTGTCCGGACATCATGTCGACCGGATTCAGCGGCGCAGAGCGCGCGGGTGCGAAAATCGGGGACGCAGTCGCGGTCTTCGCTCAGGGGCCGATCGGACTTTGCGCGACGGCAGGCGCGAAGCTATGCGGCGCGACGACGATCATCGCCGTCGACGCGCTGCCCGAGCGATTGGCGATGTCGAGACGTCTCGGCGCCGACCATAGCATCAATTTCAAAGAGACCGATCCGGTCGCCGAAATCATGCGCCTGACGGACGGCCGCGGCGTCGACGTCGCGATTGAGGCGTTGGGAACTCAATCGACGTTCGAATCCGCGCTGCGCGTTCTGCGCCCGGGCGGAATGTTGTCAAGCCTCGGGGTCTATTCGTCCGATCTAACAATACCCCTTGGTCCCTTCGGCGCCGGTCTCTCTGATCTATCGATCGTCACAACGCTTTGTCCGGGAGGCAAGGAGCGCATGCGGCGCCTGATGTCGGCAATCTCCAAGGGGCGCGTCGATTTACGGCCGCTGGTCACACATCGGTTCAAGCTTGATCAGATCGAGCAGGCTTATGAACTGTTCGGCCATCAGCGGGACGGCGTGTTGAAGGTGGCGATCACGCCTTGAGACTGGTCCAAGCTTTGACTTTGGCGGACCGCTAGCGATTGCGGGATTGCTTGACAGAAGGTCCGTTCATCCTTCCTTGAGATCGATTAATCCTGCGCTTCGATGACGACGAAATATTCGTTTTGTTTCGGCCAGGCGCGCCAGAACATTTCGCGCAGCGCAGACAAGCCTCGCAATCCCTACGCGGCCGGCCCGTCGAGCACATCGCGAATTCTCTCCGCGAGCTCGATCGCCGTGTAAGGCTTCTTGAGCCAGGCGCCCGCTCGAAGCTGCCGCCGCGCGGCGCCCGGCGCCGCATAGCCCGACGTGAACAGGACCTTGATGTCCGGTTTCGCCGCAACTGCCGCCTCCGCCAGATCGTTGCCGTTCATGCCGCCAGGCATCACGAAGTCGGTAAAGATCATCACGCTTTCGGGATGAGTCGCGAGCAGCGCGAGGGCATTCGGCGCGTTGTCCGCTTCGATGACTTGGTACCCGAGGCCCCTCAGACGCGAACAGACGACTCTACGCAAACGGGGATCGTCTTCGACAACCAAGATCGTCTCCGATCCGCCCGGCATGGCGTCAACCTCAGCCTTGCCTGCCGTTGGTCCCGCGGTCTTTTGGATGCCTTCCGTCAACGGCAGAAAAACGCGTACGCTCGTCCCCCGACCCAACTCGCTATAGAGGTGGACGTTGCCCCCGGATTGCTTGACGAAGCCATACACCATGCTGAGGCCGAGACCTGTACCCGCCCCGGTTGGCTTGGTCGTGAAGAAAGGCTCGAAGGCCCGGCGGCGCACGTCCTCGGACATGCCTTCGCCGGTGTCGGTGACAGCGATCAATGCATAGGGGCCGGTGCGGACTTCCGGATACATCTGGGCATAGTCCGCGTCGAGACGGGCATGCGAAATTTCGATGGTGAGGCGTCCGCCGCCGGGCATTGCGTCCCGCGCATTGATCGCCAGGTTGAGCAGGGCGTTCTGAAGCTGCGGCGCATCGACGACCGCAAGATGCGCCGATCCGGTGATCACGATGCTCAGTTCGTTCGCTTCACCCAAGGTTCGACGCAGGAGCTCGGCGAAATTTGACACCAGTGGACCGATATCGGTGGCCTCGGGGTTCAGCGGCTGGCGGCGGCCAAAGGCAAGGAGTTGGGCGGTCAGCTTCGCGCCGTCTCGCACCGCGTGCTGGGCTTCCCGCAACGTCTCGCGATCACGAGGGTTATTGAGGCGGGGCTCGAGCATCTCGAGATTGCCGCTGATTACAGTCAGCAGATTATTGAAGTCGTGCGCGACGCCCCCGGTAAGCTGGCCGATCGCCTCCATCTTTTGTGACTGCCTGAGCTCCTCCTCCATTTTCTGACGAGCCGTCAAATCGCGAATGAACCCGGTAAAGATGTGTTGGCCACTGGCCCGCGCCTCGCCGACGGCGAGCTCCATCGGAAAGATTTCGCCGCCCTTCGTTAGGCCCTTGACCACGCGGCCGTATCCGATGATCCGGGCCTCGCCGGTTTCCATATATCGGCTGACGTACCCGTCGTGTTCCTCCCGGTAAGGGGAGGGCATCAGCATCTTGACGTTGCGGCCGATGACATCGTCCGGCCTGTAGCCGAACAGTTGCGCCGCCGCTGCGCTGAAGGAGGTTACTATGCCGCGGTCGTCGATGACGATCATCGCCTCGGGAACCGTATCGAGGATCGAGCGCAGATGCGCCTCGCGGGTCACGAGCTCCGCCTGGCTCCGTTTCAGTGCAGTGATATCGCTGTTGATCTGAAGGACCGACGAATTTCTCTCATCTGCGGTCGGCCGCGCGACCCAAAGGCTCGCGATCGAAACGAGAGAGCCGTCTTTCGTCTGCTGTTCAAGTTCGCCTTGCCAGCTGCCGCGTTCGCGCAGTTGCTTGACGATTTCTGCGCGCGGCAGCGGATAGCGGGTCTTCAGAATATCGTGGAGAACCTTTCCGAGCGCTTCGTCGCGACTCCAACCGTAAAGGCGCTGGCACCCGGTTGTCCAGTAGAGGACCTTGCCCTGCTCGTCATGAATGACGATGTTCGTCAGGTCGAGCACTTGAGCCATTTCAGCAAAATCTACCGCGGCGACCGATTTGGCCGTGTCTTGCGATCTATCCAGGCTCGGCCCCTCCGCTCGCGTTCAATTTGGCCAAACTGCCCGCCTCGGCGGTAAAGGCTGCCCATCAGCCTCATCTTCGTCGCTGCCGGAGATCTGTCGCAGCGCGCTGAGTTTACGCAGGGCGACACTGTGACGTCCAGTTGAATGGATGAGGCCGCGCCGGACAAGGCTTGTCATCATCCGCGACACGGTCTCGATCGTCAGGCCGAGATAGTCGGCCATGTCCAGACGAGTCATGGGCAGCCCGATTTCGTTGCCGGGGGCGCACTTGCGGTGAATGGCGAGTAGAAAGCTGACGACGCGCTCCTCCGCGCTCTTGCGGCCGAGCAGCATTATCTGGTCCTGAGCAGCCGACATCTCGTCGCAAAGAAGCGCGAACAGCTGTGGGCGCAGCGCCGGCGATTCGTTCACCAGCGAAAAGAAGCGACCTCGGGAAAAGCGCCGCACCTTGACCGCGGTGACCGCCTCTGCTGTGAAGAGATAGCGGTCCTGGACTGATACGCCGAGAACGTCGCCAGGATAGATGAACCCCATGACCGCCCGTCGACCGTCCGAGAGAATTTTGTAGACGCGCAGCACGCCTTCGAGGACATCGAAAATCTGGCCTGCCTGATCGCCTTCCCAGAACAGCGCCTCGCCGCCCGCAAACGATTCAGCGAGCTGCCCCTTGAAGAGGTCCTTAAGCGCTGGCGCGAGATCAGCCGAGCCGCCGGGTGAATGAATCGCACCGCGAGTCAACGATACGGTGCTTTGGCTATACATAGCGCTTCCCTTTCCGACTTGACGGGGCGCATCTGAGCAGGGCTATGTCACTGGCGTATCGCTCGCGCGTGAAGATCGGCGCCGATTTGTAACAGTGTGTTACAACCCGTCGCCCCATCGCCAAGTCAATGATCGAGTCGGCCGAACAGCCCATCCACATTCTGGTCGTCGACGACGACGTCCGCATTCGTCAGATGTTGATCCGCTATTTCCAACAGGAGGGATATCGGGTCAGCGCCGTTTCGGATGGCGCGGCGATGCGGATGCAACTGAAAGCAAGTCCGGTCGACGTTATTCTGCTCGACGTCGTCATGCCGGGGGAGGACGGTCTGGCGCTCGCCCGCGAGATCCGGGTCCTGTCCGACGTCGGAATCATCATGCTGACCGGCCGCGACGAAGTGCTCGATCGCGTTGTCGGTCTTGAGGTCGGCGCGGATGACTACGTGGCGAAGCCCTTTCACCTCCGCGAAGTTTTGGCGCGGGTGAAAAGCCTTCTGCGCCGGCGAAGGCCTGCGCCGGATCCAGCCGTCCGGGCTCCGGAGAGCGGCGAGGGCGTCGTTCGGTTTGATGGCTGGCTTCTCGACATCGGTCGCCGGCGGCTCGTCGCTCCGGGCGGAGAGGATGTCACGCTCACCAGCGGCGAATTCGATCTGCTGGCGGCGCTGGCGAAACATCCGGGGCGCGTCTTTAGCCGCGAGGCGCTGATGGATCACACTCGGGGACGCGGCCTCAAGGCTTTCGACCGCACGATCGACGCGCAAATCGCCCGGCTGCGAAAGAAGATCGAGCGGGATCCAAAAAGCCCGAGCCTCGTGAAATCGGTCCGCGCCGTGGGATATGTCTTTACCGGGAAAGTTGATCGATAGCCCCCGTTGGTCCCGAACATACGTCAGCTGAGGGCTCTTCCCATTTCGGCCGCGCTCGGCAACGGCCGCATGAAGAGTCTATGATCGGCTCGAGCAATGGCTTCCGGCGTTTGTCGGGACTTCCAGCTGTCGGACCCGATGGGCCAAAATCGTATCCCGGAGCATACCGACCAGTCGCATCTGGACAAAAGGACGGCGGCAAGCTCCGTCGCTACGCCCTCCGCGTCGGCGGCGCTGGCCACGATGAAGATCGGAACGTCAAGCAGACGGCCGTATGGCAAATGCTCCTTGATCGAATAGACGCAGAGGCCTTTGACATATCCTTGAGGATTGCGCGCGACGACCGCGCGCTCGCTATTATTGCCGGCCGCCTCGTCGCGAAGCGGCGCCGATTCAAGGGACTGACAGAACGCTCGCCATTGGCCTAGCGTCGGTGCATAGCCGCAGGCCCTGGCCAAAGGATAGGCGTGATCAATCGTCCGCGGCCCGATCGGTTCGACAATGTAGGACATCTTGGTACTGATTGCTTAGGGCTCGACCTTCAGCGTAAGCGCACTCGCTGCGGAGCATTGTCGCTGCGCGGCCTCACCAACTGTACAGCCAAGGCGCGTCTTGACCGGGGCGTCGACGCTCTTGCGATTACCGCCGCGATCCGAACGGCGAAGATGAAAATCACTAAGAGCGAGGATGTGAACATTTGAGGCCTCCACGGCTCCTTTGTTTCATCATAGCAGGATCGGGCCGATCCGCCTTGCGATAGGTCAATGAAGGCGCGACGCAGGAAACGCGCACCGCGGCTCCCACATGCTCTAATCGATCGAGCACCCGGCGCTGATGGCGCTGGAGGGAACAGGGCGCCCGGAGCAGAACCCCCTTCATCGCGAGCGTGCGCGCCCCCGCCGTTTGGGGGTACTCAAGCTCGCGCCAAAACATTTCGCACGCTCATCGCGTGCCAGCGTCCGCCACGCGGCGTCGGAACCCCTCGCGCATTGAGGGCTTCGGCAATTGTCCTCAGGGTTGTGGAACCGGACTTACGGATCTCCGCGATGATCGGCAGGACGTTGCTCGCAGCGCGATCGGCCCCCGCTTTGACCGCCGAGACAGCCGCCGCCTGGGCAGCCTCAATGCTGGGATTGCCGAGTTTGACGCCCTTCGCCTTCGCCGCTGCAAGCGCCGACCTCGTCCTCCCAGCGATCAAGGCGCGCTCCTTTTCGGCGAGCGCCGCATAGAGATGCAAAACGAACGGATCGACATCCGGCCCCAGTTCCGCAACGAAGAAGGGCACGCGATGCGCCATCAAGCCTGAAATGAAATGCACGTCGCGCGAGAGACGGTCGAGCTTGGCGACGGCGAGCGCGCAGCGGGCCGCGCGCGCCTTAGACAGCGCCGTCGCTAGTTGTGGCCGGCGATTGAGGGCGTCACTACCTTTGCCGGTTTCAACTTCGACAAACTCGGCGACGATTTCGAACCCCTCGCCGCTCGCGAACCGCATCAATGCATCCCGTTGTGCTTCTATACCGAGACCCGAGCGGCCTTGCTGGCTGGTGCTGACGCGGATGTAGGCGACGAAGGATTTCATGAGCGTCTCAGAGACTGTATAAATGCTATACGCTCATTTTGATTTTATACAATGTTCTTTTTTTGGCAGCTCTCGCCCACTTAAGGCAAGGCGTGGAATGGGCCACCACACCGTCGGGTGCTCACGATCGTCTCAAGCCGCGAAGGTCGGCGTGACAACCCGGGCGGGATGTATCCGACCTCGCAGCGGCCCCCGATCGAACGCGGACGCTCGTCGCGGCGGTTGCCTATCCGGCGGCTGCGGGTCGAGCGACCGAGGTGCTGCTCGACGCCCTCCGGCAGCAGCGTCCTGAGGCGCAACCGGGGGACAACGGATCGCGAGGGGCGCTTGAAGGGTTGGCGGCGCAATATCCCCAACCTCCCGTCTGTCCCCAGCCGCCGAAGCGTTACGAAATCCTCGGCATCAAATGCCCTCCCTAAAGTAAGGCCCACACACGTCACTCAAGAAGGAGAGCGGTGGATAACGAGCGGCACTTGTTCCGTCCCATCCACCCTGGAATGACAGCCAAGGCGCAGCCTGCGGCACCGGCCGTTGCGCCTCCCGTCGGCAGGCTATTTGTGATTACCAAACCTCTGAATATTGACGATTGGCCGGTCGTGACGATCCCTTCTCTGTATCTGGTCGGGGACCCTACGCAGCATTTCGGCTTGCAATGCGGGTTCACCGCGGCGATCGTCGGCGGCCAGTCGGCGGATGATCTCCGCCTGTCGCGCGGGCGGGATTGTCCCGTAGCTTGAAAACGTCGTGAGACAGCTTTCATGGCCCAGGTTCTGTGACCAAGCCTTGAACTGCTCAGCGTCGAGGTTCAGGTCGTAGGCGACCTGAACGAGCGTGTTCCGCAGAGAACGCGGATTGAAATATGGAAGGGCCACTCGCGCACACCCCCGCCGGAGGATTTCGCGGACGGGATTGGCGTTCGCCCAGGGGACGCGATCGAGGGACACGGCCCGGAAAGTGAGATCATCGCCAAGCGCGACCTTGGTTTTCGGAAACAGCGGGTCATCGGGTCCGAACCCCTTTTCCGTCCGGAGGAATGCCACCCAATCGACGACAATCTGGCGAATGTCGTCGCCAACCGGGAAGAACCAAGTTGGGAACGTCTTCGCGCGTTTGGTTTGGACCTCACGCGAGTCCTGATGGATTATCCCGTGCTCGACGTCGATGTGCTTCAACCGAAATGAGATGATCGCCCGGTCGCGCGCGCCGGACAGTATGGTGAGTGCGAGGACGGCTTGGTCGCGCTTCTCGATTTCCGTTTCTTTCGGCATCGCCTTGAGCATTGCTCGAACTTGCGCGAGCGTGGGGCAGCTCTTGAACCGACGAGCGGTTGCCGTCCGCGATAAATTGTCGGGTGGGTTGAAGTACTCAGCGTCAGCATACCTGATGCGGGAGGCGTAGCCTGGCTGGTCGGCGAGCCAGATAAAGAAAGCCTTCAGCGCCGCGAGCGTCGCGCAAAGTGTCGCAGCCGAAAGAGGCTTGCCGGTTCGTGCGTTTGTTGCCGAAATCAGGTGGGCCTTGAAATTGCGCGCTTGCTCGACATGGAACTTCCGGAAATCGCGGCGCTTGACATGGTCTTCGAAACGTTCGATCGCGCCTGCCGCGGCGTCGATGGAAGCGGCGTCTCGTCCCTTCGCGTCTCTCAGAAAAACCAGGTATCGCCGCTTCACGCGCTCGTTTTCAGCGTTGCGTGTGGACATGTTTCTCGAACCTCATTGAAGTCAACATTCAGGAGGGTGGAGGCGCTATCGTCTAGGCGTTGCTTCGCCTTCGGAAACGCGACATCGAGTACGCCCTTGATTTCGTCGAGTTTGTCGAGGCTGGTCGCCCGATAGATCATCCGTCCGCAGGCTGGGCAGATGCCGCTAAGCGACCTGCGCAAGGCCGTGCGCGGATGATAGTCGGCCATGTCCAATGCCGGCCGCTTGGGCGCGCGGCAGCCGAGACAATAGAACTCGCCCGGCCGGCAACGTTGCTTGACGGGTTCGCGCACTTTCATGAACGCGCGAAAGTCGGCGCCATGGACGAGAAGCGGTCGCCTCGCATCCGTGGTCTTAAGTCCGGCCGCGATCCATCGACCGATCGTGTGCTTGTGCGCCCCGATGAGAACGCTCAGCTCGCTGATCGTGTAGCTGTGATGGAGTTTGACGCGGCGGCAATCGAACCGCCTCGCCATGGCCTACTCCGCCTTCTCAATGAGCTTGCGGATGTCCTCGACCTTCCAGACGGTTGTTCGAGGGCCCAACTTCACCGGCTGCGGGAAGCGACCGATCTTGACACCCGCCCACCAAGTGGAGCGGCCAACGGGGATCGGTCCCAGTGGCGCGAGAATTGAAGTCAGGCGAACAAAGCCTTCGGGCGGTAAGGAATGCGTGATCGTCGGCGTGGAAAAAGAGTTCGCGTTGTCCGATTGCATGCTTATGGGTCCAGGCGTCTCTGATTGGACTTGGAACCGGCAGATGGAAACGCAGAGTTGGAATTTCCGAGAGGATTTTCCTTGGTTAGGAAAATCCTGCTAATTTTCCTGATGTGGGGATTTCTTTCGCACTGCTCGAAGGTGGCGAGTTATGGCGTCGACCGACAATTGCTGGCCGCGCCCTTTCTGCATGGCGGGTAGATTTAGCTTGAGGATTTCCCGGGCGGTCTCTGAGTTGTTTCGAATTAGCGATGGGTTTTCGGCATATAGGCGCTTCGCTGCCGCTAGGACCTCCTTCCGAGTTCGCATCCCTTGGCGAAGACGTTCTTCGCGCGCCTTCGGAAGACCCGCATGACGCCACTCGGACATGGCAATCCCATCATGCACGTAGTCTTCGTAGACCTCTATTAGACGAAATTCTGCTGCTGCGTATCCCAATTCAAACGATAATCTGATCGCCTCCTCTTTTTTATTCCTTGGAGCATCTTTAGACGTCAGAACACGTAAATATTTCATTTTACCAAGTGCGGATGTCTTCTGTCTTCCGTACTCCAATAAACGAAATGCATAACTATAATCTGCGTCTATTCCTTCCTTTGAGTTTCTATTTCGAAGTTTGGCGTGAAATTCTTCCAACAATTCGCTAGATGATTGCAAAAGCTGTTCGTCGATCAGTTCAACAAAATAATCAAATTCTTCTGCAGTAAAGTTCTGTGGCGTCTTATAGCGCGAGAAAGATGCACCTGACCACCGCCAAACTTCAAACATCTCCACTCCGCAGCACGAGCATGGTCCTCGGCTTAGGAGTTCGTACTGTCGGTCGTCTATTTGGCGTTCGCGAATTGGTTCGTAGCCGCGCGAGGCGGAATTATCCGGCATCAGATGCCCCGAATCGGAGATTCTTGCGCCAGCCTTGATGGATGATTGCGCGGCCTCTATTCAACACCTTTCGGCGGAAATCCACAGACGGCAGTTTCCAAGAAGGCAGAGAGTTGGGCCTTCTTGTTGGCCTTTCGATTTCACAGACGGAATGACAGAACTACCTGACAGCCGCGGCAAGCGAAATCACCTGGCCACCTCGACGCAACTCATCGCAACGATCCGCACACCAGGTCATCATCTTAACGCGCTCATCCCAGAATTCGGCCCGGGCATAAGCGCGCCTAACAGTGTCACCATCGACGTGAGCTAATTGCCGTTCGATCGCGTCGGCATTCCAGAGACCGCATTCGTTCAGCATCGATGACGCCGAAGCACGGAACCCGTGGCTTGTCATGTCGTCATTCTTGAAGCCCATGCGCCGCAAAGCTGCGTTCAACGTATTCTCCGACATGCACCGCGCAACTGACCGCACGGACGGGAACAAAAACTTGCACTGTCCTGTCAGCTTCCGAAGCTCCTCGAGGATCGAAACCGCGCGCGGCGCGAGCGGAACGCAGTGGGGCTTGCGCATCTTCATGCGACCGGCGGGAATTTCCCAGACGGCGGCGCTAAGGTCGAATTCAGCCCATTCGGCCGCTCGCAATTCGCCGGGGCGCACAAAGGTTAGGGCGAGCAATTCAAGAGCGGCGCGAGTTTCGGGCGTGCCGTCATAATCCTCGATTGCGCGCAAGAGCCCTCCGAATGCTTTCGGGGCGATGATGGCCGCGCGAGGCGTGACCGTGGGCGTCACGAGCGCGCCTCTCAAGGCTATCGTCGGGTCGTTGTCAGCGCGCGCCGTGGCGATGGCGAGGCGGAATACGTCCCCAATGGCCGTTCTCAGTTTGCGGGCAGTTTCGTGCGTACCGCGCCCCTCGACCTCCTTGAGGACGGCTAAGACCTCGCGCGCCGTGATTTCGGTGATCGGTCGCGAGCCCAGTAACGGAAAGGCGAAGCTCATGAACCAGTCGAACTTTCGTATCGTGGCTGCCGCCTTCTTGTCGCGGCGCTTCTTTTCCGCCAATTCACCCGCGATGGCAGCGAAGGTGTTCGCCCCGGCTTCGGCTTTCGCGGCCTTGGCGGCTTTCTTGACCTGCAAGGGGTCTTCCCCTCGCGCCAATATCTTCCGAGTGGCGTCGCGCGCGTCGCGGGCATCTTTCAATCCAATGTCTGGATAGACGCCCACCGCGAGGGCCTTTTGCGTCCCGCCAAAGCGATAGGCGATGCGCCAACGTTTTGCGCCATCGGGAGTGACCCACAATTGCAGCCCGCCGCCGTCCGAGAGCTTCACGATTTTTGCGCGAGGGAGCGCGCGCTTTATGGCGAGGTCGGTAAGGGCCATGTTGGTATCACCGCACGGCGTGGGTGCCGCATACCAACGAATCTACCAACAAATTTGTTGGACGCAAACAGACAGCGCGAGACCACCCTAGACGGCCTCTTGAGTCTAACCCATTGTTTTTTTGAGTTAATCAGGCTAATTTGGACGTCTTAAAACGCCCAAGTGGTGCCCAGGAAAGGACTCGAACCTTCACGGCTTGCACCGCTGGTACCTGAAACCAGTGCGTCTACCAATTCCGCCACCTGGGCCCGGCGCGTGTCTTAAGAGCGCGGGACGGCCGATGTCAACGGCGCGCCGCGTTCCTCGCCCAGGCCATGACAATGGCGCAGGCGCGGCGCTAAAATCGCCGGAAACCAGTTTAAGGCGTGCCCCCGCCGCCGGAGGAGTTCGAGATGACCAGCGCCGCCCGCCTTTCGCTCCATGTCCCCGAGCCGACGGTGCGCCCCGGCGGCAGGCCCGATTTCAGCCACGTCGGCTTTGCCGCGGCTGGCGAGGTTCGTCGGCCGCCGATCGACATCAACGCCGCCGAGATCCGTGACCTCGCCTACACGATGGTCCGCGTGCTCGACGACAACGGCGAGGCGGTCGGCGAATGGGCGAGCGGGCTCGAGGTCGACGATCTGCGCAAAGGCCTGCGCGACATGATGCTGACCCGCGCCTTCGACGCGCGAATGCTGCTCTCGCAGCGCCAGGGCAAGACGTCGTTCTACATTCAATCTCTCGGTGAAGAGGCGATAGCGACCGCCCACCGGAAGGCGCTCGAGCCCGGCGACATGTGCTTTCCGACCTACCGCCAGCAAGGCCTCTTGATCGCCTACGGCTGGCCGATCGTCGACATGATGTGCCAGATCTTCGCCAATGAGCAAGATCGTCTCAAGGGGCGGCAGCTGCCCGGACTCTACTCGGCGAAGGAGGCCGGATTCTTCACGGTTTCCGGGAATCTCGGGACTCAATATCCGCACGCGGTCGGCTGGGCGATGGCCTCCGCGATCGCAGGCGACACGCGCATCGCCTCGGGCTGGATCGGCGAAGGCGCGACGGCGGAGAGCGACTTCCATTCGGCGCTGGTGTTCGCGTCCGTCTATCGTCCGCCGGTCATTCTCAACGTCGTCAACAACCAATGGGCGATCTCGTCCTATCAGGGCATCGCCGGCGGCGAGAGCGCCAAATTCGCCGCCCGTTCCCACGGCTTCGGCATTCCTTCGCTTCGCGTCGACGGCAACGACTATCTTGCGGTCTATGGGGCCTCGATGTGGGCGGTCGAGCGGGCGCGCGCCAATCTGGGCCCGACGCTCATCGAATGGGTGACTTACCGCGCAGGCGCGCACTCTACTTCCGACGATCCGTCGAAATACCGTCCTAAGGACGAATGGGCGGCCTGGCCGCTGGGCGATCCGATCGAGCGGCTGAAACTCCACCTTATCCGGATCGGCGGCTGGAGCGAGGAGCGCCACAAGCAGATGCTGGCCGAGGTCGAGGCTGAAGTGCTGGAGGCCGCGAAAGAGGCGGAAAGACACGGCACGCTGCACGACGGACCGAAACCGAGCGCTTCATCGATGTTTGAGCAGGTCTTTAAGGACATGCCGCGTCATTTGCGCGAACAGCGCCAGCAGCTTGGAGTGTGACGCCATGGCGCGCATGTCGATGGTCGAGGCGATCCGCGACGCCCTGGACTGCAAGATGGGCGAGGACGAGGGCGTGATCGTGTTCGGCGAGGATGTCGGCTATTTCGGCGGCGTGTTTCGCTGCACCGACGGATTGCAACGCAAATATGGCAAGTCACGCTGCTTCGACGCTCCAATCAACGAGTTGGGGATCGTCGGCGTGGCGATCGGCATGGGGGCCTATGGCCTTCGGCCGGTCGCGGAAATCCAGTTCGCCGACTACGTCTACCCCGGCTATGACCAGATCGTGTCCGAGGCGGCGCGACTCCGGTACCGGTCGGGCGGAGAGTTCTTTGCGCCGATCGTGATCCGCATGCCTTGCGGCGGCGGTATCTATGGCGGCCAGACCCATAGCCAGAGCCCCGAGGCGCTGTTCACCCACGTCAGCGGCCTGAAGACCGTTATTCCGTCAAACCCCTACGACGCCAAGGGCCTGCTCATCGCGTCGATCGAGGACGACGACCCGGTGATCTTTCTCGAGCCCAAGCGGCTCTATAACGGTCCATTCTCCGGTCATCCCGATCAGCCCGCCGTCCCGTGGGCCAAGCATCCCTTAAGCGAAGTGCCGGCAGGGCGCTACGTCGTGCCGCTCGGCAAGGCCGCGGTGCGGCGGGCCGGAAAGGGCGTGACCGTGCTCTGCTACGGCACGATGACCCATGTCGCCGAGGCGGCGGCCGAGGAGACGGGCGTCGACGCCGAAATCATCGACCTGCGTTCGCTCCTTCCCCTCGACGTCGAGGCGATTCGGACCTCGGTCGAGAAGACAGGCCGCTGTCTCATCGTGCACGAAGCGACCCTGACCTCCGGCTTCGGCGCCGAGCTCGCCGCGCAAGTGACGGAGCGCTGCTTCTACGCGCTTGAGGCCCCGGTCGAGCGCGTCGCCGGCTGGGACACGCCCTACCCGCACTCGGAGGAGTGGGACTACTTCCCGGGTCCGGCCCGCGTCGGGCGCGCGCTCGTCAGGGCGATGGAGGCCTGAGATGGGAGTGCGCTCAATCAAGATGCCCGACGTCGGCGAGGGAGTCGCCGAAGCGGAAATCGTCGAGTGGGCGGTGAAGGTCGGCGATCTCGTCAAGGAGGATCAAGTCGTCGCATCGGTCATGACCGACAAGGCGACGGTCGAAATCCCGACTCCCGTCGCGGGCAGTGTGCTTGCGCTCGGCGGTGCGGTCGGCGATGTGCTGGCGGTCGGCGCCGAGCTCGTTCGCATCGATGCGCCGGGAATGCCGGATTCGCACGCGCCTGCCGCGCCGAAATCGCGGGTGGCCGCCAAGGACGCCGCGCCGGCGCCGAGAGTCAACCGGGAGTCCGTCGAGCCAGCCCCGGAATCGCAACCCGAGGTCCAGTCCGGCATCGAGCCCGAACTCGATGTTTCGACGCCGCTGCGGGCGCCTGAGCCGCAGAAGGGTGCGCCCCGTTCCTTAGGCGAGAAGCCTCTCGCGTCGCCAGCAGTGCGCATGAAAGCTCGCGAAGCAGGCGTCGATCTGCGCTTCGTGCGCGGCTCGGGACCAGGGGGGCGCATCACCAACGAGGATCTCGAGACCTTCATCGCGCGCCCGCCCGAGGCGCCCTCGAAAGGATCGGGCAGGGCCCCCAATACCGCGGTCGAGATCATCAAGGTCGTCGGCATGCGGCGGCGCATCGCGCAAAACATGGCCGAATCTTCGCGCCGCGTCGCGCATTTTTCCTATGTCGAGGAGACTGACGTCACCGCGCTCGAGGAATTGCGGGCTTCGCTCAATGCGCACGCGACCGATGAGCGGCCGAAACTGACGCTTCTGCCTTTCCTCATGCTGGCGATCGTGAAGGCGGTCGCCGACTTTCCGCAAGTCAACGCCCACTATGACGACGACAACGAACTCATCCGGCGCTTTGGGGCCGTGCATCTGGGTGTGGCGACTCGAACTCCAAACGGGCTCATGGTTCCGGTGGTGCGACACGCCGAGACGCTCGGCCTCTACTCATGCGCACGCGAAATGCGGCGCGTGAGCGAAGCGGCACGCCAGGGCGTCGCTGCGCGCGACGAGCTTGCCGGGTCAACGATCACACTCACGTCGCTTGGCGCGCTGGGCGGCGTCGCCTCGACGCCAGTCGTCAACCGGCCTGAGGTGGCGATCGTCGGGGTCAACAAGATCGTCGTCAAACCGGTCTGGCGCGACGGCAGCTTCATTCCGCGTAAAACGATGAACCTATCGTCGTCGTTCGATCACCGGGTCGTCGACGGCTACGACGCCGCGACATTCATTCAGCGCCTGCGCGAACTGATCGAGACACCGGCCGCGATCTTCATCGAAGATTGACTTGGAGTGGCGGACGCAGCCGGCCGCGCGGCTCGAAACGCCGCCATCAGAATGCGGCCTGCTCAGGCGAGGTTCGGCCGGCGCCCATGGCTCCGCGCGGTCCCGCGGACTGCCGGAGCGATTTGTGCCTTCATTCCGAAATTGGCTCCCCGCGCGCCTTCAGGGGTGGAGCTTGCCGGGGGCGGGCAAGCGGCGCGCGGGGAATTCGTGATCGCAGTCAAGGAGGGGGCCGGGCCGACCAGATTGTTTGGACCTGGCCGGCCGCGCCGAGCCTACTGGAACAGCTTCAGGATCAGCGCCGCGTTCTGATTGGCGATCGACAGCGACTGGATGCCGAGCTGCTCCTGTGTCTGCAGCGCCTGCAACTGGGTCGACGCCGTGTTCATGTTCGCGTCGACCATGCCCGAAACGCCGTTGGCGTAGTTCGTCATCAAGGCGGTGTTGAACGTGTTGGCCGTCGTCATGCGGTCCTGGGTGGCGCCGATCAAGGCCGCGTAGTTCGTGACCGCCGCCAACGCCTGATTGACGGCGTTCAGCGCGGTTTGGGCCGCGGCGGCGCCGGAAACGTTGATGTTGGTCAGATCCGTCCCGTTCTGGACCAGCAAATTCTGCGATGCCGGCGTCGTCACGGTCGTCGTAACGGCGTAGGACCCCGCAGTGGCGAAGGTCGGGGCGCCACCCTGCGCGATCGAGTTGCCGTTGGCGTCGAGAGCCGTGTAGGTCGTGGTGGTCGCTGTGCCGTCAAGGGCCATCGACTGCACGGTAAACGCCTGATTGGCCGTGTCCTCGTAGATCGCGTCGGCGCCGTATGTCGCGGTGATGGTTCCAGCGGTGACAGCGGTCGTGTCGGCCGTGTCGGCTCCCCACTGGGTCTGCAGCTGGGCAATCGTCGCCGCATCCGTAACGGTGGACTGGCTCGTCGTCGAGGTCGACGTTGCTCCGGTCGTCAATCCATATAGCGCTTGGGTCGTGAAGCCGATGGTGTTGATCGTCCCGCCATTCGCGCTGGCGTTGAAGCCGGCGACGAAGTTGAGAGAAGCAACGCTGCCGTTCAGGACGTTCAAACCATTGAAGGAGGCGGCGTTGACGGCGTCCGTGAGTTGGTGGCCGAGCGAGGCGAGCGAGGTGTTGATATTGCCGATCTGCGCGCCCGGCTCGGTCGCCTGAGTGAGCGCGGTCTGGATCGAATTGATGGTGGTGATGACCGAACTGATTGCCGAGCTGGCGGTCGCGAGCAGCGACTGCCCCTGCGATAGGGCGTCGTTGGAGGCCGATACGACACTGCTGTCCGCGTTGAGCTGGGCGGCGATCGACCAGTAGGACGAGTTATCGGCGGCAGTGGCGACCTTGAGGCCGGTCGAAACCTGGTTCTGGACGGTCGAAAGGGCCTGCTGCGTCATCTGCAGCGCCTGCAGCGCGCTCAAGGCGGAAGGATTGTTCAAGATTGAACTCATGCGAGTGCTCCTGTCGGAAATGGTCGCGGGGATTGAACGACATTTCGGACTCGCACCGAGACGACGGACTGGCCGCATGCCCTTAGGCTCACGATCGAGAGCCTAACCGTCGTGTTGAGCCGGGGCGCCGCGCGCTGCCTGCGCGGCTTCCCCTGGCGAAGCGGACACTAAGGGCGCAACCGCTAATGGCCGGTTAATCGGGCGAACATTCACTCGACCCGCGTTCGCGCGGTCACACGCGAAGCCTATGCGCGCAATGCCGGCGCAAGCTCCGCTGCCGACGATGGCGGGTGCGAATTCATCCCTCGGGCCCGAAAGTGGCGACGAATCTGCTGACGCAAATCGAACGGCTTTGGGCAAACCTGCAGGGACTGGGCGTCCGGCGCCTGACCACCTTGGCCATTATAGGCGTAGCCGCCTTCGCGGTGACGGGACTGGCCGGCTGGTACCTGAGCCGCCCGACGATGGAGACCCTCTATTCGGGGCTCGATCGCGACGATATCGCAGCCATCGGCGCCGCCCTGCGCGAAGCGGGTGTGCCTTTCGACGTCAACGCCGAGAGCACGGTCGTCTTGACGCCGGCGGGGCAGACGGCCGCGGCGCGGATGATCCTCGCGGAAAAGGGGCTGCCGCGCAGCGGCGCCGTGGGCAACGAACTGTTCGACAAGCTCGGCTCGCTCGGGCTGACATCGTTTATGCAGGACGTCACGCGCCTAAGGGCGCTCGAAGGCGAGCTCGCCCGGACGATCCAGATGATGCGCACGGTCAAGGCGGCGCGGGTGCATATCGTTCTCGCCGACGAAGGCTCCTTCCGCCGCGAGCGTCAGCCATCCTCGGCGTCCGTGGTCATCCGCACCGACGGCGGCGACGATCGCGCCACTGGGCAGGCGATCCGCCACCTGGTCGCCTCCGCCGTTCCGGGAATGAAGCTCGATGACGTCACCGTCCTCAACGTCGACGGACGCCTGCTGGCCTCCGGCGCTGAGTCGATCGAAAAGTCGCCGGACAATCTGCTAGCGCTCGAAAAGGACGTGTCGCAGGAAATCCGCGAGAACATCACCCGCACGCTCACGCCATATCTCAGCTCCCGCAATTTCCAGATCTCGGTCGCCGCCAGGCTGAACGCCGACAAGACACAGACCAATGAGACGATTTATAATCCTGACAGCCGCGTCGAACGCTCGGTGCGGGTGACCAAGGAGCAGCAGAGTTCGCAGAACGCCGCAGGTGAGCAGCCCGCGGGCGTCGAGGCCAACTTGCCGAAGCCAAAAACCGGCGGCGGCGAATCGAAGCAGTCGAATGACCAGACGCAAAAGCGCGAGGAGCTGACAAACTACGAAGTCTCGTCCAAGTCGATTCAGACCACCAGCGCCGGTTTCGCGGTCCAAAATCTCTCTGTCGCGGTGCTGATTAACCGCGCCGCGCTCGCCCCATCTCTTGGCGACAAGCCGCCGGCCGACGCGCTGGCCAGTCAGGTCCACGAGATTGAGCAGCTCGTCTCCTCGGCCGCCGGACTCGATCGACAGCGAGGCGACACGGTCAAAATCTCAGTGGTCGATTTCATCGACTCGTCCCGCGACCTCGATCCGGCGCCAGGTTCCCCGCTGATCGAAATCCTCGCCCGCCAAGTGGGATCGATCGCCAACGCCGGCGCAATCATTACGGTTGCGGCGCTGATGGTCTGGTTCGGGGTTCGGCCCGGCCTGAAGATGGCGCTCGCGCCGCCGCGCCTCGCGGCCGGGGACGGGCGCGGCGCATCCGGCGGCCAAACGCCTGCATTGACGGCGCCCGACGGCGACGGCCCGCCGACCGATAGCATTCTCATCGAGACGGATTTGGGGCGCGACGCATTTCTGCAGGCGCTGCTGGCGCGGCGCGACAATGGCCCCGGGCGCAAGCTGCAGAAATTGGTCGAGTTCGATGAGAACCATGCCGCCACAATACTCAAACAATGGATTCGTCAAGGAGCGAACGGATGAAACCGCTTTCGATTGCCGACTATCTCGATCATCTCGGAGGCGCGCCGGCGGAAGAGGCTCCGTCGCGACGCGAAGGCTCGTCGTTCCGACCTCGAAACCTGCCTAGCTCCCAGAGCGCCGAGCCAAGTCCGCGGCCGGTCCTCAACGCCTTGGCCAACCCGGGCGCCGCCAGGGAAGCGAAGGACAGCGCCCGCCGCTCGCCGTGGGAGCGAAGGCCGATCCCGTTCGCCGTTCCGGCCGCGTCGCTGCCGGCGGGAGGCGAGGCGGTCAAGCCTGAAGATATAGCGGTCAGGCTCGCCGAAGCTTACGCGCGCGGCCGCGACGAAGGCCTCGCCGAGGGGCGCGAAGAGGCCTCGGACCGTCACGCCGCGGAACTCGCCGCCATGCGGAAGGAGACCGAGACTGCCCGGCTCGAATTTCAACGCAACGAATCCGCTGAGCTCGAGAGCGCGATCCGTTCCGGAATGACGCGGATCGAGGATAACGTCGGAGCGTCCGTCACCCGCATTCTCGCGCCGTTTCTGGATAAGCAGATCGTGAAGCAGGCCGTCGACGAATTATGCCGGGCGATCGCCCGGCTGGGCGCGACGGGTTCGACCGCGGTGCTCACGATTCGCGGCCCCGAGCGCGTGCTCGCACGCTTACGTGACCGGATCGCCGATTTTCCGGTCATGGTCGCGTATGTCGAGGACAAGAGCGCGGAGGTGGTCGTCGAGACCGGCGCCACGCAAATCGTGACCGCGCTTCGCTCCTGGGGCGAGCTGCTCGCCGCGCTTGCCGACTGAGCAAGCGTCGATGGCCGCGCCACATCCGGAAATCGTCATCGTCAGACGCCGCGGCTCGCACGAGGACGAGCATCATGGCGGCGCCTGGAAGATCGCCTTCGCCGATTTCATGACCGCGATGATGGCCTTCTTTCTGGTGCTGTGGATCATCAGCGCCACCGACAAGAACACCAAGACGCTCATCGCCCGCTACTTCAATCCGGTGAAAGTCGAGGAGCCGGCGAAAGCGCAAAAGGGCATCCACGGCGTGCCGGAAAAGGACGCCTATCAGCCAGGGGCCGGTTCATCCGCGCCGAGCGCAGCAAAGGCAACGTCCGAACACGGCGAATCCGCGGGGGGATCGGCCAACGAGGGCGCCGCGGCGAGCTCGTCGAACCAAAACGAGCAAGGGCGCGCGTCAGCGCCGCAACCGCCGCCAGACCCGGCGCGGCCCTACCCGACCATGTCAGAACAGGAATTGTTCAGCGATCCTCGCGCCAGTCTCGACAAGATCGCCGGCGCGCCGCCGCCGGGGCCTCGCATTGATCAATCTGCGGCGCTCAAGGGCTATGGCGAAGTCGGGCCAAGCGCTGACGAGGCGCTTCGCGATCCATTCCGCCCGCTCGGAAGCGACCAGGCCGTCAATGTTGTCAGGTCCGACACCGGCGCCCCGCCGGCCGCCGCCGCCGCCGGCGACCAACCGGCGTCTGTAGCGGCGTCCAGCGCCCCTGAGGCTCCGCCAGCGCCCGGCCCCAGCAAGGCCGAAGCGCCACAATCGCCTGCGTCCTCGCCCACCCATCCGCCCGCGCCCGACGCCGCCGATGCGCGCCGGACCGCCGCATCCAACCTGCTTGCCGACCTGAGGAAACGGCTCGCGGGCGAGGCGCCTGCAAATCAGGGACCGCAGCTGGATGTCGAGGCCACCGAGGACGGAATCCTCATCAGCCTTACCGATCGGCAGAATTTCGCCATGTTCGCGGTCGGCTCCGCCGAGCCGCAGCCACGCGTCCTCAAAATCATGGACGCCGTCGCCGCGAGCCTGCAGACCATGCCGGGCGCGATCGTCGTGCGCGGCCACACCGACGCCCGTCCCTATCGGTCGGCGACTTACGACAATTGGCGACTGTCGTCGGCGCGCGCGCAAATGGCCTATTACATGCTGAGCCGCGGGGGCGTGGCGGAGAAAAGGTTCGAGCGCGTCGAGGGCTACGCCGACCGTCGTCTCAAGGATGCTTCGCATCCGCTGGCGGCCGAAAACCGCCGGATCGAAATTCTTGTGCGCGAGCCGGCGCCGTGACCGCGCCCTGGCGCTCATGGGCCTCCGCCGCGTTGGCGCTTATCGCGCCGGCCGCGGCGTTCGCCGAATTCGGCGAATTTGGTCGACATGGCCGACGACCTGCGGCGGACCCAGCTTCGGATCGCCCAGGGTGACAAAGCCGCCTATGTGGCTCAGCTCAATCAACTGAAGACCATGGCCGCGGCGATCGTGGCGGCCCAGCCCGAAACCTGGAAAGACAGGCGCCAGGCGGATTCGCTAGTCATCTACATCCTCAGCGGCGGCTCGCTCGTCGACCTCCCGCCGCTCTTGAAGGGCGACGCCCTCGTCGAGTCGGAGCGAGCCCTGGCGCGGGGCGCGCTCGCCTACGTCACCAACCACGAGGCCGACGCGATAGGTCTGCTCGGCAAGGAGGATTTGAACGCCCTCGACGCCCGCCTCGCGGGCGAGGTCGCCTTCGCCCGTTCGGTGCTCGAGACGAAGCGGGACGCCAAAGCCGCGGTCGAGCTTCTCGACTGGGCGCGCCTGCTTGCGCCGGGCGGACTGGTCGAGGAAGCGGCCCTCAGGCGCGAGATCGCCCTCCTGGCCGAAGGCAAGGATGTCGGCCGCGCGGCGATGTTGACCCGGCAATATGCGACCCGCTTTGCCGCATCGCTCTACGCCGCCGACTTCTTTCGCGATCTCGCGGCGGCAATCGTCCGCTTCGGCCTCGCGGACGATCCCGGCGATTACCAGCTTGTGTCACGGGCGGTCGCTTCATTGGCGCCCGAGAGCCGCCGCGGCTTCCTGCTGACGCTGGCGAAGTCCGCCGTCGTCAACGCGCGTTTCGCCGCCGCCGCCGCCGCGGCGACCGAGGCGCTCGAGGGAGCCGGCGCGGACAGTCCGGAGGCCATGCGCGCTCGCCTCTATCTCGCGGCCAGCCGAATGTTTTCCGACGCCTATGACGCCGCCGCCGCCGACTTACGGACCATCGCGCCTTCGAAACTCGACCGGGCCGACGCCAATCTGCTTGCGGCGGTCCGGCGGGTGGCGCTCGAGTTGCGGATCGCCCCGGACGCCGGTGCGGTCAGTTCTTCGGCCGTCTCCCTCGGCGGCGACAAGGACAAAGCGAGCGGGCCGGCGCTGACGATCGAGCGGGCGCAGGGCGCGCTCGAACGCACCGCCGGTCTCGCGCCCGGACAGGAGGGGGGCGGACGATGACCGCGCCCGCCGCCGCGCCCGTTTCCTGCGCAATCGTCGCGCCCACGCCGCGTGCGGCGCCGCCGGCCGCCGCCGACCGCTTCACATTCACGGCCATGCTGGATTCGATTCCCGGCGCGGCGGCGAACGCGGCCTCGTCCGGCGCGGAGGAAGGGTCGCAGACTTCGAACGCGCCGAAGAAAGGACAGCCGCCGCCGGGGCACTCGGACGGCCATCGGATGCTGGGCGACGGCGCGTTTCTGTCGTCCTTGCCGTTTGCCTTGTCGTCGGCCCTGGTCGCGAGCCAAAGTCCGCCGGCGGCCATCGACGCCTCGGCCCTCGCGCCGGCCTCGAGCAGGGGGGCGGGGCTCGAGACAAGCGGCGCCGTCAACGACGCGACCATGCAGCCGCCGGAACCCGCGGCCGCCAGATTGACGGGCGAACGCGCGTTTCACTTTGCTCTCTCGACTTCAGGCCTCGCCGGCGCCGGCCCCTCGTCGGCCGCCGGCTTGTCACTGACCGGTAGCCCCGCGTTCGCGCCGGCGTCCGCCGCCGGCGAAAGCGGCGACGGGGCGCCCGGACCGTCGTCTCTCGCGCCGCTCTCGACGCTGGGTCGGGGGCTGACGCATGACGCAGCGATCTCCCCGCCCGCCGCAGGCGCGAGCCTGGCGCCCGGCGAGGCGATACCCCCCGCAGGCACCGCGTCCGCGATCGGCGAAGCGGCGGCGCCGGTCGTTCCTCGCGCGGCGGGCGCGCAGGCAAATCCGCCGGCAAACCCGAGAAGAGCGGCGACGCAGAATCCCACCCCCAGCGGACGGAAGGCCGAAGCCGCGGCGCCGCCCTCCCCGGCCCGGGTTGCGAGCCCCGCCTCCCCTTCCGCCAAAGCCGAGCCGGACAAGGCCGACGCGGTTCAGCCCGATCCAGCCGCCTCGACCGGGCAGCGGGCGACCCAGGGAGGCGCATTTGGGGCGCCGCTGCCGGCGTCCGGCGCCGCGTTCGCGCCTTCCGAAGCCCGCGGAGGGGCTCAGGTCGCCCCACGCGCCAGCGCGCCTGCCCCCGCTCAGGACCCGTCGGCGGCGCCGGTCAAGGAGATCGACGTCGATCTTTCACCGAGCGGCCTCGAGAACGTCTCGATGACCATGCGGCTCGCAGGCGAGAAGCTATCGGTCGTCATCCGCGCCGCGAGCTCTCAGACGGCGGGATCCATCGAGGGCGCGCGCGACGCGATCGCCGACCGGCTGGCGGCGATCGGCCAGCCGGTCGATTCGCTCATCATCAGGCAGACAGGCGGGAACGCCGATGCGAATGCAAATGGAAATGGAGCCTCCGCCAAGGACAGCTCGACTGGCGACGGGCGCCAGTCCAGACAAGGGGCAGGCGAGCAAGGGGGCTCGGGCGATGCGAGTTCATCTCGGCGCGGCGCTGCTCGCGATCGTAGTTTCTAGCGCCGGACCCACGCACGCCGAGGGACCGCTGGCGTGCGAAAGGGAGATGACGCGCGCGTCGACCCTGAACGGCGTCCCGCTCAACGTCCTCTATTCGGTCGGGCTGACAGAAACCGGACGGACGGGGGAACTCAGCCCGTATGACATGAACATCGACGGCAGGGACGTTCATTCCGCCAGTCTCGCTGAGGCGGTGGCGACTTTCGCCCGAGCGAAAGCGCAAGGCGCAAAACTCATCGACATCGGCTGCATGCAGATCAACCATCACTGGCATGGCGCCGACTTTGCCTCCTTGAGCGAAATGTTCGATCCGGCGCGCAACGTCGAATATGCTGCCCGATTTCTGAAGACCCTGCGCGCCGAGGAGGGCAATTGGACGCTCGCGGTCGCCCGCTACAACGCCGGGCCAAACAATCCGGCGGCGGAGCGCACTTACGTCTGCGCCGTCATCCGCAACATGATCGCGAGCGGATTCGGGCGCTGGACGGCGAACGCGAGCGCGCTCTGCCGGTAGCCCTCGCCGCGGGTCGTTCAGGCCTCGACTTTGACCTTGTAGGATCGCCACCGCAGGGCGGCCGCGCCGGATCCAGCGTCCGCCATCGCCGTCGCGACGATCCGCTCGTGATCGGGCGACTTGTGGCAGGCAGGGTCGGTGTTGCGGGCGTCCCCGGTCAGCGCCAGCGCCTGACAACGGCAGCCGCCCCAATCGACCTCGCGGCGGTCGCACGAACGGCAGGGCTCGCGCATCCATTCCGTGCCGCGGAAGGCCCTGAAGGCGGGGTTGAGCCGCCAAATGTCGCCGAGCGAATGATCGCGCACGTTCCAGAATTCGAGGCTCGGAATGCTCTCCGCTGCATGGCAAGGAAGCGCCTTGCCTGTAGGCGAGACATTGATCGCAATCCTCCCCCAGCCCCCCGCGCAGGGCTTGGGATAGCGAGCGTAGTAGTCGGGAATCACCATGTCGATGACGAGCACGCCCTTGAGACGCGCGCGCGCCTCTTCCACCAGCGCGATCGATTCCTCGACCTGCCGCTTCGGCGGCATCAACGCGGCGCGATTGGCAAGCGCCCAGCCGTAATACTGGGTGTGGGCGATTTCGAGCCGGCGTGCGCCGAGTTCGACCGCAAGCTCGATGAACGCGCCGACCTGATGCAGATTGGCGCGATGGATGACCGCGTTGATGGTCAGCGGCATGCCGATCTTGGTCACATAGCCCGCAAAGGCGCGCTTGCGCTCCCATGAGCCGGCATAGTGGCCGAGCCGGTCGTTGGTATCCTTGTCGGCGCCCTGGAAAGAGAGCTGCGCGTGGTCGAGGCCGGCCTCCGCCAGATCGCCGGTCAGCTTCTCGCTGACTCCGATGCCGGAGGTGATGAGGTTGGTGTAGAGGCCGCTTTGCGAAGCATGGCGGGTGAGTTCGACGATGTCGCGCCGAGCCGTCGGCTCTCCGCCCGAGAGATGCACGTGCAGAGCGCCGAGCGCGGCGGCCTCGCTGAACACGCGCTTCCAGGTCTCCGTGTCGATCTCGGCGCCCGGGCGCTCGAGCGTCAGCGGATTGGAGCAGTAGGGACAGCCGAGCGGACAGCGGTGGGTGAGCTCGACCAGCAGTCCGATCGGAGGCATGGGCGGGGGCGCGGCATGAGCGGTCATGTCTTGACGACTCTCATCATGTTTCGAGAACTCTCTTGGCCTTCAGGTCGGCGAGCATGGCGACGACGTCCTTTTCGATCACCGCTGCAGGCGAAGTATAGCGCTCCGCAAGCTCGGCGACGATTGTGGCAAGATCCCGCTCGCCGTTGCAGAGCTCGAGCACCGTCGCCGCGGTTGAGTTAATCTCGAAGATTCGCTCGGGCGCGAGCAGGGTCCAGCGTCCGCGCACCTCGTCGCGCTTGAGTTTGACCCCCTTGGGCAGGCGAGGCCGCGCTTGGGGTTCTATCTCCATCGCCTCATCCGTTCCGCTTCAATCCGGCCGGAACGCGCCCGGCGGGATTGCGCCCGTTACATAGGCGTGATGCAGCGCGTCGAGCTGCACCCACAACACTTCGGTCTTGAATGTCAGCGCGGCGAGCGCGCCCCGCTGCTCTTCGATCGTCCGCGCGTTGCGCTTGACGTAATCGAGCGCGAACTGCGCGTCCTTGGGCGCCTGATCGAGCCGGCGGCGGAAATAGGCAACCACCTTCTCGTCGATGAAACTGTAATTGGCGAGCATCCCAGCGATGCGGCGCTTATGGATCGATGGCGCAAAGAGCTCGGTCAGGCTCGACGCCACCGCCTCGATGAGCGGCCGCTCGCGGACGAATTGGACATAGGCCTGAACCGCGAATTTTGTCGCCGGGAGCGCTCCCTGCTGCGAGATCACGTAATCGCGGTCGAGCCCAAGGCCGTCGGTGAGGATGAGCCAGCGTTCGATGCCGCCCTGGTCCTCGCCGAAGCCGTCATGATCGGTGACCCGGTGCAGCCACTCCCGGCGCAGCGCGCGATCCTCGCAGCGCCCGATCAGGGAGGCGTCCTTCATCGGGATCGCAGCCTGATAGACGTAGCGATTGAGGGCCCAGGCCTGCACCTGTCCCTTGTTCAGCTTGCCGTCGTGCAGCAGACCATGGAACGGATGGAGGTCGTGATAGCGTTCTGGACCGATCGCGCGCAACGCCGCCTCGAGCGCTTCGGGACTCATCGGCTCCGGGGCCGAATGTTTGTTCATAAGTTTACCTCCATCCCATCGAAGGCAACCTCCCAGCCAGCCGCTTTCACCTTTGCTTCCTCCGGCGAACCTTCGACCAGGATCGGGTTCGAATTGTTGATATGGATGAGGATGCGCCGCACACCAGCAAGACGCGTAAACGCCTCCAACGTTCCTCCCGGTCCAGCGAGCGGCATATGACCCATACGCCGGCCGGTCTTGTCGCCAAGCCCGCTGGCGATCATTTCATCATCGGTGAAGAGCGTGCCGTCAAAGAACAGCACATCAGTCTTACCGATGCGGGCGTGGAAGTCCTCCGTAACACGCGCGCAGCCAGGCGCATAGACGAGACCCGCGCCCCCTGCCTCGACCGCGACGCAGACGGTGCCTTCGCCGACCTGGTCGAGCGCGACGTTAGCCTCCTCGAGCCACAGCGGAACCTTGCCGGGGACCGCGAACAATTCGACTTTGAGGCCTAGCAGGGGTTCGAAGGTCTCGCCAAGACGGACCGCGCGGCGCGGGGCAACTGCGCGGTCGACGGCGTCGAACATGCGGTTCTCCTCGATCGCGCCCAGCGTCGCCTGCGTGCCGAAGATCGCGAGCGGCTGGCGCTCGCGCAACGCGAGCAGTCCAGCCGAAGAATCGATCTCGGCGTTTGTCAGGACGACGGCGGCGATCGGCGACTGTCGCCTTTCCCCGGTTGGGCGCAACGCCGGGGTCGCCAGGATCTGCTGGCGCAGATCAATCGAGGCGCCGAGCAGGAGCCACTTCACGCCGTCGACGCTTAGCGCAAGGCCGGCCTGGGTGCGCGGCTTGACTCGCGGATCGCCTCTCCAGGCGAGCTCGCAGACGCGGCAGCGGCAGTTCCACTGCGGCACGCCGCCGCCGGCTGCGGAACCGAGCACGAGCGCTCTCAGTCGCGGGCCGGATGCGCTAGGGGGGGACATAGTTGAAGCTCGTCGCGATGTGGGCCGAGCCGCCCGGCGGCGGCGGAAAATGAACCGATTGCACCAAAGCACGCGCAGCCGCGTCGAGTTCGGCGTCGCCGGAGGAGCGGGTTATCGCAAACGAGCTCAGCGCGCCCGACGCCCCAATGGTGAAGGCGACGCCCACGACGCCTTTCGCGCCCCGCGCGCGAGCGGCTGGCGGGTAGAACATACGGCTGCGGATCGCGGCGCTCACCTCGCCGATATAGGCCGAAAGCGACGCGGCGCTAGCCGTGGCGCGTGAAGGCGCGTTCGTTGAGGAAGCGCCACGCGACGCCGGGGCGGCGGAGCGCGATTCCGCCTGCGCCGGTCGGGGGGCTGGGGCCGCCTCCCGCGCTGGTTTCGCCTGGGGTTTCGGCGCTTCGACCCGCACGGGCGGACGAGGCTTTGGGGGCGGGGCCTTGACCGTCTTCGGAGCCGAGAATGGCGGAGGAGGCGCAAGCTCGACCGGAGTGGGGGGCGGCGGAGGCAAAGGAGGTTGCTCCTCCGGCGGCGTCGCTTCAACAACTGGCGGCGGAGGTTCGGGGGCAGGCAGCGGGGGTTGCTGCTCGGGCGGCGGGGAAGGCTGCTCGGCGACTGGTGGAGGCGGGTTAACGGCGATGGGCGGAGGCGCCTCAACTGCTTGAGGAGGAGGCTCGACAGGAGCGGGTGTGGCGCTTTGAGGCGGCGGCTCAGCGGCGGATTGGTCGGGTGGCTTCGGTTGCTCAGCTGGCGGCGCCGGGTTTTCCGCGGGCGGGGCTTCCGGCTGAATGTCGACTATCACTTCTCCTGCCGGCTCGGGCGGCTTCGCCGGCGTGAGATAGACGATCGAGAGCGCGGCGGCGTGTAGCGCGACAACGAGGACAATGGAGACGGGGCGGAGCCAAGGCGGCCGGACGGGCGGCGGCTCAAAGACGCGCCCGTCAAGCGCCGCGATGGTCATGGCTTCGGCGTCTGATCCGGCGGAACAGGAGAGCGGCGCCCGCTCGACACGATCGCAATCCGGGAGATTCCGTTTGCCGCGAGCTCGTCCATCACCGAGACGACGTCGCCATAGGCAGCATCACGGTCGCCACGCAACTGAACGACGTTATTGGAGTCGCCGAGTCTCATCTTGACCGTAGACGCCAGCTCGTCGCGCGAAACCGGGTCCTTTCCGACCGACACCGCTCCGTCCTTTGCGACGACGACGATGACCGGCTGCCGGGTTTCGAGCGGCTGGGCGGTCTTGGCGTTCGGCAGGTTCACTTTGATCCCGGCCGCCAGCATCGGCGCGGTGACCATGAAGATGATGAGCAGGACCAGCATCACATCGACAAGCGGCGTGACGTTGATCTCGGCCAGCGGCTGATAAAGGCCTTCGCCGATCTTGCGCGGGCTCAACGCCATCAGGGCGTCTCCGCGCGGCGGCGCGGCGCCTCGTCCCGCGCGACCTCTGAGGGACGGGCGAGCAGCGCCAGCGCGCGCTCTTCGACGAACGAGGCCATATCCTGCCCGAGGCGGGCAAACGCGGCGCCGATCCGGTTATAGCCGATTGCAGCGGGAATCGCCGCCGCGAGCCCGTAAGCAGTCGCCGCGAGCGATTCGGCGATGCCCGGCGCGACGGTCGCAAGACTAGTGTCCTGCGACTGTCCGATGGCGGCGAAGCTCGACATGATGCCCCAGACGGTGCCGAACAGGCCAACGAACGGCGCGACCGAGGAGATGACGGCAAGGTTGGGTAGCCCGCCCTCAGCCCGTGTCAGCAGTTCGCGCGCGGCGCGGGCCATGGCGTCCGAGATGCGCGACCTCAGTTCGCCGACCGTTTCGCCCGGAATGCGCCGGCGCGCCTCCTCGTCGCCCGCGGAAGCCACGCCGGAAAGCGGCTTCGGAAGCGGGCCGCCTGCGCGGGCCAGGTGAACGGCGCGGCGGAGGCGCACGACCGAGATCGCGCCTTCGATAATCAGCACCCAGCACCAGAGCGAGGCCAGGAACAGGACGGCCATGACGGCCTTCCCTACGAGGCTCGCCTCGAGAAAGAGCCCGACCGGAGAAAGATCCATACCCTCTACCTGTACGCCCCGTTTCCAGCCCCGCCGCGAATTCTGTTCTGCCGCCTAGCGCGAAGGTCAGCGCGCACGCAAGAGACGCATGAGCACACGGCCCGCATGCGTGCGCGCTTCCTTGGCGTCGATCGTTCCGTCGCCGTCCGTGTCGGCGCGTTTGAACACGACTTCGACGTAGTTGAGATACTCGTCCTTGGTCAGCGTCTTGTCGCCGTCCGGATCGGCGATCGCCCAATCGTGTGCGAGCACGCGGCCTCTGAGCTCCGCGCGACTGAGCGTTCCGTCGTGGTCGACGTCGAGCTTGTCAAATGCCGCGCTGGCCGCCGCCTTCGCTTCGCTCAGGTCGATCGTCCCGTCTTTGTCGGTATCGATTCCGCCGAGCGTCGATGCCGCGAGCGCGGGCGATAGCGCCAAGGTCAAAGCCGAAGCCAGCAGGGTTCTGCGGTGGATTAACGCCAAGACGATCTCCTCGTTTCGCTTCCGTCGCGTCTTCTTGCGCGTCGCGAGCTATATCGCAATCCGGCGGTAACCGCGAACGGCTCGCCGACCCGAAGCTCCGCCTGCTGCCGCTAGCTAGGGCGGGCGGTTTGTTGACCATCACATGGTGATCCGCACTCCGCCGTAGATGGCGAAGGGCTTCGCAGGCCCGAACGTCTGCGGATTCGTAATGGATGGCCCGGTCATGAATTCCCCAGGCTGGACCAGCCCGCCGGAAGTATAGTAGCGTTGATCGAAAATGTTCTGGGCGTAGCCGTAAATCTGAAAATTCTTGTTGAATTGATAGGACGTGTGGAGGCCGAAGACGGCGTAGCCCGGGACTTGCGGAACCGCGCCGTTCTCGTTGCCGAAGATGACCTGGCCTGACGCCGCGACCATGTCCATGCCGATCTTCCACTTGTCCGTCACGGCGTAGTCGACGCCGACCTTCACCGTATTTTTCGGAATGCCGGCGATCTGCGTGCCGTTGGTGATGGGAATGTTGCCGTCGGCGTCGGCCAACGGATTGTTCTCCGACGGCTCCATGAAGGTCGTGAGGTAGACGGCGTCGATATAGGTGTAATTGGCGTAAGCCGACCAACGATCGCCGGTCCACTGGGCGCCGACCTCCGCCCCCTGGCGCAAGGTTGTGCCAACGTTGGTGTAATAACCGAAGCCGTTGAACGTGCTCACCACTGGCAGAATGTCGTTGTTGAGCGTGGTGCGGAAGAGCCCGGCCGACCATTGCAGCTTGCCCCATTCGGGCGCGAGGCCCAACTGGCTGAGCGCGCTCGTGCCCCGGAAGCCCAGTTCGAACGTCTGGCCGATGATCTGTTTCAGAGGCGGGTCGGCAGACAGGAAATTGTCGATGATGCAGGGGACAGTGGGGCTGGCGCAGCCGAGCTCGAGCGGCGTCGGGGTGCGATTGGTCATCGCATATCCGGCATAGAAGTTGATGTCGGGCGTGATCTTGTAGGTGAGGCCGACCGTCGGATTGAGATGGAAGTAGTGCGAGTAGCCGCTGAGGAGAGCGTCGTTCGTGCCCTCGAGACTGATCCCGGCGAAATTGAACCGTGCGCCGCCGGTCAACGTCAGGCGATCGGTGGCGTTGAACGTGTCGAGGGCGTAGGCGCCGGCATAGGTGTTGTTCGCCCTGACATCGATCGGGTTCAGAAAACTGTCGGGCTCGTCGATGATGAACGGGGAGGCGGTCAGCGGGTAGGCGTTGTTGAGAAAGCTGATCGTGCCGAGCGTGCTGTTGCCGGTGTAATGCGTCCACCCGTAGTCGAACGACGCGCCGACGGTCAGCGTGTTGTCGTGACCCCAGATCTTGTCGGTGTCGACCCCCTGCCCGCTGATGCCGACCGAGCGCGATTGGGTCTGGTTGTCGTCGTCCTCGCCGAGGTCGAGCGTTCCGCCCTGCGAGAGGTCGGGGATGATATTGCCGTGCGTGTCATGCACCGGGCTCCCGTTCAGGCACGAATACGGCGGACAGGACGTCACGTCGGTTCCGTTGCCGTCGACGTGCTGCTGGTTGAACTGGCGGTAATAGGCCCCGGCCTGAAAATTGAGCGTCGGCGACCAGGCGTAGGCGCCCGTCCACTGCAGCATCGCCATCTGGTTATCGGTGGTCTGGGGAAGGGTGTAGACGCTGCCCCAATTCGTCTGCAGCTGCTGCACCGGCGTGTAGGCGGAGACGCCGAACTGGGTGTTCCCCGCGGTCAGTTGCAAATGCGAACTCGAACCCGTTCGCCTTGTAGCCGACATCGCCGTAGAAATTGGTGAGCTGCGATGCTCCGGCGACCCGCCAGCCGCCGTCGTTGATTTGATTGGCCGCCATATAGACCGACCAGTTGCCGACCTGCTTGCCGAACTGAACCTGCTCTTGAGCGCGATAGAAGGAGCCGCCCTCGAGATCGGCCTCGAAGCCTTGCCAGGTGAAGCCGTTCTTCATCGTCACGGTGACGGCGCCGCCGAGGGCGTTGAGCCCGAAGATCGGGTTTGCGGCGATGATCGTCGTCTTGTCGATCGCGATCGTCGGAATGAGGTCCCAATTGACGACGTCGCCAAACGCCTCGTTGATGCGAGTGCCGTTCTGGTAGACGGCCAGCCCTTGCGGCGTGCCGGTGACAGCGGTCGCATCGAAACCGCGATAGAAGAGGTCTGGCTCGAAGTCGTTGCCGGAGACGTTGCCGACGGTGACCCCCGGCGCCGAGCGGGCCAGCGAGTTGGGCAGGGTCGTGTCGTTGAAAGTTTGCATCTGCTGGGAGCCGGTCTGCCAGACCGCGAAGGGAGACTGCGAAACGTTGATCTGGCCGCCGCCGAGCGGCGTCGTCGCGACGACGTCGAAGGTCGGGAGCACGATCGTGTCCGCGCGCGCAGCGCTCATAACCGCCATCAGAGCGACGAAGCCAAAAACTGACGAAAGGCCAGCGGTTGAGCGAGTCATTTGACGTTCCCCCTCGTCGCCCATTTGATGGCGCCGCGAGCAGGGTCGTCTGGGAGTTATGAGAGCGCAAAATCTCATAGGCCCGCTCGCGGCCGCTTAACCATAAGCGCTTCATCGGCCACAGGTAATTTCAATGATTAGAAGATATTAAGGGATCAATTCCTGACCTCCGCGGGAGGTTTTCCCGCTTGACCTGCGCCGAACCGCGCATCGACGACAACGCCGCCTACGGGCGGAGACCCGATTGTCACCTGGCCGCCGAGCAGCCGAACTCGGTCGCGCATCCCGGCAAGCCCCATTCCGGCAGTTTCGCCCTGCAATCCGCGGCCGTCGTCGGCGACGCGAATGACAAGCCCCGCCAGCCCCCCATCGTCCTCGCTCGGTCCGATGACCGGCGTTTCGAACCGCAGCGACACATCGATTTGCGTCGCCCGGGAGTGGCGAAACGCGTTGGTGGTCGCCTCCTGCACGAACCGATAGGCCATGAGGCTCGCGCGATCGCTCATCGTCTCGACGCGAGGATCGACATCCAGCGAGAGGGCCACGCTTGGTTCGGCGCGCCGCCAATGGGCGACGAGTGCCTCGAGCGCTTCGGTGAGCCCCAATTCCTCGAGCGCCGCCGGGCGCAGATCAGCCAGAATGCGGCGGTTCTGACTTTGGAGCGCTTCGACCTGAGCCTCGATCGCGCTCGCCGCCGCTCGAGCAGCAGGATCGTCGCCGACCTTTTTCGCCAGCACCGCGGCGCTGGCGCGCAAACCGAAGAGGTGCGGTCCGAATTCGTCGTGGAGCTCGTGGGCGATCACCTGACGTTCCTCGTCCTGGGCGGCGAATACCCGCTCGGCCAATTCGCTGTTGTCGCGTTTCAAGTCGCCAAGCGCCTCCGCGAGGCTGTTGATCTTGGCGTTGAGATCGCGAATCTCCGGCGGCCCGCCGCCTTCAGCACGCGCGGCGTAGTCGCCCGCCTCGAGGCGCGCGAGCGTTGCGCTGGCGACGCCGATCGGTCTCACCGCGCGCCCGACGAGGAGGCTGGTCACGAGCAGCGCCGCCAGCGCCATTGTCGCGCCGACCAGCGCGTGATCGCGAACGCCCGCCCAGACTTCGTCGATCTCGTCGGCCGGATCGGCAACGATGACAATCGACTCCGACCTGCCGTCGCTCAAACGCAGGGGGATCGCAGCGACCTCGCTCGGCGTGTGGATGAGCGCACGAAACCATTGCGGCGCATCTGATTGGCTGTTCTCGGCGCGGATGATCGATAATGCGAGCAACGGTTCCCCCAGTCCGGCCCGCACGTGCCTGAGGTTCTGGAGGCTGGCGACGAGCGCCTCGACCGCTTCAGGCTCAGGCGGACCTTGAAGGCGCGCGAGCGAGGTCGAGACGAATTCCTTCGTTAACCGCATCGCGCTCTGCGTTTCGGCTCGCACTCGCGCGCTGGCCTCGAAGACGACGTGACCCGCATCGACGAGGAGCCAGAGCGCAAACAACGACGCGAAAATAAGAATGAGCCGAGCGCGCAGGGAGGTCGAACGCCACATCCGTCTCAATTCCTTTCCGAGTTCACCGTTGATTTTGCTCGCGCTGCTGTCAATGCTGCGCCGGGACGTCGGGTCGGCGCCGAGCGCGCCATTGGTCGACCCTCGAAGGTTCAAGCTCTTGCGGGTTCTTATCGTCGACGACCACCCGATCGTCATATCGGGATGCCGGGCGCTTCTGGAGGCGGACCCGGGCGTCGAGGTGTTCGAAGCGCAGGACGGCGCGTCCGGCTTCGCGGCTTTTTTCGACCTGAAACCCGACGTCGCTCTGATCGATCTCAATCTGCCGGGACTTTCAGGTCTCGAGCTCGTGCGGCGAATCCTCGAGCAGGCGCAGGAGGCGCAGCTCATCGTCTTCAGCATGAACGACGACCCGGTCGTCGCCGCGCGGGCGATCGAAGCCGGGGCCAAGGGCTATATCGCCAAGAACGACGATCCAGCGCTCATCGCCGAAGCGGTGAGACAGGTGGGGAACGGCGGTCTCTATCTGCATCCCGAGATGGCGCGCCAGATCGCTTTTCTGCGCGCCGGCGCTAACGCCGGAGCGGTCTCCAGCCTGAGCCCCCGCGAGCTCGAGATCCTCCGCCTCCTCGCCGCCGGCCGCACCATGGCCCAGATCGCCGACCTCCTGAACGTCTCCTACAAGACCGTCGCGAACAACTGCACCCAATTGAAGCAGAAGCTCGGCGCCCGCTCCGCCATGGACCTCATGCGCATCGCGCTCAGCGCGAGACTTCTGAGGGTCGCTGGGCTCGCTTGCGACAGCACATCTGACTGGTTGAAGTTTTCCCGAATACAGAGGAAGGAAATCCGAAAGCGGACCGAAGGAAAAAGAATGGCCGGCGGAAGAAAATCAAAAGCCCCTTTCGCGAGAAGATCAATATCGTTCAATGAGTTAACATTAATCCGGAGGCGCTCTCCCGGAATGGCCCCTCGCGCTCGAGCGAAGCGATCGAAGTCAAACAGCGTAAGGCGCGGGCGCCTCTAGGCCTGGTGCAATTCCCGGGTCCGACGACGGCAGGAGAATAGCGGGCCTTCCGGATTGCCACAAAGGTTTGCCGCTTATTCTCGCCTGGATGCGCAACGGCCTCAGCAGATGATCGCGATTCCATCCGGGCTTCGCTTGCTCTAGAACCGTAGCCCGTGAATTCAAACTGCCTTTGGCCCGGCCGCGCGGCGTTGCGTGCAATGAAGTCCCGCGGGCGATAGCAATGAATCATCTGCCGATCTTTCTCGAACTCACGGGCCGGCCGGCGGTGGTTGTCGGCGGCGGGGTCGTAGCGGCGCGGCGGGCGGAAGCGCTCAGCAAGGCCGGCGCTCGCGTGACCACGTTCGCGAGCGCCCTTAGCGAGGATTTCCGCGAACTTCTCGACCAGCCGAACTTCCGGCACGTGGCCCGCAATCCTGAGCCGAAAGACTTCGAGGGCTCGGCGCTGTGCTTCGTGGCGACCGACGACGCGCAGTTCGCGGCCGATGCGCGGGCGGCGGCAAAGAGCGCCGGCGCGCTGGTCAACGTCGCCGACCGGCCGCTGCTCTGCGACTTCATCATGCCCTCGATCGTCGATCGAAACCCGCTCGTCATCGCGATATCGACCGGCGGCGCCTCGCCGATTCTGGGCCGGATGCTTAAAGCTCGCCTCGAAAGCCTGATCCCGGCCGCTTACGGCCGCCTGGCGCGGCTGACGGGCGGGTTCCGCGATGCGGTCGCGAAGGCCATTCCCTCACCGATCATGCGCCGCCGGTTCTGGGAGGCCGTCCTCGAGGGACCGATCGGCGAACGGGCGCTATCGGGCGACGATCGCGCTGCGGACGCCGAACTTGCCCGCGCAATCGAACGCGCAGCCGAGGAGGGTGCAGGGGCGCCTCGCGGCGAGGTCTATCTGGTCGGCGCGGGGCCGGGCGATCCCGATCTCATGACCTTCCGCGCCCTTCGCCTGATGCAGAAGGCCGATGTCGTGCTCTACGACCGGCTGACCGACGAAGGCGCAATGAACCTGGTCAGGCGGGAGGCCGAGCGCATCTATGTCGGCAAGCAGCCCGACGATCACGAATTGCCCCAGGCCGAGATCAGCGCGCTCTTGGTCAAGCTCGCAAAGCAAGGCAAACGCGTACTGCGCCTGAAGGGCGGCGATCCGTTCATGTTCGGCCGCGGGGGCGAGGAAATCGAAGCCTTGGCCGCAGAGGGGATTCCCTTTCAGGTCTGTCCGGGCGTGACCGCCGCGATCGGGGCCGCTGCTTATGCCGGTATTCCTCTCACCCATCGTGACCACGCCCAGTCCTGTGTGTTCGTGACCGGCCACGGCAAGGATGGCAAGATCGCACTCGACTGGGGGGCGCTCTTGCAACCGCGGCAGACGCTTGCGATCTATATGGGGCTGCGCAATCTGGAGGCGCTGACGAGTGAATTGATTTCTCACGGCGCGGACACGGACTTGCCGGCGGCGATCGTCGACAACGCGACCCGCGCAGCGCAGCGCGTCGTTGTCGGCACCCTTGGAACGCTGGCCGCGAAAACGCGCGCGGCGAAATTGAGCGGACCGGCGATCATCATCATCGGGACAGTCGTCAGCTTGCGCGACAAGCTCGATTGGCGGCCGCAGGCGCAGCCGCGCCGTTCCGCCGCCGGCGACCTTTCGTCCGCGCCAAGCGAAAAGGATTGATAACGATGGTCTCGCGCGACGAGGTGATGGCGGCGCTAGCGGCGGTTCCCGGTCCCGACGGGCGCGCGTCCCTGCCCGACTCGGGCGCGATCACCGGCGTGACTATCCGCGACAGCAAGGTCTTCGTCGCCATCGCCATCGATCCGGCGAAGGCGAAGGCGATGGAGCCAATGCGCGCCGGGGCCGAGGCCGCGATCAGGGCGATTTCCGGCGTCGCCGGCGCGGTCGTCACACTCACGGCGGAGTCCATGCGCGCCGCCGCCGGCGGCTCCCCGGCACATGGTCATCAAACGGATGCGCCGCAACGCCGGCACGGCCGATCGAGCGAACCGCTGCCTGGCGTCAAGCACGTGATTGCGGTCGCCTCCGGCAAGGGCGGGGTCGGCAAGTCGACCATCGCCTGCAACCTGGCCGTCGGCCTCGCGAAGCTCGGGCTTAAGGTCGGAGTCCTGGACGCCGACCTCTACGGGCCGTCGATGCCCAAGCTGTTCGGGATCGGCGCCAAGCCAAGCCTTGCGCCTGACGGGCAGAAACTCGTTCCGCTGGAGAGTTGCGGGGTGAAGATCATGTCGATCGGGTTCCTGATCGAGGAGGGAGCCCCGGTCATCTGGCGCGGCCCGATGGTGATGTCGGCCTTGAACCAGCTCCTGCGCGAGGTCGTGTGGGGCGAACTCGACGTGCTCGTCGTCGACATGCCGCCGGGCACCGGCGACACCCAGCTCACGATGGCCCAGAACGTGCCCCTTGCCGGCGCCGTGATCGTCTCGACGCCGCAGGACCTAGCGTTGATCGACGCGAGGCGCGGCATTGCGATGTTCGGCCAGGTCAAGGTGCCGCTCATCGGCGTGGTCGAGAACATGAGCTACTTCCTGTGTCCGCACTGCGGGGAGCGGACGGACGTGTTCTCCCACGGGGGCGCCCGCAAGGAGGCCGAGAAGCTCGGCGTCCCGTTCCTCGGCGAAGTGCCGCTCGACATCGCCATCCGCGCCAATTCCGATGACGGCCGGCCCGTCGTCGCCAGCATGCCGGAAAGCTCTCACGCGAACGCCCTGCTCGACATCGCAAGACGCGTGGCCGACACGCTCGCGGTCGGCGCGCCAGGCGCCAAGCCCGCGCCACGCATCCGCGTCCTTTAGCGAAGGGACCAAGCCCGCGATGCCCTGGCCGACCGACATTACGGCGATGGACAGAGGGCGCGTCCTCGAGGTCGCCTTCGACGACGGCCGCGCGATTCGCCTGACCGCCGAACGGCTACGGGTCGAAAGCCCGAGCGCGGAAGTGCAGGGCCATTCGCCGAACCAGAAGAAGACGGTGACCGGCAAGGAGAATGTCGCCATCGTCGGGATCGAGCCCATCGGCAACTACGCCGTCAAGATCATCTTCAACGATGGGCACGATACGGGCCTCTATACTTGGGATTATTTGCGCAAGCTGGCGAGATAGTCGTGCGCCCATCACGGAGCCAATCTCCGGCCCGACCGCGCAACATGCGGGACCTATATCCGCCGCGTTCCTTGGGAGACGCTTCGGTCCCGAAGCCAAGCTGCGGAATTGCCCAAAGACGGGATCCGGCCCTCAGAAGCCCGCGAGGACCGTGCCCGCGATATCGCACTGGAAGCCCTCCAGCGCCTTCGAGATCTTGCTGATGTCTCTCGTTTTCGTCCGGTGCCGCCGCGCGGCGACGATCGCCGCGCCGACGCGAGACGCAACGACGAAGGCGTCGGAGCTCTCGAGCGCGGGCGGAGTGTCGTAGATCACGACGCCGTAATTGCGCTGGGCGTTTTGCGACAGGGTCAAGAACTCCTTCGAGCTTAACAGCTCCTGCGGATGCGGCGCCGTTGCGCCGGCGATGAGAAGCGACAAGCCCGGCACGATATCGAGGGTGACTGGAGGCAATTCGGAATCGCCATGGGTCAGCGCCTCGACCAGCCCCTCGGTCTTCGGATCCACGCCAAAGAGCGAGGCAAGCCTGGGCTTTCTCAGGTTGGCGTCGACCAGGAGCGTCGGAACGGCCATTTGCGCGAAAGAGAGCGCGAGATTCGCAGCGAAATATGTGACCCCGACGCGGGCGTGCGGACCGATGACCGCGAAGGCGTTCTTGCCCTGCGAGAGGGGGCCTGTCGCAAGCGCGGAACGAACGGAACGGAACGATTCCGCGGCAGTGCTGAAGGGCTGGTAGCCGACGACGAGTTCGCGCGAAAAGCGGGCTTCATCGACGCCGAAGTTGAGTACCGGGTAGTTGTAACGTTTCGATAGCGCCAGAAACAGGCTGTCTCGCCGCACCAGGCCGAGCGCGATCGCAGCTTCTCCAAACGTAAGCCCCTTGCGGCGCTGAAATCCGCGTATCGCCTCCACCTGAGCCTCGCTCAGGTTCCCGGCCGCCAGAATCTGCTGCTCGATCGGGTCTTTCGACGACGAAACGGCTACGACTTCCGAATCTTTCTGGTAATTTGGTTTGATCGCCATTCGCTGAAACTCTCAATACTCGGCGGTCGACCCGCCCGTGTCCGAGACGGGCGCCGCCGACGACGTTATCCCAGAATTGTTTCCCAAATCGTTTCCGGTCTTACTGGGCCGGCCCGCGATGTCTGCCTAGGGGTCGCCTTGGTCGCGCCCAGTCAGGCGGGAAGGGCGCGACGCGGCGCGCCGACGCGCGCCCTGGCCCGCCGCACCGCCTCAAGCTGGCCCAGGAACGGACCCGACGCCGCATATTCGAGATCGATCGGAAAGCGGACCCTCCGATCGGTCGCCTCCGCGAGCAGCGCGAGCAGCAGGCCGAGCACGAGCCCGGCCATGACTCCGACCGGAATCACGGTCATCGGCTTCGGAAACGCGGGCGCAAGGGGCGGCGTCGCCTTGTCGAGAGGCGTCATATCCGAAAACGTCAGCTTGCTTTTCAGCTTCGCCTCATCCGCCGCCCTTTGCCGCGCCATGAGCTGGTCGGAGCGGAAGACGAGGTCGTGCTGCAATTCACCCAGGCGGGAACGCTGGCCTTGCACAGTGATCAGGGTCTTTTGGGCCTGCGCTTGCTCCTTCTCGAGGATAGCCATCTGGTCCTGAATTAGGGCGATGCGCTCTTTGAGATGTTGCCGCATCTTCTCCGTTGCGTCAGCGAGCTGCTTGCGATCCGAGGCCTGGCTTGCGAGTTCCGCCAGCATCCTCGGATTATTGGGACCAATGGTGCCCTTGGCGGCGTCAACCGCCGATTGGGAGCTCGACAACTTCCCCTTCAAATTCGCAAGAATTTGAAGATCGGGGTCCGACGGATCGTTCGACAGGTCGGTGGATCCGCTCGACAGCCGGCTCTGCATCGCGTCAATCTGAGCCCTAGCGGCAATCAACTGCTGGCTGACCGCCATGTACTGACTGGTCTCATTATCGCCGCCATCGGTCGGAGCCACCATGTTTGTCTGAGCCTGGAAGGCCTGAAGCGCCGCGCGCGCCGTCTCCACATCCCTGCGCAATTCCTCGATTTGCGGCGCAAACCATCGCGCAGTCTGATCGGCGGCGGCAGCCTTCATGGCCACCGAGCCGTCAATGGTCGCCGCGAGAAACGCGTTCGCGATCAGCGCCGCCTGGTTCGGGTCGCCCGATTTGTACTTGATCGACAGGACATTGGTGCCCCCCATGAACCCCGGAGCGACGTTCCCAACGATCGAGGAAGCCATCCACTCGTCAATGCTCTCGCGTCCGAAGGAGGCCGAGTTCCGGAAACTCTGTTGGACCAACGGATTGGCGGTCAAGTTCAACCGTTTGACGACGTCGACCGAAACCCGCTGGCTGGTGACAAGCTGAAGAATGTTGCCTTGCATCAGGAGGATCGGCGCGACGCCCGACGTTTCGGAAATCGGATCGACGCTGACAGGGTCGATGCTGGCCGTTGCGACCGCGTCGTAGCGGCCGGGAACGAACAGCAAGATGGCTCCCGCCACGATCATCGTGGTCAGGAGCGCAAGCATGACAATCCACCCTCGACGCAAGAGGATGACCAGAACATGGCTAATCGACACGGTCGGACTCCTATGCCGTCAGGCGGCCAGTTCGAACGGAAACTTCGTCCTAGAGACAGTTACTAGAATATCCGCTCGTTGACCACAATGATGTCCCCCGCCTCCACCTGATCGTCGAGCGAAGCCGGAACCTCCATGGTCTGGCCATTCGCCGCCTTGCGCTTGATTCTGATCCGCCAGTCTGAGCCCAGCGAGGCCAACCCGCCGCCGATCGAAATAGCTTCTTGCACTGTCAGCGGTCGGGTCAAGGTAAATTCGCCTGGATGTCCGACATACCCATATAGATAGTAAAATGGCGCCAAGTCCACAAAAATCTCATCGTTGTTGGCGATCACTAGGCTCGCGCCTGGCCCTCGGCCGGCCTGAACGTCCTTGGAGTCGAACGTTTTGACGATCGCGCCGTGGTTTCGCCGCACGGTGATCGTTCCGCCTACTCCCACGTCCCTCAACCCCCCGGCCCGAGACAAAAGCTGGGTCAGATTCGTTGGGCGATCGAGGGTGTAGACCCCAGCCGCGCCAACCTGGCCCTGCACGCTCGCTTGGGTGCCAAAGTTCGAGATTTCCACCAGCACGTGGGGATCGGTGACGATCTGGCGCGCCGCCAACCGTCTTTCGATCGCGTGCGCCAGCTGGTCTTCGCTCAAGCCCGCGGCCCTGATCCGGCCGACATACGGAAAGCTGATCGTCCCGTCTGTTTCGACCCGGGTCTGGGTGTCCATGTCGGGCTGATTGACAACCTTGATCGACACGACGTCCTGGTCCGTGAGAACGCGACCGGCAGCGCGTGCTCCGAGCGCGCCGGCCGCCACTATTGTCAAGACGCAGAGCCCCAGCGTCCAGGGCCGAACCTTTCTCATCATTGTCTGCATCGCTTTAGCTCCAACTCCGGAGTCTCAGTACGGTCTATAGTTCAGGCTTACCGTTATCAGGTCTTGGGGTGTCAACGTATGATTGGCGACGCGCTCAATGTACGACGCGGTAAGCCCAGCGCTAAGGAACGGGGTCATTGTGTAGCTTACTCCGGCGTTGGCCGCATAAAAATCCGTATTGCCCGAGAAGGCGGCGACGGTCGCCCCGGCCAGCCCTGGCGTGAACGCCGCGCTCGTATAGCCAGCTGACGCGGAGGCGCTGAATCCGACCTTGGGCGTCACCTGGTAGCTCATGCCCACGGTCGTGTTATATGCCACCTGGGCGTTGGCGATAACCGTGGTCGCGGGCGCGACGAGGCGGGATGCGGACGCCGTAAGGGTCACCCTCGGCGTGACCGTCCACGAACCGGTGATCGAATATGTCGGCAACAACGTCTTGGGCAGCCCCAAACTGAATTCGTTGGTGACCCCCGTCAAGCCAAGTTCCCCGGTCAAGGACAGCTTGTCGCTGATATGCTTGGTGTAGGTCGCAGTGAAGGAATGGAAGACGACGGTGTTTGCCAGTCCGACAACGTTCAGGACGGCGCCCCGATTGGCGTAGTTGGTGTCGGTTTTGGACGCCAGCAGAGTCAGACTGTCTTCCCCCTTCTGATATTCTATTCCGGCGGAGATCATTTCCACGTTGGCGCTATTTAGTGCATTCACCGAATTCGAGTTGAAGGTCTTTGTCCCGCTGGTGTTAAAAAGCACCGAATATCCATTGGAGACCGCGCATCTTCCGGTTTCGCTCACCGACGTCGTTGTCACATAGTTGACGCCGACGCCGACCTGCTCAGTGATCGTCGAAGGGGATCTGGTGAAGAACCCGCCAACTTGGCCTGCGCATCGCGAGGTCAATTGCCAGTTAACTCCAGGAGAAAATGAGTATATATTCGAGTTGAACTGAGAATTGTGCAGATAGCGTAGGACTCCAAACGTCCCGTCGAAGAAAAACTGTTGGCCATACCAGTTGGCCTTCGTCGAGAGACCAAAAGAAGACGTCGAGGTAAAATCCCCTTGACGCTGGCTATTCACCAGTAGGTTCGACCCGCTCGGAACGGATAAAATGTTGCTGTTGTAACTTACCGCTTCGGAAGCTGTCAGCCGCACCGGCAGATCACTCCAGTTCAAATTCGCGGGAAGATCGGGTAAGGAAAACCCGCCAGCGGGCGACTGGCCGGCCGCCCCGACGGAGCCCGACAGCTCGTCGCCTCGGCCGCCGATCACGCCGCCAAGGATCAGGACCGCACCGAGCGCCAAGACCCCGCTCCGCCTCATACCACCCCTTTGCTTCAGAACGCATGAACACGTACGAACAACGCCTAGCCTCCTTTGCGCTCCGTCAGGCTCTCCGATTTCCCGCCAAGTCTCGCATGAGGACGTCTCGAATGAATGCGTGATCCCCTCGTCGCTCTATTCGGCGTCGCATTTCGCGACGCGCCCGCCCCGCGGTCCGTGATCGTCCATGAACCGCAGCCATTAGACCTTCGCTTTACCGCCCTGGCGACGGCCTTTGGAGCGCGCAAAACCCGCCTGTCGCTCGCAGGCGTCGCGGTGAACGCGGATCGCTCATCCATACTCATATTCGCCCTGTCGCGACAAGGCGACAAAAGCCACACCTGCCGAGAAAACGAACTGTTCCGGGCTTGACTGGACATGATTGTCTAGACGGGCGCCGAACAGTTCGCTACCATGCATTAAATGGCTATTCCGTTAAGGCCGCCGGGGATGAAATCTCACTATCGCGTCGTTGTTATTGGCGGGGGCGTCGTTGGCGCCTCGGTTCTTTACCATCTTACGAAATACGGCTGGAGCGACGTCGCGCTGGTGGAACGCTCGGTCCTGACCGCGGGATCGTCATGGCACGCCGCCGGGGGGTTCCACGCGCTCAACGCGAACCCCAACATGGCGATCCTGCAAGCCTATACGATCGACCTTTTGAAGGAGGTCGAGGCCGAATCGGGCCAGTCGATCGGCATGCACATGACCGGCGGCATTCATGTCGCTTCGGCGCCCGAGCGCTGGGAATGGCTTCAGTCGTCCTATCGCCGGTTCCAGGCGATCGGCATTGACGATGTCCGCCTTGTGACGCCGGAGGAGATCAAGGCGCGCTGCCCGATCATCAATGTCGAAGGCGTGCTGGGGGGGATGTGGGCGGATCGAGAGGGCTATGTCGACACCACAGGGACGGTCTGGGCTTATGCCGGCGCCGCCAAGAAGCGCGGCGCGACGGTGATCGAGCACAATCGGGTGCTGGAGTTGAAGCAGCGCACGGACTCGACCTGGGACCTCGTCACCGAGACCGGGATCATCAACGCCGAGCACGTCGTCAACGCCGGAGGCCTCTGGGCGAAGCAGGTCGGGCGGATGGCCGGGCTGGATCTTCCTCTGTCGCCGATCGAGCATCACTACCTCCTGACCGAGACGATCCCTGAGATCGCCGCGTCGAAGACAGAGCTGCCGATGGTCGTGGACCTCGAGGGGTTCACCTACATGCGCCAGGACCAGAAGGGGATGCTGGTCGGCATTTACGAGACCCGTCCGCAGCACTGGTCGATCGACGGCGCGCCATGGGACTATGGCGTCGAGCTCCTGCAGGAGAACATCGACCGGATCGCGGACGAACTTGAACTCGTTCACCGCCGCTATCCGGTCTTGCAGACCGCCGGCGTTCGCAAATGGGTCAACGGCGCCTTCACTTTTTCTCCCGACGGCAATCCGCTGATCGGCCCAGTCGCGGGCAAGCGCGGCTACTGGCTTGCCTGCGGGGTCATGGCGGGGTTCCTGCAGGGCGGCGGGGTCGGCAAGTCGCTCGCGGAACTCATGATCCATGGCGAGGCCGAGGCGGACGTCTACGGTCTCGACATCGCCCGCTACGGCGCCTATGCGTCCAATCGCGAATTCATCAGGGAGACGACCGGCGAGTTCTACGCCCGCCGTTTCGTCATGACCTATCCCAACGAGCAATTGCCCGCCGGCCGCCCGCTCAAGATGACGCCGGCCTACGACGCGATGACAGCCGCGGGCTGTCATTGGGGCAATTCCTGGGGACTCGAGGTGCCGCTCTATTTCGCGCCGCCGGGATTCAAGGAGAAGCCGACGCTCAAGCGGTCGAACGCCTTCGATATCGTCGGCGACGAATGCCGCATGGTGCGAGCGGGGGTAGGCCTGCTCGATATCGCTTCCTTCTCACGCTACGAGGTGACGGGCCCCGAGGCCGAGCGGTGGCTCGACTGGATGACGGCCGCGCCGTTGCCGAAACCCGGCCGCGCCAAGCTCGCGCCAATGCTGTCCGAGACCGGCAAACTCAAGGGCGACCTCACCATCATCAACTGGGGCGATGGGACGTTCTGGATCGAGGGCTCATACTACCTTCGCCAATGGCACATGCGATGGTTCGCGGCCCATCCGCGCGAGGGGGTCAGCGTTCGGGACATCTCCGACGATGTGATCGGCTTTTCGCTGTCCGGCCCGAAATCGCGCGAGTTGCTCAGCCGCGTGACGCATCAGGACGTTTCGAACGCCGCCCTGCCTTTCATGGCCGCAACGACACTGGACGTCGGGCTGGTGCGGGCGAAGGTGGCGCGCCTGTCGGTGACCGGCGAGCTAGGCTATGAGATCAACTGCCGCGCGCTTGAGGCCGCTGGCCTACGTCGGAGCCTGCTCGAGGCCGGCCGCGAGCTGGGCGTCAGGGAATACGGCTACAACGCGCTTCTCTCGCTCAGGCTCGAAAAGAGTTTCGGCATCTGGTCGGCCGAGTTCACGCAAGCCTATACCCCACGGATGACCGGGATGGATCGCTGGATCGCCTGGGACAAGGGCAAGTTCATCGGCCGAGAGGCGGCGCTCAAGGAAAGCAAGGGACCGCTGCCGGAGCGGCGGCTGGTCACGCTCGAACTCGACGCAGCTGACGCGGATGCGACCGGCTACGAACCTGTCTGGCGTTCGGGCGCCATGGCCGGCTTCGTGACCTCGGGCGGCTATGGCCACACGGTCGGCAAGAGCTTGGCGATGGCGCTGGTCGCGCCAGAAGCCGGCGAGGTCGGCTCGGAGCTCAGTGTGCACGTCGTCGGCGCGGAGCGGAAAGCGCGGGTCATCAAGCCATCGCCCTACGATCCTCTCGGCAAGGCGATACGGGCGTGACGAGCCAGGGCCGGCGTTGGGCTGACCGGTGATGAGTTCGGCAACTCAGCCCTTGGCTTCGGGCGCGCCGCCGCTGCGGCCGGCGCACCTGGGCAATCTCAAGGCGACGCGCGAGGACTGGCTCGACTTGGCGCTGAACGTTCTCGCCGCCGAGGGAGTCGCGCAGGTCACGGTGCTCAATCTCAGCGAGCGGCTCGACGTGTCGCGGTCGAGCTTCTACTGGTACTTCAAGAATCGCGACGAGCTTCTCGACGCCCTCATCGACCGGTGGGACCGCCTCAACACGCGCTCGATTGTCGATCAGACGAACGCACCGGCGGCGACCGTCCATGAGGCCGTTTGCAACGTCTTTCGCTGCTGGGTCAACCCCGCCATCTTTAGCCCGCGGCTCGATTTTGCCGTTCGGGAGTGGGCGCGCCGCTCGGCCAGCGTCCGCCGAACCTTGGACCGCTCCGATCGCGCCCGGACAGAGGCGCTCAAGGCCCTGTTCGTCCGTTTCGGCTATGACGGCGAGGACGCCCTGGTTCGGGCGCGGGTGCTCTATTACATGCAGATCGGCTATTATGCGCTCGACCTTAAAGAGCCGATCGAGGCGCGGCTCAACCTGACGCCGCACTATCTCAAGGCGTTCACCGGCTTGGCTCCAAGCGAAGCGGAAGTCGAGGCGCTGCGCGCCTACTCGGCGCACCACGCGCATGTCCCAGATTTTGGGCCGCCGCGAGGCCGCGGATGAGCGCGCGCTATTCCGCCTTCGCCCTCCTGCAGCAGGGCTTCGCCGGACATAAAGGCTGGCCGCAGGCCTGGCGCAAGGCGAAGCCGAAGCCCGCGTATGATTTCGTCATCGTCGGCGGCGGCGGCCATGGGTTGGCGACCGCCTATTACCTCGCCAAAACCCATAAACGAACCCGGGTCTGCGTGATCGAGAAGGGCTGGCTCGGCGGCGGCAACACCGGCCGCAACACGACGATCGTGCGGTCGAACTATTTCTATCCCGAGTCGGTCTCCCTCTATGACCTGGCGCTGAGGCTCTACGAAGGGCTGTCGCGCGAGCTCAATTTCAACGTGATGCTGAGCCAGCGAGGCATCCTCAATATTTCACACACGCCGGCCCAGCTCGAGATTGCGGCGCGGGTCGCCAACGCGATGCAGCTCAATGGCATTGACGCGGAGCTCTGGGGCCCGAACGAAATCCGCGAGCGGCTGCCGCTGATGACCCAATCGCTCGACTCCCGCTATCTGCCGAATGGCGGCGTCTGGCAGCGGCGCGGCGGCATCGCACGCCATGACGCGGTCGCCTGGGGTTATGCCCGCGCCGCCGACCGGCTTGGGGTCGACATCGTCGAGAATTGCGAGGCGACGGGCTTCATCATGGAGAACGGCGCCTGCGTCGGGATCGAGACGAGCCTGGGCGAGATTCGCGCCGAAGCGGTCGGGGTCGCGGTCGCGGGCCATTCCTCGCAGCTGATGGCCAAGGCCGGCGTCAGACTGCCAATCCATTCCTATACGCTGCAGGCGATGGTCAGCGAGCCGGTCAAGCCCTGCCTCGACATCGTTCTTCTGCATCTCGGCACGGGCGTTTACGCCAGCCAGTCGGACAAGGGCGAGCTTGTGTTCGGCGGCGGCCTTGACCGCATTCCCTCTTACAGTCAGCGCGGCGCCCCGCCGATGCAGGAAATCGTCATCTCCGGCCTTCTCGACATGTTCCCGGCCTTCGGCCAATTGAAGCTGATGCGGCAATGGGGCGGGATCGTGGATGTCGTTCCGGATTCCTCGCCGATCATCGGGCCGGCGCCGACGAAGGGGATTTTCCTGAACTGCGGCTGGGGAACCGGGGGTTTCAAGGCGATACCGGCCGGCGGCACGCTGCTCGCGCATCTGCTCGCGACCGGCGCCCACCACGAGATCAGCCGCCCCTTTGACCTCGGACGCTTCGCGGCCGGACGCCTGATCGACGAGGCGGCGGGCTCGGGCATAGCGCATTGAGAGGGATCGCCATGTACATCGCCATGAACCGCTTCAAGGTCATGAAGGGCGCCGAGCGCGCGTTCGAAGACGTGTGGCTCTCGCGAGAGACCCACCTCGACCGCGTGCCCGGGTTCATCGAGTTTCACCTGTTGCGCGGGCCCGAACGCGACGATCATGTGCTCTACTCGTCGCACACGGTCTGGGCGAGCAAGGATGCGTTCACCGCCTGGACGCAGTCGGAGCATTTTCGCGCCGCCCATCGCAACGCAGGCGAGAACAAACCGCTCTATCTCGGCCATCCCGAGTTCGAGGGCTTCGAGGTCCTGCAGACGATCAAGAACTCGCGCGACGAGGCTGCCTGAAGGTCGCCCATGCAAATCTTCCCCTGCCCCTTCTGCGGTCCGCGCGACGAGATTGAGTTCCACTATGTCGGCGAGCCGAAAGCGAGGCCCGAGCCGGCGGGCTCTGTCAGCGACGCCGCATGGGCGGACTACCTCTGGTTCAACGCCAATGCCAAAGGCGCGGCGCGCGAAGTCTGGCTGCATCTGACCTGCATGGAAATGTTCACCATGACCCGCGACACCGCGCTCAACGCGAGCGTGGCCGCCGATGCGACGGCCAGGGGGACGCAGTGAGCGGGTTTCGTCTGCCCACCGGCGGCGGCGTCGATCGCGGCGAACCGCGCGTCTTCACCTTCGACGGCAAGCCTTACGCCGGCTTCGCGGGCGACACCCTCGCCTCGGCGCTGCTGGCGAACGGCGTCGGCATTATCGGGCGCAGCTTCAAGTACCATCGCCCGCGCGGAATCTGGGGCGCGTGGACGGAGGAGCCGAGCGCGATCGTCGACGTAACACGGGACGGCGCGACCACCCCCAATCTTCGCGCGACCACCGAGGCGCTGGAGAACGACCTCGCCGTCCGCTCGGTCAACGCGGCGCCGACCGCGGCGGCCGATCGCGCCGCCCTCCTCGATAGGCTCGCTCCGTTCCTGCCGGCAGGGTTCTACTACAAGACTTTCTTATGGCCGCGGTGGGAGACCTTCGAGGGCGCGATCCGCGCCATGGCCGGCCTCGGCCGAGTCGACGCCGGCAATCGCCCGCCGCCGAATAACCCGCAGATCAACGCCCGCTGCGATCTCCTCGTCATCGGCGCGGGGGCGGCGGGGCTCGCCGCCGCCAGCGCCGCCGCGCTCGCGGGGCGCAAGGTTTTCCTCGTCGACGACCATCCCGAGATCGGCGGCCAGCTCGGCCATCGCGGCGGGACGATCGACGGTGGAGACTGGCGCGAATGGGCGGCGAGCGTCATCAAGACGGTCGAAGCCGCCGGCGGCCGCGCGATGACGCGAACCACGGCCTATGGCGTCTACGACGGCAATCTCGTCTGCGCCTGGGAGCGGGGGACGCCGCTGCCCGACGCGTTGTGGCGCATCCGGCCAAGGCAAATCGTGGTCGCCGCCGGCGCGATCGAGCGACCGCTCATCGTCCCCGACAACGACCGGCCGGGCGTAATGTCAGCCGACGCCGCGCTCGTCTATCTCTGCCGATACGCGGTCCTCGTCGGAAAGCGCATTGTCGTCGCGACCAACAACGACAGCGCCTACGCCGCAGCCGCGGCTTTGGCCGAGGCCGGCGCGGATGTCGAGATTCTCGACACCCGCGCCGACGGTCCTCCTTCGCGCGTGAGCGCGGCGCGCGGCGCGGCGATCGAGGGCGTCATTGGCAATCGCGGCGTCGAAGCGGTCCGCGCGAACGGGCGGACGCACGATTGCGACGCGCTGCTTCTCTCCGGCGGCTGGTCGCCGACGGTGCATCTCTACGCCCAGGCGCGCGGGCGTCTGCGCTATGACGAGGCGCTGGCCGCGCTCGCGCCGGCGGGTGAGGTCGCGGACCTCGCCGTCGCCGGCGCCGCCAATGGCGCCTTCACCCTCGACTCTGCGTTGCGCGAGGGCCATCGGGCGGGCGGCGGCGAGGGCGCGGCGCCGAACGCGCCGGCCGGCCAGTATCGCATCGAAGCCTCCTGGCCCAAGGCCGATGACGAGGGCCGACGGTGGATCGACTTGCAGAACGACGTGACGCTGAAGGACGTCGCGCTCGCCGCGCGCGAGGGTTACGTCTCGGTCGAGCACCTGAAGCGCTACACCACGCTTGGCATGGCGACCGACCAGGGCAAGACTGCCAATGTGAACGGCCTCGCGGCGATGGCGGGGCTTACTGGCCGGACGATCGACGAAACCGGGACCACGACCTATCGCCCGCCGTTCGTCCCCGTGCCGATGGGCGTCATCGCCGGCAGGCGGCGGGGCGCGTTCATCAATCCGCTGCGCCGCTTGCCGCTCGAGGCAGAGCACCGGGCCGAAGGCGGGCAGATGCGCGAATACGGCGGCTGGCTCAGGCCCGCGTGGTACGGGCCGGACGATCCCGAGCTTTCGATCCAGCGCGAGGCCAAGCGGGCGCGCGACGCGGTCGCGCTGTTCGACGGCTCGTCGCTCGGCAAGATCGAGGTCATCGGCCCCGACGCCGCGGCACTTGCAGACTTCCACAGCTACAACCGCCTCTCGACTCTGAAGCCCGGCAAGATCCGCTACGGTTTTCTGTTGCAGGAATCGGGCATCGTGTTCGACGACGGGGTCACGCTGCGCCTGGGTGAAGATCGTTTTCTCGTTTCCTGCTCGTCGGGCCACACCGATGCCGTGCGCATGCGCCTGGAACTCTGGCGGCAGGACCGCTTCGATGCCCGACGCGTGGTCATTCACGACACAACCGCCCAGTGGGCGACGCTCGCCGTCACCGGCCCGCGCTCGCGCGATCTCGTCGAGGCGTGCGGAATTGAGGTCGCGCTCGACGACCAGAGCCTGCCGCACATGGCCTTCGCGCTTGGCTCGTTCGACGGTGCGCCGCTCCGGGTCGCGCGGGTGAGCTTCACCGGCGACCGCTCCTACGAGCTTTCCGTTCCGGCGCGGCGCGTCGGGGCGCTCAGGGCGCGTCTCGCCGGGAAGCTGCAAGCCTTTGGCGGCGGGCTGATGGAACTCGAGGCACTGATGATCCTCCGCGCCGAGAAGGGCTTCATCGTCGTCGGCAAGGACACCGACGGCACGACCATGCCGCATGATCTCGGAAACGCGGGGCCGCGCGACTCGAGGACGGACGAATATATCGGCAAGCGCTCGCTCTTCATGCCGGTCGCCAACGACAAGGGCCGCAAGCAATTCGTCGGCTTGAGCGTCGAAGCGGGAGAGGCGCCCCTGCCGACCGGCGCGCATGTCGCGTCCGGCGCCGGGGCCGCGCGACGGTCGCAGGGCTATGTGACGTCGAGCTACATGAGCCCGAGCCTTGGGCGCCCGATCGCGCTCGGCCTCGTCGAAGACGGGTTCGCGCGGATGGGCGAGGCGGTCGGAGTCTATCATCTCGCCGCCGTGCGCCGCGCGACGATCGCGCCCGCGATCGCGCTCGATCCGGAAGGAAAGCGGCTCCATGCGTGAGACGCGATGGCCGGCGGCGCGAGGGCGCTTTGGCCTCCTGATCGAGCGGCCGCGCCTGCAAGCCCGGGCGCTCCACGGGCTCGGCCAGACGCTGATCTCGGGCGACGTCGAAGCGGCGGTCGCCGCGCTCGCGCCCGGCGCGCCGACGCTCGGGGTTTATGCGCTCGCGCCCGAGGGCGCGCATGCGCTCCGGGTCGGCCGCGTGAGCGCGCTTCTCGTCACGCCAGGGCCGCTCGGCGCCGCCGACGGCTGGCGCGACGGCTGGTGCGCGACCAGTGTCGACGACGGCTGGGCGGCGGTCGAGGTTTCTGGCGCGGACGCCCCGCAGGCGCTCATGCAAGCGACCTCGGCCGATCTCGCCGCCGGCTCCCCTTCGGCCGCAGTCATTGTTTTCGGCCTGTGCGGCCTTCTGGCGCGGACCGAAGCGGGTTTCCGCGCCCACGTCGAGGCGCCATGGCTGGAGACGCTTCTCGCCTGGCTGGATGGCGTTTGAGGCGCAATACCCAATCGCCTGGCTTGCGCTTGCGACCGGTTCCCGGCGGCGGCAATTCCCGGACGGCGGCGATGAGCGCATGGCGGGATCGTCATGCTAGGTTCCGCGACACCGGAGGGGAAAAATGGCGGAAAAGCGGAAGCTTGCAGCGATCCTGGCCGCCGACGTCGTTGGTTTCAGTCGGCTGACAGGCTCGGACGAGGATCGCACTTTGGCTCGGCTCCGGGCGCTGCGCAGCGATCTCATCGACCCCACCATCGCCCTGCACAACGGGCGCGTGTTCAAGCGTACCGGCGACGGGGCGCTCGTCGAGTTTCGCAGCGTGGTCGATGCGGTGCGCTGCGCCATCGAAGTGCAAAACGCCATGGTCGAACGCAACGCAGGCGTAGCGCACGACCGCCGCATTGAATTCCGGATCGGCATTCATGTCGGCGACGTCGTTGAGGAGAGCGACGGCGACATCATGGGCGACAGCGTCAACATCGCCGCGCGCCTCGAGGGCATCGCCAAGCCCGGCGCCATTTGCCTCTCCGAACAAGCCTATTGGCAGGTGAAGGCCCGCCTCGACATCGCGGTCAGCGATCTGGGCGCGACCCAACTCAAGAATATCGCAGAGCCGGTTCGAGCCTTTTCGCTTCAGGTCGGGCTTCCCGCTGAAGCGAAGCCGACGACGCCGGTCGAGCCGAGCGCGGCGGGAAGGCCGGCGGAACGGCCATCCCTGTCAGACAAACCGTCAATTGCCGTACTGCCCTTTCAGAACATGAGCGGCGACGTCGAGCAGGAGTATTTCTGCGACGGCCTCGTCGAAGACATCATCACCACTTTGTCGAAGCTCGACGGGCTTCGCGTCATCGCGCGCAATTCGAGCTTCGTTTACAAAGGTCGCTCGGTCGATGTCCGGGAAGCGGCGCGACAGCTCGGCGTGCGATATGTTCTTGAGGGCAGCGTCCGCAGAAGCGGGGCCCGGATCCGGGTCACGGCGCAATTGATCGACGCGGCGGACGGCTCGCACCTCTGGGCCGAACGGTACGATCGCGCCGTCGATGACATTTTCGCGATCCAGGACGAGATCACCCTGATGCTCGCGACCGAGATGCAGGTCAAGCTGACCGAGGGCGAACAGGCGCGGATGCGCTACACGACAACGAGCAATATCGAAGCCTGGACCCACTGGGCCAAGGGCATGGCGTACTTTCGTCAACCTCCGACCCGGGACAACCGCGAAGCAGCGCAGGCCGCCTGGGAGAAAGCGCTCACGCTCGACCCGAATTCGGCGCCGCTCAACGCCATGCTCGGCTTCACTCATTGCCTGGACGCAAGATTCGGCTGGAAAGATTCGTTCGAGGTCGCGCACGCGAAAGCCCGCCGCTACGCCGAAAGGGCTATGGAGCTCGATCCCGGCAATGCCGACGCTCATATCACGTCAGGCATGGTATTGTTGATGGAAGGGCGGCACGACGAAGCCGTGGCCGTCGCCAGAAAGGCGGTTCAACTGGCGCCCGGTTCGGCCGATGTCGCGCAACTTGCCGGCTTTATTGTCCTGCCCGCGGGATATGCTGAAGAGGCCGTCGCGCTTTGCGAGAAGTCGATGACTCTCAGCCCAAATTTTCCTTCGGTGTATCTGGGCACGCTTGGAGACGCCTATCGACAGGCGGGCCGAACCGATGACGCGATCGCGACCTTCGAGGCGTATCACGCCCGAAATCCCGGATTCGGACTGACCGACGTCGTGATCGCCTACCACGAAAAGGGCCTGAGGATGCGCAGCGAACGGCCGCGCGCCTGATGGCGGCGCGACCGGAGTTCACAATCGCCGGCTGGCGCAAAACCCAGTTCATGCGCCGCGATGCCGCACGGGTCGAAGCCGACGCGGCAGCCCTCCGCGCCGCCGGACTTCCGATGGGTTGAGGGTTCTCCGGCCGGGTCTTGCGCGGGGCGCGGTGCTATAACGATCGAAACAGGCTCGTGGAGGAGCGGATGGCGGCGGCTGAGACGACGGAAGAGCTGATCGCGATTGAGCTGCCGAACTCGCTCAAGGCGACACGGCTGGGCCCGATCGCCCATCTGAGGCTCGCGCGGAGCGAGAAGCGCAACGCGCTCGACGACGTGACGGTGCTCGGGCTCGAGGCGTTCTTCACCCGCCTGCCGGGAGACATTCGCGCCGTCGTCCTCACCGGCGAAGGCGCGCATTTTTCCGCCGGCCTCGACCTCTCCGAGGTCGCCGGTCAGCGCGACCCGCTCGAAGCCACGCTGCATTCGCGGATGTGGCACCGCGCCTTCGAGGCGATCCAGTTCGGGCGCGCGCCGGTCATCGCGGCGCTGCACGGGGCGGTGGTCGGCGGCGGACTCGAGCTCGCCGCAGCGACTCATATCCGCGTCGCCGAGCGCTCGACCTACTACGGCCTGCCCGAGGGGCAGCGCGGCATTTTCCTCGGCGGCGGCGGATCGGTGCGGATCGCCCGTTTGATCGGCGTCGCGCGGGTTCAGGACATGATGCTGACCGGCCGCACGCTCAGCGCCGAGGAGGGCCATCTGGCCGGCGCCACTCAATATCTGGTCGACGACGGCAAGGGGCTCGAAACCGCAATGGCGCTGGCCGCCAAGGCCGCCTCCAACACCGCGACCACCAATTTCGCCGTTCTGCACGCGCTGCCGCGCATCTTCGAGAGCGACCCGGCGAGCGGGCTCTTGACCGAGTCGCTGATGGCCGCGATCGCCGAGATGAGCGGCGAAGCCAAGGAGCGGCTCAAGGACTTTTTCGAGAAGCGCGCCGCGAAGGTGCTTCGGCAGAGCTGACGATCGCCTCCATCACGGGCGGTCGCCGGCGAGCCGGGTCGAGATCAGCTTGAGCCAGGGAAGCGAGTGGAATGCGCTCATCAAGAGGTACATCGCGACCATGCCGTCGAGCGGAGACGCGAGATGGGCGGCGGAGCAAAGGAGCTGCGGCTCGCCGCCAATCGCCGTGACCAGCGCCATGAGGGAGAAGGTCGGAGCCGCCGCGAGGCCGAGCCAGTCGGCTGCGCCGCGCGCGGCGGCCGCGACGTCACAGCGGACCGGGCTGGCGGCGCCGCGGGCGGAACAGGCTTGGCTCATGGCTTCGCCCCCGCCTCGTTCCGCAAGGCGGCTTCCCCGGCGTCCGACACCTTGACCCAGCGCGGATCGACAGTCGTCTCGGCTGCGTAATTGTCGTGCCAGTTCCACCATTTGTAGGGCGGGGTCTGCGGGTAGCCCTCCGGCGAATCCTCCCATAACTCCTGGCGCCCGAGCGGCGTCGCGTCGAGATAGCTCCAGACGGTGCCCATCGCTTCGTCGCCGCGGCTGTTGATGAAGTAGGTGCGGAACACCCTGTCGCCGTCGCGGAAGAAGACGTTGTGGCCGTGCCACTCGTCGACGCCGAAGTCGGCGTCGAAGCTGTCGGTGATGGTGTACCACGGCATCTCCCAGCCCATCCGCGCCTTCAGGCGCGCGATGTCGGCCTGCGGCGCGCGGGAGACATATGCGAGCGTCGTGTCGCGCGCGTTCAAATGGGCGAGGTTCGAGACCTGATCGGCCCCGAGCGAGCAGCCGCGGCAGGCATGGTCCGGCCAGCCGAACACCCCGGGCTCGAAGAAGGCGCGGTATACGATCAGCTGACGACGGTCCTCGAACAGGTCGACGAGGCTCGTCTTGCCCTTGGGTCCAAGGAACTCGTAAGCCTTGTCAACCGCCATCCAGGGCATCCACCGACGCTCGGCGGCCAGGGCGTCGCGGGCCCGGAACACCGCCTTCTCCTTGGTGAGAAGCTGCTCGCGCGCGGCGTCCCAGTCCTGTCGCGAAACGATGGAGGGAGTGTGCATCGCTAACCTCCGGTTTGCTGAACGGGCTCACGGGCGGGAGCGCCATACTCGTCATGGCGGCGCCACCAAATCCCCGTTTCGTTGCGTCCCTTGGGCGCGCGATCCAGCCACTGATAGGCGCCCCACAGTCCGTCGAGCCCGCGGGCATAGGTCGAATAGGCGTGGTAGACGACGCCATCCTCCATCGCGAAGGCGCTCATCCCCGGCCGATCGCGCATGAACGTCCGCCCATCGGTTCCGCACGAAGCCGCGAATCGTGCGACCGGCTCCGGGACCTGCGCCGCGGTCAGCGGGTGGTCGCCGCGCCGGTAGTTGTATTCGACGCCTCCGTCGCGCTGCTGCGCCTCGGTGATCGAGACATTGAAATCGAAGTTGAAGTCGTCGCCGAACGAGGAGGCCCAGGGAAACGTCCAGCCCATCCGCCGCTTGTAGGCCTCCAGCTTCGCAAGCGGCGCGCGCGACATGGCCCATAAGGAGACGTCGTGGTTCGCGAGGTGCACGGCGAAGCCGTTGAACCCATCGGCGATCATCGAGCACGACGGACATCCCGCCTTGTAATCGGGCCCGAACATGAAGTGGTAGACGAGGAGCTGCGAGCGGCCGTCGAAGAGATCTTTGAGCAAGGCCGCTCCTTCGTCGGTGTCGAACCGATACGCCTTGTCGACTCGCAACCATGGCAGCTCCTGGCGGCGGCGCGCCACCTCGTCACTCAAGCGCGTCAGTTCTTTCTCCTTCTCGAGCAATCCGAGCCGGGCCAAGAGCCACTGATCGCGCGACACGATCTCATTGTGCATAGTCAGTCTCCTGCTTGTCGATTTTGAGTTCGATCAATTCCGGTCGAGCCGCGCCGTCAGGTCGGGATACGGCGTTCGTATTCTTTGCGCAGGCGGGTGACATCATCCCAAAACGGCTCCGGCTCACCGCCCGCGAGGCGGGCGGCCAAAACGTCGAGATGCGCGTGCCAACCAGAGCTGACTCCGAGCAACATTCCGCGGTCGGGCAGGCGGCGATGGATCACGGTCAAGAGCACCCTTTCGCCCCTTGGCTCGAGCTCGAATGAAACGTCGCCGCTGCCCTTTCCCCAGGTGAAGGCGATCTTGTGGGGCGGGTCGAGCTCGGTGATCCGGCTCTCCATCCGGTGCTCGTCGCCATAGCCTTCCGGCCGTTTCCCGGGCGGGTTGGTAAGCTCATTGTTTCGCCAGACGAGCTCGAACGGCGCGCCGACCTTCATTTCCATCTGCCCTGCCGCGAGCCACTGCCGCCGCAGGTCGCTCTCGGTCAGATACGCCCAGACGCGCTCGATCGGGCCGGGCAGAAAGCGCTGGATTGTGAGTGTCGCAGGCTCGGTCAGCACGCCAAAGGCATCCGCGTTCGCGCGTTCGTTCACCGATCGTCTCCTTTTTCGAGTGGGGGGGATTGGGGTGCGTCCTCTTCGCGGAGCAGCCGTTCGAGGATATCCAGCCGTGCGGTCCAGAACCGCTCGTAGAAGCTCAGCCACTCGTGGGCGCTGGCGAGCGGCCCCGGATCGAGGCGGCAGAGATGGGTTCGGCCGCGCACTTCACGGCGGATGAGTCCAGCGCCCTCGAGAACCTTGATATGCTTTGATGCCGCCGCGAGTGAAATGGCGAAAGGTTGGGCAAGCTGGCCGACCGATCGCTCGCCGCTGGCGAGTTCGCGCAGCATCCGCCGGCGAGTCGCGTCGCCAAGGGCGTGAAAGACCGGGGTGAGCTCGGGCGCCTCTAGTTCAACCATGTGGTTGAATATAGGTGCGAGTAAAGTCCAGCGTTCTTCGCGAGTTCAACCACCTGGTTGAATAAAGGGGCGACTCCGCGGGACGGCCGAGACGTTACTCGACTAATGGCGCATTGCGTCCTTGGGAACGGATGAAAGCTCAGGTTCCGGCTCCTGAATTTCGCCTGCCTTGACAGTGGTTACGGCCTCGGCCACCGTATTTCGCATCGGCTCGCAATAGACCCGTTCGAAAACCTCGTTTACCTTGGGGTCATCTCTTATCCAGTCAAAGACAGGCCAGTCGCGAAAGGAGCTGGCCTCAATAGTCTTACTGGTTGCCAAACTAGGCATCAACGCCACAAGTGTATCAACGTCGCCTTGAAGCGAAGCTATGCAAATTTTTAAATTGTCGCCCGCAGCGGTCCAATCAATACTCGATATCACCTCTTCGCATTTGGCCTCATTATTCATCTTTTTGTAGCTGTTACCGAGATTGACAAGCATCATCCTTTGGGCAAAATCGGAGCAAGCGCGTCGCTGCTTGTGTAGCGCAAAATCAAGAAGCTGCTGAGCTAGCCGTGGTCTTTTTGCGCGAATGAGATCATAGCAAGCTTGATTGATGTATTTAAATGCATCCTCCGCAAATCCTTTATATGCTTCCTCCAAAGCACGAATAACAGGAGAATTACGAACTCTGATAGAATATCAGTTGCCTTATGTAGGTATCTCGGCGTCAGCGCTAAGCGCTCCCCAATCGCCAATTTCTCGACATCCCTATATTTTGCGTTCTTACAGTTTGAAATATACGATTCATTTACAATAAGGTTTCCGTGAGCAACGAGATTTCTTCTCTCAAATATTTCAATAAAATTAGGCCAGCGCTCGTAATGACCTATTATCTTAACGTCTAGATGCGTCTCGATAAATTGAACCTGATCCATATGACTTCCTCGCATTAAATTGATTACCTCAATATCTATCACTTGATTTATGACCTCTTCAAGGCTTTGTCTTGCAAATATTTCTTTCAGGCTGATTTGCTTGTCGCTCTCCGTACAGCGCTCCGGGTGAATAGAAAGGAAAAATCGTACAATCTCTGAGAAATATGAATCAAATGTGGCCACCAGACCAAGTAAGGTGGCGCTCGGCAGGGTGTCAAATCATTGCTTGTCTGTATCAAATTCATCGAGTAAACGACTTATTTCGATAAGGCCGCTTCTAGACAAATTATATACCATGAGCTTACCATCATCTTCAGCAACGGGCAGGTTCTTTCTGGCGTGTACAATTAATTTTCTATCTATAAAAAATCTTGTCATGCCAGGTGCAACTGCGGAGGTGAAGTCAATCATGCTATGTACGGAAGTCATAGATTTTCTAAATCGATCAAGTAATCGAGCGACTCGATTACCACTATTTGTGGCCCGATCTTCCCGATCTTCGACTGATCCATTCAAATCAGTCGGAGTTTCGGGTTTTTCTGGAAGACGCAGCGATCCGGCTTTCCACCGTTCCAATGCATCGCGGCCCGCAATTACGGCAAACTCGGAAATATCTCCGTCCTCGTCTCTTCTAAACGCGAGGAAACCAATCGGTTCGCCAGAATCAGGCATTCCACTAGCCTTTTTGTTGAAATCGTTACGAATAGTCGGTTAACTGGGCAGCAGCCGCGCATCGAACCAGTGTAATCCCATCCCTTTTACCGGCACAAGGATGTGTAGGTTTCTTGTCACCGGTAACCGGGCTGCATCCATTGGTTCGCGTCTAAAATCGGAACGAGACCATGCCGCATACACCCAATGTTGATAATTCAATGACGAGGGCGAATTTTCTGTCGATAGCGAAATTCTTGCGGAAAATCGGAATCCGTGCTACATCTCGAACGGTCGAAAGGGCTAGCGCGGAGCGCATGGGCGGCCTGGGGCCGGGAGGGGTTTTTTCTTATCCGAATCGGGTGTAACCCATTGAAAAGGCTCGGTCCGGAAAAGCAAAAGGAAACGATTTCGTTTTCGTATATTTTCGTGGGCTTTCTGCTGCTTGCGCCCATTTTTGGCGACCGGCCGAAGCCGCGACAGCGCCAGCTCCGGCGGGCCGGTTCAGGGTCTGGCCCTAAGGTCGCGACAACGGCTACCATGCCGCCGAGCCGGAGCTTGCGGGCGCGGGAGGACAGAGGATGATGAGGACGAAGGTGGCCTTCGGTCCGCCCGAGGTGGTCGTCGATCGTCGCCCGGACGGCGTCATGTTGGCACACTCGCCCCATCCGTTGGGATCCTATCCGCGCGCCGCGACCGACTGGCTCGATCACTGGGCCAAGGTCGCGCCGGAGCGAGTCTTTCTGGCCGAACGACAGGGCGAAAAGCATTGGCGCGTGGTCACGTACGCTGCTGCGCGACAGATGGCGCGCAGCGTCGCACAGGCCCTGATCGACCGGAATCTCAACGTCGAACGGCCGGTCGCGATTCTGTCCGGCAACAGCGTGGATCACGCGCTCATGGGGCTCGGTTCTCTGATCGCGGGCGTCCCCTACGCGCCTGTGTCCGCCCCCTATTCGCTCGTCGCCAAGGATTTCGCCAAACTCAAGGCGATTATCGGCGCCTTGACGCCAGGTCTGGTTTTCGTCGACGACGGCGTTCCGTTCGCCGCCGCGATCGCGGCGGCCGTGCCGGCCGACGTCGAGATCGTCGCGAGAGCAAGCCCGCCGCCGGCCCGTCGCGCGACGACGTTCGACGCGATGCTCGCAATGAAGGTCGGGGCCGACGTGGACCGCGCCCAGGCAAAGGTCGGGCCGGACACGATCGCCAAACTCCTGTTTACCTCGGGCTCGACCGGCACGCCCAAGGGGGTCATCAACACCCATCGGATGATGACCTCGAACCAGGCGATGCTGCGCGGCGTTAACCCCAGCTACGCCGCCGAGCCGCCGGTGCTGATCGACTGGCTGCCGTGGAGCCACACCTTCGGCGGCAACAACAATTTCAATCTCGTGCTCGCCAACGGCGGCTCGTTCTTCATCGATGATGGTCGGCCGCTGCCCGGCGCGATCGAAGCCACGGTCCGCAACCTGCGGGAAATCTCGCCGACCGTCTATTACAACGTGCCCCGGGGCTTCGAGATGCTTTTGCCGTATCTGCAGGCGGACCGGGAGCTCAGGCGGACCCTGTTCGCCCGGCTGCAGGCGTTTTGCTACGCCGGGGCCGCCCTCGCCCCCCATGTCCGCGAGGGCTACGAGCGCCTCGGGCTGGAGACAGTCGGCGAAATCGTGCCCATGGTGACTTCGTTCGGCTCGACGGAGACCGGCCCATCGGCGATCAGCGTCACCGAGCGAGCGCGCGACCCTGGCGTGGTCGGCATTCCCAATCCGGGGGTCGAGGTGAAGCTCGTCCCCAACGCGGGCAAGCTCGAGGCGCGCGTCAAGAGCCCGAGCGTCACTCCCGGCTATTGGCGCGAGCCCAAGCTCACCGAGGCGGCGTTCGACGAAGAGGGATTCTACAAATTCGGCGATGCGCTGCGTTTCGCCGACGCAAGCGATCCCGAACGTGGCTTCCTGTTCGACGGGCGGGTCGCGGAGGACTTCAAGCTCGCCACTGGCACCTGGGTCAGTGTCGGACCGTTGAGGGCGAAATTCATCGCCCACTGCGCGCCCTATGTAAGCGACGTCGTCGTGGCCGGTCACGACCGCGACGACGCGGCCGCCCTTGTCATCCCGAACCTCGCAGCGTGCCGCGAGCTCGCCGATGCGTCCGACCGTCACGCGACCCCCTCGGAGATCCTAGCGCGGCAGAGCGTGCGCGAGACCTTCGCGCGCCTGCTCAAGACCTTCAACGCAGAGGCGGGAGGCAGCTCGGGCCGCTTCGCCCGCCTGATTCTGATGGACGATCCGCCGTCGCTGGACACCGGAGAGATGACTGACAAGGGCTCGGTCAACCAGCGCGCGGTGTTGAGCCGCCGCGCGGCGATGATCGACGAGCTTTACGCGACGGATCTGTCGCCGCGAGTCATCGGATGAGGCAAGTCGCTCAAGCGCGCTCACCCCGGCTCGCATCGCATCCCGCCTACCCGCCGCCCAGCACCCCCTTCATCGCCAGATTCGTCTCCTGGGCGTAACGGCGCGCGGCGTAGGCCTCGTTGAGCGTGCCCAGCACCTGGCCGGTTCCGCGCTCGGCGACCGCGAGGGTGTCTGTCTCGGCGACGCCGAACCGGTCCAGCGCCGTGCGGATGTCCTCGTCCGGATGCAGCACAGTCGCGGGCAGATGAGTGACGCCACGTATCGTGCTGCCCTCGCCGCCGTTCTCGATCGACAGCGCATGCGCCTCGGGAACGTGGATCAGCCCCTCGTAACGCCCGTCCTCGCCGACCGCGACCACGATATTGGCGCTGCCCAGCGGATAAGCCTCGCAAAATGCGCGCAGGGCTCCCTCGACCGGAAAAACCGGCGGCGAGGGAACCATCATCCGGCCGACCGTCAGTTCGCGCAGCCAGCCGACGTCCTGGCCGCCTCGAATCGTCTCGCCGCGCAGATGGAGACGCCAAGTGGTGAACGAGTAGCCGAAGGTCGCCCGCACGGCGAGGCTAGTCGCAATCGACGCGGCGAGCACGCCGCCGGCGATACCGAGATTTCCGGTGCTCTCGAGCACCAGGAAGGTCATGGTCAGCGGCCCGCCGACAATGGCCGCGCTCAGCGCGCCCATGCCGACCAGCACGCAGGCTGTCGTCTCGAGATTCATCGACGGCGCGACGGCGTCGATGCCGATCGCATAGAGCTTGCCGAGCAGCGAGCCGACGAACAGGGAAGCGAAAAACAGTCCGCCGCGAAAGCCGGACGCCAGCGAAACGAGGCAGGCGAACAGTTTCAACACGATGAGAATTGTCAGTTCCGCCGCAGTCATCGGCCAATAGAAGTCGAGGCCGAGCGCGCCGTGGCCAGCCCCCAGGACCTGCGGCGTGTAGAGCGCCATGACGCCCACCATCGCCCCGCCAGCGACGGGCCGAAAGAGGCGCCACGGGATCGTTGCGCGGAACGCCCTTTCGATGAGCGCCGCCACCCGCATGGCGCCAACACCAACCGCCGCCGCGACCAAGCCGAGCAAGATCAACGCGCCGTAGTGCGGAAACGTCAATGGGGCGACGGCGGGCGCGGTGATGTCGTAGGGCGCGCCAATGATCGCCTGGGTGGTGAGCGATGCGGCGAGCGTGGCGGCGAAAACCGGGATCGCGTTGGCGAGCGAATAGGCGCCGATGATGAGCTCGAAAGCGTAAAAGGCACCGGTTAGCGGCGCCCCGAACGCCGCCGCGATCGCGCCTCCTGCGCCACAGCCGACCAGCATGCGCAAGTCTTGCCGGCGCAGTCGCGACCTGACCCCGAGATACGAGGCGACGCCGGCTCCGATCTGGGCATAGCCGGCCTCGAGCCCGACCGACGCGCCGCAGCCGTTCGAGATTACGGTTTGGGTCGCCACCAGCAGGCTCTGACTGAGCGACATGCGTCCGCCGCGCAGCGCGTTGGCCTCGACCGGATCGACCGCCGGCGGCGCCTTCTTGCGGGCGAGCCAGGCGTCGATTGCGCCAAGAATTAGCCCGCCCAGCATCGGCGCCCCAAAAGCGGCAAGAGGCGCGACGCTTTGGGCCGCGCTGAGGTGAACGTCGAACGGGATGCCGAAAATCGCGACATGCGCGACGTTGACGATCTTGGTCATCGCGGCGACACATAGACCCGCGAGCACGCCGACCCCGGTCGCCAGCGCGGCCATGCCGAATTCGCTGGCGCGCAGACGCGCGCGCAGGTTCGCCAGGGCGATCAGCGCCGGGCGCGGCACGGTGATCACCCGGGCGCGTCGTTCGACCGGAATGCTCATGATCGAACTTATGCGCGGCGGGGCCGGCTATGCCAAGCGCGCGCCGATCCACCGGCTCCCCGCGTCATCGGCCGCCGAACGCCATGTCGTCGCGATGGATCATTTCGGCCCGCCCGGCAATCCCGAGGATATGCGCAATGTCGCGGGAATTGCGTCCGCGAATGCGCTCGGCATGCGCGGCGTCGTAGGCGATGAGGCCGCGCCCGATCTCGACCCCGCCCTGGTCGCGAATTGCGACGCAATCGCCCCGCGCGAAAACACCCTCGACGCGTGTGACCCCGGCCGGGAGCAGGCTCTTGCCGCGCGCCAGCGCCCCAACGGCGCCGGAGTCCACGAACACCGCGCCCTTAAGCTCGAGCGATCCGCCAATCCAGATCTTGCGCGCCGCGATCGGATTCGATGGGGTCAGGAACCAGGTGCAGCGGCCTCCGTCGGCGATGCGCGCGATCGGATGGGCGATGCGTCCGTCCGCGATCGCCATGTGCGTGCCCGCAGCGGTGGCGATACGAGCGGCTTCGATCTTGGTGCGCATGCCGCCGCGCGATAACTCTGACGAGGCGCCCCCGGCCATCGCCTCGATCTCGGGCGTAATGCGCTCGACGACGGGCAGCAACCGGGCATGGGCGTTTCGATGCGGCGGCGAATCATAGAGCCCGGCGACATCGGATAAAAGGATCAGGAGGTCGGCGCTCGACATGGTCGCGACCCGGGCCGCCAGCCGATCATTGTCGCCATAGCGAATCTCGCTGGTCGCAACCGTGTCGTTCTCGTTGATGATCGGGATCGCGTGGATGGCGAAAAGACGCCCCAGGGTGGCGCGGGCGTTGAGATAACGGCGGCGCTCTTCCGTGTCCTGCAAGGTCAGCAGGAGCTGGCCCGCGACGATGCCGTTTTCGGCGAGCGCCCGCGACCACTCGCTGGCGAGCGCAATCTGACCGATCGCCGCCGAGGCCTGGCTGTCCTCAAGCTTGAGCGCCCCTTTCGGCAGCCCGGCGATCGTACGGCCGAGCGCGATCGCCCCGGACGACACCACAACCACGCTCGCGCCGCGCCGATGGAGAGCGGCGATGTCGGACGCGAGCGCTTTCAGCCAGGCGTGCCGGACCGCGCCGAGAGCGCCGTCGACCAGCAACGAGGACCCGACTTTGATGACGATCCGATTGAATTGATCGAGGGAGGGAGGCTGGTCCACGAACGCCGACATGCAAAGGAAATTCAAGGCCACCCGCCCGATAACCCGTGGCGGAACGGCGTTTTTCGTCTAGTGCAGCCGAGAGGGGATGGCAAGGCGATGGCCGGGAGAGGCAATTACCCTCCACGAACGCCCTTGGGCGCTCCAGAGACGCTTCGTGATAACTTGACCCACACGATCGGCCAGACCAAGAAGGCGGCCGTCAGGGATGACCATGCGCGGGGCGCCGTTCGCACGTGGTTTCGCGGCGTGGCCCGCGGCGAAGCAATCGACGAGGCGGGAGTTCCGGGGACGCGACGATGCGCAATTTCGACGACTTGTCAGAGCGCGAGATTCTGGCCCTCGCGATCAGCAACGAGGAGGAGGACGCACGCATTTTCGCCGATTTCGCCGACGGTCTACATGACGACTTCCCGGCCAGCGCGAAAGTGTTCGACGAGATGGCCGCGGAGGAGAATGGTCACCGACGCAGGCTTATCGACCTCTTCGTATCGAAATTTGGCGATCATATTCCCCTGGTGCGGCGCGATCACATCCGCGGCTATATCCCGCTGAAGCCAGTGTGGCATCAGCGGCCGCTGGGCATCGAGACCGTGCGGTCGCACGCACGCGACATGGAGCGCGCAGCGGCGCGCTTCTATCGACAGGCTTTGACGCACACAACGGACGCTTCGACCCGGAAGCTCCTCGGCGATCTCGCCGAGGAGGAGGAGAAACACGACCAGATCGCCGCGGGCCTCGAGGAGGAGATACTGACGGACTCCGCCCGCAACAGCGAGGACGAAAATCAGCGCCGGCGCTTCGTTTTGCAGGTCATCCAACCGGGGCTGGTCGGCTTGATGGACGGGTCGGTCTCGACGCTCGCGCCGGTATTCGCTGCGGCGGTCGCGACCCACAATTCATGGAATGCGTTCGTCGTCGGGCTCGCGGCTTCGGTCGGCGCCGGCATCTCCATGGGCTTTGCTGAGGCGCTCGCGGACGACGGCAAGCTTTCGGGCCGCGGTTCGCCGCTTCTGCGGGGAGCCGTCTGCGGATTGATGACCACTGCGGGTGGGATCGGCCACACCCTGCCCTTCCTGATCCCCGAGTTCTACACCGCGATGGTCGTCGCCTTCGTCGTGGTCGTGTTCGAGCTCCTGGCGATTTCTTATGTCCAGTGGCGCTACATGGACACCCCGCCAGTCTCGGCCGCCGCGAAGGTGATGTTAGGCGGCGCGCTGGTGCTGGCGGCGGGGATTCTGATTGGCTCGAGTTGACGGGAGGCCGGCGAATTCGGGGAAGCCGAGGCTGGCAGAAGTTGATATTCCTGGTCCGGAGGCGCGGAGGGCGCATGCAGCGGAACTCATTCGACGTCGTTCGGATAGCGACCAGTGGACCCGGCGATGTTTCCGGCCTGATGGCGCTCATCGACAGGGGCGATCTGCAGGCGTCGTCCATTCTCGCGATCCTGGGGAAGACCGAAGGTAACGGCGGCGTGAACGATTTCACCCGAGAATACGCGGTCGCCGCCTTGCGTAACGCCCTGGCGCCGCATCTGGCGCTGGCGCCGCGGGCGGTGGAAAGCAGAATAGCGTTCGTCATGTCGGGCGGCACGGAGGGGGTGCTGTCGCCGCACATGACGGTGTTCGCGCGCAGCCTCGGCCTCGAGGCCGCGCCGGAGAGCGCGGGCGAAGCGCGGTTGAGCGTGGGCATAGCCCACACCCGCGACTTTCTGCCCGAAGAGATCGGCCGCGACGCGCAGATCGGCGAGACGATGAAGGCAGTCGAGACCGCGATGAGCGACGCTCGGATCGACGCCGTTGGCGATGTGCACTTCGTTCAGATCAAATGCCCGCTTCTGACCAGCGAGCGCGTCCAGGACGCGCTGGCGCGCGGCAAGACGACGGTCACCGCCAGCGGCTATGCGTCAATGGGCTATTCCCGCGGCGCTTCCGCGCTTGGCGTCGCCAAGGCGCTCGGCGAGATCGGCGCCGATGCTGGCGAGGCCAATGTGCTCAAGGACTGGGACCTTTATTCGTCGGTCGCTTCCTGTTCGGCGGGCATCGAACTCATGCACAATGTCGTCATTTTGGTGGGCGCCTCGCGATTCTCGGCGAGTCCGTTCAAAATCGACCACGCGGTGATGAAGGATGCGATCGATCTTCCGGCGGTCATACAGGCGCTCGAGAGCGTCGGCTTGAGCGCGCTCGACCCTGGGTCGCAAGCTCGCCTCGTAAATATTTTCGCCAAGGCGGAGGCCTCTCCGAACGGGGCCGTGCGCGGTCTCCGCCACACGATGCTCGACGATTCCGACATCAACGCCACGCGCCACGCCCGCGCCGCAGTCGGGGGGCTGATCGGTGGCGTCGCGGGAACCGGCGCGGTCTATGTCTCGGGCGGCGCCGAACACCAGGGGCCAGCCGGCGGCGGCCCGGTCGCGGTCATCGCGCGGGTGTAAATGCCACGCCGCGGTTGGCCGCGATCCTGATGCACGCTCGCTTGACTTTGCGCATTGCGCGAATCTCTGTAGCGTCGGCCAATCGCGCATGGCGAAATCGGCCGCGAGGGAGCAGCGCATGCGGACGGGGGCGGAGGCGGACGTACGAAAATTCGGCCGGCGCAACCTGCTTCTTGCCGCGGTCGCCGCCGGTCTTGTGCTCGATCTTGTCGCGCCAGTCACGACGTTCGCCCAAGGCGAGAGCTGCACGAAAGTCACTTCCGAGTCGCTCGCCATTCCCGGCCTCGTCATCGACGGGGCGAAGATGCAGGAGGCGGGCGACGGCCTGGCGGCGCACTGTGTCATCGAAGGCCATCTGAACGATCGAACCGGCGCCGACGGCAAGCGCTACGCAGTCCGGTTCGAGATGCGGCTTCCGATCGACTGGAACGGGCGGTTCCTCAGTCAGGAGAACGGCGGCGGAGACGGCGCGGTGGTCCCAGCCATAGGCGACGGGCCGGGGGCGCTTGCTTCCGGCGGCAGGCCGGCCCTGGCGCGGGGCTACGCCGTGCTGTCGTCCGACGCCGGCCACCCCGGCGCTGACCCTGCCAATAAAGCGCTCGGGCTCGCCGCCGGCGCGGCCTTTGGCCTCGATTCGCAGGCCCGGCGCGACTATGGATATTCCGCCGACATGACGCTCGCGCCGATCGCCAAGGCGATCATCGCGGCCCATTACGGCCGCAAGCCCGACTTTTCATACATGATGGGCTGCTCGAACGGAGGACGCCATGCGATGGTGGCGGCGACGCGGATGCCGGAGGCCTATGACGGCTTCCTGGTCGGCGATCCGGGCTTCGACCTGCCGCGGGCGGCGATCCAGCACGCGTGGGACGCGCAGGCGTTCGTCAAGGCCGATCCCGACATCCGAAAGTCGATTACGGTCGAGGACGCCGCGATCGTTTCGCGCAAGGTCATCGCCGCTTGCGACAAGCTGGACGGCCTCGAAGACGGGCTGACCGGGAACCTCGCGGCCTGCCAGAAGGCCTTCAATTTCGACAGCCTGACTTGCGCTCCCGGCGCGACTGCGGACTGCCTGCCGAAAGCCAAGGTGGAGGCGCTCGAGATGAGCTTCGCCGGACCGCACAATTCCAAAGGCGAACAGCTCTACTCCGACTGGCCGGTTGACGGTGGCGTCGGAACAGGCAACTGGCGGCTATGGAAGGTCGAGAGTCCTATCCCGCCCTGGGATCACTATCCGATCATCGCGACGATGGGGGCGTCCTCGCTCCAGTACATTTTCACCACCCCGCCGACCCCAGTCGCCGGCTCGACCGACGCGCTCGTGAAATCGCTTCTCGGATTCGATTTCGACAAGGACGCGCCGAAGATCTACGCGAAGACGGACGCCTACCCGGAGTCGGCAATGGAGTTCATGACGCCGCCTGACGTCGACGACCCGAAGCTCGCCCGGTTCCGCGAGCTCGGCCGCAAGATGATCATCTATCACGGCCAGGCGGACCCGGTGTTTTCGATCGACGACACGATCCGCTGGTACGACCGGCTCAACGCCAATCTCGATGGCAACGCCGAGGCGGAAGTCCGCCTGTTCGCCGTGCCTGGCATGACTCACTGCAGCGCCGGCCTTGCGCTCGACAAGTTCGACGCGCTGACCGCGCTCACGGACTGGGTCGAAAAAGGCAAGGCGCCGGATCGCATCATCGCCACTGTCGATTCGATGAACAAGGAGACTCCGGCGTCCTGGAGCGCGAACCGAACCCGCCCGCTCTGCCCGTGGCCGAAATATGCGCGCTACACAGGCGGCGACCCAGAGTCGGCGGCCTCGTTCGAATGCGCGGCTCCCTAGAGCCTCGGACGCGGCCGCCGACGGAGCGATCCGTTTGGGTTTTCTTGGGCGCGGGGCCGTTTGACGACGAAGGCGCCGCCCGTCCGGGTTGGATTGTCTTGGGATTGTTTGGATTCTCTCGTCGGAATCCTGACTTTTCAATGGGTTGCGCGGCGCGAACGCGGGGACGATTTTTTCCCGGGCTCTGCTCGCGCGAGGCGAGCGAGAGCGGTCCCGCGCTCCTGGCGCGAGGGAGGGGCAGAATTGGTCATGGAGGCAGACTACGCTGAATTCTGATTTTCCGCAATGGATTGTCGCGCCAATCGCTCCGCGCCGTCATCGCGCCGGGCCGGCGACATACGCGTCGACTGCAAACTCGCCCTAGAAGTTGGTCTTCGCCAATAGCTTGGTCACGAGGTTGTATTTCACCGCGTCAGCGGCCTTGAGTGGCCAGTCGGGCTTGCGAATGGCGTTCATCTGAGCCGGCCATCCCGGATCGTCGGGCATCGAGAAGTAGGTCTCGCGCAATTCCGGCGAGACGCCGTTTGATTCCATGAGGTCGAAGGCTTCGTTGGTGCTCGCCAGCGTCACGTCGTACCAGTGATTCAGGAACTCCCGGCAGCCCCTCTTGCGCGGCTCGAACGCCATCCCCCCCTCGAGATCTTCGAAACAGAAGCCCTCGAAATTCGTCGTGTAGCCCGGCCCCAGGCGCGCGCCATGAATGCCGATCCAGGTATCTTCGGCGGCCATCCGCTCGCGTCCGGCGGCGAAGATCGCGACGCAGGCGCTCGCGCAATAGTGCTGGGAACGCAGCTCCGTCGTCTTGCCGAGCTCCTTGACCTTGCGCGCGATCATCAGCGCCCATTCCGCGTTGCCGCCGAGGGAGTCGAGGTCGATCACCCTCACCGCGGCGACCCTGGCCGCCTCATACTGGATATAGTCGTAGATATGGGAATCGATCCTTCCCTCGATGATGAGCCGGTCGCCCTCGATGTGGGGAGACATGATGCGCCGAATATGGTCGAGATCGGCGCCGTCGCTTCGAGGCCCGGCGAAATCGCGAGGATCGGCAAAGGCGGCGGAAAAGGCCAGAATCTGGAGCGTCTGGAGCGCAATCGAAGCGAATCGCATCGACTTTCCTCCCCAATCGCCTGAATGTCGCACTTCCGGCTTTTGATCCGGTTAATGAGAGCTATATTTTCACATGCATAGATAGTAGACAGGCGGCTGGATTGCCTATTTCCGCGCCACCCGCTGCTGTAAGGCGCGGGGTCAACGACCCGGCCCTACAGCAGCGCGGACTTTCTACCGCGCCAGCACCTCGCGCACACGGCTGACCAGATCGGCCTCGGGCGCGGCGAATTGGGCGCGCTGGCGCAGTTCGAGATAGTCGGCGCGGTCCTTGGTCGATTTCGCGAGTTCGGCCCCGAGCTTGAGGTCGCGGATCGTGACCTGCGGGCCGCCAGGCGCGTCGCGCTCGTTCGAGCCCTGGATGACGGCGACGCGGCTCCGGCGCCGGTCGGCGTATTTGAGCTGCGCGTTCATGCCGCCCGCGCCGAGATAGAGTTCGGCCGGGACGCCCGCATTGCGCAGGCGCGCGACCAGCCGCTGATAGTTGGCCATCGAGGCGTCGTCGCGGTCGAGCGCGAGGACGACGACGGGACCGGGAGTTTCCGCCTGCGCGACGATCGGGCTCTTGATCGCGCGCAAAGCCGCAAGCAGGCGCGACACGCCGATCGAAAAGCCGGTCGCCGGAACCGGCTCGGCGCGGAATCGCGCCACAAGGCCGTCATAGCGTCCGCCGCCGCCGACCGAGCCGAAGCGGATCGGCCTGCCCGTCCTCGCCCGGCGTCTCGAACGTGAGTTCGGCCTCGAAGACGGGGCCGGTGTAATATTCGAGCCCACGCACGACCGAGGGGTCGATGCGAATGCGATCAGGGCCGTAGCCGGCAGCTCGAACGGTCGCCTCGATCAGCGCGAGCTCCTTCAGTCCCTCATCCTTGACGCCGTCGCCCGAAGCGCCGCCACGGGCGCCCGACCCTGTCCGATAGCTGCTGGCGACGCCTCCTCCGGCCCCGGGCCGCTGGCCTTTGACGCCGTCGCCAAACTGCACTGTCCCGTCGCCCGGATTGGTTACGAAGTCGAGGGCCCCACTCAGAAGGGCGAGCACCCGCTCGATGCTCGTCTCCTCAAGTCCCGCCCCCTTGGTGAAATCGCCGCTCTCGTCCTTTCGCCCGCGACCCAGCAGCGCCCGCACGCCCTCGGGGCCAAGCCGGTCGAGCTTGTCGACCGCCCTAAGCACCGTCAGTCTCCGTCCGGCGTTCTCGTCGCCGCCGAGCCCGATGGCCTCCATCACCCCATCGAGCACCTTGCGGTTGTTGACCTTGATCACATAGTCGCCGCGCTTGACGCCGACCGCCTCCATTACGTCGGCGGCCATCATGCAGATTTCGGCGTCCGCGGCCGGTGACGCTGCGCCGACCGTGTCGGCGTCGAACTGCATGAACTGGCGGAAGCGGCCCGGCCCCGGCTTTTCGTTGCGGAACACCCAGCCGGCGCGATAGGAGCGATAGGGCTTGGGCAGCCGGTCGTAGTTCTCGGCGACATAGCGGGCGAGCGGCGCGGTCAGGTCGTAGCGCAGCGAGAGCCATTGCTCGTCGTCGTCCTTGAACGAGAACACGCCCTCGTTCGGCCGGTCCTGGTCGGGCAGGAACTTGCCGAGCGCCTCGGTGTATTCGACGAACGGCGTCTCGACCGCCTCGAAGCCGTAAAGCGCGTAGACCTCGCGGATCTTCGCCATCATCGCATCGGCGGCGGCGATATCGGACTGGTCGCGGTCGGCGAACCCGCGCGGCAGCGCGGCGCGGACAAGGGAAACGTCGGTTTCGGTCATTGCGGCTCTATATCCGGCAGCTAGCGCGGCGGCTAGAAGAGGTTCGCGGTGACGTTGATGGTGAGCGCAAGGATAATGGCGTTGAAGAAAAATCCGACCGCGCCCTGAATGACGACGATCCGCCGCATCCGCATCGACGTCACATTGACGTCGGACGAGGCGAAGGTGCAGCCGATGACGAAGGCCTGGTAAAAGAATTCCATCCAGCCCGGCTGGGGCGTCGCCGGAAACTCGAGGCCGGCGTGAATCCCGCCCTTCTTGGGTTTGAAGTAGACGCCGGCGTAATGCAGCCCGAACATCACCTGCAGGAAGGTCCAGGCGCTGAGCACAGTCAAGCCGACCAGTGCGAGATGCCCGGCCTTCGGCCAGCCGCTCATGTTCTTCACCGGGCCGAGCTCCCAGACGATCGCGGCGATGGCGGCGACCGCTGCGACGACGCCTAAGACCACCAGGACCCACTGGTTCTCGTCCTCGGGCCGCGACTGGACGCGCGCGTCGCGCCTCGGGTCCATGGCCATGTGCAGAATCAGCATGAGGAAGGCCCATGCCCCGACGTTCCAGGCGATGAGGAGCCGCGTCGCCTCGTGGATATCAACGCCGAGCTGCAAAGCGATGTAGGACGCGATCATCAGGGCCGCTCCCATGAGGAGCCGCGGCCTGTGCGCAAAGGTCTTCCAGAATCCGGTAGAAGCCTTTCCGATCGGCCCTCCGGCAGGTGGCGAGGACGGCGATTTGGACGAGGGTCCGGACGCCCTGTCGGTTTTTGGCGGGGAAGGCGATTTCGGCATGAGGGAGCCGTTCGGGTTGGGACGGGGCCCGCCTTGCGCCAGGCGCCAGGGCAGGTCAAGCGCTGAACCTCGCCCTTATCGCCCCCGCGCGCCAATGCTAGCATCCTGAGCCCAAAAGCTAGGCATGAAACGATGGCTTCGGACCCTGAAGATCCCGACGACCCGGCGGCGCTGCGCGCGCGCCTCGATCGGCTGTCAGGCGAGCTCAGGGGCCGGGCTGCTCCGCCGCGCGCTCCCGAGCCCAAGCGGGAGGTGAAGCCGGACGGGGTCGGGTCGGCGATGTCGCTTGGCTTGCGAGCCGGCAGCGAGTTCGTCTCGGCCGTCATCGTCGGGGTGGGGATCGGCTGGGCCCTCGACCGCGGCCTGGGCACTAAGCCTGCGTTCATGATTGTATTTTTCCTCATCGGCGTCGCAGCGGGGGTGTGGAACGTGATTCGGCTGACTTCGCCCAAAGCGGCGTCAGTCAACCGCAATTCGCCCTTGTCTCGCCCAGAGTCGCCGGATAAAGACGTGCGGCGCTCGGCTTCCGGGGCCGAACGGGACGCCTCGTTGGGGGGGCGCGGAGCCGCCGGCGTGGCGGACGACGACGAGGACTAGAGGACGTGGCGACAGAGTCGGGACCGGCGATCGATCCGATCCAACAATTCTCCATTCACCCGGTCGTCTCGATTCAGGTCGCAGGCCACGACGTCTCGCTGACCAATTCCGGCCTCTATATGCTGCTGGCGGTGGCGATCACCTGCCTTCTGGTCGCGCTCGGAGCGCGCGGCGGCCCCGGCGTGCCCGGCCGCATGCAGGCCATGGCCGAAATGGCTTACGAGTTCATCGCGGGCATGGTGCGCTCCGCCGCCGGCGAGGCGGGCATGCGGTTTTTCCCGTTCGTGTTCTCGATCTTCTTTTTCGTCCTGCTCGCCAACCTGATCGGCTTCATCCCCTATTCTATGGCGGTGACCAGCCATATCGTGATCACCGCCGCCCTGGCGCTGATGGTTTTCTTGACCGTCATCGTAATCGGCCTGCGCGAGCACGGCGTCCACTTCTTCAAGCTGTTCGTCCCGCCGGGCGTCCCGATCTATATTCTGCCGCTGGTGGTGGCGATCGAGATCGTTTCGTTCCTGTCGCGCCCGGTCAGCCATTCGGTGCGCCTGTTCGCCAACATGCTCGCCGGGCATATCACGCTCAATGTGTTCGGCAGTTTCGTGGTGATGCTGCTCGGGGCCGGCGCGGCGGTCAAGGCGCTCGCCGTCTTGCCCTTTGTCGCGACCGTCGGGCTTGACGCCCTCGAACTCCTGGTCGTGTTCCTGCAGGCCTACGTGTTCGCCATGCTGACCTGCATGTACCTCAACGACGCGCTTCACCCCGGTCACTGACGCCAACCCGAAAAAACGAATTTTCGCCAGCGAAATAGGAGTACCGAATGGAACCGCATGAGCTCGCCATCGCCGCCAAATATGTTGGCGCGGGCCTCGCCGCGATCGGAACGGGCGCCGCCGGCATTGGCGTCGGCACGCTGTTCGGCCAGTTCCTGAACGGCGCGCTGCGCAATCCGTCGGCCGTCGAAGGCCAATTCGGCCGCCTGATCTTTGGGTTCGCGGTGACCGAAGCGCTGGGCATTTTCGCCCTTCTGATCGCATTCCTCTTGCTGTTCGCGGTTTGACGCTTGAGACTTCGTTCCGATGCTCGAAGGGGAGGCGCGCGCAGCGCCTTCCCGGTTCCTTACCCTTCCTAAGGATCCGCAATGGCACAGCCCGCGCAATCGACGCCCGCCGACACAACTCAGACGCAGGTCGGTCAGCAAGGCGGCGCGCATGCGAACTTTCCGCCGTTCGACCCGAGCACGTTTCCCTCGCAGCTCGTCTGGTTCGCGATCGCGTTCGGGTTCCTCTACTGGTACATGTCCAAGCGCGGCTTGCCGCAGCTCGGGGCGGTGATCGACGAGCGCAAGAAGCAAATCGCGCGCGACCTCGACGAGGCGACCGCGATGCAGCAGAGGGCCGACGCGGCCGCGGCCGCGCACGAAAAAACATTGGCCGAGGCGCGCGCGAAGGCGCAGACCGTGGCCCAGGCGGCGCGTGACGCCGCCGCAGCCGACGCCCAGGCCAAGCGAAAGGTGCTCGAGGACGAGCTCGCGGCCAAACTGGCCGTCTCCGAGCGCGAGATCGCTACGAAGCGCTCCGAGGCTATGAGCAATGTCGCCGAGATCGCGCGCGAGGCTGCCGCGGCGATTGTCGAGCGCCTGGCGGGGCGCCCGGCCGATCCGGCGGCGGTCGCCGCTGCGGTCAATTCGGCCAAGGCGCTCAGCGGAGCCGCATGATGGAATTCGACGCCGAGTTCTTTGTCCTTCTCGGGTTCCTCGTCTTCGTTGGCGTCCTCATTTATTTCGGCGCTCATCGCATGATTCTGAAGGCGCTCGATGCGCGCGGCGAAGCGATCGCCGCCGAGCTTGCCCAGGCGGCGAAGTTGCGGGAAGAGGCGACCGCGCTGCTGGCGAGCTTCGAGAAGAAGACCGCCGAAGCGGAAGCCAACGCTGCTGCAATCGTCGCCGAGGCGCGCGCCCAAGCCGAGCAGTTGGGCGTTGAGGCCGCCGAGCGCTTGAAGGAATTCATTGCCCGGCGCACCAGGCAGGCCGAAGACAAGATCGCGCTCGCGGAAGCCCAGGCGACCGCGGAGGTGCGCGCCGCCGCCGCGGACCATGCCGCCAAGGCTGCGGAAATCGTTCTTACCGACCAGATGCGCGGTCCCGCCGGCGCTGATCTGGTGGGGCGCGAAATTGGCGACCTCAAGAATCGCCTCTCTTGACGCGTGGGGCTGCCGCTCAGGCAGGTCAGGTCGAGACGGCGGGCTTTGGCGCCGGCGCTTGATTTGCCGATCGGCGCGCCCCATTGTGACGGCGGCCAAGATTCGGGCGCGGGCAAGATTTCGATCGGTCAGAGGGAAGCAACCGTGTTGAACAGGGCGATCTTCGGCCTGCTGGCCTTCCTCCTCCCCACTCTCGTGCGCGCCGCCGGCGGCCCGGCGGAGCTCAATCAATACGACGTCCCGGCCGAGTCGCGTTGGGCACCGTTTTTCGCCAATATGCCCGCCTGCGACGACGGTGGCGTACTGTCGACGATCAGCGGTCGGTTTGGACAAACGCAGCGGGAGTTCTGGAATTCGCAGCTGGCGATCGGCGGCTTCGACCGAGTGCGGGAAATCGGCTTCCGAGCCAATGGCCTCGCGTACATCCCGCGTCGCTATTGCGTCGCCCGCGCGGCGATGAGCGACTCGAAGGAGCGGACCGTGATTTATGACGTCGTGTCGGCCTTCGGCATCATGGGAATGACCTGGGGCGTCGAATGGTGCGTCGTCGGCCTCGACCCGAACTTCGCCTATGCGCCCGCCTGCCACACCCTTCGCCCCATCATCGAGCGCGAGATCGGCCAATACAAATGGCTCGGCGAATACGGCCTCAAGGCGCGCGACTGACGCGAGGAGGCGCCGCGTCGCGATGGGACGGTTCCCGGTCACAGTCATCAGTTTCGCGCTCGCCCTGATTGGCGCGCCGATCGCGGCTGTCGCTCAGACCGCCCCCCAGACCGCGCCCCCGGTCGCGACCACGCCATTCGACTATTACGTGATGACGTTGTCCTGGGCGCCCGGCTTCTGCGACCTCGGCGGTCAGGATACGTCCTCCAACGAGTGCGCGGCCGGGTCGGGCGCCGGCTTTGTCGTCCACGGCCTGTGGCCGGACAACGATTACCGTCCGAACCCCGAGGCTTGCCAGGGCCAGGACGCTACCCCGGCGGATTTGGCCGACGAACATGGCCTCTACCCGAACGACAACCTCGCGGCCTATGAATATCGCAAGCATGGAACCTGCACGGGACTGAGCGCGCACGACTATTTCGCCACCGTGCGCAACGTGCGACAACGGCTCGTCATCCCCCCGATGCTGCAGGCCCCGCACCAGACCTTGCATCTTTCGCCGAGCGACATCGAGCAGGCCTTCATCGCCGCGAACGCGAATTTGCGTCCCGACAACATGGCGGTTACCTGCAGCAACGGAGAACTCATGGATGTCCGCTTCTGCGTTGCGAAGGACCTCTCGTCCTACGCGATCTGCCGCAAAGTCGCGCGGCACAGCTGCCAGCGGAGCTCGATCGCGGTCGCGCCGGTGCGGTGAGCGCACCGCGCCGGTTCGCGCCGGGATTTCACCGGGTTTGTCGATCGTGAACTATCGCCATGCCTTTCATGCAGGCAATTTCGCCGACGTCTTGAAGCACGCGGTCTTGGCGCGCGTCTTCGTTCACCTCAAGCGCAAGGACACGCCGTTCCGCTTCATCGACACTCACGCCGGGGCTGGCCGTTATGATCTTTCGGAAGTCGAGGCGAGGCGCTCGCCGGAATGGCGCGAGGGGATCGCGCGCATACTGACCGCGCGATGGCCGACGCCGGTTGGCGAGCTCTTGCAGCCCTATCTAGAATCGGTCGGCCCGCACGATTCTGAAGGCCGGCCCTTGTCCTATCCCGGGTCGCCGGCGATCGCTCAAAAACTCATGCGCGCGCAAGATCGTATCGCGCTTTGCGAAGCGAACCCAGAAGAACGCGAGGCTTTGATTGCAGCGCTCGGGCGCGACGGGCGGCTCAGTATAGTCGGCACGGACGGCTACGTCGCGCTCAACGCCTATCTGCCGCCCAAGGAGCGCCGCGGCGTGGTCCTCATCGACCCGCCGTTCGAAGACCCCGGGGAGGCGGAAAGCATCCTGCGCGCGCTCGAGCGGGCGTTGAGGAAATGGCCGACCGGGACCTACATCGTCTGGCGTCCGGTCCGCGACGCCCGAACCGACGCCCGTTTTCTCAACGCGGTCGCTGCGCTCGGCGCGCCAAACATTTTGCGCCTGGAGCTGGACGTTGGCCCCGGGCCAATCGGCGTGCAAGGCCAGGAGCCGCTCAGGCGCGCTGGACTTCTCGTCGTCAATCCGCCGCACATGCTCATTGACGAAGCACGAAAGCTGCTGCCGTGGCTAGCGCAAGCTCTCGGACGGAGCGGAGCGGGAATGCAAGTTTGCGCATGGTTGGCCGAACACAGGTGAGCGCATCAGGCGCGGCCTTGTCCCCGGCGCCTTGTTCGGTTTATGTGTGAACGATTTTTCGGCTCGCGCACAGACGCCGATCGGAAAGCACACGGGATCGCGAAGGCCAACTCTCCGGGGGACATTGATGGCGCTGCCGAACATCCTTAAAGACAGGCTGCGATTGCCCGTCGTCGGCGCCCCGTTGTTCATCATCTCGCATCCGGCGCTGGTGATCGCCCAATGCAAGGCTGGGATCGTCGGCGCCTTTCCTGCGCTCAACGCCCGGCCGATTTCCCAGCTCGATGAATGGCTGCACGAAATCACTGAGGCGTTGGCCGCGCATGACCGCGCCCATCCGGAAAGTCCCGCCGCCCCGTTCGCGGTCAACCAGATCGTCCACAAGTCCAACGCGCGGCTCGAGGAGGATATGGCGCTGACGGTCAAGTGGAAGGCGCCCATCGTCATCACGTCGCTCGGCGCCCGCGAGGACGTCAACGCCGCGGTGCACGGCTATGGCGGCCTGACCCTACACGACATCATCAACAATCGCTTCGCCCGCAAGGCGATCGAAAAGGGCGCCGACGGGTTGATCGCCGTCGCGGCCGGCGCTGGCGGGCACGCCGGCTCGACTTCACCCTTCGCGCTCATTCAGGACATCCGCGAATGGTTCGACGGCCCGCTCCTGCTCTCGGGCGCAATCGCGACCGGGCGGGCTGTTCTCGCCGCGCAAGTGATGGGCGCCGATCTCGCCTATATCGGCTCGGCTTTTGTCGCCACGCCCGAAGCGCGCGCGATCGAGGATTATAAGCAGGCGATCGTCGACGGCGACGCCTCCGACATCATCGGATCGACCTACTTCACCGGCATTTTCGGCAACTATCTGAGGCCTTCGATCGTCAAGTCCGGGCTCGATCCGGAGAGCCTGCCGCATGGCGAGGCCAGGGCGATGAATTTCGCCTCCCGAGGCTCGTCGGAAGCCAAGGAAGCCAAGGCGTGGCGGGACATCTGGGGCAGCGGCCAGGGCATTGGCGCCGTCAAGTCCGTGCAGCCGGTGGCCGAGCTCGTCGCGAGGCTCGCCCGCGAGTACGCCGAGGCGAAGAAGCGCGTGTGCGCCTGAAACGCGGGTGCGGACCAGGCGCAAGCGATCGTCAAGGTCGCATCGCGATTCTCCCCGCTGTTATTTTTTTCGCTCCGCCGCGCCGCCTTCGGTCTGGCGGTTCAACTCATTTGGGAGCAAGGATGATCTCCTTGCAGTCGCAGTCTGCTGATAAGTTTCGTTGCGTGTGATTCGTTTCAGCTGCGTTCGCGACCAACCCCTGAACACGAGAGACGCGCTCACCGCCATGGCGACGATCGAACAATTTGCGCAACGCCAGACACAGCCGCAAGAACGCTCCTACCGCACGCCGCCCCACAATCTCGAGGCCGAACAGGCGCTGCTCGGCGCGATCCTCATCAACAATGACGCGTTCGATCGCGTCTCCGACTTCCTTCGGAGCGAGCATTTCGTCGAGGAGATTCATCGCCGCATATTCGAGGTCGCGGGATCGCTGATCCGGGCTGGCAAGCTGGCGACGCCCGTGACCCTCAAGACGTTCCTTGGCGATCATGATCTCGGCGGCGTCACCGTGCCGCAATATCTCGCCCGGCTGGCGAGCGAGGCGACGACGATCATCAACGCTTACGACTATGGCCGTAGCGTCTACGACCTTGCAATGCGGCGCGAACTCATTTCGATCGGCGAGGATGTCGTCAACGTCGCCTTCGACGCGCCGGTCGATTCGAGCCCGCGCGAGCAGATTGAGGAGGCCGAGCGGCGCCTGTACCAGATCGCCGAGGCCGGGCGGTACGACGGGGGCTTCCAGCGCTTCTCCGAGGCGTTGAAAGTCGCCGTCGACATGGCCGCCCGCGCCTACGAGCGCGAAGGGTCGCTCTCTGGCATCGCCACCGGGATGACCGACCTCGACCGCTACATGGGCGGCCTGCAAGCGTCCGATCTCGTGATCCTCGCGGGCCGCCCCGGCATGGGCAAGACGGCGCTCGCCACCAACATCGCCTTCAACATCGCCAAGGCCTATCAGGGGCGAACGCGCGCCGACGGCTCAATCGAAGCCGCCAATGGCGGCGTGGTCGGCTTTTTTTCCCTCGAAATGTCGGCCGAGCAACTGGCGACCCGCATCATCGCCGAGCAATCCGGCGTCGCCTCGTACAAGATCCGTCGCGGCGACATCACCGAGAACGATTTCCATCGCGTCGCCGACGCAGTCCGAGATATGCAGCAGATCCCGTTCTACATCGACCAGACCGGCGGCGTTTCGATCGCCCAATTGACGGCCCGCGCCAGGCGGCTCAAGCGCCAGAGGGGACTTGATCTTCTCGTGGTCGACTATATCCAGCTGCTCTCGGGCTCGCGATCGCGGCTCGAGAACCGGGTCCAGGAACTGACCGAAGTCACGACCGGCCTCAAGGCGCTGGCCAAGGAGCTGGCGGTTCCGATCCTCGCCTGCTCCCAGCTCTCGCGACAGGTCGAGCAGCGCGACGACAAGCGGCCGCAGCTCTCGGACTTGCGCGAATCGGGATCGATCGAACAGGACGCCGACGTCGTTCTGTTCGTCTTTCGCGAGGAATACTATCTCAAGAACAAGGAGCCCCGTCCGGGTACGGAAGAGCATATCGACTGGATGGGTAAGATGGAAAACGCCCACGGCCGGGCGGAGGTGATCATCGGCAAGCAGCGCCATGGGCCGACCGGCACGGTCGAACTGCAGTTCGACGCCGAGGTCACCCGGTTCAGCACCATCGCGCGGGAAGACACGGTCGCGGAAATCCGCTAAGAACGGCTTCGAGTGGACGCAACAATGTCGCAATCGTCGGCCCTACAAGCTGGCGGTTGCGAATCGGGCGCCGGCCCTGGGCCGAATGCCGCAGTCTGGAGAGTCGCATGAAGCTGATCACCGCCCTTGGCCTCGCCGCCGCGTTCGCCGGGATCGCCATTTTCGCCGCTCCCGCGGTCGCCGACGAGTTCACGCCGGCGCAGAAGCAAGAATTGGGCGCTTTCATCAAAGACTATCTTGTCAATAACCCGGACGTGTTGCGAGCTGCGATCGAGGCGCTCGACAAGCACGATAAGCAGCAGGCTGACGAGGAGCGCCAGAAGACGGTGAATAGCGACGCCGGCGCCTTGTTCAGCTCGAAATACCAGGCGACGCTCGGCAATCCGAACGGCACCGCAACCCTGGTCGAATTCTTCGATTACAATTGCCACTTCTGCAAGGGCGCCCTGCCGGATGTCACAAAGCTGATGAAGGATGATCCCAACCTCAAGCTGGTTCTCAAGGACTATCCAGTGCTGGGGCCCGGCTCGGTCGAGGCGGCGAAGGTCGCCAGCGCCGCGCGCAACCAGTTGCCGGGGGATAAGTTCTGGGCGTTCCACACCAAGCTGCTCGCGACCCATGGGCCGGTCGGCAAGACCGAGGCGCTGGCGGTCGCCCGCGACCTCGGCCTCGACATGGACAAGCTCGCCAAGGACATGCAGAGCTCCGAAGTCAAGGCGGGCTTGGACGAAGTCATGCAGCTTGCCGATGCGCTGCAAATCAACGGCACGCCGACCTTCATCGTCGGGCAGGATGTCGTGGTCGGCGCGGTCGGTTACGACCAGCTCAAAGACAAGGTTGATTCCGTGCACAAGTGCGGGCACGCAACCTGCTGAAAGGCGACGGGGGCGTTCGTCAAGAACTCTGTCTTGAAGGCGCCTCTCCGACGTCATTGCTCCTAATTGGCGAGACTGCTCCTTGACCGCACTGCAAGCGATTGTGATGGCCGTGCTGCAAGGCGTGACGGAGCTTTTCCCTGTCAGCAGCCTCGGCCATGCGGTGATCCTGCCGCGGCTGTTTAAATGGGGAGTCGACGAGAAGGCCCCGGACTGGCTCGCCTACCTGTCTGTCATGCATTTGGGCACGTCGATCGCTCTGTTCGCCTTCTTCTGGCGCGACTGGCTCAATTTTGGGCTCTCCCTCGCCGGAGTGTCAGGAAGCCGCGCGCCGAAGGACAGGAGGACGTTTTTCCACGTCGTGCTGGCGACCATCCCCGCGGTCATCGCGGGCGCCTTGTTCCGTAAGCTGCTCGGCGACGCTTTCGCCGCGCCGGCGATCGCCGCAGTCTTCCTGATCGTCAACGGCTTCATCCTCTATCTCGGCGACCGGATCGGCGAAGAGTCGGTCGGGACGCTCGATCAACTCAACTGGAAGGGAGCGCTGGCGGTCGGCTGCGCCCAGATCCTGGCCCTGATCCCGGGGATCTCGCGCTCGGGTTCGACGATGGTGGCCGGCGTCGTGGCGGGCCTCAAGCACGAAGAGGCCGCGCGCTTTTCGTTCCTGATGGGCGCCCCGATCATTCTCGCCGCCAACGTCTACGAGGCGCCGAAGCTCATGAAGGAAGGCGCGACGCTGGGCTCGATGGCGGTTCTGTCAGCGGTGGTCGCCGGGATCGTCGCCTATCTCAGCCTGGCTTTTCTCATGCGATATTTCCACAAAAACGAGTTCGAGGCGTTGAGTCCTTTCGCCTATTATTGCTGGGCGGCCGGCGCGATAAGCTTGGCGATTATCGTTTTCGTTTGAGCCTGCGCCCCTTCGGAGCTTGGCGCAGAGCCTTCACGCCCTATATTTCGCGGGGCCTGGGAATGTATCCGGGTCTTGAGAGGCGGCCATGGCGACCATCGAGGTCATGCCCGCGCGATTGACGCGCGAGGAGACCGACGATCTGAGGCAAGCGGTCGCTTGCCTGGAAGGCGCGAGTTTCGCGCAGCGCCTGACCGACGTCATCGGGCGACCGGTCGAGCTCTTGAGCGGCGCCATGCCGCAATCGGCCCGCCGCGCGGTCGCGCATGCGACGGAGGCCGCCCTTCGCGGCGCGCTGAAATTGGCGTTGCGCACCCTCGATCTCAAGGGCCCGTCCAAACCGGCCAACCGCGCTCATAAACTCGCCGCCGCCGCCTCCGGCGCAGTCGGCGGCGCGCTCGGATTGGCGGCGCTGCCGGTCGAGTTGCCAATCTCGACGACCATCCTCCTGCGCTCGATCGCCGAGATCGCGCGCGACGAAGGCGAGGACCTGACCGCCCCGGCCGCCGCCTTGGCCTGCGTCGAAGTGTTCGCGCTCGGCGGCCGAACGGATGGGGAGGCGGCGTTCGAAAGCGGGTATTTCGCCGTCCGCGCCGCGCTCGCCAAGTCGGTGAGCGACAGCGCCCGTTTTGTCGCAAGCGAGGGTATCAGCGCCCACTCCGCGCCGATCATCGCGCGGCTGATCTCGCAAATCGCGGCCCGCTTCGGGGTCGTGGTGAGCGAGAAAGTCGCTGCGCAGGCGGCGCCGATCCTCGGCGCGGTCGGCGGCGCGACAGTCAACGCCGCCTTCGCCGACCACTTCCAGACGCTGGCTCGCGGCCATTTCATCATCCGCCGGCTGGAGCGGAGGCACGGCGCGAGCCCGATCGCGTTCGAATATCGGCGCTTGCGCGGCGAGCGCCGGGAAGGTCGAAGAGCCTCGTCCGCGTCATAGGACTGGAGGAACGGATTGCGCCGATGGGCGACGGCCAGCCGCCTCCATGGAAGCGACGCACCGGAGCGGTCCCTCGTCCGGCGTTCGCGCTCGCCTTTTTCGGTCTGCTCGCGGCGAGCGCGCCGGCGCCGGCTGACCTGAGGCCGCCGGCCCGCATGCGCGGCGAGCCGCCGATGCGCTTTGTGCGCGTCGTGGCCGCCGACCCGGCGTGCGCGCCCAACTGCCCGGAATGGCTTTCGGCCGAGGGCCGGATCGGGCCGGGGGCGGCGATCGAGTTCGCTCAAGCGGTGGAGAGCCTCGGCGGCCGCCGATTGCCGATCCTGATCCACTCTCCCGGCGGCTCGGTCGCCGACGCGATGGCGATGGGCGAACTCATTCGAGCCAAGGGCCTCGCGATCGCCGTCGCCAGGACGCTAATCACGAATTGTCCCGAGCGGGCGTCGAGGTGCCCGGGCGGACCGGGCAGAGCGTTGACCGGCGGCGCGATGTGCGCCTCGGCCTGCGTGCTCGTGCTCGCCGGCGGCGTCGAGCGGCTCGTTGGCCCTGTGGCGCTGGTCGGCGTGCATCAGATCACTACGGTGGTGAGAGAGACCGAGGGCTCGGCGCATCTCACCTCGACGCGGAAAGTCTACGAGCAGGCGAGCGTCGACGCGGGGGTCACCGATTACCTGGGCGCCATGGGCGTCGGCGATCCGGTGATGGCGCTCATGCGCAAAACGCCGGCGGCCAGCGTTCGCTGGCTGAGCCTCGCCGATCTCAGGGCCTCGCATCTCGCGACCGAGGCGCTCGACGCCGCCGAGCCGATCGCGACCAGCGGCGCCAACGGCTTGAACGCCCGGGCGTTCGACGGCGATCCCGAATTCGTGCAGGCGAGCCTCGCCAGGCCGTTCGGCGGACGGGGCGCCGCGCTCGATATCGCGTTCCGCTACCGCCGGGGCGGCGGCGCGGTTGAGGCCGAGGCGATCGAGCGCGATTCCTTAGCGCCGCAGGGCGCCGAACCGGCTGCCTTGGGCTGGACCCTGACCTTGACGGCTCCGGGGGGCGAACCGCTGCGGTTGACCACGGCCGGGGCGGCGCCGGCCCGCGCGATCATCCCGCGCGAGCGCTTCTGTGCGCTCGCGAGCGGCGGCAGCCTCATCGCCGAGCCGGGCCGAGGCGTGTCGACGGACGCGGCGGCGGGAGAACCGCAGGCGGCGGTCGAGATTGCCGCAATGGACGGGGCGAAAGCGCTGATCGCGGAAGCCTGTCCCTGAACGACCCGATCCCGCTATCCGCCGGGGCCGGGGCGGCCAGGCCGCGGTCCCCGCAACAAAAACCAAGGCGGCCGCAACAAAATCCAAGCCGGGCGCAACAAAATCAAAATCCGGCGCAACGAAATCAAAATCGAGCGCAACAAAAACCAAATGCCATTCTTGTTATATATCAACGATTAGCGTCGATTCTCCCTCTGGTTGCCTGGCTCCAGCCTGCTTGAGCCGTCTCGTTCGCGTGGAAACGCGCTCTCGCAATTCCTTGGCGCCATCCGAACCCATCGTGCTCTGGATCCGACCCTCCGACGGGAGGCCCCGGTTTCAAGCCGCCCCGCGCCCGTCGTTTCTGGAAAGTACAGCAGACGCTCGCCGATGGCAAGATATTTTCGATTAATAGAAAGAAGCCGTCGATCGCCGGCGAGCTCAGGCGCTATGGCAGACCGCCTCGATGTTGTTGCCGTCGGGGTCGATAACGAAGGCGGCGTAGTAGTTCGGCGCATAGTCGCGCGGAGCCGGCGCGCCATTGTCCTTTGCTCCGGCCTTGAGGGCCGCGGCGTGAAATGCGCGGACGGCCGATCGGTCCGAGCTCGAGAGCGCCAGATGGATGCTGGACCGCGGCTCGTTCGAGAGGCTGACCCAAAGGACCGGCGCATCGCGGCCGAAGCCGGCGCCGCCGTCAAAGGCCATCAGTTTCTTGATGCCGAGCGGGGCGAGAGCCTGCTCGTAGAAGGCGGTCATGACGTCGAATTGGGCGGTGCGAAGGCCGACGTGGTCGATCATGGGAAATGCTCCTTTGAAGATGTGTCGGAGGCGCGGGCGGTCAGGCTCTATGGCTTTGCGCCGGGAAACCATTCGACGTGTTCGTCCCCGGTGCGGCCATAATAGACGGCGCGGCGGCCGGCCAAACTGACGAAATACCCGACACAGCCCGCGTCCGCGATCAAGCGGCAGAATTCGCGATAGGCAATCTGCTTCCGCTGGATGGCGCGGACCGCTTTCTCCACGTCTTCGGCCGAAAACTTGTGCGCCGCGCCGCCGACCTTATCGGTGTCCGTCTCTTCGAAGGCGCCGTCGGGCAGATAATAGGTCTTCCGCCCGGCCACGAGATCGGCGTGATAGCGCTCGACCTCAACCTCCATCAGCGCCTGCACCACTTCAGGAAACGTGATGCGCTCCTCATCCGAGGCCTTGCTCATCTCGCGCACGACGTCTTTCACATGGGCGTCCATCTCGTTCATCCTATCTCTTGCATCCTCTGTCTTGCATCCTCTGTCTTGCATCGCTTTCCGCTCAATCGACCGGCGCGGCGCGAAGTCCCATTCGCCGCACGATCTCCTTCATCGCCGTCTCGATCGCCTCCCGCGTCGCGCGATCGAGAGGGGCGAAAAACTCCTCGTCATTCTGATCGGCAAGCGCCGCGAGCTTCGGCGTCAGCGCCCGCCCTTGCCGGGTGAGCGCGAGCGTCTGAAACCGGCGGTCGCCGGCGCTGGCGCGCCGCGCGATGAAGCCCTTGGCGATCAGCCGGTCGGCAAGCTTCGAGATCGCTCCGCGCGTCATGCCGAGCCGGTCGGCGAGCGCGCTCGGCGCGCTCTCGCCGTCATAGAGCTCACGCAGCACGACCCATTCGGCGACCGTCACTCCGCGCGCGGCGACCTTCAGGGCGAAGGCGTGCGACACGTGGTTCGACACGTAGCGCAGCCAGTAACCCAAGTGCTACTCCAGCGGGCTGGGCTCCGTCCGGCGAACCATACGGCCTCCATAAGTTGACAAGGAAACTATCGGTCAACAGTTTCCTTGTCAACTGCATATGTGACCGGGGCTTCGGCCTAAGGACCGGTCTCACCGTCCGGGCTGGCGATGGCGATCACGTACCCATCGGGGTCGCGGAGCCAAATCTCCCAGTGCCGGGGCGCGGGGTTGAAATGAGGGCCTTCGATGATCGCCGCCTTGAGCCGGATCGCTCGCTCGACAACCGCGTCGAAATCGCAGACCTGGAACCAAAGCACGACGCCGTGTCCCGCAGGCGCCGCGCCGGCGTTGACGAGATTTGGGTGATCTTCGGCGTCCCAGGCGTGCAGTTGCAGCAACAGTCGGCCAGAGCGCCAGATGCGATCGTACACGTCGCGGTGCGGGTGATCGGGAAGCGTGTCCGCTCCGAGCAAGTCCGCATACCAGCGGCTGCTCGCGCGGACGTCGCCCACGGCGATCAGCGGTTGAGCCTCGGCGGTGACGGTCCGCTCGTTGGCGCTCATGTTACGCGAGGGGCACACGGGTTCACTTCTTCATCCCGTCCTCCCCGGTCCGCATGGTCCGGCGGGCCCGAGCTCATGACCCGACAGTTTATCCCAGGCGGAAGTCAGCCGGCCAGGCAGGCGTTCTCACATCTGCTTGAACCCGGACCGGGCGCTCACCCTCGCAGGCCTTGACGGCCTTGCGGCGACGTCGGGTTCAACTCCATCCGTTCATCGTTTAACGTCGCCAGAGCTCGCGAACAGGAAAAGCCCGGCCATGCTGGAAAAATTCGAACGCTATCCGCTCACCTTCGGCCCGACGCCGATCGAGCGGCTGAAGCGTCTCAGCGCCCATCTCGGCGACAAGGTCGAGTTTTACGCCAAGCGCGAGGACTGCAATTCGGGCCTCGCGTTCGGCGGCAACAAGCTGCGCAAGCTCGAATACATCATCCCCGACGCGATTGCCTCGAACGCCGACACGCTGGTCTCGATCGGCGGGGTGCAGTCGAACCATACCCGCCAGGTCGCCGCGGTCGCGGCCAAGCTCGGCATGAAATGCCGGCTGGTGCAGGAGGCCTGGGTCCCGCACGAGGACGCGGTCTACGACCGGGTCGGCAACATCATGCTGAGCCGGATCATGGGCGCGGACGTGCGGCTGGTCGACGACGGGTTCGACATCGGCATCCGGAAAAGCTGGGAGGACGCGCTCACGGAGGTCGAGGCCGAGGGCGGGCGGCCTTACGCGATTCCGGCGGGCGCCTCGGTGCACAAGTTCGGCGGGCTCGGCTATGTCGGCTTCGCCGAGGAGGTGCGGGCGCAGGAGCGCGAACTCGGGTTTAAGTTCGATTGCGTGATCGTCTGCACGGTGACCGGATCGACCCATGCCGGCATGGTCGTGGGCTTCGCCAAGGACGGCCGGCAGCGCAAGGTGATCGGCATCGACGCTTCCGCGACGCCGCAGCAGACAAAAGCGCAGGTGCTCGACATCGCGCGAAAGACCGCGAAGCTGATCGAGCTCGGTCAGGAAATCGCCGACGACGACGTCGTGCTGGTCGAGGACTACGCCTATCCGCTCTACGGCGTGCCGTCGGCGGAGACGAAGGACGCGATCCGGCTCGCGGCGCGGCTCGAAGGCATGATCACCGACCCGGTCTACGAGGGCAAATCGATGCAAGGCATGATCGATCTTGCGAAGAAGGACTTTTTCCCGAAGGGATCGAAGGTGCTCTACGCCCATCTCGGCGGCGCGCCGGCGCTCAACGGCTACGCCTACGCTTTCCGCAACGGGTGAACCGGCGTCGTGAAGCGGCGATTGGGGTCGTCTTTTGAGATCGCTTCGCCGCCTTGGGATGCGGCGCCCCCTGGACGCCGACGAACCGAATGCTCTCGGTGCAAGATCCGGCCATCTTGAGGTGCCCACGCTCCCCCGGCCAATGCTGTCAATGAATTGTGACGCCGATCACAGACAGGATTGCCGGTTAGCTGTAGGAGCCCTGATTGTTTTTAAACAGCGCTTTCCAACAAAGGAAGCGACGGAAGGGAATATTTGAGGGAAGCCATAAAAGCAAAGAGGTTTGCTCATGCCAGGTCACCAAAGCCGAAGGACGCTCGTCAACAGTGCGCGGCATATTGCGCCGGGGGCAAAACGGCTCGGGCCCTCCGATCCCAATGAGAAGATGTCCGTCACGATCGCCGTGCGCCGGCGATCCGGGGCGGCCGAACTGCCGGATCAGGAGCATTGGGCGCAGAACCGACCGGGCTCGCGACATTACATCACTTCCGAGGAGTTTGCGCGCCAGTACGGCGCCGACCCGGCCGAGCTCGAACTCGTCGCGGCCTTTGCGGCGCGACACGGACTCGCCGTCGTCGAGAGGAGCGTCGAGCGGCGGCTGGTCATTGCATCGGGCAAGGTTTCGCAGGTCGGCGACGCGTTCGGCGTCGAGCTGCACCGATACGAAATGGAGCGCGGGGCGGATGACGAAGACCGCCGGCGCCTGCGAGGGCCGCCGCGAAGCAGGCGGAGGGAGCGCGGAGAACGAGAAGTCTACAGGGGCTACGAGGGCTACGTCCATCTGCCGGAGGATGTCGCGCATGTCGTCGAAGGCGTCTTCGGCCTCGACAACCGGCGGATGGCGCGCCGCGCGGTCACGCCGTTGCCGACAATCACGCCGCTGACCCCGCCGCAGGTGGCCACGCTCTACGATTTCCCCAAGCCTTCAAACCACATCGACAAGGAGACGATCGGACTGCTCGAGTTCAGCGATCCCGTCGCCGGCAAATGCGGCTATCTGCCTTCCGATATCGTCGCCTATTTCACCACGGCGGCCGGCATCGGCCCTGGTTTTGTCACGCCGCCGCTTCTCGACATAGGCGTCAACGGGGCGACGAACTCACCCGGGGGATTCGCCGACGCGGAGGTCGTGCTCGACATCTCGGTGGCCGGATCGGTCGCGCAGGGCGCGCATATCCAAGTCTATTTCACCACTTGGGACGAGAACGGATGGGTGCTCGCCCTCAAGCGGGCGGTGCATCCCAATCCCGGCGAGCGGCGCCCCTCGGTGCTGTCGATCAGCTGGGACTGGTCCGAGTTCGACACGTTCGGCAATCTCACCTGGTCCCCCGCCGTGATCGCGACGGTCAGCGCCGCGTTTCAGGAAGCGGCGATGTTTGGGATGACGGTTCTCGTGGCTTCAGGCGACGACGGCTCCAACTGCCAGGTCGGTGACGGGAACGCGCATGTCTACTATCCAGAGTCGGACCCTTGGGTGATCTCATGCGGGGGCACAACCATTGGCGACGTAGCGGGCTCATCCTTCGTCGAGGTGGCGTGGACCGACAACGGGATCACCGGGGGCGGCGTCAGCGATGTCTTCGACCTGCCACACTGGCAGCGCCATGCGCATGTCCCTCTGTCGCTCAATCCGGGCCAGCGCAAGGGGCGCGGCACGCCGGATATCGCGGGCTACGCCAACGGCTACGAGATTGTCCTGGGCGGCGCGAGTTCTCCCGGCTGGTGGGGCACGAGCGAGACCGCGCCTCTCTACGCCGGCCTCATTGCGATCATTAACGCGCACCTGCACCAACGCGTTGGCTACCTCAATCCGATCCTCTATTCGCATGAGGCCCGCCATGTGTTCCGCGACATCGATGACGGGCGCACGAACGCCTCCAGCGGGGCGCCGGGATACCTATGCGGGCCTGGGTGGGACGCCTGCACCGGATGGGGAAGCCTCAAGGGGCATGCGCTGCTCAAATTCCTCCGCCACGAAGAGGAGCAAACGGAGGAATTCGACAAGGAGCCGCACATTACCGGCAAAGTGGCCGCGCTCATTTTCGACCGTTTCGGCGATTTCGAGGGGTTCATGCTCGAGGATCGTCTCGGCGGCGAGCACCGGTTCGACAGCCGGGAGCAGGAGGTCGAGCATCTCATCCGGCGCGCATGGGAAGAGCGAGTCATGGCCACCGTCCTGACGCGCCGCCATTCCGCTCGCCACGCCGTTTCGATCATTCTGCGGGGACCGCCGCCCCACCATCCATGATGCGGGGCGTAAATCATTGAATGGCGTGGCCATCCGGTTATCGGCGGCGCCCCGGCGCTCAACGGCTACGCCTACGCGTTCCGCAACGGGTGAGACGGCGCGCCGAGGCGCCCAACACGGCTGTCCAATGTTTAACCGCGACACCGAAAGAATTAATCCGTGCGCGCCCTAGAGGATGCTAGGGGATGGATCAGGCTGAACAGAGAGGTGCGGTCATGGCGGCGGAGCAGGCGACGATTTGCAAGGGCTGCTGGGAGCAAATGAAAGTGCCCATCCCCTTGCGGGGCCCGCTTTCCGCGCCCTTCCGGGCGTTCGGCATCCGGCCGAGCCGGATGAATCCAAATCTCTGCACGATCTGCGAGCTGAGTTTCACCAAGGTGATGCGCGCCCGGAAGATCATGATCGACGCCACCATTCTGTTCGCCGACCTGCGCGGCTACACGGCGCTGTCGCAGTCGCTGAACCCGACGCGCTATCCGGCCTGTTGGACGTGTTCTATGACGTCTGCGCCGGCGCCGTATGGGAAGAGGACGGCATCCTCAACAAGACGATTGGCGACGCGGTGATGGCCGTGTTCAATTTCCCGGTCTCCCACGGCGACCATCCGACGCGCGCCCTGCATGCGGCTCGCGAGATCCAGCGTCGGTTTGCCGAGCAGCGGGCGACGCTCGATGAGACGTTCGGATTGACCGGAGCGCCGCTTGGCATCGGCATTGGGATCAACACCGGGGAATTGAGCTTCGGCGAGTTTGGCCAATCCCATCGAGACGTGACGGCCATTGGCACAGTCGTGAACACCGCCTCGCGAGCGCAATCGGCCGCGGAGTCCGGCGAGATCCTCGTAACCCGCGCCGTCTTCGACAAGGCTCAGCCGGAGCTCGCGGGAAGCTCGTCTCGCCAATACCAGCTGAAGGGCTTCGCCGATCCGGTCGAACTGTTCGCGGTTGGCGAGCTTGAACATCGCCCGGTGTCCGGGTCCGAAGCTCTCGACGGCGTGAGGCTTCACGGCTGAGCGCCGGCGCTGCCCTTACTACGGATCGTTGGCGGGCGGGGGCGAGTTTCGAGCGCTCGCGGCCATGGCGCCGCCGACCGTCGCGCCTGATGTTTGCTCTTCCCCGGCCCTCGCCATCGCCTGCTCGAGATAGTCGCTGAAGGCGCGCGCCTTCTGCGACGGGCGGCGGCCAGCGGGAAAAACGACATAGACGGTGACCGGATCGAGCTGCATAGCCGGCCAGAATTTCGACGACCTCGCCGGAAGCGAGCGCGTCGGCGCACATCCAGCTCGAGCCGCTGGCGACGCCGAGCCCGGCGACGGCGCAGGCGACGATGCCCGACGCCGAGCGCGAAAGGACGCGCGGGCTCACCGGAAGGCGCTCGACGAGGCCGTCGCGGCGCGCGACCCAGGTCTCGTCGCCGGCGTCGGTCGGGCCGCCGATGAGGTCATGACGGGCAAGGTCGGCGAGGCTCCCGGGCTCGCCGCGGCGGGCGAGATAGGACGGCGCGGCGAAGAACAGGCGCCGCGCGCTCTCGAGCTTTCGAGCGACAAAGCTCGAATCCGGCAGATCGCCAATCCGGAGCGCAAGGTCGGCGCCCTCGGCGATCAGGTTCTCGTACCGGTCCGACATCATGAGGTCGATCTTGAGCAGCGGATGGCGGGCGAAAAAAGCCGGCAGCAGGGGCACGATGCGCCGGGCGCCGTAGCCCGGCGGCAACGCGACCCGGAGCACGCCGCTCAGCCGGTCGGCGCCGCGCGCCGCGCCTTCCGCGTCGTCGATCGCAAGCAGGGCGTCGCGCGCCCGGCCGAGCAATGCCTCGCCCGCATCGGTGGCCGAGACCTGCCGGGTGGTGCGGACAAGGAGCTTGACCGCCAGGCGGCGCTCGAGCGCCGCGATGGATCGAGATACCGAAGGCTGGGACAGGCCGAATTCGCGAGCCACCTTCGAGAAGCTTCCGCTCTCGACCACCCGCACGAACAACGCCAGCTGCTGAAGACGATCATTCATACGCAAATCAAATATATCATATCGAATTCGGCGCAATACCCTTCGCAATTCGCATGGCCTACCTGTGGCTGATCGAGGCCCCGCGGCGCCGATCCCGGCCCGCCGGAAGGGGTGATGAGGAGCATGAGAATGGGTGAGCTCAGCGGAAAGGTGGCGATCGTCACCGGCGCGTCCAAGGGCATCGGCGCGGCGATCGCGCGGCGCTTCGGCGAAGCGGGGGCGGCCGTCGCCGTCAATTATGCGTCGGACAAGGCCGGCGCCGAACGGGTGGCCGACGAGATCGTCAAGAAGGGCGGCAAGGCGGTCGCGATCCAGGCAAATGTGGCGAAAGGCGCCGACGTCAAGCGCCTGTTCGCCGAGACCCGGGCGAAGCTCGGCGCGCCCTCGATCCTCGTCAACAACGCGGGCGTCTATGCCTTCGCCCCGATCGAGGCGGTGACGGAAGAGGATGTCGAGAGGCAGTTCGGCGCCAATGTGCTCGGCACGCTTCTCGCGAGCAAAGAGGCGGTCGCGAGCTTCGACGGCGCCGGCGGCAGCATCATCAATTTGAGCACGATCGCGAGCGTGAACCCGGTGCCGAACTCGGTCGTCTATTCGGCCTCGAAGGCGGCGGTCGACACCATCACCAAGGCGCTCGCGCTCGAACTCGCGCCGAAGAAGATCCGGGTCAACGCGATCGCGCCGGGCGCGACGGAGACGGAGGGAACGAAAACGATGGGGCTCAACATGGAGACGGCGAAAGCCATGGGAATGGTGATGCCGATGGGCCGGATGGGCCAGCCCGACGATATCGCCCGAGTCGCGCTGTTCCTTGCCTCCGACCAGTCGTCCTGGCTGACCGGCGAGCGCATCTCGGCCTCAGGCGGGCAGCGATAACGGACACGATACGCCAGCGAGCCGCCCCGCTTTCGCGGGAGCGGCTCGCAAACGCAGGCCTACGTGACGCGGATATTACATTCCGCACGTGGCCGTATACCTGCCGTTGAAGTCGCGGTCGAGGAAGCAGCCCGAATTCGGCTGGGCCCATCCGCCCGTCGCAACCGAGAACGGCGCGGTCAGGACGCCGAACACGGGTCCAACCACCGGTCCGATCACCGGAATGCCGTAGTTGTTGTAGTTATTGGCGCGATAAGCGCCGCCCTCGAACGGGGCGTAACTGCGGGTGACCGCCGGATCCTGATTGTCGTAGCCGTTGAAGGTCTGGGCAAAGGCCGGCGTGGCGACAAAAGCCAGGGAAACGGCGGTGGCGAGAAGTGCTGTGCGTGCGTACATGATTTTCTCCTAATGGGTTCTCTCAACCCTGCGAAACCAATCGCTGGGCCTCCAATCGGTTCCATGCATCGCGCGGAATTGAACGACGGCGGTCCGCCGGGGGAAACTTGGCTAACGCCTGAAATTCTTTTCAAAATCCGACGACAACTTGAGTATTCCTGCCCGAACGGTCCGGGCGAAGCCACCATACTCAGGCCGCGGTCGGGCGCCTTTCTCCAGGCGCGGCGACTCGATCGACGTTCGTGAGACCTTAAATGGGACGCTTCGCCTCCACCGTCGCCTATTATGAGAGCGCCCGGGCGCCGTATGGCGAGGCGTTCTTCGCTGCTGTTGGGCGCGACCTCGGACTCGACCGCAGCCAGCGCCTCATCGACGTCGGGACGGGGCCGGGCTTGCTCGCGATCGGGTTTGCGCCCGATTGCCGCGAAGTCGTCGGCGTCGACCCGGAGCCGGCGATGCTCGAAGCCGCCCGCTCGGCGGCGTCGCGCGCGGGCGTCGCGGTCAAATTCGTTGACGGCCGCTTCGAGGACAAAGCCGCCGGACTCGGCGGGTTCGACGTCGTGACGATCGGCCGCGCCATCCACTGGCTTGACCCGGAGCCGGCGCAAAAGGCCCTCGATCGCGTCGTCAGGCCGGGCGGCAGGATTCTCGTCTGCCACGCCTCGAGCGTCGACGACGGCCGCAACCCCTGGCTTCAAGCCTTCATGCAGGTGCGCAACCGCTGGAGGACCGAGCGACCGGCCTTTGATCGCGACCGTTTTTTCGCCGGCGGACCGTTCGTCCCGCGCCGGACGATCAGGGTCGAGACGGCGGTAACGATCAGCGTCGAGCGCCTCGCCGACCGCATCCTGTCGATGTCGGGCTCCTCGCCGGAGCGGCTCGGCGACGACGCGCCGGCGATGAGGCGCGCCATGCGCGAGGCGCTTGAGCCTTTCGCCGCCGAGGGCGCGGTCGAGGAGATCGTCGGGGCGGAGGCGGAGGTGTTCGAGCGGGGCGGGTGATTAATCAGCGGGGCGGCAGCGATAGGCAACGGCCTCATGCGGCGGAGCGCTTGGCCAGTTCGGCCTCAATTCCAAGCGGATTGAGAGTAGGGCGATATCTGGCAGACGACGCGTTCGCCGTGGTATCATGCGCGCATGAACAGCGCTTTGAAAGACATGCTTCGGCGCATCGATGAGTGGCCTGCCGACGACCAGGAAGCTTTGCTTGAAGCAGCCCGAAGCATTGAGGCTGAGCGCTCGGGCGTTTATCAGGCGTCCGCGGCGGAGCTGGCCGCGATTGATCGAGGGCTCGATGATGTCCGCGCGGGTCGTTTCTCGACGGCAGAAGCGGTGGCAAAGGTTCGCGCGAAATTCCGCGGCGAATGATTGTCCGATGGACAGCGGCTGCGCTTGCCGACCTTGAATCGATAGAGAATTACCAGAGGCATCATTGGCCGGCGCTGCGCGCGCGCTTCGAAACGCAATTGGCGGCGGCGGAGCGGCGTATCGCAGAGTTTCCGCTCGGCGCGCCCGAGGTCGAACAAAGGCCCGGTGTTCGAGTGGCGGCGGTCCTCGGTTTTCCCTATCGGCTTTTTTATTGGACGGGGACGGTCGCAATTGAAGTGCTCGCGATCCGGCATACGTCTCGGCGGCCATTGTTTGAACGATAGTCCCCTGCAGTCCGCACGGTTCCGTCAGCGGCGCCCCGCTTCACACCGTCATCCGGCCCCGCACCTGTTCCTCGTTCATCGACTCGCGCGTGCCCGACAGAACGACCGCGCCGCGGTCCATGACCGCGTAGTCGTCGGCGATGTCGCGCGCCCATTCGAAATATTGCTCCACCACCAGGATCGCCATCTCGCCCTTGCGCCTGAGATGCACCAGCGCGCGGCCGATGTCCTTGATGATCGAGGGCTGGATGCCTTCCGTCGGCTCATCCAGAATCAGCAGCTTCGGCCGCGTCACCAGCGCGCGCCCGATCGCGAGCTGCTGCTGTTGCCCGCCCGACAGGTCGCCGCCGCGCCGCCCCAGCATGTCGTTGAGAACAGGGAACAGGCTGAAGATCTCGTCGTCGATGGCGCGCTCGGCGCGCGGCAAGGTCGCAAAGCCGGTCTGCAGGTTCTCCTTGACCGAAAGAAGCGGGAAAATCTCGCGCCCCTGCGGAACATAGCCGAAACCGGCGCGCGCCCGCTGATGGGGCGAGAGCGCGCTCATCTCCTTGCCGTTCCACTGGATCGAGCCCGAGGCGACGCCGTGCTGACCGACGATGGCGCGCAACAGCGACGACTTGCCGACGCCGTTGCGGCCAAGCACGCAAAGGATACGTCCGACTTCGGCCTTGAGCGACACCGAGCGCAGCGCCTGCGCCGCGCCATAGAAGAGATCGATGCGATCGACGTTCAGCATGGACTCACCGCCCCAGATAGACTTCGACGACCCGCGGGTCGTCGCTGACCTGATCGAGCGTGCCCTCGGCGAGCACCGAGCCTTCGTGCAGGCACGTCACCTTGACCCCGAGCTCGCGGACGAAATGCATATCGTGCTCGACCACGATCACCGAATGATCGCGTGCGATTTCGCGCAACAGATCGGCGGTCGCCGCGGTCTCGCTGTCGGTCATGCCGGCGACCGGCTCGTCGACCAGGAGGAGCTTCGGATCCTGCGCGAGCAGCATGCCGATCTCGAGCCATTGCTTCTGCCCGTGCGACAGCGATCCGGCGACCCGAGCCCGATGGTCGGTGAGCCGGGTGGTGGCGAGAATGGCGTTGATCGTCTTGAGCGTCTTCGCGTCTTCCCGCCCGAACAGGGTCGCGCGGACGCTGCGCGGCGCCTTGGTCGCCAGCAGGAGATTATCCTCGACCGTGTGATATTCGAACACGGTCGGCTTCTGAAACTTGCGCCCGACCCCGAGCGTCGCGATCTCGGCTTCGTCGAGTTTGGTCAGATCGTGCCGGCCGTCGAACATCACCTCGCCTTCGTCGGGGCGGGTCTTGCCGGTGATGACGTCCATCATCGTCGTCTTGCCGGCGCCGTTGGGGCCGATGATCGCGCGCATCTCGCCGGGCAAGAGCATCAGCGACAGGCTGCGCAGCGCCTTATAGCCGTCGAACGACACGCTCACGCCGTCGAGATAGAGCAGCGTCTGGGTGAGCGCCGGATTGCTCGTCTCCGCTAGCGTCACGGCTCGGCCCCTTCTTCGACAGCGTCGACCGAAATGACCTCGCGCGGCTTCGGCTCGCTGCTTCGCAGGACAAGACCAAGCAGGCCCCGGGGCAGGAACAGGGTGCCGAGCACAAACAAGAGGCCGAGCCCGTAAAGCCAGTATTCGGGGAATGCGCCGGTGAAATACGTCTTGGCGAAGTTGACCGCGATCGCGCCGATCGCCGCGCCGATCAGCGTTCCGCGGCCGCCGACCGCAACCCAGATCGCTGCCTCGATCGAGTTTGCGGGCGCAAATTCGCTCGGGTTGATGATGCCGACCTGCGGCACGTAGAGCGCCCCGGCAACGCCCGCGATGATCGCCGAGACGACGAACGCGAACAGCTTGTAGTTCTCGACTCGATAACCGAGAAAGCGCATGCGGCTCTCGGCGTCGCGCACCGCCACCAGCGCCTTGCCGTATTTCGAGGACGTGATCGCCCGCGAAACGACGTAGGCGAGGATGAGCGCGATGGCGCTGGCGGCGAACAGCGCGGCTTTGGTCGACGCCGACTGGAGCGAGAAGCCGAGCAGGTCCTTGAAGTCGGTCAGGCCGTTGTTGCCGCCGAAGCCGAAATCGTTGCGGAAGAATTCCTTGAACAGGGCGAAGGTCATCGCCTGGGTGATGATCGAGAGATAGACGCCGGTGACGCGCGAGCGGAAGGCGAACCAGCCGAAGGCGAGCGCCAGCAGCCCGGGCGCGAGCACGACCATCAACATCGCGTAGGGGAACCAGTTGAACCCCCACCATGCGACCGGCAGCTCCTTCCAGTTCAGGAACACCATGAAATCGGGCAAGATCGGATTGGCGTAGACGCCGCGGGTCCCGATCTGCCGCATCAGGTACATGCCCATCGCATAGCCGCCAAGGGCGAAGAACGCGCCGTGGCCGAGCGACAGGATGCCGCAATACCCCCAGACGAGATCAAGCGCGACGGCGAGGATCGCGTAGCAGAGATATTTGCCGAGCAGCTGCACCAGATAGGGCGGCAAGTAGAAGGCCGAGACGGGCGATACCGCCAGCGACAGCAACGGCACGAGGATCGCCGCGACGACGAGGATCGCGACAAAGACCATCCCGAGTTGGTCGAGCCGCGCGCTCATGCCTCCACCGCCCGCCCGCGGAGCGCGAACAGCCCTCTCGGTCGTCTCTGGATAAACAGGATAATGAAGATCAGGAGCACGATCTGGCCCTGGACCGCGCCGATAAGCGGCTCGAGCAGCTTGTTGGCGAGCCCGATCAGGAGCGCGCCGAACGCCGTGCCCCACAAATTGCCGACCCCGCCGAACACAACGACCATGAAACTGTCGATGATGTAGCCCTGGCCGAGGTTCGGCGAGACGTTGTCGATCTGGGACAGCGCCACCCCCGCGATCCCCGCGACCCCCGACCCCAGCCCGAACGCCAGCATGTCTATCCGTGCGGTCGAAATGCCCATCGACGCCGCCATGCGGCGGTTCTGCGTCACCGCGCGCATCTGAAGACCGAAGGGTGTCGCCCGCAGGACGAGCTGCAGCCCGATGAAGACGAGCGCCGAGAGCACGATGATCCAAAGCCGGTTGGTGGTGATCGATAACCCGCCGATCTCGAATGCGCCCGACATGAACGGCGGGTTGCTGACCAGGCGATTGTTGGCGCCAAACAGGCTGCGGACCAATTGCTGGAGGATGAGCGACACGCCCCAGGTCGCGAGCAGCGTCTCGAGCGGGCGGGTATAGAGAAAGCGGATCACGAGACGCTCGATCGCGATGCCGAACGCGCCCGCGACGACAAAGGCGAGGGGAATGGCGAAAGCCAGCGACCAGTTCTGCAACGAGGGCGGCAGAAGCGTCTGCACGACGTAAGTCGAATAGGCGCCGAGCATCACCATTTCGCCATGCGCCATGTTGATGACGCCCATGACGCCGAAGGTGATTGCAAGGCCGATCGCCGCCAGAAGCAGGACCGAGGACGCCGAAATCCCGTACCAGAGGTTCTGCGCTACGCCCCACAAAGCGAGGCGGGTGTGGATCGCGCTGAGCGCCGATGCGGCGGCGCTCTTCACCGCCGGGTCGGTGGCCCTCTGCGCGATCCCGTCAATGAGGCTTTGCGCATCCTGGTCGCCGCGCTCCTTCAGCGTCGCGATCGCCGAGAGACGGTCCTGCGTAGAAGCGGAATTGCTGGTGGCGAAGATCGCCGCCTCGGCGAGCCTCAAGGCGGCGGCGACGCGAGGATCGCTTTCCTTGGCCAGCTGCGCCTGAAGCGCGGACAGCGCCTTTGCATTGTGGGTTCTGAACACGTCCTCGGCCGCAGCGAGCCGTTTTTCGGGGTCGGCATTGGCGAGGGTCAGCGACCCCATCGCGCCTTCGATCGTGCTTCTCAGCGCGTTGTTGACGCGAACCTTCTTGAAGGCGGAAGCGTCGACGCCTTCCACCGGCGCGCCGGTCTTGGCGTTGAGGATTGCCCCGGCCGTGGTCTTGTAGGCGACGAGATGATCGGCGGGGTCGATCAGCAGGCGATTGTCCCCGAGCGCCTCCAGAATGGCCGCGGCCTGCGGCGGCGCCTCGGCCGCCAACTCGCCGATCGCGGCCGCGGTTTGGGGAAATTTATCGTCGAGAAACTTCGCAAGCGTGTCATCGACCGCGTCGGCGCGGACAGCGCCCGCCCAGAGGAGCGCGCAGGCGACGCCAAGGGCGCGGAGAACACGCACTGAACCGATATGACGTGCGCACCGAACGGCGCTCGAGCGCGGCATAGTCCATCCTTCAGTTCAGGATCTCGAACCGCCCCGACCCTCGCGCGGCGGCGTTCCGGCTGCCCCGAACACGGAAAGCGCGTCGAGAGAAAGCCCCTCTCTCGACGCGCTTTCACGTCCCGGCGTGCCGCAGTGAAAGCGATAACGGGCCCTCCCCTTCCCCACCGGCGGGGGAAGGGGCCGGGCAATCAAAGTCAGC